>NZ_JAYXHS010000009.1:0-524 GCF_036017035.1 Uliginosibacterium silvisoli | reverse complement strand
GCCGGGATGGTGACACTCACCACACCGGTGTAATCCGTGCCGTTCGACGCAGTGCCCGTGTAAGTCAGATTCACGGTAACCGGCGTGACTGCAGCCTGGCCCAGCGAGACCGTGTAGTTGCCCGTTGCCACACCTTCGACAACCGTTGCCGGGCCGGTGATGCTGACCAGCACCGTGTCGGGAGTAGCTTCGTCGGAGATGGTGGTCGTGACGGAGTTCGATGCAGGGTTGGCAGCAATCGCTTCGAAGCCACCGCCCGTGATCGAGCCGAGCGACACGATGATGGTTTCACCGGAGTCGGCCAGCGCATCGTCGATGGTTGCGAGGCTGAAAGTCGCGCTGCTTGCACCTGCCGGGATCGTGACGCTCACTACGCCGGTGTAGTCCGTACCGTTGCTCGCAGTACCGGTGTAGGTCAGGTTGACTGTCACGGCGGTGTAGGCCGCTTGACCGAGGCTCACCGTGAAGTTGCCCGTGGCGGCGCCTTCGATGACAGACGATGGGCCGGTGATGCTCACCAGCAC
>NZ_JAYXHS010000008.1:0-3491 GCF_036017035.1 Uliginosibacterium silvisoli | reverse complement strand
ACCGTGAATCTGACTTACACGGGCACTGCGTCGAACGGCACGGATTACACCGGTGTGGTGAGTGTCACCATCCCGGCCGGCGCGACGAATGCAACCTTCAATCTCGCGACGATCGATGATGCGTTGGCCGATTCTGGCGAAACCATCATCGTAAGCCTGGGCAGCATCAGTGGTGGCGGCTTCGAAGCCATCGCGGCAAATCCTTCGAGCAATAGCGTCACCACGACGATCAGCGATGAAGCCACGCCGGACACGGTGCTGGTGAGCATCGCCGGCCCGGCTTCCGTGACTGAAGGGGCAACGACCACCAACTACACGGTGAGCCTCGGGCAGGCCGCGGCAACGCCTGTCACGGTGAACCTCACCTACACCGGCACGGCAACGAATGGCTCCGACTACACCGGCGTGGTGAGTGTCACCATCCCGGCCGGCGCCACGAATGCGACCTTCAACCTCGCGACGATCGACGATGCACTGGCTGATTCCGGCGAGACCATCATCGTCTCGCTCGGTTCGATCACGGGTGGTGGCTTCGAAGCCATCGCGGCGAATCCGTCCGGCAATAGCGTGACGACAACCATCTCCGACGAAGCCACGCCAGACACGGTGCTGGTGAGCATCACCGGTCCTTCGTCGGTCATCGAAGGCGCGGCGACCGGCAACTTCACCGTCTCGCTCGGCCAGGCCGCTGCCACACCCGTTACGGTGAACCTCACCTACACCGGCACGGCCACGAATGGTACGGACTACACCGGCGTGGTGAGCATCACCATCCCGGCCGGTGCGAACAGCGCGACCTTCAACCTAGCGACCATCGATGACGCACTCGCCGACTCCGGCGAAACCATCATCGTCTCGCTCGGCTCGATCACGGGCGGCGGTTTCGAAGCCATCGCAGCAAACCCGGCAGCGAATTCGGTCACGACGACGATCAGTGACGAAGCGACGCCAGACACGGTGCTGGTCTCCATCACGGGCCCGGCGACCGTGACCGAAGGCAACGCCACGGGCAACTACACCGTCTCGCTCGGCCAGGCCGCTGCGACGGCAGTGACGGTCAACCTGACCTACACCGGTACGGCCAGCAACGGTACGGACTACACCGGCGTGGTGAGCGTCACCGTCCCGGCAGGCGCCACGAACGCAACCTTCAATCTCGCAACCCTCGACGATGCGCTGGCCGATTCCGGCGAGACCATCATCGTCTCGCTGGGCTCGATCACGGGCGGCGGTTTCGAAGCCATCGCAGCGAACCCCGCGGCCAACTCGGTCACGACGACGATCTCCGACGAAGCGACGCCAGACACGGTGCTGGTGAGCATCGCCGGCCCGGCCACGGTCGTCGAAGGCAACGCCACGACCAACTACACCGTCAGCCTGGGCCAGGCCGCCGTCACGCCAGTCACGGTGAACCTCACCTACACCGGCACAGCGACGAATGGCAGCGACTACACCGGTGTCGTCAGTGTCACGGTGCCTGCAGGCGCGACCAGTGCGACCTTCACGATTCCAACCATCGACGATGCACGCGCCGATTCGGGCGAAACCATCATCGTCTCGCTGGGTTCGATCAGCGGTGGCGGCTTCGAAGCGATTGCAGCGAACCCCTCCGGCAACAGCGTCACGACAACCATCAATGACGAAGCCATACCGGACACGGTGCTGGTCGGCATCACCGGCCCTGCGACCGTCACCGAAGGCAACACGACGGGCAACTACACCATCACGCTCGGCCAGGCGGCCTTCACACCTGTCACGGTGAACCTCACCTACACCGGCACCGCAACCAACGGTACGGATTACACGGGCGTCATCAGCGTGACGGTACCTGCCGGCGCAACGACGGCGACGTTCAACCTGGCGACGCTCGACGATGCCTTCGCCGATTCGGGCGAGACCATCATCGTCTCGCTCGGCTCGATCACGGGCGGCGGCTTCGAGGCCATCGCAGCGAATCCGTCGAGCAATAGCGTCACCACGACCATCTCCGACGAAGCCACGCCGGATACGGTGCTGGTGAGCATCGCCGGCCCGGCCACCGTCACGGAAGGCAACACGACCGGCAACTTCACCGTCTCGCTGGGTCAGGCCGCCGTCACGCCAGTCACGGTGAACCTGACCTACACCGGTACCGCCACGAATGGCACGGACTACACCGGTGTGGTGAGCGTCACCATCCCGGCCGGCGCCACGAACGCGACCTTCAACATCGCCACCCTCGACGACGCGCTCGCCGATTCGGGCGAGACCATCGTTGTCTCCCTGGGCTCGATCAGCGGCGGCGGCTTCGAAGCCATCGCTGCCAACCCGTCGAGCAGCAGCGTCACCACCACGATCAGTGACGAAGCGACACCAGACACAGTGCTGGTGAGCATTGCCGGCCCGGCGACCGTCACCGAAGGCAACACCACCGGCAACTACACCATCTCGCTGGGTCAGGCGGCCGTCACACCTGTCACGGTGAATCTCACCTACACGGGCACGGCCGCCAACGGCACGGACTACACCGGTGTCGTCAGCGTCACGGTGCCCGCGGGCGCGACGAGTGCGACCTTCAACCTCGCGACCATCGATGACGCATTCGCCGACTCGGGCGAAACCATCGTCGTCTCGCTCGGTTCGATTTCCGGCGGCGGTTTCGAAGCCATCACTGCTCACCCGACGAACAACAGCGTCACGACGACGATCAGTGATGAAGCCACGCCGGACACGGTGCTGGTGAGCATCGCCGGCCCGGCAAGCGTGACCGAGGGCAACAACACCGGCAACTACACCGTGTCGCTGGCACAGGCCGCCGTCACCCCCGTGACGGTGAACCTGACCTACACCGGCACAGCTGCCAATGGCACGGACTACACCAGCGTCATAAGCGTGACGATTCCTGCCGGCGCGACGAGCACGACGTTCAACCTCGCAACGCTCGATGACGCCTTCGCCGACTCCGGCGAAACCATCATCGTCAGCCTGGGCAGCATCAGTGGCGGCGGCTTCGAAGCCATCGCGGCAAATCCGTCGAGCAGCAGCGTCACGACAACGATCAATGACGAAGCCACGCCAGATACAGTGCTGGTCAGCATCGCCGGCCCGGCAAGCGTCATCGAAGGCAATGCGACAAGCAATTACACCGTCAGCCTCGGTCAAGCTGCCGTCACGCCTGTCACGGTGAACCTGACCTACACTGGCACCGCCACCAACGGCAGCGATTACACCGGTGTCATCAGCGTCACCGTGCCTGCCGGCGCGACGAGCGCGACCTTCACGATCCCCACCATCGACGATGCACGCGCAGATTCCGGCGAGACCATCATCGTGTCGCTTGGCTCGATCAGCGGTGGCGGCTTCGAGGCGATTGCCGCCAACCCTGCATCGAACTCGGTCACGACGACGATCAGCGATGAAGCTACGCCTGACACAGTGCTGGTGAGCATCACCGGCCCATCGTCTGTCATCGAAGGCGCCGCCACGGGCAACTTCACGGTGAGCCTCGGTCA
>NZ_JAYXHS010000007.1:0-5799 GCF_036017035.1 Uliginosibacterium silvisoli | reverse complement strand
AAACGCCCGGCCAAGTGATTGGCCGGGCGTTTTGTTTTGCATGTTCGCCATCGGTGAAGCCGTGATCGGCTCATGCATTTCCCGCTGCCCCAAAGACAAATGCCCGACCAGGTATCTGGTCGGGCATCTGAATGGGTAGTCTGACGATGACCTACTTTCACGCGGGCAATCCGCACTATCATCGGCGTGACTTCGTTTCACGGTCCTGTTCGGGATGGGAAGGGGTGGGACCGAAGCACTATGGTCGTCAGACTGTAACTTGTCTATCTCGCGGCACTCGTTGCACTGAGTATCGAAAGACCAAAGAAGGAAGGCAAATCAAAGGTTGTGATCGCACATACAAACACTGCATGTTGCACTGCGTTCGCTTTGGAGGTGCGTCGTTGTTTCGCACACTCAATGTTATAGGATCAAGCCTCACGGGCAATTAGTATCAGTTAGCTTAACGCATTACTGCGCTTCCACACCTGACCTATCAACGTCCTGGTCTTGAACGACCCTTCAGGGGGATCGAATCCCCAGGGAAGTCTTATCTTGAGGCGAGTTTCCCGCTTAGATGCTTTCAGCGGTTATCTCTTCCAGATTTAGCTACCCGGCGATGCCACTGGCGTGACAACCGGTACACCAGAGATCTGTCCACTCCGGTCCTCTCGTACTAGGAGCAGGTCCCCTCAAACTTCCAACGCCCACGGCAGATAGGGACCAAACTGTCTCACGACGTTTTAAACCCAGCTCACGTACCACTTTAAATGGCGAACAGCCATACCCTTGGGACCGGCTACAGCCCCAGGATGTGATGAGCCGACATCGAGGTGCCAAACTCCGCCGTCGATGTGAACTCTTGGGCGGAATCAGCCTGTTATCCCCAGAGTACCTTTTATCCGTTGAGCGATGGCCCTTCCATACAGAACCACCGGATCACTATGACCTGCTTTCGCACCTGCTCGACTTGTGGGTCTCGCAGTCAAGCCTTCTTTTGCCATTGCACTATCAGTACGATGTCCGACCGTACCTAGAAGACCTTCGTACTCCTCCGTTACTCTTTGGGAGGAGACCGCCCCAGTCAAACTGCCCACCATACACGGTCCCCGATCCGGATTCACGGATCAAGGTTAGAACCTCAACGACACCAGGGTGGTATTTCAAGGATGGCTCCACCGGAACTAGCGTCCCGGCTTCAAAGCCTCCCACCTATCCTACACAAGTCCCGTCAAAGTCCAATGTAAAGCTACAGTAAAGGTTCATGGGGTCTTTCCGTCTAGCCGCGGGGAGATTGCATCTTCACAAACATTTCAACTTCGCTGAGTCTCAGGAGGAGACAGTGTGGCCATCGTTACGCCATTCGTGCAGGTCGGAACTTACCCGACAAGGAATTTCGCTACCTTAGGACCGTTATAGTTACGGCCGCCGTTTACCGGGGCTTCGATCAAGAGCTTGCACCCCATCAATTAACCTTCCGGCACCGGGCAGGCGTCACACCCTATACGTCCACTTTCGTGTTTGCAGAGTGCTGTGTTTTTATTAAACAGTCGCAGCCACCGATTCTCTGCGGCCCCATCGCCCTTCGTCTGTACGACTACAAGCTACCGGGGCATACCTTCTCCCGAAGTTACGGTATCAATTTGCCGAGTTCCTTCTCCTGAGTTCTCTCAAGCGCCTTGGTATTTTCAACCTGCCCACCTGTGTCGGTTTGCGGTACGGTCAGTTATTACCTGAAGCTTAGAGGCTTTTCCTGGAAGCAGGGTATCAACCACTTCGCGCACAAGTGCGCTCGTTATCACGCCTCATCTAAGATCTCCGGATTTGCCTAGAGACCACGACTACACGCTTGAACCAGGACATCCAACGCCTGGCTGGCCTAACCTTCTCCGTCCCCCCATCGCAGTAATAACCGGTACAGGAATATTCACCTGTTTCCCATCGACTACGCATTTCTGCCTCGCCTTAGGGGCCGACTCACCCTACGCCGATGAACGTTGCGTAGGAAACCTTGGGCTTTCGGCGAGGGTGCTTTTCACACCCTTTATCGCTACTCATGTCAGCATTCGCACTTCTGATACCTCCAGCATCCCTCTCGAGACACCTTCGCAGGCTTACAGAACGCTCCCCTACCACGCATATAAATATGCATCCGCAGCTTCGGTTCATGGCTTGAGCCCCGTTACATCTTCCGCGCAGGACGACTCGACTAGTGAGCTATTACGCTTTCTTTAAAGGGTGGCTGCTTCTAAGCCAACCTCCTAGCTGTCTATGCCTTCCCACTTCGTTTTCCACTTAGCCATGCATTTGGGACCTTAGCTGGCGGTCTGGGTTGTTTCCCTCTTGACGATGGACGTTAGCACCCACCGTCTGTCTGCCGTATATCACTTTGCGGTATTCGGAGTTTGCTATCGCGAAGTAGATCGCAATGACCCCTCCAACGATTACAGTGCTCTACCCCCGCAAGTGTCCGTACGACGCACTACCTAAATAGTTTTCGGGGAGAACCAGCTATCTCCAAGTTTGTTTAGCCTTTCACCCCTATCCACAGCTCATCCCCAAATTTTTCAACATTTGTGGGTTCGGACCTCCAGTACGTGTTACCGCACCTTCATCCTGGCCATGGATAGATCACTTGGTTTCGGGTCTACGCCCAGCAACTCTGACGCCCTTATCAGACTCGCTTTCGCTACGCCTCCCCTATCCGGTTAAGCTCGCTACTGAACGTAAGTCGCTGACCCATTATACAAAAGGTACGCAGTCACCCCTTACGAGGCTCCCACTGTTTGTATGCACACGGTTTCAGGATCTATTTCACTCCCCTCCCGGGGTTCTTTTCGCCTTTCCCTCACGGTACTGGTTCACTATCGGTCGATTACGAGTATTTAGCCTTGGAGGATGGTCCCCCCATATTCAGACAGGGTTTCTCGTGCCCCGCCCTACTTGTCGTACGCTCAGTACCATCCAGCTGTTTTCATATACGGGGCTATCACCCACTATGGCCGCACTTTCCAGAGCGTTCTATTAACAACTGAATTATCACGTACAGGCTCTTCCCAATTCGCTCGCCACTACTATGGGAATCTCGGTTGATTTCTTTTCCTCCGGGTACTTAGATGTTTCAGTTCTCCGGGTTCGCTTCCGCTGACCTATGTATTCAGTCAGGGATACTCATTGCTGAGTGGGTTTCCCCATTCGGACATCTGCGGATCAAAGCTTCATTGCCAGCTCCCCGCAGCTTTTCGCAGGCTTGCACGTCCTTCATCGCCTGTAATCGCCAAGGCATCCACCATGTGCACTTAGTCGCTTGATCCTATAACGTTGAGCCCTCTCTTGGCAGAGAGGACGCCATAGGCGAACTCGTACAACATTGTTTGTGAATCCGTTCATCACTGAACAGATTCGATGCAATCACAACCCATGCCTCGCTTTCACTCGAGCACTTTCGCACTGGAGCTATTTCGCGGCATATTTGTAATTAATTTGCCTTCCACTTTGTTAAAGAGCGTACAACCGATGAACTCACAAGGAGTCATTTGTAATGCACTGAAGACTCAGCGCATTACAAATGGCTACTCTTAGGTATGTGTTGTTTCAGAAGTGATCCAGAGTAATAACCCAGGTGAGTGGTGGAGGATGACGGGATCGAACCGACGACCCCCTGCTTGCAAAGCAGGTGCTCTCCCAGCTGAGCTAATCCCCCAACTTTTCTGGTGGGTCAGGTAGGAATCGAACCTACGACCCCCGCCTTATCAAGACGGTGCTCTAACCGACTGAGCTACTGACCCCTGATTGTTATCAGGGTCAGCGTCGGGAAGAATTTGGAGCTCGCAGCCATCATTCAACGTTTAGTCAAACTTGCGCTACGCCTCACTCCTCACGCTTTCCCCTCACTTCTTTGAAACAACCGATAGGTTGTGGATGCTAAATCCGGCATTTCGCTCTAGAAAGGAGGTGATCCAGCCGCACCTTCCGATACGGCTACCTTGTTACGACTTCACCCCAGTCATGAACCCTACCGTGGTAGCCGCCCTCCTTACGGTTAGGCTAGCTGCTTCTGGTAAAACCCACTCCCATGGTGTGACGGGCGGTGTGTACAAGACCCGGGAACGTATTCACCGCGGCAAGCTGATCCGCGATTACTAGCGATTCCGACTTCATGGAGTCGAGTTGCAGACTCCAATCCGGACTACGATCGGCTTTCTGGGATTAGCTCCCCCTCGCGGGTTGGCAACCCTCTGTACCGACCATTGTATGACGTGTGAAGCCCTACCCATAAGGGCCATGAGGACTTGACGTCATCCCCACCTTCCTCCGGTTTGTCACCGGCAGTCTCTCTAGAGTGCCCTTGCGTAGCAACTAGAGACAAGGGTTGCGCTCGTTGCGGGACTTAACCCAACATCTCACGACACGAGCTGACGACAGCCATGCAGCACCTGTGTCCTGGTTCCCGAAGGCACAATCACATCTCTGCGATCTTCCAGGCATGTCAAGGGTAGGTAAGGTTTTTCGCGTTGCATCGAATTAATCCACATCATCCACCGCTTGTGCGGGTCCCCGTCAATT
The DNA here is from genome assembly GCF_036017035.1 of Uliginosibacterium silvisoli. NCBI lineage: Bacteria > Pseudomonadati > Pseudomonadota > Betaproteobacteria > Rhodocyclales > Zoogloeaceae > Uliginosibacterium > Uliginosibacterium silvisoli. The sequence goes on along the minus strand of NZ_JAYXHS010000007.1, from coordinate 1,254 downwards.
CCTTTGAGTTTTAATCTTGCGACCGTACTCCCCAGGCGGATCACTTCACGCGTTAGCTACGTTACTCAGAAAGTCACCTTTCCGAACAACTAGTGATCATCGTTTAGGGCGTGGACTACCAGGGTATCTAATCCTGTTTGCTCCCCACGCTTTCGTGCATGAGCGTCAGTACAGGTCCAAGGGGCTGCCTTCGCCATCGATGTTCCTCCTGATATCTACGCATTTCACTGCTACACCAGGAATTCCACCCCTCTCTACCGTACTCTAGTCATACAGTCACAAACGCAGTTCCCAGGTTGAGCCCGGGGATTTCACATCTGTCTTATATAACCGCCTGCGCACCCTTTACGCCCAGTAATTCCGATTAACGCTCGCACCCTACGTATTACCGCGGCTGCTGGCACGTAGTTAGCCGGTGCTTCTTCTTACAGTACCGTCATCCACACATGCTATTAACACGTGCGATTTCTTTCTGTCCGAAAGAGCTTTACAACCCGAAGGCCTTCTTCACTCACGCGGCATGGCTGGATCAGGCTTTCGCCCATTGTCCAAAATTCCCCACTGCTGCCTCCCGTAGGAGTCTGGGCCGTGTCTCAGTCCCAGTGTGGCTGGTCGTCCTCTCAGACCAGCTACAGATCGTCGCCTTGGTAGGCTTTTACCCTACCAACTAGCTAATCTGACATCGGCCGCTCTAATTGCGCGAGGTCTTGCGATCCCCCGCTTTCTCCCTCAGGACGTATGCGGTATTAGCTACTCTTTCGAGTAGTTATCCCCCACAACTAGGCACGTTCCGATGCATTACTCACCCGTTCGCCACTAACTGAGGAGCAAGCCCCTCAATCCGTTCGACTTGCATGTGTAAGGCATGCCGCCAGCGTTCAATCTGAGCCAGGATCAAACTCTTAAGTTCAATACTGACAAATACTTGTAAAACTGGCCAAAACTCAATTCACAGCCATCTTGCGATAGCTGACTATTACTTCGTGTTGGCGCTTCATCTTTTTAGCTGCGCCGCCTCACTTACGTGAGACGACTCCGCCAGATCAAGCACCCACACCTATCGGTTGTCTGCTTTTTAAAGAACGTACTGCACTTGCTTTACTGCCTCGCTGCGTTTCGAACCGTGTTCGTTTCGCTGCGAGAGGGGCGCATTCTACACACCCTTTTTTGCTAGTCAAGCAATTTGCAAAACTATTTTTGCGAATCACTCGACTTCAACAACACCACCTCATTCGCCGCAAACCCGCGTCCAGC
>NZ_JAYXHS010000006.1:0-10184 GCF_036017035.1 Uliginosibacterium silvisoli | reverse complement strand
GAGCCCGCCACCAGGTTGCCCGTCTTGAGGTACGCCCCCTCGCCTCCGAAGTCGCTCACCAGACCTCCAGCTTCCTGCACGAGCAGGGCGCCAGCGGCTGTGATGCTGCGAAGAGGGTAAGTGCGAGGCTGTCGTCAGTGGCGCCGCCAGATCGCAGCGCATGCGTCGCTTCTATCCTCTTGCTCCCGCAAGGCCCGATGTGTTCCGGTGAGATAACCACGCAGGCTTAATGCAGCGACGCCGTCTTCTCCGCCAGCCAAGGTTGGCGCCAAAGATCCTAAAGCGTCCTGCTTCAGTTAGTGCTCGATTTGGGCGGGGCGATTTCCTGGATGATTTTCCATGTGCTGCCTTCCCGCTTCAGGACAAGCTTCTTGCTGACGTCGTCGTTGTAGTCGTTCGAGCGGTATTGCTGCTTGAAGGCCACTTCGCAACTTTCCGGTGAGAGTTGCTGGGTCTTGAGTTCGCTCAGGCTGACGGAGATCGAGATCTTGTTGAGGCGTTCAGCGCGCAGGCGCTTCCAGGCTTCCTGATCTGCGCGGGTTTGCGGCTGGAAGTTGTTGGAGTAGTAGCCGAGATATTTATTGAGATCACGAGCAGACCAGGCGGCAGCCCAGTCGTTGGCTGCGAATTCACATTGCACGGGTACCGGCGCAGTGGGTGGTGGCGCGACGGGGGCGGTCTGGACCGGGAGGGGCCGCGGTGCGGGACGCCCCGCCATTGCTGCTGTCATGTCCAGTGCGTCGTAGCGCGGCATCGTCGTGTCGCAATTGACCGTGCCGTCATCAGGCGCTTCGTCTCCTTGTGCTGGCGGCGGGGCATCGTCAGAAGAGGCGAGGCCCAATGCTGGCAACACTCGGTGTGCCGCTGCGAGTACACGGAACTCGGACAGCTTGAGATCGTATTGTGCGCGGACTACGGAGCGGCGCGCTTCGAAGAGCTCGTTCTCCGTGTCGAGTACGTCGAGCAGGCTGCGCTGGCCGATATCGAACTGCTGGCGATAGGCGTCGCGAGCTTTCTCGGTCGAAAGCGCGTGCTGTTCCTGGTATTGAATCTGGTCGCGCAATTTGCGTTGATCATTCCAGGCGATCGATGCGGTCTGCCGCAGGTCGCGGCAAGTCTTGTCGCGTTGCGCGAGTGCGGTGCTGTACAGCTCTTCCGCTGCCTTGATGCGGGCCTGATCCGTGCCGCCACGGAACAGGTTGTAGCTCATTACGACCTGTGCAATGCTGTCCGAATAATGCCCGGGAATGCCGGAATGATTGCGTTCCAGGGTTTGCGAGCCACGCGCTTCGAAAGTCGGTGAGTTGCTGGCGCGACGAACTTCGGTCTGGGCGCGAGCGGCCTGGACTTGTGACACCGCTGCACGGAAGGCTGGATTGTTGCGAATCGAGACTGGCAAGACATCCTTCTCGGGAGGGAGTTTGCCTGTCACGTTCGGGGTATCGATCAAGGCCGGTGGTGTTTCTCCGACAATGCGCTCGAAGCGTGCGCTGACGTCGTGCAGATTGCTGGTTTCGGTCAGCCAGTTGGCCTGCGCCAGCGCCAGGCGGCCAGCCGCCTGCTCCAGGTCGACGCGACGGCCGACGCCTGCCTTCACCCGCTGTTCGATCTGGTCGTAGATTTCCTTGTGAACGGCCCAGTTGTCTTGAGCTAATTGCGATAGCTGCCGATAACGTTGTACATCGAGGTAAGCGCGTGCTGCTTCGAGGGCGATGTCGTCGGTCGTGGCGAGCAGGTCGTAATACCGCGCAGTGCGGGCATGACCAAGGCGACGGACTTCATTACGTGTAGCAAAGCCGTTGAACAATATCTGGCGTAACTGGAGGCTGGCCCCCGGATGATTGAACGTAGCTACGGAACCGATGTTGGCGTCGATGCGCTCGCGTCCGTAATAGCTTTCAAAGTCCAGGGTTGGCAGGTAGCCGCCGCGTGCGGCTTCCTGGTCTTGTGTCGAGGAAAGAAAATCGTGAAGGCGCGCCCGTACATCGGGGCTGCGTGCCAGGGCTCGTTCGGTAATTTCATTGAGACTTGCTGCTCCGCTGACTCCATGTGCCAGTGCAATCAGCACAGCGACATACAATTTCGAGTACATCCGCAATTTCTCCAAGTCGACCAGCGTGGTCTCAATGTGTTGCGCAACAAGCGTTGTGCGTGCTTGCAGGGCGTCCCTGTCAAGAGCGGCATTGCCAGACAAGGCTTTAAAAGAATATTCCCCAAGCTGCTTGCGACAAGCTCGGGAAAGCGGACGAATTATCCGCGCAGTTCGATTAATTTCGGTCTGATTTTAACGGTCCAACAGCGAGATGGTTGATTCGCAGCGTCAATTCCCGCGCCATTTGTCGAAGATTCGTGGGGTAACTCACGTTTTCTGGCGACATTGGTGTTATTGGTGTCTGGCGCTGTGTCGATTCCTGCTGTCTGGCACCTGCCGCGTCGTCATCAGTGTTTCCGTTTTCGGTGCATTGGCTGTTACGGCCAGCGACGTGGAACGGATGCAGCAATTCGTTACACAACGTTTCGGCGCAGATGGCGGACGCAATCTGCGCGACTGGCGCGACATGCTGGCACGCCCCCTGGCTGCCGCCGACAACGACAAGCTGCGGCAGGTGAACGATTTCTTCAATCGGCGTGTCCAGTTCCAGGACGACGTGGTGATCTGGAGTCAGCTGGATTACTGGGCGACTCCGCTCGAGACCCTCGGCAAAGGTGCGGGTGATTGCGAGGACTTCGCCATTGCCAAGTATTTCAGCCTGATCGAGTTGGGAGTGCCCGCGTCGCGCATGCGTCTCACCTACGTGCGGGCGCGTATTGGTGCTGCGGGCAGCACGGTCACGCAGGCGCACATGGTGCTGAGCTATTACGCGCAGCCCGAGGCCGAGCCGCTGATTCTCGATAACCTGATCACCGAGATCCGGCCCGCAGGGCGTCGCCCGGATCTCACGCCAGTCTTCAGTTTCAATGGTGACGGATTGTGGATGGCCGGGGCGGACAAACCGGCATCGCCCGTCGATAGACTGTCGCGCTGGAAGGATTTGCTGATCCGCATGAAAGCGGAAGGGTATGAACCATGAGAAGAAGAGCCATGAGCGCCTTGTTGCGTAGAGAACAATCCGAGATAGGGAGGACCACATGTCCTTGCTGACCAGACTGTGGTTGAGTGTATTGAGCGCCATGCTTCTGGCATTGGCCGGCTGTCTCGTCGTTAGTGTATGGACGGCGCGGGACTACCTGGCGCAGCAGCTATACGCACAAGGCAACGACAACGCTGCGTCGCTGGCCCTGTCGATGTCGCAGCAGAGCAAGGATCCGGCGATGGCCGAGCTGCTGGTCGTGGCGCTGTTCGATTCGGGGCATTTCGAGAGCATCGTTTTCAGCGACGTGAATGGGCGGGCGGTTGCCGAGCGGCGCACCCGCGGTGATGTGGCGGATGCGCCAGCCTGGTTCGTCCGCCTGGTGCCTTTACAGGCGCAACCGGGTGCGGCATTGGTGTCGGACGGCTGGAAGCAGGCCGGCCGCGTCGAGGTCAAGGCCAGCACACGCTACGCCTACGGTGCGCTGTGGCGTGGCTCGGTGAAGATGGCCATGACCTTGTTGCTGGTCGGCCTACTGCTCGGTGCCGCCGTGAGTCTGCTGATGCGCTGGTTGAAGAGCCCCTTGCAGGTCATCGTCAACCAAGCGGAGGCCATCGGTCGTCGTGAGTTCATTGCCGCCCCCGAGCCGCCGGTCAAGGAGCTGCGCATCGTTACGCGTGCGATGAATGCCATGGTCAAGCGCGTGCAGGCCATGTTCGCGGAGCAGGCTGAGCGTATCGATCAACTGCGCAGTGATGCCAACCGTGACGTTCCCACCGGCCTCTCCAATCGTGCCTTCTTCATGGGCTGCCTGCGTGATGCCCTGGCGGACGAGGAAGCTGCTTCCGGTGGCATCCTGTTTGTCATGCGCATCCTGGACCTGGCGGGTGTGAACGGTCGTCTCGGGCGTGAGCGTGGGGACGCGCTGGTGCAGGCTTGCGCCAGGGAGTTGTCGGAAACACGCTTTGAAGGGCTGGAGCCGCAATTTGGTCGGCTCGGTGGCGCTGAGTTCGCCGTGATGCTCGCCGACGCCAGCGCCGCACAGGCCACATCCATCTGTGGCGAGGTGCTGGCGAGCATCGAGAAGCTGTGCCAGCAACGTGAGCTCACCGATCGCTTGCCCGTGGTGGCCATTGGCTGGACGCCTTATGTGCGTGGCGAAAGTATTGCCGATGTCATGACGCGGATCGACACTGCCTTGATGCAGGCTGAGAGCGCGACGCCTTCGGTGGCCGGCATCGATGTGTCGGCGAGTGCCGGCGTGCTCTCCGGTGAAGCCTGGCGGCACACGGTCGAGCATGCCCTGACAGAGCGCGCCTTCGAGTTTGCGATGTATCCGGTGGTGCGCACGGACGGCGCCTTGCTGCATCAGGAGGTGATGCTGCGTCTTGTCACCGCAGACGGCACACGCTTCTCCGCCGGGCAGTTCATGCCCGCCGTGCTGCGTCAGGGGCACCAGGCGGCGCTCGACTTACTGGCGCTCGAACTGGCCCTGGAGCGGCTTGCGCGCGTGCAGGAAAACATCGGCCTCAACCTCTCTGCTGCTTCCCTGCTGGATCCGCAATTCATCTCTGGCTGCGCCTCGCGTCTGGCGTTGGCGGGCAGCAAGGCGTCGCGTTTGTGGCTGGAGGTGTCTGAACGTACCTTGATGGACGAGGCCGGCATCAACGCCTTGTCGGCCCTGTCGCGTGCGGTACGTCAGTACGGGTGCAAGCTGGGTGTCGAGCACTTCGGCCGCTACTTCGCGGCGATGCCGCGCCTGCATGAGGTGCAGGTGGACTACGTGAAGCTCGACGGTGCGTTCGTCGCCGGCATCGATACACACGAGGGTAATCAGCGATTCGTGCAGGCCGTCGTCAATGTCGCCCGCAGCCTCGAGATGCTGGTGATTGCCGAGCGCGTGACCAGCGAAGCCGAATGGGCCGCGCTGCAGAAGCTGCAGCTCGATGGCGTCACCGGCCCGGCTGTGACGGCACGCAACAAGGGCTGAGTGCTGCGCAGCAAAGCTCCGGAGTGTCACGTCCGAGTGCAGACGGGATGGAAAAACGGCGTCAGGTGTTTGCCTGACGCCGTTTTTTGTGGGGCTAGCAGATATCAGTCCGCCTGCAGCTTGCCCTTGCTCAGCAGATCCTGAATGACAGCGGTATCTGTCGACAGAGCACCGGAGTTGGTCAGATCCACGCCTTGCAGCACGATGCTCTGATCGACCGCACCCGCGTTGTAACCACTCACGAAGCCACCGGCGGTGCTGATCTGCACCGTCGTGTTGCCGCCACTCGTGGTGAAGTGCAGGTAGTTCGACAGTGTGCCAGCATCGGTACCGGTATGCGTTTCGCCTTGCAGCAGATCACGCAAGTCGAGCACATCGCCACCCGCGGCGGCTGTCGAGTTGTCGAAGGCCGTGATGGTATCCACTGCTGGCGAGCCCGGCGCACCGCGGTCGGCCAGCGACCAGATGAAGGTGTCAGAGCCTGCACCACCGGTCATGATGTCGTTGCCACTGCCACCGATCAGCCGGTCGTTGCCGGCGCCACCGTCGAGGGTGTCATTGCCTGCACCACCGAACAGCTTGTCATCGCCATCGCCACCGCTCAAGGAGTCGTTGCCGGCTCCGCCCGACAACAAGTCGTGCCCGGCGCCGCCGCTGATCGTGTCGTTGCCGTCCATGCCATAGATCTGGTCATTGATGCCCGACCCGGTCAGCGTGTTGTTGCCAGCGTCGCCGGCAAGGGCGTTGTTATATGACGTCAGGGTGAGTGTCGAGCTCGAGCTGTCGCCATCGGTATCGGTCAGCGTGTAGCCAATGGTCACCGGCGCCACCACCGTTGTGGAGGTGTCGTCGAGCACGGTCTGGTAGCGGATGTCGGTGATGCGTGCCTCTGCATCGCTCGACGCCTGCACTTCGATGCTGCCCACGTTGCTGTATCCGGACGGTAGTGTGACAACGCCTTCGGCGGTGCTGACGAAGGTGCCGAGCAGGTGGCCGTCGATGTGATACACGGAGTAGCTCAACGACGAGCTGCCGCCAGAGGCTGTGGTGCTGCCGAGATTGCTGTTGGCGGCATTGATGTTGAAGCTGATGTTCTCGACGCCATGTGGATACGTGGTCGTGCTGAAAGTGAAGACCATCGTTTCGAGGCCATCAAGGCTGCGGTTATTCGTATTGCCGTCACTGCTCGTGGCAGTGCTGGCGATACCGCGGCCCGTCACGCCCGCGCCGTCGTTGGCCGTGCCCGTGGTGTCGTAGTAGGTAATGCCGGCACTGGCGTGCAGCTCGTCGTAGCCCGTGATCGTCAGGCCGGTCGAAGCGGCTGGCGCCGAAGTCAGCGTCACGGTCTGCAAGGTGCCTACCGGTGGGTTCGGCAAGCTGGCCGTTGCCGGCGTGTAGTTGTAATAGCCATCGCGATTGAAGACCAGGCTGCTGCCGGTCGTGGCATTCGTCCAGGTCAGTACGCCTGCTGCCGTGACCGTGTAGCTACCGCCGCTGAATGAGCCCGAGCTTGCCGAGGTCAGGTTGATGGTCTGGCCCAGGAAAACGATCGAGCTGACGCGCGCGCCATCGACAGCGGTATCTGCCCCTGCACCGAGTGCGGTGAAGTCGGTCGCCAGCGTGCCGGTTGGCAGGCCATCGTCGGTGCCTATGCCAGTCATCACGTTGCCGGTGAAAGAGGTGGCGTTCGGCGACAGGGTGTCGAAGTCGGGGCGTGCGACCGGCACGCCATCGACCACGTTGAAGGTCAGCGAGGTCGATGGCGTGACGTCACCGTCGCTATCCTGTGCCACGAAGCTCAGCCCGAAGCTGGTGCCGGCCGAGGCAGAGGTGCCGGTGTAGTAGGTATAGCTGCCTGTTGCGAAATCAAACGTCAGGTTGCCATATACAAAGCCCCTCGCCGCATTGAGCGCCAGCGTATCGCCGGTGATGGGCGAGCCCGCCGGGAAGCCGCCGGTCCAGCTGATCTGGTTGGTGGCGTGGTTGTAGTTGAAGGTGACGTTGGTGTCCGGCGTGCCGTTGGAGTTGGTGTCCAGCTGGACGGTAATGCTCTGTACCCATCCGTCATCGGCGCCGAGGGTGCTGCCAACATTGCTCGAGGAACCCACGACGCTGCCGCCATACGCAACCGGCACGGAACTGGTCAGCGTAGCCGCCAAGTCGTTGAGGTCCGGCACGATGATCGCGCTGTCACGAGTGCCGCTCCCGTCAGCGTCCACATTGTGTATGGTGTTCAGCGTCGTACTGCTGTTGATGCCACCGCCCACGCCAAGGGCATACGAGTCGATGTTGTTCGTGGCCGTGAAGCTGTCCCAGGCGCTGACTGCGGTGGCGGAGTTGCCAGAGGTCGGTGCGCCGTCAGAGATGAAGTAGGACACGTTGTGCGTGGATGCACTCGGCGTACCGAAGGCCGTGGTGGCAGCCGTCAGCGCAGCTTCGTAGTTGGTGCCCCCGGTGGCGGAGACGGTAATGCCATTGATCGCGGCAATCAGTGCGGCCTTGTCGGTGTAGGCCGTGCCGCCATTAAGGATGGTCGCGGTCGGGCCGAAGGTCACGATCTTGACAGCCATGCTGGCGGATTGGTCGAAGTAGGCGCTGACCAGTTCGATCATCGCTTCCTTGGCCAGCGTCAGCCGGTCGCTGGCCGTGTAGGTGCCATTGGCAGCTTCGTCCTGCAACTGGCCGCCGGCTTCGGCAAGTGTCATCGAGCGCGAAATATCGAGCACCAGCACCAGGTTGTAGCTGGGCATGGCGCTCTCGGCGACGTTGATGGTGTGCGCGTAGGCAATCGGGCGGTCATCCACGATGGTGATCTGCGCGTTGGCCGAGCCCGTGTTGGTGACGTAGGCGATTGGCGCGGTGATGCTGTTGTTGTTGGCCGCCGCGCTGTTGTCCGCATTGTCAAGCAAGGTGTAGGTGTAGTCGCCGAGGCCCGTGCCTGCGACGTCGACCACCAGGTTGCCGACGAGAATGCCGCCGACAGTCTGGTTCACGCCGATGTAGCCGGCGCGTGCGTCCGTGTCGCCCGTGCCACCGTCAGTGATGCCACCGACGCTGGTGATCGAGGTTGCGCCGGGGTCGTTGCTCAGCAGATTGCCGGAGACGACGCTGACGCCGCCGCCGGAGCCGGTCGACAAGGCGCTCTCATTGACCGTGATCAGGTCGTCGCGAGTCGCATAGGTCGTGACGCTGACGGTTGCGGTGCTGGTCTGGCCATCATCATCGGTCAGCGTGTAGGTGAAGCTGCCCGTACCTGCCGCGCTTGGCGTGAAGGTATAGGTGCCGTCGCCATTGTTGACCAGCGAGCCGCCTGAGCCTGCGCTGACGCTGCTGATTGCAGCATGGTCGCGCAAGGTGTCGTTGGCCAGCAGCTGTGCCTGCGTGATGATGATGGGCGTGCCCAGCACGGTCGAGAAGGTATCCGCAACCGCCGCAGGTGCACCGTCGTTGACCGGCGTGACGTTGATCGTGGCCGTTGCCGGCGTCGAGTCCGTCAGGCCATTGTTGTCGCGCGCTGCGTACTGGAAGCTGGTGCTGCCGTTCCAGTCGGTGCTCGGGCGGAAGTAGACCGGGCCCGTCACCACCGAGCCAGCCGTAATCACCGTTGTACCGGCGGCATTGCTGTACAGCGTGCCATTCACGGGCAGGCTCGAGATCACGTAGCCCGCGACCGTGCCGTCCACGTCGGCACCGGCGAGCGTGACCGTGATCAGCGTGTCCTCGTTGCCGGTGGCCGTGACATTGTTCGTCGTCGGCTCGTCGTTCACCGGGATAACGTTGATCGTGGTCGTTGCGGTGTTGCTGCTATTCACGCCGTCGGTCACCTGTACGGTCACCGTGCGCGCCGTAGCGCTCGGGTCGTCGACGTTGTTGGTGAACGAGATGTTCTTGATGCGCTGCACGTAGTCGGCCACCGTACCTGCGCCGCTCAGGGTGATCGTCACCGTGCCTGCGGTGCTCACGGTATTGACCGATATGCCTGCGACATCCGTGCCCAGGTTCAGCGCGTCACCGGTCTGACGGTTGGTCAGCACGATGGTCGCACCGGCCAGCGTGCCGCTGCTTACGCCGGTGATGGTGAAGTCCGCGTCGGTGATGGATGGACCTGCGCCCGCTGTATTTTCGGTGAAGCTCAGGGTGTAGTTGGCACCCGTTGCGCCGCTCGAATTATTGGCATCGAGATCGATGACCGGCGCCGTGTCGTTGTCGGTGATCGTGCCTACGCCGGTGTTGTCGGCGATGGTGGCATTCGTCGCACCCGACAGCGTGACGTTGAAGGTCTCGCTGCTCTCGATGGCGAGATCATTGGTGATCGGCACCGTGATGGTTTGCGTCGTCGTGCCGGCTGCGAAAGTCAGCGTGCCGCTCACCGCGGTGTAGTCGCTGCCCGCCGTGGCCGTGCCGCCGCCGGTGGCGTAATTCACCGTAACGACCTGGCCGGATGCAGCGGACAGCGTGACCGTGAAAGTCGCCGTGCCGGCGGCTTCGTTCACCGTGACATCGTTGATCACCAGCGATGGTGTCGGGTCGTTGTCGACGATGGTCGTCGTGACGCTGTTCGCCGCAGGGTTGGCCGCGATGGCTTCGAAGCCGCCACCGCTGATCGAACCCAGCGTTATGACAACGGTTTCATCCGGTTCGTCGAATACGTCGTTGGTTGTCGGCAGGGTGAAGGTTGCGCTGGTTGCACCGGCCGGGATCGTCACGCTGACGACACCGGTGTAATCCGACCCGCCGCCGGTGGCGGTGCCCGAGTACGTGAGGTTGACCGTAACGGCCGTTGCAGCTGCCTGACCGAGGCTCACCGTGTAGTTGGTGGTAGTTGCCCCTTCAGTCACGGAAGCGGGGCCGGCGATGCTCACCAGCACCGTGTCCGGCGTGGCTTCGTCGCTGATCGTCGTCGTGACGCTATTGCTCGAAGGATTCGCCGCGATGGCTTCGAAACCGCCGCCTGTGATCGATCCGAGCGAGACGATGATGGTCTCGCCGGAGTCGGCCAGCGCATCGTCGAGGGTGGCGAGGCTGAAGGTCGCATTCGTGGCACCAGCCGGGATGGTGACACTCACCACACCGGTGTAATCCGTGCCGTTCGACGCAGTGCCCGTGTAAGTCAGATTCACGGT
>NZ_JAYXHS010000005.1:0-253169 GCF_036017035.1 Uliginosibacterium silvisoli | reverse complement strand
TGCATGAGCCGATCACGGCTTCACCGATGGCGAACATGCAAAACAAAACGCCCGGCCAATCACTTGGCCGGGCGTTTATGTTTGGGGCCGCCCAACTACCCCGAAAACTAGGCCTTGAGGGCTTCGCCGCAGTGGCTCTGCACGATCGGCAGGAGCTGCCCGAAGATCTTGGGCGAGCCCGCCACCAGGTTGCCCGTCTTGAGGTACGCCCCCTCGCCTCCGAAGTCGCTCACCAGACCTCCAGCTTCCTGAACCACCAATGCTCCCGCGGCCATGTCCCACGGCGAGAGACCCATCTCGAAGAAGCCATCCGTCCTGCCGCAGGCCACCCAGGCCAGATCAAGCGCGGCTGCGCCCGGGCGGCGCAAGCCGGCCGTCTTCTCGGCCAATTCGCGGAACATGCCGAGATACGCATCGATGTGCTCGAAGTTGCGGAACGGAAAGCCTGTACCGATCAGGGTGTCGGAGAGACGCGTGCGTTTGCCCACGCGGATCCGACGGTCGTTAAGGAAGGCCCCCTTGCCGCGACTTGCAGTAAAGAGCTCATTGCGGTTCGGGTCGTAAATCACGCCGTGTTGCATCACGCCATTCTGCGCAATGCCGATCGACACGCAGTACTGAGGGAAACCGTGGATGAAGTTCGTCGTGCCATCCAGAGGGTCGATGATCCATTGGAACTCGCCGTTGTCAGCATCGCCGGACGCGCCAGACTCCTCTGCTAGAATGCTGTGCTCCGGATACGCCTCGCGAATCGTTTCGATGATGGCGGCTTCTGCGGCGCGATCCACCTCGGTGACGAAATCCTTCGGCTGTTTGGCTTGAACTTCGAGCAGATCGAGGTCCATCGAAGCGCGATTGATGACGGTTGCGCCACGACGCGCAGCCTTGATGGCAATGTTCAGTATTGGATGCATGACTTTTGAATGAGCGATGGCAGCGCGCTTCGCATGAGGTCGTGCGAGCAAAAAGCTGCCTTTGGAAACCCTCTATTATATGTCGGATCAGTCGGCTTTGAGCCGCGTTCGTGTCGTCCTGACGCAACCGAGTCATCCAGGAAATATTGGTGCTGCTGCACGCGCGATGAAAACCATGGGGCTTTCATCGCTCTATCTTGTGCGGCCAAAGTCTTTTCCCGATAGCGAAGCCTATTCGCGTGCTTCAGGAGCGACTGACGTGCTCGACAATGCCGTTCAGACAGACTCCCTGACTGAAGCGCTGACCGGTGTGACGATCGCGGCCGCGCTGACGTCTCGCCGCCGCGAGTTGTCCTTGCCGATGCAATGGTCGCGCGATGCGGCACAAACGCTGGCGGGGCGGATTCGTACAGGCGAAACCGTTGCGTTGGTCTTCGGCAACGAAACTTTCGGCCTGTCGAATGAGGATCTGGCTTTGTGCCAGTTGCCGGTAATGATCCCGGCCAATCCTGAATATGCGTCACTCAACCTTGGCGCGGCGGTTCAGCTGATGTGTTACGAGCTGCGCCTGGCAACTTTGTCGCTTGGTGAAGCTCCTTCGATGACAGGTGCGCTCGCGACAGTGGATGAAGTCGAGCAGCTCATGCAGCACATCGAGCGCGCCACGACGGCAACGGGGTTCTTCGATCCGGCCAATCCCAAGCGGCTCATGCCGCGTTTGCGTCGCATGTTCGGGCGAATTGCGCTTGAACGGGATGAGGTCAACATCCTGCGCGGGATGATCAGCTTCTTTGAAAAACCTGTGACGAAGCGACGCACCAGTACAATTGAAACGGGTCTTGGGCAGCCGCCTGAGGATTCCTGACTTTTTCTTTCCAGACACTTTAAAAGGCATTTCATGTTTGCCCACTTGCGTGAAGACATCAACAGCGTTCTGTCGCGGGATCCAGCCGCACGCAGCAGGCTGGAAGTGCTCACGTGTTATCCGGGCATTCACGCCTTGTTTGTCCATCGCATTTCCCACGCATTGTGGCGTCGCGGTTTCTTCTGGCTCGGGCGTTCTGTCTCCGTGTTTTCGCGTTGGTGGACTGGCATCGAGATTCATCCCGGCGCGAAGATCGGCCGCCGCGTGTTCATCGATCATGGGACCGGCGTGGTCATCGGTGAGACGGCCGAAGTCGGTGACGATTGCACGATCTACCAAGGCGTGACGCTGGGCGGCACCTCCTTGTATCGGGGCGTGAAGCGCCATCCCACGCTGGAGCATGGCGTTGTTGTGGGCGCCGGCGCCAAGGTTCTTGGCGGCTTTACAGTGGGTGAGGGCGCCAAGATCGGCTCGAACGCGGTGGTGACGAAGCCTGTGCCGGCTGGCGCCACGGCTGTGGGTATTCCTGCGCGCGTGATTGAGACCAAAGACCGCGATCACAGTGCCGATGTGCAGGGTTTCTCTGCCTATGGCATCACGCGCGATATGGATGACCCCCTGAGCAAAGCCTTGCATGCCTTGCTCGATCACGCCTCGGAGCAGGACAAGCGTATTGATGCGCTGGTCGAGCGCCTCAAGGCCGCGGGGCTCTGCAACGAGTCCGATGTGGCTGACTCGAAGCAGTTCGATCACGACTATCTGTCGCGCATCGTTGATTGATTTGCCCATTTTCCGGCTGTTGCGCGGCAAAATCCTTGATCGATTTAGTCGGGTATTTTATACTTGAGGAAATTGATCGGGTATTTGCGCAGGCGGGCAACGCCCTGTGCCGGAGAGTGATATGAGGCTGACTACCAAGGGACGATTTGCCGTAACGGCGATGATCGATCTGGCTTTACGCCAGGGCGATGGGCCCGTCACGCTTGCCGGCATCAGCGAGCGGCAAGGCATTTCGCTTTCCTATCTTGAACAGCTCTTTGGCAAGTTGCGCCGCCATGAGCTGGTTGCCAGCGTGCGCGGGCCAGGCGGCGGCTATACCTTGGCCAAGCCGATGGAGTCGGTTTCGGTGGCGGACGTGATCGTCGCGGTCGACGAGCCATTGGATGCGACGCAGTGCGGTGGCAAGGAAAACTGTCATGACGAAGGTCGTTGCATGACGCACGATCTGTGGACGAATCTCAACAAGCGCATGTTCGAGTATCTGGCATCCGTGACTTTGGCCGGGCTGGTAGAACAGCAGCGTCAGCGATGCAGCAAAGAGCATGAAGTGACCATGTTCCGTGAAGCACGCGAATGCAGCACGAAGGTCGTGGCTGGGCCGGTTGACGTGGTGTCGGCGCAGGTCTGAGAGAAATAGATGTTCGCGCCGCTGTATCTCGACAACAACGCCAGCACGCAGATTGATGCGCGCGTGTTTGAGGTGATGTTGCCGTACCTGCGCGAGCGATTCGGCAATGCGTCGAGTCGACATGAGTATGGAAGGCTGACGCGCGATGCAATCGATCGCGCGCGGCAACAGGTTGCAGCAGCGGTCGGTGCGCATGCGACTGAAGTGGTTTTCACGAGCGGTGGTTCGGAAGCGAACAACCTGTTTGTGAAAGGCGCCGCAGCGCTCTTGAAGCCGGGCGTGATTGCAATCGGTGCGACGGAACATCCGTGCGTTCGCGAGCCTGCGAAGCAGTTGGTGCGGCAAGGGTGGTCGGTGCTGGAGTTGCCGGTGAAGCTTGATGGCCATCTGGATGTAGAGGCCGCGCAGGAGTTGATCACGGCGAAGCGGCCGATGCTGGTGTCGCAGATGCTGGCGAACAACGAGTGCGGTGCAGTGAATGACGTTGCAGCGCTGTCGGCAGTCGTAAAGCAGGCGGGTGGTTTTCTGCACAGCGATGCGGTGCAGGCGCTCGGGAAAATCCCCGTGGCGTTTCGCGAATTGGGTGTGAATGCGATGACTTTGTCATCGCACAAGATTGGCGGGCCGATTGGCGCTGGCGCCTTGGTGCTGGACAAGCGGCTGGAGTTGCAGGCCCTGATTGCGGGCGGCGGTCATGAGCGTGGTTTGCGCTCAGGCACCGAAAATGTCGCCGCGATCGTGGGGTTTGGCGCCGCGTGTGAGTTGGCGAGCAGTGAGTTAGGGATGCGCAGCGCAAACATGCGTGCCGCGCGCGATTTACTGGAAGCCGGGTTGTCGGCGCTGGATGCGCGGGTGTTTGGTGGTGTCGAACCGCGTTTGCCGAATACGAGTTATTTTGCCTTCGAAGGTGTCGATGGCGACACGCTGGTAGGCAAGCTGGATCGCGCGGGTTTTGCGATTGCGAGTGGCGCGGCATGTTCGAGCGCCAATCCCGAACCCTCGCGGACCTTGCTGGCGATGGGCGTGGTTCCGCAACTGGCGCGTGGAGCGGTACGTGTGAGCATGGGTGCGACGACGAAGCTGGAAGATGTGAAGCGATTTCTGGAAGTGTTGCGCGAGACCTTGTTGCAGTTGAGGCAGCTCACTGCGGTCTCGGTTGAATAGCTTGGTTGAATAATCCAAGCAGTATCTGAAACCAAGAATTACAGGTTCCCCCTGGAGCAAAACAATGAAGTATCCGATCTATCTTGATTACTCCGCGACCACCCCGGTTGACCCGCGCGTGGCCGAGCAAATGATTCCGTGGCTGACCGAGCATTTCGGTAATCCGGCGAGCCGCTCGCACGCCTATGGCTGGGAGTCGGAAGAGGCTGTTGAAAAGGCGCGCGAAAACGTCGCTGCGCTGGTCGGCGCCGATGCGAAGGAAATCGTGTGGACTTCCGGTGCGACCGAATCCAACAACCTCGCCATCAAGGGCGCTGCGAACTTTTATTCGGGCAAGGGCAAGCACCTCATCACGCTGAAGACCGAGCACAAGGCTGTGCTCGACACCATGCGCGAGCTGGAGCGCCAGGGTTTTGAAGTGACCTACCTTGACGTCAAGGAAGATGGCCTGATCGATCTGGGTGTGTTTAAGGCCACGCTGCGCCCGGACACGATCCTCGTGTCGGTGATGTTCGTGAACAACGAGATCGGCGTGATTCAGCCCATCGCCGAGATTGGCGAGATCTGCCGTGAGAAAGGCATCATCTTCCACGTCGATGCAGCGCAAGCGACTGGCAAGGTCGAGGTCGATCTGTCGAAGCTGAAGGTCGATCTGATGTCCTTCTCGGCGCACAAGACTTACGGCCCGAAAGGTATCGGTGCGCTGTACGTACGTCGCAAGCCGCGTGTGCGTCTCGAAGCGCAGATGCATGGCGGTGGTCACGAGCGCGGCATGCGTTCGGGCACGCTCGCGACGCACCAGATCGTTGGAATGGGCGAAGCGTTCCGTATCGCCAAGGAAGAAATGGTCAGTGAGAACGAGCGTATCCGTGCGCTGCGCGATCGTCTGCTGAAAGGCCTGTCGACGATCGAAGAGACCTTCGTGAATGGCGACCTGAGCAAGCGCGTGCCGCACAATCTGAACATGAGTTTCGCCTACGTCGAAGGCGAGTCGTTGATCATGGCGATCAAGGATGTGGCCGTGTCTTCCGGATCTGCATGCACCTCTGCTTCGCTGGAGCCGTCTTACGTACTGCGTGCGCTGGGGCGCGAGGACGAACTTGCGCACAGCTCGATCCGTTTCACCATCGGCCGCTTCACGACCGAAGAAGATGTCGATTACACGATCAATCTGTTGCGTGAGAAGGTTGGCAAGCTGCGCGAACTGTCACCGCTGTGGGACATGTTCAAGGACGGTATCGACTTGAATACCGTGCAATGGGCAGCACATTGAAGATATAAGTCGCACGGCTTTGACCGTTCGATCAGAGAGTAACCCCCGGCTTCAGGAGTAATTGAAATGGCATATAGCGACAAGGTTCTGGATCACTACGAAAATCCGCGCAATGTGGGTTCCTTCGAAAAGGGCGACATTGAAGTGGGCACCGGCATGGTCGGCGCGCCTGCTTGCGGTGACGTGATGAAGCTGCAGATCAAGGTGAATGCGCAAACCGGCGTCATCGAAGATGCGAAGTTCAAGACCTACGGCTGCGGCTCGGCAATTGCTTCGAGCTCGCTGGTGACCGAGTGGGTCAAGGGCAAGACGCTGGATGAGGCGGTCAACATCAAGAACACGCAGATCGCCGAAGAGCTGGCGCTGCCACCGGTGAAAATTCACTGCTCGATCCTCGCAGAAGACGCCATCAAGGCGGCCGTTGAGGATTACAAGAAAAAACACGCCTGAAACGAGGTAGCACCATGTCAGTCACTCTGAGCGAAGCAGCAGCCAATCACGTTTCGAAATTCATTGCCAAGCGCGGCAAAGGTGTTGGCGTGCGCCTGGGCGTGAAAACGACGGGTTGCTCGGGCATGGCCTACAAGCTCGAATATGCCGACGAAGAAGCACCGGACGATCTGGTTTTTGAAAGCCATGGTTTGAAGGTGTTGGTCGATCCGAAGAGCCTGCCGTACATCGATGGCACGGAGCTGGACTTTGTGCGCGAAGGCTTGAACGAAGGCTTCAAGTTCAACAACCCCAACGTCAAGAACGAGTGCGGTTGCGGCGAGTCGTTCAACGTCTGAGCACAGGCTGACTGGGCGCTACGGCGCCCTGATGTTTTTCTCGCGCTAAATTTTTAGCGCCATTCCTGAAGCCCTGCAACACAACAGCTGATGCAAGACTATTTCTCCCTCTTCCAGCTTCCGGAAAAGTTCGCCCTGCAAACGGCGTCTCTTGAATCGGCGTATCGCGGCGTGCAAGCGCAGGTCCATCCGGATCGTTTTGCGCATCGCTCCGAAGCCGAGCGTCGCGTTGCCATGCAATGGGCGACGCATGCCAACGAGGCTTATCGCGCATTGCGCAATCCTGTTGAACGTGCGCGCTATCTGCTCAAGCGGCGTGGCGTGGAGATCGATGCCGAGCGCAATACGGCCATGTCGCACGCCTTCCTGATGCAGCAGATGGCCTGGCGCGAAGCGGTGGAAGATGCCGCCGGCAAAGTGGACGCATTGCAGAGACTCGAATCCGATCTGCAGCGCGATGAAGGCGTGATGCTGGATGACCTGCAGCACGCGCTGGACGACTCCAATGATCTGGCTGGCAGCGCAGAGCTTGTGCGGCGTCTGATGTTCATGGAAAAGCTGCGCAGCGAGATTGATGATGCGCTGGCTCTGCTGGACAATTAAGCCCCGCGCTGAAGCACCGCTTTTAAGCTCCCTCCGAGCTGGAATTCCATAAATGGCCTTACTGCAACTTTCCGAACCCGGCGAATCGACTGCACCGCACCAGCATCGGCTGGCGGTGGGTATCGATCTGGGAACGACCAATTCGCTCGTCGCCACCGTGCGCCATTCGATTCCAGAATGCCTGCCGGACGAAGCAGGGCGTCGCCTGCTGCCTTCCGTCGTGCGCTACCTGAAGGGCGGCTCGACGGTGGTTGGCGTCGATGCTTTGGCGGCTGAATCGACCGACCCGCGCAACACCATCGCATCCGTGAAGCGCCTCATGGGGCGTGGCCCGGCCGATGCCGATCCCGGCATGCGCGCGCGCTACGACCTCGCTGACGCTGCGGGCATGGTTCGTATCAATACCGTTGCCGGTCCGCGCAGCCCGGTCGAGGTGTCGGCGGAAATCCTCAAGGTGTTGCGCGCCCGTGCGGAAGAGACGCTGGGTGGTGATCTGGTGGGAGCTGTGATCACCGTGCCGGCGTACTTCGACGATGCACAACGCCAGGCGACCAAGGATGCGGCGAAGCTCGCGGGCCTCAACGTTCTGCGTTTGCTGAATGAACCGACGGCAGCCGCGATCGCCTACGGGCTCGATGAGGCGGCAGAAGGCATTTACGCCGTCTTCGATCTGGGTGGCGGCACGTTCGATTTCTCCGTGCTCCGCCTGTCGCGTGGAGTCTTCGAAGTCATGGCTACGAGTGGCGATTCCGCCTTGGGTGGTGACGACTTCGATGAAGTGCTGGCCAACTGGTTGCACAAACAGGCCGCCGGTGCCGATCTGGATTGCGGTGCAAACCGTGCGCTGCTGTCCGAGGCGCGCCGCGTGAAGGAAGCGCTGACGACCGAAGCCTCTGTTATCGCGAAGGTGCCGCAACTGGGTGGCGGCGCACGCAATGTGACGGTCACGGTGGAGACGTTCCATTCCCTGACGCAGGCGCTCGTCGAGCGTTGCCTGCAGCCTGTGAAGAAGGCGCTGCGCGATGCATCGCTGAAGGTTGCTGAGATTCAGGCTGTTGTACTCGTTGGCGGTGCGACGCGCATGCCGCATGTGCGCGCAGCCGTGAAAACCTATTTCGGTCGCGAGCCCTTCATCGATATCGATCCGGACAAGGTCGTGGCAATCGGTGCCGCAGTGCAGGCCAATGTGCTGGCCGGCAATCGCCGTGCTGACGAAGACTGGCTGCTGCTCGATGTGATTCCCCTGTCGCTGGGACTGGAAACGATGGGCGGCCTGGTCGAGAAGATCGTGCCGCGCAATGCGACGATTCCGGTCGCCAAGGCGCAGGAGTTCACGACCTTCAAGGATGGCCAGACGGCGATGTCGATTCACGTCGTGCAGGGCGAGCGCGAGTTGGTGAGCGATTGCCGCTCGTTGGCGCGTTTCGAGCTGCGTGGCATCCCGCCGATGGTGGCTGGCGCGGCGCGTATTCGCGTGACCTTCCAGATCGATGCGGATGGTTTGCTGTCGGTTTCGGCGCGTGAGCTTGGTACTGGCGTTGAATCAAACGTGACGGTGAAGCCGAGCTATGGCCTGTCTGACGATGAAGTCGCGGGCATGCTCAAGGCCGGCTTCGAGTTCGCTACTGACGATATGAAAGCGCGCGCATTACGCGAGCAACGCGTCGATGCCGATCGCCTGATTGATGCGACGGGTCAGGCCTTGGCTGAGGATGCTGACCTGCTATCGCTGGCAGAGGCGAAGCGCATCGAGACGGCTATTGCTGGCGTGACGACTGCGCGCGATGGCGTGGATCATCTCGCCATCAAGGCTGCGATCGAATCGCTTTCTGCTGCGACGGCTGATTTCGCAGCGCGTCGCATGGACAAGGCGATTCGCTCGGCGCTCAAAGGTAGCCGTGTGGACAGTCTGTAGAATTCGCCCGCCTGCATATCGGGCGGATACATCAGGAAATCTTGAATGACCCAAGTATTGGTTTTGCCCCATGTCGAGCTGTGCCCAGATGGCGCGGTGCTGGAAGTCGAGCCCGGCGAGTCGGTTTGCGACGCGTTGTTGGAGAACGGCATCGACATCGAACACGCTTGCGAGAAGTCCTGCGCGTGCACGACCTGCCATGTGATCGTGCGTGAAGGTTTCCAGTCGCTCGGCGAAGCGGATGAGCTGGAAGAGGACATGCTGGACAAGGCCTGGGGGCTGGAGCCGAACTCGCGCCTGTCGTGCCAGGCCATCGTGGCGGCGACGCCGCTGGTGATCGAGATCCCGCGCTACACAATCAATCTGGCAAGCGAAGGCGGAGGGCCGAAGAAATGAAGTGGACCGATTCGCTGGACATCGCCATCGAGCTGATCGATGCGCATCCTGACGTGGATCCGACAAGGATCAACTTCGTCGATCTGATGAAATGGGTCATGGCCTTGCCGGACTTCGACGACGATCCCAAGCGCTGCGGCGAGCGCATCCTCGAAGCCATCCAAGCGGCGTGGATCGAAGAGCTGGAGTAGGCTCGTAACGAAACAAAAAAAGGGCGCAGAGAGATCTGCGCCCTTTTTGTTTCTCCAACCATCAAGCTCAGTAAGCGCTACGGCTGTCCGAGGGCTCGTTGAGATGCAGCCAGTAGGTGCCGAGCTGGCCGACTGCCAGCAGGAACTGCTCGAAATCCACGGGTTTGCGGATGTAGCTGTTTGCACCCAGGCTGTAGGCCTCGTGGATGTCCTGCGTCTCGCGCGAGGTAGTCAGCACCACGACGGGCAGCAGGGCCGTGCGCGCGTCCGCCCGGATGCGTCGCAGTACCTCCAGGCCGTCGATGCGCGGCAGCTTCAGATCCAGCAGCACGACGGCGGGCAGGTCTGCCACGTCGCGTCCGGCGTGTTGGCCAGTGCCGAAGAGGTAGTCCAGCGCTTCGACGCCGTCGCGCGCGACGACGATCTGGTTCGGGATGCGGTGCTTGCCGAAAGCGCGCAGCGTCAGCGCTTCGTCATCGGGATTGTCTTCGACCAGCAGGATGGGGCGATCGGATGCCATGTGTTTTCCACGAATATTGCGAATTTGTGCGAACTGCGGAGCGCTGATTGTAAGCGTTTCATGAATCTGCGTCGTGAAACGCCCTGCTATCGGACGTTCATCGAATATCCAGATTTTCACTCAATTAGACCGGTAGGCATGCCGTTAAGGGTTCTGATAGCAGCAACAGGGTATCAAACGGGCTAGCCAGACGAGGGGAGTCAATATGGCCAGCCCGGTGCTTACCTTTTTCCCGCTGTACCAAGGATCAGGCCTTCCCGGCGGCCAGTATGGGCGACGGGCTGCACTTTCACGGGGTTCCGATGACTGCCGCTTTACCCACCATACCTGCGCAGGCCAACCGACACTTCCTGCAGGCGGTTGTCGATTTGTCTGCGAAGCAGGAGATCGCGCTCAGCGAAGACATCTACAACGACAAGGGCGTCAAGATCCTGGCTGCGGGCGCCAGGGTGTCGGCAGATGTCTACGCCAAGGTCATCAGCCACAAGCTGGTCAAGCCAATCGAGGTCTGCATCAGCACCGGCGAACCGCCGTCCGGCGCCATGCTGGTGCGCATTGCCGAAGAGGTGCTGGACGAGTTGCCCTTGCTGGCAGGGATCTGTAACTGGTCGCAGGGGCGGGTGACGCCGGTGGACATGTTGTCGACCTGCAAGATGAGCGAGGCTGCAGGCACCTTGCTCGCTGTGTCCTTTTCCAGAACCGAGAGTGCCGCTCGCCACGCGGTGACCACGGCGCTGATCGCCATGGGCATTGCCAACGCTTATCGCTACAACGATTCGCAGCTGATGTCCGCCATGTGCCTCGGCGGCCTGTTCCACGATGTGGGCGAGCTCTATATCGACCCGGCGGTGCTGGACGCTCGCAAGCTCACCCCCAGCGAGTGGATGAGCTATGCCTCGCACCCCATCATCGGCGCAGCGCTGGCGCGAGAGGTGTGTGGTTTCGACACGATGACCCAGCGCGCCATTCTCGAGCACCACGAGTATGCAGATGGCTTCGGTTATCCGCGCAGTCTGCGCGGGCAAGCCATCTCCACCGCCGGGCGCGTACTGTCGCTGGCAGAAGTGCTATCGGCGCTGGTGCAGAAGCCCGCCGCTTTCAGCCGTATCGATATCGCGTTGAAGATCATGCCGGGCGAACACGAGCCGGAGCTGGTGAGTCTGGTGAACGACTTGCTGCGTCTGGAGCGCGGCGCCGCGCGCGAGAAGATCGTTGCGCCGCAAGACGATGTGCATGCCAGCGTGCATTCCGTCTTGCTGCGCATTGCCGATGTGCTCGGCATCTATGATGAGTTGATGTCGCCATCGGCGGCTACGACGCAAACCGTCAGAGTCGTGGTGGACGAAGTCTTTGATCGCTTTGCCGAAGTGCAGAAGGCATTTGCCAGTACCGGTGTTGGCCACCTCGCAATGCTGGACGGCAAGCTCGACAGCGACGAGTTGCAGGAGTCGCGTTTCGAAGCGGAGTGCGTCTTCAATGAAATCGCCTGGCGCTTGCAGAAGCTCTCGCGCGAACTGGTGTTGAAGGCCGGCAAGATGCGCGACGACGATGCGCAGGCCTTGTTGCGGATGGCTGGTGCATTGTCGGGTACGCCGTCTGTTGATCAGACTTCCACCGAAATGAACCATGTTGCGCTCGAACCATCGTGATGCAGATCGCATGTTTTGCTGCGTGGTTTACCTCGAGAACACTCTAGCCCTGAATGAAAGGGGAACCCTTCTTGACTGATGAAAAGAAGTTGACGCGTATAGGGGGGAGTGCGGATGCACTGGCGAGGACCAATGGACTATCGTCAGCGCGACCGCCTCTTCCAACAAGCGGCTTCATGAACTCCCTTGAACCGATGCTGAAAAAGATGGATCTGGGCGCGCGCGAGTTTTCCTACACGGAGCGTGACTTCGAGCGGGTTCGTGCGCTTATCTACAAGCGTGCTGGCATATCGCTGTCTCCGGCCAAGCAGGACATGGTGTATAGCCGCCTCGCGCGCCGCCTGCGCGCCAAGAAGATGTCGCTGTTCCAGGATTACCTCGACTCGCTGGAACGCAACGAAGATCCCGCCGAGTGGGAGGCCTTCGTCAACGCGCTGACCACCAACCTGACCTCGTTCTTCCGCGAGGCGCACCACTTCGACATTCTTGCCGACAACCTGCGCAAGATCGCCGAGAAGCGCCCGATCAGAATCTGGTGCAATGCCGCCTCCACGGGGGAAGAGCCTTATTCATTGGCCATAACGGCCTGCGAGGCGCTGGGCTCGATGACGCCGCCAGTGCAGATCATTGCCTCGGACCTTGATACCAATGTCCTGCGGCACGGCGAGCAGGGTATCTACACCGCCGACCGTGTGGAGCGCCTGGAGCCGGCACGCCTGCAGAAATTCTTTACCAAGGGCGTTGGCGATCCGCAGGGCTCGGTGCGCGTGAAGCCGGAATTACAGCGCCTGATCAGTTTCCGACAGATCAATTTGCTGGAGTCGCGCTGGAACGTGCAAGGGCCGTTCGATGCGATCTTCTGTCGCAACGTCATGATCTATTTCGATAAACCGACCCAGTACGGCATTCTCGAGCGCTTCGCGCCGCTGCTGCGCCCGGAAGGCTTGCTATATGCCGGGCACTCCGAAAACTTCATGCATGCCGCGAAGATCTTCCGCTCCATCGGCAGGACGGTTTACGCGCGCACCGCCGACGGCGGCAGGAGCGACGCTGCATGAGCGCGTCGGCTATCCGCTGTGAGCATCCTCTGGCGATATGCCAGTCTTGTCGTGGATGTGCCCGATGAAGATCAAGGTGCTCGTGGTCGATCCATCAGCAGCTGTGCGTCGTGCGCTGGCCGATATCATCAATGCTGCGCCAGACATGCAGGTTGTCGGGCTGGCAAGTGACGAAACACAGGCGCGTCAGGCGATTCGCGACAAGAAACCGGATGTCATGACCCTGGAAGCGGAATTACCGCTGCGCAAGGACAGCGATTTCCCGGCCGATATCCTGCGCGGCCAGGGCTTGCCCGTGGTGTTGGTGTCCGACGCCAGCGCGCGCGGCTCCAAGGCAGTGTTGCGTGCGTTGGGGCTCGGTGCGGCCGATTTTGTAGCCAAGCCGCGGCTGACGACCTCCGGTTGTGAGCGTGCCGTGGCTGACGAGTTGTGCGAGCGTCTGCGTGGAGCCTGGCAAGCCAGCGCGGCGCGGCAGGGCGCGCGCGATACGAGCCCGGCCGAGGCGAATCGGCCGACTGCGCTCAGTCCGGCTGTGCTGAACGACAAGGTCATCCTGATCGGTGCTTCGACCGGCGGCACGGAGGCTATCCGGGAGGTGCTGACGCCCCTGCCGGCAGAGATGCCGCCCATCCTCATCGTTCAACACATGCCGGAATTGTTCACTACGTCATTTGCTAAACGGCTCGACTCCCTGTCGCGTCTGCACGTCAAGGAAGCCGAAGATGGCGAGCCGATCAAGCCCGGCACGGCCTACCTGGCACCCGGGCATTCGCATCTTTCCCTGAAGCGCCAGGGTGGCAATCTCGCATGTGAACTCTCGGGTGCCCAACCGGTCAACCGGCATAGACCATCGGTGGATGTACTGTTTCTGTCCGCCGCCAGAATGTTGGGGCCCAGAGCCTTTGGTATATTGCTGACCGGAATGGGCAAGGATGGCGCCCAAGGCCTGCTGGCGATGCGTCAGGCAGGTGCCTGGACGGTCGCGCAGGACGAGGACAGCTGCGTGGTGTGGGGTATGCCGCGTGAAGCGGCGATGATAGGTGGGGCGCAGGAGGTCGCGCCCTTGCAGAATATCGCCAACCTTTTGCTGCAAAGGCTGCGTCAGGGAGAGCGCCGGGCGGCCTAGAAATATACGGATTGTGACTGTACGGGCAGAGAGGCCTCAAGAGAGCACCCTCGGCGGACGATAATCCCAAATAGATGTAACAGCGACACGGAGAATCAACTCATGGATACAAATGTGACGGTAAATGATGGTGCGGCCACGCTCAGCCTTGCCGGACGTTTCGACTTCAAGGCGCATCGCGAATTTCGCGAGGCGGTCGAGAAGTTGCTGCAGCAGTCCGAGGGACGCGCAGTGCAGGTAGACATGAAGGAGGTTTCCTACCTCGATAGCTCCGCGCTGGGCATGCTGCTCATGCTGCGTGACAAGGCCAAAGCGGCCAGTCGCGACGTGGCACTGGTGGGCGTCAATGGCAACGTGCGTCAGGTGCTCGATATTGCCAATTTCTCCAAGCTGTTCAGCATCAACTGATTTGTTCCCGGCGGCGGGGCCACCCGGCCTCGCCCGCGCAGTAGCGCTGCTCCTCCTGTCCCCAACTCCCTCCCGGTTCTTTCGCAGGCATTGCTGAGGGCCTTTGCTCGCCCGTCGGCCGCAGCGCCTTCTCGTTGTTCTGTCTGAAAAAACGATCATCCCCACGGTGATGCAGTCCTTGTAACGCAAGGTTTCGCCACCTCAAGTTGTCCGCTCCGCCTTCCGATAAACGGGCATACAGCAGCAGCGGCCATACCTTCGCGCTGCGGCTTTCAGGCAGTCGTCATGCCGGATTTTCCGAGGGGATCAGATGTTCGCTGAGGTGCTCGCGAAGGCACGTGCTACAGGCAGGGGATCGCGCTTGGGGCGCTTTGCCGCCCTCGCAGCATGTATGGCTGCCTGGTTCATTGGCGCTCCCCATCTCTTTGGCACGGGTGGCGTCGCGGCGCTCGTGATCGATCTGTTCGGCGTGTTGCTGTTCGCAGGACTGCTGACTGGCATGCAATCCTCCGCCAGCGCCCCGATTGATGCCATGACGTCGATGGTCAAAGACATCATCCGAGATGGCGATCTGACGCGTCGCGCCAGCGAAGGCGCTGCGCCAGCCGGACAACTTGGCACTGCGATCAACCAGTTTGTGCTGTCCATGCAAGGCTTGTTCGGCAAGGCGATGGTGGATGCCGGGCGGCTTGCCGAGGTGTCACAGCAACTGCGTCAGGGGGCGGATGCCATCGTGCAGGGCTCGCAGAAGCAGCATGCGGGTGCCGACCGTGCGGCTACATCGCTGGCGTTGATGGGTGAGCACGTCCAGGGCACGGTCGACGATGCGCGCCAGGCCGCCGAGATCGCCGAGCAGGCAGCGACGCTGTCGGTTGAAGGGCGTCAGGCCGTCAGCGCCGCCGTCGCCGAAATAGACCGCATTGCCGACAACGCTACAAGCTCGGTCGAGGTGGTTGGCCGACTGCACGGCCGCGTGCGTGAGATCACCGCCATGGTGGCCGAGATTCACGAAATCGCTGACCAAACGAATCTACTGGCGCTCAACGCAGCGATTGAAGCGGCCCGTGCCGGTGAGCAGGGCAGGGGTTTTGCTGTCGTTGCGGACGAAGTGCGCAAGCTTGCCGAGCGCACTACGCGAGCGACGCGTGAGATAGGCAATGTCACGAGCCTGATCGAGGGAGAGACCCGGCTGGCGATTGTCACCATCGAGTCAGGCAGCAAGCAGGCGCGAGGTGGCGCCGAGCGGGCGCGCGAGGCCGGAGCTTCCTTGCAGGCCATCAATGATGGCGCCCGGCAGACGCTTGAGCGGGTCGAGTCCATTGTGTCGGCCATGAATGCACGCGTCGCCGAGGCACATGCGCTTGCCAGCGATGTAAGCGACATCGTCGGATCGGCGCAGAGCAACCAGATGCTGGCTGAGCGTACGCAGGAGCATTGCTCGCAACTGGCGCAGCAGGCCGAGAACATGCAGCAGATCGCCAAGGTCTTCCAGCTTGGTGCGGCAGGCGAGGCGGCCTCGCGCACGCATACGGCCATGCCGGGAGTCGTGGCGGCCGCAGCGGCTGCCATCAGCGGCGTGCTTGAGCGGGCGGTGGATTCCGGTCGCATCCGTGTCGAAGACCTGTTCGACGACCAATATGTACCGATCGACGGAACGCAGCCCCAGAAATATCGCACCCGCTTCGACACGCTGACGGACGAGATCTTCCCGCCGATCCAGGAGCCGGTGCTCGACCAGCACCCCGAATGCGTGTTTGCCGGTGCAGTGGATCTGCGCGGTTATTTTCCGACGCACAACCTGCGCTTCAGCCTGCCGCTGACCGGCGACGTGAAGCTGGACACCGCGCGCAACCGGACGAAACGGATTTTTGACGATCCCGTCGGGCGGCGTTGCGGCGCCCACGAACTTGCTTATCTCGTGCAGACCTACCGCCGCGATACCGGCGAGGTGTTGCACGACATTTCAGCGCCTATTTATGTGAAAGGCCGCCATTGGGGCGGCTTCAGGATCGGTTTCCGGGCCTGAGTTGTTACGTTTTTTGCACGGACGGCTACTCGGTCTGTGCCGTATTAGTGCCTGATTACAGGCCCGGCAGCGCTCAAGTTTGGAAAACGGGAGCCGTAAAACCTCTTGGGTTGATGATGTTCGTAAGGTACCTGCAAGTACCGGCGGCTCATCAAGCGAACCTTGGTACGGAGATTGTCATGTCAGAGCTGTTGAAGAACATTGATGCCAGAACGCGGCTTGCGGGAACCAACAAGCTTGAGATCTTGCTGTTTACGCTGGGCGTGGATACGCGCACAGGCCGTCGCGAAAGCTTCGGCATCAACGTCTTCAAGGTGCGCGAAGTCATGAAGACGCCACCGATCACCGCCGCGCCCGACATGCAGAAGGGCGTCGAAGGCATGGTTTCGCTGCGCGGCCAGCTGGTGCCGGTCGTGGATCTGTCGCGTTACTGCGGCATCGATCCCGATGGCAAGCGCGAAATCATGATCGTTACCGAATACAACGGCCACACGCAGGGCTTCCTCGTCGAGGGTGTGGACACCATCCTGCGTCTCGACTGGTCGCAGATGCGTGTGCCACCAGACATGATGACTTCTCGCCTCGGCGGCCTCGTGACTGCCGTGACCGAGCTGGAGCAGGACAAGCTGATCATGATGCTCGACGTCGAACGTGTGCTGTCGGAGACGACGCAGTACGACGAAGAGAGCACCTTCAAGGATATCGAATCGATCGGCCGTGACTTCACCGTCTTCTATGCCGATGACTCGTCGGTCGCACGTCGCCAGATCGAGCGCACGCTGACCGCTCTCGGGTTGCGCAGTGTGGGCGCCGTGAATGGCCGCGCGGCGTGGGAAGAGCTGGAGAAGATGGCGGCGCATGCCGAGTTGAGCGGGCGCAAGGTCTGGGAGATGGTCCACCTGGTTCTCACGGACGTCGAGATGCCGGAAATGGATGGCTACATCCTGACCAAGAAGATCAAGTCTGACCCACGCTTTGATGGCGTGCCCGTGCTGATGCATTCCTCACTGTCCTCGATGTCGAACCAGACGCTGGGCAAGTCGGTGGGTGTGGATGCGTATGTGCCGAAGTTTGAACCGCATCGACTCGCCGACGCCGTGCGTTCGATGCTGGTGCCGGAGAGCGTGAATCTGGCGGCATGAGAGGCCAGCTAAGCGATCTTCAGAAATGAATGTGCGGATATGTGTGAGAGAAGAATGATGGTGCGAGGTGAACATGGAACGAGCTAACGACAATCTGCTGGACACAGTCGACGCCAGGACGAAACTGGTCGGCTCCAACCGCATGGAGATCCTGTTGTTCTCGCTGGGTACCAGCGAAATCTTCGGTATCAATGTGTTCAAGGTGCGCGAAGTTTCCAAGGCGCCCTTCATCACCAAGTCGCCCAATATGCCGCATGGAGTCGAGGGCCTGATCTCTCTGCGCGGCAATGTGATTCCCGTCCTGTCGCTGGCCAAGGTCATCGGCATCGCGCGTCCCGGCCAGGAGCTGGGCGGCTCGATGATGGTCACCGAGTACAGCAAGCGCACGCTGGGTTTCCTCGTGCAGGAAGTGGATCGCATCATCCGCGTCGATTGGGACAAAGTGCGCCAGCCCGACAACATGCTGGCCACGTCGAACAGCTTCATTACCGCCATCACCGATCTGCCTGACGGCAAGCTGGTATCGATTCTCGACGTTGAAACGATTCTCGCCCAGACCTTTGGCGAGGCGCCGGTGGGCATCATCACGCCGCTCGATAAAGGCCATGAAGTCAATGTCTTCTTCGTCGATGATTCGGCGGTTGCCCGCAAGAAAATTGCCGAGGTGATGGACAAGCTCGGCGTGCATCACAAGCATGCACTGAACGGACAAGAAGCCTGGACGCGCCTGGAGGGCATGGCGACCCACGCTGCACAGCAGAAACGTAACCTCGCCGACGAGCTGACCATGATCCTCGTCGACGCCGAGATGCCCGAGATGGATGGCTACGTGCTCACACGCCACATCAAGAGTGACCCCCGCTTTGACGGCATTCCTGTTGTGATGCATTCGTCATTGTCGTCGGAGGCGAATCGCTCCATGGGCAAGTCCGTAGGTGTCGATGCCTACGTTGCAAAATTTGATGCGGAAGTGCTTGCCGATACGCTGCGCCCGTACCTCCTTAAAGCTAACCGAGACTAACCGGAGAACAGTCATGTCGGATCCAAAGATGAAATTCCTCGTTGTTGATGACTTTTCGACCATGCGTCGCATTGTGCGCAACCTCCTCAAGGAGCTGGGCTACACCAATGTCGATGAGGCGGAAGACGGTGTGGTCGCGATGCAGAAACTCACAGCCGGTGGTTTCGACTTTGTCGTGAGCGACTGGAACATGCCCAACATGACCGGCATCGAGTTGCTCAAGGCGATTCGTGCCAATGCGCAGTTGGCGCATCTGCCTCTGCTGATGATTACTGCCGAGGCAAAGAAGGAAAACATCATCGAAGCAGCCCAGGCAGGTGCTTCGGGTTACATCGTAAAACCCTTCACCGCTGCGACGCTGGCTGAAAAGCTCGGCAAGATTTTCGAGAAGCTCGACAAGAAGGCTGCGGCCTGATCGGTCTTCAACCTGGAAACAAGTCACTGACATAAAGCATTCAGGAGTGGGGCCATGGCCAAGCGGCAAAAAGCGGAAGAAGTAGGCGATAACGGTGATCTGCAGGCGCTGTTCGATTCGATCGCCGATCAGGCAGGGAAACAGACATCCCCGCCTCAACTGGAAGTAGTTGCGTCCTCGGACGGAGTGGGTGACAGCGATGATTTGCAGAACCTGTTTGACACTGTGGCAAGTGCCGCGCCTGCCAAGGCGGCTGCCAAAATGAGCGCCGTGCCCAGCAATGAGGCTGGTGACTCGCCTGACCTTGAAGCGCTGTTCGACGAGGTTTCCTCGGCTGCCGTGCCCGCTTCTGGCGCGGCAACGCATGCGGCGAGCACTCCGGAAGAACGCCAGGAAAACGTGTTCCATCGCGTCGGTCAGATGACCCGCCTGTTGCACGACACGATTCGTGAGCTCGGCTACGACCGCATGATTTCGGAGACGGCCCAGAAGCTGCCCGATGCACGTCAGCGCCTCTCCTATATCTCGCAGATGACGGAGCAGGCCGCCAGCCGTGTGCTGAACGCGACGGACATTGCCAAGCCGATCCAGGATCGCGTTGAGGAGCACGCAGCGTCTCTGGATGAGCGCTGGGAAAAACTCTATGCCAAGCAATTGTCGGTCGATGAGTTCAAGGCTCTGGCCGCCGATACGCGCAGCTTCTTCAATCAGACAGCCGCTGACAGCAAGGTCGTCAATGCGCAACTCATGGAAATCATGATGGCGCAGGACTTCCAGGATCTGACCGGTCAGGTGATCAAGAAGATCGTGGACATGGCTGCCACGCTGGAAACCGAACTCCTCAAGGTGCTCATCGAAGTGGTGCCCGAGGACAAACGCACACCCGATAACGAAGGCCTGCTCAATGGCCCCGTCATCAATGCCGAAGGGCGTACCGACGTTGTAACGGGACAAGAACAGGTCGATGACCTGCTCGAGAGTCTCGGATTCTGATCGTCGCATTACTGGAGCTGAACATGAGCGATTTTGCGGGGATGGAAGAGCTGTTGCAGGACTTCCTGGTGGAAGCCGGGGATCTGCTATCCGGTGTCGACAACAAGCTTGTCGATCTGGAACGCACGCCGAACGACCGGGCATTGCTGAACGAGATCTTCCGTGGCTTTCACACCATCAAGGGGGGCGCAGGCTTTCTGAATGCAGGCGAGATGGTGACCTTGTGTCACCTCACAGAAAACCTGTTCGATCTGTTGCGCAATGGCCAGCAAGTGGTAACGCCAGAAGTGCTGGATGCCATTCTTTCCGCGACCGCAACCGTGCGCAGCATGTTCGGCGATCTCGAACGTGGCATGCAGCCGGCAGCTGCCGACGCCGGCCTGATCGAGGCATTGCGCCTGGCGATTGCCGGTGAGCTGAAGTCCGCTCCGAAGCTGCACCTCAAGGAACAGATTTCCGCTCCCGCTGTTGCGTCAGTGGCTGTTGAGTCAAGTGCCGTTGTCCCCTTGGGCGACGACGGCCTGGACTGGGGTTCGCTGTACTCCGCCGTGACGGGCGTACAGCCCACCGCAGACGCAGCGACCGATCCGCATCTGACCGACGCTGCTGCGGACGACATCGTCAAGGCTGCAGTAGGCCGCCGTACGACGGACAAGCCAGGCTATCAGGGCCCGCCCGTTGGCCGTCGTGACAGCGAGCGCGTACGTGACAACTCCATTCGCGTGGACACGGCGCGTCTGGATCAGGTGCTGAATCTCTCCGGCGAAATCGGCCTGACCAAGAATCGTCTCAACGCATTGCGCAGCGACATTCTCAACGGCAAGAACGATACCGATACCCTGCATGCGCTTGATCTGGCCGTGAGCCAGCTGGACTTGCTGGTCTCGGATCTGCAGAACGCTGTCATGAAGACGCGGATGCAACCGATCGGCCGTCTGTTCCAGAAATATCCGCGCATTGCGCGCGACCTGGCCCGCTCGCTGGGCAAGGACGTCGAAATGCAACTCGACGGCGAAGAGACCGAAATCGACAAGACGATGATCGAGGATCTGTCCGATCCGATCATCCACTTGATCCGCAATGCTGTGGATCATGGCGTGGAGTCGATGAAGGATCGTGCGCTGGCGGGCAAGCCCGAGAAATCTATCGTGCGTCTCGAAGCACGTCAGGAGGGCGATCACATCCTCATCATCGTTGCTGACGATGGCAAGGGCATGAACCCCGAGAAGCTGCGCGCCAAGGCATTGGAGAAAGGTCTCATCTCCGATGAAGAAGCCAACACCATGGACGAACGCCAGAGTTACAACCTGGTGTTCTTGCCGGGCTTCTCGACCGCCGACAAGGTGTCGGACGTATCCGGCCGCGGTGTCGGCATGGACGTGGTACGCACCAATATCCTCAAGCTCAATGGCACGATTGACATCCGTTCCGAGCAGGGCAAGGGCACGACTTTCATCATCTCCCTGCCGCTGACGCTGGCCATCCTGCCGGTGTTGCTGGTGTGTCTCAACGATCAGCCTTTCGCCGTGCCGCTGTCCATGGTTCGCGAGATCCTGCCGATCGCTGCCAGTGAAGTTCAGGAGCTGGGCGGACGCGCCACGATGGTGGTGCGTGGAGAAGTTCTGCCGATCGTTACATTGGCCGCCTTGCTCGGCTGGCCGCAGGAGCGTGTGCCGGAGTACGGCGTGCTCATGCAGACGGCGGAGCAGAGTTTCATCCTGGCGATCGACAGCTTTGCGGGTCGCGAAGATGCGGTCATCAAGTCGCTCGACGACTTCCGTCCGAAGGGTGTGGCCGGCGTCAGCACGCTGTCGAATGGCCAGATCGTGCTGATTCTCGACATGAAGGAATTGCTGGCAAGCATGGGCGAACAGCGCACGGTGACACGTGCTCAACTCCTGCGCGAAGACCAGATGCCGCCTCCTTTGTTGATTGCAGCCTGATCCGGGACGGGGTGGTTGAATGCAAAACGGCAGCTTTGGCTGCCGTTTTTCATGGTGTGTGCAAAGTCACGTTCATTGCCAAACGACACTTCCGTGGCCCTGCCATGCGGACTGTCGCTTTCTTGAATGGTCTGGTTGTTGCGCGTAGCATCAGGTTAACCCTAGATAGCCTCATGCAGCGGAGCGGCCTGTGTCAAACACGAATTTCGATTTCGATCATTGGAGCCAACTGGCCCGACAGGATCCCGCTGCGTTTTTCGCCGAACGGGAGCTCATGATCAACGCCTTCATCTCTTCGGCGCCGCCCGAGCATCAGGCGATGTTGCGCGAGATGCAACGCATGATCGATGGCACCCGCGCAGAGGCGGGAACGCCGATGAAAGCTGTGCGGCAGATGATGGGCATGATGGCCGATCGCCTCGATGCCATGCGCGGCCAGCTGTTGCAGTTGCGCGACGAGTCTGAAGAGCTGGTCGGACACATCGATCGCATCCAGCGAAGCTGACCGCCCTTGCCCCGCTGGCGTCCTCCTGACGCCTCTCCGGTATGATTGCGAAGCCCGAAACTACGCAGCCATCAGGACAGCGGACCCCATGGAATTCCAGACCCTAGAAGATTACGTCGGACGCACGCCCCTCGTGCGTCTCAAACGCCTGCCCGGCGACGAGGCCGCACGCCGCAATAACGTCGTGCTCGCCAAGCTGGAAGGCAACAACCCGGCGGGCTCGGTGAAGGATAGACCTGCCTTGTCGATGATCGTGCACGCTGAACAGCGTGGCGATATCAAGCCCGGCGATACACTCATAGAAGCTACCAGCGGCAATACCGGTATTGCACTGGCCATGGCTGCAGCCATCCGCGGCTACAAGATGATTCTGGTCATGCCCGAGAATCAGAGCATTGAGCGCCGTCAAACGATGCGCGCTTTCGGCGCCGAACTCGTGCTGTCGCCACGCGAAGGTGGCATGGAGCTGGCGCGCGACGTGGCCGAGCGCATGCGTGATGAGGGCAAGGGCATCATTCTCGATCAATTCGGCAACCAGGATAATCCGCTCGCGCATTACGAAGGGACGGGGCCTGAATTGTGGGAGCAGACAGGCGGCACAATCACCCACTTTGTCAGCAGCATGGGAACGACCGGCACCATCATGGGTACCTCGCGCCTTCTCAAGGAAAAGAATCCTGCGATACGCATCATCGGTTGCCAGCCGGAAGACGGTGCGCAGATTCCCGGCATCCGGAAGTGGCCCGTCGAGTATCTGCCGAGCATATTTGATGCCGCACGAGTGGATGAGACTTTCAACGTGGCGCAGGCTGATGCCGAAGAAATCACCCGCCGTCTGGCGCGTGAGGAGGGCATTTTTGCGGGGATCTCGTCCGGCGGCGCGATGAGCGTGGCGCTGCAATTGTCGCGTCAGCTGGAGAACGCCGTCATCGTGTCGATCATTTGCGATCGTGGCGATCGCTATCTGTCCACCGGAGTATTTCCGGCGTGACAGCACCGGCGAACATGAGTGATCTGGCTGAGTTGAGTCCGCTGCTCGTGTTCCGGATTGCTGCCGTGCCAGACGTAGTCGGCCTACGCGGGTTGCATGGCTTGCCCGCTGCGTTGGCCGACAACGAGGTGGTCGAATTTGCCTATCAGAAAGGGCGCGCTCTGGCTGATGCAAGCAATGCGCCCGACGTGCTCGGATTGCATCTGCAGCGTGTCGTCAGCATCGCCTGCTGCGTGCAGGATGACGCGCAATTCCGCGTCGTGTCGCTGGCAGACGATGACGAAGCTACGCTCATCCAGCGCTTCGCCGATCTCGTAAAAGGCGAGCGGGCACAGCCCGTGGGCTGGGATACTGCGCGTTTCGATTGGCCCGTGCTACGCAATCGCAGCCTGGTGTGCGGCGCCGTTCCGGGGGCTGTACTCGAGGCGCACGTGGGGCAATTTGATCTGGCGTCCTTGTTTGCAGCACCCGACGGGGGCCGGCCTGGACTACACGAGCTGGCCCGGCTGTGCGGGTTCCCGGGGCAACGGGGCCTGGCTGACAATCAGATCTGGAATGCGTGGCGTGCGGGCAAACGTGACGCAGTACATGCGCATTGCGCCACAGATGCCGTGATCGGGCACCTCGTCTGTCTACGTTCGCAAATGACGCTGGGCCTTCTGGATGAATCGCAATACGCCGCGAAGGTCCGCATGGTCCGTGCCGCGCTAGAGGCGCTCAACGAGCCGCCCTGGCGCGAGTTTCTCGCAGACTGGGCTTAGTCCGCCTTGCTGCCCTTGCGCCGGAACAGCGCAAACTGCTCCTGCAGGCGGCCGCGTCCCTTCGTCTCACTCCATTGCAGCGACCAGTCTTCGCCAGGTGCGGAAAGCGCATTGCGTCCGGACTGGTAGCTCAGCACCAGATTGCATTTTGTATTCGATCTGCTGAAGCGTTGGACGCGGATCTTGCTGAAGTAATCAAGTGCTGCGCGTTGCACATCGCCCGTGCCGAGCCCCATTACGCAGTCCTTGTTTTCACGTACTTGTGCGGATATCTGTGACGTGATGCGCGTGTAGTTCTTGTCGTAGTCGAACCAGTCCAGCCATAGCGTGGTGGCCAGTCCCCAGGCGAGCGTCATACCCAGTGCCCAGCGCAGCACGCCACGCAGCTGGAAGCGGGGCACGGCCATCAAGGCCAGCACCCAACCAATGGATAGCAGCACCGCCAGTGGAATTGCCCACCAGGAAATGTGCGGTGTGAAGTTCGGGGCGAGGCGCGTGATGTTGCGCGCGAGCGCAGCAGGGTACCCGAGGTGCAGACTGCCCCAGGAGAACCACAGGAAGGCGCCGATCAAGGTGAACGTCATGATGCCGAACCAGTCGAGCAGGTTCGCGGCACCCTTGCGCAAGCGATTGATACCAGGCCCGGCAAGCAGGATCAGGGGGGGCAGGAGCGGTATTGCGTTGGCGGGACGTACCGTGCCCGTTGTGACGACGATCCAGAGCGCGCACAAGAATGCGGTGAGCGGTAAAGCGTAAGCGGCGTCCGTGATTTGGTGGCGGCGTGTCCACAGCACCCAGCCTGCGATCGGCCACAGCGGCCATGCAAACCAGCTCAACAGATTGACGAGCGCGGAGAAGCGCTTCGGCGGAAAAGCTGGCGTGATGCTCGAAAGTTCTTGCTGCCACCACTGTGTAAGCAGGTACTCGTTTTGCCGGGCAAGCAGGATGGGCCACAGGGCGATCAAGACCACCGCCAGCAATAGTCCGGGCCAGAGGCTGGAGAAAGTGATGCGCTGAGGGCGGCTGATCGTCAAGGCGACGACGCAGGTGGGCAGGGTGAGGATCAGGGCAGACAGGCCGCTCGCAAGGAAGCTGGCCCCGAGGAAACCACCTGCGACGACTATTGCACGGCGTGGCGCTTCGGCCAGCATGGAGAGTCCCCATAGCGTGCCGGCGACGGTTGCGAACAGGGTGATGAGCGGCTGCGCCTCGTGCGCATGAATCAGCAAACCCATGGAGGCCAGCGCAACGAGAACAGTTGCATTGCCCGAATGGATTGCTGGCGCCTCTGCAGGAACGAAGCGTTTGACGGCTTCACGCAACGCCCACAAGCCGAATGCGAGTGCAGCCACGCTCGCCAGGCGAATCGCATCGTGCAGCGGTAGCAGCCAGCCAAGCAGGATTCCGGTCAGGCTGCCCAGCCAGTAATGCAGTGGTGGTGTGTCGAGAAAAGCGACGCCTGCGATGCGCGGTACCAGCCAGTCGCCCGAGTGCAGCATGCTGGCAGTGGTGGCGATGTGCACCACATCATCGCCGCGCCAGGGCGCGTGGCCAACATTGCCAGGAAGAATGTACGCAAGGAACAGCAGGATCAACACCCAGCCCTGGATATTGACGATTTGCGGCGGGGCGGTCGTGAACTCTATTGCAGGCCGTTTGAACATTCAGTTTTCTGGTTGTTGGTGGCTCAGACAGGGGCTGAGTATCCATCATTCTTGCCCGAAACAGGTAAGCGAGGGCGCGCAGCGCGGTCCACAAAAAAAGGCAGCCGCAGCTGCCTTTTCTAGACGCACAGGAAAATCAGGCGCTCTTCGAACCGTACTTGTTACGGAAGCGCTCGATACGACCTGCGGTGTCCATGACCTTCTGCTTGCCGGTCCAGAACGGGTGGCATTCCGAGCAGACTTCGATGTGGTAGTTCGGCTTGCCCAGCGTGGAGCTGGTCTTGAAGGTGTTGCCGCAGCTGCAGGTGACCTGCACTTCGACGAAATTCGGATGGGTATCGGCTTTCATGTTTTTTCCTTAAAAGCGGGCGGAAGGTGTAACCGCCCTGAAAATCAAAGACCGCGAGTATGGCAGGAAGCCTGCGTTTACTCAAGTGCGGCCGTTTGTTGCGGGTTCAACCCCTGCGCATTGCCTCGAAGAACTCGGAGTTGGTCTTCGTTTGCTTGACCTTGTCGAGCAGGAAGTCCATCGCGTCGAGTTCGTCCATGTTGTAGAGCAGCTTGCGCAGGATCCAGATCTTCTGCATCGCGGCCGGTTCGAGCAGTAGCTCTTCGCGGCGCGTGCCGGAACGATTGACGTTGATGGCAGGGTAGATGCGCTTCTCGGCCATACGGCGATCCAGATGGATTTCCATATTGCCAGTGCCCTTGAATTCTTCGTAGATCACATCGTCCATGCGCGAGCCGGTGTCGATCAGCGCGGTAGCGATGATGGTCAGCGAGCCGCCTTCTTCGATGTTGCGGGCGGCGCCGAAGAAGCGCTTGGGCTTCTGCAGGGCGTTGGCGTCGACACCACCGGTCAGCACCTTGCCGGAGGCGGGCACGACGGTGTTGTAGGCGCGGGCGAGGCGGGTGAGGGAGTCGAGCAGGATGACGACGTCTTTCTTGTGCTCGACCAGGCGCTTGGCCTTCTCGATCACCATTTCGGCGACCTGCACGTGACGTGTTGCCGGTTCGTCGAAAGTCGAAGCAACCACTTCGCCCTTCACCGAACGTTGCATTTCGGTCACTTCTTCCGGGCGCTCGTCGATCAACATGACGATGAGTACGACTTCCGGATGGTTTGCAGTGATCGCGTGGGCGATGTGCTGAAGCATGATGGTCTTGCCGGACTTCGGCGAAGCCACCAGCAGGCCGCGCTGGCCTTTGCCGATCGGCGCGATCATGTCGATCACGCGCGAGGTGGTGTTCTCTTCGCCGCGCATGTCGCGCTCGAGCTTCAGGACTTTGTCCGGATGCAGCGGCGTCAGATTTTCAAACAGGATCTTGTGCTTGGAGTTCTCTGGCGGCTCGAAATTGATCTTGTCGACCTTGACCAGCGCGAAGTAGCGCTCGCCATCCTTCGGGGTGCGGATCTCGCCTTCGATGGTGTCGCCGGTGTGCAGGTTGAAGCGGCGGATCTGCGAGGGCGATACGTAGATGTCGTCGGTGCCGGCCAGGTACGAAATGTCGGGAGAGCGCAGGAAACCGAAACCATCCGGCAGAACCTCCAGTGCGCCATCGCCGTAAATCGGCTCGCCCTTTTTCGCCTGATTCTTCAGCAGCGCGAAAACCAGTTCCTGTTTGCGCAGTCGCTGCGCGCCTTCGATGTCGTTGCTGATTGCCATTTCAAGCAATTCACTGACGTGAAGCGCTTTAAGCTCTGAGAGGTGCATGGAGGACCCTGAGGGACGAAGAGACTTGGGAACGGAGGAAGGGCGCAAGCCCGGTGGAAACTTGAATTGGAATTATTGGATTTTTTGCGTGCCCGGCTACTAACGAGTGTTCGGGCTTGGGCTCTAACCTGGGCCTTTGGGCCGGTATCTGCGCCGCTGGAGCGGAAGAGTGCAGGAGCCGATGGACTGAATGGGACTCTAAACGCGAGAACCCCGTCCTGTCAATGCTTCGCGCCAGTTTGTGACTGGCGCGAAGCTGTCTTCATCACAGGTTGCTGTCGATGAAGGCGGAGAGCTGCGACTTGGCTTGTGCGCCGACCTTGGTGGCGACGACATTGCCGTCCTTGAACAGCATCAAGGTCGGGATGCCACGCACGCCAAACTTGGCTGGCGTGTCGGAGTTTTCGTCGATGTTCAGCTTGGCGACGACCAGCTTGCCAGCGTATTCCTTGGCGATCTCGTCGAGGATGGGGGCGATCGACTTGCAGGGACCGCACCATTCAGCCCAGTAGTCGAGCAGAACGGGAGTTGGGGACTGGAGTACCGACTGGTCGAAGCCGCTGTCAGTAACGTGAAGGATGTTTTCGCTCATGATTCCTCGCAATTAAGGGCCGTTCGATGCAGGAGGCAAGGTTGCGTCGGGGTTGAAATGGACGCATTCGCTTGCGCAGTACGGCCTAGGGTGGGGGCATCCTATCCAAATTCAATCCGCGAGGGAAGCTATGGCGCCGATAGCGATATCAGCGTCAGCGCCACCGGTGTGCTGATGGCGGAGAGTACCGTCGACAGCACCAGGCTCGCTGCGATCGGGCCTTCCATCGTGCGGAAATGGCGCGACATGAGGTAGACATTGGCGCCCACGGCGATCGAGCCCAGCAGGACGACGACCTGGGTTTCGAGAAGTGGCAAGCCCAGAGCCCGTGCAATCAGCCAGATCACCAGAGGCTGCATGACCAGCTTCAGGACACAGATTGCTACGCTTTGCTGCCATCCGGCGCGAATGCCGAACTCGGCGAGCCCCATACCCAGGGCAATCAGCGACATGGGGGCCGCAGCCTGACTGATCATGGTCAGCGGCGCGGTGATCGTGGTCGGCAGATGTACGCCGGTCAAACCGACGATCGTGCCGGCGACGATGGCCGCAACGAGGGGATTGGTGATGACACTCCACGCTGTCTTGGTGAAGCCCTCCAGCGACAGGCTGCCGTGACGCGCCCACTCCACGGAAATCGTAACCAGGGTCCACAGGATCAGTGCGTTGAAAACCAGTACCAGCGCCACGGAAGGTAAAGCAGCTGGCCCGAGTAGCGCTTTGGCCATCGGGATGCCCAGCATGGCGTTGTTCGAGAACACGCCGCCGAGTGCAAATACGGAGCCCGAGACCCCATCGAGATGGAACAGGCGCGCGGCCAGCAGGCGGCCGAGTGCAAAAACCACGAGACAGCTACCAAAGAACGCGATCAGCAGGCGCATGTCCACCGGAGGGAGTTGCGACAGATCGCTCATCATGCTGAACAGCAGGGCGGGTAGCGCGACGGAGAACACGAAGCGCGTCAGCGCATCGGAGACTTCTTGCGGCCACTTGAAACAGCGCATCAGCAGATAGCCGATGGCGATCAGGACGAACAGCGGCAGTGTCAGTTCAGCGCGTTGTAGCAGCTCAAGCATCGGGGGCCTTTGAGCGTGCATCGAATGCTGTTCGCAGGCTTGCGAGCAGCGCTTGCGGCGTGTCCGCGATATGGATGAGATCTGCGTGCTGTGCTTTGACGAAGCCCTCGGCGCGCATGTGCTCGACCATTGCAATGAGGGGATTGAAGAAGCCCTGGGTATTGAGCAAACCGACAGGCTTGTCATGCAAGCCGAGCTGCGCCCAGGTCAGGATCTCGAAAAGCTCGTCCATCGTTCCGAAGCCGCCCGGCATGGCGACGAAGGCGTCGGCGCGTGCGGCCATGGCAGCTTTGCGCGTGTGCATGCTGTCTACGGAGAGGAGTTCCGCGCTGCCGGGTGCTGCGGGATCGATGCGATAGGCAAGCTCGCGCGCTTCCATGAAGGCGGGAATGACGCCCCACACGTGACCACTTGCAGAGACTGCGGCATCTGCGACGACGCCCATCAACCCGACGTGACCTCCGCCCCACACCAGTTCAAGGCCCGACTTGCCGAGCAAGCTGCCCATCTCGGTGGCTGCGGCCCGATAGACCGGGTTGTCACCGGCCGATGCGCCGCAAAACACGCAGATCGAATTCATGTTGCGAAACTGGTTGAAGCGAAAGCGACTACCTTAACCCAGAACGCGGGCAACTGTTGTAGCTTCGCGCAATGTGTCTTCAGCGTTTGCCACGCGGCTTGCCTTGCGGTGCAGGGCGTGAGGCCGGTCGCGCGGTGGTTGGTCGCTGAGGCGCGCTCGGCCTGGTTCTTGGCTGCCCCGACTTGATGGCATGTACGAAGTCGTTGCCCGGCGCAGCACCACGGCGCTGCAGATGCGCCGGCGGTTCGCGCGGGATCAGGTGTTGCGGACTATTGCCGATCAGGTCGGTGCGGCCGATGTTGCGCAGGTGTTCGCGGATGATGTCGTGACCCGCCGGATCGTGATAACGCAGTAGCGCTTTATGCAATTTGCGTTGCACGCCGCTGCGTGCCGTGACGACTTCTTCCGAATCTTCCGTGACCTTGCGCAGCGGATTCTTGCGCGTGTAGTACATGGTCGTCGCCATGGCGAGCGGTGTTGGCGTGAAGGTCTGCACCTGGTCCGGGCGGAAGTCGTTCTTCTTCAGCCACAGGGCGAGGTTGAGCATGTCCTCGTCGGTCGTGCCCGGGTGCGCGGCGATGAAGTAGGGCACGAGGAACTGCTTCTTGCCTGCTTCCTTCGAGTACTTGTCGAAGAGCTGCTTGAAGCGGTCGTAGCTGCCGATGCCGGGCTTCATCATCTTCGACAGCGGACCTTCTTCCGTGTGCTCCGGCGCGATCTTCAGCAGGCCGCTGACGTGATGCGTGACGAGTTCCTTCACGTAATCCGGTGAGCGCACGGCGAGGTCGTAGCGCAGGCCCGAGCCGATGGTGATCTTCTTGACGCCCGGAATTGCGCGCGCCTTGCGGTAGAGCTGGATCAGCGCCGAGTGATCGGTGTTGAGGTTCTCGCAAATGCCGGGATAGACGCAGGACAGGCGACGGCAGGACTCCTCGATGGTCTTGCTCTTGCAGGCCATGCGGTACATGTTGGCCGTCGGCCCGCCGAGGTCGGAGATATGCCCCTTGAATTCCGGGATCTTGTCGCGGATCTCTTCGATCTCGCGCAGGATAGAGCCTTCCGAACGGCTCTGGATGATGCGGCCTTCGTGCTCGGTGATCGAACAGAAAGTACAGCCACCAAAGCAGCCACGCATGATGTTGATCGAGAAGCGGATCATCTCCCACGCGGGGATGTGCGCATCTCCGTAGCTCGGGTGCGGTGCGCGCGCGAAAGGCGCGTCGAAAACGTAGTCCATCTCCGGCGTGCTGAGCGGGATCGGTGGCGGGTTGAGCCATACGTCGCGATCGCCGTGCCCTTGCACGAGTGCGCGCGCATTGCCGGGGTTGGACTCTAGATGGAACACGCGCGAGTTGTGCGCGTAGAGCACCTTGTCGTCCTTGATGACTTCATAGGGCTGCAGGCGCACGACGGTCTTCGCGCGCAATGCCTTGCGTGAAGCGACGCGCGCGGCAGCAGGCACGATCTGGACCGGGGCCGAGCCATCCGCATTCGGCGTCGTCGCAGCCTGCTGCGGCTCCATCGCGTAAGGATCGGGATGCGGATCGATGCGGCCGGGGCGGTCGAGCGAGAGCGAGTCGATCTCGATCCAGTCTTCCGCCGGCTTCCAGTCGCGCTTGACCATGAAAGCCGTGCCGCGCATGTCGCGGATGCTTTCGATGGGCTCGCCTGCAGCGAGGCGGTGTGCGAGTTCGACGACCGCACGCTCGGCATTGCCGAAGATCAGCAGGTCGGCCTTCGAATCGGGCAGTACGGAGCGGCGCACCTTCTCGCTCCAGTGATCGTAGTGCGCGATGCGGCGCAGGCTGGCCTCGATGCTGCCGATGATGATATTGGCATCCGGATAGGCTTCGCGCGCGCGCTGGGCGTAGACGGTGACGGCGCGGTCCGGGCGCTTGGCCGGCGCAGCGTGTGCGGTGTAGGCGTCATCCGAACGCGGCTTCTTGTCGGCCGTGTAGCGGTTGATCATCGAATCCATATTGCCGGCGGTGATGCCGAAATACAGGTTCGGTTTGCCGAGCGCGCGGAAGGCTTCTGCCGAATGCCAGTCCGGCTGGCTGATGATGCCGACGCGGAATCCTTGTGCCTCCAGCATGCGGCCGATCAGCGCCATGCCGAAGCTG
Source organism: Uliginosibacterium silvisoli (assembly GCF_036017035.1). Taxonomy (NCBI): domain Bacteria; kingdom Pseudomonadati; phylum Pseudomonadota; class Betaproteobacteria; order Rhodocyclales; family Zoogloeaceae; genus Uliginosibacterium; species Uliginosibacterium silvisoli. Next base: position 221,344 of record NZ_JAYXHS010000005.1, on the reverse strand, counting down.
GGGTGATCGAGATACGCGTCACCCGTGACGACGATGATGTCGCACGTGTCCCAGCCAAGAGCGTCCATCTCTGCGCGCGACATGGGCAGGAAGGGAGCGGGCTTGAGATCGGGGCGGTAACGCGGCCAGGCGGAGAGGAGGGTTGGTGCTGCTGTTTCCATCGGCCGCAATTGTACGGGAACGCGGCGGCGGCCGATATGCGGGGCGACCGCTGCCGCATTGCGAGGTCCACACGTGCCCGCCATGGCGGGCGACGGCGGGCATGCCGAGGGCTACTTCTGTTCTATGCCCAGAGCGGCTTGCGCGGCAGAGAATTCAGCTGCCGAAAGGCGGCCGTCCTTGTCCTTGTCTGCGGAAGACAGCCAGCCCGTGACTTCCAGCGATGGACTGGCCTCCTTGACGTCGATATAGCCGTCGCGGTTAACGTCCAGCGCGCCGAAGCTTGGTGACGAGCTCCGCGCCGGATCAGCCGCCTGGGCGGCGCCGATGGATAGCAGCAGAGCGGATGCGCCGATGCAGGCGTGGGACAACAGGGTTTGGCTCATGTTTTTCATGCGACTTCTCCTTGAAGGTTTGCTTGTCGGAATATCCGGATGTATCGGATGGCGTTCCACTTTCCTGTTCGCACGGCCCGTTCCTGGAAAAATTCTTTTGAAATTCAATGGATTGAAATTTTCATTGAATATTGTCTGTTGGCTAATGACGACAGGCGACATGGCAGAGCTGTGCGAAAGCCCTGTCGTCACGGGGCTTCGGCCTGTCGCCGTTGCCCAACGCTGGCGGCGACGAAAACCGCAATCAACGTCAAGAAGCGCTGCAGGTGCTCCGCCATGATCCGCGAACGCTGAAAAGCAGGATGCCGGACTGGAAAAGGAGTGCTCGTGGGTGCAGTGAACTGGCGGGGAGTGGTGGCAGGGGTGGGCGCAGCAGCATGCGTGATCGGTTGTAGTACGCCGGGCGTGAGTGCCGGCACGCGCCTGAGTGGCGTGGTGTCGGTAGGGGGGCCGCTGTCGCATGCCGTCGTGACCGTGGCAGACGCGAATGGCGTGAAGCGCAGCACCACGGCTGACGCACAGGGCTCCTATGTGCTGGATGCTGCGGGGCTGACTGCGCCGCTACTGTTGTCTGCAGTTGAGCCGGGCAACGCCAATTGCGACGATAGCGCGAAGCCCTGGGCCAAATGCTTCGGCGCCCTGGTTGCACAGCTTGGGCCGGAGGGTACGACGGCCAACATCAACGCACTGACTGACAGGGTCGTCTCCGGCGTCGCCCAGGGGCTCAAGTTCAAAGGGCCGCAAGGGCTCATCGATAGTGGCCGTAGCAGCGGTGTGACGGCCGAGAGCATCCGCGTACAGACCGCTGCATTGCGGCCAGCCATCCTGCAGGCGCTGAAGGATGCGGGGGTTGTCGACGCGGAGCAGTTTGACCCGGTCAGCACGCCCATGAAGGCCGATCGCACCGGCGTCGATGCCGTGCTGGATGTGCTCGTGCCCAGCCGTGGGTACGACAACAACAGCGGCGTACCGGGCGGCACGGCCTTGCTGGATGCGGACTATTACTTCGTCGGCAAGCTGGACGCGCAGAGCCCGCTCGAACTGCTCAATTTCGCGCGCGCCAGAGCGGCCAAGACTCAGCTGATCGACCCTGCCTACACGCGCATCCTCATCGTTGGCGACTCAACCGCGAGCACGTATGAGCTGGGGCGCTTGCCACGTATGGGCTGGGGGCAGGTTTTCGAAGCACTGTTCAAGCCCGGCGCAAAGGTGAAGGTAGTGAACAACGCCAAGTCGGGCCGCAGCTCGCGCGCTTTCTACAACCAGGGCTACTACGAGCAGATGGCGGCCTATCTGCGGCCTGGCGACTACGTGATGATCCATCACGGTCACAACGACCAGAGTTGTGACGCGACCAAGAAGGATAGAGGCGCGGCAGATGTCGCCAACCTGTGCAGCTATCCCAACGATGCCAGCGGCAAACCGCAATATCCGGCAGGCAGGCCGGACATGTCATTCCAGAAGTCGCTCGAGCGCTTCATCACACTGGCGCGTGCCAAGGGTGCCATTCCAGTGCTCATGACCCCGACTTCCCGCGTCTGGAACAAGGATCGCAAGGATGGCCTCTTCCCGGTCGTGCCGAATCACTTCACGACACAAAACGACACGCAGGGATTTGCTTTCATCGGTGACTACATCCAGACGATCAAGGACACGGCGAGCGCCAACACCGTGCCGCTTATCGATATCGAGGCAAAGACCATCAGCTTCGCCAACGCGCATCAGGCGGACTGGAAGGACTACTGGCTGGCCGTGAAGCCTGCCGAGTATTCGTGGTACGCCACGCAGACATCTGGCACCTGGGACAAGCCGGACACCACGCACTTCCAGGAGAAGGGCGCGCGCGCGGTGGCCGAGATGGTGGCGCAGGGGATTCGGGAGACGCCTGAATTGAGCAGGCTCGCCGCAATGCTCAAAAACCCGCAATAAAACGGGCTGCGCATGTCGCTGACTGCGTTGGCCCGCTCGCCGTGCATGAGCACTGCTCTGCGCGTGCCGCCTTGCCAGCAACGCGCTCGCTCCGCTTTCTTGCGAGTTTTGCGGCCCAATATCAAATAACGGAGAAACGATGATTCAACTTCGAAAAGCGCTTGCCCTTGCGAGCCTTAACGCAGTCGTATTGCTGGCGGCTTGCTCCAGTCTTGGTACATCCACGACAACCCTGCAAGGCGTCGTTGCAATCGGTGGCCCGCTGCCCGGCGCGAGCGTGACCGTGGTCGACACGCAGGGCCTCACGCGCAGCACGAAGGCGAATGCGCAGGGCGCCTATAGCGTGGATGTCGATGGCATGTCGGCGCCCTTGCTCGTTTCTGCCATCGAAGCCGGGCCGAACACGAACTGCCGCTACAACGCCACCTTGCGTGCGCGCTGCATGGCGGCGTTGTTGCCCGCAGTGCATGCTGGCAACAACATCGCCAACGTCAATCCACTGACTGATCGCATCGCGTCGGATGTTGCCGTGAATCTCAAGTTCATCGGTCCGCAACAGTTCGTCGATTCCGGCAAGAGCGCCGGTGCGACAGTGGAGCAGATCGCAGTTGCGACGCGCACCATGCGGGCGGGCTTCAAGTCGGCGCTGAAGGAGGCAGGCGTAGCCGACGCTGACAGTTTCGACCCCGTCACAGCGCCGATGAAGGCCGACCACACGGGCGTCGATGCCGTGCTCGACGTGATCAACCACAACCGCAACTACGACAACCCGACCAGCGAGTCGTCGTACACGGTGCTCACCGATATCAGCTTCCGCCCCATCGTTGGGCTGGTCGGCAGTGGGCCGTATGAGCCGCTGGATTTCAAGCGCGCACAGAAGGAGCTGAGCGAGATCCGCAACGCGAAGGTGCGTATTCTCATCATCGGCGATTCGACGGCCGCGACTTACGAGCTGGAACGTCTTCCGCGCAAGGGCTGGGGCCAGGTGTTCGAAGAGCAGTTCAAGCCTGGCAGTGGCGTAAAGGTGCTCAATGCCGCGCGTGCCGGTCGCAGCTCAAAGGATTTCTACAACGGCGGCTGGTACCAGCAGATGTCGCGTTTCATGCAGAAGGGTGACTATGTACTCATCAACCATGGCATCAATGACCAGAGCTGCGAGTCACTGAAAAAGGACCGCGGACCTGCGGATGTAGCCGGGCTGTGTACCTACCCGAACGACATCAACGGCAAGCCACAGTTTCCCGCAGGCCATCCGGAAATGTCTTTCCAGAAATCACTGCAGCGCTACGTGACCGAGGCGCGCGCCGCAGGCGCTACGCCCGTGATGCTGACACCGAGCACGAAGGTCTGGAATGAGGCTCGCAAGGAAGGTTTTCCGGTCGTTGCGAATCACTACATCTCGCCGCAAACCGGCAACGGTTTCGCTTTCACAGGCAACTACAGCCAGACGGTGAAGGACACGGCGCGTGTCGATCAGGTGCCCCTGATCGACCTCGAAGCCAAAACGATTGCCTTTGCCAACGCGCATCAGGCCGACTGGAAAGACTATTGGCTGGCTGTTGCTGACAAGCTGAAGTACCCGTACTACGCCACGCAGGCCAGCGGCACCTTCGAGAAGCCTGATACGACACACTTCCAGGAGAAGGGCGCACAGGTCGTGGCCGGCATGGTGGCCGATGGCATTCGCGAAACGCCGGAGCTCAAGCCGTTGGCGCAATTGCTGCGCTGAGTTCGTTGCGGAATGGGCCATGCCCTCGTGAGGGAACGGTGCTCGACCGCCGCGTGCTTCGTAGCGGGCATGGTTCGGTTCGCTAGCTGCGCGATGCCGCAGCCGGGCTCAGGATCCGCCTTCAAGACTACTTGCTCCGCTTCACCTTCACGGTCCGCTCTGCGCCCTGCGCGGCCTTGAACTCTTCCTCGGACAGACGCCCGTCCTTGTCCAGATCGGCTGAGCGCAGCAGCTCAGCAAACTGCGGGCGTGAGGCCTCCTGGCGCTCGATGAAACCGTTGCGGTTCAAGTCCAGCTGGCTGAAGGAAATGCCCTGTAGCGCTACCGGGCGCGCGGCCTCCAGCGGCGGCATGGTCATGTAGAGCGCAGACACCACCATGAAATTGCGTACCGCGCGTTTCTGGTTGAAGCCACGCGCTGTTGCGCGTCGGGTCTTGTGTTTCGACATCGGACTCTCCTTGTGTCTTGTGCGTGGGGCGGGTGTGCGTGTCACACATGGATTCGGGGATTCAAGGCGCGGCCTGCAGTGCACCGACGAGGCGCGTGCTGCCGTTGATGGCGCGCGATGTCAGCGGCGTCGGCGAGTCCTGCAGATATTGCGCATCGGGCACACCCGCCAGCGCGAGACTGCCAAGGACACCTGCAGCGGGCCAGAAGTTCGGCGCGTTGATGCTGGTCGCGCCGGGCAGGTTGCTGGCGGCGGTCGTGACGCTCGATTGCTGCGTGAACACGCCGCTGTTCGTTGCGAGCCCGGCCAACAGGCCGGCATTGCCGGCGAAGAGGTTGGCGACGAGTGTGAGTGACTGGATGCCGGGGGCGGCGTACAGGGAGACGCCTCCGTTCAGCGTGCTGACCAGGGTGTTGTGGCGTAGCTCCATGGTGTTTGTCGGCCACGTGCTGATGCCTTCCGCACCGAACGAGACCGACACGCCATTGTCGGCATTCGGCCCTTTCTGGATCAGGTTGCCGCGCAAGAACACCTCACCACCGTTCGGGAACTCGACCTGGTAGCTGGCCGTGCCGCTGTTACCGTCCATGAAGTAGCTGTTCTCGATGCGGTTGCTCTTCGCACGGCTCTTCAGGTTGTGGCCGATTCTCGTCGAGTGGAAGAAGCTCTGCCGCACGGTCAGGCTGTTTGCCGTACCGATATAGAGACCGTGGGTGTAGCCGTCACCACGGCCGTTGCGTGCAAACTCACTGCGTTCGATCACGATGTTGCTCGTGCCGCTGCCGCCGAGAATGCCGTTCTCACTATCGAGAAAACCGCAGCCACGAATCGTGATGTTCACGTTCGGTTCGATGCGGATGCCGGCGCCGTTCTGGTCTGCGACTGCCGCGTCGTGGAAGACGATGTTTTCCACCACCATGTTGTTGCCGGCCGCAACCCAGATCGCCTTACCGCCCGCACTATTGCCATTGGCATAAACGTGCGCCTGGCCGCCCACACCGCAGATGGTCAGGTTGGCGCGTGTCCAGGTTGCCACGTCGCCGTTGTAATTGCCTGCGGCGATGCGCACCGTGTCACCGTCAAGCGCAACTGTCGCGGCGGCGCTGGGTGTTGCATAGGTTTTGCCCGGCCCGACCTCCAGCACGCGACCCGTCGGCGTACTGCATCCCGTAACGTTGCTGGCTGTCGTGCTGCTTGCGGAAGAGGACGAGGAGGCTGGCGCTGTCGAACTCGTCGCGCCGGAGGACTGCGTGTTGGAGGCCGAGCCGCCACCGCCACCCCCGCCGCACGCGGCGAGGATGAGGCTCAGGAAGAAACAGATTCGTGTGTGCATGGCACGCTAGTGCAGATGCCGTGCCAGATCGACTTTTCTTTACTAAACAGTGGCTTGGGCTGAGGCAGGAAATGTCTGCCAGTCGTGGCATGGCGACAGCTTCTGGCATTGAACGGGGCGCAGGCAGCGGCGGGGCGCCTTTGCCGTGTCGCCGCAGGCAGACAGTGGGCACCCGATACGGGCACGGCACGTCAGGTGCGCAATGAGACTGGCGCGGCGTCCTTCAGCGCTTGGGAGCCAGCTCGGCCGCCAGATCGTCCCACCAGAACTTCTCGTGAAGTGGTGCAAGCGGCGACAGTTGAGCGTTGGGCAGGCGAAAGACACGTCGCCCCGCAAGATGCACGTCCGCCAGCACCAGCTTCTTGTAGGCTTGATAGCGACGCTCGAACTCCCCGGACTTGGCGAGGCGCTGCAATCCATCCTCGATGCGTTCGGCCATGCGGGCGCCGGCCTCCGTGCGCGGCACAAAAAAGTAGCGCGGCATGGGGTACTGCAGGATCAGGTTCTTTTCGATCGTTAGCCCGCGCACGCTGCTCTTGTGAGCTTCCCACTCGCTGTAGATCTCGTTGACCCCGCGCGAGAACAAGTCGTAACGACGAATGCCCAGCATGTGGAACAGGCCTTCGTAGTTGTCTGCAATCACCAGTTTCATGTTGGCAGCCTGCAGGATTTTCACGTCCGTCCACGGCGAGGCCTGGCCTATCGAGAACTGGCGCAGGTCGTCGAGGGACTGCACCTTGTCCAGCCTGGCCTGCATCTCCGGCATGATCAGGAACAGGCGGTAGCCCAGCAAGCCCTTGTCCAGCGGGATCGGGACGGGGCGCAGGCGCTGCTCCAGATCCAGATTGGTCGCGCGCGCCACGACATTCACCCGGCCGGTGTCACCGCTTTCCAGCTCCGCCACCGCGCGCAGGAAATTCATGGGCTTGTCGTAGGGGGCGAGCTGGTAGTCACCGTACTTGCTCTTGTTCGCCTGCAAGGCCGCGTCCAGCAACTCCCAATAATAGGTGTGGCGCTGATCGCCCTCGTTCTCGGGCGGCGGATGGATGAACTTCATTGCCTCGGCCGCGCGCACGCCCGGGGCCGCCGTGGTCAGGCAGGCGGCGAGGATCACCAGTGAGCGGAGTATTTTTCTCATGGTCTGTCTCCGTTGCAGGATTGCTGACTATAGACCAAGTGTTTATGCCGATACCATCAGAATAGCCATGGTGCGCTGCACGAAGGTAAAAACTCGTGACGGATGTGGGATCTGCGGAATTGTCGTCGCAGCGGCGTGTTGTCAGCTCGCATGACCCCGTAATGTGGATCGGATAGACTCTCGTCACCCGAATTTCAAATACCCACTGGAGCAAGCCATGAGTGATCAGGACGAGAATCAGAAGAGTGCATTTTTCATCGTGGGCGCGGTCGTCGCCGTGATTGTTGCCGCCGTCGTGACCTTTGGCGCGTGGGCAACGCTCGGCAAGGCACCCGCGGGTGCGCCCGCAGCGACCGCTGCGGAAGAAGCGCCTGCCGCCGTGGGTGAAGCGCTTGCCAAGGTCTATTTCGAGCTGGGGAATGCCGACATCTCGGCGGACGCCGCTGCCGAACTGGCAAAGGTGGTTGCCGCAGCCAAGGCCGAACCCAAGCGCATTGCGCTCGTATCCGGCTTCCACGACGCATCCGGTGATGCAGCGCGCAACGCCGAGGTGTCCAGGCAACGTGCCGTGGCTGTACGTGACTGGCTGGTAGCACAAGGCATTGAAGACTCGCGTATCAAGCTCAGCAAGCCGGCAGAGACGCTAGGCACGGGCGACGCGCGTGAAGCGCGCCGCGTCGAGCTGCGCGTGCAGTGAGTTGCACCAGGCCCGAATGAAAAAGCCCGCTGATGCGGGCTTTTTTTGTGGCTGGCTTCAAGGCGCGTTCTTGAAAATGCCTGGCTCGAGTTGATGGCGCGAAAGCAGGCGGTAGAACTCGGTGCGATTGCGCTTGGCGATGCGCGCGGCCTGGCTGACGTTGCCTTCGGTGAGGCGTAACAAGCGCACCAGGTATTCGCGTTCGAAGCGCCTGCGGGCTTCTTCGAAGGCTTCGATGGCGGGGTTGTCTTCGTGGATGGCACGCTGCACGAGTGAGGTCGGAATGATGGATGTGGTCGACAGCGCCACGGTTTGTTCCACGACGTTGAGCAGCTGGCGCACATTGCCGGGCCACGGCGCGGCGACGAGCATTTCCATTGCCTCGGGGGCGAACGACAACTGGCCGCGCTGGTAGCGCTCGGCCAGCTGCTGCAGGAAGTGGTTGGTGAGGAGCGGAATGTCTTCGCGTCGCTCGGCGAGCGCCGGCACGTTGAGCGAGACCACATTGAGGCGGTAATAAAGGTCGTCGCGGAAACGCCCTTCGCTGCGCGCCGCATCGATGTTGCGATGGGTGGCGGAGATCATGCGCACATCGGTCGGCAGGCTGCGCGTTGCGCCGACCGGGCGCACTTCGCGCTCTTCGAGTACGCGCAAGAGTTTGACCTGCAATGTCAGTGGCATGTCGCCGATCTCATCGAGGAACAGGGTGCCGCCGCGCGCCGACTGGAACAGGCCGTCGTGGTCTCGGGTGGCGCCGGTGAAGGCGCCCTTGACGTGACCGAACAGCTCCGATTCCAGCAATGCCTCCGGAATGGCGCCGCAGTTGATGCCGACGAAAGGCCCCTTGGCACGGCTGCTGGCCTTGTGGATGGCGCGCGCCAGCAACTCCTTGCCGGCGCCGCTGGGGCCGCGAATGAAGACGCTGACTTCGCTGCCGGCGACGAGACGTGCCTGCTGCAGGAAGTCCTCCATGACCGGGCTGCGCGTAACGAATTCGGAACGCCAGGCATTGTCGCCACCTGGCGTGTCCTTGGCCGACGCGGTGCCGGAGAGTTCGATGGCGCGGTGGATCTGCGCGACGAGTTCGGCTGCGTCGTAAGGCTTGGTGAGGTAACCGAAGACGCCGCGCTGCATCGCTTCGACCGCGTCGGGGATGCTGCCGTGTGCGGTGAGCACGATGACGGGCAGGGTGGGATGGCTGCGGCGCACGCCGTCGAACAGCGCCATGCCGTCGATGCCGGGCATGCGCAGATCGGTGACGACGATGTCGGGGCGTTGTATCGAGAGCATCGCCAGCGCCTGCTCGCCGCCGGCTGCGGGAAAGACTTCGAAGCCGCTGGACTTGAGGCGGATTGCCAACAGGCGTAGCAAGTCTGCATCGTCATCGACGAGCAGTATGCGAGGGGCATTGAGATTTCGCATCATCGTTTTTATTCCAATTCCATTTCAGAACAGCATTTGTCGCGGATGGAGGACGCGCCTCCTCGCCGTGCTGACGCACTGTCTCGTCGTCTGATCCTCCCCCGCTCGATGTTCTTTTGAACTGGCATCGGAATCAGGGGGTTTTAGCCGGTGTGCGTTCAATCATCTTCTTCTCGATCTCGCGAATCGCGTCGAGCTTCTGTTGCAAGGCTTCGCTGCGCTTCTGTTCGTCGCGCAGGCGTTGTTGTGTGGCAAGCAGGTTGTCTTCGCTGCGCCGGCCGTCCTGCAGGAGCGGAATCAGCAGTACCGCGATCGGGTGATTGCGGCCACGGCCGGCGTTCTCACCAGGCGGCAGATCGAGCAAGCTGAGCGCGCGCGCACGGTCGCCGCCGGGTGTGATCGCATGGAAGATCGCCAGGCGCAAACGATTGTCTTCTGTGCGGTGCTGGGCGTACGTGCGGTTGAGCAGTTCAAGCTCGGCATTCAATTCGTTGTTGCTGCGGCTACGCAGGCTGCCGGCGTAGTTCAGCAGGCTTTGTGCCTGAGGGGCGTCGACGCGCGGGCTCTCTTCGATCACCGGGCTCTGGCTCGCACCCAGGGTGATGGATTTCATTTCTGCACAACCCGACGTCAGCAAGGCGGGCAGGGCGGCCGCCAGCGCTGCTGAACGCAAGCCGGCACCCCTTGTCCGGAATATTCTCTGCTTCATGCAATCCTCATTTTGTATCGGCCGGAAATCAGTTGGCCGTGATTGCTGTGTTCGGCAAGCTCACTCGTACGCGCATGCCATGCGGTTGATTCGACAGCAGCTCCACATTGCCGCCGTGTGCGCTGACCAGCTCGCGCACGATGGAAAGGCCCAGGCCGGTTCCCTTGATCGATGCCGCATCGCGTGGGGGCGGCCCCTGTACGAAGGGTTCGAACAGTCTTTCGACATTCTCCATCGGTACGCCCGGGCCCTGGTCGGCCACCTCGATCAAGGTCTGGCCGGCCTGGCGTTGCGCCAGCAGGTCGATCACGCTTTCCTCCGGCGCGTACTTCGCGGCGTTGGAGACGAGGTTGTCGAGCACGACGCGCAGTTTCTCGCGATCGACGTCAACACTCAGTCCGTGATCGAACGCTTGCAGGGTCAGCTTGCGAGCGGCCAGTGCGAGCTTCTGATCCTCGCCGATCTGGGCGAACAGATCGGCCAGCGCAACCGGCTCACGCGTCAGTACTGTCGGGCGGAAGCGGATACCACTGTAGTCAAGCAGGTTTTCGATGAGTTGGCGCAGTCTCGCTGAATTGCTGCGCAGGATGCCGACGATCTCGCGCTGCTCGGCATTGAGCTCGCCCGAGACCTGGTCTGACAACAGCTGCGTGCCCTCATGCACGGCGGTCAGTGGCGTCTTGAGTTCGTGCGAGACGTGCCGCAGGAAGCGCATCTTCTGCTCATCGACCTCGTTGAGACGCAGGCGCAACCAGTCGAGTTCCCGACCCAATTCTTCGAGGTCGCGCGGGCCACGCACAACGATCTTCTTGTCGAGTTGGCCGTCACCGAGGCCACGTATCCCTTCACCGAGGTGACGGATCGGACGTCGGATCAGGAAGATGACGCCCGCGATCAACAAGATGCCGACGGGTATCAGGGCCAGCAGGCGGAACAGCAGTTGGTGGCGTGCGTGCTCGGTCTTCTCGCGCAGCTCGGCAATGTCGCCTTCGATGCGCATGTCGGCACGGTGCAGGACTTCGGTAGCCGCGTCACGCATGCCGGAGAACTCGCCAACGATGCTGCGCGCTTCTTTCGGGCTCAGGTCCTGGCGCTGGAGTGCCCGCCAGACCGAGGCTTCACGCGCAGTGAGGCCAGCGAGCTGTGCGCTGGCCACGTCATCTTCGGCCACGTCTTTCAGATGGGCGAGGCCTTCCAGGAACTGCGCGCGCCGTGCGGCATAGGCATCCAGCACGCCTTGTTCGCCCAGTACCAGTTGTTGCCGGGCGAGGCGTTCCAGCGCGGTGATCTGCTCGCCCAGCGCACGGCTGTCGCGCGTGATCTGCACTGCGTGCGTGATCGAGCGCTCGCTGCGTTGCATGAGCTTCTCGAGCGAGATGTAGGCATCGCCCAGCGCGACGAGCAGGGGCAGGGCGACCAGGCCGAAGCCGATCAGCAGCAGCTTGAGAAAGGAGCCGGGGTAACGAACGTGCATGACGGGATAATGCCAGCGCCACCGCCCGCTGATGAAGCGGGTTGGATGGGCGGCGCTGTTGGCGGCGCTCGGCGAGCGACTCTGAAACCGCACGGGCAATACCCGTGCCGCAATGTTGCTCAACATCGCAGGCGCCATTTCTGGCGGATGCGACCGCTCAAGCGCTGAGGGCCTCGGCGCGTGGAGCAGCACTCTTGGCGATGATGCTGGCCATGCGCTGGGTAGGCATGTGCAGCATCACGGGGGCTGTGCGCGCTGTCTGCAGCGTGTCGAGGCGCGGCTTGGTAAGACGTGAGAAACCCAGCTTGCTGCAGTAATAACCCACTTGCGACGCAGGGCAGGTGGTGATGATGTCGGTTGCGTCCCACAGGTCGACGACGATGCTGCGCAGGGCATGCATCATCGGTTCCAGCACGATCTTCAGCGGCGCCTGCGGGTCGAAAGCGATGGCTTCGACGGCGACGAGGCGCTTGCCGGCTTCACGCATCTGCGCCAGGGCGTGTTGTGCACTTGGCACGGCGTCTTGCGGCAGGCCGCTGGCGCCATCGCGGCGTAGCCAGATGGTGGCCAGCGCGCCGGTGTAGGGCGTGTTGAGGGACATGTTCATGGCCAGTGCGACGACGCGGTCCAGATTGGCATCCGTGGTGTCGGCCCGGGCTGGTGCATTCAGCGGGTTTGGTACATCGAGTCGCATCAGCAGATCCAGCGATTGCTGCAATTGCCAGGGCGTTGCAGCCAAGCCGACACGCAGTGCCGGGCCGTGGAAGCGCGCATCGATGGGCAGGCTTTTCTCGAAGGCCAGCTCACGCAGGAATTCCAGCAGCCCCGGTCGTTCGACGATTTGCCCCGGGCTCGTGCCGCAAGCCGACAGCCGTGAGCGGGGGAGGAGGACGGAGTGCGTCGGGAGGCGGGGCAGGGATGTCGAGAAATGGTAGGCCACGATATTTGCCGTACGAAAGGATGTTGCTGAGCCATAGCACATCCCGTGCCGATTGCATTATTTTAATAAAAATCAACAGGTTATTGTTGTTTTGAGGCATTCGGAGAAGCACTTATGTCGCTGGTCAGCGACAGGGTGGGCGAGCGATCTGACGAAATTGCGCGAAACCCCATGGCTGCTTGTGTTTGCGGCGCTGTCGCTACTGCGCGACAAGCCCGGCGGATCGGAGCGAGAGGTGTTTGACGAGGGATGAACGGCGCTTTTGCGGAAGCTCACTCGCGCGAGTCGCCGCGCTTTGCCGTTATCCTGCGGTGCTGCCTTCGGCCCCGTCGTGGGCCCGGGCTGCCCAAAATAGTCAAAGGACAAAGTTGCCTCACTCCATTCCCTTGCCCGCGAACTATCGTGCCGATGAAGTCCTGGCTTTTCACGGGCGTGACCCCTCGCAATTGGCTGAACGCCTTGGCGAGGGCGTTTTGCGGAAGGGGCTCATGTTCGATGGCAAGCCGGCCATGCTGACGATCGCCCTGACTGAGCATGAAGCACGTCATGCACTCGATATCGATGGCGCTGGCGACGACGATACGAGCGCCGTGCAAGCGGATGCAATCGTGCGACACATGCTGGGCCTGCATCTTCAGCCCGAACCGTTCGAGGAGAGCGTTGCCGACGATGCATTGTTGGGCGCAGTCGTCCGCCGGCAGCGTGGCTTGCGTATTCCGCAGACGGCCACGGCATTCGAGGCCTTGACCTGGGCGATCATCGGTCAGCAGATCGGACTCGGTTTCGCCATTACGCTCAGGCGCCGGCTCATCGAGTCAGGTGGCGCGCGCCATAGCAGCGGACTCGCCTGCTACCCCGGCGCAAGCGAGGTTGCACGCATGAGCGCCGACGCGCTGGGGCAGCTACAGTTCTCGCGTGCCAAGAGCGAGGCGCTGATCCGCGTTGCCAGACTTGTTGAAGATGGCAAGCTCGATCTGCCCTCGCTGGCCATGGCGGAACCCGAAGTGGTGTTTGAGGTGCTGACGGCTATCAAGGGCATCGGCCCCTGGACGGCCAACTACGTGTTGATGCGTGGTTTGGGAGCCGTGGATTGCTCTCTGCATGGCGACGCAGCGGTGCGAGCGGCTATCGTTAGAATCACGGGGCATGCGCACAAGCTGGATCAGGCCGAAGCGCAGCGCGTGCTGGCGCAATACAGCCCGTGGCGCTCGCTTGCAGCGGCGCATCTATGGGCCAGTCATCTGCTGCCGGCCTGATCGGAACAGGCCTGAGAGCAGGCCCAGCAACACGAGGAGAGTCAGGCTATGGCAATCGAGCGTAAACCCATTCGCCGCGGAGGTATCAAGTCCGCAGGTTACGACCGCAATGCGCGCATTCTCGAGATCGAGTTCGATGGCGGCTCGGTGATGCAATACAGCGGCGTGGGCGACGAAATCGCGCGGCGCTTCCTGTCGAGCAGCTCGCCGATGAGTTACTACAAGGACGTCATCGACGAGGAATTCACGCAGAAGCGCGTGAATTGAGGCTGCTTCAGTGGCCGATGCCCTTGGCCATCATCGAGGCGCTGAACACGACGAGGAGCAGCAGGCCGACCTCCGCCCTCAGCAGCAAACGCAGTCTCAGGAACTGCTTCTCCGTCAGCACGGGCGCCTTGCCCTGGCTCGTCTCCTTGCGCCAGGCGAGGAACAGCACCGTCGGGTAGATCGACAATAGCCCCACGACTGCGAACAGCGCGAGCTTTGTCCAGAAGACTTGGTTCGACAAATACCAGGCGCTGCCCTTCTCGAAATAGAAGACCCGCAGGAAGCCCACTACCAGCACCAGCATCGCGAAGAGCCCGTAGCAGGCATCGACACGTTGCAGGCGCAAAGCCTCGGCAAGGGTTGGTGTGCGGCTGAGTGTCAGCCATTCGGTGACGACAGTGGCGACCACGCCGAAGGCTGCGACAAAGTGCAGGAAGGCGAAAAAGGCGTTGATGAACATGCGCGCGACTCCTTTCAAACGTCGATCTTGAAATCCATCTCGATCTCACGGGCCGCCCGGTCATTGCGGTGCGGCGCGTTCAAACCTTCCACGCTGGCCTGATGAATGGCTTCGATAGCCGCTTTCCCGCTCGCGCACGGGTCTGGCGGGCCGCTCAAAGTACCGCATAGCATTGGCATGGCCAAGCGGTCGTCGCACGCGTTCTCAGTCGGCTTCGTCCTGGCCAGGTTTCGCGCGCCATGCCGTGAGAGAATCGCGCCTCGGGTTTTTTGGCCCCGCCGTTTTTTCCGCGTTCTTTCCGACTCCTTTCCTTCCGCACGTTCCCGCATGGTCTCGTCTACACTCAGCGAACAAAGCATCAACGATCTCGTCGTTCACAAGCTCATCAAGGATCAGCACGGCCCGGCCAGCATTGCCCTGCGCGCCGGCACCAGCCCGATCACGGCCTCTGCACAGCGCCTGATCGACGACATCAGCCAGCACTACGCCGACAAGCTCGGCAAGGGTTACGGCAAGTTCGAGGAAGACGAGACCAACTTTCCGATGCCGCGATTGATTCGCGAACACGTGCTGGAGGGGCGCATGGATTTCGCAACCCTGGCGCGGCAGATGATGGAACACCTGCGCGACCGGGTGGATGCCGAGCAACTGGCCAGTGGTGGCTACGTGCTGATCGCGCGGTCGCGTAACAGCCTCTCCGATCAGCTATTGGTGGCGATGATTACCGAAGCCATGGGCACGGCGATTACGGATAGCCTGGAGATCATTGACAGCCCGCATCTGGACTTCGCCAATCTGCGGGTGGCCGGGCGTATCGATCTGCAGGCCTGGCAGGCTGGCGCTGAGCGTTACATCAGCTTTCTCAAAGGGCGCGCCGAAGTCGCCCAGTACTTCAAGCTCTTTCTCGGCTGTAACGACGTCGTGATCGCGCTCAAGGAGACGCAGAAACTCGTCAAGACCTTGAATCACTTCGCGGACACGCAAGGGCTGGAGCAGGGCGCGCGCGACGAGTTGATGCAGCGTGCTCACGGATATCTCGACGAGCTGGGCGAAAGCAGCACACCGCTCAGTCTGGGCGAGGTCGCGGAGAAGGTGTGGCCGGACGCGCCGCAGCGTCTCAATGATGCATTGAATGAAGAGTCGGTCGATCTGGCCAGCGGCTTCGTGCCGGATCGACGGGCGATTCGCCCCTTGGTGCGCTTCAAGGCGAATGCGCCGCAGTGGAAGCTGGAATTCGATCGGGCGAGCCTGCGCTCAGGCGCGGTCGTTTATGACCGCCGCTCGGATACGGTGATCCTTTCCAACATCCCCGCGGAACTGAAGCGCGCGCTGCTGGAGGAATAACAACAACGGGTGTGCCGGCGGTAGTTGCGGCATCTCCAGAAACGACAACGCCTCACTTCCTGGGCAGGAAGCGAGGCGTTGTCGTTTGAGTTGCGTGCTTAAAGCGTCTTGGCGGCAGGTTGCGGTTCTGCGGCAGAGCTTTGGGTGGACGTGTCTGGCACCGGCTCGGCCGGGGCCCACATACCGACCTTGTTGCTCTTGGCCGTTTCCTGCAATGCAGCGAGTTCAGTGCTGCCACCGGAGACTGAAGCCAGACCTGCAGAGACCTGCGCTTCCGCAACGTGGTCAGGGCCGACGCGAACGTCGCCTTCATAGACGCCGTCGGCGGCTTTCGTTGCGTTTTCGACCAAGATGTTGCGACCAAAAACCAGGGTACGCAAAGCCAGATCTGCTTCATGCGCGGCTTCTGCCGAGGTCGGCAGCGTAATGCCCTTTACGCGAAGGCTATACAGTTCGTTCGAGACGCTGATGGCCATGGTCCGGCCGTCAGATACATTGAGCACATAGGCGCCGAAATCTTTGGGCAGCTTGGCTTCCTTTGGTGCAGCACTTCCCCAAGTGGTGACAGGTAGTAGCGCTGCTGCGCCGCCGCCAACGAGGGCCAGCGCCACAACTACGATCAGCATTTTCTTCATGAAAGCTCCACTCTATTTTTTTGACGCTTCGTATATATAAACGGTGACTTGACTGAACTTGTTTTTGTTCCGCCGTACGGTACGCGCTTGCCGATAAGCATGTCGTGACCGTTGTCGCGTTTGCGCAAAGATTTTCTACTACTTTGGTGGTAATTGTCGAATTTGATGATTTTGGCTGTGGCTCTGCGGCCAAAGCATCTGCCTCTGTCATCTCTTACGGTGATTTTCATCCGGACTTGAAGGGTCAATTAGGGTAGACCAGACGGACGGACTAATTTGGCAGGTGGAAGTAAATTCTCAGGCTGGGCGCCGGTTTTCGATGATTTCTTCCGTGCTTCAAACGAACCATGCTCCTGTGAAGAGGCCGCTTGCGAGGCGTCCGCAAGCCGTGGCCGGACGAATCCTCTTTGTTTGTCAAAATCACCGTTTGTGTCAATGAGTTGCTGCGCGCGGCAGCAAGCATGTTGAGTAATACCGGCGTCCGAGTTTTGGTTGACTTGGGTGTCCCGAGAGACCAGATTGCAGCACGCCCGGAGATGGCGTGACCGTGATTCGCGCATTGGCCTGATGGCCAGAGCAAGGAATCACGGGGCAGCAACAAAACCCAGACCAAAGGAGATTGTCATGATTCGCAAGTTTGTTGCGGGCGTTGTCGCCTGCTTGTCTTTCGGTGCCGTGCATGCGGCCACCGACTATCCGTCGGGTTACACGAAGTGCGCACAGAACACCGGTGCAACCTGTTCCTTCAGTGGCACCCGCTCGGTCGCCCTCGGTAAAGCCGGCAGCTTCGTCTATGGCACCTTCACGAACAGCGTCGCCTGCGCGAGTTCGAATTTCCCTTCAAACAGCTTTGCGGCGTCGGCCTGGTGTTCATATGGCGCCACCACATCGACTTCATCGTCGAGCGTTGCATCTTCAAAGGCTTCGTCCAGCAGCGTGTCCTCGTCGAAGTCCTCCAGCTCGAGCTCCAAGGCTTCCTCTTCTTCGGCTTCGGCAGCCTGGACTTCCAGCGACCGTTGGGGCACCTGGAGCAACGGCGGCTATACGCTTTACAACAATGTCTGGGGCGCAGGGTATGGTCCGCAAACCATCTCGGCCAACTCGTACAGCAAGTGGACGGTGTGGTCGAATCAGCCCGCCACGGGCGGCATCAAGTCATACCCGAATGTGACGCGCTACATCGGCAAGAAGATCAGCGCGCTCAACTCGTTGAGCAGCAGCTTCAATGTCAGCACGCCGAGCGGCACGGCAGCATGGGAGTCGACCTATGACATATGGGACGTCGACAACAAATACGAAATCATGTTGTGGATGAACTACACCGGCAAGCCCGATGGCAGTGGCAACGTCAAACCCATCGCGGCGAAATACGACGCTTCGGGCAAGGCCGTGCCGGAGTACACCAACGTGTCTGTCGGCGGCTCGACCTGGAACGTGTTCAAGGGCAGCAATGGCAGCAATGCGGTGTTCTCGTTTCTGCGCACATCGAACACCAACTCCGCCACGGTCGATGCCAAAGCCATTCTCGACTGGATCAAGAACAAGGGCTGGATGGGAGACGTGACCATGGGCAACTTCCAGTACGGCTTCGAGATCACGTCTTCGCCGGGCGGCATGAACTTCATCGTCAATAGCTACTCGGTGAGCTTTAATTGACTGGCTGGGCTGCTTTACTGGTGAGATGACAGAACAGCAGTAACACAACGCCCGGCGCGCAGCACTGCCGGGCGTTTTCGTTTCCATTCCCGATTGCGGGTGAGGGGGGCGCAACGGCGATTGCGCGTCTGCTGTGGAACAATGCGGGCGCGCAGACACGCATGAGCAGGAAGCCATCGACGATGAAACAGACCTCTCGAAATCCGCTCTGGACCGTTCTTGCACTTTCCCTCGGCCCCGCGCTGGCGCTGGGGCTTGCACGCTTTGCCTACGCCTTGTTGCTGCCCGCCATGCGTGACGATCTGGGCTTGAGTTTCGCGGCCGCAGGCTCCCTCAATACATCCAACGCGGCGGGCTATCTCGCGGGGGCGCTGGCCAGCGTGGCGTGGGCGCGTCGCTTTGGCGCGCGCCGCGTACTGCTTGGTGGATGTGTGCTGACTCTCATCAGTCTCGCCGCGTGCGCCATGACGCGTAGCTATACCGCGCTCATGCTGTTGCGCTTTGCCGCCGGCCTGAGCGGTGCCATGGTCTTCAGCATAGGCGGCGTGCTCGCCGCGCAACTCGCCAGCGCGCACCCGCAACGCGCGGGCCTGCTGCTGGGTATCTATTACAGTGGCATCGGTGTCGGCGTGGTGTTGTCCGCGCTACTCGTGCCAGTCTTGCTGGCAAACGGCAGTCATGGCTGGCAAAGCGCCTGGTGGGGGCTTACGGCGCTTGGCGGGCTGGCTACTTGCCTGATCTGGCAGCCGAGTGCGTGGATCGAAGCGGCGCATCTGCAAGCCTCGGCCGCCGCGCGCACCCCCATGCGCACCCTGGCGTCACCACTGCTTGCTGCCTTGCTCGGCTACTTCTGTTTTGGCGTCGGCTACATCGGTTACATGACCTTCAATGTCGCCCTGCTCAAAGGGCAGGGTGCCACCCAGATCCAACTCACGCTCTTCTTCAGTCTGCTCGGCCTGGCGATCTGTTTCTCATCCCGCCTGTGGGCGCGCCTGCTCGATCGTCATCACGACGGCAAACCGATGGCCATACTGAACCTGCTGGCAGGCATAGCCGCCTTGCTGCCGCTGATATCCTCGTCCATCCTGATGGCCCTGTGCTCCGGCATCCTGTTCGGCGCATGCTTCGTCTCCGCGGTCGCATCGACAACCGCCCTCGTGCGCCACAACCTGCCCGCGCCACAATGGCCAGCAGGTATCGCCCTCTTCACCTCCATATTCGCCTTCGGCCAGATCATTGGCCCCGTAGTGACCGGTTGGCTCTCAGACGGCGCGGGGCTCGAGAAGGGCCTGTTGTTTTCCGGGCTCACGCTGATTCTCGGCGCCATCGTCGCGACGCGACAGCAGGCGCTCTCGTGCGGGAAGTGACTGAGGAGGGTCAGGAGAGTCAACGTGCGACGTAACGGGACGCTACAGCGAGCAGTGATGTAGCGGACCTGCTCATGTAATTGATGATGGGCCGCCTTCTAGTGTGCAAGCACATATGCCGTACTCAGTAATGGAGGGGCAATAGCACCTAGAACAGCAAGCCAGTGCAGGAACCGTTTGATTCGCCAGCGGAGAAAACAGGAAAAGGACGCCAGCGCAAATGCGCAAGCCACCGGAGCCAGATAAATAACAGCTCCAATATAAACAAGCGCACCGGAATCGACGTTGTAGCCGTAGTGCCGCACTGCGTCAGCCGCCGCTTCGTTTGCGGCGTAGATAGCCCACGCAAATAGGCCAGCGAACAGCACCGACACAGATGCATCGATCCATCCAACAGTTTTCGCGTCGAGGTGTTTCATGGGGCCTGGCTTGTGGCCGTCCATCTCGATTCTTGGGTTAGGCGCATCTGTCAGCATGGCCATCGTCCCTGACTTCGATCCATGCAATTTAATTGCTATGGAAAAAATGAAAGCAGTGAACAGCATGCGATGTTCATAGCAGCGTCTGCAGCACAATATTTCGCGCAGTTATCGATATCCTTGTCCAGCTCTTCATCGCTCTTCTCAGGTTGCGGTGCAACCTCCGAGAGCGTCAGAAATGCCTGGTGGCAGGCCGAAAACCGAAGCCTCATCAGCGGCATCAGACGAATGACGCCAAACCTGAGTACAACGCGTTTGGCGAACTGGGAGCATGACCCGCGATTGTGAACGTGGTTGTGCGCGCAGCAAAAGCCTTTCAATGGAGAAATGCTCCGCTGATAGAACCCAATGCTGGATGCGATTGCATGGCGCATGCTTTCCTAACGTTTGACGTGAGGGGCCGCCGTAGCGGCAAAGCTGCGCAGGGCACCCACAAGCGCAGCTTGTGGGCGGTCCCTCTCGACGGAATTGTTGGGCGTCATTGGTTGCATAGGGATTCCCAGCCTTCGCACTCTGTCGCAGTGCAGCCACACCAATGCGTACCTGAGGAGGTACAGGTGCCTCCCATGTTGTCTGCGAGGAACCGGCAACGAGCGAATGTGCAATCAACGAATTTGCAACTCGCAAATGTGGCACCACGAAAAACGCAATCCTCGAATGTGCAAGAAACAAGAACCGCACAGTTGAACATTGTCCAGTACATATCGACTGCTTTGAATGTGCAGTCGACGAATACTGCGCCAATATGAGGCCCATCAGCAGTGAATGACTCGAACGTGCAATGACGATAGACGCCGTGGTCTGAATCGTGAAAGGCACTCCGGTCGTCCGAAAAAATTTGCTGCTCGTTCAGAGCCATCAGGACGCCCAACGTGGAAGTAAGGGGCAGCCGGAGCGCGTAGCGCGGAGGGAACCAACAAGCGCAGCTTGTTGGCTGTCCCGCTCGACTGTAAGGTTAGGCGGCTGGTTCAGCAGTGACATGAATACGTGTCTCATTGTTGAGAATGCCTTCAAGTTGACGAGAAACGGCGCTTACTTCCTCGTGCGTGCTGACACGACCAACGAGTTTCTTCCAAAAGGTTGCCGTCCAAATCGGGGTATCACTCGCGACAAAACTACACCAAGTAATTTCTCGCCCATCCGGAACAAATGATTCTTTTTGTTTTGGCGTGATTTTGTCATAAAACTCTGACCGCTCATTGCCGCACCCGACCCACAACAGAAAGGGTTCGCGCTTCAGCATCACACACCAGCCCCAATCTTCCGCAATCACTGGCTCTGGTTCATATCCCAGTGCTTCAAACTTTGAGCGAAGCCATTCAGCTAATGACTTGCCATAGCAAAACGGATTTGTCTCTTCATCTTCTTTCGGATCAATCATGAAGAGGTCGCTGCGAAAGTAAAACGTAGGAGACTCTATCGCCATCGTGTGTGACGCCTAACGTTTGACGTGAGGGGCCGCCGCAGCGGCGAAGCCGCGGAGGGGACCCACAAGCGCAGCTTGTGGGCGGTCCCTCTCGACGGAATTGTTGGGCGTCAGTGTCACGTATCGTCCCCGATTGAACGCCACAGGGGAAGCTCGCTCTGTGAGAACGCAGTTACCCACGATGGAAAATTTGGATCAAATGCGATGCCAAATTTAGGGCTTACCAAGAACCCGACGCGCTCGAACCACTCCTTGTCACGCTGTTCAAGGAAGGGGCGCAGACTTTCAAAAGAGACACGTTCTCCTTCGATTTCCAACTCGGCTGCATCAGCGGAGACTTCTTTCAGTTTTCCGTCTGAGTTGAATCGATACACTCCCGCTGGGTATTGCAATTCACTGGCCCACAAACGGGATTTGTTCTCCCTCTCAGGCGAGCCAAGAACTCTTTCTAGTTCGTTACGGTCAATGCCGAAACTCACTAAGCCGACAGTTCCGTACGCAGCAATTCTCATGACGCCCAACGTAGAGGTAAGGGGCGAAGACTGCGCAGCAGGCTGAGTCCAGCGCAACGAAGTGGAGCGGCCTTGACCGCCGGGTTAGAGATCACGAGTACTCCTCGTATCCTTCCGGCAAGACTGCGCCAATCAGATGACGATAACAAACGCCATTGCCATAAACCAACAATTTGTTTTGGCACAGCGCTGACTCCACTAAGTTGCGCAGCAATGAAAGGATGTTTAGCGCCCGTGATCGAAACAACAACGGATTTAGAGGCGCTGCCGGCATGCCAGGATGAACAACCTCGCCTAGGTGTTCGCGCCAAGAGCGCGGCCGCTTCTCTAGGTCTTCTTGAAGGGCCAGAAGAGATGGGAGTAACTCTTCAAGATCTGCCTTCTTCAGTATGAACATTACATTGATAGAGGTGATGTCCATACCAGCGTCACGAAGAGCGTAGCTGTTGAAGGTTGGCGCGAAAACCCAGAAGTAGCCGCCGCAGTGCGGAGGGCTTGAGTCGAAGCGGAGAAGACTTGATCGCTCCAAAGGCCACGGTGGGTCTTTCCCTTCGTCTGAGAATCCAACGGCGTGTCGCATGATCTCTAACGTGAAGTAGACCTCAAGATGAGGCCGTATTGGTTTATTTATCAAATGCTATGTGCATTGCCATAGATTGGCATGGCGAGGCTTTTGATTGCTAATATGCATCATCATGACAAATAAAACTTTTACTGCCAAGGTTGATCTGCTTGCGCATTCTTCGCGTGGCGAAGAGGAGACGGATGTGGAGTTGCCGCGGCCTCGGTTGCTGGATCAGGTACGTGACAGGTTGCGACTGAAGCACTACAGCATACGTACCGAACAGGCTTATCTGGGATGGATAAAGCGTTTTATTCTGTTTCATGGCAAGCGTCACCCGCGGGAGATGGGAAAGGCGGAGGTCGAGGCGTTTCTGACGTCACTGGCGGTGGATCGCAATGTGGCTGCGTCGACGCAGTCGCAGGCCTTGTCAGCGGTGTTGTTCCTGTATCAGGAAGTGCTCGAGCAGGAGCTGCCCTGGCTTGATGAGGTGACGCGAGCGAAGAGGCCTGTGCGGCTGCCGACTGTGCTGACCACTGCGGAGGTGGGGGACTTGATCCGCGCTGTGGCGGAGCCCGAGATGGCGCTTGTGGTTCGGCTGCTGTATGGCACGGGCATGCGTGTAATGGAGGGGGTGCGTCTGCGCGTGAAGGATGTGGATTTTTCGCGGCGCGAGATCGTCGTGCGCGAAGGCAAGGGAAACAAGGACAGGGTGACGATGTTACCCGACAGTCTGGTGGAGCCTTTGCGTGCAAAGGTGCGATTGCGAGAACATCAGCATTCGGTTGATCTCGAACAGGGCAAGGGTTCGGTGTTCTTGCCGCACGCGCT
The DNA here is from genome assembly GCF_036017035.1 of Uliginosibacterium silvisoli. Taxonomy (NCBI): domain Bacteria; kingdom Pseudomonadati; phylum Pseudomonadota; class Betaproteobacteria; order Rhodocyclales; family Zoogloeaceae; genus Uliginosibacterium; species Uliginosibacterium silvisoli. The sequence continues at coordinate 198,176 of NZ_JAYXHS010000005.1, read as the reverse complement.
CGCGGTGAAATATCCCAATGCGGATACGTTCTTTGGTTGGCAGTACATTTTTGCGGCCGCTACGTTTTCAACGGATCCACGGTCGGGCGTTGTGCGTCGTCATCACCTGGATGAGCAACGCGTGCAGCGGGCGGTGAAGCGGGCTGCTGCGCAAGCGAAGCTGGTGAAGACGGTATCACCGCATACGCTGCGACATTCCTTTGCCACGCATCTGCTGGAGGCGGGGCAGGATATCCGCACGGTGCAGGAGTTGCTGGGCCACAAGGATGTGAGCACGACGATGATCTACACCCATGTCCTCAACCGGGGCGGGCTGGGTGTGACGAGCCCGCTGGACCGGATGTAGCTTTGAGTGGGGCGGAGTGCCAACGGCGCAGCTTGCTCTGCGCCCTATGAGCTCATTGGAGCCATGACTCTTGTTAAGCCTGTGGTGTCGCGGGCATGGCCCGCTCCTACAACACCAAGGCTTGCGATCTGTTGAGATCGTGAACAGGTACTTAGACCAGCACGCCCACCAACCAGGTTTCGATGTCGCGGATTTCGTCCATCGTCAGCGTGTGTTCCATCGGGTAGTCGTGCCATTCGAGCGCGTAGCCTTGATCCTGCATGAACTCCGCGGACTGCTGGGCGAAGCCGTAGGGGATGACGCCGTCGTCGTGGCCGTGAGCCATGAAGATGGGGATCTCGCGGTTGGCGTCGCTGGCTTCTGCCGCAAGCGTGTCGGCGAGTGGCAGGTAGGTCGATAGCGCCAGGATGCCGGCGAGCGTCTTGCGATGGCGCAGGGCGGTGTACAGGGCAATCGCGCCGCCCTGGGAGAAGCCTGCCAGCACGATTTTTTCATCCGGAATGCCGCGGGCATTCTCGCGCGCGATCAGCGCTTCGATCTGCCTGGCTGATTCGGCGACGCCAGCCGGGTCTTCGCGGCGCTGGTTGAAGTCGAGCGAAACGAGGTCGTACCAGGCGGGCATGGCGTAGCCATTGTTGATGGTGACCGGGCGTGTCGGTGCGTGCGGGAAAACGAAGCGAACCGCTGGAAATTTGCGTTTGTCGAACTCGCGCACCACGGGTTCGAAGTCATGCCCGTCGGCACCAAGACCATGCATCCAGATGACGGCGTGGGTCGAGGTTTCGGCCCATTCGACTTCGACACAGGGGAGCAGGGCGGGTGTGGTTTGCGGGTTGTTCATGAGGGGCTTCTCCATATTCCGGATTCTTGTGTGACGGTGTCTATCCTGAGGGTGGGTTTGCGAAGCAACCCACCGTTTTTTGTCAGATGGGGGCCGCTCCGCTGCGAACTCAGCCTAGGTTGCAGCTTTCTTCTGTGCGGCCGAAGCGGCTTCGCGCGCACGCTTGGCCTGGTCGAGCAGGTAGACCTGGTAGTCGTCGAGGTCGCCGTCGAAGGGCTTGATCGTGCCGTCGGCCACGAGCAGGAATTCGTCGCACACGGCACGCAGCAGTGCGCGGTCGTGGCTGACCAGCATGACGGTGCCTTCGAACTCGTTGAGGGCGACGCTGAGTGCCTCGCGCGTCGACAGGTCGAGGTGATTGGTCGGTTCGTCGAGCAGGAGCAGATTGGGGCGTTGCCATACGATCATGCATAGCACGAGGCGTGCCTTCTCGCCGCCGCTCATGCTGCCGACGGCCTGGTGAATCATGTCGCCGCCGAAATTGAAGGTGCCGAGGAAATTGCGCAGCCCTTGCTCGCGCCAGTCCATGCCGGCAGGGCGCGCATTGACCGGCGTTTCCTTGACGAGACGGATCATGTGCTCGAGCGGCGTGTCTTCCGGGCGCAGCACGTCGAGTTCCTGTTGCGCGAAGTAGCCGATGGTCAGGCCCTTGCCACGCGTGATCTCGCCGGAGATCGGTTTGAGCGCTTCGGCGACGGTCTTCACCACGGTCGACTTGCCCTGGCCGTTGGCGCCCAATATGCCAATGCGCTGACCGGCGAGCACCGAGCGATTGATGTTGTGCACGATGACGGTCGGGCCCGTGCCTTCTGGGGCATCGGCCAGAGGCGGGTAGCCGAAGCTGGTGTCGAGCATCGACAGCATCGGGTTGGGGATGTTGGTCGGCTCCTTGAACTCGAACGAGAACTCGGCGTCGGCCAGCACTGGCGCAATCTTCTCCATGCGCTCCAGCGCCTTGACGCGGCTCTGCGCCTGCTTGGCCTTGGCGGCGGATGCCTTGAAGCGGTCGATGAACTTCTGCAGGTGCGCAATCTTGTCGGCCTGCTTGGCCAGTGCGGCCGTTTGCAGCAGCATCTGCTCGGCGCGCATGTCTTCGAACTTGCTGTAGTTGCCGCCGTAGCGCACGAGGCGCGCGTTGTCGATGTGCAGCGTGACCGTGGTGACGGCATCGAGGAATTCGCGGTCATGGCTGATCACGACCATGGTGCCGTCGTAGCGCTTGAGCCAGGCTTCGAGCCACACCAGCGCATCGAGGTCCAGGTGGTTGGTTGGTTCGTCGAGCAGCAGCAGGTCAGACGGGCACATCAACGCGCGCGCCAGTTGCAGACGCATGCGCCAGCCGCCCGAGAAGCTGTTGACCGGGTTGTTCAATTCGGCCGAGCTGAAACCGAGGCCGAGGATCAGTGCCTGGGCGCGCGCAGCCGCATCATGCGCACCGGCGTCGTGCAGGGCCATGTAGGCGTGCGCCATCTCCATGCCATCGTCGCTGGCTTCGGCCGCTGCGACAGCCGCTTGCGCCGCGAGCAAGACGGTGTCGCCTTCGATCACGAAGTCGGTGGCGCTTTGCTCGGTCTCCGGCATGTCCTGCGCGACCTGCGCCATCTGCCATTGCGGCGGAATGTAGAACTCGCCGCTGTCTTCGTGCAGCGTGCCGTTGAGCAGGGCGAACAGCGAGGATTTGCCTGCGCCGTTGCGGCCGACGAGGCCGACCTTCTCGCCGGGGTTGAGCGTGGCGGAGGTGGCGTTGAGCACGATCTTCGTGCCACGACGCAGGGTGACGTTCTTGATGGAAATCATGGGGAAGGCGGCCGATCAGCCGCAGCATTGCTTCGGGAAGGTCGCGATCATAGCGGCCCGGCGTGACAGGGCCTAGTAAAACATCGCAAGCGGGGCAGGCGTGGGGTGCTGGCGCGGGTTTGGGGGCCTGGTGGAGTGAAGGTGGCCCATTTCCCGCCATAGTTCCTGTATCTGCAGGAGCCGCGAGTTTGTTTGAGGTCAGGGCAGTGGGCGCTGCCGTGCAGCGATACTTGCAGGCATCCAGATTGCTGCGTACCGGGAGCGTAAGCTATCGTGCGGCGGCTGCAGGCAGGTCGTGCGCCAGTCAGCGGAGGCCTCACTTGCTGGAGGGCTCAGCGCACGATTCGCCCGACCTCGATCGCCTGGCCGCAATTCTTACGGAGAGAATCATCATGGAGACAAGCAAGCCTGCTGACTTTTCCGCCGCGCCTGCTGCTGCACCCAGGCACTTCTCGATGATCCGCCAATTGCATCTGGCTGATTTCCTGACTCTGGGCAATGCGGCGAGCGGCATGATGTCGGTCTTTCTCGCCATGTTCTACATGCGCAATGAGCAAGCCGACTATCTGGTTGGCGCGGCGGTGATGGCCGTCATTGCCCTGATCTTCGATGTGTTCGACGGCAAGGTGGCGCGCTGGCGTCACCAGCATTCCATTCTCGGGCGCGAACTCGACTCCCTGGCCGACATCATTTCGTTCGGCGTGGGTCCCGCTGCACTTGCCTTTGCGGCGGGCATGCAGGGGGGCTGGGATTTGATCGTGCTGAGCTACTTCGTGTGCTGTGGCGTCAGCCGTCTGGCGCGTTTCAACGTGACGGCAGAAACGCTCTCGGCCGGCGGTGACAAGGTGAAGTATTTCGAGGGCACGCCGATTCCAACCAGCGTGCTGTTGAGTGTCATCGTGGCCGTGTGTGCATGGCGCGGCAGCATCGGCGCGAGCCTGTATGGCGGTGCGTGGACGCTTGGCCCTTGGGACTTCCACCCCTTCGTGTTGCTGTTCGCGCTGTCGGGCACGCTGATGATCAGCAAGACCCTACGTATCCCCAAGTTCTGAGAAGTCGTAACAAAGCGGGCTGCGCACCCAGCTGGCGTTGTTGGCTCGCTCGCCGTGCATAAGCACTGCTCTGCGCGAGCCGCCTAGCCAGCTGCGCGCTCGCTCCACTTTGTTACGCTTCTCGGAGCCTGTCGAAAACTCTCAAAAAAGATCTGGGCCTCCTCTGGGCGGAGGTTGTTCTTGTCATTCATGTGGAAACCGCAACGTGCGGGAGCTCTGGAAGCTACGCGCCTGCCCGCTGATGGGGTCGTCGAAGTCGATACTTTTCGCAAGCAGTTGCAGCGGCCTGGCGTAGTCGTCGCTGCCTTCCGGAAACAGTTCCGGGTAGATCAGATCATTAAGGATGGGCATACCCAGCGCCGCGCATTGCGCACGCAACTGATGCTTGCGGCCGGTGATAGGTGACAACGCGTAGCGCGCCCACAGACCCTGAACATCGAGTACATCCAGCACGGTTTCAGCGTTGGGCTCTCCCTCCACCGTGAGCATCTGCATGAAGCGCACCGCATCTTCTTCGATGCGGCTGCGGTAAGTCATGGGCCATGCCAGATCGGCACGCCACGGCGCGATGGCTTCGTACTGCTTGCGGATGGATTTCTCGCGGAACAGCTCCTGGTAGCGGCCGCGTGTCTCCGGTTGCACGGCGAACACGACGAGGCCGGCGGTCTCGCGGTCGATGCGATGAATCGGCGACAGCGTGTCGATGCCGAGACGTCGCTTGAGACGCACCAGCAGAGTCTCCTGCACATAGCGCCCCGAGGGGGTGACGGGCAGGAAATGCGGCTTGTCGGCCACGACGAGATAGTCGTCCTGGAAGACGATGTATTCCTCGAAAGGAATCGCCTGTTCAGTCTCCAGTTCGCGGTAGTAGTAAAGGCGACGTTGCGGGCGATAGGCTTCGTCAGGCATCACGGCCATGCCATGTGCATCGACGATCTCGCCGGCACGCATGCGGCGCTGCCAGGCTTCCTGGGTGACCGCCGGAAAGCGCTCGGTCATGAAGCTGAGCATGTCCGGCCAGTTGCCGGCAGGCAACACGACGCTGCTGGGGCTTACGCCGTCGCGCGTCGGCAGCGGGGGCTGTGCTCCTCGCTGAGTGCGGCTCACGGCGCCAGCGGGTTTGCGGGGGCCACCTTCGCAATGGGTGGCGCACTGTAGGTGACGTAGCCGATCCAGATCACGCTCAACACGGTGAGCGCCGTGGCGCACCAGCCAATGACGCCGTAGCCGAGGATCTGACCGCCCGGGCCGTTGCTCAGCATCAGGCCGCCGACCCATGCACCGAGGCCGGTGCCGAGCGATTGCATCGCCGCATTGACGCTGAGAAAGGCGCCGCGCCTGGCTGGCTCTGGCACCGTCGTCATCAGCGCCTGCATGGGAATGCTGCGACCCGACATCGACACCATGAAGAACGGGAAGAAAGCGATCAGCGCCAGCAAGGGCAGGTTGGGCAGATGCGTGATGAACAGGATGGGCAGGATGGAGAATAGCGCCACGCCGCGGAACACGCGGTGCTTGCCGTAGCGGTCTGAGAGGCGCCCGATGGCGCGTGCCGTGACCAGCGTGGCGAGGCCGCCTGCGAAGTAGATCCATGAAATCTGTGCAGGCGCGATGCCGTGATTGGCAACCAGCACGGGCGAGATGAAGGGGATGACCAGCATGGCCGAGCTCATGACGAGACCGGTGAGTGCAAAGGCGCGCAAGTGGGCGGGTTTGCGGATAAGCGCGAACAGGTCTGGCAGCACTTGCGACAGCGGTGCTGGCGTCTTTGCCAGGTGCGCACGGAGGTTTGGCACGAGGCGCGCGCCGGTGGCCCAGATCAGCAGCGAGAGCACGACGAGCAGGTAGAACGGCGTGGCCCAGCCGAAGTGGGCACCGAGCACGACCCCCAGTGGCACGCCGGCAATGGCGGCCATCGAGAACGAGGTCATGACCAGGCCCGTGGCTGCGCCGCGGCGTTTTTCCGGAATGACGTCGCCGATGATGGCCATCACGATGGCGCCGAGCACGCCTCCGGTCAGGCCCGCGAAGGCTCGCGCCAGCAGCAGCACGTGGAAGTTGGGCGCGAGACCACAGGCAAGGTTGGACAGCGCGAACAGCGCATAGACGGCGAGCAGCAGGCGCTTGCGATCGAAGCGGTCGATATAGGTGGCGGCAAACAGGCCCGACAGGCCGGCACACCACGAGTAGGCGGAGACCGCCGTGGCGAAACCTGCGGGGCCGATGTTGAAGGCCTGCATGATCTGCGGGCCGAGCGGCATCATCACCATGAAGTCCATGATCACGGTGAATTGCGTGAGGGCCAGCAGCCAGAGCAGGGCGCGTTCGCGTACGTCGGAGAGCGGGCTCGTTGCAGATGTCATGGGGTGCTTTCTCTGTGTGACTGCCTATTCGCTTTCGGCGAGCTTGCGTGCGCGTTGCAGGCGCCATTGCTCATCGGGGTCGCCGGCGTAAACATCCTCCGCGCGCGTATCCGTTTCCTGCAGATGGGTGTCGAGGGCGATGCGGTTGTCGAAGACGAAACACTCGCCCTGCCAGTCTTTGTCGGCGTCCGGCATGCTGGCGAAGTAATTGAGGATGCCGCCCTCGAGCTGATACACCGGCATGTCCATGGCCAGCATCCAGGCCGCTGTCTTCTCGCAGCGGATGCCGCCCGTGCAATACATCGCCACGCGCTTGCCTTCGGCTTTCCAGGTCGGCAGGTTGTCTTCGATGTAGCGTGGAAAATCGCGGAAGTTGTTCACCAACGGATCGACGGCATTGCGGAAGCGGCCGAGGCGGTATTCGAAGCTGTTGCGATTGTCGATGAGGACAACGTCATCCGCATCGATGAGCTCGCGCCATTCCTGCGGGCTGACGGCGGTGAGCTGATCGGCCACGGCCGGGACGTCGATCTCTGTGTTCGTGACCACGCCCAGCGGCAGGATCTCGGGCCGCGTGTGCACCTTCATGCGATGAAAGGGTGGCGTCTTGCAGGCCGTGCGCTTGAACACGATGTCGTTGAAGGCGCCGGCGAAGCGCGCATCCCCGGCAAGGCGTTGCGTGAATTCCTCCAGCGCAGCTTCATCGCCCGCCACCATGCCATTGATGCCTTCGTGCGCCACGAGGATGCCGCCGACGATTCTTGTCGTGATATCGCGCAGTGCCTCTGCGCATTGTTCGGGCTCGGCGAGGTGCACGAATTTGTAGAACGACAGGTGATAGAGCGCTGGCGTGGCGAGAGCAGTGTCTGACATGAGAGGAGCTGAGGCAGGGCTGGATTTTGTCGACCATGATTGCTTTGGGGCAGCCCCTGGCAGCCGGTCGACAGCCCGCGGATTGTAGCCGCCCACCCCTGCGCCAGAAAGTGCCAGAGCCCGGCACGGTGCTGTTTCGTGCCGGGAGCGTGGCTTGCTGCCGACGAGAACAACGGGAGACATCGATATGTGGAACAGGAATCAGGTGACGGGCCATCAACCCGTCGAGCCCGACAAGGGGCCGGTGCCCATCCCCAAGGACGAGCCGGCGCATGCCAGCCCGCCGCATCGCAAGCACCATGATCCGGAAGACCCCGATTTCGAAGAAACGGGTTGAGCCCCTGCAGGTGCCGGGAGCGGTGGGGCTGCCGGGTAGAACAGAGACAAGAATAGAGACAAGGAAAAGAGGCCAGGGGTGGAACAGGTCGCAGAACGGTTGGAGGAGACAAGCGCGGGGGGAAAACATCCCGCCGCGTCGCATGAGACTCGGGCATTGCCCATAGAGGTCAATCCCGAGTCTGTGGTGGAGAGACCCAAGGTGCCGCGCTCAGTGAAGGGCGAGCGTTCCGTGCCCGTCATCGGTCTGTTCGTGCTGGCCGTGCTGTACACGGTTTATTTCGCACGGCCATTCCTGCTGCCGGTCATGCTGGCCCTGTTCCTGGTCTTCATCCTGCGTCCCGTCGTGCGGGCACTTGAGCATCGCCTGCGTCTGCCCCTGCCGGTCGGTGCAGCGGTGGTGGTGTTTGGGCTGCTGGGTCTGGTCGGGACGGGCATTGCCGTGCTCACCCCACCGGCCATGGAGTGGGTCGAGCGCGCGCCGTCCTCGATGCATGACATCAACCAGAAGATCAGCAAGCTCAAGCGCTCGGTCGAGAACATGCAGCGCGCCACGCAGCAGATCGACAACCTGACCAAGGTCGAGTCGCAGAGCCGTGTGCGTGAAGTTGCGGTGGCCAAGATTTCATTTGGCAGCATGCTGCTGGCGGGCACCCAGGCGTTCATGCTGAGTGCCTTCTCCGTGGTAGTGCTCGTGTTCTTCCTGCTGGCCTCTGGCGACACCCTGCTGCGCAAGGTAGTGAAGATCACCCCGAGTCTGCGCGACAAGATCAAGGCCGTGGAGATTGCACGCACGGTCGAGCGCGACGTCGGTCGCTACCTGCTGACGCTGACCGGCATCAATCTCGCGCTGGGTGTCGCGACTACGCTGGCGATGTTTGCGCTGGGCATGCCCAACGCGATGCTGTGGGGCGCGATGGCGTTTGCGCTGAACTTCATCCCCTATCTCGGCGCGACGATCACCGTCATCGTGCTGACTGTGGTGGCGGTGCTGACCTTTGACACCATCGGCCATGCCGCGCTGGTGCCCATCGTGTTCCTCAGCATCACGACGCTGGAAGGGCAGATTCTGCAGCCATACGTCATCGGTCGCAGCTTCTCCGTCAATCCGGTACTTGTGTTCCTGTCCCTGCTGTTCTGGGGCTGGATGTGGGGCATTGCCGGCATGCTCATGGCGGTGCCGATTCTGGTGGCTTTCAAGATCTTGTGTGCCCACATTGAAAGCCTGGCCAGCATCCATGAGTTCATGGAGCGCTGACGGCCCGTCGGAGAAGCGCCAGTGTTCCGCCAGACAGGTGTCGACATGTTTTACAGGCACCTGTCTTTCCGCGCTGAAAATTCTCGGCCGTTCTGGCAGCGTCTTGAAAACACAAGGGTTTCAGGCATTGGTCTGCGTTTTGCTATCAGATTTCCACCAGCCTTGTGCTGCACATGCCCGATGCCAAACCGGGCCCGAACCGGCCCAACCGGAGGAGTCTGCAAAATGAAGCGCTTCCTCAGCCGTATCCTGCCAGTCGCGGTGTTCGCCGCCTTCGCCAACGGCGCCAACGCCGACGTCATCGTCAATTACCCGGATTTCTCCGATACCAGCGCGCTTAGCCTGGTCGGTAGCGCGGCCACTGCCAGCACGGGCGATGGTCAGGTCTTGCGCGTAACGCCGGCCGCAGGCGGCTTGGCAGGCGCCGCCTACAGCAATGCGCCGATCACCCTCGGGGCCGGCAACATCTTCAGTTCTTCCTTCCAGTTCCGGCTGACCAGCCCCGGCGGGTGGGATCCGGCTGATGGTTTTACCTTCGTGCTGGCAAGTAATACAGCGGGCCTCGGGGGGGCGGGGGTGGGAATGGGCTATGCCGGCGTTGGCAACAGCGTGGCAATCGAATTCGATACCTACAACAACACCGGGTATGGTCTTGGCGCAGACGATGGCGTGAGCAGCAATCATGTATCCATCGACACGAACGGTGTGCTGACCAATACCGCGCTGGCCAATGTGTATGGCAATGGCTCCTGCGGTTTTACGAGCGGTGGCTACCCGAACCAGAACGACTACACGGTGGCCGGCTGCATGTCCAACGGCAATCTATGGACCGCTGTCATCGGCTATGACGGCATGCAATTGTCCGTCTCGTTGTTCGATCCAGGCCTGGGTTACTGGTTCAAGGCCATCGAGAACTATGCCATCGACGTTGCCGCGCTGCTGGGTACCAACCAGGCGTATGTCGGTTTCACCGCTTCGACGGGCGCTGGCTGGGAAAATCACGACATCGTGAACTGGCAGTTTGCCAATACGACTGAGCTGGTTCGCGATATTCCCGAGCCTTCATCGCTGGGCGTATTGGCGCTGTGCATGCTTGCGATAGCGCACTTTCTGGTCAGGCGCAGGACACCGAAACCGGTTGCGATGCCACGCTAGTGGATCAAAAAAAGCCCGCACGCAGCGGGCTTTTTTCATGTCCGGTCGCCCGGTCTCAGAGCTTGCCGCACTCCGAAATCTTGAATTCCACGCGGCGGTCGATGGCGTCCTGCAGGTCATCCGTACCGCTGCCGATGATGTTTTCCTTCCAGCCATAGCCGATCGGCTTCGAGCGTTGCTGGATCTGCGGGAAGTCCTTCTGCATGATCTTCTGCACGGCGGTCGCGCGTTGCAGCGAGAGCTGCTCGTTGAAGTTGGCGCTGCCGCTGTGGCTGCTGTGCCCGGCGATGATCAGGCAACCGCTGCTGCGTGCAAACAGCTTGGCGATCTGGCGCAGCCAGATTGCATATTGTGCACGCAGCTCGGCATCGTTGATGAAATCGGTCGAGGCCACGCCGAAGAACAGCTTGGTGCTGATGTTGTTGTTCTGGTAGCCGATGTTGACCAGCTGGCCGAAGGCGACTTCTGCCTCGCTGAATTTACGCAGGCGGCGGTTGGTCTGGTACAGGCCGGCATAGGTCTTCATGATCTGGCCGTCGGGCCGCAGCGAGGCTGCCTTGTACATGCCCAGCGCTTGTTCCAGCTTCTCGGCTTCATAAGCGGCGTCCGCTTCGGTGAGCAGCGAGGCGGTGGGCAGCGAGTCGAAATAGTTGGGGTCGGCCTGCTGGCCCGGCGACATCTGCGCAGTCTCGATCTGGCCCTCGACGCGCTTGTCCTTCAGGTACATCGGGCTGTCCTGGTAAGCGGCAACCGGCGTCACGTCGATCTTCTTGTCCGAGATCCAGGCGTCGGAACTGGCCACGACCTTGCCGCTCTTGCGCTCGATCACGGCCAGCGCCAGCTTGTACATCTTGTCCTTGCCGGCTTTCTCTCCGTCAGTGAAAGCGGAATACAGCATTGCGCCGCTCACCACGTACTTCGCTCCGTCGTAGTTCTCCAGCGTCAGCGGCACGAAGACATAGCGGTCGGACACCTTGGCGGCTTCTTCCCGCAGGATCTTCTCGACCGCCAGGCTGGCCTGGTTCACCTCGGCCGTGTTGGCATCCACCACCGGGTCGAGCATGAAAACTGTCTTGCCGGTAGCAATGCCGACCGCCATGCCCGTGACGCCTTCCTGTTTCTTGACCTGGTTCATCAGCGAGTTCGCTGCGGTACGCACGGCATCCGCAAAGCTCAGCGGCGCGGCCGTGGTTTTCTGCTGCGTGCTCTTGCAAGCAAAGAGGCTCAGTGCGATCAGCACCAGCGCGAGTGCCCGCGCTGCTGCGCCGAGGCTACTGCTCAAGCCGCCGTTGTTCTTGTTCATATCGACCTCGTTGTGTCCGGGAGCGTGCACGCTCCGGTCATTTCTATTGTGAAACTTGTGGGATGCCTTTGTTCGCTGGCGAACGTCCGGCGAATGCTGGTCTGCAAATCTCTGCAGATCTCGTTCTGCTGCACCGACAAATCTGAACCTGCTGTGTTTCAGGTTGCCCGTCCTTTTCCTGTGTCCTGATCGCGAGCGCGCAGCAAGTCGCGCCATTGCTTCATTGACAAGCACACGGGCCGTGCCGATCCATTCAATGTTAATCGAAGCAAGCGCGGTGCCAACAGGCAAACGCACCTTAGGGCGTAGGGGATGCCGAGCTTGTCGGCGAAGGTTCATGGCAAAAATACGTTTACTGTATAAAATTACAGTTATTGCCTGTTGAGTCCGCCTCGCTTCAGAGGGGCGGTTTTTATCCGCATGTCTGCCGTGCCATCAGCCCTCGATGATGTTTTGTTGCGCCTCGATATCTGGCGAGGCGACCGGCTGGCCACGCTGGCAGCGGAGGCGGTGGCCAGCGGTTTTGCGCAAATGGATGCGGAGTTGCCGGGCGGCGGCTGGCCGCGTGGTGCCTTGGTGGAGCTGTTGCCGGAAACGCGCGGCCTGGGCGAAGTCGCCGTGTTATTGCCTGCGCTGCGCCAGTGCGTGGCCGAGGATTTGCCGGTGGCCCTGGTCGCGCCGCCGGGGCTGGCCCATGCGCCGGCCTGGGCGGCCAGCTTTCCGCTGGCGCAGCTGCTCGTGGTCGAGGCCGCGCAGGACGATATCGCCTGGAGCGTGGAGCTCCTGCTGGCCAGTGGTGGTGTGGGCGCTGTGCTTGCCTGGCTGCCGGCGAAGATCAGCAACAAGTCGCTGCGGCGCCTGCAACTGGCTGCGGAAGGCAAGCGTAGCCTGGCCTTCATGTTCCGGCCGCCATCCTGTGCGCAGGCTTCATCGCCTGCGCCTTTGCGTCTGAGCTTGCGTGGCAGCCGGCAAGGCCTGCAGGTCGACATCTTCAAGCGTCGCGGCCCGCCTTGCGAGAAGACGCTGCTATTGCAGGTCGAGCGGCCTTTGCCGTGGGCACGAGTGCGCAGCGAGCCCCCGCGTGTGACGCAAGCGCAGCGCAAGCCACAACTTGCCGTGGTGATGAAATGAGCGAAGCGCCGCCGAAGGATCTCTGGCTTGCCCTGCATTTCCATCGCTTCCCGCTGGAAGTGTTCGACGCGATTGAGCAACCTGCCGTGGCCGCCGAACGTCATCTCGTCGTCTGCGCCAATGCGCAGGCAGCAGCGCTGGGCGTAGTGGCCGGCATGCGCCTGTCGGGCGCGCTGGGGCTGGCGCCTGGCCTTGGCGTGTATGAGCGCAAGCCGCTGCGGGAAGCAGAAGCGCTGGATCGCCTCGCGTGCTGGGCGGGGAGCTTTTCGCCGCATGTCAGCCTGGCAGGGCCCGATGAATTGCTGATCGAGATCGGTGGCTGCCTGCGTCTGTTCGGCGGGCTGGATGTGCTCTGCGGGCTCGTGCGCGACGGCGCCGTGGCGCAGGGCTTCAGCGTGCACATGGCACTGGCGCCCACGCCACGTGCGGCGCAATGGCTGGCGCGCTCGGGGCAGGAGATCTCCTGTAACGACATGGCCGACATCAGACAGCATTTGCAGACCTTGCCTGTCGAGGCCATTGGCCTGTCGCTTGCCGAACAGCAGACGCTGGCCTCCCTCGGCGCCCGCCACTTGCAAGACCTGTTCGCCTTGCCCGCCTCAGGCCTGGCGCGGCGCTTCGGCATTCGCTTGCCACAGCAACTGGCACAAGCACTAGGCGAGGCGCCCGATCTGCGCAGCGAGTTCATATTCCCCGAGGCTTTTGTGCAGAAGCTTGAGCTACCCGCCAAGGTCGAGCAGGCCGCCATGCTGCTGTTCGCCGCGCGACGCTTGCTCGCGAGTCTCGCTGGCTGGTTGAGCGTGCGCGCTTCCGGCGTGGCGGAATGCGATCTGGTGCTGGTGCATGAAGACGGCATTGCCGACACGCACCTCGTCCTCGGCTTCGCCAGCGCGACGCGCGAGCTTGCGCGCATGGAACGTGTGCTGCGCGAGCGCCTGGACCGTCTCGAATTGAACGCCGCCGTCACCGACCTGCGGCTAGAAGCCGCCATGCCCGTGCACCTGCCCGGCAACACGCTGGGATTGTTCGCGCAGGCCTCGGCGCAGTCGCTCGACCCGGTCATCGAACGCTTGCGCGCGCGCCTGGGCAAGCACGCCGTCCATGCCATGGAGATAAAAAGCGACTATCGACCGGAGTGTGCAACGCGATCCGTCGAACGCAGCGATGCGAAAGAAACAAAGCCTGGATCACCAAGACCACTCTGGCTGCTGCCGGAATTGCAGTCGCTGCAGGAGCGCGATGGCGCCTTGCATTACGGCGGCGTGCTGCAACGCATAGCAGGGCCGGAGCGTATCGAAAGCGGCTGGTGGGATCGTGGCGAAGTAGTCGAAGAGCAGGCTGCCGTGGGCGACGTGCGACGCGATTACTACGTAGCAGTCTCTGTGCGCGGCGAGTGGCTGTGGATTTTCCGCGACCGGCAGGGCTGGTGGTTGCAGGGGGTGTTTGCGTGATCACCTGTGACCAGCATGTAGGAGCGGGCCATGCCCGCGACACCACGGACACAATAAGGGGCAGGGCTGTATTGCTGGCTGCGTGGTCGCGGGCATGGCCCGCTCCTACCCGTCGTAGGCGGGCGGAGTGAGTATGGCCAAACTACCCGACTACGCCGAGCTGCACTGCCTCAGCAACTTCAGCTTCCTGCGCGGCGCTTCGCAACCGGGCGAGCTGATGCAGCAGGCGCGCATGCGTGGCTACAAGGCTGTTGCCATCACCGACGAGTGTTCGTTGGCCGGCGTCGTGCAAGCCTGGCAGGCCTTGAAAGACCTCCGTGAGGAAGACGCGGAAGAGGCGCGCGAAGCCGAGCGTAAAGGCCTGCCACCGCCACCCGCCAAGCCACCACTGCCCAAGCTCATCGTCGGCAGCGAATTCGTTTTTAGCTGCGGCCTCAAGCTCGTCCTGCTCGCGCAGAACCGCGAAGGCTACGGCAACCTCTCCGCGCTCATCACACTCGCGCGGCGGCGATCGCCCAAAGGCGAATACGAACTGCAGCGTGGCGACCTGACCAGCATCGTGCCGCGCGGTGCGGTGCCGGATTGTCTGGCGATCTGGATTCCCGGCACGGATGCCGACGAGCAAACCGCGCGCTGGCTGGCCGCACGTTTCCCGAAAGATGCGCACAGCGGTGAGGACCGCCTGTGGATCGGCGTCGAACTGCTATGCGGCCCTGACGATGCGGCACAACTGGCGCGACTCCAGGCAATCAGCGAAGCCAGCAACATTCCGCTCGTAGCCTGCGGCGACGTGCACATGCATGCGAAAGATCGCCGCCCGTTGCAGGACACCCTCACCGCAATCCGCCTGCACACCACCGTGTTCGATGCCGGCCACGCGCTCTTCCCGAATGCCGAGCGGCATCTGCGTTCGCGCGTGCGTCTCGGCCGTCTCTATCCACACGCCTTGCTCGAAGAGAGCGTACGCATCGCCGAACGCTGCAACTTCGATCTCGGCACGCTGGGCTACGAGTACCCCGGCGAGATCGTGCCGCAAGGCCACACGCCGACTTCGTACCTGCGGCAGGAGACGGAGAAGGGGTTGGTGAGCCGCTATCCGGACGGCACGCCGGAGCAGGTGCGCAACGACGTCGAGAAGGAGCTGACCCTCATTGCAGAGAAGCAATACGAAGCCTTCTTCCTCACCGTGTACGACATCGTGCTGTTCGCGCGCAGCGAAGGCATCCTCTGTCAGGGACGCGGCTCGGCTGCGAACTCTTCCGTCTGCTATGCCTTGGGCATTACAGCGGTCGACCCGACGCGCGCGCATCTGCTGTTCGAGCGCTTCCTGTCGCGCGAGCGTGACGAGCCGCCAGACATCGACGTCGACTTCGAGCACGAACGTCGCGAAGAAGTCATCCAGTACATCTATCGCAAATACACGCGCGAACGCGCCGCGCTGGCGGCGACCGTCATCCGCTATCGCACCAAGAGTTCGCTGCGTGACGTAGGTGCTGCGCTGGGCTTCGGCGAGCCGCAGATCGCCGCGCTGACACGTTCGCTGGCGTGGTGGGACAAACGCGCCGACCTGCCTGAACGGTTGGCAGAAATCGGCCTCAGCCTGCAGAGCCCGCGCGTCGTCAAATGGCTGGCGCTGGCTGAAGCGCTGCGCGAGTTTCCACGCCACCTCTCGCAACACGTCGGCGGCTTCGTCATCTCGCAAGGCCCGCTGTCGCGCATGGTGCCGATCGAAAATGCCTCGATGGCCGAGCGCTCGGTGATCCAGTGGGACAAGGACGATCTCGAATCGCTCGGCCTGCTCAAGGTCGACGTGCTCGCGCTCGGCATGCTCACCGTAATCCGCCGCGCGCTGAACTGGGTGTCGGCGCGGCGCGGCGAGCACTGGGACGTGCACAGGGTTCCACCCAAGGATGTGCCCACCTACGACATGATCTGCAAGGCCGATACGGTCGGCGTGTTCCAGATCGAATCGCGCGCGCAGATGTCCATGCTGCCGCGCCTGCGACCGCGCGAGTACTACGACCTCGTCGTGCAGGTCGCCATCGTGCGGCCGGGGCCGATACAGGGCGGCATGGTGCATCCGTATCTGAAAGGTCATGCCGAGAAGAGATCCGTGCAGTCCATCAACCCGGAAATTGACGCGGTGCTCGATCGCACGTTCGGTGTGCCGATCTTCCAGGAGCAGGTGATGCAGCTCGCCATCGTCGCCGCGGACTTCACGCCGGGGCAGGCGGATCAGTTGCGTCGCGCGATGGCTTCGTGGAAGCAGAAAGGCCATGTCGAGAAGTTCAAGGACAAGCTGCGCGAAGGCATGCGGCGCAGAGATGTGCCCGAGCATTTCATCGAAGCACTCTGTCGCCAGATCGAAGGCTTCGGCGAATACGGCTTTCCCGAATCGCACGCCGCCAGTTTCGCGCTGCTCGCCTATGTGTCCTCATGGATCAAATGCCACGAGCCGGAAGCCTTCCTCTGCGCCTTGCTCAACAGCCAGCCCATGGGCTTCTACCAGCCAGCACAACTCGTGCAGGACGCACGCAATCATGGCGTACGTGTCGATCCTGTCGACGTGTGCATCAGCGATTGGGGCTGCAAGCTGGAATGGCGTAGCGGGGAAGGCCGTGATGTACGGCCGGGCGTACGCCTCGGCCTGCGCGAGATCAGCGGCTTCGCGCAGGACGCCGCCGAGCGCATCGCCATCGCACGCGGCGAGCGTGCCTTCACCAGCGTGGAAGACCTCGCCGCGCGCGCGCAATTGTCCGCAGGCGACATGAAACGCCTCGCCGCAGCCAACGCGCTGGAATCGCTGAGCGGCCATCGTCGTCAGGCAGCCTGGCAGGTGAGTGGCCTGCACAGACAGAGCACCCCCGTGCAAGCCGACCTCTTCGACGCCGTGCCCTCACGCGAAGCTGCTGTGCAGATCGTCGCGCCGAAGGAGGGCGAGAACATCGTCGCCGACTACCGCACCGTCGGCCTCACCCTCGGCCGCCACCCGCTGGCCTTGCTACGCAACAAGCTGCATGCGCGACGTTTCGACCGCAATGCAGATGTCCTGCTCGGCGCCGATCGCGCACCGGGCCGCGCCGCCGGCATCGTCACCTGCCGCCAGAAACCCGGCTCGGCGAAAAGCGTGTTCATCACCATCGAAGACGAGACCGGCGTCATCAACGTCATCGTCCATCCCTGGCTGGTCGAACGGCAGCGGCGCGAGGTGCTGAGCGCGCAACTGCTCGGTGTGTTCGGGCAGCTGCAGTCGGAGAATAATGTGGTGCTGCTGGTTGCTAAAAGGCTGGTCGATCTGACGCCGTGGCTCGGGCAGCTCGCGACGACGAGTCGGGATTTTCATTGAGCTAGCGTGTGGCCGAGCGCTGCTAGCCTAGGCGCATGCCGTGCACGAAAATCGTGCTCAAATCGACTGCGTAACGCCCCGTCAAATGTCTGACAGTACAAAGCCATGCACTTCATTCTGCGCATTCACCCCGGTGCCAACGATCTGTCCTTTGTCGTTGATGGCGCGTGCAATTGACAGGCTCTTCCAGCCTGCTGCCTGAACTGCAGGAAGCGCGCCTAGATCAATGGGTGGCGTCTTTGCAACGCTGTCGTAAAGGACTGCGCGACCGTTGGCTATGCCTACGATCTGACCTTTGTTGTTGATGTCATAGGGTTCCAGGGGAATTACCTCGGCACGGCCGGTGACCCCTGTGGGGCTGGCTGCGGTCCACAAGAAACCCTTGCCGCCATATACACCGACAATTTGATTGAGATCATTAATGCCACGTGCCTCGCCTTGGTCGGGAGGGAGCCCAGTTCCTGCGGGAATGGCTAAGTCTTTAATGGGGTCGACAATGCCTGCAACTGGATTGCAGATATAGGGTTGATGCGAGCCTGGCTGTCCGCGAAAGACGAGCGCATTTCCTGCAATAAAGCCTTTGGCATTGATCGCGCTCCCGATTCCCGCTCCCCCGAGATCTGCAGGAAGTGGCGAGCAGCCTCCTGTTAATGCGCCAGGTATGCGTACATCCCAGCGCAAAATCGCATCAGAGGCAATGGCGCCCCTCGTGCGAATAGTCCCCGCAACTTCTCCAATTTCATTAACTGCCCGCGCTTCACTGCTGAGAGATACAGCAACAACCGGTAACGTTGCAGGTGAGCCACGTCCGATCCAGCGTGTGGCAACGTAGCCCCCCGTCGTAGGAGACAGACAGGCACCAACAACCAGACCTGCCGTGTTGATGCCATACGCAGTGCAACTCAAGAGACTGCCTTGAAGAGACAAGGCGCCAAGGGAGCGCATGCCGGTGGTGCCGTCCCAAATGAAAGCTTCGTTGAGCGTACTTGTCGTGCCATAGCCTACGACTTCGCCAACATCATTGATTGCATAGGCCTCGCTAAAGCTTGGGCCCCCTGCCAAGTCTCCAAGATCCTTTATCTCCCAGCACCCTGTCAGCACACATGCCGCGATGAGCGCAGAGATCAGGGGCGTGTAACGTACATAGGGTTCGCTGCGCATGGTCCGGCTCCTCTCATCGGGGTGAGGAAAAACTCATAAGGCAAGGCTGGTGTCGCATGTCACAACATAGATAGGCCTGCTGAACTACAAGAGATTGCCGCCCTTTTGGGAAGTCAAATTGGATTTCTTCAAGAGGCGAATGCTGAGATGAATGCTCGCGCCAACAATCGATGCACAACCGTAGCTTGGTGGGCATCTGTTGCGAGTGAGATAGTAAAGACGGAAGCCGGGAGAGGCGTATCAGCATTGTTGCCGAACCGGCACTAGGCGAGCGCTTGCAAGCCGATAGGCCCGGCCGTCACCCCCCGTCTTGCTACGAAACAAGCTGCACGCGCGGTGCTTTGACAGAAATGCCGATGTCCTGGTTGGTGCCGATCGCGCGCCGGGTCGCTCAGCCGGCATCGTCACCTGTCGCCAGAAACCCGGCTCGGCGAAAAGCGTGTTCATCACCATCGAAGACGAGACCGGCGTCATCAACGTCATCGTCCATCCCTGGCTGGTCGAGCGACAGCGGCGCGAGGTGCTGAGCGCGCAACTGCTCGGCGTGTTCGGGCAGTTGCAGTCGGAGAACAACGTGGTGCTGCTAGTCGCTAAGCGTCTCGTCGACCTGACGCCTTGGTTGGGGCAGCTGGCGACGACGAGTCGGGATTTTCATTGAGTTGTATGACCGCTCAAGTGCATGGATTGTGCTCGAGAAGCACCGTGGGCGCTTTTGCGGTTAGCCGACCATCTACTTGCCCGTGTAAGTCGGACTACCTCCGAGGCGTTCAAGCTCAGCGACGCCGGGAGAGCCAAGCCAGGTCATGAAGTCGGCCGCAGAAAGGGTGCCGCTATGCACGCGCAGAAGGCCTTCCATGAACACGCTGTGCTCGATCAGCGTGATGTCCTTCGATGCCGCCGCCTTGTTCTTCGATGTCTCGTCAAACGCCGGCTTGCCTAAGGTCACCCGCCGCATTGCTGAGTCAAAGTCCGCCGCCTTCTGCATGACAGCCCAAGCCTCTTCCTTCTTGATGAAAGGGGGAGATTTGGTGCAAGTCTTGCACTCTAGCAAGACTTGCTGCGAACCCAGCACGATAAGCAAGTCCGGCACGTTGGGGCGCGTGCCGTCGTCCAGAGCCTTCACTGACCATGCGGCCTCGACCTGCAGGAGCGCCACGATTGCCTCTTCATACTCAGTGCCGAGGGCGTCATTGCAGGCCTTAACCAGATGCTCGATGCCCAGTTCCTGCCCGGTCTTCCGATGTGCGGAAGCCAGCCTGCTCGGCCCCAAGCCTACGGTGCTGGAAACGGCGTCGATCAATGCCAGCGCGCGCGGCTCGCTTCGCAGCAGCTGTACGAGCTTGTCCTTCGCGGTTGCCAGTATGTCGTGCAGGGTTGCAATCCCTTGGGCAACAAGGCCCATCGCTCGCTGCCGGCCAAAGCCCGGAACGCTATGCCGTTCGGCTACCCGCAGGACGTCCAGCGCTTCGGGTGGTGCTCCCCAGCGCACCCGGCGGGCGAGCATGGCGATTTGGTTACTCACTGGTTGTGGGCAACCGAGTTCAGGTGTCGTTGAGAGCTTGTGTAGGCCATCGAGTACCCAAGCGACGTCCAGCGCGAGGCGGTGAATCGTGCCGCCTTGCACGCGTGCGGCATACGCGATCTTCCGATCTGCCAGTCCTTCGGCATAGAGCGCAATTGCATGGGCGCACTGCGCCAACTTCAGATCGTTTCGGTCGAGCGGCACGGGGAGCGGTTTTGCTCCCCAAAAAGTAACTGACTCGTAGTTGCTCTGGGAAGGGAAAGGAAAGAACCGAGAAGGGCGTTCCGCTCTGAATTCGTCGCTGGCACAAGCTGCGTAGATCAAACCCGGAATCCACTCGTCAAAGCTTGCTGCCAGTTTGGGGCCGACGGTGCATAACATGGCCGCAAGCTGGACAGCCGTGGCCGGAAGCAGTCCAGACATCGCCGCAGCGTTACCCAATGAGGTGATGAGTAAGGTATCGGCCTCATTACGGATTAATGCGTTGGTAGCCAGCCAGTCCACCGCGGCGCGGCTTTCGGTCACTAGGGTGGCTAGCTTGGTGGGATTTCGGTTCAGCGTTTGATACCAATACAGCGTGTTCTCGAAGAACGTCATTACCTCGGCAAAGCTGCTGGCCAGCCCGGAGGCCACCAATGTCAGAATTGTCTTGCGGATGCTCAGGTTTACGAGTTGCGAGTTGAGCCGGTCGTTGTCCGGCAACACAAGCTTGTTGGCATGTGCGAGCTCGACATTGTTCTGTGGCAACAGCACGGCGAACCCGTCGGGGTGCATGCCTAATCTGCCTGCTCGCCCGGACATATTGCGGTAATCGGACCTGACGATGTGGCTTCCGGCTCTATCGCCCCAGCGATAGGTCAGCTTGGAGAAGACAATGGTCCGAAATGGGAAGTTCACCCCAGCCGCGAGGGTCGAAGTGGCAAAGCACACCTCAAACTTGCCGTCGGTGAAGCCGCCTTCGATGACCTGCCTCTCTTGTGGCGACAAATCGGCCGTGTGAAATGCGACGCGGCGTTCCGCGTTTTCCCGCAGCTGATCCGAAGACTCGGTTGGCTCTGAGAAGAGGTCAAGCTGCTCCGCCATTTCGATGCCGACGCCGACGCGCGGTCTACGCTGCCCAAATGCGGTCGCGAAATTGACTGCCTCCCGACGACTCTCAGTGAAGACCAGAACGGGACCTCGGTCGAGTCGCAGCAGATGGTCCACAACAGCGCCAATGTCGTTTGTCGGAGTAGCGCCGCTGGGTACGTCCTGTCCGCTGTCGTCGCCGAACTTTGTGCGATGAGCTTGGCCGCCGTACCAGATTTCTTGGTGGAGCGGCACGTCCCGATGCGTGCTGCGGACGAGGTCACACGCCATCCATCCAGCTATGTCCTCAGGGTTCTCGACGGTGGCTGTCAACGCTACAAATTGCCTAATACCGCGTTGCCGTAGCGCCGAGCAGAGTGCTTCAATATCCGGTCCGCGTCCGGGCTCGCCGAGAATCTGCAGCTCGTCGGCAACGACCAGCGCATTGTTCGGCCTGAGCTGACCGCTGAGGAATAGACCTAGTGCCTTTTCGTAGGTCGCGACCATCAGCTGAGCATCGATGTTGCCTTCGGTTCTGTCGCCTGTATTCAGGCCGACCGAGCCGATAGGCTCGGCTGCGCCTTCGCCAAACCGAGCTATGAAATCGAGGTACTTTTGATCGGCAAGAGCTTTGTGGGAGACGAGATAGATCGCACGGACGCTGGAGCGTAGGGCGCAGAGAACGGCAATCTCACCCACCAAAGTCTTACCGGATGACGTCGGCGCACTCACGACGAGGCTGCGACCGTCTGCGGCTCCGGCGGCGAGTGCGCGCTGCTGAACATCGGTCAGCCAGTCGATCCCCCAGCGATGCAGTCGTTGCAACAACCAAGCATCGACTCCCGGCCCTTGTGCGTCGGACGTTCTCATTTTCTTGTGCTCCCCCGAATTGGCGTTGCACCCAATATACGACACAGGATCAAGAAAATGCCATTCGCAATGGCGAGTATCCCGAATGAAGCGAAGCGCAATCCGGGTGCGACTTACGTCGAACCTCGGGCTGTCACCTTGGCGAGTTCTGCCTGCATCCATTTGGGCAGCATCAAATCGTGCAGCTCTTCCAACAAATTCTGGCTTGCTGAACCAGTTGCGCGGGGTAGCAGCCAGCACGTCCGAGAAGCTTCGTCGTACACGCCAATATGCTCCCGACAATAGCCAATAAACGTTCGCAACTTCGTCGGCATCTGTCTCCGACTCCGGTAGTTAAGGCGGAAGTCTTCGTAGGTGTGCCGGTTCTAGGGCAGCATCGGTAGCAGGTGGCCGCTGGCGAGGTCTTCTTTTGCCTGACGTTCGAAGAGGTATGCGATGCCAATACCTGCGCGTGCGGCTTCGACGACTAGTCGCGACTTGCATCGAGGCGGTACGGAAGCCTCTCCGTACCGCATGAGGTGTTGCTACTTGGCCGCTGGTTTCAGGCGTGGATAGGCTGTCGCCTCAAACGTCGTCTGATAGACAGTTCCAACGAAGGCGTAGGACCAGGATTCGGTGATCTTGACGTTGGTGATGACGTCGTCGCCTGCTTGCGCGCGTAGATCCTCATAGGCGCGTTCCTGGCGGCCGTTGATCGAGATCGGGATCAGCAGCATTAGCTGGAAGCCGGATGCGCTTGCTGTGATCGTGCGCCCTTTGCTCAGGTCGAGTTGCGAGATGTCAGTGGCGTTGCCGATCTTGACTGATGGGCCTGCGCAACCGGCCAATGCAATGCCTGCGGCCAGAACAAGCAGGCCGGATTTCAAAGTCTTGCTCATGGTTGGCTCCCCTTGATTGCGTCACCCGAAATGGTCGTGCAGCGCATCGTGCCGATGATCCACCAGGCCCAGTTCTCCTTGATTTCCACGTTTATCAGGCCGGTTGCGCCCGGCACGCTGCTCAGTGCCGCCTGATAGGCTTTTTCAACGCGACCATTGATCCCCATGGGAACGAAGTTGTATGCCGTTGCAAGAAGCCCGAGCGAGCCGCAGCCTTCTCCCTCTGCCTTGCCCAGTACTTCGTACTTGGCTGGAGGCTGAGGCGCGATGGTGATCGGATCTGACGCGCAGGCGCTCAGAAGCAGTAGCAGCGACGGAACCGCCAGCCGCGACAGGCGCCATGAAGTCGCACGATGATGCATAAGGAATCCCCTGATTTATTGGAATGTACTTCAGCGCATGCGCGATGAAGCGGGCCAGATATTACAGGGAGAGGGCTGACTGTTTGCCGGAGGAAACAGGTTGTTGCATTCCCGACAATGCGTTTTGCATCGGGCTTGATTTATTGAATATGACTGCGGCAGTAGTTGATGAAGGCAGGCTGCTTTGTCGCTATCTGGTGGGGCAGGGGAGTTACATGGATAACTCCCGGGGTGGAGTCGGCCCTCACGTAGCCTTCCCTTCTTCCCTGTGAAGGAGTAGCAGGGGTTCCGGATGGCGTGCCATGCGCCTGCGTAGCCGGGCTGCTGTGTAAAGCCGATCAGGGGCCGCGAAGCGGAGGTGGCCGTCTGCCGGATGAGGGTAGGTGTTTGGCTGCGCACGAGCCCTTCAAGGGAGCGCGCCCTCACCCGGCCCTGTCGGGCCACCCTCTCCCCCGCTGAGGAGAGGGGACAGCAGGCATCGCGACGATACGCGCCGATGATGACAAGACCGGATAGGTGCGCCTGGCAGGGAGTCACGTATGTAATTCCCTTTTGCAAAGGGGGGAGAGGATCGTTACCGATCCAGACTCTGGCAATTGGCCGCTGGATTCCGGCCTGAGCCGGAGTGACGGTTGTCCCGGACAGCTCCGGAACGGGTTTGAACTGGATCAAACCCACCCCTGAATCTGCCTCTCGAAAGCCTTGCCACACCTGATTTTCAAGGCTTTCCCTTGATCCTGACTGCCCATTGCCTCAAAATAGCGGGCTGTTTATCGGGCGTCGTACCCCCTCGGCGCTGAAATTCATCAGGAGAAATGCAATGGCAGCTAAGGACCGCATGGCCGTCCTGTCCGCAATGATGGAACAGGCAGTCATCCCTGTTTTCTATGATCCGGACGTCGAAGTTTGCAAGAACGTTATCCAGGCCTGTGCAAATGGCGGCGCCAAGTGCATCGAATTCACGAACCGTGGCGATTTCGCTTCGCACGTGTTCTACGAAGTGACCCGTCACTTCGCCAAGGTTGATCCTTCCGTGATCATGGGCGTCGGCTCTATCGTCGATGCACCGACCGCTGGCATCTATATCGCCAATGGCGCCAAGTTCATCGTTGGCCCGCTGCTCAACGCAGACGTTGCCAAGGTGTGTAACCGCCGTGGTATCCCTTACAGCCCAGGCTGCGGTTCCGCTACCGAAATCGGCGACGCACAAGAGCTGGGTTGCGAAATCGTCAAGGTCTTCCCGGGTTCGTCCGTGGGTGGTCCTGAGTTCGTGAAGAGCGTCATGGGCCCGATGCCCTGGACGCGCATCATGCCAACGGGCGGTGTCGAGCCGACCGAAGAGTCGCTGCGCAAGTGGTACGGCGCCGGCATCGTTGCCTGCGGTATCGGCAGCAACCTGATCACCAAGAAGCTGCTCGACGCCAAGGATTACAAGGGCATCGAAGAGAACGTGCGTACGACCGTTCAGCTCATCAAGACGATCAAGGCCGAACTGGCTGCAAAGAAGTAAATACTGAACTGAATACCGCGGGCCGTTGCAGCGCAAGCTGCAACGGCCCGCGGTACAAGTCCACACCAATATTCCAGAACATTCCATCCACATAAGGAATAGAAAAATGTCAGAACTGATCATCAAATCGGCCGCCGAAACCAAGTGGGACTGCGTCTCCTTCGGCGAAGTCATGCTGCGCTTCGATCCAGGCTTCGGTCGCGTGCGCAATTCGCGTTCGTTCCAGGTCTGGGAAGGCGGCGGCGAGTACAACGTTGCTCGCGCCATGCGCAAGTGCTGGGGCAAGCGCGCTGCTGTCGTGACCGCTCTGCCGAAGAACGACCTCGGCTGGCTGGTTGAAGACTTCATCATGCAAGGCGGCGTCGACATGTCGCACGTCATCTGGCGCGATTTCGACGGTCTGGGCAAGAACACCCGCGTCGGCCTGAACTTCACGGAAAAGGGCTTCGGTATTCGTCCAGCTCTGGGTTGCTCCGACCGCGGCCACTCGGCTGCTTCGCAAATCCGTCCAGGTGAAGTGAACTGGGAAAAGCTGTTCGGCGAAGAAGGCGTGCGCTGGTTCCAGACCGGTGGCATTTTCGCCGCACTGGCATCGAACACCGCAGAAGCCGTGATCGAAGCCGTTGAAGTTGCCAAGAAGTACGGCACCGTCGTTGCATACGACCTGAACTTCCGCGCATCGCTGTGGAAGAGCCAGGGCGGCAAGGAAGGCGCACAGAAGATTAACCGCAACATCGCCAAGTACTGCGATGTCATGATCGGCAACGAAGAAGACTTCACTGCTTGCCTGGGCTTCGAAGTAGAAGGCGCCGACGAGCACCTGACCAACATCGAAACCGACAGCTTCAAGAAGATGATTCAAGCTGCCGTCGCTGAATTCCCGAACTTCAAGGTTGCTGCAACCACGCTGCGCAAGGCCACCACGGCTACGCTGAACGACTGGTCCGCTCTGCTGTACTACCAGGGCGAGCTGTACCAATCGATGAAGCGCGACAACCTCGAAATCTACGACCGCGTTGGCGGTGGTGATGGTTTCGCTTCGGGTCTGGCTTACGGCTTCCTCGAAGGCAAGGGCCCACAAGCTGCGGTCGAATACGGCGCAGCACACGGTGCACTGGCCATGTCGACCCCGGGCGATACCTCGATGGTTCGCGTGGAAGAAGTCGAAGCAGCGATGAAGGGCAAAGGCGCACGCGTAATCCGCTAATCCGATTTACGCATAAGGCTACTGCGCGGGCGGATCTCGAAACTCCGGTGCTCAACGTACTAGCGTACGTATCCGCTCCTCGTTTCGACCTCCACCCGCTCGCTACGCCTTCTGCGCAAATCTCGGTTGGGTAGTAAAAGCAAAAGCCTGAAGATGAAAGTCTTCAGGCTTTTTGTTTTTCTGTAGGGCATCGATGGTGGTTTGAACACGGTTTTACATGCTTTTTCCTGCATTGATCCTGCAGGATTTTCGATTGCGATAGCCTCTCTCTCCATACCTAGTGCGCGCGCTTCTGGCGCATTTGTAGTGACTTTCAGAGAGGCAATTTGATGACCACACCGACCCGAGCGTTTTCTTCCTGGCCCTGGCATGCCGCAACTGCGTTGCTTTTGTTATTGCTGACGCTTGGTTTGTCGGCTTGCGGCGGCAGTAGTGAGACGGCGGCGGATACGGTGACGATTGATTCGCTGACATCGTCGCCCTCGGCCCCTCAAAGTGGCTCGCCGGTGTCCGTGGTGGCTGCGGTGACGGGTACGCTCGGTAGCGCTTCGACGAGTGGCACGGTTACCTATCTCTGGACGCAGACATCAGGGCCAAGCGTGACGCTTTCCGGCACAACGGCAGCCACGGTTTACTTCACGGCCCCTGCGGTAACGACCAGCACAGCTGTCGTGCTCACGTTGACGGCGACGATGAACGCCGTGAGTGCCTCGAAGAGCATCACCATCACCGTCAGCCCCTGACGCTCAGTCGACAAAACAAGAGCCCGAGGCTGCAGAGCTTCGGGCTTTTTTATCGTCGTCTGGCTACGTTCTGCCAGTGGGGATTGCGCTATTTCACTTCCAGCTCGCAGGTCGCGTCGCCGCGCTTGCCCTTGGCCGTGGCGTGTACGTTGATCTTGTACTTGGCCGTGAAGTTGGGGGCGGTGATGTCTATGGTCGAGGTGTTGTCGTTCTGGCGCTGGGTGCCGAACTTGACATCGGTGTTGTCTGCATCCCAGGTCCAGATGACGTCGGCGTTGTTGATGCCGATGATGGAGGCGTAAGCCTTTACCTGCGAGTTGGTGCCGGGCGGAATGCTGGCGCCAGCGCTGGAGATCGGGCATTCCATCTTGGTGATGCTGATGGATTCGAGCGCATCCGGTACGCCGTCGCTGCCGCCACAGGAGGCGAGGGTGGCGGCAAGTGCCAGAGGGGCGATGAGTGAGGGTAGTACGTGCAGGCGTTTCATGTGCATCTCCGTGAATCAGGTGCGCGCGCTGAAGCGCGTGGCTTTGGCAGTCTAGTCCTCGCCTTGTCGTGCGATCAAGAATGAGGACGCTCGGCAGGTACGACGGCCCGGTCGCAGCATTGTTCCCCGCATCGATGCAAATGAGGGCTGTCCGTGCGGGCAGGGTTCGCGCCGCCAGGGGGTTCGCAAAGCCGTAACACCAGCGTCAATTCGCGTTCACATTGCGCGCGCAAGCTCGGTCCTCTTTGTAACCACAGGAGAGATGAAATGCGCTGGAGCTCTGTTCTTGCCGGCCTGCTGGCTGGTGCTTCACTCGTCGCCGCTGGCGGCGCCATGGCCCATGACGATGAGCGTCATCATCACGCGCGCAAGCCGTTGGTGATCGGCCACCGTGGTGCGCCAGGCTATCTGCCTGACCACACCCTCGAGGGTTATGCGAAAGCGATCGAGATGGGCGCGGATTTCATCGAGCCAGATCTTGTCGTGACAAAAGATGGCGTGCTGATCGCGCGTCACGAGCCGAACATCATCGGCACGACCGATGTGAGCCTGCATCCTGAATTCGCGTCGCGCAAACGCGTTGCCATCGTCGATGGCGCGGCGGAAGAGGGCTTCTTCGTCTCCGACTTCACGCTGGCCGAGATCAAGACCCTGCACGCTATCCAGCCCTTGCCCGAGCGCCCGCAGCAATACAACGGCAAGTTCGCCATCCCGACCTTCGAGGAGGTCATTGCGCTGGTGAAGAAGAAATCGCGCGAGACGGGTCGTGAAATCGGTATCTATCCCGAGACCAAGCATCCGACTTATCACCGCAATCTTGGCTTGCCGCTCGAAGGTCGCTTGATCAAGGCGCTGGAGAAGGCCGGCTGGAACCGCCGCAGCGCGCCGGTGTTCATCCAGAGCTTCGAGCCAGGCAGCCTGAAGCTGATGCGCAAGGTGTCGGACGTGCGCATGATCCAGCTGATCGACGCCAACGATGTGAAGGCCGATGGCAGCCTCGATTTCACTGCGCCTTTCGATCGTCCTTACGACTGGACCGCCTCGGGCAAGCCCGAGTTGCTGGCACGCACCTTCGCCTGGCTGACGACGGATGCCGGCCTGCGCGATGTCGCCAAGTACGCCGATGGGATTGGCCCGTGGAAGCGCTACATCGTCAGCACGGTGCCGGATGCATCGGCGCCTGTCGGCTCGCCGGGTGAGTCATCACTGAAGACCCTGCCGCCGACTGACCTGATCAAGCGCGCGCACAAGCAGGGCTTGCTGGTGCACACCTGGACCTTCCGCAGCGAGCCGCGCCGTCTGGCGTCGAACTATCGTGGTAACCCGGCCAAAGAGTACGAACAGTTCTTCAAGCTGGGTATCGACGGTGTGTTCTCGGACTTCACGGATGCCGCTGTGGCTGCGCGTGCTGCGCTGCACTGATCCGCTGCTTCATCTGGATGGAGAAAGCCCGGCGTGCCGGGCTTTTTCTTTTGGAGAGCCGGAAACCTTCCGCAGATCGCTGACCCGCAGACGAAGACCTGCCTTGGCGTATGCTGTCGTTCTGTCTCAATAGCGGAAGGGATCGACTGGATGACGATATTCTGGGTTGTGCTGGCAGTGGCCGCGGTGGTCGCGGAGATGCTGACCGGGACGCTTTACCTGCTCGTGGTGGGTCTTGGCGCGGGCCTGGGTGCTGTTGCAAGCGGGCTGGACGCTGGCGTGGTCGTGCAGTGCCTTGTCGCAGCGATTGTTGTCGTGGGCGGCAGCCTGCTGGTGAGCCGCTTCCGCAAGCCGGCGCCCGGTGAAATGGCGCCGGACCTGCAGGGCAGCGCCGAGGTGGTTGCCGTGGCCGACGCCGGCAAACTGCGTGTGCGTTGGCGCGGCACCGAGTGGGACGCGCGCGCCGACGATGTGCTGGCCCCGGGAGAGGCCGTCACCGTCGTCAGACAGCAGGGCAATCTCTTGCACGTCGCGCGGCATGCCTGACGACTGCCGATATCTTGATGATTCCGTAGCACCTTCTCTGGAGAAGACTGATGACAAGTACCTACATCGCGCTGGCGATCCTGATTCTGGCAATCGTGTTTGCCGCGCGTGCAATCCGCATCGTGCCGCAGCAAAGCGTTTTCATCCTTGAACGCCTTGGCAAGTTTCATGAGGAGCTGCATGCCGGGCTGCACTTCGTCGTGCCCTTCATCGATCGCGTGGCGTATCAGCTGACTATCAAGGAAGTGCCGATGGATGTGGCGCCGCAGGTGTGTATCACCAAGGACAATACGCAGGTACAGATCGACGGCATCCTCTACTATCAGGTGACCGATCCGCGCCTGGCTTGCTACGGCACGGCGAATTATGAATTTGCCATCGAGCAGCTCGCCAAGACGATGCTGCGTTCGGAAGCCGGCAAGCGCGAACTGGATCTCCTGCTCGAAGCGCGCGGCGAGATCAATCAGGCCATCGTCGCCGCGCTGGATGAAGCTTCCGGCGCATGGGGCGTGAAGGTGCTGCGCTATGAGGTGAAAGACATCACGCCGCCGGAGAGCATCCTGCAGGCGATGGAGCTGCAGATCAAAGCCGTGCGCGAGAAGCGTGCAGTCATCGCGCGCTCCGAAGGGCAGCGTCAGGAGCAGATCAACAAGGCGGAAGGTGCGCAGCAGGCGGCAGTGATGACTTCCGATGGCGAGCGCCAGGCGGCCATCAATCGGGCTGAAGGTGAAGCGCGTTCAATCACGCTGGTGGCAGATGCGACTGCTGCGGCCATCCGCACCGTGGCGGCGGCGATCCAGACCGAGGGTGGCGAGAAGGCGATCCAGTTGAAGGTGGCGGAGCAGTATGTCGAGTCCTTCGGCAAGATTGCGAAGGAGGGCAACACGGTGGTTGTTCCGGCAGATCTGGGCAATATGGCCGGGCTGGTCACTGCGGCGATGCAGATCGTTGGCAAACGTCCTGCAGTCTGAGGCGTAGCGAGAGATAAAAAAACGGCACCCGAGGGTGCCGTTCTTGTTTGTTGCCTGCAGCTGCTTAGAGCTTGCCAGCGCCTGCATTGGCCCTCACGTGGGCCGGTACATCCTTGGCCGGGATGGGTGTCTTGCCGCCGTACAGCGTTGGCTTCCAGCCCAGATCGGCAGAAACCTGGCGCTTGGGATCAACACTGTTGATCGCCGCGACCAGATCCGCTGCTTGACCATTCACGATCGAGCCTGCGTCGAAGAACTTCGTGCCACCCTGGATGACACCCGCGATCGAGGCGCCACCGTTCTTGATCTCGAACGCATTGTTTTCCGAGTAGATCAGCGAGTCCTTGCCAATGCCGAAAGCACCACGGTAGATAGGCACTGCACCTGATTCCTTGAGTGCTTTTTCATGTGCAGCCAGACCCGACAGCTTCGGATCGTAGCCCGCTGCGTCACCGACGATCAGGTTGTTGTAGGAGTGGACCTTGCCGAAGCGCACGCGTGGCAGGCGCTGACCACTGTTTTCAAAGTAGTTGCCGTAGTAGGTGACGTTGAGCTTGCCTGCGTCGCTCGTCAAACTGTCGCTGCCGCCGATGAGCGAGGTCTTGTCGTGCTTCTGGAAGTGGTTGTACGTGATCGTCACCAGGTCGGCACTGTTCGTGATGTCGATCAGGCCATCGTGATGCTGCACCTTCTGCTCGATCTGGTTGTGCGGGAACGGGAAGACCGATGGGAACTTCTTGTCGTCGCGATCGCCGTCAGTGAAGGTGCAATGGTCGATCCAGACCCGCTTGCCGCCATTGATGGAGATGTTGTCGTATTCCGAGTTCCAGCGACCACCGGGGCACTGCTGCGGGCCGGTCTTGGCGTCGACGAATGCTTCCTGGCAGCCAGGGTAGCTCTTGTCGGCGTTCCAGCTATCGCCCGGATCCCAACCAGCGAAGTAGTCGAAGGCGTCTTCAAACGTGATGTTGCGGATGATCACGTTTTCGGTGCCATTGCCGATCATCAGATTGCCTTTGACGATCTTTGCATCCGCACCCAGACCGACGATGGTCGTGTTGGAGGTGACGTCGATCACGATGCGTTTCTTCTGATTCTCGGAAGACTTCTCGCGAGCTTCTTCGAGCGGGCCGCTGAGTTTGCGCTCTGGGCGCTTGTTGGCGGCGAGCTTGGTATTCCAGACCGCAGGCGCGTAAGTCTTTACGTAAGCATTGAAGTCATAGCCGGGCGCGGCATAGTCCTTCTCGAAGAGTTCCTTGTTGTTGTCATCGACGGAGAGATTGATCGAGCCCTTCACATAGATGATCTTGGGCGCCGTGCCCCCTGCAGCCAGTGCCTTGACCAGCTCGGCCCGGTTGCTCACGGTGTAGACGTTTTCGGGTTTGGCCTTGGCGCCGCCATCCACACCACCACCCACCGAGGCCCAGCCATCGTTGGCCGCCAATGCGGAGCGGCCAATATCGCCACCCTTGACCGGTGCGGCGGACTTGTTGGTGTCCACGCTTGAGCAGGCGCTAAGTAGCGCCAATGCGGCCACGATGGACGTGCCCAGAACTGTTTTTTTCATCTATTTGCCTCCGGAGTTGAAGAACACGCTTTTTGCCGTTGCGGCGAAAGGCGCCCATGTCGTGCTGCTGGAACCAGCCCTCCCTGCGGGCCGTCTCCAGGTCAGCGGATTCATTGCGACCTGCATTGACAATCTACTATATGGAACGTTCCGTCATGATCCGATGTCGTTCATGTTTTCGCCTCAACTTGTGCCTTGAGGCAGCTTGTCGCGTCGGCCAGGCTAGATCAGCGAGGGGCCTTCGACAATCTTTTCGGCTTCTTTGGCGGTGATGCGCACGGTTGCAGTCGCAATGACGTGGATTGTCAGCCATTCGTGCAAGCGCATTGCGCCTTCGCCTTCCAGCGAGATGAAGCGGCAGCCGATCTGCCCTTCGGGATCGCCGGGCACGAAGTTCATGTGCTGAGCCTGTCCCTTGATCTTGTCCGGAATGCCTTCGAGCCTGAGTTCGAAAGCGAAGGGTTGGTCGCCATCGGGCGCGGTCTCCGCGGCAATACTGAAGCCTTCCAGTGACAGGTCGATCAAGGGGATGCGGTTGCCGTCCAGGGCAACCCAGAAACACGTTGCTCCGCCGCGTTTGGCGAGAAAGCGTTGGCGCTGACGGCGTTCGTTATATTCGTATTGGCTCATTCTGCGGCTCCGGCATTGGAAGTTGCCATCCGGTTGTAGATGGCGCCTGTGCTGTTTTCGGCACAAGAGCGAGCAGACTTGAGGTGTCTGGAGAAGGGCGACGCCTGGCTGCAGGCGTCGCAGGTCAGAGGTGTTTCAGCGGGTGGCTGACGGCATCTGGATCGGGGCGCTGCCCGAGCGGCCTTCCCGCTTGGCTTCCTTGGCAGCACGTTTTTCCTTGAGACTCATTGCGGGTGCCTTTTTCGACTCCTTGTTGCTCTTCTGTACTTTGCTCATGGTGTGGCCCTCGTTCTGGCTCGATAGCGAGCGCTTCGAGTATAGGCCGCGAGCACGCAATTGCCATGTTGCGCAATATCAAGGGTTGAGCGCGAGTGCGATGGTGGCAATCACCAGCAGTGCATGCGGAAACGCGATGGTCGGGCGCAAGGCCTGCGTCGCGTATTCGCCAAGCAGTCCAATGCTGCCTTTGCGGCTTGCCAGCCATTCACTATGCAACTGCAATGCATGCCCGTGTGCCTCGCCGCGCTCGCAGGCTTCGATGCGCAACAGGCGTTCGCCGATGCGCGCCTGGCTGGTACGTACGATGGCTTCCTGCAGCCACAACGCGCACAGCACGAAACACAGGATGACGAAGAAAACGCAGCTTCGCGGCGCCGCGGCATGCAGCCAGAGACTGGCAGCTGCGAACACCAGGATCGCCATGAGTTTGATCAGCAGGGCGCTGCGCTCGTACTGTTCGTGGTTGTTCTGCAGCGTTACCCATTCGTGGGTAAGCGCGGTGTGCGTATCGCTCATGGCCTAGACGCGCAGCAGCGCGATCTTCAGTGGTGGCTGCCCATCAACGCTGGGGAAGTCGGCCTCTGGCGTGATCCATTCCATTTCACGGATGGGCCTGCCGGCCTTGCGTGCGCTGCGTTCCATCTGGTCGAACCAGGCGTCGCGCGACACCTGGGCAACGTTGTTGCAACAGATCAAGGTGCCGCCTTCGGCTGTGCACAGCAGTGCGGGCTTGAACAGGGCGGGGTAGTCATTGACCAGGTCCACGACGCCGAACAGGCTCTTGGCATAACGAGGTGGGTCGAGGAACACCAGATCGAAGGCGTGTTTCTCCAGCTTCGGGAATGCGGGCATGCGTTTGCCGCGCACGATCTGCGATTGGCCAATGCCAGCGAGCTGGCGCATGGCGGGAAATGCATCGCTCTTCACGAAGCGCACGCGAATCGGCAATTCGTTGATCTGCGCGTTGGATTTCCCCACGGCGAGATTGGTGTCCGAAAAGTCCACGTTCACCACGTGGCGTGCCCCGGCTTTGGCTGCCGCAATGCCGACGCCGCAGGTGTAGGCAAACAGATTCAGCAGCGACTTGCCTTCAGCCTCCTGCATGATGCGGCGGCGGCCGGCGCGCATGTCGAGAAACAGCCAGGGGTCCTGACCCTCATGGCGGCCCTGGATGCAGTACCTCACGCCCAGCTCCTGCGCTTCGTGCTGGATGCTGGCAATCGCAAGTTCGTCCGTTGTCAGCGCATTCGAAATGCGGGAGTTTGGCTGGCTGCGGTCGTTGTAAACCACGGTCAGGCCCGGTAGCGCAGTCGCATAAAAGCCGGTCAGCTCTTCCAGTTGTGCGGACTCAAGAGGCTGGTGAAAGCTCTGCACAAGCAGCAACTCACCGTAGCGGTCGACACTCAGGCCGGGCCGGCCTTCGGCGGTGCCATGGAACACGCGGTAGGCGTTCGTCTGCTCGGCATGTAGCTGTGCGAACAGGGCTTCACGAGACTTCAGGGCGCTGGCGAGAACGTTATCAAGGGTGTCAGGCATGGCGCTTTCACGGGGATTTTCAGGGCAGGCTGCAACTCTTCGGCGAGCGGCGCTGCTTGGAGTGACGAGGCAACTGCCGACATCTTACAGGGTACTTGCGGGCCGGGCCTGACAAGGGGCGGTCGATGCTTCAGAGGCAGATCAGGCCATCGGCGCAAAACGTCGCTGCCGTTTGCCATCAATCTCGATCTCTTCGACAAACATGGCAAAGGGCCGAACCCACCAACCACTGTCGTTATAGAGCGGTCGGTACATCACGACTGCTTCCAGGCTTTCGCTATGGCGTGCGACGCCAATGACTTCATATTCGCCGCCCTTGTAGTGGCGGTAACGACCCGGTGGAAGTGTCGGGAGCGCGGTTAGATCGGATGTGCTCATCGTGTTGTCGGTAGCGATAGGGTGGGGCGGCTATTAGACATGCTGAACGGGTAGTCGCCAAGCGCTTTGCGCACCGACATTGGGCGTCCGTCTGATGCCGAGCGCCTTTGTGGTGCGGGTCGGGCTGCAAAAATGCCTGATTGCGGGCTTTGCGCACGGCACGCAACCTGCATGCCCATGGAACCGGCGGCAAGTTGCGTGGGGCTGCTGCAAACCAGAGGGAGAAAAGACGGCAATGAAAACCTTCATTCAGGCCACGGAGATCTGGGCGCCATCGCGCGACCGCAATATCCTCGAATATCACGCAGGCCTGTTCGGTCCGCATCACGCGTTTCGTACTGCGACGCAGAAGATGTGCTTCGGCTATGACGAGGGGCTTCCCGGCAAGGCTTGGGCGTCGCGTCGCCCGATTATTCTCAACGATCTTCAAAGCCCGCTGTTCCGGCGCCGCGACGCTGCGCGCACGGCAGGCCTCACCTGTGGCGTCGCCATCCCCGTGTTCGCGGGCGACATGTTGCTGGCTGTGCTGGTGTTTTTCTGTGGTGATGATAATGACCACGTAGGGGCTATCGAGCTCTGGCACAACGATCCGGCGCAGTCCGCCGATATGGGGCTGGAGGATGGCTATTTCGGTATTGCCGACGGCTTCAAATGGGTGGCGCAGCACACGCGTTTTGCCAATGGTTTTGGCCTGCCGGGTACTGTGTGGAAGAGCGGCATGCCCGAAATCATGGACGACCTCGGGCACGCCAATCGTTTCGTGCGGCGCGATGACGCGCGCCGTATCGGCGTCAACAAGGGGCTCGGCATCCCTTCTCCGTATGCAGGAGACCAGAACTATGTGATCGCCTTCCTGTCGGCACTCGGGACGCCTATTGCTCGTCGTTTCGAGATCTGGGTGCCTGACGACAAGGGGGCTGCGCTGCGTTTCGAGACCGGGCAGTGTGACAACACCCCTGATCTGGCGAGTGACTACCACGGTGTCGTCTTCGAACGTGGCGGTGGCGTGCTCGGCAAGGTCTGGCATACCGGGTTGCCCGCGATCGATGAATTCATTGCAAGTGAAGGATCGGCCGTCGGCGCCTCGGCGTTGAAGGCCAATCTCTCATCCATGGTGGCGCTGCCTGTGCTTGAAGATGGGCGTATCAAGGCCGTCGTCGCGATGTATTTCTGATTTTGCTGACAGCCTGCTTGACAGTCTTCAAGCCAATGGAATAACTTTCGTCCTCCATCAATGCAGTTCCAGTTTCTTCAGGAGAATCACATGCCCCCAGTCATCGCCAAGGAAATCATTCAGCGCTGAAGCGCGTCTGGCGAAGACACATGTGTCCTGCCCGGCGGCGTCAGCCCCGGGCCAGGAGCGAAGGAAACATGCAGGCGGAATGCATGAAGAAGCCCTGGCGTAAAAGCCCGGGCTTTTTTCATTCCGTTTCAAGGAACTGCATATGACTATCAACATGACCCTGAACAAGGGCCGCGTCCCGGTGAAAATCTGGACGCCCGACATCGAGCACGAAGCCTTGCAGCAACTGCTCAACGTCGCACAACTACCCATCGTGCGCCATCACGTCGCCGCCATGCCGGACGTTCACGCCGGCATCGGCGCCACCGTCGGTTCCGTCATTCCGACTTCGCAGGCGATCATTCCTGCAGCGGTCGGCGTCGATATCGGCTGTGGCATGAACGCCGTGCGGCTGTCGCTGAATGCGAGTCAGTTGCCCGATAACCTTGCGCGTTTGCGCAGCGCTATCGAAGCGGCAGTGCCGGTAGGTTTCAACCAGCACGAGCACTCGAAGCTGAAGGGCTCGGCACACGCGCGGACGGCGCGTCGCTTCTCGGACCGGCTCGACCATATCGTCGAACGTCATCCTGGCCTCATGAAGATGCAGCGGCGCTTCAACCAGACGTGGATGTGCCAGCTCGGCAGTCTCGGCGGTGGCAACCACTTCATCGAGGTGTGCATCGATGAGGCACAGCAGGTGTGGGTGATGCTGCATTCGGGCAGCCGCGGTATCGGCAACGTGATCGGGCGCTATTTCATCGCTGCTGCGCAGAAGGACATGCGGCGCCACCAGGTCAATCTGCCGGATCGCGACCTCGCGTACTTCAGTGAGGGCAGCGATCTGTTCGATGACTACGTGGAGGCGGTCGACTGGGCGCAGGACTATGCGATGGAGAACCGCCGCATGATGCTGTTGCTGGTGCTCGAAGCCATGCGGCCGTACCTGCCCGCGTTCAAGCTGGAGAACGAGGCGATCAACTGCCACCACAACTACGTGGCACGCGAAGAGCACTTCGGCGAGAAGCTGTTCATCACCCGCAAGGGCGCGATCCGCGCGGGCGAGGGCGAGCTGGGCATCATCCCCGGCAGCATGGGGGCGAAGTCCTACATCGTGCGCGGGCTCGGCAATGCGGAATCGTTCTGCTCGTGTTCGCACGGCGCAGGCCGACGCATGAGCCGTACCGCAGCCAAACGTCATTTCACCGACGTGGATGTGGAGAAGCAGACGGCAGGTGTGGAGTGCCGCAAGGACCGCGGCGTGATCGACGAAATCCCCGGCGCGTACAAAGACATCGACGAAGTGATGGCCAACCAGACTGATCTGGTCGAAGTCGTCCACACCCTGAAGCAGGTGGTCTGCATCAAGGGTTGAACAACACAATCATTCAAATGAAGGAGAACGAAATGCCTATTCATTCACCCGGATTGCCTGTGATCAATGACTTCCCCGCGCGGGGAAGTTCTCTCGAATATTGCGACATCAATGGATGCAGATCACATCATGGAACTCAGGGAAATCGACGAGTTGCGCGCCGCCATGCCGGTCGGCCGCACCGTGTATCACTACTATAAAGACCGCTACAGCCTGCAGCTGTTGCGCTACGCCGTGCCGCGCGAAACGCCGGTCAGCGTATTGCGTAACGGTGCGGTGGCGGGGCTGTTGCAGAAGCCGCGCGTGCAGCCGGTGTTGGCCGCATGCAATGGCGTGCTGTCACCCATCCTGCTCAAGAGCGCCGACGGTGATGTTGCCGAGGAGCACTACACGCTGAGTATCGGCGCGTGGGGCAGGAACGAAGACGAGCAGAAGCAGATGAGCCGGCGCGGAGCGAACCTCGTGCTGCAGCTGAATTTCTCGCGGCGCCACGACGAAGCCTTCAACCGCGTGCTCAAGCCCGACGTCGGCATCGATCCATTCAACTACAGCGGGCACCCGGCCGTGCATTCCGAGGAAGCCGGCCGGCGCTACACGCTTGCCTGGGCGAGGCTGGATATCGACCTGGATCGCGGCGAGGCCGTGATCGAGGAAATACAGTCGGACTGGGTGCGGGAGGCCGCCTACGCACGGGACATGGCGAAGCGATATGAACCTGGCCTTCGCAGATACTACAAGCTCGATGCGGATGCCGGAAAGATCGCGAGCTACTGCGAAGAGGTGCTGGCACCGCACGCCGCCGTGTGGGACGAGACGATGCTGTCCGCGGCCCTGTTCTTTCTCCGCGAAGAGCTAAGC
This sequence comes from Uliginosibacterium silvisoli, assembly GCF_036017035.1. NCBI lineage: Bacteria > Pseudomonadati > Pseudomonadota > Betaproteobacteria > Rhodocyclales > Zoogloeaceae > Uliginosibacterium > Uliginosibacterium silvisoli. The sequence continues at coordinate 160,275 of NZ_JAYXHS010000005.1, read as the reverse complement.
ATAAAGCATATTTACTACCACACGCCGGAGACCGGTGTCCGGTTCAAGGACATCAAGTGGACCGCGCCGCCGCGTTCGCTTTACACGAACCTGCCACGTCGTTTCTGCTTCCGCGAGACGGAGGAGTTGCCGGGATTTCTTGCTGCGAACAAGCGCATCGCCAACATCCGGCGTTGCTCACCGAAACTGCGCTTGCAGAAGTTGCTGGTCTAGCGTGAGCGTAGATCAGCGGCGCAGGAACTCGGGGAGATTGATGTTGCTGTCCGTTGCCGGATTCGTCGCTGCATGGGCGGCAGCGGACTCGGCAACGCGCACGGGCAAAGGCCGGTGGTCGACGGGCGGCGCGGGCTCGGCCGTGCGGACGGGTGTGCTGCTGTGGCCATCTACTGGACGGCTGATTTTCGGCTCCGGCGGTGCGAATGCCAGCAGCTCGTTCAGCCAGGTCGTGATGCCTTGCCATTCCTCGAGATAGGGCTCGACCTTGGCGCGGGGAAAGTCGAATATCGATAGGCCCTGCTCAAGACACTTGCTGTAGGCCGCAGCAGCCTTGATGGTGGTGAGGTAGGGCAAGCCGAGCGCAGAAGCCCAGGCCTGCAGGGCTTCTGCATTCTTCGTGCGGCCGTCGATGCGCATGCCGACGCAGCCGAGGCTGCACTTGCCACTGGCAATACGCGGGAAGGTGCGCAGCTCCTTGATGCTGTCTTCGGCGGCCGTGCGGTCGAAGATGGAGGTGGTGGCCGGGATCAGGATGGCATCGGCATACAGCGCGACTTTCATCAGACCGACACCCTGGAAACCGCCTGGCGTATCCAGCACCACGTGTTTGACGCCGGCAGGCGGGCGCGCGAAGTTGCGCTCATCCATTGTCCAGCCGTGGATTTTCGGGGTGCTCTCCGGACGGAGGCTCAACCACAGGCGGGAGGACTGCTGCTTGTCCACGTCGCCCAGCATCACGTCGTGGCCGAGGGAGGCCAGATAGCCCGCCACGTGCGTGGCCAGCGTGGATTTGCCCGCGCCGCCTTTGCGATTGACCACTGCGATGACTGACATTGCTGCACAGCTCCTCGTGCCGGCTGACTGCGCGTGTTGCTATGCCGACAGGTGTCGACGGCGGTCAGTCCGGCAAGAATAAGCGGCGCGGGCAGGCCGATAAAGCCCATTTAAACGGGCTTTTCGCCCGTAGAGCGTCTTTTTCGGGCCTTATTTCTTCCACTTGCCGGGCTTGCCCGACGAGAACTGCTGGCCGCGAGCCGGTGGCCGGCTGTCGTTGAAGGCGCGCTTGGGAGGCGTCTCTCCGCCGGACGATGCACCGCCGGAGTCTTCGCTGAATCGGCGTGGCGGTGCTTCGCGGCGTGGCGGACGGGAGTCGCCACTGCCTTCGCGGAAGTTGCCGCGTGGCGCATCGCCGCTATCACGGCGCGGCGCGCGTTGCGGCTTTTCATCGATCTCGCCGGGTTCTACGGCGCGGATCTTGATCTGCAGCTGACACACCCGCGTGCGTTGCAGGCGCTCGAGGATGTTGCTTGGCAGGTTGCTGGGTAGCTCGACCGTGCTGTACTCGCTGAAGAGATTGATCTGACCGATCTGGCGGCCATCGATACCGCCTTCGTTGGCAATGGCGCCGACGATTTCTTTCGGTGTCACGCCGTGATTGCGACCCACTTCGATGCGGTAGCGTTGCAGCACCCCGTCGGCAACAGCGCGGCGGCGTGATTCGATCTCTTCGCGGCGATCTTCTGGCAGTTTTTCCAGGCTGCGACGCTCGCGTGTTGCCTCGTTGTAGCCCGCATCAATGAAGGCGCCGCTGCGGCGTGGCTTCTCGCCGTCAACCCTGCTGGCAAAAGACGGCTTGCTGTGCGGGGCGCGGCTGTCGGTACCTTCTTGTGGGCGCTGACTGTAACGCTCGTTGAAGCTGCCCGAGGGCGCCCGGTCGTTGCGATCATTGCGCTCTGGCGCGCGTGGCTGTAGCACTTCCGGCTTGTCCGTACCTTCGAGCTGCAGGGGGCGCTCGCGTTGCGCGAGGTAGGCGAGGGCTGCTGCAATTTCTTGCGCGCTGATGCTTTGTTCTTCTTCGAGTTGCTGCACCACGTTCATGAAGAAGCTCATGTCTTCACTGTCCAGCGCGTCGAGGATTTCCTGCTTGAATTGCGAAACGCGTTTTTCGGCTACGGCTTCGCGGCTTGGCAGGGCGATCTGTTCGATCGGTTGGCGTGTGGCGCGCTCGATGGCGCGCAGCATGCCGCCTTCACGTGGTGCAACGAACAGGATGGCATTGCCCGCGCGGCCAGCACGACCCGTGCGGCCGATGCGGTGCACATAGGCTTCGGTATCGTACGGAATGTCGTAGTTGATGACATGGCTGACGCGCGGCACGTCGATGCCGCGCGCGGCAACGTCGGTCGCCACGACAATATCCAGCGCGCCACTCTTGAGCTGTTCGATCACGCGTTCGCGCAAGCCCTGGGTCATGTCGCCATTCAGCGCGTCGGCGGCATAACCGCGTGCGGCCAGCTTGTCGGCGAGTTCCACCGTCGCGGTCTTGGTGCGCACGAAGATGATGGCGGCGTCGAAGTCGTCCTCCACTTCGAGAATGCGGGTGAGGGCGTCGAGCTTGCTCACGCCACGCACCTGCCAGTAGCGTTGCTTGATGGTCGACACGGTGCTCGTGGCGGCCTTGATCTTGATTTCCTGCGGGTCGCGCATGTGCGTACGCGCAACGCGGCGGATCACGTCGGGCATGGTGGCCGAGAACAGCGCTGTCTGACGCTCGGCCGGCGTGTGCTCGAGAATCCACTCCACGTCGTCGATGAATCCCATGCGCAGCATTTCATCGGCCTCGTCGAGAACCAGAGCCTGCAGGCCGTCGAGCACCAGGCTCTTGCGATTCAAGTGGTCCATGACACGACCGGGCGTGCCGACGATGACCTGTGCCCCGCGACTCAGCTGGCGCAGCTGCACGACCATACTCTGGCCGCCATAGATCGGCACCACATGGAAGTCGCGCATGTACTTCGCATACTTCTGGAAGGCTTCGGCGACCTGGATGGCGAGCTCGCGCGTCGGTGTCAGCACCAGTACCTGCGTCTTCTTGCTGGCAGGAATGAGGCGTTCCAGCATGGGCAGCGCGAAAGCTGCCGTCTTACCGGTACCGGTCTGGGCCTCTCCCAGCAGGTCCTTGCCCGCCAGCAGATGCGGGATGCAGGCGGCCTGGATCGGGGACGGATTTTCGTAGCCGATTTCCGCCAGCACGGTAAGCAGCGGCGCAGAGAGTTTGAGTGCTTCGAAAGTCTCGGCGGAGGACGGGGAGGAGGTCGATTCGGTCATGGTGTCGCTACCAGCGTATGGAGGGCGCGCGGCATATTGCACTGCGCCAAGTATCTGCATTATCGCTGACGCGGGCGCAGATGCCTGAATAAGTTGATGACGGGGGCTTTGAGCGCGGGGGGGGCGGGAATGACAAAGGGCCCTTGCGGGCCCCTTGTCGTCGTGCGGGGTGAAGCGCTTACTTCAGCACGGCAGCGATTGCATCCGCCACGTAGTCGATGTTCTTCGTGTTCAGCGCAGCAACGCAGATGCGGCCGGTCGACACGGCGTAGACGCCGAACTCGGTCTTCATGCGTTCGACCTGCTCAGCCGTCAGGCCGGTGTAGGAGAACATGCCGCGTTGCTTCAGCACGAAGCTGAAATCCTGCTTCACACCGCGTGCAGCCAGCTTCTCGACGATGGCGCTACGCATTTCGCGGATGCGCACGCGCATGCCGGCGAGTTCGTCTTCCCATTGTTGGCGCAGCTCTGGCGAGGACAGCACGGCCGCAACGACGGCGCCGCCGTGGGTCGGCGGGTTGGAGTAGTTGGTGCGTACGACGCGCTTCACTTGCGACAGCACACGGCTCGCTTCGTCCTTGCTGGCGGCTACGATGGTCAGTGCGCCGACGCGTTCGCCGTACAGCGAGAAGGACTTCGAGAACGAGCTCGAGACGAGGAACTGCAGGCCCGAAGCGGCGAACAGGTCGAGCGCCACGGCGTCTTCCTTGATGCCATCGGCAAAGCCTTGATAGGCCATGTCGAGGAAGGCGATCAGGTTGCGTTCCTTGATCGCGGTCACGACTTGCTTCCACTGGTCTGCGGTGATGTCCGCGCCCGTCGGGTTGTGGCAGCAGGCGTGCAGCACGACGATGGACTGGGCGGGCATCGTGCGCAGGTCAGCCAGCATGCCTTCGAAGTTCACGCCACGCGTGGCGGCGTCGTAGTAGGCGTAGTTGCTGACCGGGAAACCGGCCGATTCGAACAGCGCGCGGTGGTTTTCCCAGCTCGGGTCGGAAATATAAACGGTGGCGTTCGGCAGCAGACGCTTGAGGTAGTCGGCGCCAACCTTGAGCGCGCCCGTGCCGCCGAGGGCTTCGATGGTCAGCGTCTGGTTGTTGGTGATCAGGGCCGAATCCTTGCCGAAGAGCAGGGTTGCGACGGCGTTGTTGTAGGCCGCCAGACCTTCGATCGGCTGGTAGCCACGTGCTGGCGCGGCTTCCAGGCGGGCCTTCTCGGCGGCTTTCACTGCGCCGAGGAGAGGGATCTTGCCTTCGTCAGTGAAATACACGCCCACGCCAAGATTGACCTTGGTGGTGCGGGTGTCTGCGTTGAATGCTTCATTCAGACCCAGAATGGGGTCACGCGGTGCCATTTCGACGGCGGCAAAGATCGACGAACTCATGAGTGCTCCAGCTATGGAAAGAAACCCCGGCGCACCGTGCGCGGAGGCAGGACGAACTTGTCAGCAGAGATAGAACCGACGGTACGGAATCAGGTCACTACAAGGTAACCTAACGAACCTAGCGCAGATTTGCTGACGCCAAATCCGATACAACTCAGTATTTTAGCATGCCAGAGCAGCCTTCCAGCCCTCCGATTGTCACCTTTGATGGCAGCCCGTTCCGCCTGCATCAGCCGTTCCAGCCTGCTGGCGACCAGCCCACAGCCATCACACAGCTGACGGAGGGCATCGAAGACGGCCTGATGTACCAGACCTTGTTGGGGGTGACCGGCTCGGGCAAGACCTACACGATGGCCAATGTGATCGCTCGCTCCGGGCGGCCGGCCATCGTGCTGGCACCGAACAAGACGCTGGCCGCGCAGCTGTATTCTGAATTCCGCGAGTTCTTTCCCGAGAATGCGGTCGAGTACTTCGTCTCGTACTACGACTACTACCAGCCCGAAGCCTATGTGCCGTCGCGTGACCTGTTCATCGAGAAGGATTCGGCGATCAACGAGCACATCGAGCAGATGCGCCTGTCGGCCACCAAGAGCCTGCTGGAGCGCCGCGACGTGGTGATCGTCGCGACCGTGTCGTGCATCTACGGTATCGGCGATCCGGGCGACTATCACAGCATGATCCTGCACATCAGCGAGGGCGAGAAGATCGCGCATCGCGACGTGCTGCAACGCTTGGTCGGCATGCAATACACGCGCTCCGATGTGGATTTCCATCGTGGCACCTTCCGCGTGCGTGGCGACGTGATCGACGTGTTCCCGGCAGAGAATGCCGAGCTGGCTGTGCGCATCGAGATGTTTGACGATGAGATCGAGCACATCACGCTGTTCGATCCGCTGACGGGCCACCTCAAGCAGAAGCTCGGTCGCTTCACGGTGTATCCGTCGAGTCACTACGTGACGCCACGCACGACCGTGATGCGTGCCATCGAGGACATCAAGGAAGAGCTGCGCGAGCGCATCGAGTTCTACCACCGTGGCGGCAAGCTCGTCGAAGCGCAGCGCATCGAGCAGCGCACACGCTTTGATCTCGAGATGCTGACCGAGCTGGGGTTCTGCAAGGGCATCGAGAACTACTCGCGCCACATGTCCGGTCGCAAGGCGGGCGATCCGCCACCGACGCTGATCGACTACATGCCGGCCGACTCCCTGATGTTCGTTGACGAATCGCACGTGGCGATTCCGCAGGTGGGCGCCATGTTCAAGGGCGACCAGGCGCGCAAGCTCAACCTCATCGACTTCGGCTTTCGCCTGCCCTCGGCAGCAGACAATCGCCCGCTCAAGTTCGACGAATTCGAGCGCCTCATGCCGCAGACCATCTTTGTTTCGGCGACGCCCTCGACGTATGAAGATGCGCATCAGGGGCAGGTCGTCGAACAGGTCGTGCGGCCGACGGGGCTAGTGGATCCGATCGTCGACGTGCGCCCGGCAACGACGCAGGTCGACGATGTACTCACCGAAATCCGCAAGCGTGTCGCCGTCAGTGAACGCGTGCTGATCACCGTGCTGACCAAGCGCATGGCCGAGGAGCTGACGGAATATCTTGGCGAGAACGGCGTCAAGGTGCGCTACCTGCATAGCGATATCGACACGGTCGAGCGCGTCGAGATCCTGCGCGATCTGCGTCTCGGCGAATTTGATGTGCTGGTGGGTATCAACCTCTTGCGCGAAGGTATCGATCTGCCGGAAGTGTCGCTGGTGGCGATTCTCGATGCCGACAAGGAGGGTTTCCTGCGTTCCACGCGCTCGCTGATCCAGACCATCGGCCGGGCGGCGCGCCACCTCAACGGCACGGCGATCCTCTACGCTGATCGCATGACGGATTCGATGCGCGCGGCGATCGGCGAAACCGAGCGTCGTCGCAACAAGCAGATTGCTTTCAACGAAGCCAATGGCATCGTGCCAAAGTCGGTGAACAAGCGGATCAAGGACATCATTGATGGTGTCTATCAACCGGATGCCGAGAACCCGGCCTTGCTGGTTGCAGAGCCCGGCGTCGACTACGCAACCATGAACGAAAAACAGCTTGCGAAGGCCATCAAGAAGCTGGAAAAAGACATGATGGAATACGCGAAGAATCTGGACTTCGAAAAAGCTGCTGCTGCGCGCGACGAGCTCTTCAAGCTTCGCCAGCGCGCATTTGGCGCAGATCACCACTGAAATTCAAGAGAGGAGTCAGGAGTAAGGAGGGAGGGGTTCGGGGCGCATTGCTCCTCGCTCCTCACTCCTTTCTCCTCACAGAAGTCGTGAAGAGAATTCTGTTTGTATGTACGGGGAATATCTGCCGTTCACCCACAGCGGATGGCATGGCGCGTCACTGGGTGCAGCGCCTGGGCATGCATGGCGAGCTGGAAATCGATTCCGCCGGCACGCACGCCTATCACGATGGCGAAGCGCCGGACCCTCGCGCGCAGAAGGCGGCCAAGCGTCGCGGTTACGACTTGTCGAAGTTGCGTGCGCGGCCCGTCACGCCTGAGGACTTCGAACGATTCGACCTCATCGTGGCGATGGACAAGGGGCACCTTGTCTGGCTGAAGCGCCAGTGCCCAACGGAGCATCACCACAAGCTGGTGATGATGCTGAGCTTTGCCGAACGCCATGCTGCGGGCGACGTGCCGGATCCCTACTACGGTGATGAGGAAGGCTTCGAGCGGGTGCTCGACATGTGCGAGGACGCCGTGCAAGGCATCCTCGACAAGTACCGTTAGGCCGCTATCCGAGCAGTGCGCCGGAGCGCGTGATCATGCTGATATCGACGCGATGCGAGGTGCGCTCGTCGTTGCCGAAGGCCAGTTCCCAACCGCCCAGATCAAGCGATCGCATGCCTTGCAACAAGGCGGGCGTGCCTGTTGCGTTGCCTGACCTGCGCACGGTTTCGATCAGGGCGCGCCCGGCGATGTAGCCTTCGAGGCTTGCCGCTGTGGGCGCCTCGTCGAGGTATTTCGTCAGCACGCGCGAGAACTCGCGCACGACGCGTTCGGTGCCTTTGTGAGGGTTGGGCACAACGCGCGACAAGAGCAGGCCGAAGGACAATTCCGCCCCCAGTATCTGTTGCAAGGCTGTGGCATCGACGGCGGACGTCATGCCGATCATCATGCCCGGCGCTCGGCCACGCAATTCACGAGCAAGCAGTGCGGCGGGGATGGTGTCCGCAATGATGACCAGGGCTTGCGGCGGGGTGCGTCCGATGCCGCTGGCCAGCGCGGCGGCATTGCTGCCATCGTCTTTCAGCGTGACGAGCGAAGGCAGCGGAATATTGTGTTTGCGCAGTAGATCCATCGCCGCATTGCGGGTCGCGAGACTGGCTGGGGCAGGTGTGTGCGCAATGGTGACTGTGCTCATATTGCCGGCAGAGAACTGTCGGAACATGGCAAGAAGCTCTTCGGCGTAAGTGGCGCGCACGTATACGACGCGATCACCCGCGCCAGACGAGGCAAGCCCGCTCATCGGAGCGAACAGCAGGCGCCCGGATGCCTTGAAGGCGGGTGCTGCCAGTACGGCTTCTACACAGGCGTCGCTGGTAAAGCCGAAGAGGATGTCTGCGCGATCCTGTGTCAGGAGTCGCGACACATTGGAGACTGCCTGCGCAGGAACGGCGCCATCGTCGATCTGTATGAAGCGCCATTTCCGACCGGCAGTGCCGCCGCTGGCATTCACCTGGTCAAAGGCCAGTTTGGCGCCTGTGAAATAGTCTCGCCCCAGGTTCTGCAGGGGGCCTGAAAGGTCGACCGATTGGCCGACGATGATCTCGCTGCGCGGCTGCTGCGCAGTGAGATTGAAGCTTGAAAGCAGGGCGGCGGAGCCCTGCGTGGAGCTGATAAGGAACTTGCGGCGGTTCATGACGTGACCCGTCTTGAGGGAGCCGCATAGTGCTCTTCACTGATTATCGCCTCATTACAAAATGAAGAAATTTTTAGGATCTTGTTAGTGAAAATCTAGCGCTGGCGTGGCTTGGCCCGCTCTACACTTGCCTCGGCTGCTTCAAGAGCGGTGCGCCACGATCAAAACAACAAGGGGAAAGAAAATGCTGAAAATCTGGTTTCTGCGACTGGCAGGTCTCTACTTCCTGGTCGGCGTGGGCATGGGATATGCCATGTCAATTACCGAGAAGTTCGCGCAGATGCCTGTGCACGCGCACGTCAATCTGCTGGGCTGGGTGTCGATGGCCATATTCAGCCTGGTGTACTTTGCGCGGCCGGCCGCGGCAGAGACGCGACTCGCCAAGGCGCACTTCGCGCTGTACAACCTTGGCTTGCCCATCATGATGGTGGCCCTGAGTCTTTTTCTTTCCGGGGCCAAGGAGGCGGGGCCTGTGATCGGCCTGGGGGCGACGCTGCTGATCATTGGCGTCATCTGCTTCGTGATCAACCTGTTTCGCCAGATCAAGGCCTGACGTTTGCAGCGCGTCAGCGCCTGCCGTGCTTGGGGACCGCTCCGGCGGATGACGCGCTACGCGTGACGTGACTGGCCAGCAACAGGAAGATGCTGGGCCGGCGATCGAGATCCGGCTTTTCAGCCTTCTTCCACTGCGCGATGCTACGCGTCATGACCCATTCGTCAGTCGTAGTGAGCGATGTGGCGACACAGAGCAGGGTTTCTGGCTTGCAGGCCGCAAGCAGCGCGTCGAGCATGGCCGCGTTGCGATAAGGCGTCTCGATGAAGAGTTGGGTGCGTTGCCATTGCGCCGATTCCGCTTCCAGTTGCTGGATGCGTTGCGTGCGCTCGGCCGCTGCAATCGGTAGATAGCCGTGAAAAGCGAAGCTCTGGCCGTTGAGGCCGGACGCCATCATGGCCAGCAGCAGCGACGACGGGCCTACCAGCGGCACGACACGCAAACCGTGATGGTGGGCGCGGCGCACGACCAGCGCGCCAGGATCGGCCACGGCGGGGCAGCCCGCTTCCGACATCAGGCCGATATTGCGGCCGGCCTTGGCTGCCTGCAGATGCGCATCGAGCCAGGCCGTGTCCGGCGATTCAGGTAGCTCGTGGATGTCGAGCTCCTGCAAGGGGCGTGGGTGGCCGTAGCGCTTCAGGTCCGCACGTGCCGTCTTGGCGCGTTCGACGATGAAGTAGTCGAGTGCCTGCAATTGCCGCACTACCTCGGGCGGATGCGTCAAGGCGCTGTCGCCCGGGCCCAGTCCGACGGGAATCAGGTAAAGCGTGCCGCTGCTCACAAAATCTCCACGCCTGCTGTACGCAGCATGTTGCATAGTGAAATCAGCGGCAGGCCGATGAGCGCGTTCGGGTCATCACCGCGCATGTATTCAATAAGGCTGATGCCCAAGGCTTCGGCTTTGGCGCTGCCTGCGCAGTCGAATGGCTGCTCGCGTTCCACGTAGCGCTGGATTTCTGCATCGCTGAGTGCACGAAAGCGGACCTCGGTACTGACGGCATCCTGCTGGTATGTGCCGTTGCGGGTATCCAGCAGACAAAGCGCGGTGTGAAAAAATATCGACTTGCCACGCATGGCTTGCAGTTGCCCAATTGCGCGCTCGGCCGTCCCGGGTTTGCCGAAGCGCTGCATATCGCTGTATGCAACCTGGTCACTGCCAATGATCAGCGAGCCGGGATGACGATTAGCAACGGCACGCGCTTTGGCGAGAGCCAGTCGCTCTGCCGTTGCGGTGGGCGTTTCGCCTGGCAGCTCGCTCTCATCTACGTCAGGCCGATCTGTCAGAAAAGCCAGTTCGAGCCGTTCCAGCAGCTGTTTGCGGTAGGTCGATGTGGAGGCCAGAACAAGCGAAGGCATGAAGAATGCTGGCGCGACTCCGCGCAAGCTTTGACAGGGAAGGGCCAAGATAATATCATTGACGGTTTATGTCGCACCACAACGCAAGCATTGCAGACCCCTTCGAGTTCGCGCGCCGCGGCGCCGTGCTGGAGGCCGAGGTGCCTGCAGGTGGTTTTACCAGACTCGCCGATCAGTTGCGTCCCGCGGGAGCGGAACGTGCCGTCAAGTATCGTATCGAAGGTGAGAGCCGTGACGACAAGAGATTTCTTGTCCTGCAGCTCGAAACCGAAGTAGTGCTTGGCTGTCAGCGTTGTCTTGGTGATGTGGCATGTCCCGTTGAGTCGCATAGCCGTTTGTTGTTGGTGCGCGAAGGGGATGAGCTTCCTGATGAGGATCTGGCCGAGGATGATTTCGACCCGATCCACGCAAGCCGCAATCTCGATGTGCTGGCCCTGGTTGAAGACGAGCTTTTGCTGAGTCTGCCACTGGCGCCGATGCACGATGAGTGCAGCGTGTCTTCGGGTGGGCCGCAGGATGATCTGGCGTCGCCTTTCGCGGCGTTGGGCAAATTGAAGCGTTCGAATGATTCAAACGCATAGTTTTCAGGAGTAGAACAAAATGGCCGTTCAACAAAACAAGAAGTCCCCATCCAAGCGTGGCATGCACCGTTCGCATGATTTCCTGACAGCACCTTCGATCGCTGTCGAGTCGACCACCGGTGAAGTTCACCTGCGTCACCATGTTTCCGCTTCCGGTTTCTACCGGGGCAAGAAGGTTGTCAAGGCCAAGGGCGAGTAATCCGCCCCCTTGTCGGGCGGGCTGCCTCCAGCCCGCTCTCTGCATCACCGACTCCGCCACAGGTCGCAATGAACGTCACAATCGCGATTGATTGCATGGGCGGTGACCACGGTCCTTCGGTCACCCTGCCGGCTGCCAGCGAATTTCTGCGTGCTGATCCGACGGTAAAGATCGTACTGGTCGGGCTTGCGGATATCTTTTCCAAAGCAGTCCTTGCCGAGTTCGCTCCCTTTGGGGATCGCGTGCGGATCCAGCACGCCAGCGAAGTCATTGCCATGGACGAAGCGCCAGCGACTGCCATGCGTGTGAAGAAGGATTCTTCCATGCGCGTGGCGATCGATCTCGTCAAGAGCGGTGAGGCTCAGGCCGCCATTTCTGCCGGCAACACCGGCGCGCTGATGGCGATCTCCCGCTTCGTGCTCAAGACCCTTCCCGGCATTGATCGCCCCGCGATCGTGCAGGTCATGCCTGCCGTCGAAGGGCAGACCTACATGCTGGATCTGGGCGCCAACGTCGACTGTACGGCCGAGCATCTGCTGCAATTCGGCATTATGGGCGCAATGCTGGTTGAGGCCCTGGAGCACCAGGAGCGCCCTGAAGTCGGCTTGCTCAACATCGGTGAAGAAGAGACCAAGGGCAACGAAATCGTCAAGGAAGCCGGCGAGTTGTTGCGCAAGAGCGGGCTCAACTTCATCGGCAATGTCGAGGGTAACGACATCTACAAAGGCTCGTGCCACGTCATCGTCTGCGATGGATTTGTTGGCAACGTTGCGCTCAAGGCTTCTGAGGGGCTCGGCATGATGTTCGTGAGCTTCCTCAAGGAAGAGCTTAACCGTAACTGGTTTACCCGTCTGTGCGCACTTCCTGCGGCACACATGCTGATGCGTTTCAAGCGTCGTGCAGATCACCGCCGTTATAATGGCGCGGTGTTGCTGGGCTTGCGTGGGGTGGTCGTGAAAAGCCATGGCTCAGCGGATGCATTTGCGTTTGGCCAGGCTTTGATTCGCTGCACCGAAGCGGCACGCAATCAGCTGATCGAACGAATTGAGCGGCGCATGGTGGAATACACGCAAACGCACGCTCCTCGCACCGAAGAACAGAACAGTACTCAAGCGGTCCGTACAGCATGATTTTTTCTCGTATTGCGGGGACGGGCGGCTTTCTGCCCGGTTCGCCCGTCTCCAATGACGACCTCGTCGCGCGCGGCATAGATACTTCGGATGAGTGGATCTCCGAGCGCACCGGCATCCGCACGCGTCATCTGGTTGAGACGGGTGTCACGACCAGTCAGCTGGCCAGCGAAGCGGCTCGCCGAGCGCTGGATGCTGCAGGCGTGGCCGCGACCGAAATCGATCTGTTGATCGTTGCGACGACGACACCTGACATGATTTTTCCAAGCACGGCCTGTCTCGTACAGAACGTGCTGGGCGTGCCAGCAGGCGCGACTGCCTTCGATGTGCAGGCTGTCTGTAGTGGATTCGCTTACGCGCTGGCCGTTGCCGACAAATTCGTAAAGAGCGGCAGTCACAAGCGCGCGTTGGTGATCGGTGCGGAAACGCTGTCGCGCATCGTTGACTGGAAAGATCGCGGCACCTGTGTGCTGTTCGGCGATGGCGCTGGTGCGGTTGTCCTCGTGGCCGACAGCGAGCCCGGAATTCTGGCGACCGCGCTGCATGCAGATGGCAGCCAATCGCCTATCCTGAATGCGACGGGCAGCATTTCCAATGGGGTGATTACCGGTTCGCCATTCCTGCACATGGACGGACAGTCCGTGTTCAAGATGGCCGTGCGCGTGCTGGGTGATGTGGCGTTGGAGGTGCTTGCTGCTGCGTCGATGCAGATCGGCGACCTGGACTGGTTGATCCCGCATCAGGCCAACATCCGCATCATGAAAGCGACCTCGAAGCGCCTTGGCCTTCCTGATGAGAAGGTTGTGGTGACTGTGGATCGTCATGGCAATACGTCTGCTGCCTCGGTGCCGCTGGCACTTGATGCCGCAGTGCGTGACGGACGTATTCAACGTGGCCAGAGTGTCCTGCTGCAAGGTGTTGGCGGCGGCTTCACGTGGGGCGCTGCGCTGCTGCGCTTCTAGGCCGACGCTTGCTTCGTGGTGCCGGTCGGGCGCCATGAGGCTGTCACATTATTCTGCGAGCGTTTTGTTGTCGCTTCGCCCATATCTCAGGAGTTCATCTTGAAGAAATTTGCCGCTGTTTTTCCCGGACAGGGCTCGCAGTCGGTTGGCATGATGGCGCCCTATGGCGATCAGCCTGTGCTGCGCGAAACCTTTGCAGAGGCGAGCGAAGCTCTGAAGCAGGACCTGTGGCAAATGCTTGCCGACGGCCCCGCTGAAACGATCAATCAGACCGTCAATACACAACCCATCATGCTGACCGCCGGAGTCGCCGTGTGGCGGGCCTGGTTGGCTGAAGGTGGTGCAGCACCAGCCGTGGTTGCAGGCCATAGTCTGGGTGAATATTCTGCGCTGGTTGCTGCCGGCGCTCTGCAGTTTGCCGATGCCGTGCAGCTCGTGCGTTTTCGGGCGCAGGCCATGCAAGAGGCGGTGCCGGCGGGTGTTGGCGCAATGGCTGCCGTGTTGGGGCTTGAGCCGGATGCCATCGAAGCTGCTTGCAGTGAAGCCGCCCAAGGACAGGTTGTTTCTGCTGCAAACCTCAACTCTTCCGGTCAGATCGTGATTGCGGGGCACACTGCTGCCGTGGAACGTGCGATGGCTGCGTGTACCGCACGTGGTGCAAAGCGTGCTGTGCTGCTGCCTGTGAGCGCGCCGTTTCACTGCGCGCTGATGGCGCCCGCCGCGGAACGCTTGCGCGAGCGTCTGGCCTCGGTGGCGATTGCCGTGCCTGAGATTCCGGTCGTGAATAATGTCGACGTTGCAACACCCTCCGATCCGGATGCGATTCGCGATGCGCTGGTACGTCAGGCGTTCAGTCCGGTTCGCTGGATCGAAACCATTCGCCACATGCATGCTGATGGTATTGAGGCTGTCTACGAATTTGGTCCGGGCAAAGTGTTGGCCGGTCTGGTCAAGCGCATCGAGAGCTCGCTGACGATCGAAGCGATTACCGATAGCGGAAAGCTGCAGGCTCTGGCGCAAGCCTGAGTCCGACGACCCATCTTGCGACCTATCGCAACAGGAGAAAACGAACGTGTTCAGTCTTGAAGGACAAGTGGCACTGGTAACGGGTGCCAGTCGTGGCATCGGCAATTCGATTGCGCTGCAGTTGGGTAAGGCCGGCGCAACGGTCATCGGTACGGCAACGTCGGAGTCGGGCGCAGCTGCGATTTCTGCGGCGCTGGCCGAGGCGGGTGTGAAGGGCCGTGGCATGGCGCTTGATGTGACCGATGCAGCGGCGGCCGAAGCGGCTGTGACGCAGATCGAAAACGAATTTGGGGGTGTCTCGATTCTGGTCAATAACGCCGGCATCACACGTGACAACATCGCCCTGCGCATGAAAGACACAGAGTGGGATGCGGTCATCGACACCAATCTGAAAGCGGTGTTCCGCATGTCCAAGCTGGTCATGCGCCCGATGATGAAAGCGCGCTTTGGCCGCATCATCAGCATTACCTCGGTGGTCGGCAGTGCCGGCAACCTGGGTCAGGCCAATTACGCCGCTGCGAAAGCCGGTGTCGCGGGCATGACGCGCGCGCTGGCGCGTGAGCTGGGGAGTCGCAACATCACAGTCAATTGCGTGGCGCCTGGATTCATCGACACCGATATGACTCGTGAGCTGCCGGACGCGCAACGCGATGCGTTGCAAGGCCAGATCGCTGTGGGCCGCCTGGGGCGTCCCGAAGAGATTGCTGCTGCAGTCGTGTTTCTTGCTTCAAGCGAAGCCAGCTACATTTCTGGCGCAACCTTGCATGTCAATGGCGGCATGTACATGGCGTGATTTTTCAGGCTCCAGAGCCTGATTTGAACCCGGCAGGAAGCGTCGCAAGAGCCGATACGAGAAGGTGACTCAAAGTTGGCGGCGCTTTCTGCTAAAATGGTGAAGTTTGTCCAATTAGTAGACGCATTAATTCAGAGAAGGAGCGATTCATGGAGAACATTGAACAGCGCGTTCGTAAGATCGTCGCCGAACAACTTGGCGTCAACGACGCGGACATCAAGAACGATTCGTCGTTCGTGGATGACTTGGGTGCAGATTCGCTGGACACGGTTGAACTCGTGATGGCGCTCGAAGAAGAATTCGAATGCGAAATTCCGGACGAAGAAGCTGAAAAGATCACCACTGTTCAGCAAGCAATCGACTACGTCAGCGCCAATCTGAGCAAGGCCTGATTGAATTCGTGAAGTCGTAATGCTGTATGGCCGGCGTGCTTGAGGGCAAGCCGGGCAAGTAGTTCGATACGGCTTCAAGCGGCGGAACAGTCCGGATCCGGAATGTTCCGCCGTTCGTTGTTAATGTCTTCCGCTTTTTGCCGCGCTGTCGTCATGCGCTCGTGCCATCTGGTCTGGCATGCGAAGACACCCCGCAGGTTCCGGCATTTCGTGGGTGTGGTTTCGAGGCAGGACGCGGAGACTCTCGAAGGAGCAAATCCTTGACGCGTCGCCGAGTCGTCGTAACAGGGCTGGGGATTATTTCTCCGGTTGGCAATTCCCTTGCTGCTGCATGGGACAATATCGTCAATGCGCGTTCGGGCATTGCACGTATCACGCGTTTTGACGCGTCTTCACTGCCCACCCAGATTGCGGGTGAGGTCAAGAATTTCGACGTTGCGCAATATCTTTCCCCGAAAGAGGCGCGTCGTTTCGACACGTTCATTCACTACGGCCTGGCTGCCGCCATCGATGCACTCAAGGATGCGGGCATCGAAGCAAACCCTTCCTACGCGGAACAGGTTGGCGTGTGTATCGGCTCGGGCATTGGCGGTTTGCCGCTGATCGAGGATACGCACGAGGCTTCGCGCGAGGCCGGCGTGAAGAAGGTGTCGCCGTTTTTCGTGCCCGGTTCGATCATCAACATGATCTCCGGCATCCTGTCGATCAACTATGGTTTCAAGGGCCCCAATTTCGCGACAGTGAGTGCGTGCGCGACCGGCAATCATTCCATTGGTGAAGCCCAGCGTCTGATCGAGTATGGCGATGCGGACGTCATGATCGCCGGTGGTGCCGAGTCGACAGTGTCTTTCCTTGGTGTCGGTGGTTTCTGTGCAGCCAAGGCTTTGTCAACACGCAATGACGATCCTGCTACAGCGAGCCGCCCATGGGACATGGGCCGTGATGGCTTCGTGCTGGGTGAAGGTGCCGGTGTGCTGGTACTTGAAGAGCTTGAGCACGCCAAAGCACGTGGCGCGAAGATCTACTGTGAAGTCGCTGGCTACGGCATGAGCTCCGATGCTTATCACATCACGGCACCTAGCGAAGGTGGTGAGGGTGCTGCACGTTCGGTGACCAATGCGCTGCGCAACGCACGCGTCAATAGCGAGGCGGTCGACTACGTCAACGCGCATGGCACGTCGACTGGTCTCGGTGACATTGCTGAAACGCTGGCGATCAAGCGAGCCTTCGGTGATCGTGCAAAGCAACTGGCAGTCAGCTCCACCAAGTCGATGACAGGTCACTTGCTGGGTGGTGCGGCAGGTATCGAGGCGGTCTTCTCGTGCCTGGCCATCCATCATCAGGTTGCTCCACCAACAGCCAATCTGCATGATCCAGATCCAGCATGCGATCTTGATTATGTGCCGCTGATTGCCCGCCCGATGAAGATCGATGTTGCGATCTCCAATTCGTTCGGTTTTGGCGGTACGAACAGCACGCTGGTGTTCCAGCGCGTCTGATCGCGAGTGACGGGAGCCCCTGCAGCATGTCTGTTGCCGGGGAGCCTGCCGCAAACAAGCTCGCTAACAAATACCCTTCGCGTATTTCACTGGCCCGATCCTCGGCTTTATGGCTGGCGATCGGGCTTGTGCATTTGATGCCTCTGGCAAGCATGCTGGGAGCTGGCGTCCCGTTGTGGGTTCGTTGCCTCGTTATTGTGCTGTGTCTTGTATCAATCCAGCGCGAGTTGCGCACTGCCCGACGCTTGCGTGAGGCGAGTTTGCGTCCGCATGCTGAAGGTGCTCAATTGCTAGTGGGAGAGAGGGTCTTCGAGGGGCGCGTGTTGCCCACAAGCGTGGATATGGGGCCCTTGCTCATCCTGCACTGGCAGGCAGAGATGGGCGGCCGACAGCGGCGTTTTGCGCTATTGCGCGATGCTTTTTCCGCTGAAGAGTGGCGCGTGATGAAACTCTGGTTGCACTGGTCAGTGATGTCGCAGTCAGCGCAATCCGTTTAGCTGTTCCAGCGTTTCAGACCCCACGGAAAGCGTCGATTGGTGAGTATGGTGGGTTTGGCTTGCGCGGAGGTTTCCGGATAATCGCGCGAGAAATGCAGACCTCGCGTTTCCTTGCGACGGAGCGCGCTGCGCACGATGAGATCGGCCGTGGTGACCAGATTGCGTAGTTCAACCAGATCGTTACCGATGCGGAAGTTGGTGTAGTACTCGTTGATTTCCCGCTCCAGCAGGCGAATGCGGTGCTGGGCGCGTTGCAGGCGTTTAGTGGTGCGCACGATGCCGACATAATCCCACATGAAGCGTCGCAGTTCGTCCCAGTTGTGCGAGATGACGACTTCTTCGTCGGCGTCCGAGACGCGGCTTTCGTCCCACGCAGGCAGGGATGTCGCGATAGCACGCGGATTCTTCAGGATGTCCTGTGCGGCGGCTTCGCTGAAGACCACGCACTCGAGCAGGGAGTTGCTGGCCAGTCGGTTGGCGCCGTGCAGCCCTGAGCACGAGGTCTCGCCAATGGCATAGAGACCGGGCAGGTCGGTGCGCGAATTCAGGTCGATCATCACGCCGCCGCAGGTGTAGTGAGCCGCGGGGACGACGGGGATGGACTGCTTCGTGATGTCGATGCCAAGCTCCGCGCAGCGTGCCAGGATGTTCGGGAAATGTTCGTGCAGGAATTCCGCGGGTTTGTGGCTGATGTCGAGGAAGACGCTGTCGATACCGCGCTTCTTCATCTCGAAGTCGATGGCGCGCGCCACGATGTCGCGCGGTGCGAGTTCTGCGCGCGGGTCATGGGCCGGCATGAAGCGTGTGCCATCCGGTAGTTTGAGCAAGCCGCCTTCGCCGCGCACTGCTTCAGAAATCAGGAAAGACTTGGCTTGTGGGTGATAGAGACAGGTTGGATGGAACTGGATGAATTCCATATTGGCAACGCGGCAGCCTGCGCGCCATGCCATCGCAATGCCGTCGCCAGTCGCAGTGTCCGGATTGGTCGTATAGAGATAGACCTTGCCGGCGCCGCCCGTGGCCAGCACGGTATGCGATGCCGCGAAAGCTGTTATGTGCCCGCTTTTGATATCGAGCAGGTAGGCGCCAAGACAGCCCGCGCTTGGTTTGCCGAGCTTGTGGCCGACGATAAGGTCGACAGCGACGTGTTGCTCGAGGATGGTGATGTTCGGATGCCGACGCACGCGGTCTGTCAGCGTTTCCTGGACGGCAGCGCCGGTCGCGTCGGCAACGTGCACGATGCGTCGATGGCTGTGACCGCCCTCACGCGTGAGGTGCATGCCCCAGGCTGTTTCATCATCCGGCGTGAAGGGCACGCCTTGTGAGCGTAGCCATTCAATGGCGCTTTTGCCGTGCTCGACGACAAAACGCGTGGCGGCGGGGTCGTTGAGATGACTGCCGGCGACCAGCGTATCGTCGTAATGCGAATCAACTGAATCGGAGGGGTCGATCACGGCGGCAATGCCGCCTTGAGCCCACGCACTCGCCGTATCTTCGATGTGCCGCTTTGTAACGAGAGCAATGCGCAATTTATCGGCAAGCCGCAGTGCAAGTGATTGCCCTGCAAGCCCGGTGCCGAGAATCAAGACGTCAAACTGCTTCAAGGAGAAGAGCCTTTGAGTGGGGGTGAAGCCTGGATGGAGAGCCGGCATCTATTTTGGCGCCTGCGAGGACTTGAAGCCACAGCAAGCTTGTCAGCGTTTGCGCGCTGAAATATAGCATGCGCGTTTGTTGGTCCAACTTGAGGCAGATTGTGTCCTGCCATGAACTTCCCGGCACGCCTTCGGTCACACCGCCAGTACGTCGCAAGGCATGGGCTATACTCGCGCGGATTCGTCGGCCGATGAGTGGCAGACAGAACAGTGCAGAAAGAGTCGATGAGCGACAGGGAAATTGACCAGCAGTTGGTTGAGCGGGTACAGCGCGGCGATAAGCAGGCCTTCGGTCTGCTCGTCTCGAAGTACCAACGCAAGCTCGCCCGGCTGTTGTCACGCATGATTCGCGATGCGGCCGAAGTGGAGGATGTGACGCAGGAGGCTTTCATAAAGGCCTACCGGGCGCTGCCGTCATTTCGGGGTGACAGCGCGTTTTATACGTGGCTCTACCGGATTGGCATCAACACGGCCAAGAACTATCTCGTGTCGCAAGGGCGACGCGCGCCGACGTCTACCAGTGTGGAGGCAGATGATGCCGAATCGATGGAGGACGGTGATCTGTTGCGTCACGTCGATACGCCAGAGCGTTTGATGATGACCAAGCAGATTGGCGAGACGGTCAACTCGGCGATGGATGCATTGCCGGAAGAGTTGCGTACGGCCATCGTGCTGCGCGAGATAGAAGGTTTGAGTTACGAAGAGATCGCAACTGTGATGGATTGCCCTATTGGCACCGTGCGGTCGCGTATTTTCAGGGCACGCGAGGCAATATCGGAGCGTCTGAAGCCGATGCTCGATGTGGCACCTGACAAGAGGTGGTGAAATGATGAATGAACAGATTTCTGCATGGGTCGATGGTGAGCTTTCCGAGGTGGAAATGCATCGTGTGCAAGATGCAGTGGTGCGCGATCCAGCCCTGCAAATGAAGTGCGGCACGCTGTGGCTGATTGGTGATGCGATGCGAGACGAGCCGGCGCTATCGCTCGATTTTACGCGTCGTGTCATGGCGGAGTTGGCTGCGGAGCCAACTGTTCTTGCGCCGGTCATTGTCTTGCCAGTGAAATCGGTTGGGCGCGCGCAGCGCTGGATGCCTATGGCTGCCGCAGTAGCAGGTGTTGCCGTTGTCGCCTGGGTCGCTTTGAGCAACAGCGCTTCGCAGCAGGTTGCCGCACCCGTCATGGCCGTTGCAAAACCGCAGGCGCAGCAGTTTGCATTGCAGGCTGGTGTGCAGCGGTCCGTCAGCAGGGCTGATGATGACCGCCCCTATTTGATGGCACATCAAGCTTACGGCCCTGGCGTGCAGATGGCTGGCGTGTCGGGCTATGTGCGCCCCGTTTCGATGGATGGCGCCATTGCGTCTCGTTAATGCCTCTTGCTGACATTGTGAAAATGGTTGTGAATTTCAGTGCGATGCAGCGGCTCGCGGCTGTTTTGGTGCTTGCTGCGTCGGCAGGTACTGCGGCTGCAGGTGGACAAGATGCGACGGCCTGGCTACATCGCATGAGTCAGGCATCGCGCACGCTTAACTACTCCGGCTTGTTTGTGTACCAGAGCGGGGGGCGGTCCGAGAGTTCGCGGATTACGCACGTGGTGGATGGCTCCGGCCAGCAGGAGCGACTGGAAACGGTCGACGGGGCATCGCGTGAAGTGGTGCGCAATAACGATGAAGTGCAGACCTTCTTTCCAAAGGAGCGTTTGCTGGTCATCGATCGTGCCGTGGCGGGAAGCTTTCCCGGCCGCTCAGTCACGGTGGTTTCCGGTTTGAGCGACTTCTATGTGGTGCGCATGGGCGAGGTCGAGCGTGTTGCCGGGCGCGATGCGCAGTCGATCCGTCTCGAGCCGCGGGACGATATGCGATATGGGCATGAGTTATGGGCGGACGTGGCGACAGGTTTGCTGATCAAGGCGCGCATGTTGCGCGGGCCTGGCGAGGTGGTCGAGCAGTTTGCTTTTTCGGATGTACTGATCGGACCGCAAGTCGATCGTGAGCGTGTCAAGCCACGTTACAGCCGCACCTCGGACTGGACTGTGTTGAATGCGCGCGGCACGGATTTGCGCGCAGAAGAGTTCGGCTGGGCCTTTCGTGGTCTTCCCCCGGGTTTCAGGCAGGTATCGCTTGCACGCAGACCTATCCGCAAGGATGGTCCGGAAGCTCTGCATGCCGTGTTTTCCGATGGTTTGGCCACCATATCGGTATTCATTGAGCCGAACAACGGGCGCAACATGAGCGTTGCGCCAGTACAGAGCCATGCCGGCCCGAGCGGCATCTACAAGAGCAGCAAGGGCGATGTGATGGTGACGGCCATTGGTGAAGTGCCACCCGCTGCCTTGCGCCGTGTCGTGGATAGCGTGGAAAAGCTGCCCGGCTCGAAACCCTGAGCGGGCCGTGGCCCTGTCGTAGCGGCGCAACGCTGCTCGAGTGTGGGGCTCCTGTTGATTGTGGCGACCCTGTCGCCTCTGGTATGTTCGCTCCTTTGCTGGCGGATCTTTCGCTAGGTCGTGTTTACGGCCTTGCCTTCGCCGCGGACGACACACTGGAATCAAGATGAATTTGTCCCTACGGGCGCCGCTCAGGCTGCCGCCTGCCTTGTTGTATTCACGCTTGCTTCGTTGCTCTCTTCGCCATCTGGCAGCCGTTTTCTTCGGTCTGTTCGTGTTTGTCTTGCCTGGGACAGCGGCTCAGGTTCGCGATTTGCCCGACTTCGCCCCGCTTGTCGCCAAACAAGCCCCTGTGGTGGTCAATATCACGGCAACACAGTCGTCGCGGGTCGCTTCACCTTTGCAGCATCTTGGTGAGGACGTGCCCATGCCCGATTGGCTGCGCCGCTTTGCCCCGAAGGGGAGCGAACAGCAGCCGTTGCCTGATGATGACAATGAGTCGACAGGCTCTGGCTTCATTATCGGCGCCGATGGTTACATTCTGACCAATTCGCATGTGGTGGAAGCCGCGGACGAGATCCTGGTGCGACTCTCTGATCGCCGAGAGTTCGCAGCGCGGGTAATTGGCCGCGACAAGCGCAGTGATATTGCCCTCTTGAAGGTGGATGCGATCGGCTTGCCTGTTGCGCGTTTCGGTAATCCGGCGCTCTTGCGTGTCGGTGACTGGGTGCTGGCAATCGGTTCGCCGTTCGGTTTCGAAAGCTCGGTGACGGCGGGCATTGTCAGTGCGAAAGGGCGTTCGCTGCCCGACGAAACGCTGGTTCCGTTCATCCAGACCGACGTGGCGATCAATCCGGGTAATTCCGGCGGTCCGCTGTTCAATCTGAAGGGCGAGGTTGTCGGTATCAACTCCCAGATCTACTCGCGCTCAGGTGGCTTCATGGGGATCTCGTTCTCGATCCCGATCGACGTGGCGCTGGACGTGCAGCAACAATTGCGTCAGTACGGGCGTGTGCGGCGCGGCCGCATTGGCGTCGTGATCCAGGACGTCTCGCGCGACATTGCCAACAGTTTCGGCCTGAAAGAGCCGGCCGGTGCATTGGTCAGCTCCGTCGACCCGGATGGGCCAGCCGTTCCTGCGGGCATCAAGGTCGGCGATGTGATTCTGGCGTTTGACGGGACGCCTGTGGCTGACTCAACCCAGTTGCCGCGCATCGTTGGCGTAGCGCGCCCTGGATCGCGTGCCGTACTGCAGGTGTTTCGGAGCGGTGCAACGCGTGACGTACCTATTGTCGTCGGCGAGTTTGCTGCTGAAGAGGAGGAGGCTGCGCCCGCCCCGGTGGTCGCGCAAGTTCCCCCGCGCGGTACGAATCGTCTCGGTCTGGTGACACAGGATCTCAGCGCATCCCAGCGCCGCGAGTTCAAGGTCAATGGCGGGGCGGTGATCAAGCAATCCTATGGCGTGGCGGCGCGTGCTGAATTGCGTCAGGGTGACGTGGTGACTGCGGTGGTCGCGCGTGGCAAGACAGAAGAGGTGCGTTCGTCCGAGCATTTCAATACGCTGGTAAATGCCTTCGAGGCGGGAATTTCAGTGAGCCTGCGCGTGCAACGGGGAGACGCGGTCAATTTCGTCGGTATGAAGGTGTCAGGCGTAGCTCGCAAATAATGGGCGCGCCGGAGGAGAGGGCGCCACAAGGCTCTTCGCGGCCTCTATGGCGCGGCACGTCACGGGGATTGCGGCCTGGCGATATGTCGTGACGCGGATTTACGGGATTGCAGCGCGCTCTCGGCTATAATCTTGGGTCACGCAAATTACGGACTCTTCAGAAAGGTGCTGCGGCACCTTTTTTCACGTCGAATGCAGCACATACGCAATTTCTCGATCATCGCTCACATCGATCACGGCAAATCCACGCTGGCTGATCGCATCATCCATCGCTGCGGCGGCCTCTCCGATCGTGAAATGGAGGCCCAGGTGCTTGACTCGATGGATATCGAGCGCGAGCGTGGTATCACCATCAAGGCCCAGACAGCTGCGCTGACCTATGTTGCGCGTAACGGTGAGCGCTACAACTTCAACCTGATCGACACGCCGGGGCACGTTGACTTCTCTTATGAGGTGAGCCGCTCTCTGTCCGCTTGTGAAGGTGCTTTGCTGGTCGTGGACGCATCGCAAGGCGTCGAGGCCCAGACGGTTGCCAACTGCTATACCGCGCTGGAGCTCGGCGTGGAGGTGGTGCCGGTGCTCAACAAGATGGATCTCCCGTCTGCCGATCCCGATACGGCGCGCCAGGAGATCGAGGATGTCATCGGCATCGATGCGACGGATGCGATTCCTTGTAGCGCGAAGACCGGCATGGGGATCGACGATATTCTCGAAGCCGTCATCGAGCGCATGCCGCCTCCGGAAGGTAATGCCGAGGCGCCACTGAAAGCGCTGATCATTGACTCGTGGTTCGATAACTACGTTGGTGTGGTGATGCTGGTGCGCGTTGTGGACGGTGTGCTGCGTCCCAAAGACAAGATCATGTTCATGAGCACGGGTTCGCAGTATCTGTGCGAGCAGGTCGGTGTGTTTTCTCCCAAGTCTCTGCCGCGCGAGATGTTGTCAGCGGGTGAAGTGGGATTTGTGATCGCTGGTATCAAGGAGCTGAAAGCGGCGAAGGTCGGCGATACGATTACCCTGCAAGGCAAGCCGGCGGCTGCGCCGCTTGAGGGCTTCAAGGAAATCAAGCCGCAGGTTTTTGCCGGCCTCTATCCGGTGGAGTCGAGTGAGTACGACCAGTTGCGCGACTCGCTTGAGAAGCTGCGACTGAATGACGCATCCCTGCAGTTCGAGCCGGAGGTTTCGCAGGCGCTGGGTTTTGGTTTTCGCTGCGGTTTCCTTGGCCTGTTGCATATGGAGATCGTGCAGGAGCGGCTTGAGCGCGAGTTCGACATGGACCTCATTACAACGGCGCCTACCGTTGTTTACGAAGTGCTGTTGAACAATGGCGACGTGATCCAGATCGAAAATCCGTCCAAGCTGCCGGACCTGTCGAAAATCGATGAGATCCGTGAGCCCATCATCACCGCAACAATCTTCGTGCCGCAAGACTACGTCGGCACTGTCATCACCTTGTGTAACCAGAAGCGCGGTAACCAGGTCGACATGCACTACCACGGTCGTCAGGTGAAGCTCGTGTACGAAATGCCGATGGCTGAAGTCGTCATGGATTTCTTTGATCGGCTCAAGTCCGTGTCACGTGGTTACGCGTCGCTGGACTATGAGTTCAAGGAATATCGTGCCGCTGATGTGGTCAAACTCGATCTATTGGTCAGCAGCGAAAAGGTGGATGCACTCTCTGTCATCGTGCACAGGGAGAATGCCGTTTACCGTGGGCGCGAGCTGGCAGCAAAGCTGCGCGAACTGATTCCGCGCCAGATGTTCGATGTCGCCATCCAGGCTGCAATTGGCTCCAACATCATCTCGCGCGAGACCATCAAGGCGCTGCGCAAGAACGTGTTGGCAAAGTGCTATGGCGGCGATATTTCGCGCAAGAAAAAGCTGCTGGAGAAGCAGAAAGAAGGCAAGAAGCGCATGAAGCAGGTCGGCAATGTGGAAATTCCGCAGGAAGCCTTCCTTGCTGTATTGCGTGTGACGGACAACAAGTAGTACCTGCCCAAAACCCCCTGAAAACTCTGGATACGAGGCCCGTGTGGATTTCGCTCTGATTCTGTTCCTGTTGTCCGTAGTGACCGGCATTCTTTGGTTCTACGACGTTTTCAAGGCGCGCAAGCAGCGCGTCAAAGGGACGCCAGATCCATGGTGGGTCGAGTATGGTGCAAGCTTTTTCCCGGTCATCTTGCCGATCTTCATGCTCCGCTCGTTCTGGGTTGAGCCCTTCCGCATCCCTTCCGGCTCGATGATTCCCACCTTATTGGTAGGCGATTTCATTCTTGTGAACAAATATGCCTACGGCGTGCGTATCCCGGTCATCAACAAGAAGGTGATCGAAGTGGGCAATCCGCAGCGTGGCGATGTGTTTGTCTTTCGCTATCCGCACGATACGACGCAGGATTACATCAAGCGTGTGGTGGGGGTGCCTGGTGACAAGATCGAATACATCGACAAGAAGCTCAGTATCAATGGCCAAGCTGTGCCGACGAGTGTGGCAGGCGATTATGTCCAGGGCCTCGACAGCCTGACCCGACTGAGCGAAACGATCGATGGTACCCAGCACTATGTCCTGAACGATCCGGCCAAGCCGCAGGAGCCGGGCAGTATCCCGCACGCCTTCAGCGAGAATTGCCAACGCTCGTCAAAGGGGCTGATCTGCGTCGTGCCACCTGGCAACTACTTCGCTATGGGCGACAACCGGGATAACAGCGCCGACTCACGTGTGTGGGGCTTCGTGCCGGAAGAGAATATAGTGGGCAAGGCGTTTTTCGTGTGGTTCCACGTAGATAGCATTCTGCCGCCCAAGGGCATCCGCTTCGACCGTATTGGCGGCTTCAAATAAGGAGGCTTTTGCATGAGTGCATTGCAAATGAGACAGTTTGGTAGAAAACAGCAACGTGGCCTGAGCATTCTGTCGACCCTGATCGTCGGCGGCTTCATTGGCGCGGCCTTGATTCTTGGACTCAAGCTTGTGCCAGTCTATACGGAGTTTTTTGCAGTGAAGAAGGCGTTTGACAAAGTGGTTAGGGATATCGATCCACAATCGCCCGCTACGGCCTTTCGCAATGCTTTCCAGAAGTACGCGCAGATTGACGACATCTCGTCGGTTGATCCACAGACCATCGTCGTAACCAAGGATTCGGGCAAAGCTTCGATGTCCGCCGATTACCAGCGCACGGTGCCGCTGTTCGCCAACGTGAGTCTGATATTCGATTTCTCGGTAGCAAGCAGCAAGTGAGTCTTGAAGCACTTCAGCGCGGACTGGCGTACCGGTTCGCGCAAAATCGCCTGCTGGAGCAGGCGGTCACACACCGCAGTTACAGTGCGGATCACAACGAGCGCCTCGAATTCCTCGGCGATTCGATTCTCAACATGGTTGTGGCCATGATGCTCTTCGAACGTTTTGGCAAGTTGCGCGAAGGTGAGTTGTCTCGTCTGCGCGCACAGCTCGTTCGCCAGGACAGCCTGCAAGGCATTGCCGAGAAACTCGGCATTGGTGGCGTCCTGCATCTGGGCGAAGGTGAATTGAAGAGTGGTGGCGATCGCCGTCCTTCGATTCTGGCCGATGCAACTGAAGCGATCTTTGGTGCGATCTTTCTCGATGGCGGTTTTGACGCGGCGAAGCGCGTCATCGAGGGGCTCTATTCGCCCTTGCTCGTTGATTTTGATCCCAGCCGCAATCTCAAGGATCCAAAGACTGCCTTGCAGGAGCTGTTGCAGGCGCGTCGTATGGCCTTGCCGCGTTACGAACTTGTGGAAATCCGCGGCGAAGCCCATGCTCAGGAATTCGAAATAGCCTGCGTCATTGACCCGCTGAAGCTTCGCACCTCGGGTGTAGGCAATAGCCGTCGTGCCGCAGAACAGACCGCCGCGCAATCTGCGCTTGAAAGAATTGGTACAGCATGAGCACTATGCCCGAAGCATCTCCGGACTCTTCCGATAATCCCGCGCTTGCTGTTGAAGCAACCGTCGCGGGCCCTGTACGTACCGGCTACATCGCCATTGTGGGGCGTCCGAATGTAGGCAAATCGACCTTGCTGAACCGGCTCGTCGGGCAGAAGGTCAGCATCGTGTCGCGCAAACCACAGACGACGCGCCATCGCGTGACGGGCGTGTTTACCGAGGGCAACGACCAGTTCATTTTCGTCGACACGCCAGGCTTCCAGACGGAGCATCGCAACGCGCTGAACCGTAACATGAACCGCACCGTGACCCAGGCGCTGGTTGATGTTGATGTCATTGCGCTGGTGGTCGAATGCGAACGTTTCGGCCCGGCCGACAAACAGGTGCTGGATCTCATTCCGCCGGGAGCCAAGGTCGTGCTCGTGATCAACAAGATCGATCTGCTCGACAACAAGCGCGAAGTCCTGCCGTTCCTCGCGCAGATGGCTGAGGTCTATCCTTTTGCCGACATGGTGCCGATCAGCGCACAGCGGGGCAAGAACGCCCCCGAGCTGTTGCGTACGCTTGCCAAGTTCCTGCCTGAAGCGCCGCACATCTTTGGCGAAGACGATATTACCGACCGCTCCGAACGTTTCCTCGCAGCCGAGTTCGTGCGTGAAAAGCTGTTCCGTTTGCTTGGCGAGGAGCTGCCTTACGGCATGACTGTCGAGATCGAGAAATTCGAGGTCGAGGGGCGCATGCGCAAGATCTACGCTGCTGTCATTGTCGACAAGGCGGGTCACAAGGCGATGGTGATCGGCAAGGGCGGTGAGCACCTCAAGCGCATCTCCACTGAAGCACGCATCGACATGGAGAAGCTCTTCGACAGCAAGGTCTATCTCGAGATCTGGGTCAAGGTGAAAAGTGGCTGGGCAGACGATGAACACGCGCTGAAGTCTTTGGGTTACGACTAGACGCTTTTTGCCCTGCGCTCTTCTGCAGCGTCGTAACATCGCCGCATGACTACCCGCCAACGCATCGACGACACGCACGGTTTTGTTTTGCACACTTACCCGTGGCGTGAGACCAGCCTGATCGTCGAAACCTTCACGCGCGAGCATGGCCGCCTGCCCTTGATGGCCAAGGGCGCGCGACGGCCGGGTTCGGCGGTGCGTGGTGTGCTGATGGCCTTCCAGCCATTGGCTGTTTCCTGGACAGGCAAGAGCGAAGTCAAGACGCTGACCGGCGCATACTGGCTTGGCGGCCAGGCTCTCCTGTGCGGCATTGGGCTGCTGTGCGGTTACTACCTGAACGAACTGTTATTGCGGCTATTGCCGCGCGAAGATCCGCACCCGGTCTTGTTCGATCGCTATGCCGCAACCATAAGGGCGCTGGCTGAAGGCGCGCCCACTGCGCCATTGCTGCGCAGTTTCGAGCTCGCCTTGTTGCAGGAGCTTGGCTATGGGCTCACGCTGGATGTGCTGGCCGACACAGGCGAGGTGGTGCAGCCGGATGGGCGCTACTGGTTCGTGGCCGAGCGCGGCGTGCTTGAAGCGCACGACGAGATGGGCGATAGTGCGGCGCAAGGATCTCTGCTCGACGGCCACGTCTTGCTGGCCATGGCGAGCGACGATTTTTCCGGCACAGACACGCTGGCGCAAGCCAAAGGCCTGATGCGTCGTCTGCTACAACATCATCTTGGCGGCCAGCAGCTGGAGTCGCGCCGCATTCTCATCGAATTGCAGGAGTTGTAATGATTGAGTTGGGTGTCAATATCGACCATGTCGCCACGCTGCGTCAGGCACGCCGTACCTATGAGCCTGATCCGGTCTGGGCGGCCGTGGAAGCTCATCTCGGCGGGGCTGACGGCATTACCGTGCATCTGCGGGAAGACCGTCGGCATATCCAGGATCAGGATGTGCGTCGTCTGCGTGACCTGACCCACATCAAACTCAACCTCGAGATGGCGGCGACCGACGAGATGGTGGCCGTGGCCTGCGACATCAAGCCCGAGATGGCCATGCTCGTGCCTGAAGGGCGCCAGGAAGTGACGACGGAGGGAGGGCTCGACATCCTCGCCGACGAAGCGCGTCTCAAGGATGTGATCTCACGCTTGCGTGATGCGGGCATCATGAGCAGCGTGTTCATCGATGCCGACCCTGCGCAGGTCGAAGCCGCGGCGCGCATCGGAGCGCGGGTGTGCGAAATCCATACGGGGCCCTATGCCCATGCCTTCTTCTCGCGCGGGCGCGATGTGCGCAGCCCGGCTGTTCTTGAAGAACTGAATCGGATCCGCGTTGCCGGTCGCGCCATCGTTGATCACGGCATGCGCTTCAACGCAGGCCATGCACTCAACTACTTCAATGTGCAACCGGTTGCGGCGCTGCCCGAGATACGTGAGCTGCATATCGGTCATGCCATCATCAGCCGATCCGTATTCGTGGGCCTGCGTGAGGCTGTGGCCGAGATGAAGCGCTTGATGCGCGAGTCAGCCAATCGTCTGCAGGCCTGAGTCCATGATCTTTGGCCTGGGAACCGATATCGTCGCCGTAGCACGTCTCCGGGAAGGTCTGGAGCGGCACACCGAGCGCTACGCCGAGCACATCTTGATGCCGGAAGAGCGCGAGGATTTTGCGCGGGCATCAGATCCGGCCCGCTTTCTTGCAAAGCGGTTTGCGGCCAAAGAGGCATTCTCCAAAGCTTTCGGTACCGGTCTGCGTGCGCCGATCACGCTGCAGACCGTAGGGGTGGGCCACAACGAGCTGGGCAAGCCGCATTTCATCTTCTCGGACGAAGTGGCTACCTTGCTGCGGGAATCGAAATTGACTGCGATGCTGTCGATCAGTGACGAGAAAGAATACGTCGTCGCCGTTGCCCTGATTGAACAGAACACAAGGTAGGTATTCATGGTTTCGAGTGCAGTGAGCCTTCCGCTTGGACCGGTGATGTGTGATGTGGCCGGCTTGGTGATGACCGATGCGGAGCGCGAGACGCTGCGTCACCCTCTCGTCGGTGGCGTCATCCTGTTTGCGCGTAACTACGAAAGCCCTGAGCAACTCTCCGCGCTGTGTGCCGACATTCATGCCTTGCGCAACCCGGCATTGATCATTGCGGTTGATCACGAAGGGGGGCGCGTGCAGCGTTTCCGCAGTGGTTTTACGCGCTTGCCTGCCATGCGCAAGCTGGGTGAGCTCTGGGCCGGGCAGGGCGATGCCCCGAACACTGCGGCCAAGGCTGCGGCGCAGGATGTGGGCTTCGTGCTCGCCGCCGAGTTGCTGGCGCATGGGGTGGACCTCAGCTTCACGCCGGTACTGGATCTCGATTTTGGTCAGAGCGCGGTTGTCGGCGATCGCTCTTTCCATCGAGACCCTGCAATTGCCGCCGAGCTGGCGCATGGCCTTATGCTGGGGCTGCGCGAGGCCGGCATGGGCGCCGTCGGCAAGCATTTCCCCGGGCACGGTTTCGCCGAGGCTGATTCACACGTTGCGATCCCGGTCGACCCGCGCGGGTTTGACGCGATCTGGGCTGACGACATCGCACCTTATCGCCATGATCTGAAGAAGATCCTGAGCGGCGTGATGCCTGCGCATGTCATCTACGAAAACGTCGATCCGAACCCGGCGGGTTTCTCCCGGTTCTGGTTGCAGGAGATCTTGCGCGGCCGTCTCGGTTATGACGGTGTGATCTTCAGCGATGACCTGACGATGGAGGGCGCTACCGTCGTGGGTGACATTGTCGCGCGGGCCACCGCGGCACATGGTGCTGGTTGTGACATGGTGCTGGTCTGCAATCGCCCGGATCTGACGAACGATCTATTGAGCCGCTGGCAGCCGGAGGTTTCCGCGCGTTCGGCCGAGCGGATACTGGCGCTGACCCCCGGTGGTCGTCCGGGGCCGGAGGCCTTGTCCGTCGATACACGTTTCCAGCAGGCTTGGCACACCGTTACCCAGCTCGCCTGAACCCAGCTGCGAACGTGCGAGAACCGGGCCTGCATGTCAGGCCCGTTTTCTTGCTCACTGCAGGCGGAACGTATAGTTGTACTGGCGCGTCACGCCGTTCACCACGACATTGCTGATCTGCACGGAGTAAGTGGTGTTGTTCTGCAGGCCGCTGACTTTCCACTGCAGGGCGTTGAGCAGGCCGTAGGCCGAATAGTCGGCCGCCTGATCGGTGACTGCCAGCGGCGTGCTGCCATCCATGACGGTGATTACCGCACTCGCAAAGCTGACCTGTCCTGCGCCATTCGCGGCCGCGTTGATCTTGCTCGCGATGGCGGAGAAGGAGAGGTACCACCCGGTATTGAATTCCGCGACCGGATATATTCCGTAGGGGTAGGCCACGAAGTCGTTGCTCATGGCGCTGATATCGCTGACGTCATTGCCCTGCGTCTTCAGTACGGTCGAGACGTAGTGGAACGAAGATCCGGTCGGCTGGCCGTCAACGCGGCCGAAGCTTGTGGAGCCGAGGAACGGATTGAGCAGGCGGCGGCGGGATGCCAGTGTGGTCACCCCCACGTTCATGAGGTACTCGGCAATGGGGGCCGTGCTCGCGAAGTTCTGTGTCGTGGGAGTGGTCCCGGCCGCGATGAAAATGCTGCTAGTGCTCGCGAGGTTTGCCGCTCCCGTCGTATAACACTGGCCGCTGACACTGGGTGTCGTGGTGAGCGTTGCATTGGCCACCATGTACAGTGCTGCCTCCGCGGCAGCATTGTCCTGGCTGGCGTCGTAGCTCACCGGCAACAGCCCATGCCGGGCCCGCAGATCATTGACCTTGTTGAGCACGACAGTACGTTCGCTGCTCTTGAGTTGTCCGGTCATGCAGCTGCCGATGACCGGGTCGGTGTCGTAAAGAGATACGGCACTGGCGGCGCTCGACGAGCTCGTCGATGTGGTGGACGAAGTGCTCGAGCTCGCCGAAGAAATTGAAGAGCTGCTGCTCACCCCTGGCTGCGTGTTGGTGTTGCCAGTACTGGATCCCGAACCGCCACCCCCACCGCCGCCACAGCCACTCAGCGTCATGACGATAATCGCGAGCAGCGTCGAGGTGAGCATGCCCGCCTGCTTGAGCGTTGATGGCCGATGGCCCAAGCGCAGATGAGTGAGGCTAGGATGAATGAGCATGACGATGTCCCCCGGTGGATCTCGTGCAGCGTCTGCGCAAATGGCGTGCCGGGCTCGATAGCGCCATTTCCCGCATGCCACCACCCGGATGGATGCTAATGTTGCAAACTTGTTGTAGGTCTTGACGCTGCCCGGCCGGCGTCACTCAGCGCATTTCCTGAAAGTTCATGTCCCTCACTCCGTCACCTTTGCCTCGAGCTTTTGATGCTGGAAGCTTCCTGCCGACCTTGCCGGAGAGCCCCGGCGTCTATCGCATGATCGGCGCCGCCGATGAAGTGCTCTATGTCGGCAAGGCGAAGAATCTCAAGCGTCGTGTATCCAGCTATTTCCAGAAGAATCATCCCAGCCCGCGCACTACGATGATGGTGGCGCGTATCGAGCGCGTCGACATCACGGTCGTGCGCTCAGAGGCCGAGGCATTGATTCTCGAGAACAATCTGATCAAGTCCCTGCGGCCGCGTTTCAACATCTTGTTCCGCGACGACAAGAGCTATCCCTACATCGCCATCTCGGGCGATGAGTTCCCGCGCATTGCCTACTACCGCGGCGCCTTTGAAAAGGGCGTGCGTTACTTCGGGCCATTTCCTTCGGGGTGGGCGGCACGTGAGGCGTTGCAGTTATTGCAGCGCCTGTTCCTGCTGCGCACTTGCGAGAACTCTGTATTCAGTAACCGTTCGCGGCCTTGCCTGCTGCATCAGATCAAACGCTGTACGGCGCCTTGCGTGAACCTCATCGACAAGGAGGGCTACGGCGCCGACGTGAAGCTGGCGACGCTGTTCCTTGATGGCCGCCATTCGGACGTCATCGACAATCTCGGTGCGCGCATGCAGGAGGCCTCCGCGCGCTTTGCTTTTGAAGAGGCAGCTGTCTTCCGCGACCAGATACGTACCTTGCAAACGGTGTTGCACAAGCAGCATGTCGATTCGGGCAAGGACGAAGATGTCGACGTCATCGTAGCTCTGGCTCAGGGCGGTAGCGTCTGTGTGAATCTCGCCATGGTGCGAGGCGGGCGGCACCTGGGTGACCGGCCGCAATTCCCGCAGGCGGCAGGCGAGGGCATGAGCGCTGCCGATGCGCTGCTGGCCTTTGTCGAGCAGCACTATCTCGACCATCCCGCGCCCGGCAAGATCGTTATCGAAGGAGCCGAGGTTGAAGCCGCCCGTGCGGTTGTAGACGAAGCGCTGGAGAAGAGCCCCATCGTGGCTGCGGCACGCTTCCAGAACGAGAAGGCATGGGTCGAGATGGCATTGCTCAACGCCAAGCTCGCCATCGAAACGCGCCAGCGCGAGTCGGGGCGCGCCCAGCATCAGCTCGAAGCCTTGCGCAGCGTACTCGACATGCCTGAGGCGCCACGCCGCATCGAGTGCTTCGACATCAGCCATACCCAGGGCGAGGCGACCGTGGCCTCCTGCGTGATCTGGGAAGGCGAGGGCATGAAGAAGTCAGATTACCGACGCTTCAATATCAGCGGCATCGAGCCCGGCGACGACTACGCGGCCATGCGCCAGGCCCTGACGCGGCGCTATGAGAGGGTGGCGACGGGCGAGGGCGTGCGGCCCGACCTGATCCTGATCGACGGAGGCAAAGGGCAGGTCGGTGTGGCGTGGGAGGTGCTTGGCGAACTCGGCTTGCAGAGTGTCGCCATGCTGGGCGTGGCCAAGGGCGAGGAACGCAAGGCCGGGCTGGAGCAGCTCATCTTTCCTGATGCGCGAGCACCACTGGTTCTCGGCGGCGAGCATCCCGCTTTGCACCTCATCCAGACTGTGCGCGACGAAGCCCACCGCTTTGCCATTACCGGCATGCGCGCGCGGCGCAGCAAGACGCGGCTGACCTCGAAGCTCGAAGACATTCCTGGTATTGGCCCGACACGACGCAAGAAACTTATCGAGACCTTTGGTGGTCTGGCGGGAGTACGCAGCGCCACCATCGAGGATTTATGCCGCGTCGAGGGGATCAATCGTAGAATCGCGGAACAGATCTATAACGCGCTGCGTTAAGCGCCATACCAGCCCACACCCCCAGCCCACACCCTGACTCATGTTCAACAACATCCCCATCCTGCTCACCTGGGCGCGAATCGTCCTGATTCCCGTGGTGATCGGCGTGTTCTACCTGCCAGCTGACGTGTTGAGCTTGCATCACAAGGATCTGATTGCCTGCGTCGTGTTTGTCTTCGCAGCGCTGACCGACTGGTTCGATGGCTTCCTGGCCCGCTCCTGGGGGCAGACTTCCAATTTCGGCGCCTTTCTTGATCCGGTGGCGGACAAGTTGATGGTCTGCGCAGCGCTGACCGTCCTCGTCTGGCTGGACCGCTGCGACGCCTTCATTGCTTTTGTCATCATCGGTCGCGAGATCACCATTTCGGCGCTGCGTGAATGGATGGCCAAGATCGGTGCGGCCAAGAGTGTTGCTGTCTCGTTCGTGGGCAAACTCAAGACGACTGCGCAGATGGTAGCCATCCCGATGCTGCTCTACTGGGACGATCTTTTCGGCTTGCCGATCAAGCAGATGGGTACTGTGCTCATCATCGTCGCCGCCGTGCTGACGGTGTGGTCCATGGTGTACTACATGCGCAAGGCAGCCCCGGATCTGCAGCGCAACGCCTGATCCGGGGGTTTGAAGCGCGTGGCAGATTCGGAAAAGTGCACCGCAAAGCTTGACAATCCTGGATGCTGTATTAAAATGCGCACCTCTCACGCGGGAATAGCTCAGTTGGTAGAGCGCAACCTTGCCAAGGTTGAGGTCGAGAGTTCGAGACTCTTTTCCCGCTCCAGATTCCAAGAAGGGAAAGCACCGCTTTCCCTTTTTAATTAGCAGTGCAGTGTTTCCCCCGCGAGGCGCGGTAGCAAAGCGGTTATGCACCGGATTGCAAATCCGTGTAGGTCGGTTCGACTCCGGCCCGCGCCTCCAGATATCCTCCCGGAAACACTTCTTTCAAAGCCCGCCGATGCGGGCTTTTTTACGTCCGTGAGCGGCGTGATGCCGCAGGGGCGGACACCTCCGATGACTTCCCCGTGCCCGCTTCACGTTTGCTGCGTACGGCGGCTTGCCTGCTGCTGGCTGGTCTCTTCAGGCGTGGGGATGTGGAGATTTCTTGCGATCTGCTGCCTGCTGCTTTCGATGAGGGCGACGTGCCTCTCGCACTCCGGCCTCTGCCGACTCGGCAAGACCTGCGCACTTGCTGATGCGTGCCTTGAGATACGCAGGGTCACTACGGCTCGCGTGATCGGGACGTACGTGCATCGTGACCAAGGCCAGATCGCGGCGCTCGTGTTGCACGATCGGCCAGCTCTATTCCCGGCGCTCTCGAAAAGGTTGCGAGCTTTGGTGCGACTCTCGATAGCCCCGGTCCGTTGTCTGGCCTGCTACAGCTGCGCTACTTTGGCTCAAACCGTTGGCAGAGGTTCTGCGGGCGGAAGCACGCCTTCTTGCGTGTTGCTTCCGGGCAGCCACGGCTCGTCGTTGCAGGCGTCCTGCCGCAGCGCCAGAGGAGGTGTGGCACAGGAGTCATTGGCAGCTTCGAGTCTGGTCAGGTCGTTGCTGTATACGAACTTGCGCATGCAGGTCTCCTCGGGGCGGGACGTCCGGCTCTAGTCTGGGGCCGTGGTGTGACGCGCGCATGTCAGCGTCCTGAACAGCGTCTTGAATCGTGCTCGTGATGCCGTGTCAGGGTGGGGCCGCACCGTGGTGGCGCGGCTTGACCTGCGCCGGTGAACAAGCGGACCATGCTCGCTGCGCAGGCCGCGTTTGCTGCGGGCTGAACCGCTGTTCCGGAGATGATCATGCGCACCGCATTCCTGTTGTTCACCATATTTCTGCTACAGCTCGCGCCCCTGGCGCGCGCTGCCGACGTGCATGAGATCGTGCTCGGGCCGCAAGACAAGTACGAGGTCGTCGAGACCAGTCAGTGGGACGTCGACGTGTTGAAGGAGGTCAGCGGCCAGTTCGCTGACGTGCGGGTCAAGCCCAAGAAGGGCAATGCCTTTGTGCTCACCCTCTACTTTCTCTCGGACCCACCGGACCTTGCGCGTCTCGATTCACGCGAGAAAATCGCCGCCGCAGTGCTGAGCAACGCCGAACGTTTTCTCGACATGACCGTGGAGAAGAGCGTTCCCCTGCAGGCCGTGACGCCACGCGGCAGCTATGGCTCGCTCGCCACGCTGACTGCTGCCAACGTCAAAGGCGAAGCGGACGAGTTCAAGTACCAGACACGTGGCATGGTGCGCTTGTCGCCCGAGGCTGCACTTGGTTTTGGCCTGCTCAGCAAGGAGATCAATACGCCGGCCTATCGGCAGCTGCTGGCCTACGTCTACAGCTTCATCAAGCTCGCGCCGGGCATTGCTACGGAGCCCGCAACCAGGCCAGTGCCGGCCGCACCTGCGGTGGTAACGACGCCACCTGCCAGACCCGCGCCGGTTGCGACACCGGCGCCTGCCCCCGCTCCTGCGCCGACACCGACACCGACACCGACACCGACACCGACACCGACACCGACACCCGCGCCCGTCATCGTGGCGCCCGCTCCAGCGCCAGTCAGTGTTCCCGCGCCTGCGCCGGCACCTGTGGCAACGCCGGCTCCCGTTGCAACGCCTGCGCCTGCCGTCGTCAGCCCGGCTGCGCCAGTAGCCGTACCGACACCTGCTCCGGCGCGACCAGCGCCTCCTGCGCCGCGCCCGGCTACGCCTGCGCCACGTGGTTCAGGCTCAGACGTCCGCGACTGCGCCAGCTTGCCGACGAATGCCGAGATCATGCGCTGCGTCAGCGGGCGGCGATGAGCAACGAGCGTCGCGCAGAGCGCCGAGTGCGGGTTGGATGAGCGCCTCGTAATCCGGCGCAAGGGCAGGGCGGCGACGCTGTTGATGTCGGATGAGGCGGCTTGCTCTAGCTACGGGGGAGCGCACCGGAAGGGATGGGCATTGCACCCATCCCGTTTCTTTCAGCTAGTTGAAACGTCCGCCATTACCGCCGACGCTGAACTTGCCTGCACCCAGCAAGGCAACCGCGAGCCCGTTGAACAGGTAGAAGGCTTGCAATTCCAGCGCCCAGCCTCCCGACTTCGACAGCTCACCCAGTTGCGACATGTGCATCAGGAAGACCGCGAACAGCATGTTGACCACGATGATCAGCGCCGCTGGACGCGTCCAGAAACCCACGATCAACAGGATCGGCGCCAGGACTTCGCCCACGTACGCCAGATAGGCGAATGCTTCCGGTAAGCCGTTTGCCGCCAGCGAAGGGCCGATGAAGCTCACCCCGTTTTTCACCTTGCTGATGCCGTGCAACAGCATCAGCACACCCAGTGCGACCCGCAGAACCAGTTTGCCCAAGTCAGAAAGATTGCTCACTACACGTTCCTCGTCTTGTTGATTGGTTTGAGTGGGCGATGTCGATGTGTCGCCCCGGTTCTTTGTCGCCTCGCGCGCGATTTGGTTCGCGCGTCGTGGAATGGCGCGCGCCCGACAAGACTTGTCCTGCGCGGTCCGTCTGTCCTGCATTGGGCGCCGCTCGCGCCGCTTCCGTGTAAAGCTTGGCGTCTTGCCTCCCGGATTCCTCAAGTTCGCCTGCGCCAGCGTCGCTACGACCCGGATACAGACGCGGCATGTGTCTGATCCGCATTCGGGGGAAGCATGGTCAAGCAATACATTCTGGTCACTCTGGTGGCGCTCGCAAGCACTGCTGCGAGCTCGTTCGTGCAGGCCGCCTACAGTCAGGACGGCGGCGCAGGCTACGCGCGCCGTGCGACCAATGACGCGCTGAACCAACTCAAGAGCAGCGCCGAGAACGGCAATCCGCAAGCGGGCTTCGAGCTCGGCCAGGTCTATGCGGCCGGCTCGCAGGGCGTGCCGTTGGACATGCAGGAGGCTGCTCGCTGGTACAGGCTTGCCGCCGAACAGAACCATGCAGACGCCCAGAACAGCCTTGGCGTGCTCTACTCCAACGGCAGTGGCGTCGCGCAGGATTATCGCGAAGCTTTCAAGTGGTATCAGCGCGCGGCCGAACAGGGCAACGCGCTGGCAGAGAACAACCTGGCCACGCTTTACGGTCTCGGCCGCGGCGTGGAGCGCAACCTGCCCGAAGCTGCGAAATGGTTCCGCCTCGCAGCCGAACAGCATGACGACACCGCAAGCTTCAATCTTGGCTCCATGTATCTCAACGGCGAAGGCGTCGCGCAGGACGATAGCGAAGCCTTCAAGTGGTTTCTGCTGGCTGCAGAGCAGGGCCACGGCATGGCGCAGAACAATGTCGGTTCCATGTATGAGGACGGCATAGGCATCGCGCGTGACCTGCGCGAAGCGGTAAAGTGGTATCGCGCCGCAGCCGAGCAAGGGCAGCCGAACGCGCAGAGCAATCTTGCAGGGATGTACGAGAACGGCAGTGGCTTGTCCGCCGATATCGTCACGGCCTATGCGCTCTATTCGCTGGCAGATGCCAACGGCCACCGTCGCGGCGCAGAGAACATTGCGCGCATCACCAATGGCATGAGCCTTCAGCAGATCAATGCCGCACAAGCGCTAGCGCGCGAGCTTCGCCAGGGGAGTCTCGCCGGCGTGCTCGATCGCCTTGGGCAGAAGCGTGCGGAAGGTCTTGCGTCGGGCTTCTGACGCGTCATTACGGCAAGCGCCGGAATCCAGATTGCACTCGCGGCACTGAATCCCGGCCTTCGCCGTGATGGCGATCATTTCTGGAAACTGCGACTGTTTCCTAGTGCAGGCGATGCTTCAGATCGCTCAACTCATCGTGCGTCTGCATCACCGCACTACGCAGTTCCGGGCTCACCTTGCCGGATTCGCAGGCGCGCTTTGCGTCGTCGCCCAGCGACTCCAATTCCTCGATGTACTCGCGCACTTTCTGCTCGTCGTGCGTGTCGCGGATGATCTGCTTGCCCTGATTGGATTGCTGGTCCAGTTGCCCCAGCACCTGCTTCAGCTCCTGAGGGGCGGAGTGGTCTTGCTCACACACCATGGCAGTGCGGTGGATCGTGTGCTCCACGTTGGTGACGAGCTTCTTGATTTCAGCCATCTGCATATCGTTTCTCCTTTGGTTGAGTGACAACAGTCCGCAGGGGACAATGAACGGGCTGCAAGATTGGTTCCTCCCCCGTCGTTGCAGGGCGATATGGAACAAGTCCGTTTCGGGGGGCGCAGCGCTTTGCAGAATGTACGCATGAGCGTCCACGACTTACCGACGCAAGCGCCAAGGCGCCCACAAGCGCTACGCATGGCGTCGCATGTTGCCAAGACACCCGGCGCAATGCCCGCTGGTTATTGCGCCCTACATTCGGCTTGTCCCCACAAACCCTCCGCAGGCATACTCCCTCACATGTACGCGCTCCACCTCACTTCCCAATCACGACGCCGCACGCCCCGCATCCCGGGCCGTGCCGCCTTCCCATGGATAAACGCGCGACGCTGAACACGCTCAGCGACGACGTTCGAAGCAGCGTCTGACCACGCAGCTTCCCCACAAAAGGCCACGGACTCCGTGGCCTTTTTCTTTTTCTGCTCCCGCGCTTTTTCGCTTTCTTAACCCACGTTCACCACGAAAGGAACGCACATGACTGTCGCCATCACACCTGACTCCCTGATGTGGATCGCCCATCGCCCCGACATCGTCTTCACCGAAGGCGAGGGTTCGTGGCTGCGCGACCGTGATGGCAAGCGCTATCTCGACTTCGTGCAGGGCTGGGCCGTGAATAGTCTGGGCCACTGCCCGCCGCAGATGCGTGATGCGCTCGCAGCGCAAGCCGCGAAGCTCGTCTCCGTCAGCCCGGCCTTCTACAACGAGCCCGCCATGCAGCTCGCGCAATTGCTGGCGCAGCACAGCGGCCTGGATAAAGTCTTCTTCACCAGTACGGGGGCCGAAGCGAACGAGGGCGCCATCAAGCTCGCGCGCAAATGGGGCCGCATGCATCGTGGCGGCGCGTTCGAGATCATCACTTTCGACAACAGCTTCCACGGCCGCACGCTCGCCACGATGTCTGCATCCGGCAAGCCGGGCTGGGACTCGCTGTTCGCGCCGCAGGTACCGGGCTTTCCGAAAGCGCAGCTCAACGACATCAACTCCGTCGAAGCGCTGATCACCGACAACACCGTCGCCGTCATGCTCGAACCGGTACAGGGCGAAGCCGGTGTCATACCCGCCACGTACGAGTTCATGCAGGCCTTGCGCGAACTCACGACGGTGCGCGGCCTGCTGCTCGTCGTCGACGAAGTGCAAAGCGGCATGGGGCGCTGCAGCGCGCTGTTCGCGCACCAGCTCTCAGGTATCCGCCCCGACATCATGACGCTGGGCAAAGGCCTCGGCGGCGGCGTACCGCTCGGTGCATTGCTGGCGCGCGAGGAGGTGTGTTGCTTCGAAGCGGGCGATCAGGGCGGCACCTACAATGGCAACCCGTTGATGACGGCTGTCGGTCTGGCTGTGCTCGACACCATTGCCGAGCCGGCATTCCTTGCGCACATCGACGCACGTGCTGCACAACTTGCTGCTGGCTTGCAGAGACTGGTCGAGCGTCATGGCCTGATCGGCGAGCGTGGCGAGGGCTTGTTGCGTGCGCTCGTATTGCCCGGCGATGTCGGCGCAGACATCGTCAGCCGCGCACGCGAACTCGCGCCTGAAGGCCTGTTGCTAAACGCGCCGCGTCCCAACCTGCTGCGCTTCATGCCCGCATTGAACGTCAGTGAGACAGAGGTCGAGCAGATGCTTGAAATGCTGGACGAGCTGCTTGCGCGAGTGGGGTAGGGCGGTTGTAGGGTGGGTTCGGAGCGCAGCGACAACCCATCGTCGCGCACCATGAAAAGCGGTGGGTTGCTTCGCGAACCCGCCCTACGTGCTGCCTGCGGTGGTGGCTGTGCGCCACAACCCGCACATCCGGGCGCTCTATGAGCGATTGCTTGAGCGGGGCAAGCCCAAGATGGCCGCTATCGGGGCGGCCATGTGCAAACTCGCACATCTGTGCTTCGGTGTTGTGCTATCGGGAAAGCCTTACTCGCCAACATTTCGGCACGACGCTCCTTGACGAGTAAGACGGTATCTACGCGCTACGTACAGAAGAGTCTACGGAGTAGGGCGTCAATAAGCGCAGCGCATTGCGCCGGATGTTTTGGCAGGGAATGACGAGCAACCATTCGGTGCAATGCAGTTCGGTTATTGCCTTATGTGCTGGCTCTATCGTATGCACCGCACGATTCAACAAAAGGACATCTATATCCGGGAGTGGAATCAAACCATCCTCTTGATTGGCAGATGCCACTGTTGAAGTTGATCGGCATCTCCAGTTCAATTTTTCTAAGGTAAGCACGCCCAAAGAAAATTCCGCAGAGTTGATCAACTGTGTGAGGACGTAGCTGAGAATTCAGAAAATGGAACACACTTCCAAGGTATTCATTGATTCCGGAAATGAATTCCTCAATTTTTGGCAATACATCTTCAATCTCCAGAGATGCTCCACCATACTGGATTCCTTGATGTGAATACGAAATGCGATTCGTCTCTCTGTCGAGATAGCAAGAGCCAATGTCCGAGTGGGTGAGTTCGTCGCGAATTGCGAGCAACTCACGGTACCAAGTTGCGGAACTTATGGCCTGCTTAAGTTCCATTGGAAAATCTGAACCCAGTTCATTGTTGCAAACGCGTTGAAACAATTTTCTAGTTGAGTCTGGCATTCGGCGGCATTGCCTGTATATAAAGCTCACTATCTTTCGAGCACAGTCGACGGATGAATAGAGCTCCAAGAAAATCGCTTCGATCACAGCAGAGAACTCTTTTGAATTCATTGCGGGGGTGAATCCTCGCGTTTCGAGCTCTGCGCGATCTAGCTCAAGGTTTGGTGCCATCTTCACAGCCAAATCTCGAAGGATAATTGCCTTGTTGAAATGGTTTCCAATACCCGAAAGAGCCTTCTGCGTATCTCTACCAAAGAGATGAGTCCCTGAATAGAAGTTCCTGAATAGATCGATCTCCCCCCAGAGTTCAGGAGCGAATATACGCACGGTAGGAGTAGTGTTTGTCGCCATATTTATTCCGTTGTTCGATCGTCTATTCATGTCGGTGGTAGGCGGCAAATGGTGCGTTAATAGTTTGCTGCTTGTCTACATCGTGCAATGACAAAGACGTCTTTCGGGCTCACTGCTGGACGACCGTGGTCTTGCGTTTACACAATCCTTACACCCCACCCGCAAACCCAAACAACATCCATAGACCCCACTGACTAATCTCCAACTGTCGCAAAAACAGTTGGGGTTCGTCATGGATGTGGTCTATCTCTCCGGCATCGCAGGTCTTGCGGTGCTGCTCTATCTCCTGGTACTTGCCTGCGACAGACTGGGGGCCCGCAAATGAGCTGGCTTCATGTTCTGGGTGCGGGCACGGCCGTCTTCCTGCTGGTCTATCTCATCTACGCCTTGGTGAAAGCGGAGGACTTCTGAGATGGAACCGCTTGCCCTCATCAATCTCGCAGTCTTTCTTGGCGTGCTCTTGCTCGTCGCT
The DNA here is from genome assembly GCF_036017035.1 of Uliginosibacterium silvisoli. Classification (NCBI taxonomy): domain Bacteria; kingdom Pseudomonadati; phylum Pseudomonadota; class Betaproteobacteria; order Rhodocyclales; family Zoogloeaceae; genus Uliginosibacterium; species Uliginosibacterium silvisoli. Next base: position 117,502 of record NZ_JAYXHS010000005.1, on the reverse strand, counting down.
TATCCATTGGGGCTGTTCATCGCGCGCGTTGCTTCGCCGAATGCTCATCCCGTGGGCAGCGTGCTCGGTCGCGTGGAGTCATTCCTCTATCGCATCGCCGGTGTCGATCCGCAGGAGGACATGTCCTGGCGCAAGTACTCGGTTTCGCTACTCGTGTTCAGCCTCATCGGTGTGCTCGTCGTGTATGCGGTGCAGCGCTTGCAGTTGCTGCTGCCGCTGAATCCGCAAGGCTTCGCCGGTGTGTCGCCGGATTCGTCTTTCAATACGGCGCTGAGTTTCGTGACGAATACGAACTGGCAGGGCTATGCGGGGGAAGCGACGATGTCGTACCTCACGCAGATGGCGACGCTGGCGGTGCAGAACTTCTTCTCGGCAGCGTGCGGCATGGCCGTGGCGTTTGCGCTGATCCGTGGCTTTGCGCGTCGAGGCTCGGATGGCAAATCCGGTCTCGGCAATCTCTGGGTGGATGTCACGCGCTGCACGATGTATGTGCTCTTGCCGCTGTCATTCGTCTTCGCGATCTTCCTAGTGTCGCAGGGTGTGATCCAGAACTTCGACAAGTATCAGGATGTGGCGACGCTTGATACGGTGACGTACGAGGTGCCGAAGCTCGATGCAGCAGGTGCGCCCTTGAAGGATGCGAGCGGTGCGCCGCTCATGAACAAAGTCTCCACCAAGACGCAGACGCTGGCGATGGGACCGGTGGCGTCGCAGGAGGCCATCAAGATGCTCGGCACGAACGGTGGTGGTTTCTTCAATGCGAACTCTGCGCACCCGTTCGAGAACCCCACGCCGCTCACCAACTTCCTGCAGATGCTGGCGATCTTCCTGATCCCGGCTGCGCTGTGTTTCGCCTTTGGCCGCATGGTCGGTGACATGCGCCAAGGCTGGGCGATAGCTGCGGCGATGTCGGTGATCTTCGTGGCGTTTGCGTTGCTGGCCTTGTGGTCGGAGGCGCATGGCAATCCGGGCTTCAGCACGCTGGGCGTGGATATTTCTGGCGGCAATCTGGAAGGCAAGGAAACGCGCTTCGGTGCGATTGCCTCGGCGCTGTTTGCGACGGTTACCACGGCGGCATCCTGCGGTGCGGTGAATGCGATGCACGATTCGCTGATGCCGCTCGGCGGCTTCGCGACGATGTTGCTGATGCAGCTCGGCGAAGTGGTATTCGGAGGTGTCGGTTCGGGCTTCTACGGCATGTTGCTGTTCGCCGTGCTGGCGGTGTTCATCGCCGGCCTGATGATAGGCCGCACGCCGGAATACCTCGGCAAGAAGATCCAGTCCTTCGAGATGAAGATGGTGTCCATCGCCATTCTCGCCACGCCGCTGGTGGTGCTCGTCGGCACCGCGCTGGCCGTGATGCTCGACCCCGGCAAGGCCGGCATCTCCAACCCCGGCGCGCATGGTTTCTCGCAGGTGCTGTATGCGCTGTCGTCTGCCGCGAATAACAACGGTAGTGCGTTCGCGGGGCTGTCGGCGAACACGCCTTTCTACAACGTGTTGCTGGGTGTGGCGGTGTGGATCGGGCGCTTCGGCGTGATCGTGCCGGTGCTGGCGATTGCGGGTTCATTGGCGGGCAAGCAACGTGGTGAACCGACTGTGGGCACGATGCCTACGCATGGGGTGTTGTTTGTGGTGTTGCTGATTGGCTCGGTGATTTTTGTGGGTGCGCTGACGTATGTGCCGGCCTTGGCCTTGGGGCCGGTGGTGGAGCATTTGCAGGTGTTTGTGAAGTGAGGGCCTGTGAGATGACTCGCGCAAATACGGCGACCACCTACCAACTCCGTCATTCCCGCGTAGGCGGGAATCCAGTGGCTTTCGTCATTGGGGGACAAGAGTATCAAGCAGCAAATCAACGTCGCTGGATTCCCGCCTACGCGGGAATGACGGCAGGGGGCACGCAATGACACGCACCAGTTTTTCCATCTTCGATCCAAAACTCATCTGGCCCGCAGTTGTCGAGGCTTGCCGCAAATTCTCGCCCCGCGCGCAGATGCGCAATCCGGTGATGTTCGTGGTGTTCGTCGGCAGCATCCTGACGACGATCCTGTGGTTGCAGGCGCTCTCCGGTCAAGGCGAGGCACCTGCAGGTTTCATCCTGGCGATCTCGTTGTGGCTGTGGTTCACGGTGTTCTTCGCGAACTTCGCCGAGGCGCTGGCCGAGGGGCGCAGCAAGGCGCAGGCGGCTTCGCTGCGTGGCATGAAGCAGAGCGTGCTGGCGCGTCGTCTGCACAAGCCGGTGAAGGATGGCGAGTTCATTCCGATGACGTCGGCCGATCTGCGCAAGGGCGACTTTTTTCAGGTGAATGCAGGCGAGACGATTCCTGCCGATGCGGAAGTGCTCGATGGTGTGGCGTCGGTGGATGAGAGTGCAATCACGGGCGAATCGGCACCAGTGATCCGCGAATCGGGCGGCGACTTTTCTTCGGTGACTGGCGGCACGCGTGTGCTGTCGGACTGGCTGGTGTGCCGCGTGACGGCCAACCCCGGTGAGGCGTTTCTTGATCGCATGATTGCGATGGTGGAGGGCGCCAAGCGCCAGAAGACGCCCAACGAAATCGCGCTGACTATCCTGCTGGTGGCGCTGACCATCGTGTTCCTGCTGGCGACGGTGACGCTGTTGCCGTTCTCGATGTTCAGCGTGGAAGTTGCGAAGGCCGGCAACCCTGTGAGCGTGACGGTGTTGATCGCGCTGCTGGTGTGCCTGATCCCGACGACCATCGGTGGCCTGCTGTCGGCGATTGGCGTGGCCGGCATGGGCCGCATGATGCAGGCGAATGTCATCGCGACTTCTGGCCGTGCAGTGGAAGCGGCGGGCGATGTGGACGTGCTGCTGCTCGACAAGACCGGCACGATCACGCTGGGCAATCGTCAGGCGTCGGCCTTCCTGCCATGCAGCGATGTGAGCGAACAGGAACTGGCCGACTCGGCGCAGCTTGCGTCGCTGGCCGATGAAACGCCGGAAGGGCGCAGCATCGTCGTGCTGGCCAAGCAGCGTTTCAATCTGCGTGACCGTCAGCTGGCCGGTGATGTCACGCACCCGCAACCGGTGTTCGTGCCCTTTACTGCCCAGACGCGCATGAGTGGTGTGGATATCGGACTGAGGCAAGTTCGCAAGGGTGCGACGGATGCGGTGCGCGGCTATGTCGAAGCACAGGGCAAGCCGTTTCCGGAAGAGGTGATCCGCATCGCTGATGAAGTCGCGCGGCGTGGCAGCACGCCGCTGGTGGTCGTCGATATCGGGCGCGTGCTCGGCGTGGTGGAGCTGAAGGACATCGTCAAGGGCGGCATCAAGGAGCGCTTCGCCGAGCTGCGCCGCATGGGCATCAAGACGGTGATGATCACGGGCGACAACAAGCTGACCGCGGCGAGCATCGCGGCGGAGGCGGGCGTCGATGACTTCCTCGCTGAAGCGACGCCGGAGGCCAAGCTCAAGCTGATCCGCAGCTACCAGACCGATGGCCGCCTCGTCGCCATGACGGGTGACGGCACCAACGACGCCCCGGCGCTGGCGCAGGCCGATGTGGCCGTGGCGATGAACAGCGGCACGCAGGCGGCGAAGGAGGCGGGCAACATGGTCGACCTCGATTCCAACCCGACCAAGCTCATCGAGATCGTCGAGATCGGCAAGCAGATGCTGATGACGCGCGGCGCGCTGACGACCTTCTCGATTGCCAATGATGTGGCGAAGTACTTCGCGATCATCCCGGCGGCATTCGCGATCACGTATCCGCAATTGCGGGTGCTGGATGTGATGCATCTGACCAGCCCCTCGTCGGCGATCCTGTCGGCAGTGATTTTCAATGCGCTGATTATTGTGGTGTTGATTCCGTTGGCACTGAAGGGTGTGCGTTACAGGGCACTCGGGGCGGCGTTATTGCTGCGGCGGAATATGTTGATTTATGGGCTGGGCGGGTTGGTGGTGCCTTTCATTGGCATCAAGTTGGTCGACATGTTGTTATCAGTCACCCATCTCGCCTAGAACACGGAATAAAAGGGCTGCGCACGTAGCTGGCGTTGTTGGCTCGCTCGCCGTGCATGAGCACTGCTCTGCGCGAGCCGCCTAGCTAGCCACGCGCTCGCTCCATTTCTTCCGCGTTCTACAACGTCTTGAGATTCGGTAAATACTGTTTTGGAGAAAATCATGAAGTCCATTCTTCGTCCTGCGCTCGTACTGTTCGCATTGCTCACCGTGCTGACAGGTTTCATCTACCCGCTGGCCGTTACCGGCGTCGCCCAGGTCGCGTTTCCGCAGCAGGCGCATGGCAGTCTGGTCATGCGTGACGGCAAGGCAGTCGGCTCGGAGTTGATCGGGCAGGCCTTCAGCGATCCGAAGTATTTCTGGGGGCGCCCATCGGCTACCGGCCCGATGCCGAACAATGGCGCGGCGTCGGGTGGTTCGAATCAGGCGCCTAGCAATCCGGCTTTGATTGCGGCTGTGAAGGATCGTGTCGAGGCGCTGCGCGCGGCTGATCCGGGTAATACTGCCGTTGTGCCGCAAGAGCTGGTGACGACTTCGGCGAGTGGGCTGGACCCGGAGATCAGCCCGGCTGCTGCACGGTATCAGGCTTCGCGCATTGCGCGTGTTCGTGGCGTGTCCGAGGCGGAGGTAGGGGTGCTGGTCGAGCGCAATACGCAGGGGCGGACGCTGGGGTTTATTGGCGAGCCGCGGGTGAATGTGCTGGCTTTGAATATGGCGTTGGATGGGATGGTGAAGTAGGGGGGGCTCGTTCAAGCAAGGCATGCGCGTTGCCGTTCCCTCCACCTGTGGGGGAGGGTGCCCCGTCAGGGGCGGGAGAGGGGGGATGGTAGTGCTAGACCACATCGAGGTTTGTTGTGCATGTACGCTTTCCCCCTCTCCCGGTGCTGACGCACCACCCTCTCCCTCAGGGAGAGGGAACTGCAACGTTGCCGCGTTGCTCGACGCCTATGATGCTTATTGAATAGAAACGAATCTCCATTCCGAGCATGCCCACCTACCGAGACAACCGCCCCAACCCCGACGCCCTCCTGCAACGCGTGCAGCGCGAAGCAGCGCAAGCCGAGCGCGGCCGCTTGCGTATCTACTTTGGTTCTTCTGCCGGCGTGGGCAAAACCTTCGCCATGCTCGCCGCCGCGCGCAAGCTGCAGAGCGAGGGCGCGGCTTTGCTCGTAGGCGTGGTCGAGACGCATGGCCGCAGCGACACGGCGGCGCTGGTCGATGGCCTGCCGCTGTTGCCGCAGAAAGAGATCGAATACCGCGGCAACACCCTCAAGGAGTTCGATCTCGACGCAGCTCTCGCTGCAAAGCCACCTCTTATCCTCGTCGACGAGCTTGCGCATTCCAACGTACCCGGCTCGCGTCATCCCAAGCGCTGGCAGGATGTGGAGGAGTTGCTGGCGGCTGGCATCGATGTGTTCTCCACGCTCAATGTGCAGCACCTCGAGAGCCTCAACGATGTGGTCGGCGGCATCACCGGCATCCGCGTCAATGAGACCTTGCCGGATACTTTTTTCGATAGTGCCGATGAAGTCGTGCTGGTCGATGTACCGGCCGACGAACTGCTCGCGCGCCTCAAGGCGGGCAAGGTGTATGTCGCCGAGAAGGCCGGGCAGGCGGCGCAGAATTTCTTTCGCAAGGGCAACCTCATGGCCCTGCGCGAGCTGGCCCTGCGGCGCACCGCGAACCGCGTGGAAGACGAGGTGCAGGCATACCGTAGCGAGCAGGCCATCGCCGGTGTGTGGAAGACGGAGGCGGCCCTGTTATGCGGTGTCGGGCCTGATGCGGGCGCGGAGCTGGTTGTGCGCAGCGCGGCGCGGCTCGCCAATCAGCTGAATGTGGAATGGCATGCAGCTTATGTGGAAACGCCGGCGCTGCAGCGGCGCTCGGAGGCGGAGCGTGAGCGCATCCTGCGTACGCTGAAGCTCGCACAGGAGCTCGGCGCGACGACTGCCGTGCTGACGGCGCATGACGGTGCGCAAGGGTTGATTGCGTATGCGCGTTCGCACAATCTGTCCCGGCTTGTCATCGGTCGCGCGCGACCGGGCACGCGTCTGCCGTGGATCCGCGGATTGCATGAGTTGGCTGCGCGTCAGGCGCCGGATATCGACATCCTCGAGATCGGGCGTAGCGAGCGAGGCAGCGAGAGTCCGGCATCTGTCGGTGTGGAGATCAGATCTGATGACGCACAGCGCACGCCGCTGCGTTATTACGTGTTGACTGTTGCTGCCTGCGCGTTGACTGCCTTGCTGCTGACGCCGCTGCGCAACTACTTCGATCTCGCCAATATCGCCATGGTGTTCCTGCTTGTCGTGGCGCTGCTTGCCGTGCGGCTCGGGCGTGGTCCGGCGGTGCTGGCGGCGTTTGTCAGTGTGGCGGCGTTCGATTTTTTCTTTGTCTCGCCGCGGATGTCGTTCGCTGTGTCAGACGTGCAGTATCTCGTCACCTTTGTCGTGATGCTGGCCGTGGGTTTGATCATCGGGCAGATGACCGCCAGCCTGCGCTTCCAGGCGAGCGTGGCGTTGAGTCGTGAAGAGCGTTCGCGTGCGTTGTTCGAATTCGCGCGGGAGATGTCGACGGTGCTTGAAGTGTCGACGCTGATCGGCATGGCACAAACAGCCGTAGCGCGCGAGTTCCGTGCGGAAGCGGTGCTGCTGGTGATAGACACGCACAGTCAGCTGCAATTGCCGAAGCCGGTGGGCGACGTCGACATCGGCACGGCGCAATGGGCGTTCGATCGCAACCAGCCTGCGGGCCTTGGCACGGATACCTTGCCGGGCAGCCCTTTTCTCTATCTGCCGCTGAAAACATCGATGCGCACGCGTGGCGTGCTTGCGGTGAAGCCCGCGACGGTGCGCTTCCTTCTGATTCCAGAGCAGCGGCGTCAACTCGAAACCTTCGGTGCCCTGATCGCCATCGCTCTGGAGCGCGTGCATTACATCGAGGTTGCGCAGGAGGCGGTGTTGCGCATCGAGTCCGAGCGCTTGCGCAATTCCTTGTTGTCGGCGCTGTCACACGACCTGCGCACGCCGCTGGCTGTCTTGTACGGTCTGGCCGAAACCTTGCCGCTGACTGCGCCACCGCTTTCGCAGGCGCAGCGCATTGTGGCTGACGCGATACAGGTCGAGGCAAAGCGCATGGGGGCACTGGTTAACAACCTGCTCGACATGGCGCGCATCCAGAGCGGCGAGATCCATCTCAACCTGCAATGGCAGCCCGTGGAGGAGGTGGTCGGTACGGCGTTGGCGGCCAGCAAGACGTTGCTGGCGGGGCATTGCATCGAGACGCATCTGGCGGCGGGCTTGCCCCTCGTGCGCTATGACGCCGTGCTGATAGAGCGTGTGCTGTGCAACCTGCTGGAGAACGCGGCGAAGTACACGCTGGCTGGCAGCACGGTCAGCGTGGGCGCTGCGCCGGAGGGCAATATGCTCAGGGTGAGCGTTGCCGACAATGGCCGTGGACTGGTGGCCGGGCAGGAAGAGGCGATCTTCGAGAAGTTCGCGCGTGGCGAGAAGGAGTCGGACAAGCCCGGAGTCGGACTCGGTCTTGCCATCTGTCGTGCAATTGTCTCCGCGCACGGTGGCCGCATCTGGGCTGAACCCGCGAGCGCGACAGGCGCGACGTTCTGCTTTACGCTGCCGTTGGGGGTGCCACCAAAAGTGCCTGAGGAACCAGCGGAATGAGTCCGAAATACCGAATCGTGCATGCAGGAGCGGGCCATGTCCGCGATATCGGTCGTGGTTGTGAGCGTGGTGTCGCGGGCATGGCCCGCTCCTACATCCGTGGCTATGAAGAGCTGTATGAGTGATCCAACCAAAACCGTCGTCGTCATCGAAGATGAAGCCCAGATCCGCCGCTTCGTGCGTACTGCACTTGAGGCGGAAGACTGGCGCGTTTTCGAATCGGGTACCGCAAAGCAGGGCCTGGTGGAAGCGGGCACGCGTCGACCGGATCTCATCATCCTCGATCTCGGCCTGCCCGATGGCGACGGCGTCGACCTGATCCGCGATCTGCGCACCTGGTCGAGCGTGCCGGTGATCGTGCTTTCGGCGCGCAGTGACGAAGCGGACAAGATCGGCGCGCTCGATGCTGGCGCTGATGACTACCTGACCAAGCCGTTCGGTGTCGGTGAATTGCTGGCGCGTGTGCGCGTTGCGCAGCGGCGCATGCTGACTACGGATGGTCGTGATCCCGTGTTCCGCTTCGGCGAGGTGTCGGTCGATCTGGCGGCGCGCGTGGTGCGCAAGGCGGGTATGGAAGTGCACCTCACGCCGCTGGAATACCGCCTCCTCACCTGCCTGATCACCAACGCGGGCAAGGTACTGACGCACCGCCAGTTGTTGCTTGACGTGTGGGGGCCGTCGCATGTCGAGAGCAGCCACTACCTGCGCATCTACATGTCGCAATTGCGGCAGAAGCTCGAAGACGACCCGGCGCAGCCAAAGCATTTGCTGACGGAGACGGCGGTGGGGTTCCGGCTGGTTGCGTGATCTGTCAGGCGCAGGTGTTGTTGCCTGTTCGAGCTTCTTTTCATCTGACAAGTACTCGTGCGTCGTTTCGGCTCTGGGAAAACACGTCCGGTTCTCATGCCTGTCATGCTCAGGAGGCAGCATGAGCGCTCCAACCGGGAGAGACTCATGTATCGACTTCAATCCGCAGGCCTGCTGGCCGTGGCAATCCTCATGACTGCATGCGCATCCGCGCCCTCTCTCGTGGGCCGCGCTTCAAGTGGCGCGCCGCTCGTCATCGCGCATCGTGGTGCGAGCGCCTATGTGCCGGAGCACACGCTGGCGGGCTATCAGCATGCGATTGATCTGGGCGCCGATGCCGTGGAGCCGGACCTGGTGATGACGCGCGATGGTGTGCTCGTGGCGCGGCATGAGAACGAGATCGGCGGGACGACAAACGTTGCCATGCTGCCGCAGTTCGCCGATCGCAAGACGACGAAGAACATCGACGGCATTCCGGTGACGGGCTGGTTTACTGAGGACTTCACGCTGGTGGAATTGAAGAGCTTGCGTGCGCGTGAGCGCATCCCGGCGAATCGCCCCGAGAACGCGAAGCTGAACGATCGCTACGAGATTCCGACGCTGGCGGAGGTGATCGCGCTGGTGAGGGCGCATGAGGCGAAGACGGGCAAGCGCGTTGCCATCTACCCGGAGACCAAGCACCCGAGTTACCTCCGCGGCATCGGAAAACCGCTTGAAGAGACGCTGGTGAAGACGCTGCATGACGCAGGTTTCCACGGCAAGGGCGCGCCGGTGTACATCCAGAGCTTCGAGGTGGCGAACCTGAAGATGTTGCGCAAGATGACGGACCTGCCGCTGGTGCAGCTCATCGACAATCCGAACAACAAGCCTGCCGCCAACGGTACGCCGCGCAATGCGCCGTGGGATTTCATCGCGAGTGGCGACAAGCGCAGCTATGCGGATCTCACTACCGCCGCAGGTTTGAAGGAAGTGGCGACCTACGCGGATGCGGTCGGCGCGTACAAGGAGATTGTCATTCCGCGTACCGCAGACAACCGCATGGGCATGCCGACGTCCTTCGTGGTGGACGCGCATGCAGCCGGCCTTGGCGTGCACATCTGGACGATGCGTCCAGAGAATGTCTTCCTGCCGGTGGAGCTGCGCAGGGGGGACGTGGGCTCACTGACTGAGCGGGGCGATGCGGTGGGTGAGATCCTGATTTATCTGCGCGCCGGCATCGACGGTTTCTTCAGCGATGATCCGCTGGCCGGGCGCCAGGCAGTGAAGCAGTTCAGCCAGTAAGCCCGGAAGTATTGTGCTGGGGGCTACTCGGGAGCTCTGGACGATATTCGTCATCCTGGGCCCAGTCCCCCGCTGAACTGCGCTACAGAGATCGCGAACAGCTCTTCAGAGCTTGACGACCGAGACGATGCGTCGCGGCACTTTCACGCGGAATATCGTCCAGTCGCCCGCGGACTCCACCTCGACTTTGCCGCTGTGGGCGTGAACGATCTGCTGAACGATGTAGAGGCCCAGGCCGAGACCTTCGCCACGGCCTTCGCGCTGACCGCCGCGGAAGGGGTCGAAGATGTGTGGCAATACTTCCGGCGGAATGCAGCCGGCATTGCTCACTGTGAGCGAGACGGCGTTGGCCTGCGAGCCATCGAGTCTCACCTCGACGGTGCCTTCGCGACCGTGCTGGAGTGCGTTGCCGATCAGGTTGGAGGCGACCTGGGCCAGGCGGTCGGCGTCCCATTCACCACTGAGCTCACCTTGCCGCTGGAAGTCGATACGCCGCTCGGGGTTGCCCGTGCCGTGTTCCTGTACGACGCGTTCCGTGAGGGCACCGAGGTCGGCGAGCTCGCGCTTGAGCACGATGCCACCGGCAAGGCGCGCGCGCGTCAGGTCCAGCATGTCCTCGATCATGCGGCCCATGCGCTTGCCGCTGGAGAGCATGCGTGTCGCCGTCTTCTGCACGATGGCGTCGTCGGACGCATGTTGCAGCACGTGCGCCGAGGTGACGATGGCACTCAGCGGATTGCGCAGATCGTGCCCCAGCACGGCCATGAACATCTCGGAGAGGCGCAGGGTCTCCGTGCGTTGCTCCAGCTCACGTGCGAGTTGCTGGCGCTGACGGTAGAGCATCAGGAAGACATCGGCCTTGCTCTTGAGGATGTGTGGCTCGACAGGCTTGTAGAGGAAGTCCACCGCGCCCGTTTCGTAGCCCTTGAACATGCGCAGCTGGTCGCGTGTGCCGGCGGTGACGAAGATCAGCGGCACGTGGCGCGTGCGCTCGCTGCCACGAATCAATTCGGCCAGCTCGAAGCCGTCCATGTCCGGCATCTGCACGTCGAGAAAAGCCAGCGCGACGTCATGCACGAGCAGGAGCTCGAGGGCTTCGAAGCCGGAGCGGGCGGTGAGCAATTCGACGTCGTCGCGTTTCAGCAGGGCCGACAGGGCGAGCAGGTTCTCTTCGAGGTCGTCGACCAGCAGGAATTTCGCGCGCGGCTGCATTTTTTGTTCATCTTGTTGCATGGGGCTGATCCATTGCTTGGTCATTCGTCAGATCGGCGAGAACAGCCGCGATCTGTTCCAGCGTCAGTGCCAACGCTGCGGGTGTTCGTTTCAAGGCCGATTGGGGCATGTAGGCGTTCTGCGCGCTGTCGGGCTGCTGCACCATGGCGACACCGCCCTGGCGACAGATCGTGGCGAGGCCCGCAGCACCATCGTCGTTGGCGCCGGTGAGGACGATGCCGAGCAGGCGCTCACCGTAAAAATCAGCCGCCGAGTCGAAGAGCACATCGATGGCCGGCCGGGAGTAGTTGACGAGCTCGTCGACCGACAGCGAGAACAGTGGTGCGCGATCACTGCCCCGATCGACCAGCAGATGATAGTCGGGCGGTGCGAAATACACTGTGCCGCTTTCCACGGGCGCCTTGTCGTCGGCTTCGCGCAGGGGGCAGGCGCATTTGTGCGAGAAGATGTCGACCAGCAGGCTGCGGCGGTCGCGCGGCAGGTGCAACACGATGATGATGGCCACGCTGAGCGTGGCAGGCAACGCAGGCAACAAGGTGCTGAGCGCTTCCACGCCGCCGGCCGAGGCGCCGATGACGACAGCGTCCACGCGTTGCCGCAGTTGCGTGCCGATGCGTTGCAGGGGCAGGGCAGGCATGCTCAGACGTCCCGCTTCTGGAAGATGCGCTCCTGGCGCACCAGTTCATCGAAGGCTTCGGCATGGCTGGAGAAGCGCAGCGATTCCTTGCTGCCGATACCGAGGAAGCCCTTGCGGCACAGCGCCTCGTGAAAAAGGCCGATGGCGCGGTTCTGCAATTCGCGATTGAAGTAGATGAGCACGTTGCGGCATGAGACAAGCTGCATCTCGGCGAATACGCTGTCAGTGGCGAGGCTGTGGTCGGAGAAGACGATGTGCTTCTTCAGCGACTTGTCGAACACGGCGCGGCCATAGGCAGCGGTGTAGTAGTCGGAGAGCGAGCTGCGTGCGCCGGACTGGCGATGATTCTCGGTGAAGCCGGCGATGCGCTCGAGCTCATAGACGCCCGATTCGGCCTTTTGCAGGGCGTGCGCATTGATGTCGGTTGCATAGATGAGGCTGCGTTCCAGCAGCCCCTCTTCGCGCAGCAGGATGGCCAGCGAATAGACTTCTTCGCCGGTGCTGCAGCCGGCCACCCATATCTTCAGCGAAGGGTAGGTGCGCAATAGCGGCACCACGGTCTCGCGCAGCGACTTGAAGTACTGCGGGTCGCGGAACATCTCGCTGACCTGCACGGTGAGGAAGTCCATCAGCAGCGGAAAAACGGCCGGCTCATGCAACACCTTGTCCTGTAGCTGCGACAGGCTGCGACAGCCAAAGCGGCCCATGGCCGTACTCAGGCGACGCTTGAGCGAGGCGCCGGCATAGCCACGGAAATCGTAGTGGTACTTGAGGTAGATGGCGTCGATGAGCAGCTGGAGTTCGATTTCGAAATCCCGCGTGAAGATGGGCGACAGGTCTTCGTCCTTGCTGCTCATGGGTTGACCTGTCCTGCGTTTGCCGACGGGGCAGCCGTTCTCCGCGCCTGCCAGCTTGCGGGAGTGCATCGCGCTACGTTGCGCAAATCAGCTTTGTTGTTGATCACGAGAACCTTCACATCTTTATGGCCGGCCATCATTCATCTGACCGGCCGGTGTGCTGTACCTGTACGGGTGTGCTGCGTGTCGTCACGACCCGTGTCGACCGTGCGACGAGGCATCGCCGGTTGCTTCAGGATAGCAAGCCCGATGCCCAGCCCGGGGCCGGAAGCGTAGCGCGGCTCGGCAAGCGTGCTTGCCAAGCCGCGATTGCTACGGGCCGCGCCTTGCCAGCAAGGCTTGCGTGCCTGCCTGGGGGCGCCTTATTTGGGCATCCAGACGCGCACGAGCGACAACAGCTTCTCGACGTCCAGCGGCTTGGCGATGTAGTCGTTGGCCCCTGCAGCAAGGCACTTTTCCTGATCGTCGCGCATGGCCTTGGCCGTCAGCGCGACGATGGGCAGGCGCTTCCACTCGGCGCGTTTGCGGATCTCGCGCATGGCGGTGAAGCCATCCATCTCCGGCATCATGATGTCCATCAACACGAGGTCGATGCCATTGCCGTTGGGGGCGAGGGCGCGTTCGAGGGCGTCGAGCGCTTCCTTGCCGTTGCGCGCAATTTCGACTTTCACGCCCTTCGGTTCGAGGATGCTGGACAGGGCGAATATGTTGCGCACATCGTCTTCGACGACGAGGACGCGACGCCCCTCGAGTGCCGAATCGCGATCACGCGCGGCCTTGAGCATGCGTTGGCTTTCGGCAGGCAGATTGGATTCCACCTGGTGCAGGAACAGCGTCACCTCGTCGAGCAGGCGCTCGGGCGAGCGCGCGTCCTTGACGATGATGGACTTGGAGAAGCGTCGCAGCTTCTGCTCTTCGTCGCGGGTCAGGCTGCGACCGGTGTAGACGATCACCGGCGGGAACGAGATGGCGTCCTGCTCGGCCATGCGGTCGAGCAGCTCGTAGCCGCTCAGGTCGGGCAGGTTGAGGTCCATCACCATGCAGTCGAAGGTATTCGACTGCAGTTGCGCCAGGGCATCGGTGGCATTGCCGACGTCAGTGATCTGCACATCGTCGTTGGAGAGCAGTTGCAGGATGCTGTCGCGCTGGCGCTCGTCATCTTCCACCACCAGCACGCGGCGCAGGCTCTGCGAGAATTTGGCTTCGAGGCGCTTGAGCGCGTCGACGAGTTGTTCGCGCTTGACGGGCTTGAGGGCGTAGCCGATGGCGCCGAGCTCCAGTGCTTCCTGCGTGTAGTCGGCTACTGACGCGACGTGCACGGGAATATGCCGTGTGCGTGGATCGTGCTTGAGCTGGTCGAGCACGCCGAGACCGGAATGATCGGGCAGGTTCATGTCGAGCAGTACCGCGCTGGGCAGGTACTTCATGGCGGCATTGAGGCCGTCGTTGGCGGTGTGCGTGACGATGCACTGGAAGCTCATCTCGTGCGCAAGGTCGCGCAGGATGGCGGCAAAGCGCACGTCATCCTCCACCACCAGGATCAGCCGTGCGCCGGGCGTGAGTTTGTCGCGATCGTCTTCGATGTCGATCGGCGCCAGTGTGGCGGCCATGCGCTGGCTGCTGGGCCGGGTCGGCAGAGGCGGTGCCGGGTCAGCCTCGCGGCTGCGGGCAGGGCTGTCTTCCGGCGGGGCTTGCAGACCACGCGGGGCCTTTGACTCCATGCCCGGCGTATAGGCGAGCGGGAGTGACAAGGTGAAGATACTGCCGTTGCCGGCGGTGCTGCGCACGGCAATGTCGCCACCGAGCAGGCGCGCCAGATCGCGCGAGATGGAGAGGCCCAGCCCCGTGCCGCCGTACTTGCGGTGGGTGCTGCCATCGGCCTGGCGGAAGGCCTCGAAGATGACTTCCTGCTGCTGTTGGGCAATGCCTATGCCGGTGTCGCGCACGGCAAACAGCACGCTGTCGGCATTCGAGAAGACACGCAGGGAGACTTCGCCCTTCTCGGTGAACTTGAAGGCGTTCGACAGCAGGTTCTTCAGGATCTGGCCGAGGCGTTGCGGGTCGGTCGAGACGCGTTCAATCGTGCCGGGCTCGACGCTGGCGCTGAAGGCCAGGCCCTTCTCGGCGGCAATCGGCAGCAGGCTGCGATGCAGGGACTCCACGGTGTTGGCGACGTTGACGGCCTCCGTGTTGACTTCGACCTTGCCCGATTCGATCTTCGCCAGATCGAGGATGTCGTTGATCAGCGTGAGCAGGTCGTTGCCGGCGCCGGAGATGGTTTGCGCGAACTTGACCTGCTCGGGCGTGAGATTGCCGTCCTTGTTGTCGGCCAGCAGCTTGGCAAGAATCAGCGTCGAATTGAGCGGCGTGCGCAGCTCGTGGCTCATGTTGGCGAGGAATTCGCTCTTGTACTGGTTGGAGCGTTCGAGTTCGGCAGCCTTGTCGGAGAGCACGCGCTGCGCATTGGCGAGGTAGTCCTTCTGGTGCTCGAGTTGCTGGGTCTGCTCTTCGAGCTGCGAGTTGGTCTGCTCCAGCTCGGCTTGCTGGGCTTCCATCTGCGTTTGCGATTCCCGCAGCGCGCGGCCTTGCTCTTCCAGCTCTTCGTTGTTGACGCGCAGTTCTTCCTGTTGCGCTTGCAGCTCTTCGGATTGGCGCTGCGTTTCCTCCAGCAGCTCCTCGAGCTTGCTGCGGTCCTTGGCGGAGCGCACGGCAATGCCCAGCGGCTCGGAGATGCGGTCCAGCAGCTCCCGGTCTGCTGCTTGCAGATTGCGGAAGAAGCCCAGTTCAATGACTGCCTGCACCGTGCCATCTGCGCTGGCGGGCGAGACGAGCAGCGAGCGCGCCCTGCCATGACCCAGTGACGAGGTGATGCGCAGATAGTCTTCCGGCACGTTGTCGATATACAGCGCGCGGTTCTCCTTCGCGGCCTGGCCGAGCAGGCCGTCACCCGGGCGCAGGAGGTCATGATCACCATTAGCGGGGCCCGCATGGGTTGCGACGCGGCGGTAACGGCCATCACTCTCCGCGATATACGCGGCGCCGACTTGCGCACCCATGTATTTCGCAAGAAAACTCAGTGCCCTGTCACCGAGCACGTCGAGTCGCAGGTCACCCTGGGTGCCAATCGCCAGGTTTGCCAGACCCGTCTTGATCCACGCTTCGGTTTCGCGGGCGCGGAATTCGCGCGAGGTCATCACCGCTGCGCCAGCGATCAATATGAGCAGCAATGCCGAGCCGCCCCACGAGACGGCGGTGGACAGCGTGACCGCATCGCGCCATTCAGTCTGGCGGTCGGCAAGTTGCGAGCGCTCTTCGTTCTGCATCTGCGTGGTGACGGTGCGGATGCGGTCCATGGAGGCCTTGCCGCGATCCGAACGTACGAGTTCGAGCGCGCCCGAGTCGTCGCCAGAGCGGTGCAGGGAAATGGTTTGCCCGAGTTCGGCCAGCTTCTCGGTGACGAGCTGATCGAGGGAGTCGACACGTTGCGACTGGATGCGGCTGTCGGCCACCAGCCGGCGAAGATTGAGGAACAGGCCGGGCAGGTCTGCCTTGGCATTGGTGTAAGGCGCGAGATAGGACTCGTTGCCGGTCAGCAAGAAACCACGCTGGCCGGTCTCTGCGTCCTTGATGGCCGACAGCAGGGTCTGCACCTGCTCCATGACTTCAACGCTGCGCGTCATCCGCTCGGCCGCTACCGTGCGCGCCTGCATGGCGCTGTAGGTGACGAAGGATATGAGCAGTACCGCGACAACGGCGAGAATGAAGCCGAGCAGGGTGCCGGGCGGCAGGAGTTTGCGCGGCAGGCCGGGTGTCACGTCATTGAACTGTGGAAGCGCTTTCATGCCCGCACCTCACCACGGACTGTCGCCTGAAAATCCACCACGGTGTGTCTCCCTTTATTTGAATTGCCGATTTTTCGAGACCGGGCAAATTGCCAGCCGCGGCGTGGGCTTGCTGACGCGGGGCAGGGCTCTCTCCCTGCCGACTGCGCGGTACCACCCGCCCCATATAGCAGACAAAATAGCCGTGGACTGTTCCGGGCCGACATATCCCGAATGTCATGCGATTCCACCCCGCCCGTATTGTGGCGGCAGCCAGCGCCTGTGGCTATAGAATCTTCGACAGGAATTCCTGCAGGCGCGTGCTCTGCGGATTGTCGAAGAAGTCTGCCGGCGGAGCTTCCTCGATGATCTGGCCGTCATCCATGAAGATCACGCGATTGGCCACCGAGCGCGCAAAGCCCATCTCGTGGGTGACGCACAGCATGGTGATGCCCTGTGCGGCCAGCTCGCTCATGACGTCCAGCACTTCCTTGATCATCTCCGGGTCGAGCGCCGAGGTGGGCTCGTCGAACAGCAGGATGCGCGGCGCCAGGCACAGCGCACGTGCAATCGCGACGCGCTGCTGCTGACCGCCGGAGAGTTGTAGCGGGTACTTGTGCGCCTGTTCGGCGATGTGCACGCGTTCCAGTTGCTGCATGGCCTGCGCCTCGGCATCCTTCTTCGCGATGCCATTCACCCACACCGGCGCCAGCGTCAGGTTCTCCAGCACGGAGAGATGCGGGAACAGGTTGAACTGCTGGAACACCATGCCGACCTTGCGGCGGATCGCTTCGATGGATTTGCCGTTGTCATCCACGACGATGCCATCCACCGTGAGGCGACCTTCCTCATGCGCCTCCAGCCGGTTCACCAGGCGGATCAGCGTCGACTTGCCCGAGCCCGACGGGCCGCAGATCACCACCTGTTCGCCGGCTTCGACCTTGAGGTCGATGTCGCGCAGCACATGGTGTTGGCCGAACCACTTGTTCACCTTGTCGAATTCAATGATGCTCATCGTTCAGTTTCTCGTTTGGTCCCGCTGTTGCCCATGTGACAGCTTGCGTTCGATGCGCAGGCTGTAGCGCGACATGCCGAAGCAGAAGATCCAGTAGATGAAGGCCACGAACAGGTAGCCCTCAAGGAAGAACGGCCGCCACACCACATCGCCGCCGAGTGCCAGCGACAGCGCGCCGGTGAGTTCGTACAGGCTGACGATGGTGACCAGCGAGCAGTCCTTGAAGTTGCCGATGAAGCTATTCACCAAGGAGGGCAGCACGGCTTGCAGCGCCTGCGGCAGCAGGATCAGACCATGCGTCTTCCAGTAACCAAGGCCGAGCGACTGCGCAGCTTCGACCTGGCCGCGCGGCACCGACTGCAGGCCGCCGCGCACGATCTCGGCCATGTAGGCCGCGGCGAACAACCCGATGCCGACCAGCACGCGGATCAGCACATCCAGCTTCACGCCTTGTGGCAGGAACAGCGGCAACATGAACGAGGCCATGAACAGCACCGAGATCAGCGGCACACCGCGGATCAGCTCGACATAGGTCGCGCTCAGCGTGCGCACCACCGGCAGCTCAGAGCGACGCCCCATGGCCAGCAGGATGGACAGCGGGAATCCCAACAACATGCCACCGAGTGACAACAGCACAGTCAGCGGCAGGCCGCCCCACAGATTGCTCTTCACCGGCGTGAGGCCCGCCACACCGCCACCCATCAGCACCACGAAGAGCGTCGTTCCCAGCAGCCATAGTGGTAAGAGATACCAGCGCCACATGCGCGGCACCGCGCTCACGCCGACCAGTGACAGCATCAGCAGCACAGCCGCCAGTGGCCGCCATTGCTCCGCATACGGATAACGCCCGAACAGGATGGTGCGGTACTTCTCCGACACCACGCCCCAGCACGCGCCTGCCGTGGCCTGGCAGGCATCGACATCGGGCCGCAGCACGGCCTTCAGCACCGCCCAGTCGATGAGCTGCGGCACGTACCAGCCGAGCAGGGCCAGCAGCAGGATTGTCGCGATGCTGTTGGGCCAGTCCGAGAAGAGATTGTTGCGCGCCCAGGCGACGAAGCCTTGCGTGCGCGCCGGTGCCGAGCGCGGTGGAATGGGCGAATGCACGACGGAGCTGAGGCTCATGCAAGCCCCTTCAGGTCCGCACGCCGGTTGAAGCGATGCATGAACAGCGCAGTCAATATCGATAGCGACACATACACGGCCATGATGATCGCCACGCATTCAAACGCACGGCCCGTCTGGTTGAGCGAGGTGTTGGCGATGGACACCAGATCGGGGTAGCCGACGGCCACCGCCAGTGAGGAGTTCTTCGTGAGGTTCAGATACTGGTTCGTCAGCGAAGGCAGGATCACGCGCATCGCCTGCGGCAGGATCACCAGCCGCAGCTGCTGCACACGGCCAAGCCCCAGCGCGCGCGCAGCCTCAAGTTGGCCGTGCTGGACTGACTGCACGCCGGCGCGCACCACCTCCGCAACGAAAGCAGCCGTGTAAGTAGACAGGCCAAGAAACACTGCGAGGAACTCTGGTGTCACGGCCGCGCCACCCGAGATATTGATCTCGCTCTTCTCAGGAAGGTCGAAGGCCCAGCCCGTGTCGCCGATGAGGCCACCCAAGGCATAGCCGAGTGCGATGCCGCCGCAGACCATCAGCACCACCGGCCACACACGCGGCAACTGTCGGCCACTATCGCTCAGCACGCGACTGGCTCGCCGGAGATGGAGGAAGCTTGCCGTCACGCCCAATAGCAAACCAGCACCGGCGTAGATCCAGCTCAGCGGCGAAGCCGGCACGGGAAACACCAGCCCGCTCTTGCTGAGGAACAGGCCGGGCAGGGGAGACAGGGCCTCGTCCGAAGTCGGCAGCATGTCGCTGAGTACGAAGTACCACATCAGCAGCTGCAACAGGATCGGCACATTGCGCACGAGCTCCACGTAAGCTGTGCACAGGCTGCGCAGCAGGAAATTACGAGACAAGCGTCCGATGCCCAGCAGCGTACCGAGCACCGTGCACACCACGATGCTGCTCAAAGCCACACGCACGGTGTTGCCGAGCCCGACGAGAAAAGCCCGCCAGAAAGGCTGCCCCGACTCATAACCGAACAGCCCCTCGCTGATCTCGAATCCCGCCGGATCGAGCAGGAAGTCGAAGCCGGCGTGCGCGCCGCGTGCACGCATATTGGCGAGGGTGTTGCCGATGAGATACCAGACCAAGAGACCGATGATGGCGAGGACGACGAGTTGCAGGGCGCGGTTGCGCCAGATGTACGCAGTGCGCCGGTTATCGGGAGGGGGGGGGCGGGAGGCGATCAAGGGATGAGGCTTGGCAGGCATGGCTCAATGGTAAAGCCTCGAAGGGCGTCTCTGAAGACAATTCTCGCCGAGCCGGGCTGATGCCACGAAGGGCCGCGTCGGTCCGGTAGGCTGCCCTGAAGTCGCTTCTTGCGTATGCTCATGGACTAAGCCTGACTTGGTGCTGTTGCGCGTGCCGTGAGCAGTGATCGTTCACAACTGGCTGCAGTCCCTCGATGAACTTGAAAGCGACCGAACAATGAAGCTCCGTATCAAAGCGCTGCTGCTGGGATTGGGAGCGAGTCTTTTCGCTACGGCAATGCTTGTCTTTACGCTTCCGTTTCTTTTTTTCTCCCTTTCGATCGAGACAGAGTTGTGGCTGTTGTGGCTTCCCTGTCTTGTACTTCCGCCGGCCTTGATGCTTGGCGGTTTTGTCGCGGCAAGGTTTTTTCCGCATGGAAAATTCCTGACGGGCGCGCTGACCGGGAGTCTGTCGGCGAGCTTCCTGCTGATCTTCATCCAGCCCGCCGCAATGACCGCAGATGGGGTGGTCGGGCTGCCGTTCGCGCTGCTTGTTTACTCCGCAATTGTCTTCGGAGGCGCGTTGTTCGGCATCCTTGGTGCATGGCATTTGCGGCGTGACTCACCGGTACCGGAAAAATGAAAAATATCCAGGTCATCGACGGCGCAGAGAACTGTGTCTACGACATCTTCGCAGCGACCGAGGAAGAGTTTGCGTTGATCTTTCCTGAGTGGGAGGACATTGCCTTCATCGATGAGGTCCGGGATCGCGGGAACACTGAAGCCCTGCGCAGAGCGCTCGGGAGTCTTTGGGGCAGAAGGGTGCCGAAACGTGACGCTCAGGGCATTCACGGAATACTTTTCTATCAGCTCGATCACAAGAAGGCCTACTACGCGACCTGCAGGGATAAAGAAGCGGCGAATTCCGATGGTTCCTTGCTACGTCGCGCCTGATAATGCCGGGCTCAATGCGCTTCGCTTGCTGACACTCCAGACGCATCAAGGATCCTGCCGACGCATTCATCTGGCCACTCGACCATCGCGGAAATGACGCGAATGACCTCTGGCATGTAGAGTTCTTCCGCCCGCTGTCTGTCTTCGGCGCCGACACGCAGCGACAGGCCAACCTGGCCGTTTACTGTCTGCATCCACACCTTGAGGTCGTTCGAGGTGAAGCCGGCAAAGCGCATCGGGAAGGGCCTTGCACGATATGGGCCCTCTGCTGCGATATCGTCCAGCGCGGGAAACACGTTGATCAGGTAATCCTCGAAAGGATTGCGGATGGATGCTTCCTGGATATGCGCCTTGACGACTGCCCATGGCACGGCACCAAAGCGCATCATCGAGAACGTGTCGCGCTGCACGCGCCTGATCAAGGACCGGCAGTCCTGGCCTTCTTCGATCGCGAAGGGCATGGGGACATCGTTGGCGAGGAAACCTACGATGTCATCTGCGCCCTGATGCGCCCTGTTCGAGAATGGCAGGCGAATGCAGAGATGGCGGCGCTGGAATAGCGATGACAGGGCCAGCATCGCGCCCGACATCAATACCGTGTGCAGACTCGTCTGTGTTTGCCTCGATATTCGATGGAGCCCGTCGCAGAGCGCTTGCGGCAATTTCTGTGAAACAGCAATGGATGGCCGCACTTGCAGTGCCGAGCTGGCATAGCCGGACGGCAGTTCCCGCCGGGCCTGCGCAATGCCGCTGGTTGTGCAGTCGATGAGTCGATGCAGACGCGCGCTGAAGTCAGGCGTTGCTGCCCAGGCTCTCTGGCTGGCGACAAAATCGACAAGCTTGTAGCGCGGTTGGCGTGGCACGGGCTTCGCTCCTTGCGCAAGCAAGCCATAGTCGCGCCACACGCTGGAGATCATGAGACGTATCGAGGTGGCGTCGGCGATGACATGCGGCATGCTCATCGCAATCACCGATGAGCCTTCACGCGTGTGGATCAGCAGCACGCGCAGCCAGTTCTCGTATTCGAAGGCGAACGGCTTGTCGCAGAAGGCCGCGACTTCCGCGGAGACCGCGGGATCCCCGATTGCGTCACCGTGCTGCAATACGATGAACTCGATGGGGCATGCATCGATTGGCATGATGTGCCTGACAAGCCGCCCCTGTGCGTCGGGCCGGAAGCGGGTTCTCGGCCCGTCGTAGGTCTTGCAGGCAGCCTCGACGCATTGCAGGAGCAGAAGCGGGGAGATTTCGCCTGCAAACGAGATGGCCGCGTTCACGTTGGAGGCCCTGCCGTGGCTGTTCATGAGCCAGCGCACGGCTTGCTCTTCCTGGAATGAGAGAAGCCTGCAGTCGTCGTGGTGTTCGAGTCTGAGCATGTCTTGAATGCGATTTACATGGCCATGGCTCGCAAACCAAGGCGGCACACCGCTCTGCGGGATGTTCTTGCGACGGCTTATACAGCAGAACATGCATTTCCGCTGACGCGATCTGCTGCCGGACGGATACCGTTTTGAAACCGTCAATCCATCCGCGCTGCATACCGCGACAGCTGGATGCTAGCCTTGCGTGCCATCACACCGGTCGGGTTACCCGCGCAGATATGAAGATGAACACGCAAGGCAGTGGTTTTCTGTCAGGACTGTTCCTGGTCCTCCTCGCGATCATGCTCACCCCTCATCTTGGACTGGAGCTGCCGTGGACGCCGCGGACAACCCCGTATCGCCTTGCCCACGCACCGCTTGCCGGATGGTCCCTGGCGATCGCGATGGGTGCAGGACTTGCATGCCTGTGGCGAAGCAATGGTATTGCGCGCGATGTCACAGGGCTGATCCTGTCCGGGGGCTTGCTCGCCACGGCCTTGATCAGCGCATTGTTCTTCGATGCCTTCCTGTCTCCCTTGCTTGTCTTTGCGACCATGCCGGTCTTGCGCGCATCGGTGCTTGGGGTGGGGCAGAAAGTGGCAAGTCGGTCGTAGTAGCGCGCAGGGGCCTCGCCTATGCGACACCCCGTGGACGCCACCTGGACGTCCCATATCAGCCCCCACGTGAAAACGGCTCGCATCTGCGAGCCGTTGTCGTTGTCACTACTGCTTATCGCACGGGCGGTGCGTACAGAATCCCGCCCTTGTTCCAGAGATTGTTCAGGCCACGCGGCAGCTTGAGTATCGACTTCGGGCCGACATTGCGTTCGAAGATCTCGCCGTAGTTGCCGCCGGCCTTGATCGCGCGGTAGGCCCAGTCCTTGTCGAGACCGAGCAGCTTGCCGCTGTCTTCCGAGGTGCCGAGGATGCGCTGAACGACCGGATCCTTGCTGGTGGCCTTGAGTTCGTCGACGTTGGCTTGGGTGATGCCGTTCTCCTCTGCTTCGATCAGGGCGAAGATGGTCCACTTCACGATGCTGAACCATTCGTCATCGCCGCGGCGTACGGCCGGGCCGAGGGGCTCCTTGGAGATGATGTCGGCGAGCAGGACATAGTCGTCAGGATTCTTGGCTTCCTTGTTGCGCAAACCGGCGAGACCGGAGAGGTCGGTGGTGTAGGCCTGGCAGCGACCGGAGAAGAAGGCCTTGTATGAAGCCTCGAAGCCTTCGAAGACGATGGGCTTGACCTTGATGCCCAGCGTGCGGAAATAGTCCGCCAGGTTCTTCTCGTTGGTGGTGCCGGACTGTACGCAGATCTCGGCATTCTTCAGTTGCTTCGGGCTGGTGACCTTGAGCTTCTTTGGGACGAGGAAACCCTGGCCGTCGAAATAGGTGATGGCGGTGAACTCGAGGCCGAGCGAGGCGTCGCGCGTCAGTGTCCAGGTGGTGTTGCGCGCCAGCAGATCGACCTCGCCGGACTGGATGGCCGTGAAGCGTTGCTGCGAGTTGAGGGGGACGAAGTTCACCTTCTTGGGGTCGCTCAGCAGTGCGGCTGCGATGGCGCGGCAGGTGTCCACATCCAGCCCCGACCAGTTGCCCTGGCTATCGGGTAGCGAGAAGCCGGCAACGCCGGTGCTGACACCGCACTGGATGGCGCCGCGCTGCTTGATGGTGTCTATGGTCTTGCCAGCGTAGGCGGGCAGGCTGAAGGCAGCACAGACGAGTGTTGCAAGCGCTGTCTTGAGGGCAATGTTGAAAGGCTGGCGTTTCATATGTCGTCCCTTGGCGAGAGAGTGGAGCAGGCCGGCCGGGTTGGGCCGCGCATGGATCTGATCAGCGCAAGAGCTTAGCAGCGCTGGCCGTCGGACGATACGAAGAGAAGTGAATTAGCTTTCCCGCGCGTGGGGCGCTTCTGTAGCGGACGCGCGGGAGGGCAGGGCTTCAGGCGTGGCCGGGCTTGAGTGCCGCGCAGCGTATGGCGTCAGCCAGTGGCAGGGGGCGGCTGAGGAAATAGCCTTGCGCGTTGGCGGCGCCCAGTGAGCGCAGGGATTCCAGCTCGGCAGCGGTCTCCACGCCTTCGGCCAGCACGCTGATGCCGGTCTGGCGCGCAAACTCGATGAGGGCTGCCGCGAGGGCGTGCCGGGTGGGATCGGTATCGATACTGCGTGTCAGGCTGATGTCGAGCTTGATGATGTCGGGTTGCACGCTGAGGATATGACGCATGCTTGCGTAGCCGGCGCCCGCATCGTCGATCGAGACGCGTACCCCGCGGGCGCGTAGCGGCTCGAGGCTGCGCATCAGGCTCGGATAGTCGTCCACGTGGGCGTGTTCCGTCAGTTCCAGGACGATGCGGCGTGAGTCAGATGAGCGCAGCAGCGCAGGCAGGCGGCCGCTCAGGATCGTCTCCGGCGAGGCATTGAGCGCGATGTAGATGTTCTCGGGGAGGGCGTCGATGGCCTCCATTGCGCGGCTGATGGCGCATAGCTCGAGGTTCGTGCCGAGGCCGACTTCGGCCGCATCGGCAAACCAGACATCGGGAGGGCTGGGCGGGGCGCCGCGAAAGCGCGACAGGCATTCGACGCCGATCGGATGATTGTCGAGCAGGCTGTAGATGGGCTGGAAGACGATGTCCGGCCCGCCTTGGCGGATGGCCATTTCGATGCGCTCGGTTTTCAGGCGACGCGCCAGTGAGCTGGCGAGTTCGCATTCGATCTGGTACGCAACCAG
Source organism: Uliginosibacterium silvisoli (assembly GCF_036017035.1). Classification (NCBI taxonomy): domain Bacteria; kingdom Pseudomonadati; phylum Pseudomonadota; class Betaproteobacteria; order Rhodocyclales; family Zoogloeaceae; genus Uliginosibacterium; species Uliginosibacterium silvisoli. The sequence goes on along the minus strand of NZ_JAYXHS010000005.1, from coordinate 92,837 downwards.
ATCGGCGAATGCCGACATCATCTGCAGGTCGCGCTCGTTGAGGCTCTGGTCAGGCATGAAGGAGAAGCAGCAGAAGGTGCCGTAGACCCTGCCGTCGCTGAGGCGGATCGGTACGCTCAGGTGCGAGCCGATCGGGATGGCCAGCGTCTCCGGCTGGGCCATCGCCTCGGGCACGGCCGTGGTGTCGGGGATCAGGCGCGGCAGGCGACCGTCGACGACGCGCTGGCAATAGCCGTTCTCGAGCGGCACGGAGTCGCCGACATGGATCGGTGTCCAGCCCGCTGCGTCGACCTGGCGGAAAAAGCGCTCCGTGCCGATGAACTCGGACACGAATGCCACATCCATGCAGAGATGAGTGCGGATGGCATGCAAGATCCTGTCGATGGTCTGATCAGTGTTGTTTGAAGGAGATGCCCCATGTGGCATCAGGTCGGGGAGTAGTCTGGAGAGGTGATTCGTTTCGCCAAGGTTCATGTCTAGCCGTGCTCCCCGTCTGGTTGGGCTTTCCGTAGCGTTCTGCAAAACCACGGCACTCAGTCAATGAGTATCGGAAAGAAAATGCCAAAGTGATATAGGTGATTTCGTCGATGCTGAAGATGCACTATGAATATGCGGTCTGCGTCGGGTTGCAGGTCACGGAAAGCTTTCCGGTCTGTCTGGTGTGCCGGAGAGCTGACTGGAATTGGCGTTGCCGTCATCTGGATATAGAGTGGAATCAGGCGCTTTACGCAATTGCGCCTGATCGTGGCGCAGCTTTCATATACCTCCAGGGAGGCTTCATGACGAAATCCATCATTGCAATCATGCTGGCATGCAGCGCCTGGGGCGCGAGTGCTGCCGACGTCCAGGTTGATATAGGCAGTGCGCGTATCCAGGCGCCCGGGGTGAGCATCACCTTTGGCAGCCGCGATAGCAGGGGCTACTACTGGGACGGCGGGGAGTACCGTGATCAGGATTACTGGCGCAAACACAATGGCCCCAAGGGCGAGAAGTACTACACCGGTCGCGGCAAGGGGAATGGCGGCTGTCCGCCCGGGCAGGCCAAGAAGGGGAAGTGCTGAGCGCTTCTATCTGCCTTTCCTGCATCAAGAAAACGGCCGCATCTGCGGCCGTTTGCTTACCCGCCTTGTCCTGGCGGCAATCCTGAGCGGAATCAAGCGGGCACCAGCGCGTGAGCGCGGCGGTTGATGCGCAGGACCATCACCGCAGCTACCAGGCAGAGGGCTCCGGAAATCATCGTTGCGACCGTGTAGGTACCGAGGCTATTGCGCAGCACGCCGGCGAGCAGGGCGGCGAATGCTGCACCGAGCTGGTGACCGGCCACGACCCAGCCGAAGACGATGGGGGCATCCTGCGCGCCGAACACGTCGTTGGTCAGGCGTACGGTGGGCGGTACGGTCGCGATCCAGTCGAGGCCATAGAACAGGGCAAATACCGGCAGGCCGAAGTAGCTCAGGCCAAATGCATACGGCAGGTAGATCAGTGCGAGGCCGCGCAGGCCGTAGTACCAGAACAGCAGCACGCGGTTGTTGAAGCGGTCCGACATCCAGCCGGATGCCGTGGTGCCGACCAGGTCGAGTGCGCCCATGGCTGCCAGGATGCTGGCGCCTTGCACGGCGCTCAGGCCGTAGTCGCCGCACATGGCGATGAAATGCGAGCCGATGTAGCCGTTGGTGCTGGCGCCACACACGAAGAAGCTGAAGAACAGCAGCCAGAAATCACGTACTTTGACTGCCCGGCCAAGGGCGCCGAATGCGATGGCAATTGGATTCTTGCGGCTCGCAGGCGGTGCCAGTGGCGCGTTGGCAGGCTCGCCGTACAAGGGCAGGCCCAGCGCGGCCGGGCGTTCGGGCAGGAACAGGAATGCCAGCGGAATGACCACCGCGACACCGGCTGCCACCGTCAACACCACGGGGCGCCAGCCGTAGCGCTCGACGATGCTGGCCAGCAGCGGCAGGAAGACGAGCTGGCCAGTGGCCGAACTGGCCGTGAGGATACCCATGGCAAGGCCGCGACGTTCCTTGAACCAACGGCTGACCACCGTTGCGCCGAGGGTCATTGACGTTGCGCCGGTCGAGCAGCCAACGACGAAGCCCCACAGCAGCCACATCTGCCAGCTCTTCTGCATCAGGCTGGAGAGGGCGATGCCACCGCAGAGGATGGCGAGCGCGCTCAGCACGGTGGCGCGCAGACCGAAGCGTTCCATGGCCGCCGCGGCGAATGGGCCCATCAGGCCGAACAACGCGAGGTTGATCGACAGGGCGACGGAGATGGTCGCCAGATCCCAGCCGAAAGCCTGTTGTAGCGGCACCAGCATCACGCTGGGCGTGGCGCGCGTGCCGGCTGTGATGAGCATGACCAGAAAGGTCAATGCGACGGCTATCCACGCATAGTGGAAGCGGTTCCCGATGCGCTTCTGCGCCCATTGTGCGACTGCCTGCATGTGCAGTTCTCCCTACTGGCTTGAATGATGTTACCGATCGGTAACAATGCTTGTAATGCTATGTACCGATCGGTAACATGTCAAGCGAACCAAGTGGAACGTGGCCGGAAGGCTTCCGCAGGGAGGTGACGCAATGGGCAATGAGATCAATGACACAAACGCCGTGGCAGAGCAGGCGCCAAAGGCCCGGCCGCGCAAGGTGACGCAGGCGCAGGACGCGCAGGCGCAGATCCTCGATGCGATCGATGAGTTGTTCTACCGCGAGGGCGCGCGCGCGGTGGGGGTCGATGCCATCGTGAAGCGGGCGGGCGTCAATAAAATGAGCCTGTACCGACAGTTCGCGTCGAAAGACGCGCTGATGCTGCATTACCTCGCTGGGCGCGAGGCGCGCTTCTGGAAGTACTTCGATGCCAGCGTGGCCAAGCACCCCGGCAAGCCACGCGAGCAATTGCAGCAGGTGTTCGTGGACATGGCCGAGCGCGTTGGCCGGCCCGGCTATCGCGGCTGCCCGTTCGTGAACATCGCCGTGGAGTTTCCGGACCCCGCACACCCTGTGCGCGGCGTGGTCGCGGAGAACAAGAAGCAGCTGATGGCACGCTTGCTGAAGCTGGCAACGCAGGCTGGCGCGCGCGATCCGCAAGCGCTGGCGGATGGTGCCGCGCTCCTCATCGAGGGCGGCTACACGGCGACGCAAACCTATGCCCCCGGCCACCCCCTGATTGCAGCCTTGCCACAGGTCGCCGCCGCCATGATCGCGACGGCCTGCGACGCGGCGGACTAGCGGACTGCCTTGTCGGGCGTGAGCTTGTGCTTTTCCATGTTTGGCAGGAAGGCCGTGATCAGCCCGATCAGCGGCAGATACGCACACAGGCGATAAACATACTCGATGCCGTGCTGGTCAGCCAGGCTGCCCAGCACCGCCGCGCTGATGCCGCCCATGCCGAAAGCGAAGCCGAAGAACATGCCTGACACGGCACCCACTTTGCCCGGCACCAGTTCCTGCGCGTAGACGAGGATCGCCGAGAAAGCCGACGCGAGAATCAGGCCGATGACGAAGGTCAGGATGCCCGTCCACATGAGGTCGGCATACGGCAGGATCAGCGTGAAAGGCGCCGCGCCAAGAATGGATGCCCAGATCACGCGCTTGCGGCCGATGCGGTCGCCGATCGGCCCGCCGAGAATCGTGCCGGCCGCAACGGCGAACAGGAATACGAACAGATGCACCTGCGCGGATTGCACCGAGAGGTGGAACTTGCTCATCAGGTAGAAGGTGTAATAGCTGCTGATGCTGCTCATGTAGAAGAACTTGGAGAAGATCAGCATCAGCAACACGAACATCGACCAGGCCACGGTGCGCGTCGGCAGCGCCTTGTGCGTGGCGCTGGCAGCCTTGCGACGCAGGGCACCGCCGACTTGCTGGCGTTTGTACCAGGCGCCAATCTTCCACAGGATGCCGATGGCAAGCAGGGCTGCCAGCGCAAACCAGGCGAGGCTGCTTTGCCCGTGCGGGATGATGATCAAGGCTGCCAGCAAAGGACCTGCCGCGCTGCCTGCGTTACCGCCGACCTGGAAGATGGATTGCGCGAGGCCGTGCTGGCCGCCCGAGGCAAGACGCGCAATGCGTGAAGACTCCGGGTGAAAAATCGACGAACCGGTGCCGACGAACACCGAGGCAACCAGCACTGTTTCAAAGTTCGGTGCAAAAGCGAGTAATAGCAAGCCGAATAGGGTGCTAGCCATGCCGATGGCGAGCGAATACGGCTTGGGGTACTTGTCCGTGTAGAGCCCCACCAGTGGTTGCAGCAGCGATGCAGTCACCTGGTAGGTCAGCGTGATCAGCCCGATCTGCGTGAAGCTCAAGCTGAACGTGCCTTTGAGCAGCGGATAGATCGACAGGATCAGCGACTGGATCATGTCATTGAGGAAGTGCGAGACGCTGATGGCGCCGAGCACCCGGAAACGGGTGCGTTCGGCGTTCGGGGCGGCGGCGTTGCTGGCTGTAGCGCTGGTGTCCATGGGATGTCTGGTCTGCAACATGAGCGGGTTCAGGGGCAATGGAAGGGCTGGTCTTCCATTGGAGCTGCAATGCTACTGGCGGAGTTTCTGCCCGTCCTGCGAGAATATGGCTTGAGCCTTCGAGAAATGGACATGCCATGGAGACGCCGAAGATACGTCCTCACACCCCGGATCCAGACAGTCTGTTGAAGGGCTTTGCGGCGCCGTACACGCTTTACGACCGCACCGAGATGCCGGTAACGGCGCTGGCGGCTGACTATCTGCCCGACCACGAGACGCCGCGCCACGACCACCCGAACATCCAGTTGATCCACGCCGTACGTGGCGTCATGGTCGTGAGCACGCAGATCGGGCAATGGATCGTGCCGCCCTCGCGCGGCTTGTGGATGCCGGCGGGTGTTGAACACTCGATCCGCATGGTGGGCAAGGTGGAGATGCGGACCGCCTTCATCCGCCCTGATGCGGCGCCGGGATTACCCACGCAATGTGCGGTGCTGGGGGTCTCGCCGTTATTGCGTGAGTTGCTGCTCGCAGCAGTCGAAGTGCCCTTGCCATACCACGCGGACTCCCGTCATGGGCGCTTGATGCGCTTCCTGCTCGATGAGGTGCAGCAGATGCCAAGCCTGCCCCTGAGCCTGCCGCGCCCCGAAGACCCGCGCCTGCAAAGGATCTGCGAGACGATCACGCAAACGCCGGACGATCAGTCGACCGCCGGGGAGTGGGCGGTGCGTTTGAAGGTGGATCCGAAAACGATTCACCGCCTGTTCCTGCGCGAGACAGGCATGACTTTCGGCCAATGGCGCCAGCAGGCGCGTCTGCTGGCGGCGCTGGAGCACCTGGCTGGCGGAGCCCGCGTCGTGGATGTGGCGCTGGAGCTGGGGTACAACAGCCCGACCGCGTTCGCGACTATGTTCAAGCGCCAGTTCGGCGTCGCCCCCAGTAGTTTCTTTCAGTGAGGCTAGTGTTCAGCAGGGTGTTCGACATTTGCGGCCAGGCCCGCAGGCTCGCTGGGTAAGGGCCGGGTTTCACGATACTGGGTGTCGAGCATGTCGAAGGCGAATTCGACGCTGGCCATTGTGCTGGTAAGCCGGCCGCCCGCAGGCTGCCCGGCAATGACGTTATCCATCTCGGCAATGAATTCGGCGGCGGATTTTTTCCATACTTCGTAGGCTTGTTGCACTTGGGCATTCATGGCGGGCCTCCTGGACGGGCATTTATTGGCAGATGCCCATTGCCCGCAAAATCCTTGCCCGCCGGGCCCCAGGCGGCAATCCGCGCCCGATTTGACGCTTTTTCACAACTACGCCGACGCGAAATCGATTTTCGTTGTCAACCTGCACGTAAAAGCCTCGTTATTTGCCCATGACACACAACATCAGTGTTCTGGAGACAAGCATGGGCCAAGCCGCCAAAGAATCGTACGCCGAGTTTATTGACTCCCTGAAAGCAGCGGGCGTCGAGATTTCCAACGAATCCGAGCTGACCGAACGACTCGCCGAGTCGCAGCGCTGGCACTATTCGTTCATGACTCTGGCACGCAATGGCGCAGCGCTCGGCATCCGTTTCCTCGACCGTGGCGCGAGCCGTCACAGCGCATCGATCCGCAAGGCCTTCCAGCGTTTCGAATTCCCGGGCAATTCCGACAGCGTCTTCGCTGACAGCCTGGCGAGCGACTGATCGTCCTCGATACCGCAGGCCTGCGATCGCGCGGCCTGCAGGCTTTCTCTCAGCCAGGCCGTTCGGCATGGCGTCTTCCTCAGGTTTCTCCCGCATTTCCTTCTGCGCTGACAAGTGCCTTGCGTCGGCGCAGCCGGACGTTGCACGGCGCGGACTCCGGGCCGCTGCGCCTATATAATCCTCCTTCGACCAACAGGACTGCCCGGCGCCTTGTCCGGGGATTTTTGATGCGTATCCTGCTCAGCAATGACGACGGATATTTCGCACCTGGCATCGCGGCGCTGGCCGCCGAGTTGAGCCAGATTGCCGATATCACCGTTGTCGCCCCCGAACGAGACCGCAGCGGTGCCAGCAACTCGCTGACGCTGGATCGCCCTTTGCAACTGCGGCGCGCGCCCAATGGTTTCTACTACGTCAATGGCACGCCCACTGACTGTGTGCACCTGGCCGTGACAGGCATGCTCGATCACCTGCCTGACATCGTTGTCTCAGGCGTAAATCACGGCGCCAATATGGGCGACGACACCATCTATTCCGGCACCGTGGCGGCAGCTACCGAGGGTTTCCTGCTCGGCGTGCCGGCGATTGCAGTATCACTCGTTGGCAAGCAGGCTTCGCATTTCGCCACTGCCGCGCGCATTGCTCGCCAGCTCGTTGAACGTTTCGCCGCCGAGCCTTTCGGCGCGCCAACTCTGCTCAACGTGAACGTGCCGGACCTGCCTTTCGAACAACTCGAAGGCACGCGCGTGACGCGTCTTGGCCGCAGGCACAGAGCCGAGCCCGTCATTCGCGCCAGCAACCCTCGTGGCGAGACGATCTACTGGGTCGGCGCCGCGGGCGAGGCGGCCGATGCGGGGGAGGGGACCGACTTCAATGCAGTTGCGCATGGCTTCGTCTCCGTCACGCCTTTGCAGATAGACTTGACCCACACCGCGCAGATCGCTGGCGTGGCAAACTGGCTGTAAAAAGCTTGATCGACAAAAGCTGACATGACGAGCTCACGCAAAGCTGCTTGAGCCCGCCCACAAGGCTTGTGGGGCCTTGGCCCTGAATTCACTCCGTCCTGTTTCCATCAGATTCATTGCACGCTTATTCATGATCGACGCCGCCCGTTCCGCAAGTCTCTCCGCCTCCCGTGCTCGTGGTCGCATGATTGAACACCTGCGCAAGCTGAAGATCGGCGACGAGGCCGTGCTCGATGCCATGAATCGCGTACCGCGCCATGCTTTCGTGGAAGAAGCTCTGGCCAGTCGTGCTTACGAGGACACCGCGCTGCCTCTGGGTTTCCAGCAGACCATTTCACAGCCGTTCGTCGTGGCACGCATGCTCGAACTGCTGGTAGCGGGCGGGCGCCCGCTTGGCAAGACGCTGGAAGTGGGGACGGGTTGCGGCTATCAGGCGGCAGTGTTGTCATGCATGGCCAGCGACGTGTATTCGATGGAGCGCATTGCAAAGTTGCTCGACCGTGCGCGCGCCAACCTGCGGCCGCTGAAAATTCCCAACATCCGCCTGAAACACGGCGACGGCAGTCTCGGTCTACCCGAGATTGCACCTTTCGATACCATCATTCTCGCGGCGGCCGGAAATGCTGTGCCGCCCGCGTTACTCAAGCAGCTTGCCCCAGGCGGGCGCATGGTAATGCCATTGGGATCGACGCATCAGGTCATCCTGCTCATCGAGCATGGACTGAACGGCGGCTTCAAAGAAACACGCCTCGATGCGGTACGCTTCGTCCCTCTTTTGCCAGGAACCGAATGAACGATCGCATGCCTCGTTTTCAAACCCTTTCAGGCTTGCTGCTGACGGCAGTGCTGGCGGCGTGTGCCAGTAAAGCACCTGCACCAGTCGAGACGCGCGACACTTCGCGTACCAAGGCCGTCGTCGGGCCAGTCGTGAGCAGTCCGAGCGCCCCGAGCGTGTCTTCGAGCCCGGCTGCGCCAGCTGCCGCACGTCCCGGCTACTACGTCGTGAAGAAGGGCGATACGCTGTACAGCATCGCCATGGAAAACGGCCATTCCTATCGCGAAGTTGCCTCCTGGAACAACATCGACAATCCGGCCCTGATCGCCGTGGGGCAAGAGCTACGCGTGCAGCCGCCGGAGGCGCCTGTAGCCAGCAGTGCAGGTACTCGGCCGGTCGTGGTGCCGCGCATCGAGTCGCGCCCACTTGACCAGTCAGCGCCTGTGGCTACCCAGTCGGGCGCCGTAGCGGGTGGCGCGACCAGTGCTCCGGTCGTGGCGAGCGGTGTTGCAAGTGCAAATGCTACTGGCATTGTGACCGAGCCGCGCGGTGGCCGCATGGCTTACTCGGATAAAGCCTGGAAGGATCTGCAGGCAGCCGCGCTGGCACAGTCCGAACCCAAGGCTGCTCCCGCCGTGGCTTCTGCCCCCGTTGCCGTGCCCAAAGCACCTTCTGCGGCGAGCTCGGCTCCGGTCGCTGCTCCTGTCGCCTCAGCATCGAGCTCCTCGGCACCGCTTGCAGATGCCGCCGTGAAAACGAGTGATGAAGGTATCGAATGGAGCTGGCCGTCGGGCGGCAAGGTTCTCGGTACTTTCAATGACAGCAGCAATAAAGGAGTAGACATTGGTGGCGCGATTGGCGACCCTGTAGTCGCCGCCGCGAGTGGCAAAGTGATTTACGCAGGCTCGGCCTTGCGGGGATATGGAAACCTCGTCATCATCCAGCATGCAGCGCAGTACACTTCGGTGTACGCGCACAACAAGGAAATCCTGGTAAAGGAAAACCAGAGCGTTCAAAAGGGTCAGAAAATTGCCGTAATGGGTGATAGTGACTCTGACAAACCGAAGCTGCATTTCGAAGTTCGCAAGCAGGGCAAACCTGCCGACCCGTTGAAGTTTCTACCTACGCGTTGAGAGGCTTACATGGCAGAACCGGAATTCCTCGATGAACCGGAAGAAAAGGAAGCCGATGTTCCTGCCGAGCTCGAGGCATTTGCGGATGTCGCGCCTGCCGTTGTACCCGAGAGCGAGTTTCTCAACGACGTCACCCAGATCTATCTCAATGAAATTGGCATAAACCCGCTACTGACTGCGGAGCAGGAAGGCATCCTGTCCCGCCGCGTCAAGCAGGGCGATTTCGAAGCTCGCCAGAAAATGATCGAACACAACCTGCGTCTGGTTGTGAACATCGCCAAGCATTACCTCAATCGAGGCATTCCGCTGCTCGACCTGGTCGAGGAGGGCAACCTCGGTCTGATGCACGCGCTCGACAAGTTCGATCCCGAGCGTGGCTTCCGTTTCTCCACTTATGCAACCTGGTGGATCCGCCAGAACATCGAGCGCGCGATCATGAATCAGTCGCGCACGATTCGCCTGCCGGTGCACGTTGTCAAGGAGCTCAACCAGGTCTTGCGCGCCCAGCGCCAGCTCGAGGCTTCCAATGGCTTCAGTGCGACGCCAGAAGCCATTGCCGAGCGGCTTGAGCGGCCGGTTGAAGATGTGCGCGCCGTGCTGGCGTTGAATGAGCACACTGCCTCTCTCGATGCGCCTCTCGATATCGATCCGAATCTTTCTATCGGCGAATCCATCGCCGACGAACAGGCGATCAGTCCCGAGCTGAACATTCACAATGGCGAAGTCGAATCGCTGATCCGCGAGTGGATCGGGCAACTCACCGACAAGCAGCGTCTCGTCATCCAGTACCGCTACGGCATCGACGATGTCGAAGTGCTGACGCTGGAAGACCTTGCCGCGCAGATGGATCTCACCCGCGAACGTGTCCGGCAGATCCAGCTGGAAGCGCTGGCACAACTCCGTAGGCTGATCAAACGCCGCGGTGTGTCGCGGGACGTACTTTTCTAGAATCCGCTTTCAAGCTCTTCTTCAATTTGAGGGGCAGCAATGCTGCAGGAGCGGGGCCACGCCCGCGACACCCCGCGTAAAACAAGAGGCCTGGACTGGATCGTTACCTGCGTTGTCGCGGGCATGGCCCGCTCCTGCAAGGGGGCTTAGATATCCAGGAACTGACGCATCGCATCTCGCACCAGATCGAGATCGATGAAGAAGTCAGTCTCAAATCCCTGCACGCCTTCATTCTTCACCGTCTCGCCACAGACGTAGGCCATCTCCTGGCCGATCATGCGTGCGATGTTCGTAAAGTAGTGGAAGTTGATCTGCGGGTGGTCTTTCGTCAGCAGTAGCAGCTTGGCGCCGGGTGGGGCGAAGACCATGTTCATGAAGGCCGCGCCGCCGGGGCCGGCGATCATCGAGGCCTCCGAGAATAGTTCGACCTGTTCGACGAAGCTCATGGTTTCGGGCTTGATCGATTCGAATCCTTTTTCCACGAACAGCGCTTCCAGCTCCGCTTCGTTGAGCATGCGCCGCTGGCCCTTGCGCAGCTGCTTGCCGCGTGAAATCCAGATGCGCCGCTTCGGCGTCTTCGAGGTATTGATCTTCGGCAGGATGCGTTCGCGCAGGTAGTGCACGGCTTCTGGATGCAGCGCGCCATCGGTGGCTGTGGCGCGCTCGTCCGGGCGGTACTGGCGCTTGTGGTAGGCGGTCAGGATGGACGGGTAGATGAGCCGATTGACCGTGTAGGAGCGCTTGATGTCGAGGATGCGTATCGGGTAACGATCGCCCACGATGAATTGCAGTGCTTCGATCTGCTGCTTGTACAGGCCCTTGGAGATGAGCAGCGGCACACCGTCGTACTGCGGCATGTCTTCGATGAGGTGCAGACGCGGTAGCTGCTCGGAGATCCAGTGCGCGTAGTTGTTCATCGCCTCGGTGAGCAGGAAGATGCCTTCCTCTATGGGTTGTTCGTCCAGTTCGTGAGCGTTGAACAGTACGTGCGTATCGGAGCTCAGAGGCACGTACTCGTCGGGGCGCAGGGCGTGGAAGTCCTTGAAGAAGGCCAGGCGGTCGTACAGTGCGCGACGCTCCTCGTCGACGAGGATGAGTTCGTGGCCCGGCAGAATGACGGCATTCTCGACCTCGGCGACGTACGCACCCGGCAGGGTTACCGGCTCTGCGCGAGCGCCTTCCGGATCGGCGCCAAACACCCGTACGTCTTCGGTCTGCCAGACCTTCTCCGGGAATTTCGGTATGAGCGGGAGAGCTTGGTTCTCGCTCCAGCTGGCAATGGATTGTGCTGGCGCCCAGCCTGTACGTGAGTTGGGCATGTCCTTCTTGCCCATCTCGAAGAACGCCCGCCTGTTGTCGTCGAAGAGCTGTTTTGCTTCGTCGTAGCGGCCGGTGACGAAGAGGATCTTGGCAAGAAGTTCGCGCACCGGGTATTTGTTGGGGGCGCGGGGCTCCGCAAGGAGGCAGGCTTCTTCTGCGGCGGCAAAGTCCTCGATCTTGTAGAAATAGCCAGCCAGGGCGATCAGCGTATCGAAGTGTTCCGGGTCGAGCGCGAGTGCCGCCTGGAAGGCGTCGATGGCTTCCGCGATCCGCTCCATCTGCAGCAGGCACATACCGGCGCGATACTGGTAGGCCGGATTGCCTTGTTCGAGGTGCGCTGCAATCTGGATCGCCTCAAGTGCTGCGGGCAGATCGCCCTGCGCGAGTTTGGAGCGGCTCAGATAGGTATAGGGAATGGCATTGTTCGGATTGAGCTCGATCGCACGCATGGCATAGCGAACGGCCTCCTCCTCGCGGAAGTCCAGGTTCTGGGCGCAGTAGCAGAGACTCAGCCAGGGATCCATCTGGTTCGGGTCGAGCTCGACCGAACGCAGGAGTAGTGGCTCGGCCTGCTTGTAGCAGGCAGCGAGGTTGTAGATGTAACCGAGGTTGTTGAGTGCCGAGATATTGTTGGCGTCGAGGGAGATCGCGCGCACCAGGCTGTCGGTTGCCGCCGGGTAGTCGTTCAGCATGAACTGGGCGCAGCCGGTTTGCGTGTGATAGGCCGAGTTGTAGGGTTCAAGCGCAACAGCCTGTTGCGCGGGAGTGAGCGCCTGCTGCCACTTGCCCTGACGCGCCAGCGCCATGGATTCCTGGTACAGATGCTCGGCGACGGCATTGAGGGGGGGGTGTTGCTCGCTCGATCTGCTCATCATGTGCGATCTTTCAGTTGCTGTCTGTGCGTGTGCGTGTGTGGCGTCTCAGGCGCTCAGGATGGCGTCGCAGCGCGCCTGGAATGCGTCATCCAGCGCCAGCTCGTAGAAGCGATGCACGCTACCGCCACCGCCGAACTCTGACTTGAACGTGTAGAGCCCGGTGTTGAGGTGACGACCTTCGTTTTCGTTGGAGATGCCGAAATCGAAGTAGCGCCGGTCGAGTGTACGTGTTTGTTGAATGGCGGCCTCGAACAGCGCGTCGAGGGCATTGTGCTCGCGCCCGACCGTGCTGCAGGCGATGTATTGCGCATGACAGACGTTCGGTGCATTGAAGAGCAGGATGCCTGCCTCGGTCTTGCCGTCGATCCGGGCGCTGAGTAGCCCGATCTCTTCGGGAAAGCGGGCCATCAGCAGCTGCATTTCTTCCAGGCTGTGCACCGGCTTTGCTTCATGGCGATCTGCGAGGTTGCCGACAAGCACCGGCCAGAATGCTTCAAGGTTGGCTGTGCCATCAATGACCGTGATGCCGGCGCTTTGCGCGCTACGCAGTGCGCGGCGGCGTCGGCTGCTCGGTTCGCGGCGCGTCGCGACGTCTATCGTGCTGGACAGATCGCAGCGGTAGCACGTGGCGCCCAGTCGCCAGAGGGCATATTGATCGTCCTCTGCAGGCCAGCGATGATAGATGTGGGGCGTGAGCTTGTAGCGCAGGCAGCTGAAGCCGGCCTGCCGGTAGTCGCGCGCGATGGACGCGAGTGCCTGCAGCGCATCGGTGCCGAGCAGATTGCCGGCATGCACAAGGCCGCCATAGGTCGCGCCGGGATGGCTGGTGACCACGTCCGACTGCCCGGCGCGCGCGGCTGGAAACACCGCGATGATCTGGTTGCGTTCGTCACGCACAACGCGCGACTCGTCCGCGAACCTGTCGCCGTGATAGGAGAGAAATGCACGTGTGTGCAGGAAGGTCGCCATCGGCGCAGTGCGGCATAGCGCGTCCCAGCCCTCGCTGTCGCGCGTGGCGTCGAAACGGGCGACCGAGAATTTTCCAGGATGCGTCATGCAGATTCCAGACGCGCGACGCCGAAACCCGTACCGCCGAAATCGTTGCCGTTGTAGAAGGCGTATTGCCGTCCGCCCGTTTCGACGACGGCGGAGTACATGATCTCTTCGCTGTCCCAACCCGCAGGCGAGACGTCGAGGCCGAGTTGTTCGTCCATGCGCGTCCAGTCACGACCGTCGCCGGATTCTGCATAGCCCATGCGATAGCCGACGGAGATCTTGCGGATCGAATAGTGCAGCTTGAAGCCGTCTTCAGCGCGCATGATCCATGGCCGTCCGAAGCCATGTTCGTCGTTACCGAGGCGCATGACGGTCTCGCCCTCGAGCGGCCACAAGAGGCCATCGGGGGACTCCATGTAGCGCATTTCGTAGACGGGCACATCCTTGCCGCCAACATTCGTCCAGTCGCTCCCGGCGACGTACCACATGCGGAACAGCTCCCGCTCTTGCGTGGTATCGCGCATCACGAAGGGCCCGCAACGGAAGTAGAGCTCTTGGGGGCTGCGTTCGAGAATCGGCGTGGCTGCGACCTTCTCGAAATGCTCGCCGTTGTCGTTGCTGATTGCTGCACCTGTCAGCAGGCGATAGCGGATGTGGGTGCAGAGCTCGAAGCCGACGTAGTACATCAGCAGTCTGCCATCGGCAAGGCGAACGACGCTGGTGCACACCGCTCCGTTGTCATCAAACGTGCCGGGGCGGCCGATGTCGAGGCAGGGCTGGTCCGCCACACGCAGCACGCGTGTCGGATCGGTGGCGTCTACATCGACGAAGCCGACGCGGCTCATGCCTTTGGCGTCACGTGGAGAGACGAAGATGCGCAGGCGCCCGTCGCCAAGATCGAGAGGGGTCGGGATGGCCGCGTGCGAGTGCATCCACGGCAGGCTGCCATCGGGGTTGTAGACGACGCCGAGTTTTCGCCAGCGCATCAGTCTTCCGCGAGTTTGAAGAACTGCCGTGTGCCGATGTCGGCAGGCGTTGGGCGGTCACCCTTGTAGAGCGTATTGTCGGGCGTGCTCCTGGCGATGGTCACGCCGAGGCCGATCCAGTTGTCCTTGCCGATGTTCACGTTGTTGGCGATGGTCACGTTCACGCCAAGGAAGGTGTTGGCACCGATCTCGCAGAAGCCGGAGACCACGGCATGCGAGGCGATGAAACAGTTCTCGTGGATGGTCGAGTGGTGGCCGATGTGGTTGCCGCTCCACAGCACGTTGTTGTCGCGGATCTTCACGTAGGGCTGGATCGTGTTGTCCTCGAAAATGAAGCAGTGCTCGCCGATCTCGACGTTGCGCCACACGAAGGAGCGCGTGCTGACATAGCTGGCGAGCTTGTAGCCCTTGGCCTTGGCTGCGGCGGCGAGGCGTGTGCGCAGGCGGTTGAGCTGGGTGTAGGTGGCGGCTACGAAGATGGAGTGATCGGCCGGCGCATATCTTGTCTCGATGTCTTCGAATGCGACGCAGGGCAGGCCATGTACCTCGGTCTGCTTCAGGTAGGGCGTTTCGACGCTGAAGGCGACGACCTCGTAGTCGGAATCAACCTCGAAATACTCGTGCGCGATTTCGGCGAATGCGCTGTCGCCGACGATGATGAGCTTGCGTGTCTTCTTCGGGGTGTTCATGCACGTCTCCTGCCTCTGTGGTGAAGCTGATCAGGGTCTTGTTATGAGAATGTCTTCGCGGCGGTTCGCCATCGGCAGTGACGCGTCTTGCGGCACCACCCAGGCGTCGAAACCCGCGTTACGGCAACGCATGATGAGGCCCATGATGACGGCGTCGTCAATATGAGCAGGTTCGAGACGATTGAAGCTGACAGTGGGCGACTCGTCGCGACCCGTGAATTGCTTGTGATGAGCGATGCCCGTCTCGCTGGCGAAGAAGCGTTTGCGTCGCGAGATATTGGGGATGTCGCCGATCAGTATCGAGCCACCCGGTGCGAGCATCGACAGGCAGGCGTCAAGGAAAGCCCAGGTGTTGCCTTCCGCGAAAACGTACTGGAACACGGAGTAGACCAGCACGGCATTGACGCGTCCCTGCAATGACGCAATCAGCGTCGGGCAGTCAGGAAAGCGTGCCGCGACTTTCTCGACCCCCGTTCCGTCGGGTAGCAGGCCGAGCATCTCCGCCGAGTCGACGAGGATGAGGCGGTGTCGATGCGCAATGCTGCGGTCGATCAACTTGCGCGGGAGGTCGCTGCAGCCTGCGCCAATGTCGATGATGATCTGCTGCTGGCCGTCGAGCGCGGGCAGCTTGCGGGCGATGTCTAGGAAGATGTCCTGCTCGAGGCCTTTGCGATAGCTGTCCGGGAAACCGATCTTCTCCCAGGCGCTGAGTTTGTCGTCCGCTGCCATGCGGCGGAAGTCCTCGAAGCCCACGTTGCCATAGCGCGCCAGGTAGTCGGCCACTTCGGTATCGGGTTTGGTGGAGTCGGACATGGCGGGCCTCAGCGCAGGATTTCGCGAATGGCTGCGATGACGGGCGCTGGATCGAGCCCTGGCCACATCGGCAGGCTGAGAATCTCCTTGCTGAGTGCGCTCGTCGCCTGCAAGGGCGGAAAGTTGCCGCCCCGGTAGGCACCCTGCTCGTGACACGGAACCGGATAGTGGACCATCGTTGCGATGCCGCGTTCGGTCAGCGCTTTGGCAAGCTGTTCGCGCTGCGCAGTGCGAATGACGAACAGATGCCACACCGGTTCGGTGTGAGGGGCTGGGTGGGGAAGCTGCAGGCCGGCAATGTCCGACAGGCCGTCGAGGTACTGCCGGGCGACCAGACGCCGTGAGCTATTGAATTCATCCAGCCTGTGCAGCTTGACGCGCAACAGTGCCGCGTGAACTTCGTCGAGCCGCGTGTTGTAGCCGGCGATGTCGTGCTGATATTTGACGCGCGAGCCATAGTTGCGCAGCAGGCGGATGCCTTCTGCGATCGCCGGGTCGTTGGTCGTGACGGCGCCACCGTCGCCGAGGGCGCCCAGATTCTTGGTGGGGTAGAAACTGAAAGCGGCTGCGTCGCCCAGACCGCCGGTGCGGCGCCCCTTATAGCGCGCACCGTGCGCCTGGGCGGCATCTTCGATGAGGCGGAGGCCGTGTTGATCGGCAATGCTGCGCAGTGCATCCATATCGGCGGGTTCGCCATACAGGTGCACGGCGATGATGGCGCGCGTGCGTGGCGTGATGGCAGCTTCTATCTGCTGCGGATCGATGTTGTAGCCGCCGGGTTGCGGCTCGACCGGCACCGGCGTCGCGCCACTCTGGGTGACCGCCAGCCAGGTCGCGATGAAGGTGTGCGCCGGTACGATCACTTCGTCACCGGGGCCGATTTTCATTGCGCGCAGGATCAGGTGAATGGCATCGAGACCGTTGCCTACGCCGATGCATCGCGACGCGCCGCAGTACGCCGCAAACTCGTGTTCGAATGCTTCGACTTCTTCGCCGAGGACGAAGTGCCCCTTGCTCAGCACGCGCGCGAACGTTGCCTGCAACTCCTCGCCGCAGGCGGCATGCATGGCACTCAGATCGAGAAAGGGAACGCTCATTTCTTCAGGGCCTGCACGGCCGCCATGAAGTCGTCCTTCTCGCGGAAATAGTCCGCCTCGTCGTAGTACGCCGAAGCCAGCACGAGGCAGACCGAGTTCGACGAGAAGTTGTCGAGATAGCGCCAGGTCATCGGGCAGATGTAGATGCCGTTGTACGAGCGGTTGAGGTGGTAGCGGCGCTCGCGGTCGCCGTCGTTGAGCACTACGTCGAAGCTGCCCGACATGGCGATCATGAACTGGTGAAGCTTGGCGTGCGCGTGGCCGCCACGGTCCGAACCGCCTGGTACGTCATAGAGGTAATAGACGCGCTTGATGTCGAAAGGGACATGGCGGTCGCCCTCGACGAAGGTCAGGTTGCCTCGTATGTCGTGGATCTTGGGTAGCTCGATGATGCGGCAGTCGGATAGCGCCATGGCATGCTCTTGTGAGAGTTGTACGCCTGCATCCTAGCGCCGTGGTCGCGGTGGGGATCGCTGGATATGCCGGCCCGATCCTGGCCTGTTTCCCCTATTGATTGTCCGGCGCGTGACGATGGTCTGCAGGGCGACCCGTGATGAGCAGTTGCTCGAACAGCGCCTCGAGGCCGCGCGCGAATCCGGTGACGTCCATCAAGGGGCTGGCGCGCAGTTGTTGTGGCAGACGACTGTGCAGTGCCGCAATGTCCGCTGGCGCGCGTGCCAGTGTCACGGCCTTGATGATGTAGTCCTCGACGGTCTCAGCCACAAGTTCAGGCAGGCCGACAGCCACGAGCAGGTTGCGACCCATGCGCGCGTGCAGCGAGTCGCCCGCCAGCGTGACGAAGGGCTTGCCCGCACAGAGGGCGTCGAAGCCGGTGGTGCCGCCGTTGAAGGGGAAGGGATCGAGGCCGAGATCGATCTCGCGCCAGCAGGCGCGGTAAGCCTCGTAATCCATGCGGCCGCGGATATCGAGCTGGGCCGGGTTGGCGCCGTGGGCAACGAAGCGCGCGCGCAGGTCGTCTGCCACCGCAAGGTTGTCGCCAGCGGTGGCGACGAGGATCAGGCGCGCATCGGGCTCGTTCTGCAGGATCGTCGCCCACACGGCAAGCGTCGTCGGACTGAGCTTGGCGAGGTTGTTGAGCGAGCCGAAGGTGAAGGGCTTGCCGTCGCGAGGCGGGCGTGGCGTATCGTCGATGGTTGTCGCTTCGCGCGGGCAGTAACAGCCGGGCAGGGCAAGCGGCGTTTCGGAACACCAGTTACCTGCTTCCAGTACCGGATCGGGTGGTACGAGGATGTGATCAATGGTCGACAGGCCCGTCGTATCCGGGAAACCCAGCCAGCTGGCCTGCAGCGGCGCAGCACGCTGTGCCAGGGCTGCGAGACGCGAGCCGTCGGTATGGCCGGAGAGATCGATGAGGATGTCGATCTCGTCGCTGCGGATCAGGGCGACGAGTTGCGTGTCGCTGAGGTTGGCTGCTTCGCGCCAGGTGGCGTGCTGGCGGGCGCGTTCGGACCAGGCGTCGTCGAGGTGACCGGTGTTGTAGATGAAGGACTGGCTGCGCTGCGCGTCGAGCGCTTCGAGGACGGGAATGACGAAGCGGCCCACGGCGTGGTTGCGCAGGTCGGCGCTTAGCCAGCCGATCTTTATGCGACGCGGAGCGGCTTGAGGCTGCCTTTCCCTTTGAGGGGAGAGGTGGGATGGTGGAAATGGGCGTGATGCGTTGCTGGACGCTTTTCCCTCCCCCAGGCCTGACGGGCCACCCTCTCTCCTGCTTGGGAGAGGGGACTGCAAGGGGTTTGCCGGGACCAAGGCTTGAGCCCTGCGGTTGAATTCTTTTCCTGCCTCAAGCAAGTCCTCCGATGTCATGCTGTCCGCATGTAACATCGCCCACATCAGGTTCGACACGAGATGCGGCTGATCTGGCGCTGCCTCTGCTGCGCGCCGAGCCCAGGCTAGAGCCTCATCCGCCAGCCCCATGTCCTTGCACAACGAAGCCAGACTGCCCAGCGCGCTGAGATTGTTTTCGTCGATGGCGAGCACGTGACCGGCAGCCTGGAAGGTCTGCTCGACGAGGCCGAGGCGCGTGTAGCAGACGACGAGGTTGCTCCATGCCGTCAGGTTCTGCGGATTGCTGGCGACGGCCATCTCGAGGTTGTCGCGGGCGACGTCGTATTGCTGGCGCAGGCAGAAGACGATGCCTGTTCCTGTCGCCACCTCATCCGCAGGCAGGCCGTGTTGCATGCCGGTGGCGAATGCGTCGATGGCTTCCGGGTACTGGCCGGCGTGTGCGCGGGCGAGGCCGAGGTTCTTCCAGGCAAGCGGGTCCTGCGGTGAGGCGGCGATCACCTCTTGCCAGGCTTTGCTGGCATCCCCCCATGCTGCGGCGCGTGACAGGGCCTGTGCGCGCTCGACAAGCGCCTGCTTCATGTTTGCCCTCGCAACAGCGCGATGGTTGCACGCCGCAACAACCGTGGTTGCCAGGCGGCGATCAGTTCTGCCGGGCTCTGGAAGTCGGCCGCGCGTGCCTGGATGGGCTGCGGTGCGGGGATGACCGCGTCGGGGCCCAGACCCAAGGCGTCGGCGTGCTTGTACAGGAATCGCTCGCGATAGGTGTCCCACACGGCGTCGAAGTCGCCAGATGACATGTGGATGATGGGCGAGTCGTTCATGACGCCCACGCCGAGCCCCGCAAGATGTACGCGGTAGCTGAAATCCATGTCGTAGAGATGGAAACCGTCGAAGGTAGTGGCATCGAACTGCACGCTGTTCACGGCACGGCGATGGGCAACCATGCACATGCCGTCGATGGCCTGCACGCTGTCCACCGGTTCGTCACCCACGCCGTAGACAAACAAGGACAGGCTGCGTGCGCCGGGAGCGGCATGGGCAACTGCACCTCGCTGGCTGGCTGTGCCGGCAGCCCACCAGTGTGCGTCACGTACTTCGGTGGTGCCTGCAAAGCCGAGGAGGGCGTGCGTGCCCAGGCGTGTTTCAACCTTGTCGGCAAAGCCGGGGTCGAGTAGCAATACATCATCGTGTGAGAAGACGAGGATATCCCCGCTCGCTTGCGCGATCCCGCGGTTGTAGCCCTCGCACAGTGATGCTGCATCATGAATGCCGATGATCTCGTATGAGCGCCCTGCAAGCAGGCGTTCATAGCACTGCGTGACATGTGCGAACTTCGCGGCATTGATGCTGCAGATGATCACGGACCACTTTCTCATGCCGCGACTCCCAAGCTGCCGCCGCATGCCTGCCAGGCCTCGACCAGCATGTCGCCGAAGCTGCTGGCATAGCGGATCGGATCGTCGTCATGCGGCAGGTGCAGCACACGCTCCGTAAAGTGGCTGCTGTCCGCTGCGGCGCTGACGATGTAGTCCATATTGGCCAATGCGCTGCTGCGCGCGGGGCGGCTGTAGTTGATCTGCACCGGCGCTGCACGTTGCGAAAAGATCATGAGTGCAGGTAGCTGGGCATGCCATTCGAGGCTGATCAGGATGTCGGTGTGTTTGGTCCGGACAAGCTGCGCGGCGCCGAGCGGGTCCATGCCGGCAAAGGTGTGGGACTCGTCGACGATGAGGGAGAGGCGCTGCGCGCTGGCCATGTCGTGGATCCGGTCGAAGAACAGCAGCGTCTCGAAGCGTTCGCCATCGAGCTCACAGAGGAGTGATTCGAGATGCTGCGTGATCGGGCTCGAATCGATGCTGCCGACAACAAAACCTGCGCGCAAGCGTGAACGTGAACCTGCAGACAGGCTGCTACGTGCCACCTTGGCGTGTTTCTCGACGAAGCTCTTCGTCTCTTCCAGCAGCGTCGCCGCAGCAGTGTCGTGATACTGGGCCATCAGTTGCAGCAAGCGGCTGTGGCA
This sequence comes from Uliginosibacterium silvisoli, assembly GCF_036017035.1. Lineage (NCBI taxonomy): Bacteria > Pseudomonadati > Pseudomonadota > Betaproteobacteria > Rhodocyclales > Zoogloeaceae > Uliginosibacterium > Uliginosibacterium silvisoli. Next base: position 72,278 of record NZ_JAYXHS010000005.1, on the reverse strand, counting down.
CTCGGCGTACTGCCGGCCAAGCATGCAGGCGGCTTGCTCTGTGCCGGTCTCCCCCGTTGCGGCGGCAAGGCGCGCGATGCGCAGCAGTATTTCGGGATGCAGCTCGCGTGTCTGCTGCATCAAGGGTTTCAGCAGTGCGAGGGCACGCTCGGCGTTGCCGCGCTGCTGCAAGGCGTCGGCGAGCAGCGCATAGGCGCCGACAAGCGCCGGATTTGTCTTCAATGCAGCTTCGAGATAGTCGATCGCCAGAGCGGCTTCGCCCAGCTCCAGGCAGCGCTGGCCGATGGCTGCTTGCGTGTTGGCGGCGTCTTTCGAGCTGCCTGCCGCATGGGTGAAGAACGTTCTTGCATCGTCCGGCATGCCGGCGCGCAGGGCGATCAGGCCAAGGTAGGTGAGTGCCTGTGGTTCGCCTGGCTGGCGCGCATGCAGCTCGCTGAAAGCTGCACCGGCTTCTTCCAGATTGCCGGCCTCATACAGGGCGATGGCGTCGGCGATGCCGCCTGCAGCAGGCGCCTGCGTGGTGCGCGGCATCGAGGTTTGGCCACCAGCTTCGGTGACGGCCTGCAGACGTTTGTGTAGCTCCTCGATAACGGGTGTGTGACTCTCCTGTCGTACCGCTGAACGCAGGAGGTAACTGACAAGGCGGTCATTGGGCGGGGCAGGGAAGTCTGGCGGCGTGGCTGGCTGGCCGGTCTGCACGCACTGCGCGAAAACGCCTGGGCTGTGGTGTGTGAGGTAATGCTGTCGCGCGGCCAGGGAGTGCTCTGCCAGCCGGGCCGGCGTGAGCTGTCGCAGGATGTCGCCGAGCTCCTGCAGTGTCGCCCAGCTCCAGGTGCCGGCTGGCCCGAGGCCCCAGGCGCCGAGCAAGGGGTCGAGCTGATGGCGATGGGTGACGACGGGGATGCCTGCCCCGAGTGCTTCCGTGGTTGCGCGGCCGCCGCCGATGGGGAAGGAGCCGAGGTAGAGGTCGACCTGCTTTTCGATCAGCGTAGCCCACACGGAGGGGACTTGCGGGATGTGCTCGAAACGTTCTCTCGCGATGCCTTGTGCGGCCAGGCTTGCGTGGATGCGCGCGAGCCCATCGTCCGGAATGCCACCGATGTGCAGGTGCTTGCCGCCGCTAGCGCGCAGAATTTCGCCGATCACGTCGGCATAGTGGAAAGGGTAGTTCTCGTCGAACTTGCTCCATACGCCACTGCTGCAGGTGGTGAGTGCTGTACCCGCGCCGAAGCTGCTGGTTTCATGGGAACGCGTGCCGCGATCCGGCACGCTCAGCGGCCAGTATTCCGCTGCGATGCCTGCTGCCCGGCAGCGATGCTGGCAGGGCGCGAAGAAGTCGACATGCCGCACCCAGTCAAGATGAACGCCAAGGCACAGGTGGTAGTCCGCGTGATGACAAAAACTGACTTCGCGATTGAGGCCCGGCTGGATCGCCGCAATCGTGGCCGCATCGCCGTGATGGTTGAAGACGTACACCTGCGCATCCGGATGGCGTGCGAGCCCGGTCTGCAGCCATAGCAGCTTGTCGAGTCGGCCTGCCACGGGCGCGATCTCGACCTGCGTCGTGGCACTCGCGAGGCTTTGCGCCGCCGCGGCCTCGGCGCTGTCGAAGAAATTGCTCAGCAGGATCAGGTGGTGCTTGTCGGGGCGTGTGGCGATGAGGTCGGCAATCACGCGCGAATGGCCACCCAGTGCATACAGCTCGGTAGCGAGGATGATGACATCCGCGTTTCTGGCGGGCTTGCTTGCTGCTGCACGCTGGCGGGACTCGGCGAGCGTCAGCGCACCGATCTCGCTGCACAGCTTGTCGAGCGCTGGCGAGCCGAGGGTCACGCCGATAGCTGCAGGATCAAAGCGGACGTGGTCGACGAGAAAGCGGATGAAGGCCAGCGCGCCGTCGAGGTCGCCCAGTGCGATGAGACTGCGGAGATCGGATTCGAAGCGGGTGGCGTCAGGGATCATTGGAGGACGTGCCGTGTAACGGGCGTGGCGTGCCGGGGACGGCGCGTTAGTCGAATGTGTAGCCAAGCGCGGCGAAGATCGGATAAGCGCGGAAGTGTCCGTTCAGCGTTTCGATCTCTTCTGCTGCGAGGCCCTTGCGCCATTTGTCGAGATTTTCCAGCCTGGGATTGGTGAAGCTGCCGCGACCACCGACCCAAGGGTCTGCGCCACCGAGCAGCAGGCGCTCGTGTTCGTGCTTGTGGTCGGCGGGGCTCAGTACGGCTGCGTCATAAGGCAGGCCCAGTGTGCTGAACACATGCTCCATGAGGTAGTGGGTGCGCGTCAGCAGGTCTTCGTAGCGGATCGTCACCGAGCGGTCCGGAGCCGTTTCGCAGGCTTCGATGCCGGCGGTCACGCAGCGCACGATGTGCTCGACCATCTGCTCCGTGTCGGCGATGAAGTCTGGTCTGTCGTACTCGCCTTCATCGAGGCGCTTGCCGACCATGAACATGGACATGAAGACGGCACGCGGGTCACGCACGATGTGCACGAAGCGCGCGCGCGGCAGGATTCTCATCAGTGTCTTGAAGTCGAGGACGTTCTTTGGCGTCTTCTCTGAAAGGTAGTGCTTCTTGTGCCGCTCAGCCGGTGCAAGAAGCAGGGATTCGATGAGTTGGGCGACCGCATCGTCGATCTGCTCCTGATCCACGAACAGGTCTATGCGCTCGCGCTGCAAGCCCAGGCTCAGGGTGCCGTGCAGTTTGATGATGTCGGTGAGGTGATCGAACTCGGGGCCGCCGTGAATCTGCGGATGCGAGTTCATCATGGACTGGAACATGGTCGTGCCTGAGCGTGGCGCACCGCCGACGATGATCAGGCGTTCGCCACGCTGGGGCTTTCCATGGAGGTATTTCTGGAGCTGCTGGAGCCGAGCGACCTTGGGGGCGAGAGCTTGCGCCATCCGGGTGTTCCTTCTGCCTGGATTGATATCTGCCGTGCAGAGGGTAACCGCCCGCCGATCCGGCGGGTCGGCCGATATGTCTGCGAAATCGGTATCAATTGTGGTGTCTGTGCAGACGGGAGGTCACAGCCTGCAGAGCAGCTCGACACAGTCGGCAAGGGCGAGTTGTCCGGTATCGAGCCGGCAGCTGGGTGCGACAGGCGCTTCATAGGGCGCCGAAATGCCCGTGAACTGCTTGATCTCGCCGGCACGAGCCTTGGCGTAGAGGCCCTTGGGGTCGCGTCGCTCGCACAGTTCGATGGAGGTTGCGACGTGGATCTCGAGGAACTTCGACGCGTCGATGATTTGCCGGGCCTTGTCCCGGTCATGGGCATAGGGTGAGATGAGGGCAACGATGGCGGTCACGCCGGCATCGTTGAAAAGCTTGCACACGTGTGCGACGCGCCGGATGTTCTCGGCCCGGCTCTCGGGAGAGAAACCAAGGTCCGCGCACAGCCCCGTGCGCAGCACGTCGCCATCGAGCAGGGTGCAATGCCGTCCTGCCTGCGTGAGACGTTCTTGCAGGGCCGAGGCAATCGTCGACTTGCCGGCGCCGCTCAGCCCTGTCAGCCAGAATGTTCTCGCATCGTGCATGGATTCTCCAGCGGCAAGCCTTGTCGGAGAACCATGTTAGACGCCAGGTGAAGCATCCGATACGGTGATTAACCTGCCAGGAGGCCTGTTCTTCCCCGTACTCGCATGTAGCGACGACTATTTGTGATGTGCTGGCGAAGGTTTGCCGGCTGCGGCTGGCGCGCTGAAAGCTTCAGCCAGATCGTTCACTGCCATCGCGTAGAAACTGGAGCGGTTGTAACGCGTGATGACGTAGAAATTCTGCAGGCCCAGCCAGTATTCGGTGGGTTTGCCGGGTGTGACCAGGTCGATCAGTGCCGCGGTTTCTTCAGGCGTCTGCTTGCCGGCCGAACTGACACCTGCCTGGCTCAGGGCGCTGGGTGAGAAGCTGGGAAGCAGGCCCGGTGCGAGCAAGGCCGATAGATCGGTCTCCGGCTTGACGTAGGCGCGCAGCACGATGCGGCCACCGCGTTGCCAGCCGTTCTGTTGCAGGTAGCTGGCCACGCTGCCGATGGCGTCGGCCGGGCTGCCGCGCAAGTCAATGACTCCGTCGTGGTCGAAGTCGACGGCGAAGGCGCGAATGCTGCTGGGCAGGAATTGCGGCAAGCCCAGGGCGCCGGCATAGGAGCCCTTGAAGTCGAGCGGGTTGACGCCGCGTTCATGTGCCAGCAGGAACAGCGATTCCAGTTCGCGGCGGAAAAGTTCGGCGCGTGGCGGGTAGTCGAATGCCAGTGTTGCCAGCGCCGCTACGGTGTTGAAGTTGCCGGTGTTACGGCCATACACGGTCTCGACGCCGATGATGGAGACGATGATCTCTTTCGGTACGCCGTACTGTTCTTCTGCTGCCTTGAGTGCCGCCGCATGTTCGGCAAGGAAGCGCTTGCCACCGTCGATGCGGATGCGGTCGAGAAAACGGCTGCGGTAGCGCTGCCACGAGCGCACGCCAGGGTTGGCGGGCGGTTTGATGAGATCGATGACCTGCGGAATCGGTGCAACCGTGCCCAATGCCAGTTCCAGTTCGCTGGTCGGCAGTTTGAGGCGGGTGTTCATCTCGGCAATGAAGTTGCGGACTTCGGGGCGACCCAGAAAGCCGCCCTGCGTGGTGGCTGCCGGTGCGAGCGTTGCCGCGCCGGGGGCGGACTGATCAGGCGTCGGCGCGCTTGTCTGGGCGTGGGCGGCACTGCAAAAAAACAGGGCCAGGAAAAGGGGGGCGACGGACTTCAGTGAGTGGTTGCGTGTCATGAACGGAGTCGTGTGAAGAGTTCGTTGAGCTGAGCCGATTGGCGGGCAATGTCTGGCGTCGTTGCGGGTGTCTTGCCGAATCTATGCGTGGCGTAGAACTCGGCGATGCTGTCGAAGCTTTCGCGGTAAGGCGGTTTTGCGATGCCCAGTCTCTTTGCATAGTCGATCGGGCTTTCCCAGGGATCGCGCGGCAGGCCCAGGCGCGCCATGCGCTGGCAGAAGCGCTGCCAGTTACGATCAAGTGCGTCGAGTCGCTGGCGCTTCGGGAAGTGCCGCCAGACCAGCCACAGCAACCACACGCCGGCTGTGCTGGCCATGAGCGAGGCCAGCAGTTTCCAGTCCGGGTTGGTGATGCCGAGCTTTTGCATCAGTTCCATCTGGCGCTGCGCATTGTAGCCGAGCACCCACTGGTTCCATGCGTTGCCGAGCGCTTCCCAGCGATAGCGCAAGGTGCGCAGCCAGCTGAGCTGGTTGCGCACTGCCAAGGGCAATACATCCGATGCGGGCAGTGAGGCGGCGATGCCATCTTCAATGCGGCTCGGAAAACTCGCCGCAGTCGGGTCAACGCGCAGCCAGCCGCGTTCGGCGATCCACACCTCTGCCCAGGCGTGGGCGTCGGACTGGCGGATGACCAGGGTGCTGTCGATGGGATTGAATTCTCCGCCCTGATAGCCTGTCACCACCCGTGCTGGCACGCCTGCGGCACGCATCAGCACAACGAAGGATGCAGCGAAGTGCTCGCAGAAGCCGGCGCGGGTGCTGAACAGGAAATCGTCGATGCTGTTGCGCCCGAGGGGTGGTGGCGACAGCGTGTATTGCAGGCGGCTCTTGCGCATGAACTCGATGGCCGCCTTTACCCGCGCCTCCGGGTCCGGGGTCGCCGCTGCTATCGCGCTTCCTTCCTGAAGGGTGCGCGGGTTGAAGTCGTGCGGTAGATTCAGCGAGGCTTTCAGCTTCCATTCGGGCTCATCCTTGCCAACGACAAGATCCGGGCTGGATTGCACGGTGTAGCGCATGCGCTTGCGCAGTAATTGCGGGGTGATGAGCGCGAATTCTGTCGTGAAGCGACCGCTGTCACTCGCCGTCGGGAAATCCAGCGCGAGGAGCCAGCGCAGATTGTGCGGCTCCATGGTCATCGTGTATCGCCAGGCGCGCCCCGTTGCGTCATGGAAGGGGGCGGGGCCCGGAAATGTGCTGACCTGTTTCCAGTCCATGCCGTCGAAGTGGGTCAGGACCGGGCCGCGCCAGTAGCGGGCAGCAGGTGGTGGAATTTCGCCCTCGAAACTGGCCCGGAAAGCGATCTCGCCCGAGGGAATGAGATTGCTGATGCTGCCAATCGTCATATGGTCCGACAAACCCGTCTTGCTCGAATAGGCGTCGATAGGCAGGCCCCACAGCGGGCCATCGACGCGCGGAAACAGGACGAACATTGCCAGCATGAGTGGTACGCCTTGCGCCAGCAGCTTCAGGGCCTGAACGACGGAGCCCTTGATCGGCAAGGCTGCACGCTGCAGGCGCCCTGCAGTGGCGAGGGCGCCGATCATGGCAAGAGCGGCCGCAACGCCGATCATGGCCGACTGTTCGTGCAGGAACATGCCGACGATGAGGAAGAAGTTCAGCAGTAGCGCAGCGCGTACATCGCGCGTGTTGCGCGTCTCCAGTAGTTTGAGTGGCAGTAGCAGGCATAGCAGGGACAGACCGGGCAGGCGTCCGACGGGATTGCCGTAGGCGAGCACGATTGCGGCCAGGCCGAGGAACGCCAGAGGCACCAGCAACCAGCCGGCCGGTGCGCTCCTGTCTTGCCAGGCCAGCGCGCCGCGCCAGGCGATCAACAGGCCGGCAAAGACGCTGAGGTACCAGGGCTGGAAGAGCACGTATGGCCACAAGGTAATCAAGGCCTGTACGCAAAGCTGCAGGGCCAGCAGGCGTGGAATGCGTGGGGCAGGCGAGGCGGGCGCGAGCTTGCTCATGCGTTGCCGCCAAACAGTGCAAGGTGTTGCAGGCAGGCCTGGTAGTGCGCGTCGCCGTGGTCCGGCCCCAGGCGCGCGCCCGGCACTTCGAGGGTGACGCGCGCATTGGCTGCCCGCGCTTGCAGCAGCCATTGTGTGAGTTGTGACAGGCGCGCTTCGGTATCCAGCGCGGCAGGCAGGTGCGACCAGCTCAGCAGCCAGTCCTCGGCATCGAGTGCGTCGAACTGCTTGACCAGCAGGGAGCCATCACGTGCTGCGCGGCGCCACGCGATGCGGCTCGGTGGGTCTGCTGCACGATAGTCGCGCAGGCCGGCGAATTCTTCGTCGGCAAACAAGCGTGCGCGTTGCGTGCCATGCGCATCGCTGCCGCTGGCAAGCGGTAGCGGCAGGTCACCGAGAGGCTGCGGATACACCAGCAGCGGGACGTCCGGCAGGACATAGCTCCAGGCGCGTACCCAGCCGAGCGGAAATACCGTCTCGATGGTCAGTCGGCCCGGCAGCATGCGACCGCGTCGCAATGCCGGGATCTCGAGCTGGCCGTAACGTGAGTCGCTATCCGCCGTGTCTATCATCAACAAGGGCGTGCCGTCGTCCGAGCGTATCTGTATGGCATGGCGCACGTGCTTGTTGGCACTGCCGAGAACGAGGCGGAATGCTGCGGCCTCTCCGGCGAAGCATTCGCTCCCTGCCTGGAAACTCAGCGATAGTCCGACCAGATTGCGCCAGGTCGCAAGAATGTGCGCCACCCCCGTGCCTGCAATCAGGAAAGTGAATGCGTAGCCGAGCGACAGGTTGTAATTGACGGATGCCAGCAGCATCACAGCCAGCACGAGTACGACGCCGAGGCCTGCCATGCTGGGCAGCACATAGACACGCCGCTGCGGCAGGACGATGGGCTGGGCTTCAGGGCCCGATACACGTTGCATCCAGCACCGCGAGCGCTGACGTAGCGCGGCCATCGCCTGGCGGATCCACTTTTGGGATCCGCTCACGGCAATGGCACTGCCTCGACGAGCTTGCGCACCAGCGCATCAGCGCCATGAAGGGTGCCGCCACCATGCAGACGATGGCCCGCGACGGTCGGGAGGACTGCCTGTACGTCTTCCGGGCGCACGTGATCGCGACCCGAGATCAGGGCCCAGGCGCGCGAGGCCGCCAGCAGGCCGATGCCGCTGCGCGGCGACAGGCCCTGCGCCACGCCACTCATGCTCCGGCTCGCGGCGAGCAGGCTCTGCACGTAGTCGAGGATGCGATCGCCGACATGCACGGCGGCGCAGGCATCCTGCAACACCTCCAGAGTCGCTGCATCGGTCAGTGCCTGCAACTGGGCCAGTAGCTCTCGCCTGTCCTGACCTGCCAGCAAGGCGCGTTCGGCAGCCGCATCGGGAAGGCCGAGGCTGATGCGCATCAGAAAACGATCGAGCTGCGATTCGGGCAAAGGGAAAGTGCCGATCTGGTGCGAGGGATTCTGTGTCGCGATGACGAAGAATGGCGCCGGCAGCGGGTGGGGTTTGCCATCGACGGTGACCTGGCGCTCCTCCATGGCCTCAAGCAGGGCACTCTGCGTTTTCGGTGTCGTGCGATTGATCTCGTCGGCGAGCAGGACTTGCGAGAAAACCGGGCCTGGATGAAACCGGAACAGCTGCTCGCGCACATCGAAGATCGATACGCCGATGAGATCGGCCGGCAGCAGGTCGCTGGTGAATTGCACGCGCTGGAACTTGAGGCCCAGCGTGACGGCCAGAGCGTGCGCCAGCGTGGTCTTGCCGACGCCGGGTTGGTCCTCGATCAGCAGGTGACCACGGGCCAGCAGGCAGGCCAGCGACAGGCGCAAGGCATGCGGCTTGCCGAGCACGATCTGCCCGAGTTGTTCGAGGATGCGCCCCGAGAGCTGGCTGGCATGCTTGAGGTCTGGCATGACGTCCGTGGGGATGCTTGCTGCAGTTGCGGTCATGTGGGCGCTCGATGTGAGACTGACGTGAATCGGAGGCGGGTCACGAGAGGACTGCAAATGATATCGGCAGTTCCGTCGCCGAACTGCAGAGCCGATTTGCGGGAGGTGTCGGGGTGCGAGCGGAGAAAGATCCGATAGCGCGGAGCGCGTGGGAAATTGAGCGCGTGCGTGGCGGGCCGATCTTGCCAACCGCCCGCCGCTTTCCAGCCTGTCTGTCAGCCGTTCTAGGCGCTTTGCAGCGAATAGACGAGGCGATCCTTGCCGCTCTGTTTTGCGCGGTACATGAGCTCATCTGCACGGTGAATCAACTGCTCGGCGGAGTTGGGCGGGATCGGGCACGTCAGCACACCGATGCTGAAAGTGACTGGCCATAGATCGAGCAACATGCGGTTGAGCAAAGCTTCGCGCAGGCGCGGGGCGACGATGGCTGCAGCGTCAGAGTCGGCATTGGGCAGGAGCACGACGAACTCGTCGCCACCGAGTCGCGCAACTGCATCGATGCCGCGCACGGTCTGCAGCAGGGTCTGGCTGACCGCTTGCAGCAGGCGATCGCCCTCGCGATGACCAAGGCGGTCATTGATGGCCTTGAAGTCGTCGAGATCGATGTAGATGAGCGACAGGGCCTGGCCATGGCGCAACGCGCGCAGGATTTCCTGATCCACGTCGTTCATGAATGCCATGCGATTGCGCGCGCCGGTGAGGAAGTCGGTACGCGCCAGCGCACGTTCGCTTTCCAGCAGGCGTCCGATTTCAGCGACAAGCACCGCGACCACAGTGAACAGGCAGGCCACGATGATGAAGTTCCACAGCATGACCGCCGTCGCCAGGTCCGCACGTACTTCGCGCGGGTTGAGGATGACGATCAGGACTGCGCTCAATACCGCCGTTGTAATGCCAGCATTGCGGCTGATGCGCCAGGCAGCCAATGACACGGGCAGGCAATAGAGGGCGGAGAGGGAAAGATAAGTGCCGGAGACGTAGTCTAGCCCGGCGACGGCAACGAACAGGGCGAGCGTCAGCACATGCATGAATGGGCGCGGCAAATGCTGCAGCCACCCCATGAAGTGATGGAGGCGAGTGTTCATGATTTTTCCGGCGGCTGACCCCGGCCGCGCAGTGCATATTATTTTGTATCGCGACGCGACACTGATGCCACGATGATAAGGCCTGCACGGGCCTCATGTGTGAAAACGGCGCTACCCGTCAGCTGTTTTTGTCTGTTTCGTCGCTGGTGAGTCGTTCACGATTCGTCAGTTGGGGAAAGTGTTTCATCCAGGTCGCTACGACCAGCAGGGTGCCTATTCCGCCTATCGCAACGGAGGTGACGGCACCCCACAGTGCGGCTGTCGTGCCGGACTCGAATTCGCCCAGCTGGTTCGAGGCGCCGATGAAGATCGAATTGACCGCACTGACGCGGCCACGCATTTCGTTAGGAGTTTCCAGCTGTACCAGCGATTGGCGAATGACCACGCTGACCATATCGGCTGCACCTGTGATGACGAGTGCTCCCAGCGATAGCAGAAAGAGTTTGGAGAAGGCGAATACCAGTGTCGCCACGCCGTAGAGCGCAACGGCACCGAACATCACCTTGCCGACGCGGCGTTCAATGGGTTTGCGTGCCAGCCAGATGGATGTGGTGAGTGCGCCGACTGCTGGCGCCGAACGCAGCATGCCCAAGCCGATCGGTCCGACCAGCAGGATGTCGCGCGCGAAGATTGGCAACAGTGCGGTCGCGCCCCCCAGTAGCACGGCGAACAGGTCCAGCGAGATGGCTCCGAGCACGGCCTTGCGATGCCAGATGAAATCCAGCCCGGCAAACATGCTGCGCAAGGTCACAGGCTCGCGTGGCGCGGGCGCGTGGTCGATCCTGATGCTCAGGAAGCTGATGGCTGAGCAGAAGGTCAGCGCACAGCACAGTGAATAAACGGCATTGGCTCCGGCGGCGTAGAGGAAGCCACCAAAAGCCGGGCCCACGATGATGGCGAATTGCACGCCTGACGAGCTCAGCGCCATGGCACGCGGCAGGACTTCGAGAGGCACGACCAGTGGTGCGAGCGCCTGCTGGGTTGGCATCTGGAAGGCTTTGGCAGTGCCGATGAGCAGTGAGCAAATCAGGATCAGGTCGCGGCTGATCCAGTGGTAGTGGGTGCTGGCGATCAGCACGCCGATCACCAGTGTCTGCAATGCGAGGCATACGGTGATGATGCGGCGGCGATCGTAGCGATCGGCTACGTGGCCGACGATCAGGGTGAACAAGAGTGCCGGCGCAAATTGCACGAGGCCGACCAGGCCCAGGTCCATCGCGCTGTGCGTGAGGTCGTACATCTGCCAGCCCACTGCCACGGCCAGCATATTGTTCGACATCGAGGTGAAAACGCGCCCGAACCAGAAACTGAGAAACGGACGATGACGGAACAGCGCGAATTCTGAGGCCGACATGAGGTGCGGAAATAGCGAGGAGTGGAGGAACGCTTCAGTTGCCGGGGCTGCTAGGCCCGCGATCCAGGCCGCCAATGAGAGGAACGATGGTTATGTCCGCAGTCTGTGCTGGCAGCTTGATCGTGATCTGGCGCTTGTTGACGTCGTAATCCCAGTTGTCTTTGGAGATACCTCTTACGGTACGCACGGATGTCGATTTCTGGATCGTCAGTTGCGTGGCCTTGTGTGGCGCAAAACGGATGTTGATGGTTTCGGGTGTGACCGTCGCCTCCAGGCTGAGCGGCTCATCACTATCAAAGGAGAACAGTCGGGAGTCGTACCTGCGTGCTTCGATCAGGTTGATCCGGGTGTCGCTGCCGCGCGTGCTGACAGAGCCAGCCAGCCCGTTGATGTTGATATTCTCGGCGCGGATCACGGCATCATTCTCCGTGGCCATGAATACCACGTCGTCCGCGTCTTGCGTCTTGATGCCCACTGCATAGCCGCGGCTGGCTTTGATGGTGCGTATCGTCGCATCTTCTGCGCTGTAGCCGTCACGGTGCGGGTACATCACGCTGAAGAAATTCTGCTCCTTCGATTTCTTCAACGTTTCCGCCGTCACGTGCCATTCATTCGGCATCCGTTTCTCGTAACCGCTGGCAACGGGTGGCGTGAAACTGTCGGTCTGCTTGAGGCTCAACTGACCGGGTGGGGGCGACAGCAGGAGCGTGTCGAGACGCGCGATGCCCTTGGCCATTGCGATCCGATTGTTGTCCGGATCCAGACCCATCTCTTCGCGTGCGTGGAGTAGCCACTGGAATTTCGACTCCTGTGGCGCAGCGACTTCATCGAGCATCACGAAGTAACGGCGGTCGACAAAGAAGATGTGACGCAGTGCCTTCGTTGCGAGGCCGGCGTAAGCCGCCTTGGCATCACCCGTGACGAAGCTGAAACGATCGCCGGAGATCTCGCGGCTGACGCGTCCGGTGGCCGTTGCGCTCTTGATCTGCTGGCCCTGGCCGTCGATGAGGATGGCATTCTTGGCTGCAGTCGTACGGGTCCAGCCGACATGGTGCGGGCTGTCGTACCACTCGCGGTAGCCTGAGGAGATGGCCAGCGGCTCGCCGAAGGCGTTGATGACGAAGCTGTTCTGATCGGCAAAGCTGTGGCTCGCCGAACCATACGGGCTGGACTTGAAGGCCAGCATGATGTCGCTGTCCTTGTTGCCGAGGCGCGAATGCATCGCGACCCAGCCGATGTCGTTGAAGTAGCGCGTCTGTGGCAATTGCGTCAGCTCGGCCTCCTGCAATTTCGACTGGCTGCGACGGAACAGGTGCAGCATCGCGTCCATCGCACCGAAGTCGTAGTAGCTGAACGCGGTGGGGTATTTGCTCGTCAGGAGGTGGCCGAAACGCAGCAGGTAAGGGTCCTGCTGCAACAGGGCAAATTTCTCCAGCATCAGGGCGATGCTTGGCGTCGGCCCCATGATGTTGGTCAGGTCGCCAAATGAGGACGCCGGGTAGGGCATCAGGTTATAGGCGGCGAACCACGGCGTGTTGCGGAAGAACGGGCGTTGCAGCGGCTCATCGAAGCCTTGCAGCTTCATGGCTTCGAGGAAGCGCAGATGCTGCGTCATGCCGGTAGCCCAGTAGTTGAGGCCTTCGGACCAGCCGCCCGCATCACCGCCCCACACCGGGAACTGGCGCTGGTAATACTCGTAGCTCCAGGCAACCCAGGCAGGTGCAGCTGCCGTGTCGTGATACAGCGCGAGACCACCCAAGCCCAGCGTGGAGATGAAGCGCATCGGGTGGCTGAGCGAATTGTCGGGCGAGGTTGGCGTCGTCAGCGCAAACTTCGGCTGGACGTGTTCGGCCAGCAATGTCAGGCGTGCGGCAATCGCAGCGCTGACCGTTGCACGCTCTTCGGCAGTCAGCGCCGCCCATGCCCAGTCATAGGCAAAAATCATCGGACGCAGATGCTGGATGAATAGCTCGTCGTTGGTGTGCAAGACATCGCGATCGATCTTCCAGCTCGCCAGATGCATCAGCCAGCGTGCGGCCTCACGACCGTAACGTTCTTCGCCGGTCAGTTGATAGCCGAGCGCATACCGCCAGGCCCAGTTGCCGGTGTCGTTGGCGACCATGTAACCCTGGCGCCAAGCCTCCGACCCCGACTGCGTACCGTTCTTTACCGCTGCTGGCTGCGGAGGAAGCGGCTTGTTGTCGAGTGGCGCGACCGCCAGCCTGGCCAGTGCTGCGCCATCAGTTTGCGCGGGCAGCGTCTTGAGCAGGAATTCACGCAGAGCCGGAATATCGGCCGGACGCAACAGCAGGCGCGGATGTTCGTTCTTGAGGCTGGCTGCCAGCACCGGAATGCGTGCCTCGACGATCTCCTTGTCCGTAGCCGCGTGTGCGGCAAGGGATTGCAGGTTGCAACTCAGCAGTACGAGCAGGAGAGCGAAGGGTTTGGCGAGGGCGTTGAGGGACGAGACAGACTGGCGAAAGAAGAGCGCTGACAAGATTCAACTTTCCCGCTCCGCACCGGGGAGCGAACGGAGCAACAGTGATTGCCGGAACAGCGCTGGCCGTGGAGGCGGGCGCCGTTGAAACGCTACGGGAAAGCCGCAGCCTCGGCGGGGAGGCCGCAATCTTAGCACCAGGCTTCGCGAAAGGTGTTTCAGGGGACTTCGCCGGTCTCGCGGCGACTAGTCGGACATGAAAGTCCGCAAGGAGGGGAAATCTGCCGCGTACTTGCTGATCCACTCCTCGGCGGCGGTGCGGGCATCGAGCACGCGGCCTTCGAGACGCATCACCTCGTTGCGGTAGTGCTCGATATGGCAGATCTGCTCCACCATGCGCGCCGCGAAAGCATCTTCTCGTTGCAGGAAGCGGATGCCTATCTCGTGGTGACCATTGCGGTGCCGGCACCAGGCCACTTCGCCTTCCGCCTGGAATGGCGGACTGACGAGCTCGATGCAGATCTCGACGTGGGTGCCGACATCCATCTCGCATTCAGAGCGGCAGGCCAGACCACCCAGGCTCACGTCCATCAGACGTTGCCCGACGCGGCCCTGGATCGGCTGTGCATGGACTTCAATGGGAACATCAGTTGGATGGCGCAAAAAGGCGCGTGCAGCAGCACCCATCGAATCCTCCGGTCGGAAAACTGAACTTCATTATGGGTCAGGCTTGCTGCATCGCAAGGCGGATTGACCCTAACGACCGGTTGTCTGCAGTGTTTACTGAGGCAGGATTTCGCCGTCCACGTAGTACCAGCGCCCTTGCTCGCGCACAAAACGGCTGATCTCGTGCAGGCGTTGCGCGCGACCACTGACCTTGTAGCGGGCTATGAACTCGACCGTGGCGCTGTCGCCTTGCTCTGCCTGTGCGCGAACATCCAGTGCTATCCATTTGGTTGGCTCGTCGCCGTCAAACGAGAGCTCGGCCGGGCGTGTGCTGGCATGCCAGCTGGCTTGCAGGTAGTCCGCCAGCTGCAGCACGAAGGCGCTGTAGCGCGAGCGCATCAGCGATTCGGCGGTGCCCGCCGCCGCGCCAGCATGCAGGGGCTGGCAACAGGTGGCGTAGATGCCTTTGCCACACGGGCAGGGAGTCTGTTTCGCGGCTTTCATTCCCAGTCGAGCCCTGCAGGTACCAGGGGCTCTTCTTCCATGGCTGCGATCTGCTCCTTGAGCTCGAGGATGCGGTCCTGCCAATAGCGTGGCGTGCCAAACCATGGGAAGGCGACCGGGAAGGCCGGGTCGTCCCAGCGGCGCGCGATCCAGGCGGCGTAGTGGATCAGGCGCAAGGTCCGCAGCGCTTCGATGAGTTGCAGCTCGCGATTGTCGAAGTCGCGGAACTGGCGGTAACCGCGCAGCACGGCACCGAGCTGGCGCGACATGCTGTCGCGGTCACCCGAGAGCAGAAGCCACAGATCCTGGATTGCCGGGCCCATGCATGTGTCATCGAAGTCAACGAACCATGGCCCGTCGTCGGCCCACAGTACGTTGCCACCATGGCAGTCGCCATGGATGCGCAAGTGCCGGAAGCTGCCCGTCTGCGCGAAGCAGCTGCGCACGTGGCCCATGGCGCGCTCCACCGTGCCTTGCCAGGCATCGAGGAGCTCCGGCGGAATGAGCGCATGGGCGCTCAGCCATGCCTGCGAATCGTCGCCCAGGCGCGCGACGCTGAGGGCCGGGCGTTCGGCGAAGCTCGCGAGTTCGCCAATGGCGTGAATGCGCGAAATGAAGCGCCCCATCCAGGTCAGCGCTTCGTTGTTGTCGAACTCCGGTGCACGACCACGCAGTTTCGGATACAGCGCGAAGCGGAAATCGCCATGGTGATGCAGTGTGTTGCCGGCGAATTCCAATGGCGCCGCGACCGGCAACTCCGCTTCGGCCAGGCTGCGGGTGAAGGCGTGCTCCTCGAGAATGGCCGCGTCGCTCCAACGTGCGGGGCGATAGAACTTGGCAATCAGGGGTTGAGCGTCGTCGATACCGACTTGATAGACACGATTCTCGAAGCTGTTGAGTGCGGCGAGTCGGCCATCTGTTCGCAAACCGAGACTGTCGATAGCGTCCAGCAGGGTGTCCGGCGACAGGGTCGCGAAGGGCGTTGAGGCAGATGTCTGCGCGGAAATCATTGGATGGACCGGGTGATGGATGCGTGATGTGTTCAGAACAGCGCCATGCCCAGCACTGCGGCGATGGCCAGCCACCATAGCGGATTCTGGCGTGAGTAGTACGAGGCGAATGCACTGGCGCCGGCGAGTGCATAGATCGCCCAGCCTTCGCCGGCGGTCTGGACCAGCAGACAGCCGCTGCCAAGGATAAGGCCGATGGTGATGGGGGCGAGGCCGCGTTCGATGGCTGTGCGCCAGGGCGAGTGGCTGAAACGATCCCACAGCTTTCCGACGCCAAAGGCCAGCAGCGAAGTGGGGCCGCACATGCCTATCGTCGATACGATTGCGCCCGTGATGCCTGCGAGCTTCCAGCCGATCAGGCTGACAATCAGCACGTTCGGGCCGGGGGCAGCCTGGGTGATGGCATACAGTGTCCCGAACTCGGCGCTGCTGATCCAGCCATTGACCTCGACGATCTGGCGATGCATTTCGGGTAGCACCGCGCTCGCGCCGCCCACAGCCATCACCGATAGCAGGCAGAAGCGCAGGAACAGTTCGAGGATTGAAGGGGGCATGCTCATTCCTCCGCCTTTCCAGCCCGCTCACGTTGCACGCTGAACCAGCCGCAAGCGATGCTGATCGGCGCCAGGACGAACAGTACGGCGAGCAGCGGCAAGCGTAGCCATACGATCCCGAGGAATGCTGCGAGTAGCGTCAGGAACGACCAGGCATTGCGATCCATTCTTACCGCGAGCTTGGCGCTGGTCGCGATGATGAGACCCGCTGCCGCAGCGGCCACACCCGTCAAGGCGTGATTAAGCATTGCCGAGTCGGAGAACTTCTCGTAGATGCTGGCGAGCGTCAGCACAATGATGAGTGGCGCCAGCATCAGGCCGGTGACTGCGCAGATCGAACCGCGCCAGCCATGAAAGCGCGAACCGAGCACCACGGCCATATTGACGATGTTGGGGCCGGGCAGCCCTTGGCCCAGCCCGAGAAGCTCGGTGAACTGCCTGTCGGTGAGCCAGCGACGGTCGTCGACCAGCATGCGACGTGCATGAGGCAGCACGCCACCGAATCCCGAGATACCCGTCTTGAAGAAGCCGGTGAAGAGTTGCTTCTTCGTAGGCGTTACGGTTTCCATTGCTGAAAGAGTCATCGGGAGATTTCTGTTCTCTATGGCGTGCGGGTCAAAACAAAACAGCCCGCATTTTCGGGCGGGCTGTTTCTTCGTGTGCTGCGTGCCTGGTGGCCTCGCTTCTACCTGTTACACCTTCACTTCGTCAGCGATTTCCTTGTACTCGCTG
Organism: Uliginosibacterium silvisoli; assembly: GCF_036017035.1. NCBI lineage: Bacteria > Pseudomonadati > Pseudomonadota > Betaproteobacteria > Rhodocyclales > Zoogloeaceae > Uliginosibacterium > Uliginosibacterium silvisoli. The sequence continues at coordinate 55,256 of NZ_JAYXHS010000005.1, read as the reverse complement.
ATCTGGTCGAAGTTCATGTAGCGGTAGATCTTGCCTGCATCGGCGTTGATGACGCCCATGTCGGCCTGATATTCCGCCACGGTCGGCAGGCGACCGAGCTTCGATGCGATGGCAGCAACTTCTGCCGAGGACAGGTACACGTTGGTGTTCTTGCCCAGACGATTCGGGAAGTTGCGTGTCGAAGTGGACACGACGGTTGCACCCTCGCGCACTTGTGCCTGGTTGCCCATGCACAGCGAGCAGCCCGGCATCTCGGTACGTGCGCCTGCAGAGCCGAACACGCCGTAGTGGCCTTCCTTGGTCAGCTCGGAAGCATCCATCTTGGTCGGCGGAGCAACCCACAGCTTCACCGGAATGTCGCGCTTGCCTTCGAGCAGCTTGGAGGCCGCACGGAAGTGACCGATGTTGGTCATGCACGAACCGATGAAGACTTCGTCGATCGGCGTGTTCTGCACTTCCGACAGCACCTTGGCGTCGTCCGGATCGTTCGGGCAGCACAAGATCGGTTCCTTGATGTCGGCCAGGTCGATCTCGATGATGTGTGCGTACTCGGCATTGGCATCCGGTTGCAGCAGTTCGCCGTTGGCGATCCAGTCTTCCATCTTCTGGATGCGGCGTTCCAGCGTGCGCTTGTCTGCGTAGCCGTCGGCGATCATGTTCTTCAGCAACACGATGTTGGAGCGCATGTACTCGACGATAGGCGCCTTGTTCAGCTGCACCGAGCAGCCAGCTGCCGAACGCTCAGCCGAAGCATCGGACAGTTCGAAAGCCTGTTCGACCTTCAGGTCAGGCAGGCCCTCGATTTCGAGGATGCGGCCCGAGAACTCGTTGATCTTGCCGGCCTTGGCAACGGTCAGCAGACCTTGCTTGATGCCGTACAGGGGGATGGCATGCACGAGGTCGCGCAGCGTCACGCCACGCTTCTGTGCTTCTTCCATCGAGCCCTTGAAGCGGACCAGAATCGATTCAGGCATGTCCAGCGGCATCACGCCGGTGGCTGCCGCGAAAGCCACCAGACCGGAACCTGCCGGGAAGCTGATACCCACCGGGAAGCGGGTGTGCGAGTCACCACCGGTGCCGACGGTGTCGGGGAGCAGCATGCGGTTGAGCCAGGAGTGGATCACGCCATCACCCGGGCGCAGCGAGATGCCGCCGCGATTCGAGATGAACTTGGGCAGTTCGCGGTGCGTCTTGACGTCGACGGGCTTTGGATATGCAGCCGTGTGGCAGAAGGATTGCATCACCAGGTCGGCGGAGAAGCCGAGGCAGGCGAGGTCCTTGAGTTCGTCGCGGGTCATCGGGCCGGTCGTGTCCTGCGAGCCGACCGAGGTCATCTTGGGTTCGCAGTAGGTGCCGGGACGCACGCCATGGCCTTCCGGCAGGCCGACAGCGCGGCCGACCATCTTCTGCGCCAGCGTGAAGCCCTTGCCCGTGTCGGCCGGGTTCTGCGGCAGGCGGAACAGGGTGGAGGCTGGCAAGCCGAGGAATTCACGAGCCTTGGCCGTCAGGCTACGGCCGATAATGAGATTGATACGACCGCCAGCGCGCACTTCGTCGAGCAGCACGAGCGTTTTCAGCTGCGACTCGGCAACCGTTGCGCCGCCCTTGATGGCGATGACCTTGCCTGTGGCGTGGTCGATCTTCAGTTCGATTTCGTCGCCGAGGTCCAGCTTCGAGACGTCGATTTCGATCGGCAGTGCGCCAGCATCTTCCTGCGTGTTGAAGAAGATCGGAGCGATCTTGCCACCGAGACACACGCCACCGAACTTCTTGTTCGGCACGAAGGGAATATCGTCACCGGTCCACCACAGCACGGAGTTCGTCGCGGACTTGCGCGAGGAACCGGTACCCACCACGTCACCGACGTAGGCGACAGGCTTACCCTTGGCTGCGAGATCTTGGATCAGCTTGATCGGGCCGCGCTTGCCGTCTTCTTCCGGCTTGAAGGGTGCATCAGCGCGCGTGTTCTTGAGCATCGCGAGGCCATGCAGCGGGATGTCAGGACGGCTCCATGCATCAGGCGCAGGAGAGAGGTCGTCGGTATTGGTTTCGCCCGGCACCTTGAAGACGGTCAGCGCAATGCTGGCCGGCACTTCGGGACGCGAGGTGAACCATTCGGCATCGGCCCAGCTCTGCACGACTTCCTTGGCCCGGGCGTTGCCGGCCTTGGCCTTCTCGGAAACGTCGTGGAAGTAGTCGAACATCAGCAGCGTCTTCTTCAACGCGGCTGCAGCGATGGGCGCCAGCGCTGCGTCATCGAGCAGGTCGATGAGTGGCTTGACGTTGTAGCCACCGACCATGGTGCCGAGCAGTTCGGTGGCCTTTGCCTTGGAGATCAGGGCGACGCTGATGTCACCGTGTGCGACGGCTGCGAGGAAGGAGGCCTTGACCTTGGCGGCGTCGTCCACGCCCGGCGGTACACGGTGCGTGATGAGGTCAAGCAGATAGGCGTCTTCACCGGCAGGTGGTGCCTTGATGAGCTCGATAAGATCGGCCGTTTGTTTTGCATCCAGCGGCAGTGGCGGGATACCCAGCGCAGCGCGCTCGGCAACGTGTTGGCGATAGGCTTCAAGCACGATCAAATCCTCCGGCAGTGTTCCGTTCGCCCCGGCGGGCAGAGACGGCGTTCAATTAAGAATTACGATAAAAAGAAGCGTCAAAAAAACGCTCCTGTGCGCTACCCGGCAATTCGCAGCCAGTAGCATGCGCACGCTTCAACAAATTCCAGTAGTAACGATACGAAGCACGATCGTGCAGGCGACCCTGCATCTGTATCGGCCCCCACGACGCGTCCTGCGCCGCGGCAATTACTTCTGTTGCTTCCACCAGTTCGGTGTAATCCGGCTGCATGGCAGTCAGGATCGGCCCGATCTGGTTCGGATGGATGCTCCACATGCGCAGGAAACCGAATTCCTCGCGCGCACGCCGCGCATCCTCTCGAATCTTTGCTGCGTCATTCAATTCAGTCGTGACGTTATGCGTTGGCACAACCGAATTCGCCAACGCAGCTGCCACTATTTCCGTCTTCGCTCGGCGCAGGATCGCGTGATCGAACTGCCCCGGGCTCTGCATCGCGCTGCCGGGAATGGCGCCGTGATGCGTACTGACAAAATCCATCAAACCAAAATCGAGCGAACTGACACCATCCAGCCCTGCGATGTCCCACACCTGGTGCAGCGCGCCGTGCGTTTCGATGAGCACGTGTACTGCAATCCGGCGATGCAGGCCGTTGCGCTGCTCGGCGTCGCGCAGCACATGCAGCACTCGCCGCACATCGCTGACGCCACGCGCCTTGGGCAGCGTGAGGTAAGCGAGTCGTGTGCCAGCTGCGGCCACGATGTTCTGCAGGTCCGTCATCCACGACGCGTGTGTCACGTCGTGAATGCGGGCGCCAATCCGGTCGAAGCGGTTGTCATCGCTCATGATGAGTGAGGACACCAGTTCGGTATGTGCTACTTCTTCGCCGACGGCTGCGCCGTCTTCGCAATCGAGCGTCACATCAAATGTTGCTACGCCATTGCGGGCTTGCTCGATCTGCAAGGCCAGCGCCTTGCGCATCAGCTTCTCGCTACCTGCGTAGTGATCCACTCCCGGGATGGAGGGGAGGGCCCCTCCATCCTGGACAAGTACCGCATCGGGATGAATGCGGTCCATGGTTACTTCTTACTTCAGCAGGTCCGCAACGCCGGCGCGCTCTTCTTCCAGCTCGTTGAGCGTGAAGTTGATGCGCTCGCGCGAGAACTCGTCGACTTCGATACCTTCGACGCGCTTGTACTCGCCGTTTTCGGTGGTCACGGCCACGCCGAAGATGATGCCTTCAGGAATGCCGTAGGAACCATCCGAAGGAATACCCATGGTGACCCATTCGCCCTTGGAGCCGAGCACCCAGTCGCGCACGTGGTCGATGGCTGCGTTGGCAGCCGAAGCAGCGGAAGACAGGCCACGCGCTTCGATGATCGCTGCGCCGCGCTTGCCAACCTTCGGCAGGAAGGTTTCGCGGTTCCAGGTTTCGTCGTTGATCAGGGTCTTGACGCTGTCGCCGTTCGAAGTGACGAAGCGGTAGTCGGCGTACATGGTTGGCGAGTGGTTGCCCCACACGACCAGGTTCTTCAGGCTGTCGACCGTGCGGCCGGACTTGGCAGCCAGTTGCGATAGCGCGCGGTTGTGGTCCAGACGCAGCATGGCGGTGAAGTTCTTTTCCTTCACGCGACCAAACTTCTTCGCCGTTTCCTTGGCGATGTATGCATTGGTGTTACATGGGTTGCCGACGACCAGCACCTTGACGTCCGGGTCTGCGTACTGACCGATAGCCGCGCCTTGCACGGTGAAGATCTTGGCGTTTTCGGTCAGCAGGTCCTTGCGCTCCATGCCGGGGCCGCGTGGGCGTGCGCCAACCAGCAATGCCACTTGCGTATCCTTGAATGCAACGGCTGGATCGTCAGTTGCGATCACGCCGGCCAGCAGCGGGAATGCGCAGTCTTCCAGTTCCATGATCACGCCATTCACAGCCTTCTGGGCTTGGGGGAGATCAAGCAGTTGCAGGATGACGGGCTGATCCTTGCCGAGCATTTCGCCGCTGGCAATGCGGAACAACAGGCTATAACCAATTTGGCCGGCGGCGCCGGTGACAGTGACGCGAATGGGGGACTTGGACATGGATAAGCTCCTGGAGCGATAAATCAACAAGAATCGACAAGAAATTCAACGAAAAATCAACGCGGTGGCCTTTTGGTGGGTCGGCTATTCATATAGCCAACTCCTGACCCGTTTGCTGGTTCATCCGTGACTGTAGCGCAGCATTCTTGCGATGCACAACGCGCAACGAGGAGTCACAATCAAAACATTCTGACCGGATCGACCTCAAGGCATTCAGCGAAACCTCAGCAAACAGGCGGAGGATACATTGATTTTTTGAAGTGTGTCAAAAGCTGTCTAATGTCTTATATAAGATCATAGACTCTATGTGGACGGTGTCAAATATTTATGCTTGAATGCAGGCCATGGCAAACCTGTCGCCCACCTTCAGTCCCTTGTACCAGCAGATCAAGAGCCTGATTTTACAGGCGCTTGAGGCAGGTGAATGGGCGCCGGGGCAGGCGATACCGAGCGAGCAGGATCTGGCGGTTCGCTTCGGCGTCAGTCAGGGGACGGTCCGCAAGGCGGTTGACGAGTTGTCGGCAGAGAACATCCTGCTGCGTCGCCAGGGGAAAGGGACATTTGTTGCCTCGCATCACGATCCGCGCGCATCATTTCGCTTTCTGCGTCTGGTGCCGCTTGCGGGTGGTGCCGGGCAGCCGAAAAGCTTTCCGCTGGAGTGCTGGCGGGCAAGGGCCGGACAGGAGGCGTCGAAGAACCTCCATGTGGCCCTGGGGAGCCCGATCATCATCATCCGGCGTTTGCTGAAGTTCGATGTGAAGCCAGTGGTTGTGGATGAGATTTACCTGCCGGGGGAGATGTTCCAGGGTTTGACGCTGGAAATACTGCAGGAGTGGGAAGGTTCGCTGTACAGCCTTTTCGAAACCCGTTTCGGCTTACGCATGATTCGTGCTTCGGAGCGTATCCGTGCGGTCGCTGCAGAGCGGCAGGTTGCAGAGTTGTTGGGCGTGGCAGAGTACACGCCCTTGCTGTCGGTGGAGCGCGTTGCTTACACCTATGGCGACAAACCGGTGGAGTGGCGGCGCGGGTTGTATTCGACGGCCGAGCATTTCTACCTGAATGAGCTTAGTTAGTTGCTACGTACTTAGTTGCTTAGTGAATCGCTCAGTTAGTTAATCAGTTGGATAGCCAGTACTGGGAGGTGTGTTGTATGGCGGAAGTGATAGTCCGTAAGCCAAGACCCAAGCATCTGAATCTCATCCAGATCAGATTGCCACTGCCGGGGATCGTCTCGATCCTTCATCGCATCAGTGGCGTGGGCTTGTTCCTGTGTTTGCCGTTGTTGCTTTGGCTGTTCGGCGCGAGTCTCGGTTCGCGTGAAGAGCTGGACGCCTTCTACACGGTATTCAACTTCAGTCTTCTCGGCTTGCCGATCGTCAAGCTGGTTCTGCTCGGCCTCCTCTGGTCTTTCCTGCATCACTTCTGTGCAGGGATCCGCTTCCTTCTTCTTGATATGCACGTCGGCGTCGAACTGCCTGCCGCGCGCATGAGTTCCGTCATCGTGCTGGTCGTGAGCCTCACGCTGACTGCCGCCATCGGGGTGCTGATATGGTGAAACGTCTCGTAGTTGGTGCGCATTACGGGTTCAACGACTGGCTGCTCCAGCGTCTGACCGCCGTAGTCATGGCGCTGTATACGGTGCTGTTTGCCGTGCGCGTGATCTTGCTGCCGTCTTACGACGTGTTCAGCTGGTACGAGCTGTTCTCCGGCAGCTTCTTCATGCGCTTTGCCACATTCCTGTTCTTCATGGCCTTGTTCTATCACGCCTGGGTTGGCGTCCGGGACATCTTCATGGACTACATCAAGCCGATCAGCGTGCGCCTCGCACTGCACACGATCGTTGCCTTCCTTCTGTTGGGTTATGCCGGTTGGGCAGCCCAGATTCTGTGGAGACTCTAATTGAAAGTCGCCAAGCGTACGTTTGATGCAGTGATCGTGGGGGCCGGTGGTGCCGGCATGCGCGCTGCGGTGACTCTGGCTGAGTCCGGTCTGAAAACAGCCGTCATTTCCAAGGTCTTTCCGACGCGCTCGCACACGGTTGCGGCGCAAGGTGGTGTTTCTGCTTCGCTCGGCAACTCCGAGCCGGATCACTGGACCTGGCACATGTATGACACCGTCAAGGGTTCCGACTGGCTCGGTGACCAGGACGCGATCGAGTTCATGTGTAAACAAGCGCCGCAAGTGGTCGTTGAACTCGAACACTACGGTATGCCGTTCGACCGTACCGATGAGGGCAAGATCTACCAGCGCCCGTTCGGTGGTCACATGTCCAATTTCGGCGAGAAGCCGGTGCGTCGCGCCTGTGCGGCAGCTGACCGTACTGGTCACGCCATGTTGCACGCGTTGTACCAGCGCAATGTGCGTGCGAACACCCAGTTTTTCGTCGAGTGGATGGCCCTGGATCTGCTGCGCGCACCGGATGGCCGCGTGCTCGGCGTGATCGCCATGGAAATGGAAACCGGTGAGATCACCGTCTTCCAGGCCAAGGCAACGCTGTTCGCCACCGGCGGTGCCGGTCGTATTTACTACTCCTCGACCAATGCCTTCATCAACACCGGTGACGGCGTCGGCATGGCGGCGCGTGCCGGCATCCCGCTGGAAGATATGGAGTTCTGGCAATTCCACCCGACCGGTGTTGCCGGCGCGGGCGTGCTGATTACCGAAGGCGTGCGCGGCGAAGGCGGCATCTTGCGTAACGCGGGGGGCGAGCGTTTCATGGAGCGCTATGCACCAAACGCCAAGGATCTGGCTTCGCGGGACGTCGTTTCGCGCGCCATGGTTACGGAAATCAACGAAGGTCGCGGCTGTGGTCCGAACAAGGATCACGTGATGCTGGACATCACCCACCTCGACGCAGACGTGATCAACAAGCGTCTGCCGGGTATCCGCGAAATCTCGATCCAGTTCGCCGGTACCGACCCGATCAAGGCACCGATCCCCGTCGTGCCGACCTGTCACTACCAGATGGGCGGCATTCCGACGAACTATCGTGGCGAAGTGGTCGATTACGGCAACGTCATCCCCGGCTTCTATGCTGCGGGTGAATGTGCCTGTGCGTCGGTGCATGGCGCGAACCGTCTCGGCACGAACTCGCTGCTCGACCTGCTGGTGTTCGGCAAGAGCGCGGGCGAGTCGATGATCGAGTACATCAAGAATGAACCGGCAGCCTTGCAGGAAATCCCGCAAAGCGAGATCGACAAGTCGTTGGCGCGCGTCAATCGCCTGAATACGCAGACCGGTGGTTCGGACGTGGCCGAAACGCGTCTGGAAATGCAGCGCACGATGCAGGCTCACGCTGGCGTGTTCCGCTTCAAGGATCTGCTGCAGCAAGGCGTGGACAAGATTCTCGAAATCGAAAAAGCTGTTCAGCAAACCGAGATCAAGGACAAGTCGCAAGTCTGGAACACGGCACGTACCGAAGCGCTGGAACTGGAGAACCTCATCGAGGTTGCCAAGGCCACGATGCTGTCGGCAAATGCCCGTACGGAATCGCGCGGTGCGCACGTGCGTGACGATGCTCCGGATACCCCGGAACGTCCGAATGGCCGTGACGACGAGAACTGGCTCAAGCACACATTGTGGTATCGCGACGGCAATCGCCTCGAATACAAGCCGGTCAATCTCAAGCCGCTGACTGTTGAAACCGTTGCGCTGAAAACGCGTGCGTACTGATTCCGGAGCTCATAAAAATGGCCACTGATACCACTGTGCGCACAGTTCAATTCAAGATCTATCGCTACGATCCGGATAAGGACGCTGCGCCTTACATGCAGGATATTTCGGTCGAACTCGACCCGTCCGATCGCAAGCTGCTCGACGCGCTCACAAAGCTCAAGGGCAAGGACGATTCGATGTCTTACCGTCGTTCATGCCGCGAAGGCGTGTGCGGCTCGGACGCGATGAACATCAACGGCAAGAATGGTCTGGCATGCCTGACCGACATCGACAGCCTGGCGCAGCCGATCACGCTGCGTCCGCTGCCGGGCCTGCCGGTCATTCGTGACCTGATCGTCGACATGACGCAGTTCTTCAAGCAGTACCACTCGATCAAGCCTTACGTCGTCAACAACACGCCCGTGCCTGAGCGTGAGCGTTTGCAAACGCCGGAAGAGCGTGAAGAACTCAATGGCCTCTATGAGTGCATCTTGTGCGCGTGCTGCTCGACCAGCTGCCCGAGCTTCTGGTGGAACCCGGACAAATTTGTGGGCCCGGCGGGTCTGCTGGCGGCTTACCGTTTCATCGCCGACACGCGCGACGAAGAAACGAACGAGCGTCTGGATAATCTGGAAGATCCGTACCGTCTGTTCCGCTGCCACACCATCATGAACTGCGTGGATGTGTGCCCGAAGCATCTGAACCCGACCAAGGCCATCGGCAAGATCAAGGAATTGATGCTGTCGCGTGCAGTGTAAGGACGGAACCGAGCGATGTATGTCTTGCGTGAAAAGATCAAATGGCGTGCCCGGCGAGGTCTGCTGGAGCTCGACCTGTTTTTCACGCGCTTCATCGCCAACGATCTGGACGCGTTGAGCGAGCCAGAGCTGGAGAATCTGCTGGACCTGCTGACCTGTGATGACCATGAGCTGTGGGCCATGCTCAGTGGCAAAGAGGAATGCGAGGTTCCGCATTGGCAATCGACGGTTGCGTTGCTGAAACGCAGCGCTCCCGATATTGCGAACACAAGTTTGTAATCCTGTTGAACGTACTGGAAGGGAAGGAAAACTTATGACGACCCCACGCAATGCCACGCTGACCCTGGATGGTCAGTCTTATGAGTTCCCCGTCCTGACCGGCTCGATCGGCCCGGACGTGATCGACATCCGTTCGTTGTATGCGAAGTCGGGTGCTTTCACCTTCGACCCCGGCTTCATGTCGACGGCATCCTGCAAGTCGTCCATCACTTACATCGATGGCGATAAGGGCGAGTTGAAATACCGTGGTTATCCGATCGAGCAACTGGCGGTTAACGCCAACTTCCTCGAAACCTGCTTCCTGTTGAAGAACGGTGAGCTGCCTACGCAAGCTGAGTACGATGCGTTCGAGACGAATGTGCGTACCCACACGATGGTGCACGAGCAGCTGACGCGCTTCTACCAAGGTTTCCGCCGCGACGCACATCCGATGGCGATTCTGGTGGGCGTGGTCGGTGCACTGTCGGCCTTCTACCACGACTCGCTCGACATCAATAACCCGGAACACCGCAATATCGCTGCGATCCGCCTGATCGCCAAGATGCCAACCATCGTGGCGATGGCCTACAAGTACACCGTGGGCGAACCGTTCATGTTCCCGCGCAACGACTTGGGCTATGCGGAGAACTTCCTGCATATGATGTTCGCAACGCCGTGCGAAGAGTACAAGCCGAACCCGGTGCTGGCACGTGCACTGGATCGCATCCTGATCCTGCATGCTGACCATGAGCAGAACGCTTCGACGTCGACCGTGCGTCTGGCTGGTTCGTCCGGTTCGAACCCGTTCGCCTGTATCGCTTCCGGTATCGCCTGTCTGTGGGGCCCGGCACACGGTGGCGCCAACGAGGCCTGCCTGGAGATGCTCAACGACATCCAGAACCAGGGTGGCGTGGCCAAGATCGGCGAGTTCATTGCCAAGGTCAAGGACAAGAACTCCGGCGTCAAGCTGATGGGCTTTGGTCACCGCGTCTACAAGAACTTCGATCCGCGCGCTACGCTGATGCGTGAGACCTGCCACGAAGTGCTGGGCGAACTCGGTTTGCAAGACGACCCGCTGTTCAAGCTCGCCATGGAACTGGAAAAGATCGCCTTGGAAGACGAATACTTCGTCAGCCGCAAGCTCTACCCGAACGTCGACTTCTACTCCGGCATCGTGCAAAAGGCCATGGGCATTCCTGTGCCGCTGTTCACCGGTATTTTCGCGCTGGCCCGCACCATCGGCTGGATTGCCCAGTGGAACGAAATGATCGGCGATCCGGAACAGAAGATCGGTCGTCCGCGTCAGCTCTACACCGGTGCTACGACGCGCGACGTCAAGCCGATTGCTCAACGTTGATTCGATCCTGAAGTATGTGGCTGGCGGGGTGTCTCGCCAGCCGTTTCAACCCACACCGCCCTCCGCCCTGATCACACCCGAAAATACAGGTGATCCCAAATGATGAAACCTTTCCTTAACAACTCCTATCTGTTCGGCAGCAATGCGCCGTTCATCGAGGAGCTGTACGAGACCTACCTCGAGAATCCCGCAGCTGTATCTGATCAGTGGCGTGATTATTTCGACCAGCTTCAGAATATGCCTGGCAACGGCCGTGACGTGGCGCATGCGCCTGTCATCGCGTCGTTCGCGCAGATGGCCAAGCAAGGCAAGACCGCTGGCACCTCGACCGGCGTCGCTGACAAGCGCCAGGTTGGCGTGCTGCAGATGATCAATGCCTACCGCTTCCTGGGTAACCGCTGGGCGCAGATCGATCCGCTCAAGCGTCAGGAACGTCCTTCAATTACCGAGCTGGAGCCATCGCATTACGGCTTCACCGAAGCCGATCTGTCGGCGCCATTCAATATCGGTTCGTTCCAGTTCCAGCAGAACAGCCAAGCGACATTGCGCGAGATTCTCGAAGCTTTGCGCCAGACCTACTGCGGCACGCTGGCTGCCGAGTACATGTACATCAGCGACATCGCGCAGAAGCGCTGGATCCAGTCGCGTCTGGAGCCGATGCGCTCGACGCCGGCTTTCCCCGCTGAGCAGAAGAAGCGCATCCTCGAACGCCTGACGGCTGCCGAAACGCTGGAAAAGTACTTGCACACAAAGTATGTCGGCCAGAAGCGTTTCTCGCTCGAAGGTGGCGAATCCGCCATCGTGGCGATGGACAGCGTCATCAACACGGCGGGTGCCAACGGCGTGCAGGAAATCGTCATCGGCATGGCCCACCGCGGGCGTCTGAACGTGCTGGTGAATACGCTGGGCAAGAGCCCGTCGACCTTGTTCGGCGAGTTCGAAGGCAAGTACGCCGAAGAGCTGGCTGCCGGCGACGTGAAGTACCACAAGGGCTTCTCCAGCGATGTGAATACCGCTGGCGGCCCGGTGCACCTGACGCTGGCTTTCAACCCGTCGCACCTCGAAATCGTGAACCCCGTCGTGCTGGGGTCGGTCTTCGCGCGCCAGAAGCGCCGCGACGGCAACCAGAGCCAGGTCCTGCCGGTGTTGATCCACGGTGACGCTGCGGTGGCAGGTCAGGGCATCAACCAGGAAATCCTGAATTTCAGTCAGACGCGTGGCTATGGTGTCGGTGGTGCGATCCACATCGTCATCAACAACCAGATCGGCTTTACGACTTCCGACCCACGCGACTCGCGTTCGTCGATGTATTGCACGGACATCTTCAAGATGGCCGACACGCCGATCTTCCACGTCAATGGCGATGATCCTGAAGCCGTGGCACTTGCCTGCCAGTTGGCAGTCGAGTTCCGCCAGACCTTCAAGAAGGACGTTGTCATCGATCTGCTGTGCTATCGCAAACTCGGCCACAACGAAGCCGACGAGCCGATGGTTACTCAGCCGCTGATGTACAAGAAGATTGCTCAGCACCCTGGCACGCGCAAGCTGTACGCTGATCGCCTGATTGGTACGGGTGTGTGCGGTGCGAACGAGCCGGACGGCATCATTGCGCAGTACCGCGAGCATCTGGACCGTGGCGAGCTGCTCTACAACCCGGTTCTGTCGGGTCACAGCCGCAAGTACGCGCAGGATTGGAGCCCCTACCTGCACAAGCCCTACACCGATGAAGGTGATACGGGCGTGCCCTTGGCCGAACTCAAGCGTCTCGCGCAGCGTCTGACGACGATGCCGGAAGGCTTCACCTTGCACCCTACGGTTGCGAAGGTTGTCGAAGGCCGCAAGGCCATGGGTGAAGGCGCTCGCGCGCTGGACTGGGGCATGGGTGAAAACCTCGCTTACGCCTCGCTGGTCGCACAAGGTTATGGTGTGCGTCTGTCCGGTCAGGATTGCGGCCGCGGTACGTTCTCGCATCGCCACGCCGTTTTCCACGACCAGAATCGCGAAAAGTGGGATGCAGGCAGTGCGATTCCGCTGCAAAGCATCCAGGACGGCCAGGCTTCGTTCGTGGTCATCGATTCCGTGCTGTCGGAAGCCGGTGTGCTCGGTTTCGAGTATGGCTATGCGACGGCAGAGCCGAACCAGCTGATCATCTGGGAAGCTCAGTTCGGTGACTTCGCCAATGGCGCGCAAGTCGTCATCGACCAGTTCATCGCCTCCGGTGAAGCCAAGTGGGGGCGTCAGGCCGGCATCACGATGCTGCTGCCGCACGGTTACGAAGGGCAGGGCCCAGAGCATTCGTCAGCGCGTATCGAACGCTTCATGCAGCTGTGCGCTGAAGACAACTGGCAAGTGTGCGTGCCTTCGACTCCAGCACAGATCTTCCACGTGCTGCGTCGTCAGATGGTGCGTCCGCTGCGTAAACCGCTGGTGGTCATCACGCCGAAGTCGCTGCTGCGCCACAAGGATGCCACGTCCTCGCTGGAAGAGTTGGCGAGCGGCACCTATCGCACCATCATCGACGAAGTCGACAATATTGATGCGAAGAAGGCCAAGCGCATTGTTTTGTGTTCCGGCAAGGTCTATTACGAGTTGCTGGCAGAGCGTCGTGCGAAGGACATCAAGGATGTCGTTATCGTGCGTGTCGAACAGCTCTACCCGTTCCCGGAAGAGGCTTTCGATGCAGTCGTGCACAAATATCCGAATGCCAAGGAAGTGGTGTGGTGTCAGGAAGAGCCACGCAATCAGGGTAGCTGGTACTGGTTTGCATCGCGCCAGCATCTGGCGAAGTGCCTGCGCAAGGATCAGGAACTGTTCCTGATCGCTCGTCCGGCCTCCGCATCTCCAGCCGTGGGTTACTCAGCGAAGCACAACGTTCAGCAGAAGGCAGTGATTGAAGGTGCGTTCGGTCCTCTGGACCAGGGCGTTCCGGCGAAGTAAGCCGCGTCCTTCGCACCCCATACACCAAGGAAAAAACAACATGATCATCGAAGTAAAAGTTCCGCAGTTGTCCGAGTCAGTTTCCGAAGCGACGCTGGTCAGCTGGCACGCCAAGGAAGGTCAAGCCGTCAAGCGCGACCAGAACCTGATCGACATCGAGACCGACAAGGTCGTGCTGGAAACGCCGGCCCCGGCTGATGGCGTGCTGGTCAAGATCATCAAGGGCAACGGTTCCTCCGTGACCAGCCTGGATCTGATCGCACAGATCGATACCGAAGCCAAGGCAGGTGCCTCGAACGAAGGCGCGCCTGCGCCGTCGGCTGCAACGCCCGCAGCTGCGGCAGCCCCTGCGGGTGCCGGTGCAGCTGCGTCCATCAATGGCCCAGCCGCGCGCAAGATCCTCAACGAGAAGGGGATCGACGAAGCCAGCGTACAAGGCACGGGCCCTGGCGGTCGCGTGACCAAGGCAGACGCCATCGGCGCAGGCAAGCCTGCTGCGCCGTCGGCTGCGACCGTGGTGCCGGTTGTTGTTGGTGCGGGTCAGCCACTGCCGCAACCGCCGTCGCCTGTGTCGGTTGAAAGCGTGCTGGCAGATCGCGCTGAGCAGCGCGTGCCAATGAGCCGTCTGCGCGCACGTATTGCCGAGCGCCTGCTGCAGTCGCAAGCTACCAACGCCATCCTGACGACGTTCAATGAAGTGAACATGGCGCCAGTCATGGAGATGCGCAAGCGTTACCAGGAGAAGTTCGAAAAGGAACATGGCGTGAAGCTCGGCTTCATGTCGTTCTTCGTCAAGGCTGCTTGTGCCGCACTGAAGAAGTACCCGATCCTGAACGCTTCGGTTGATGGTAACGACATCATCTATCACGGCTACATCGACATCGGTATCGCTGTTGGCTCGCCACGTGGTCTGGTGGTGCCTATCCTGCGCAATGCTGACCAGATGAGTCTGGCCGACATCGAGAAGAAGATTGCCGAATTCGGTCAGAAAGCCAAGGACGGCAAGCTGTCGATCGAAGAGCTCACCGGCGGTACCTTCTCGATCTCCAATGGCGGCGTGTTCGGTTCGATGTTGTCGACGCCGATCATCAACCCGCCACAGTCTGCGATTCTCGGGGTGCACGCTACGAAGGACCGCGCAGTGGTTGAGAACGGTCAAGTCGTGGTGCGTCCGATCAACTACCTTGCCATGTCCTATGACCACCGCATCGTTGACGGTCGTGAAGCCGTCCTGGGGCTGGTGACCATGAAGGAAGCGCTCGAAGATCCTGCGCGTCTGTTGCTCGAAATCTGATGATCCATTCCGGCGCGGCTGATTGCAGCCCGCCGGAGCCTCCCCCTAAGAGGAAAGAATAATGTCGAAACAATTCGATGTCGTCGTGATTGGCGGCGGCCCAGCCGGCTACGTCGCAGCGATCCGCGCTTCGCAGCTCGGGCTCAATACGGCTTGCTGTGAGTTTGATTCCTATGCCGACCCGAAGGGCGAGCCACGTCTGGGTGGTACCTGCCTGAACGTAGGTTGCATCCCGTCCAAGGCGCTGTTGCATTCGTCGGAGTTGTTTGATCAGGCCAACCATTCGTTCGTCATGCACGGTATCAAGGCCGAGAATGTCACGATCGATGTACCGCTGATGATCAAGCGCAAGACGAACATCGTCACGCAACTCGTCACTGGCATCAAAGGTCTGTTCAAGAAGTACAAGGTCACCTTCCTGCCGGGTCATGGCAGCTTTGTGGGGCAGGCCGATGGCATGTGGCAGGTCAAGATCGCAGACGAAATCGTCAGCGCCAAGCACGTCATCGTTGCAACGGGTTCCAGCGCACGTCACTTGCCTGGCATCCCGGTGGACCAGAAGCTCATCATGGACAACACCGGTGCGCTCGATATCAACGAGGCGCCCAAGCGTCTTGGCGTGATCGGCGCGGGCGTGATCGGCTTGGAAATGGGTTCGGTCTGGAAGCGCCTGGGCTCGGAAGTGACCATTCTTGAAGCAGCTCCTGAATTCCTCGGCGCAGCCGATGCGGCGGTTGCCAAGGAAGCCTGGAAGATCTTCACGACCAAGCAAGGTCTGAAGATCCACATGGGTATCAAGATCAAGGAAGTGTTGCCTGGCGAGAACATCGTCACCATCAAGTATGAGAACGATGATGGCGAGCAGACGCTGGAAGTCGACAAGCTGATCGTTGCCGTTGGCCGCGTGCCCAACACGGGCGGCCTGAATGTCGCAGCGGTCGGTCTGGAACTCGATGATCGTGGCCGCATCAAGGTCGACGAGCATTGCGCCACCAACCTGCAGAACGTGTGGGCAGTGGGTGACGTGGTGCCGGGTCCGATGCTCGCGCACAAAGGTATGGAAGAAGGTGTGATGGTGGCTGAAGTGATCGCCGGTCAGGCGGGTCACATCAACTACAACCTGATTCCATGGGTCATCTACACGCATCCGGAAATCGCCTGGGTTGGCAAGACCGAGCAGGAGTTGAAAGCTGCCAACATCCCTTACAAGGCGGGGCAGATTCCTTTCCTGGCGAACGGCCGCGCTTTGAGTCAGGGTGACTCGACCGGCTTCGTGAAGGTGCTGGCGCACGCTGAAACCGACCAGATCCTTGGCGCGCACATCATCGGTACGAATGCTTCCGAGCTGATCGCTGAAGCTGTCGTGAGCATGGAGTTCGGCGCTTCGTCGGAAGACATCGCTCGTACCAGCCATGCGCACCCGACGCTGTCGGAAGTGATGCATGAAGCAGCGCTCGCTGTCGACAAGCGTTCGCTCCATTTCTGATCGAAGCGTTCCGTTGAAGTAACGGTAGAGCGGGGTGGAGCGCTAAGTACGCTTCACCCCGTTTCATTTTGCGCGCCACAGTAGACGAGTCATGTCCCACCAGATCCTCAATGTTCCCGAACTGGGTGTAATCGACGCCTACAACGCCCTGCTGGCCGCGCGTGGCTACAAGGCAGACTCTGCGCAATTGGGCGCAGTCGAACGCCTGCAGGAGCTCTACACCGGTTTGTTGGCCTTTAAGGCCAAGCGCCGTTCAGCGCTGCGCAAGCTCATCTTCAATCCCGATTTGCCCAGAAGCGTCTATTTGTGGGGTGGGGTCGGCAGGGGCAAGAGCTTCATCATGGACAGCTTCTTCGATGCTGTTCCGTACAAGCGCAAACGCCGCGCGCATTTTCATTCCTTCATGCAATCGATCCACGCCCAGTTGCGTGAGGCGAAAGATCATGACGATCCCTTGGCACATGTTGCCGACAGCATTGCAGAGAAGACGCGCCTGTTGTGCTTCGACGAATTTCACGTCTCGGACATTGCGGATGCAATGATGCTTGGGCGCTTGCTCGAGGCTTTGTTCGAACGCGGTGTGGTGTTTGTCATGACGTCAAACTACCCTCCGGATGGGCTCTATCCGAATGGCCTGCAGCGTCAGAACTTCATTCCCACGATCAAGCTGATGAAAGAGCGCTTCGATGTCGTCGAAGTGGATGACGGGACGGACTATCGCCTGCGTTCTCTCGAACGCATGAATACTTTCATCGTGCCGAACGGTCTCGAAGCAGATAGCAGGCTGGCGGCTCATTTCGGCGAGATAGCTGGTTCGCCGGGCAAGGCAGGGGAGATCGATCTGCTGGGGCGCAAGGTGAAAGCGCGCCGCATGGCACCTGGTGTTCTGTGGTTTGATTTCCAGACCTTGTGCGGCGGCATGCGTTCACAAAACGACTATCTGGAAATTGCCCGCGAGCACCATACGCTCCTGCTTTCAGACGTGCCCGTTATGACAAGAGTCCAAGGTAACGAAGCGCGGCGTTTTACCTGGCTGGTTGATGTTCTCTATGACGCACGGGTCAAGTTCATCGTCAGCGCAGCAGCAGAGGCAGGCGAGTTATATCGGGAAGGGCCGAATGCGCAGGAGTTTCCGCGGACGGTTTCACGCTTGATCGAAATGCGCACGCGCGAATATCTGGCGGAGCCGCACCGGCCGGAGTGAGCCTCTCCGGTGCGTCTGCCACTGCCACCACCTGCTGGAAATAAAACGGCCCCGCATCTGATTGCGGAGCCGTTTCTTGATCAGGCGTTACGGTTTAGAAAGCGTAGGCCGCGCCGACGTAGAACTGCAGGATCTTTGACTTGGAGTTCGGCTCCACCATGTTGCCAATCACGGTCGGAACGGTATTCGATTCGCCGTAGTTGTACTGCATGTATTGCATGTTGCCAAACACGTGCCATGCCTTCGTAATGGCATAGTCGAGGCCCAGTTCGAGCGCGTACACCGGGCGCTTGCCGAGATCGAACTTGTAATAATTCTCGACGACCATCTGGGCGTTGAACATATAGCCCACGCTGAAATCCAGTGAGCCGACCAGGTTAGGCGTGAACGCATACTGCGTCAGCAGGCCGACTGAAGCCGCGTCATGCGAGTACATTTCAAGATAGCCATATGGGTCGAACGACATGTCGCGTTCCCACTCGCGATAGTTGTAAGCCACGTAGGGGGTCAGCTGCGTCTTTGAACCCACAAGAAAGCCCTTGCCCAGCTTCAGCTGTGCATCGGTACTGCTGGTATGGGTTTCGGTGTTGTAGGGGGTCAACGCGCCAGTGTTCAGGTTCTGCAAGTAGCCCTTGTAGTCCGTCATGCCCTTGGCGTAGGCGTAGGAGGCCTTGAAGTAGAGATCCTTGATGCCCAGGCGATCGCCCTGCAGGCTGTAATGAAGCTTCAAGCCTGGCTGCCAGCCTTTTTCAGAGTCCAGAATGCCATCGCTGGTGACGTTGTAAGTGTCCTTTTCAACGTAGTCGATGTGCTGGCCCCCAAAACTCAAACCGATCTGGTTGTTGACGGCCTTGATACCTTCGGCGTGAGCGATGTTCAGGCTCAGCACGCCAAGAATGGCAAGCGTTGTTACTTTCATATTGCCTTCCGTAAGAGTGTGAATCCAGCGAAGCGACCCGGGTCCTGCGTGGGTGAACTCCTCCCTGACGGCATAATGCCATATGGCTTGCCTGGGTTTGCGGGGGTGTTGCCCATTTGCAACAGGATGCAGGGCGCTTGGCCGACGGCCGGTCAGACAAAGCTCAGGAGCTTGCTCTCGTCGGCCGATTGGCGTGCAAGGAGACTGGCTTGCGTGACGGCAAATGCGTCGTCGGCCGAGACCATGCATTTTCCGGTGCCGAGGACCTCGTCGATAAACTCCGAGAAAATGGACTTCTCCGGCGACTGCGCAAGCGTCTGAACTCCCGGTGTCTTGGCGTCAATCAGCAGCACGTTCTTCTCGCGCACTTCCAGTACCCCTTCCGTGCCGACAATGCGGATGCGATCGTCATCGTGCGAGTTGGCGGTGGCCGGGCGCAGATAGTCGATGCTGACCGAGGCGCAGATTTCCTTGCCCAGTGTGAACTGGCATTGCGCGCTGACTTCGAGCTGGCCGTTGTGCTGGTTGTGTCGCGTCGATTGTGTTGCAAACACCGACTTGAACTCTTCTCCTGAGAGCCATCTCACCCAGTCGACTGCATGGCTGCCAACCCAGGGGATGGTGCCGCCATACGTGCCGCGCGTGGCGAAGAAAGCAGGGCGGGTGCCGAGCTTGTAGGACTTCTGGGCCTGCATCAGGCGTATCTCGCCGATCCGCCCGGCCTTGACGGCCTCATGTGCAGTCAGGAACCACGGCTTGTAGCGGATGCCGAACATGGCAGAGAAGCACTTGCCGCTGGCTGCATGGGCAGCGCGCAAGGTCGCCAGTTCGCCCAGTGTCGTGGCAACGGGTTTCTCGGAGAAGACATGCAGGCCGCGCTTCAGGCTGTCGATATTGAGGAGGCCATGGTCGCCGAAATGGCAGTTGATGGCGACGATATCGGGTTGGCAGATGTCCAGCATCGTCTGCCAGTCTTCGTACTGCGTTGCGTCGAGTTTGTTGTCGGCGAGGGCTGCTTTGAGCTTGCCGATGTCTTCGCCGTCGGAGCCCGGTGCGAAGCCAACCAGCCGGGCACGCTTGTCGAGGCCTTCGAGCACATAGCGGTAGTGACCGCTGCCGCCGATAATGCAGACACGCAGCATGATGATCTCCTGAGGGTGGTGGCGTGAATGGGGCCCGAAGGATACGTGATACGGGCGAATTCTGATGGATTGCCGGATTGTGCAGACAGGAGAGCTGATGTGAAGAAAGCCCTTTGTTTCATTGCTTTGCTGTGGAGTGTGACGCTCGTGGCGCAACAACGCCTCGAGATCATTCCACTGCAATACCGGTTGCCGGAACAGGTGCTGCCGACCCTGCAGAATCTGCTCGAACCCGGGGGCAGCATCTCCGGCGCGGCGGGCAAGCTGTTCGTGCGTACTTCGCCCGAAAACCTCGCGCAACTCCGGCGCGCGCTGGCGGCACTGGATACGCCACAGCGGCGCTTGATGATCTCGGTGCGTCAAGGCAGCAGCATGAACGCTGAGGGCAGCAATCTGGGAGTTTCCAGTGGGCGCGTCATCATCGGGCCGGATGGCGTGAGGGCAAGCGGCGAGTTGAATGCCAATGCCGGCACGACGATAGGCTCGAGCAATGCAACCCAGCAGGTGCAGACGGTGGATGGTGGTGATGCCTCCATCTTCCTCGGCCGCTCGGTGCCGATTCCCATGCGCCAGATGGTACGGCAGCCGGCTACTGGCTATGTGACAGAGACAACGCAGTATGTCGATGTCGGCACGGGTTTCGTGGCACATCCCGAACTGGTGGGTGAGCGCGTGGTGCTGACCATTTCGCCGCAGAACCAGCGCATTGGGCGTTATGGCGTCATTGAAGGCACGAGCCTGAATACGCGGATTGAGGGGCGACTGGGTGAGTGGCTGCCTCTCGGCGGCAGCAATGTCGAGCGGAGCAACGAGCAGCGCGGTACGCTGGAGTACCGCGCAGGGCGTGCGAGCAATAGCGCCGACGTGTGGCTCAAGGTCGACATACTGGAGTAGCCGCCTCGGCGCTCAGGCGATGTAGCCGATGCCGTCCGTCATGCGGGCGTTCATTTCGGCGATGCGTGCGGCATCAGCTCCTGCACGCAAGGTGTATTCCTCGCCGAAATTGGGCACGGCTGCCATCTCTTCCCGTTTGCGCGCAAGGTAGTCCGCGAGGCTACCGGTGACCGCCGCGGGATTGCCTGCGGCGACGGAGCCATCCGGAACGTCACGCGTGACGACGCTGCCTGCGCCAATGATGACGTCACTGCCGATGCTCACGCCGGGCAGGACGATGCTGCCTGCGCCGATGAATACACGGTCGCCGATGCTCACCTTGGCAATACGGACGAGGCCCAGCGCGCGTCTTGTGCTGGCATCGTGCGCGAGGACTGTGACGTTGGGGCCGAGCGTCACGTCATTGCCGATGCGGATGTGGCCGCAATGCCAGGCGTCGATGACACAGCCGTCCTGCATGTAGAAGTTCTCGCCAACGACGAGACCTCGTCGCTTGAGCGTGGGCAGCGGGTCGCTGCGCAAGAGCTTTCGCAGAAGGGCCTTCAAGGCTCTCATTCTTCGCCGATGTCCTCGTTCCACACTGCCGGGTTGTTGATGATGTAGTCAGACATCATGTCGATGCATTCCTTCGAGGCCATGTCGATGACGGTCACACCGTTCTCGCGTAGCCAGTCGATGCCGCCGGGAAAATTCACCGATTCACCGACGATGACGGTGCCGATATTGAACTGGCGGATCAGGCCGCTGCAGAACCAGCAAGGTGCTAGCGTCGTGACCATGATCTTGTCGCGATAGCTGCGCTGGCGACCTGCCTTGCGAAAAGCATCCGTTTCGCCGTGGATCGATGGATCGCCTTCCTGCACGCGGCGATTGTGGCCGCGCCCAAGCAGGCTGCCGTCGGCCGCGAACAACGCACCGCCGACGGGCACGCCGCCTTCCGACAGACCAAGCATCGCTTCATCGATAGCGACTTGCAGCAGGGCTTGATGGTTGAGGGTGGCGATCATGAGCGGGCTCCGTTTTGTGGGAAGGGTGGTTTTCTCAAGCGACTATTGTGCCTGCCGAGATGACCGTTCCGCTTCGTCTGCGTCAGTCGTGAATGATTTCTTCGCCACTGGCCAGCAGCTGTGCGTAGGCCCCATTGGCTGCGAGCAGCTCAGTGTGCGACCCGACCTCGACGATACGCCCCTGATCCATCACGACAATGCGATTGGCATCGCGGATGGTGGTCAGTCGGTGAGCAATGACCAGCACTGTGCGATTGCGGCGCAGCTCGACCAGCGCTTCGCGCACGACGCGCTCAGACTCGTTGTCGAGCGCCGAGGTGGCTTCGTCGAGCAGCAGGATGGGCGCATCCTTGAGGAAGGCGCGGGCGATGGCCAGGCGTTGGCGTTGGCCTCCGGAGAGCTGGTTGCCGTTGGTGCCGATGCGCAGCGCGAAGCCCTCTGGTTTGTTCTGGATGAACTCCAGTGCGTGGGCTTGGGATGCGGCCTGAACGATCTCCTCCTGCGTTGCGCCCTGACGGCCATAGGCGATGTTGTTGCTGATCGTGTCGTCGAACAAGGCTGCGTGCTGGCCCACCAGCGCCAGTTGCGCTCTCAGCTCGGTGAGTGGCATGGCGTCGATGGGTACGCCGTCGATCAGGATACGGCCTTGGTCCGCATCGAAGAAGCGGGCGATCAGGCTCATCAAGGTCGTCTTGCCGCTGCCCGAGGCGCCGACGAAGGCGACTGTTTCCCCGCCTGCAACATCGAGATTGAAGTCGACCAGCGCCGCGCGCTCCTGTCCCGGGTAGCGGAAACCCAGATGCTCGAAACGGATGGCGCCGCCACTCTTTGGTGCGGGCAGTTTGCCTTGATCGGTTTCAGGCGGCGTGTCGAGTAACTCGAAAATGCTTTGTGCGCCCGCGAGGCCACGCTGGATGGTCGAGTTCACATTCGTCAGGCGGCGGATCGGTTCGAACAGCAGCGCCATGGTGGTGATGTAGGCGACGAACTGGCCCGACGAGAAATCACGACTGGCGGACAAAGACGTCGCGACGAAAATGACGATAGCGATTGCCGCGGAGGCGAGGATCTGTACGAGCGGTACGTTGAGCGAAGAGACGCGTACGACGCGCATCGACTCGCGCCGCAACTGGTTGCCGACGCGCTTGAAACGCTCGTTCTCGTGCGCCTGGGTGCCGAAGATCTTGATCTCCTTGAGGCCGGCAATGGACTCCTCGACGATGTTGGTGAGCAGGGCCATCGTGCTCTGCATGTCGCGGCTGGAGGAGCGCATTTTGGAGCTGGCCATGCGGATGATCCAGGCGATCACGGGCGCAATGGCAAGGATCACCAGCGTCAGTTCCCAGGCCGTGACGAGCAGGGTGACGGTGAGGAACAGGATGGTCAGCGAATCCTGGATGACGACGATCCACGCGGTAGACAAGGCGCTGCCGGCCTGGCCGATATCGTATGAAATGCGCGACAGCATGCGGCCCGAGGTCTGCTTCTGATGCTCCGCGACAGGCAAGAGGATCTGGTGACGGAACACGTCCTCGCGAATGTCCTGGATGGCCTTGTTGGACACCCACTGGCTCGCCACGCTCGCCACGTAGTCGGTGATGCCCTTGACGATGGCAACGACGAGGATGAGCAGGGGGATCAGGCGAATGTCCTGTCGCAGCGCCGCCTTGAGTTGGTCGACCCAGGTGCTCATTTGGGCCAGCATGCCGTGGGCGGCGACTGCTGTTGTGGGCGCAGCACTCACCGCGTCGCTGCGGGCGTTGAAGTTGTCGATGAGGGGCTGTAGCAGGGCAGGCATGGCGGGCGCGCACAATGCACCGACAGCCATCGCCAGGAATGACAAGAGCACGACACGCCAGTAAGGGCGGATGTAGCCGAGCAGTCGCTTGTAGAGGAGGAAGGATTCTTTCACCGGGCGTCTCTCGGGATTCGCAATAGGCTCATTCGCGATGCAGCACTTTGTCGACGACGAAGTCGGCTGCGCCGCCAGCCTTGAACTTCGACTTCAGCGCGTCGCGATCATAGTGCTGTGTCAGCCAGGTCATGAAGTCCGTTGGTTGTTTCTCGTTGAACGCCTGGTACTCCTCGAAGAAGAAATCGAGGATGCCCGTCTTCGAGCCCTTGAAGTGGCCATAGCGCCAGTCCAGCTCGGCTTCGGCCTTGGTCACCGGGTCATGCAGACGGAACATGCGGTACAGGGCGCTGGCAAAACCTGCGCGGTCTGCACCCGATTTGCAGTGAATCAGGGCCGGGTATTCGATGTTGTCGAACATCTCTTTTGTTGCCAGCACGGCGTCGACTTCCGGCGCGCTGCGCGACAGGATGCCCTTGTGATTCACGAGGGTGATACCCAGCGCACGGCAGGTATCTTCATGCAGGGCGTAGCGGGGTGTCTGGTCGGCACCGCGCAAATTGATGATGGTCTTGATGCCGTACTTCTGCTGATACTTGCGGATCTGCCGCGGGGTCGGCTGGCTGGCGCGATACAGGCCACCGGGCAAGGCATGCAGATTGTTGTAGGCCGCGCGGAACAGGCCGTGATCGACGAAAAACATATCGAGCCATGCAAGAAAGCGTTGCCACGGCGAACGCAATCTGTCGGGCGCAGCCTTGTCGGCGGCGTTGGGGCTGGCGGTGGGGGGGGAATCCGGGGTCAAGTGCTCTATCTCGCGCGAGACGATGAGTTGCTGAGGGCGTGATTATCCCCGACTTGGCTCCGCGCGGGGAGCAGACGCCTAATTCGGGATGTCGTCAGAGGCTGGCGGAGCAACCTTGATGACTTCTTCCAAGGTGGTCATGCCCTTGGCGACTTTCAAGGCCCCTGATATGCGTAGCGGTCGCATGCCCTCGCGATAGGCGGTCTGGCGGATGAGGGCCAGATCGGCACCGGCCATGACGTGTTGCCGGATGGCGGCTGACATCAGCAAGGTTTCGTAAATGCCCATGCGGCCGCGATAACCGGTGTTGCGGCACTCCAGGCAACCAATCGGTTTATGGACATGCGAGGGCGCTGCGGCCTTGAAAGGCGAGACCAGCTGCATCCAGTTCGCTTCGTCCACGCCCTCGAGTGCGCTTGCCCGGCGGCAGAGCGGGCATAGCGTCCGCACGAGGCGCTGTCCCATCACGCCGAGCAGGGTGGAGTTGATGAGGTAGGGCGCCACGCCGATGTCGAGCAGGCGTGTGATCGCTGAGGGGGCGTCGTTGGTATGCAGCGTGGATAGCACGAGGTGGCCGGTCAATGCTGCCTGGATCGCCATCTCTGCTGTTTCCAGATCGCGGATTTCGCCGATCATCATGATGTCCGGGTCTTGCCGCAGCAAGGCGCGCACACCGTCGGCGAAGCCGAGATCAATCGATTGCTGTACCTGCATCTGGTTGAAGGCATCCTCGACCATTTCGATCGGGTCTTCGATGGTGCACACGTTAACTTCAGACGTCGCCAGCTGCTTGAGCGTGGAGTAGAGCGTGGTGGTCTTGCCCGAACCGGTCGGGCCGGTGACGAGGATGATGCCGTTGGGCTGGCAGGTCATCGAATCCCAGCGCTGCTGGTCTTCCTCGGTGAAGCCCATTTCGGCGAAGCTGCGTACCAGTACTTCGGGGTCGAAAATCCGCATCACGAGTTTTTCGCCGAAGGCTGTTGGCAGCGTGGACAGGCGTAACTCGACTTCTGCACCCTGCGGCGTGCGTGTCTTGATGCGGCCATCCTGCGGCCGGCGCTTCTCGACGACATCCATGCGGCCAAGAATCTTGATGCGGCTGGTCATTGCGGTGATGACCGTCATCGGCAGCTGATAGACCTGATGCAGCACGCCGTCGATGCGAAAGCGCACGATGCCGATGTCGCGGCGTGGTTCGACGTGAATGTCCGATGCGCGCTGGTCGAAGGCGTACTGCCACAGCCAGTCGACGATGCGCACGATGTGCTGTTCGTTGGCATCGAACTGGCGATTGCTGTCGCCGAGATCGACCAGTTGCTCGAAGGTGCTGAGCGCATTGCCGCGTTGCTCGCCCGCTGCGTTCTTGACTGAACGAGCCAGGTTGTAGAACTCGATCTGGAAGCGTTCGATATCCACCGGGTTGGCCAGTACACGGCGGATCGGCTTGCGCAGGATGGGTTGAAGTTCGCGCTCCCAGTCCCGCTCGAAAGGCTGGGCGGTGGCGATGACGACTTCGCTGCTCGTGACTTGCACGGGCAAGACCTTGAGGCGCGCGGCGTAGGCGCTGGTCATGACCTCGGTGACTGAAGAGAAATGGATCTTCAGTGGGTCGATGTGCATGTACTGCATGCCCAGCTTGCCCGCCAACCATTCGGTCAGCGCTTCGATGTGCAGCAACTGGTGAGGCGGCTCGGGTGCCTTGAGTTTCTGATCGGCTACGATGCTCAAGGGGTGCACACCCGACTTGTGCAGGTGGCGATTGTTGAAGATCTCGTCCGCCTCGGCACTTGACAGCAAATTGTCCTGCAGCATCAGGCGCAGGACTTCCTTGATCGTCAGGCGGCGATCCGGTTCGTGTTTGCTGCTTGGACTAGTGGCAGGTGCACCGAAGTTGGCAGTTTCTGGCATGCGGGCTGTCGGGCAGTGGTGGCGGTACGCGTCGGGATGCCCGGGACTGTAGCCCAGCGCAGAGGCCCCTGCAAACCAGTTGAACACGCTTTGACCCCGTATTTCCGGACTTTGCAGTCGTTTCCGGCGAGTGTGGCGGTGGCCGGGGCGATGGGGCCCGCGTGATAACATCACGCAGCTTCTGTCCGCCCGTTCCATGTCCCAAGAAATCAATCCCGTAGCTATCCATTTCGCCGAAGACGGCACGCTTGCGCGCGTGATTCCCGGCTTCCGGCCACGACCGCAACAGGCCGAGATGGCCGGGGCCATCTCGCGCGCCATCAAGGGCAATCGGGTGCTGGTCGCCGAGGCGGGCACCGGTACGGGAAAGACCTTCGCGTACCTCGTGCCGGCCTTGTTGTCGGGTGGCAAGGTGATCATTTCCACGGGCACGAAGACCCTGCAGGACCAGCTGTTCCACCGCGACCTGCCGGCGGTGCGCAAAGCCCTCAAGGTGCCGGTGTCGATTGCCTTGCTCAAGGGGCGACAGAACTACGCCTGCCACTACCACATCCAGCATTCGAAGACCGACGGGCGCTTCATGAATCGCGAGGATGTGCATTACATCCAGCAGATCTCGCGCTGGATGGAGCGTACGCAAACCGGCGACAAGGCCGAATGTGCCGAGGTGCCGGAAGACGCCACCGTGTGGCTGGCGGCGACTTCGACGCGCGAGAACTGCCTCGGCCAGGAATGCTCCTTCGCCAAGGAGTGCTTCGTCATGCAAGCGCGACGTAATGCACAGGAGGCCGACGTGGTGGTCGTCAATCACCACCTGTTCTTTGCTGACATCATGTTGCGCGATGAAGGCATGGCCGAACTGCTGCCGACCTTCAATACGGTGGTATTCGACGAGGCGCACCAGTTGCCGGAGACTGCCAGCCTGTTTTTCGGCGAAAGCGTCTCTACGGGCCAGATTCTCGATCTCGCCCGCGACACGCGCCACGAATGCATCGCGGCAGCCAAGGATTTCATGCCGCTGCAGGACGCCACGCGCAGCATCGAGAAAGCAGCGCGCGACCTGCGCCTGACCATCAGCGGCGAGAACGCGCGCTTCGGCTACGCGCAGATGGGCGACAACCTCGAATTCCACAAGGCAGTCGATGCGCTTGAAGCCGAATTCGTGGAATTCCTGCGATTGGCCGAATCGCAGGCCGAGCGCTCCGAGGGGCTGGAGAAGTGCTGGCAACGTGCGAGCGTGATTGCTGACCGCGTCGCGCGCTGGCGCAAGATGATGGAGCCCGACCTGATCCGTTGGGTAGAGGTCTTCAGCCAGTCCGCCTCGCTCAACGTAACGCCGCTGCGTGTCGCCGATATCTTCAAGAAGCAGGTCGAAGGCAACGCCAAGAGCTGGATTTTCACTTCGGCCACCCTGGCAGTCGGCAGGAGCTTCGAGCACTACAACAACGAGCTGGGCTTATCGCAGCTCGAAGTGCCGCCCGAGACGGCCGTGTGGGGCAGCCCGTTCGAGTATGGCGAGCAAGCCATGCTCTACGCACCGGAAGGCATGCCGGATCCCAACAGCATGTCCTACACGGATGCCGTGATCGACGCGGCCTTTCCGGTGATTCGCGCTGCGCAGGGGCGTGCCTTCGTTTTGTGCACGTCGTTGCGCGCAATGCAACGCGTGCGGGACGGGCTGGAGGCGCGTTTCGAGAAGGAAAAGCTCGACTTCCCCTTGCTGGTGCAAGGGCAGGGCTCGCGCACCGAATTGCTGGAGCGCTTCCGGCGCCTGGGAAATGCGGTGCTGGTCGCCAGCCAGAGCTTCTGGGAAGGCGTGGACGTGCCGGGCGATGCCTTGTCCGTTGTCGTCATCGACAAGATGCCCTTTGCACCGCCGGACGACCCCGTGCTCAAGGCGCGCGTCGAATGGATGGAGAAGCAGGGCCGCAATCCGTTCATGGAATACCAGCTGCCGCGCGCCGTCATCAACATGAAGCAGGGCGCCGGACGCCTGATCCGAAGCGAGCGCGACAAGGGCGTGTTGATGATCTGCGACCCGCGCATGCTCACAAAGCCCTATGGCAAGCGCGTCTGGCAAAGCCTGCCACCCATGCGCAGGACGCGCGTGCTCGACGAGGTGGTCAGTTTCCTCGAGCAGCTGCCGTCGCCCGCCTCGCCACGCCCCTGAAGCCTTTCGCCGGGCGCCTTGGGCCGCAGGCTGGCCGCATCGCTACGCAAGCCTTTTGGGCACATCGGCTTCCCCGGCTATTCAATTGGCGTACGCTGCCTGCGCGAGGGGCGCGTCCGCCATACAGTTCAGATCCGTTTCGTCGTTATCCCTGTAGCGATGCAAATGGCAACTGACAGACTGGTCCGCATGCTTGCGCCATCGCAAGGCTATCCCGGTCGGCCCGGCCTGTACGGAGCGCAGTATCCATGGAGCATCCTGTCTCGATTGTCTCGCCTCTTTCTGCTGCCAGCGTAGAGCAGGGGCGCGCATCGGCACTGTTGTGTCTGCAGAACGCTGTTCTCGAAGCGGTAGCCGTGGGGCGCGATCTGTCTGACGCACTGAGTTTGCTGTGCCATGGCGTCGAGAGCTTGGCCGGTGACGTGATGTGCTCCGTGCTCTTGCTGGAAGACGGGCTTATGCATCATGGCGCGGCGCCCAGCCTGCCTGCTGTGTTCGTCGCCGCAATCGATGGTTCGCCGATAGGGCCGAATGCAGGCTCCTGCGGGACGGCTGCCTTCACGGGCTTGCCCGTCGAGGTGCATGATATCGAGCATGACCCCTTGTGGGAGGACTACAAGAGCCTGGCGCTGCCTCACGGTCTTCTCGCCTGCTGGTCTTCGCCGATTCTTGCGCATGACGGGCAGATTCTCGGCACTTTTGCCCTGTACTTCCGCGAGGTGCGTGGCCCGGACGCCTTGCATCGCGACGCTGTGAGGATAGCAACGCCCCTGGCGGCCATTGCCATCGAACGTAGCCGCATGGACAGTGCCGAGCATGCGCGGGTCGCAGCCCTGGCGGCCAGCAATGAGCGCATCGAGCAGCTCAATTACACGCTGGAGCAGCGTGTGCTGGAGCGCACCCGTGACTTGTCGACACGCAACGAGGAGCTGGCGCGCGCCTTCGAGGAGTTGCAACGTACGCATGGCCAGCTGCTTGAGGCGAGGAAGCTGGTGAGCCTCAGTCGCCTGGTCGTCGGCGTAGCGCACGAACTGAATACACCCATTGGCAATGCGCGGGTGATGGCGACCAGTCTGTTGGAACGTTGCAATGCGTTCCGGAGACTAGCCGACGGCCCGTTGCGGCGCTCTGAAATGATGTCATTCACCGACGATCTGAGCGAAGGGTGCCGCATCCTTGCCGATTCGCTGGAAATGGCTGCAGACCGCGTGGGCCGCTTCAAGTCCGTGGCGGTGGATCACTCGTCCTCACTGCGCCGCAGCTTCGTACTGCGTGAGCTGGTAGAGGATATCGCTGCGCTGTTCGAGCCTGCGATGGGACGGTACGGTTGCGTGTTGCGGCTGGAGGTCCCCAGCGACATCCTGCTTGACAGCTACCCGGAACCCTTGGGCCAGGTGCTATCGAATGTCTTCGATAACGCGGTTGAGCATGGGCTTCCCACCCGGCAGCAGGGTGGCGAGCCGAGCTGCGTCCTGGTCAGCGTGACGCGGCCGACGGAAGCGCATGTCCAGCTGAGCATCAGCGACAACGGGGGCGGCATAGCCGAAGACGTGGCCGACAGGATTTTCGAGCCATTCTTCACCACGCGGCTGAGTGAAGGCTGTAGCGGCCTGGGGTTGTACGTGGCGCGCAAGGTCGTGAATGAACTGCTTGGCGGCACGATAGCGCTCGATCGCAGGGCATCTGCAGGCACAACGCTGTTGTTGCGCATCCCTCTCGTCGCCCCGCGCGATGCATGATCTGCATCAAGCCGACGCGAGACAGATCCTGGAAAAGACAGCCCCTGGAAAATGTGGCACCACCCGTTTCACCATGCCCATGCCGGGCGCAGTGAAACGGGCGTGCTCGTCGACGGACTCAGTGCTTGGGCAGGATCGCTACAACAATACCGATCACGAGCATGACCGGTACGGCCAGCAGGACCCCGTGAGAGATCACG
The DNA here is from genome assembly GCF_036017035.1 of Uliginosibacterium silvisoli. Lineage (NCBI taxonomy): Bacteria > Pseudomonadati > Pseudomonadota > Betaproteobacteria > Rhodocyclales > Zoogloeaceae > Uliginosibacterium > Uliginosibacterium silvisoli. The sequence continues at coordinate 25,016 of NZ_JAYXHS010000005.1, read as the reverse complement.
CGTGAAATGCGGCCGTCCAGCAAGAAACGGGGTTCGTCGATTGCCGGCGTTGCGTCACGCACATCCTGAGCTTCTTGCATTGTCATCGTCTCCTCCTGCTTTTTTTGTCTGGTAATGCGCGGCCATCATAGCGAGTCCTGACATCAGGTCACGCTGCGCTGCACTCACGGTCCGGCCGCTGCAATTCCCGGCTACGCGCATTCAGGCGATAATCCGCGTTCTTTGCCCTCCCTGAAGACTCAAGATGACCTCGCTTAACGACACCCTTACCCAGACGGAGCAGCATCGCTCCTTGCTAGAAGAAGCTCTGCGCAGCCTGCCGCTGCCCATCGTTCCCGCGTTTGGTAGTGCGGGTAATCTGCATGCTGTCGAGTTTGTGGCTTCCGGTGAAAAGCTGGCCACGGCCAGTGCTGCACGCGTGGCTGAGCTGTTTCCGCGTACGGTGGCCGCCAATGCTGGCGAGGTGCTGCGTGCAGGCCAGGCGCTTGCAAAGGCGGTGACCGGCAAGCGCGTGGCGGTGTTGTTCTCCGGTGGTCCGGCGCCAGGTGGTCACAATGTCGTAGTGGGGCTCAAGCAGATGCTGGGCGCCGGCAACACCTTGCTGGGTGTGCAAGGGGGGCCGAAAGGCTTGCTCAATGGCCGCATGGCGCCGATCACCGATGCTGATATCGCGGTGATCCGCAATACCGGCGGTTTCGACTTCCTTGGCACCGACCGTACCAAGATCAAGACGGCCGAGCAGTTCGCCCAGGTGCGCGAAGTCAGCGTCAAGCACGAGCTGGATGCGATCGTCATCATCGGTGGCGATGATTCGAATACCAACGCCGCCGTGCTGGCGGAGGAACTGTTTGCCAATGTGCATGCCGACGGTCGCGGCGTGCAGGTCATCGGCGTGCCGAAGACCATCGATGGTGACCTGCAACTTGGCGAACTGCTGCCGATCTCTTTCGGCTTTGATACCGCCACGCGCGTCTATGCCGAACTGGTTGGCAACATCCTGCAGGACTCGCGTTCCTCGCTGAAGTACTGGCACTTCATCAAGCTGATGGGGCGTGCTGCCTCGCATGTGACGCTGGAGGTGGCGCTGCAGACCAAGCCTGCGGTGACGCTGATCTCGGAAGAGATCGCGCAACGCAAGCAGTCGCTGGCTGAAATCATCGAGCAGATCGCACAGACCGTCGTGGCCCGTGCGAAAAAAGGCATTCACCATGGCGTGTTGCTGGTGCCGGAAGGCCTGATCGAATTCATCCCCGAGATGAAGGCCTTGATCGAAGAACTCAACGACGGCATGGCGCAACACGAAGCGGTGCTGGCAGCGCTGGAGGGGGAGGAGAAGCGCGCTTTCGTCACGAAGTCCCTGTCGCCCGAGCATGAAAAGCTGTTCGCATCCTTGCCGGAATACATCCAGGACATGTTGCTGGCGGAGCGTGATTCGCATGGCAACTTGCAGCTGTCGTTGATCCCGACCGAGCAGTTGCTGATCGACATGACCAAGCGTCGCGTGCGTGAAATTGCCGACGCGAGCGGCACGAAAATTCCGTTCGCCACGCAGAACCACTTCTTCGGCTACGAAGGCCGTTGCGGTGCGCCCACCTTGTTCGATGCGGCGTACACGCTGAATCTCGGCCTGACCGCAGGTGCCTTGTTGCTGGCGGGCAAGACGGGCTACATGGCGAGTGTTGGCGACATCTTCTCGGGCGGCGTGCCGCTGGCCATTCCGCTGGCGGGCTTGCTCGACGTCGAGCGTCGTCATGGCAGCGAAGCAGTCGTGATCGAGAAGGCTCTGGTGGAGATCGATGCTCCGGCCATGCAGTACTTCGTGTCGCGTCGCGAAGCCTGGGCGCAAGACGATCTGTTTGCCTCGCCGGGCCCGCGTCAGCTGTGGGGGCCAGTGGCCAGCCAGTTGCCGATCTCTGTTGCGCTGAATCGCAAATCGCAATCGCTGGCTTTCCAGTTCGGCACCGACAAGGCTTGACGACGAGACTTGTTGAGCAAGGGTGCAATGTGAATTGCACCCTTTTTTGCACTTGTGTTGCCAGCTTAGAGAAAAGGAAATCAGGTGCAGTGAAAGCACCAGTGCCATGGCTCGTATTGATAGCCTTTCGAGTTGCCGGGCGGATACGACAAATGGAAACCAAATCGCTGCGCATTCCTTGTTAGCCATGCAAACGCGGGCGTCTGATCGAATTCGATTTCAAGGGCCGCGGTGCCTGGTGTTGTGATGTCGACGGCGCGGCCCGTGTGGTGTTCGCTGAAGCCCGGCGCCGCGCAGACGCTCATCACTTCGTCGATTGTCGAGCCCGCAGCGAGTTTGTATCGGACGATTTCTGTCTGACGGGCAATGCTACGAAAAGCTGAAACGATGGAGAGCAAGATACCCTCTTGAAACGCAGCCTCTTTCATGGAGACCCAGGCAGTAGTTGCATGCGGAGCGAGGAGATGCCTTCTGCCATCTTCGCCAAGCTCTGCCAGTTCAAGCGCTTCAGCTTCCTCAAAAACGGATAGTCCGCGGGCAACCAGCAATTCTTCCGCAATGCCGAGCTCATGGATGATGGCTGCCAGATGTGAGGGTATGGCAATCGGCATGGCTCGCTTTCTAGTCAGAACCCTTTGCGCGTGCGACGTTGCCGCCACAGCAAGGTACCCAACAGCAGTATGCCGGCTACGACCACGGCGATCACGGCAAGCTCCCAGCCATCCTTTCTGTTGAGCCAGGGCATGTACTGGAAATTCATGCCGAAGAAGCCGGTGATCAAGGTAGCCGGTGCCAGTATGGTCGTGACGATGGTCAGCAGGCGCAGCTCGTTATTGAGGCGGTGACTGACGCTGGCGAGGTGCATGTCGAGCAGGCCGCCGATCAATTCGCGCAGGCCATCGAGTTGTTCGATGACGTGTATGCAGTGGTCGTAGATGTCGCGGAAGTAAGGTAGCGTCTCGCGGCTGATCAGGTGTTCTTCAGTGCGCAGTACAGCGGTCAGCGTTTCCCGTGTTGGCCAGATGCCACGGCGCAGTTCCAGCGTCTCATGCTTGAGGTGGTTGATGCGCGGAATGGCGTCACGCGGTGACTGCGTGATCAGCTCGTCTTCCAGTTGCTCCACGGCTTCCGACAGGGCTTCGACCATCACGAAATAGCGGTCGACGACGGCGTCGATCAGCGCATGCATGACGCCATCCACACCGACACGACGCGGCAAGCTGTGGCGTTGGCGGATGCGCTCGCGTATCGGCTTGAACACCCCCGTGGGCCGCTCCTGGAAGCTCAGTACGAATTCCTTGCCGAGGACCAGGCTGATCTGTTCGGGCTGGCAATCGCGTTGGTCTGCATCGAAGTTGAAGGTCTTGAGCACGACGAAGATGTAGCTGCCGTAATCCTCGAACTTGGGGCGCTGCGCCGTGTTGACGATGTCTTCCAGCACCAGCGGGTGGAGGTTGAAGCGTCCGCCGATTTCCTTCATCACATCGGGGTCGTGCAGGCCGTACACGTTCAGCCAGATGTTCTTGTGCTGCTTCTGGTAGGTGCGTGATTCTTCCAGCGTCTTGAAGGTGACCTCCGCCAGTTCCTTGTCATCGAAGTCGAAGACCGTCAGCGCAGGTTCGCGTACCTTGATCTCGCCGACATACTGCACGCTGCCGGGGGCCTGGCCGGCTTTGGCGCTCTGATGCGGTGCGCGTGGCGTTGCAGGTTTCTTGAAACGATTCTTCAAACGATTGCTGAGGCGGCTCATCACGGAAGACTCTCCGAACGGGTGGGCATGCCGACAGTCATGCCTGTCGGGCGGCGAGCTTGAGTATGATGCATCTGCGCGGCGTCTGCGGGCTACGGCGGCACAATGCGCCCCTGACCGGCTCCAGACCGTCGTGCGCAAGTATGATCTGCCGCAGAGCCTTGTGGCGGCGCTTCGTGGATCATGCCGCTGCTGCGTCGGTCGCCGGAGAAACCCTCAGGGTGTCGGGCGGGACGAACAGATTTCATTTCTAGTTGGATGCTTGGTTGGGTGTTTAGGGAGAACTGCGCATGTCACTGCTCATTGGAGTACCTCGGGAGATATTTGCGGGAGAGAAGCGTGTTGCGACCGTTCCTGAAGTTGTGGAGAAACTGATCAAGCTGGGCTTCAGGGTCGTCGTCGAAAGCGGCGCGGGGGATGCTGCCAACTGCAGCGACGAAGCCTACCGCGCAGCGGGTGCCGGTATCGCGGCAAGCGCGGCGGAATTGTGGGCGGGCGCCGACATCGTGTTTAAGGTGCGTGCCCCGAGTGATGAAGAGGTCGGTCTGTTGCGTGAGGGCAGCACCCTGGTTTCCTTCATCTGGCCGGCGCAGAACCCGGATCTGATGCAGAAGCTGGCGGCAAAGAAGGTCACCGTGCTGGCCATCGACGCCTTGCCTCGCCAGCTGTCGCGTGCGCAAAAGATGGATGCGCTGACCTCGCAGGCGGGTGTGGCGGGCTATCGCGCGGTGGTGGAAGCTGCCAATGCCTTCGGTCGCTTTTTCAACGGCCAGATCACGGCCGCCGGCAAGGTGCCGCCGGCCAAGGTGTTCATTGCCGGCGCAGGTGTGGCGGGTCTCGCTGCCATCGGCACGGCAGCGGGCCTGGGTGCCATCGTGCGTGCCAACGATACGCGCGCCGAAGTGGCTGACCAGGTGAAGTCGCTGGGCGGCGAGTTCGTCAAGGTCGACTACGAGGAAGACGGCTCGGGCGGTGGCGGTTACGCCAAGGTCATGAGCGAGGGCTTTCAGCAGGCGCAGCGCGAGATGTACGCGCAGCAGGCTCGCGAGGTGGACATCATCATCACCACCGCGCTGATTCCGGGCAAGCCTGCGCCCAAGCTGATCACGGCCGACATGGTGCAGTCCATGAAGCCGGGCAGCGTGATCGTGGACATGGCTGCCGAACAAGGCGGCAACTGCGAGCTGACCGAGCCGGGCCTGGCGGTCGTGAGGCATGGTGTGACCATCGTCGGCTATACCGACCTCGTGAGCCGTTTGTCGCGCCAGTCCTCGACGCTGTATGCCACCAACCTGTTCCGTCTGACCGAGGAGCTGTGCAAGACCAAGGATGGCCAGATCAACGTCAATTTCGAAGACGACGCGATCCGTGGCCTCACCGTCATCAAGGAAGGCGAGATCACCTGGCCCGCCCCGGTCCCGAAGATTCCCGCCGCTGCAGCCAAGCCCGCTGCTGCTGCAGCACCCATCGCGAAGAAGTCTGCTCATGGCCATGGCGAACCGTCGGAGCCGATGTCGCACCAGAAGCTGGCGGTCGTTTTCGGCATTGCGGCCGCGTTGTTCTGGATCATCGGCGCCAATGCACCGGCGGCCTTCCTGGGCCACTTCACGGTCTTCGTGCTGGCCTGCTTCGTGGGCTACATGGTGGTGTGGAACGTCAAGCCTGCGCTGCACACGCCGCTGATGAGCGTGACCAATGCGGTCTCTTCCATCATCGCGATCGGTGCGCTGGTGCAGATCGCTCCGCCGCTGTCAGGGGCCATTTCGCGTCCGGACGAAGTGATCCGCTGGCTGGCGCTGGGGGCCATCGTGCTCGCCACCATCAACATGTTCGGCGGCTTTGCCGTCACGCAACGCATGCTTGCGATGTTCCGCAAATAAGGAGAACTGAAGAATGTCTGCAAGTCTGGCTACTGTCTCCTATCTCGGGGCAACCATTCTTTTCATCCTGTGTCTGGGCGGCCTGTCCAACCAGGAGACCGCGCGCCGCGGCAACCTCTACGGCATGATCGGCATGACCATCGCCGTGCTGGCTACGGTCTTCGGCCCGCGCGTCGCCTCGGTGGGGCTGCCGTGGATCATCGGCGCCACCGTTGTCGGTGGTGCCATCGGCCTGTACCTGGCACGCGTCGTCAAGATGACGCAGATGCCCGAGCTGGTCGCCTTCATGCACAGCCTCGTCGGTCTGGCAGCGTGTCTGGTGGGCTTTGCGAGCTACATCGACACGTCGATCACCTTCAGCGGTGCAGAAAAGGCCATCCACGAAATCGAGATCTACGTCGGCATCCTCATCGGTGCTGTCACCTTCTCGGGCTCGGTCATCGCCTTCGGCAAGCTCTCCGGCAAGATCGGCGGCAAGCCACTGCTACTACCGGGCCGCCACCTCATCAATCTGATCGGCCTGCTGGTTGTCATCTACTTCGGCTACGCCTTCCTGCAGGCTGAAACCGTACAGGCCGGCATGACGCCACTGATCGTGATGACAGTGATCGCGCTGCTGTTCGGTGTCCACATGGTGCTGGCCATCGGTGGCGCGGACATGCCCGTCGTGGTCTCCATGCTCAACAGCTACTCGGGCTGGGCTGCTGCGGCCACGGGCTTCATGCTCAGCAACGACTTGCTGATCGTGACTGGTGCGCTGGTTGGCTCCAGTGGCGCGATCCTGTCGTACATCATGTGCGCCGCGATGAACCGTAACTTCCTCAGCGTGATCGCCGGCGGCTTCGGCTCTGACGGTGGCGCGCCGAAGGCGGCCAGCGGCGAAGCAGCCCAACCAGCGGGTGAGGTGACCCCGGTGTCGGCGCTTGAGACGGCGGAGATGTTGCGCGATGCGAAGAGCGTGATCATCGTACCGGGCTATGGCATGGCAGTGGCTCAGGCCCAGCACACCGTGTTCGAGATCACCGCGTATCTGCGCGAGAAGGGTGTCAACGTGCGCTTCGCGATTCACCCGGTCGCCGGGCGCATGCCGGGGCACATGAACGTGCTGCTCGCGGAAGCCAAGGTGCCATATGACATCGTGATGGAGATGGACGAGATCAACGAGGATTTCCCGGACACGGACGTGGCGATGGTCATCGGCGCCAATGACATCGTGAACCCGGCAGCCCAGGATGATCCGGCCAGCCCCATCGCCGGCATGCCGGTGCTCGAAGTCTGGAAGGCCAGGACTTCGATCGTGATGAAGCGCTCGATGGCCTCCGGCTATGCCGGCGTCGACAATCCGCTCTTCTACAAGGACAACAACCGCATGTTGTTCGGGGACGCCAAGAAAATGCTGGATGAGGTGCTGGGGGCGCTGAAGGCCTGAGCCTGCTGTTCTATCTGGACATAAAAAAGGCGCACCGAGGTGCGCCTTTTTTATGGAAGCATCCGTGGGTTTTTCAACTCACACAGCTACGCGGCGTCTCGTTGTGTAACCGAGACCGAGCAAGCCCAGGCAGGCCAGTGCGAGCGTACCTGGCTCAGGTACGTCGTTGGCGAGGTTGAAGCTGAAATCGTCATAGCCCAGACCTGCGACGCTGAATTCTTGCTGAGATATGGAAATCTCCAGTTTGGTCACGTCTCCGAAGCTGGCAAGATCGATCAGGTGAGCTGTCAGGCCATTGCCGTCTCCGATCAAATCCACCGACCCCAGCAAGCTGGCGCCAAACCAGACTGCGACACTACCGTCGACTCCCACACGATTGTCGCCGGTGAAATAGAAACTGAGGCTGTTCACCGCGCTGGCGAAGTCGACAACCATGGTGCCGCCGCAATAGCTATTCAGGTTACGTGGGCAGGCGATTTTTGGGGCTCCGGTTCCCCAGGATGATTGCCCGTACGCCCCGACTTCAACAGAAGAGCCGGGCGATGAAAAAGTAACCCCTGCATATTGATTGGAGACCGAGCCACCGTCTGCGATGGCCTCAAAATCGATGACCGTTGCGCTGGCGAGCAAAGGTGCAGAGAAGGCGAGAGCTGCAAGTAGTTTGCGCATGGCTGGGTGGCTCCTTTTGACGTGCATATTGGTCGTGATGAAGGCTCTTGTCTCCCTGAATCAGAGCTCTCAGTACCAATAAGCAAGCTCTGTGCGTGATTTTCAAGGTTTTGAATTTAAAGGGAGTTTTCCCGCTATTGCCGCATGGCTAACCGCCCTCGTAAATTTGTCCGACAGGCGAATACGGGGGCACTTACAGAGCAAAAAAACCTGGCTCTCGGCTGAATTTTCAGCACGCAGGTGCCTGGGGCGTCGCCCTGTTTTCTGGAAGACGGGAGCATGGCGCGAGCGGGATTTCTCCCCTCGCCGTACTGACACGGAGCTACGCCCGGGTGTGCGATGGAGGCAATGAAATGCGGCCGGCCAGCGTCTTATCGTTTCGCTGGATTCGCCGTGGCAAAGCCGTTGAAGCTGAACGATATCCGCCCCGGATCACTCGTGCGCTGCACCCAGCGACCTGCTACATCGGGCAGACGGCCGACGAAGGCGGGGTCGCCTTCGACCGAGCCCTGGATCTGTGCGGCGCCTTGGGCCGAGATCTGCCCGCTGGCGTTGAGACGTACTTCACCAGACAGGGTGTCGAGCTTCAGGTGGGTGTTGCCAGCTTCACCATCGATCGCCAGGCGGTAGTTGCCGAAGCTGCGATTGGGGAACAGGTCCGAGGCGGCACCGCGCCAGAACAGTTCCGCATGGCCATCGCACAGGCCGCGCCAATTGCAGTGCCATTGATTGGCGTTGAGACTGAAGTCGCCGTGCCAACCAGCGCGGGCGACGGTGTTCGGGATCTGCTCCAGTACGGTACGCACGGGTAGTTGCAAGGCAACGCTGTTGGCTGAGATTCCCAGCGGAGAAGCGGCCAGTGTGAAAGGCGGTAGGCCAGCTACGGAGAAGGCCCAGCCGACACGTCCGCGTAGAAAGTCCAGCGGCCGCCATTGCCAGCTCACGGGGGTGACGGGAATGCGCTGGCCGTTCGCGGTATCACGCACGGAGAGGCGTGCCTGGCCATGCCAGACGCTGCCCGTGACATCGAGTAGCGCCAGTTGTCCCTTGGTGAGATGTTGCAGCCCGGCGTCCCACACCGTTGCCGGGGCGCGGATCAACAGGAACGAGATGAGCAGGGCGATGAACAGGAGGAGCTTGCGCCACATGACGACGATCTCAGGCTGACAGACGCCAGCGCACGGCAGCGTTGGGCCAATGCATCACAGGGGGGATAGCCGCGCTTCGATCTGCGGGCCACCCGGCGCTTGGGCAACGTCGAGATAAGTCAGGCGCACCGAATTGCTGCGCTGGGTCTCGGCCAGCCATTGCGTCCAGTTATCGAAGTTGAGGCCCTTTCCGCTGACAACCAGCTGGTTGCCATCGTTGCGCACCGTCAGCGCCAGCCCGCGTCCGGCTGCCGTGTCGGTCAATACGCTGACGAGCTGCGCGAGGTTGGCTGCGGGCGGCGTCGGCAGGCTGCGCAGACGCGCCAACTCGGCGGATTCCACTTGCATGCGTGCGAGTTGGGCGGCGGCACGTGGCACGGCGACGTCCAGCTCGCGATGCGCTTTGGCTTGCCAGCCGAACAACAGCCAGAGCAGCGTGAGGCCGATGAGCGCGCTACCCATGACGAGCATGTTGCGTTCGCGGGCGTTCAGTCGTGACAGTGCCTCACGGATCTGTTCGCGCGCCTGGGTCAGAGCGTTGCGGTTCATGATGCGCTCCTTTGCAGGGCCAGCACATTGGCATTGCGCACGGCGCTCTTTACGCCGCGGGCCTCCAGGCGACTTTGCAAGGCAGGGATGTCTATCGGCTTGGCGAGCGTCACCACCAGCGTGCCGCCGTCGTAGTGCACGGCTTGCAGTGCAGCCATCGCGTCGCTGCCGAGGGCGACGGCGAGGTCGCTGAGCATGGCCAGCGCATCATCGTCGGCCAGCTGGGCGCGTTGCTGGCGCTGCGATTGCAGCTCACGGTGCAGTTGCAGCGATGGGTCCTGCAAGGCCCGGCCCGGCAGTTGTGTGCGCGCCAGCTGCGTCATGCGCGACTTGATTTCCTTCAGGTCCTGCTGGCGCAGCAAGGCGCTGCCGATGCCAAGTACGAGATGTCCGATGAGCACCATGGCGAGAAGGATAAGTGCCGGGCGCAATGCGTTCAGTAGCTGGCCGCGCGCATGCGCGGCGCGGAACTCGTCGTGCAGCAGGTTGGCAGCATCGTCCGGCACCTCATGCCACAGCCAGGTGGCTTCCGGCACCACTTCAAGTTGATGTGCGGCAAGCGCCTTGGTGACCTGGCTGCCAGCACCCATGGTCACGATGCGGGCAGGCAGGCTGCCCTGTGCCTGGGCCTGGCTGAGCAGCATCGAGACGATGGCGGGCAGCGCGTCGGCGCCGGCATCGGGTGGTGGCATGTCATCGATCACTGCACGAGCGGCTGACAGACGCAGCAGGCAGTGTGTGTGATCGACGGCCAGCGTCCAGCCGTTGGGTGTCAGCGGCAAGCAGGCGATGGCCGACCATGCTGCATCCAGCGGGCGGCCCAGCGCGGCGAATTGTGCGGTCAGTCGTTTGAGTCGCTCGCGTGCGATGACCAGAACCGACCAGTTCTCGCCGTCACGCCAGGTTGGCGTGAAATGCTGGCTGTCGGGCTCGCGCAGCAATTGTTCTTCCATGGCAAACGGCAAGGCGCGCAACTGTTCGCGTGCCTTGGCTTGCGGCAGACGTGCTTGCGCCCAGCCGACCTGTGCGCCCGTGAGGATGGCTTCGGTGCGCGTCGCGCGCGGCCAGTTCGCGGGCGTGGAGTGACCTGACGAGACGACCTTGTTCTGGTCCAGGACCACCCAGTGGGCTTCGGCCTGGTCGGGCCAGGCGTCGGAGATGAGGATGCGCAGCGTGGTCATGGGCAGTCTTGTAGTTCTGGCTTGAGCTGGATTGCAGCGCGGGTGGCAGGCGTACTCACAGGATGGTCTCGCGAATGATTTCGGGCCGGCCCTGATCGCGCCGCAACAGCACCTGCATGTGTGTCGACGCTACGCCCCAGGTTGCACGTCCGGTCGCCTGGAAATAGCGGCTCTGTACGTCAAGCTGGGTCGCATTGTAGCTGTTGCCCGCCGGCAGCCGCGCGGTAAAGTCGGCGACAGTCGTGAAAAACCGTTGCTGTCGATCCAGGACGATTTTGCGTGCCTGGACGAGAGAAAGATTCGCGATATAAGCGGCGAGCACCTCCGCCGTGGCGATATTTACGTTGATGCGATCGGCATCGCTCGGGAGCGCCGTGATGTGCGGCCGCAAACGTTCCAGCAGTGCTGGCGTCATGCCACGAACGGCCAGCAGTTCGTTGATCGAAAGCAGGGCGGCCTGTGGTGGCAGGATGACTTGCCGTTGCTCCGCGTACCAGGCCGATTCCGCGCCCTTGGGGCGTGGTCGGTCGTCGGCATCCATCCAGTCGATGACGGCGTCGCTCATTGCATCGGCCACACTTTCCGATAGACCGATGTTGACCAGCAGACGCAGGAAGATCGCCTGCTGGGCGACATCCACCACGCCGAGATTGACGAGCTTGTTGACGTTGAAGCGGCTCGACATTTCCTCGATCTCGCCGCTTAGCTCGCCTTCGTCGACTGGCGTGGGCGGCACGCGGATGGCCCATTCGCCCCACTTGCCCGTCAGTGTGTCGATGTTGCCGGTCTGCAGTTCGCGCTGGCCGCGCACCTTGGTGAACTGCAGGACATTGCGTGCCCAGTCGACCGCGCCGCGTGCCAGCCAGCGCGCCTGCGCCTGATCGCTGCGCCCCTCGAGCTGCTCGATCGCCGCACCGTGCTCGGCGACGATGGCGCTGGCCACAGCTGCAACGAGCGCCACGGTCAGGATGGCCATGAGGATGGCTGCGCCGCGCTGGCGTGGCCGTCGACGCGCGAGGCCGCGCCTAGCGAAGGGCGAACAGGCGCTGTACGTGACCGACATTGTCGATATCCATGTCAAGGCGAATGCCGCGTGGCAGCCCGGAGTTGGGAGCGGGAGGCCAGGAGTCCAGCCAGATTGATCTCTTGTCCGATGTCAGCATGTGTACCGTCCAGCGCACATTGTGCACGCCATCAAGAATGCTTTCGGCATCGATGTCGGTGCCCGCTGCCGGCTGTATGCTGCCGGATATGTCGAGACTCATGCTTGACGACCCGGCGGATGAGGTTGCGGACGACGCACTCGATGAACTGGTCGATGCCATGCTGAGCGGCACGTTGTGCATCCAGCGAAGCAGCATCAGCTTGTCGCCGTCCACGCGGAAACCGCTGAGGCGCGAGCCCTGTACCGGATCCATGCGCCAGAAAATCAGACGCTGGTTGCCGTTCGGTAACTTTTGCAGGGTGAAGTCAGGCAAGGCCGCCGGCAGTGATGAGCCGCGCTCTGCTGTCTGCAGCAGATTGTGTTCGATCAGCGAGAAACCACGCGACAGCTTTTGCCAGCGTTGCTCGATACCGACGATGTGGTCACGACTGCGCAGGGCGCCGTCGATGCCGCGCCATGACATCAGGCCGATGACGGCGAGGATGATTAGCGCGACCAGCAGCTCGATCAAGGTCAGACCGCAGGCGAGGCGTTTGGTGCGCATCATGGCCTGGATACGAAGCCGATGAGGCTGGCCAGTTGCACGCCATCTGCATTCAGCACTTTGATGTTGACGCGGCGGAACAACGGATTGTCCGTGGGGCGTGTATCGGTCTGCCAGGTAAAGGCGAGGCCGCCTTGCTCGACCTTGCCGCTGTTCGGGCCCGTGTCCGGGAATTGCTCCGTCATGCGTAGCTCGGCAAGGCGGTTCTGCGCGACCCATTGCGCCATGTGACGCTCGCCCAGTTCAGCAGCCTGCGAGGCGACGAGATTGATGCCGCGAAATGCCGCGGTCAGCACGATGGCCAGCATCGCCAGTGCGATCAGCACTTCAAGCAGGGTGAAGGCATTCTGCTGGCGCTTCATGAGCGCACCCCGACCGTTGTGATCGCGGTGTCGGTCAGCACTTCCCCGGCGGAGTTGCCGGTCAGCGTGCGGATACCGTCCGGCGTCAAGACTTCCAGCCGGAAGCGTGGCGCTTCGGAAGTGAAGACGATGCGGGCATCAGCCGCTTCAACGGGGCGATCGGCAACGCTGAGCTGACCGGGTGCGAGCCCCGCTTGCCAGTCGTGTTCGATCAGTTCGCGTGGCTCGAACATCAACTGCCATTTGCCCGACGCGTCGAGCTGGCTGAAGCGATAGCTGCCGGGCAGGAATTCCACCTGGATGGGATTGCCGCGCACCGCGGCACGCTCGGCCGCGAACTGCAGTACGCGTTGCAGGCGCTCGACTTCGTCAGCCGTGTTGCGCCGGTCCAGTACGCCGAAATTGACGCTCACCACGGCAACCGTGATGCTGATGATCAACAACACCACCATGACTTCGATGAGCGTGAAACCACGCCGTGCCGAACGCATGGTGCTTACGGCGCCGAGTTGTGTTGCGTCATGGTCGTCTTGCAGGCTGCAGGGCGTCGGGCAGGATCAGCCCCAGGAGCCGATGTCCGCATTGCTGCCTTCACCGCCTGCTTCGTGATCTGCGCCGAGACTCCACACATCGATATCGCCATGCAGGCCCGGCTGCAGGTACTGGTAGTCCTGGCCCCAAGGGTCTTTCGGCAGGCGTTCCAGGTAGCCGCCTTTCTTCCAGTTGGGCGGCAGTGGCGCGAGGGTGGGGGCCGTGATCAGCGCGTTGAGCCCTTGGTCGCTACTGGGGTAGGCGCGGTTGTCGAGTTTGTAGAGCTTCAACGCCGTCATGATGGTCTGGATGTCCTGCCGGGCTGCGGCGGTGCGCGCCTCATCCGGCTTGTCCATGATCTTCGGCACGATCAACGCGGCAAGAATGCCCATGATTACGATGACGATCATGATCTCGATGAGCGTGAAGCCGCGTTGTGCGAGGCTGCGTTTGCTGTGATGGTTTCGGCTGTGTTGCATCAAGTCTCTCCGTGATTTCTTGTGATGATGTTCAATCATGCCTGCCCGTTACTTCACGAGCGAGTTGAGTTCGATAATGGGTTGCATCACGGCCAGCACGATCAGCAGCACGCTGCCGCCCATGCCGAGTAGCAACAATGGCTCCAGCAGCGTGGTGAGTGTCAGGCTGCGGTTCTCCACCTCGGCCTGCTGCAGGCTGGCACACCGCGCCAGCATGGTGGACAGGTCGCCGGTCGCTTCGCCGCTGGCCAGCATGTGGATCAGCAAGGGCGGAAAGGTACGCGCCTGGCGCATCGCGGCAGAAAGCGAAGAGCCCTCGCGCACGCGATCTGCCGCCAGCGCAACGGCGTCTTTCAGGGGCAGGCACTTCATCACCTGACGACCCGCATCCAGCCCCGCCAGCAATGGCACGCCGGCACTGACGAGAATCGCCAGGGTGCTGGCAAAGCGCGCGGTGTCGAGCGAACGCAGATGGCGACCGAGCATCGGCAGGCCGAGCAACCAGCGATGCCAGCGGCGCCGGACGGCGTCGTCACGCAAGGCGTGGCGGAAAGCGAAAACCGCTGCGACGATCAGCAGCAGCAACCACAGGCCCCAGTTGCGCAGGAAATCGCTGGCGCCAATCAGCAGCCGTGTCAGCAACGGCAAAGTCTGATGCGATTGCACGAAGACCTCGGCCACGCGCGGCACCACGTAAGTCATGAGGCCGATGATGACCATCATGGCGACGCAGGTCACGATGGCGGGATAGAGCAGGGCCTGCAGCATCTTGCGACGCAGCGCGTCCTGCTGCTCGAGATAGGTCGCCAGCATCTCCATCACGTAGGGGAGTTGTCCTGACTTCTCACCGGCCGATACCGAAGCCCGGTAGATCACCGGAAAGGCGTCGTCGAAGCGGTCCAGCGCAGCGCGCAATGAGTAGCCGGACATGACCTCGCTGCGCACGGCCGCCAATAGCGAACGTGCAGCCGGTTTGTCGGTCTGCTCCGAGACCGCCAGCAATGCCTGTTCGACCGTGAGCTTGGCAGACAGCAGCGCGGAGAGCTGGCGGGTCAGCAGGCATAGCTCCGCCGTGCTGACCCGCAAACGCTGTTGCCCCTTCTGGTTCTCACCGAGCGGTGTGATGCTGGTGGGATACAGGCCGCGTTCGCGCAGCACGGTACGCGCATGCCGAGCGTTGTCCGCCTCAAGCGTGCCGCTACTTTCACTGCCTTGCGGATCGAGTGCCTGATAGGAAAATGCGGCCATGGTTGCTCAGTGGCTGGGAGTGTTGAAGGTGAAGACGGGAGTCAGTCGCGCGTGACGCGCAGCAACTCTTCGGGCGATGTCTTGCCGTCGGCGAGTAGTCGCTGGCCGTCCGTGCGCAACAGACGCAAACCGTAGCTCAGACCCGTATCGCGGATGACGTTTTCCGGCTGGTTATCGTGAATCAAGGCACCCAGCTCGGGGTTGATCTCCAGCAGCTCGTAAATGCCGGTACGACCGGCATAGCCCGTTTGCGTGCACTGCGGGCAACCAACGGGCGCGTAGAGCATCTGGTCGGGCTGAACGCCGAGCAACTCATAGTCGGTCGGTGTCGATGTACGCTGGGTGCGGCAATTCGTGCACAGGCAGCGCACCAGACGCTGGGCGAGTACGCCGCGCAAACTGGATGCGAGCAGGAAGGGCTCGATACCCATATCGATCAGGCGCGTGACCGCTGAGGTGGCATCGTTGGTGTGCAGCGTGGCCAGCACGAGGTGGCCGGTCAGGCTGGCCTGTACGGCGATCTGCGCGGTTTCGAGATCGCGGATTTCACCGATCATGATGACATCCGGGTCCTGACGCAGGATGGCGCGCAGCGCGCGGCCGAAGGTCAGCTCAATGCGCGGGTTGACCTGGATCTGGCCGACGCCGGGCAAGTCGTATTCGATCGGGTCTTCGACGGTGACGATGTTGCGCGTGGTGCTGGAGATCTCGCGGAGCGCGCCGTACAGCGTGGTGGATTTACCGGAGCCTGTCGGCCCGGTAACGAGCACGATGCCGTGTGGCTGGGCCAGCAGACGACGGAAGGACGCCAGCGTGCCGACGTCCATGCCGGTCGTGTCGAGTCCGAAGTTGTTGGCGCTCTTGTCGAGCAGACGCAGCACGATGCGCTCGCCATGCTGCGTGGGCAGCGTCGATACGCGTACGTCGATGGCGCGGCCGGCGATGCGCAGGCCGATGCGGCCGTCCTGCGGCATGCGCTTCTCGGCGATGTCGAGCTCGGCCATCACCTTGATGCGCGAAACCAGCGCCGCATGTAGCGCGCGATGCGGTCTTGCCACTTCGATCAGCGTGCCGTCGCGGCGATAGCGCACCATGCAATAGCGCTCGAAGGGTTCGATATGCACGTCGGACGCTCGCTCGCGGATCGCCTGCTGCAGCAGGGCATTGATCATGCGGATGATGGGCGCGTCTTCCTGCGTCTCCAGCAGGTCTTCGATGACCGGGATGTCTTCCATCAGGCGCGAGACGTCGACGTCCTGACCCAGGTCGTCCACCACGGAGGCCGCATCTTGCGATGCTTCGCCGTAGGCCTCTGCCAGGCGTGCGTCGAAGCTGCCACGCGCGGCCGTGGTGAGTTTGAGAGGCAGGCCGAGCATGCGGCGCACTTCGACGAGCGCTTCCGGTTGCACGTCCTCACGCACCAGGACGGTGGCGCTGCTGTCTTCGGCAGACAGCAGCAGCACGCCATGGGTGCGGGCGAAGGCGTAGGGCAGGGTGCCGGTGCTCATGGCGCTTTACTGAAAGGGGCGCGCTGGCAGGGGGATCGGTACTGACGGTGTCGTATCCATCGTGCCGGTCGTGGGTAGTTTAATCGTGGGATCAAGCCGCAGTGGCAGTGACGGCTGTTTGGGTCCTGTGTCGAGGAGGCCGTCGGTGACGCTGGCTTTCTGCTGACCGATGATGTAGTCATAGCGGCTGCCGGTGATCGAGTTGGAATCCTCCGGCGAGCGCAGGATGACCGGGCGCAGGAAGATCACCAGATTTGTCTTGCTTCGTTTGCGTGAATCGTAGCGGAACAAGACCCCCAGGTACGGAATGTCGCCCAGCAGAGGCACCTTCTGTACGCCGCCCGAGTAGCTGTCTTCGACGAGGCCGCCGAGGGCCAGGAAGGCGCCGTCATCGACAATGACCGTCGAATCGAGTGAGCGCTTGCTGGTGGTCGGGCCCAAGGTGGCGTCGGTCGACAGGACGCTGGAGGCTTCCTGCGAGATCAACATGCGGATCGTGCCGCCTTCGGTGATCTGCGGCCGGATCTTGAGCGTCAGGCCAACGTCTTTGCGCTCGATGGTCTGGAAGGGGTTGGAGGCTCCGTTGGCGCTATTGGTAAAGCTGCCTGTCACGAAGGGCAGGTTCTTGCCCACCACGATCTTGGCTTCTTCGTTATCGACCGTGACGAGGCTTGGCGTCGACAGCACGTTGCTGTCCGTGTCCTGCTCCAGCGCACGTACCAGAGCGGCGATGTTGACGATGGGGCCTATGCCGGGAATGTTCACCGTGCCGCCGCCAACTGCGATGTTCAGGCCATTGCCAGCTGAACCGGGGTTCTGCGAAATGCTGAAAATATTCTGCCCGGTGCCGCCGAAATTTGTACCGCCAAATATGGAGGTTCCTTTGCCTGGCACCGCACTGTTCCACTGGATACCGAACTCGCTGGCGCGATCGGCGCTGACTTCCGCAATCAGTGCTTCGACATAGATCTGTGCGGGGCGGCGATCGAGTTGCTCGATGATGCCGCGCAGGCTGTTATACATGCTGTCCGATGCGTTGATCAGCAACGAATTCGTCGAAGTATCCGCGTAGATGTAGGCGCCGCTGACGCTGCTGCCAAAGCTGGCCGGCGTGCCCGAGGCGGCGGCCGCGCCGGGCGCCGTGCCTGTACTGCTCGCCTGGGCAGAGGCTGTGGGGGTCCGCTGGCCGCTCGTTGCGCCTCCTTGCGAGGTGTCGTTTGTTGCCAGTGCCCGAAGGGATTGTGCGATTTTCGTGGCATCGCCATTCTTCAGATAGACCACGCGCAGATTGCCGAGCGTGCCGGATTGGTCGAGCTGCATGATCATGCTGCGCACGGCCTGGATGCGCGAGCGGTTATCTGAGCGCACCAGCAGCGAATTGCTGCGCGGGTCCGCAACGATGCTCACGCGTTGGCTGGCTTCGGTATTGCCGGCTTCCGTGAAAAGTTTCGTCAGCATGGTCGCCATATCGACCGCCGACGCGTTGGATATCTGGACAACCTGTGCATCGCCCTGTGGCACGTCGATGGACTCGATGATGCGCCGTATGCGATTGATGTTTTCGGCGTAATCGGTCACCACCAGCGAGTTGTTACCTGGATAGACACTCACCGTATTGTTCGCCGTGACCAAGGGGCGGATGACCTGCACGAGCTGTGTGGCGGACTCGTGCTTGATCTGGAAAACCTCGGAGACGATGCGGTCTCCGCCCGCTGCGGGCGACGCATTCTTTCCGGACGGCACTGCGTGCAGCTTGGCGTCTGCTTCTGGTACGACCTTCGACACGTTGCCGCTTTCGACGACCGCATAGCCTTGCAGGCGCAGCGCAGAGAGCAGGATCGGGTAGACCAGGGTGCGATTGACCGGGCGGCTGGTGACGATATTGATCGTGCCCTTCACGCGTGGGTCGATGATGAAATTGCGGCCGGAGATCTTGCCGATCGCACGCACCACCGCATCGATATCGGCGTTGTTGAAGTTCAGCGAGACAGTCTCACCGCTTTCAACGACATCCTTGCTTTGTGTCGTCGCAACCGGGGCAGTTGCTTGCGGCGCAGGCTGGGCTGTTTGCGCGATGCCTGCCGGCGATGCAAGGCTGAACGAGAGCCAGATGCAAGCCGACAGGATGGCGGAGAGATGGGCTTGCCCGTTGTTGCGCAAGACGGAAATGAATGAAGGCGTCATGTATTGCCTGATCGCTACGGTTAGTTGTCTGCGGCCGGAGGGGGAGGCGCCGGCGGGGTGTTGGCTTGGGTGTTCGGTTGCAGATTGGGCTGCGTATTCGGCTGCGTGGTGCGGGCTTGCGGTGTATCGGCCGATGGCGTCGTGGTCACGTTCAACGAGATGGTCTCTCGAACACCATTGCGATCTATTTCGATCGAGTCTGCCAGTACGCGTACCAGCTTGATGCCGCTGGCGATGTCCTCGCCTTCGATGAACGAATTTGCATTTGCGCTACCGTCCCTGATGATCGCGTAGCCCGGCAGTTTTCCCCAGCGCGTCGATACGCCAATGAGCACCATGCTTGGCGGCGGGGCGGAGGTAGCTGCAAGGCCCTGGCTGTTGGTCAGCGTTCCGAACAGTTGGCGCGACGAAATGTCCTGGGCTGCAGCAACGGGGTCGCTGACCGGCGCAGGGCGGGCGGACTGAACGGGCGCGGCACTCAAGTGCCAATACCAGCCGGCAACAATCCACGCGCTGATTGCGAGCACAAGCAACCAGGCCGTGCCAACAAGCAAAGGCTGCAGGGAGACCTGCCGGAGGGATAGTCGCTGAAGTGGTAATTGCATTTCGCCAGTAGCGGGATGAGCCATCCAGTAAGGGGTCGGGCAGCATCGCGGGCCGGGGCCAGCGGGAGGCCGATTCTAGCAAGGGCTCGTCTGTCTCGCGCAGTCAAAAGCGCTGAGGCTGTGAAATACGCTGGCGACCGGTCACAAAAGTCGCTCCAGCAGAGGGCCGGTATCGGTTACTCGCCGATTTCACGGGCCTTGCGGTCGCGTTCGACACGCAGGATGTAACGCTGGATGGCATTGGCCATGGGGGTCGGCAGGTCTTCGAACTGGCAGCCGGCGCGCAACATGTCGGTACCGCTGCGGTTGGTGATGCGGAAAATGTTGCGCACGCGCAGCGTCGCCGTGACGGGGCCGAAGTCCGGCAGGTCCAGGCGACAGTCGAGGTACTTTTCGTCTGCGCTCAGATTCATGTCCTTCGGTGGCACGATGACCGCCAGGCCGCCTCCGGAGATGTCGATGACGCGCGCTTCGACGCGGCTGTTCTGGCCGGGGGAGGGGATACGACAGATCAGGGAGTGCGATACCGGCGCTGTCAGCCGGTAGTACTCGCGGCGCTGCAGACGCAGCAGGACTTCGGGTGTGTCGGCAACCAGGGCGGGGTATTTGCCGAAGGTCTCGATGCGTGGAGCGTTGATAGAGAACTGGACTTTTACTTTATCGAGTTGCGTCACACACAGCAGGCTGTTTGCGCTGGCGGCCTCGTTGTTGAGGGCTTCGTCGGCGCCGAGGTCGAGATGAACGCGGCGATCGTCGTCGCTGACAGCCAGTACGCTGCTCATGATGAAACGCGAGCCGCTGCCGAGATATGCCGTAATCATGCAGCGGTGTGCAGCCAGCTGACGCAGGACGTAGGCCACTTCGCGCCGTTCATGCAGCAGGTACTGCTCGAAATCATCAGATTGAAGGAGCTCGAACTTTGCTGCCGGACGTGCGATTTCAGCCATGCCTTGAGGTCTCGGAGAGGATCGGATTGACTATACACCAGGCGCCGGTTTTGCCGGCGTGGGGCCACCTTGCTCCATCTGGTAGAGCCAGGCGAGCAGTTCTGCAATGGCGACGTAGAGCGCCGGAGGGATGCGCTCGTCCAGATTCACCTGCATCAACAGTGAGACGAGCTCCGGCGATTCGTGCACATAGACGCCGGCGCTTCGTGCGCGCGCGATGATTTCCTGAGCAATCAGCCCCTGCCCCTTTGCGACGACCTGCGGCGCGCTCTCCCCGGCGTGGTAGGCGAGGGCAACTGCGCTCGAGCGCGATGAAGGCGTGTCAGACCCCTGTTTCAAAGGAGTCTCCCGCTTGTACGACAAAGCCTGTCATGGCGACCCCGGCCGCCTCCAGGGCACTGCCCAGCGCTTCGCCACCTTGCCGCAACTGCTCGATGGTGCGCGTGGAGTCGGCGCTGACACGTATCGCGACCCCGGCCGCGGTGACGATGAGCTGCGCTTCAATGTCGCCAAGACGCGGCATCTTCAGGCGCAAGATGCTCTGCCAGGGGGGAGGCTCGTTGCTGTCGCTACCTTGGTCTCCGGAGGCGTGCGATTGACCTTCGGGGTCAAATATCTGCCACTGCATGTTCTGGCCCGGCCAGATCTGCCCTTGCCACAGAGCTTGATGTGTGGCGAGTGTTTCGAGCTGCTGATGTACCAGCGGCATGAGTTGTTCGGAGATCTTCAGCGCATTTGTGCTTGAACCCTGCGCCTTGTCAGCTGTGGCATCGCGCTGTGTGTCTGCGTCCTGACCTGAGTGCAGCGTACCGCTGCGTGCAGCAGCGTCGCTGCCCGGTGCGTGATGGTTCTGCGCCAGTTGCCCAGCATTGTTCTGGCCGGTCTGGTGGTGGGCAGGGTCAAGGTCCGGGTTGTCTTGTGGGTTCGCGCCAGTGCCCGGCAGGCTGTCTGAGGTAGTGTCAGGCGACGCAGCGGGCAAAGAGGGGCTGCCTGTCAGGGTCTGCGCGATGGCGGTACCGAAGCGTGCTTGCGGTTCGCGCAGCAGGCTCTCCAGCGAGCCTTCTCCCTCGGCCCACTGGGCCTGGTGAGCCTCGTAGAACAAACCACTTTCGCTGACGGCCTGACGCAGTACAGGGGGGAGGCCACTCGCTTTGATGGGCGGCTCTGCCAGCAGGGGTTCATTGCCATTGAGCGTCGCAGCCTGAGTGTCGCCGTAGCGGCCGGTCAGTAGCTGGCTGATGAGCTGGCCTGCGGCGCTCAGTCTCGGTTGCCCTGCCGTTGCTGCCGTGTTGGCGGTACCGCCTGTGTCGGCGAGGCGGGCGGTAATGGTCTTGTCTTGTTTGCCGGTGACGATCAGCTCAAGCACGTCGCCGCTCTTGGCGCCTTCGGGTACCGACAGCGTCAGATTACGGCCGTTCACGAGCGCGCGGAAAGTACCGTCGGCCAGCGGGCTCTGTATGGTGGCCGAGAAACGCTGGCCAGTCTCGAGTTCAGGAAAGTCCGACAGCAGCTCCTGGATCGGAGCGGGAGCCTTGACCTCACTGTCAATGAGTATGCGGAGTCGGGAGGCAAGGTCTGCGGGAATCAATCCTGGCTCACTTTCGATTCACTCTTGATTCACGCCACGCGGTTGCGGATGCTGTCACTCCTTGCTCCGGGTGATTCTGAGCCGCCTTTCCGGATGCTGGCAAATCAATTGTGCAGCCAGTTTCCGCGAGTAGGCTTCCGTGGTTTCAATGGCTGCTGCCGTATGCCTTGCGTACGCTGCGTTCGGCGGCCGAGCCCGCCAGCAGGGCGCGCACGCTCGCCATCCATGGCTCTGTGTGGCGGCGGATTTCGCGGTCATCAGCCAGCATGCGCAAGATCAACTCACGCTTGCGTTCACGTTCGGCTTCGCTCAGATCCATGGCCATGTCACTGGCGTCTTCGGCACGCAGGTATTCACGGATGGTTGCGACTTCCCGTTCAAGCGAACCGAGGAGGTCCCAGTCGTTGCCGCGTGCAGCTTCGGCCATCTGGCCGGTGAGCCGGCACATTGCTTCGTAGTGCACCATGTTGTCCTGCATCCCCATGTCAGCCTGCCTGCATCTGCGAGTCTTGGACTTGTTGCCCGATCTGGGCCCAGGCTTCGCGCAATTCGGTCAGCAGGGTCGACACCTCGGTGAGGGCGGCTTCGTTGTTGTTGGTGTTGGCAAAGAACAGGCGCTGGCACACGTAGTCGTAGAGTGAGCCAAGGCGGATGGCGAGATCGCCTCCCGACTCGCTGTCGAGGCTGGCCTTGAGACCGAAGGTGACGATCTCGATGGCCTTGGAAATGGAGCTGCCTTTGGCTGCGACATCGCCGTTGGACATGGAGATGGCCGCACTGTTGATGGCAAGCAGGGCGCCATCGAACAGCATCAGCACGAGCTGATGTGGATTGGCGGTCGTTACGTTGGTCTCGATACCGACTTTTGCGTAGGCCGCAGCTGATTGGGTTGCGAACATTTCGTTCCTCGCGAGGAGTCTTGCAGTTACGGAATTAGGTTGGCTTGTCGTTGGCCGGGTTCAGTCAGCTGTATCTGTGTATGAGGGCCTGTGTCATAACAGTTTGGCCAGCTGTGTCGTCAGGAAGTTGCCGGTTGTCGTCAGGCCGGCGATCGTGCTGTCCATGGCGTTGAACTGCGCGCGGTAACGCGCTTCGATCGCCGTAATGCGCAGCTCCATCTTGGCAATGTTGTCATCGGTACTCTTGATGTTCTTGTTCAGACCATCCGTACGCGTGGTCAAGATGCCATCGGTGCCGAGAATCGATTTGACGCGCGTGGCGATCTGCGAAGCAAAGCCAGGGTTTGTGGTGCTGGTGGTGAACAGCGACGCGACATCTTTGGTCGGGTCCTTGAGCGCCGTGCTCAGCTTGTCACTATTGACTGTCAGCTTGCCGTCGGTGCCGATCTGGATGCCGACATCGGCAAGGCGTGACATGCCGACCGTGCTGCCGACGGTGCCGCCCATGATGCTGCGCAGTTGAGACTGGATGCTGCGTACTGATGATTCGCCATTTAACGGGCCAGCCGTTTTCGAGGTGGCGTTGTAGCTTGTCTGGCTGCTCATCAGCCCCACAGCGTTGTTGTAGGCGGTGACGAAGGCGTTAACTTTGCTTGTGATCGACGTCGTGTCACTTCCGACATTCACCGTCGTCGCTGCAGTGGTCTTCGCCTTGAGCGTCAGTGAGACACCGGTGAGTGCATCGGTGACCGTGTTCGAAGAGCGCGTCATGGCAATGCCGTCCAGCGTGAACGCAGCGTCTTGCGCAACCTGGGTAGAAAGCATGCTCGACGAGCCGGATGCGGCGGGATTGAAGTCGAAGCCGGTCAAGCCCGAGAGCTGGAAGGCGTTGCTCGCGCCAGTGTCCTTTGAAGAGACCACCAGACGAGTCGACGTGCCGTCGTTAACCAGCGATGCCGTAACGCCAGCGTTGGCGTTGTTGATGGCATCGCGCAGTCCCGACAAGGTGTTGTTGCTTGAATCGATGGTGACGTTGAACGAGCGAGCAGAGTCGGCAGTAAAGCTCGCGCCGTCGAACGTGCCCAGGTCAATCTTCAACGTGCCAGTCGGAATCGTCGAGGTAGCGCTCGCGTAGCCTGTGCTCCGGATCTTTTCAGTCTGGGCAAGTTTGGCAACTTCGAGCGAGTAGCTACCGGCGGTGGCAGTGCTATCGACCGTGGCCGCAGCAATTGCCGAGTCGGCAACATTTGCCGTATTGGAGGCAAATTTGTCCTTGGTCTGCAACGCTTCTGCCGCATCCTGCAAGGCGGACAAAGTGCTCTTCAGCGTGCCGTAGGCCGACAGTTGCGTCTTGACACTGGTTTCCTTGGCCTGCAGTTGCTCGATCGGTGCACGCTCGAGTGCGACCAGCTTGGTGACAAGGGCCTCAACGTCGATGCCCGAACCAAGCCCTGCTGACGTAATGGATCCTGTTGCCATGACTGCTTCTCCTGACTAAAACACTGGTCTCGCCAAAGCGAAACATCAAGCTTTCTGTTTGACGAACAGACCGGAGAGCTTGTCGATGGATCGCGTAATGGCCAGCAGCTCCTCGCTTGGAAACTGCCGGATCACTTCGTTGGTTGAGGCATCGATCACTCTGACCACAGAACGTCCGGTTTCGTCGTCGATCGAGAATTGCAGGTTCCGTGCCACAGGTGCGAGGGCCTTCTTGACCTCGCCTACAGCCTTGTCCAGTTGCTCCCGGCTGGGCTGGGTGTTTGCTGCAAGTTCGGCCGCCTTCGGAGCGGGTTCTTCTGCCTGGTTTGTGGATGCTTCGCGCGAAACGGCTGTAGCCGGGCTGACCGGCGTGGTTGGTGGAACGTAAGGGCCTACTGGTTGGATCGCCATGTTGTGGCCTCCTTGTGTTGCCGGAGGGAGCCGGGGTGTCCGGCTCCCGCTTCAAGCTATTAACGCAACAGACTCAAGACTTGCTGCGGCAAGCTGTTCGCCTGCGCCAGCATCGCCGTACCCGCTTGCTGCAGGATCTGGCTACGCGACAGGTTGGCCGTTTCCGACGCGAAGTCCGCATCGACGATTCGCCCACGTGCAGCCGACTGGTTCTCAACTGCAACTTGCAGCGAGGACACGACGGCTTCCGTACGATTCAGCGCGGCGCCGAAGCGAGCGCGGGTCGTCGTGATCGTGTTGATCGCCGAGTCGAGGTTGGTGATCGCAGCCAGCGCCAGCGAAGCGGCGGAGATCTGGATCGAGCCGGAGTCGATGGCCAGCGTCGAGGCGCGGATGTCGGTCGTGCTAACGGTGATCTGGTCGTTGGTCGTCGTGCCGGCGCCCACCTGGAAGGTGAGGGTCGAACCGCTGTTGAGCAGATTGAC
>NZ_JAYXHS010000004.1:0-590778 GCF_036017035.1 Uliginosibacterium silvisoli | reverse complement strand
AGCGTCGTCCTTGGCGCTGTTGATGCGCAAGCCCGAGGACAGGCGTTGCAGCGAAGTTGCGAGTGAAGACTGGGAGGTATTCAGATTACGTTGCGAATTCAACGATGAGACGTTGGTGTTGATGGTCATTGCCATTTTAGTAACTCCTTATCAGGTTGCGTTTCCCACTTCACTGCTTATTCAAACCACTCGGTGCGACTTGATGCAGATCTTGTGCAGAAGTTCGAGCGTTGATCACTCATGCTCTGCTACATCGGCCTGCAATCCGGAAAACTTGAATTGAGCTTGTTTTCCATCGTTTAGTCCGCGTATGAATCCTTTTACGGATCTGCTAGGGATCTCTGCAGGGTGAGCTGCATTGCTTGGCGTATTTTTCTGTTAATTCGACGCGAAACCCCCGTGAATACGGTGTTTCGATGCGCGGCAGCCTACGCAAAAAAGCTCCTGAAATGCCTTTTCAGGCAGGTCGTTGATCACTGCTTCTGCGGCAGATGTGATGAATTCCGCAGACTTCGGGGCCGTCTGTGCAAAACAGAAATTGCGCGGCTTTTACCGGGCATCTAGGCACATGTCTGTGGGTGGCGCCTGCTTAAGATCGGTCCTGTACCAAAAGCACCTTGCAGGATGGCGTCACCTTTGGCGTGCCGCCCATACAAAACGGACCCGACCATGGAAGCAACGAGTACTGACGGCGAATGGACGCCTCTGCAGGAGGCTTACCTGCAGAAGCTGATGGCCACTTACCAGGCCAATCTGTTTTTCTTCAAGGAACAGTTCGGCGAGATCTTCGAGAAGTTGATGGCGACGAACCTGCCGGCGCCGTTCAAGGTGGGCCCGGATGGCAAGCTGACCATCTATTACAGGCATTTCCAGGGTGGGCCGCGCGAATTTACCGATTTCGGCCGCACGCTCTACAAGCTCTTCGAGAATCCGGAGAGCCGGCCACGCATCGATATTGACTACGGTTTCGTTGATAAACCCGAACAGGCTTTTCCGCACCAGGACAATCCGGACTTCTTCCGCCCCATCGAACCGAAGTTCCGTGGCGAGCTGATCGAAGGCTTCCGCAAGATTGCGGGCGAGGGCGGTTATCTGAAGCGGCCGGAGTTTGGCGAGCACGCCCTGCCGATCGCCATCGTCTTCGGCAGCGGTTACGGTTGGCACCTCGAACGCCTGGTCGATGACTGGGAGATGCGTCACCTGATCCTGGTCGACACGGATCTCTCGCGTCTCAACATGTCCTTGTACTTCGTGGACTATGTTTCCCTGCACCAGCGCTATGCCGCCAAGGGCTTCTATTTCTCCATCGCCCACGACGACGATCCGAAGAAGCTCGCCGAACACCTGCGGGCCATGTTCTACAACCTCTGGCCACCATACTTCATGCAGGGCCTGGGGCTGTTCTTCAACGACTATGACTCTGAGAAGGTCAAGACGCTGTGGGACAAGCTGCGCAGCGATCTGTGGACGCTCTATCGTGGCTGGGGCTTCCTCGATGACGAAATCCTTGGCCTCAAGCACGCGATGGAAAACGCCATCGACGGCTATCCCTTGTTTACCCGCAAGCCGGACCTGCCTGCCGACGCGGAGGTATTCATCGTCGGCTCCGGCCCGTCGCTCGACGCCTTGCTGCCAACGCTGCGTGCCAATGCCGACAAGGCCGTGATCATCAGCTGCGGCACGGCCATCACGGCGCTGGCGCGTGCCGGCATCAAGCCCGACCTGCACGTCGAGATCGAGCGTACCTATATGACCTACGTGGTCCTGCAGGAGCCGCAGACGCGCGAGTTCGTGAAGGACGTGCCCATCGTTGCGCTGACCATCATGCATCCCGCCGTTTTTACTTCGACCTCGAAGCCGCTGATGTTCTGCAAGGAGCTGGATCTCGGTACTGCGCTGTTCGACATCAACCACAACACCAAGTGGTTCCGTAGCGGACCGACCTGTACCAATGGCGGCGTCGCGCTGGCGCTGGAAATGGGCTTCAAGAAGATTCACCTGTTCGGTATCGACTTCGGCTTCAAGGACGAAAACCAGCATCACGCCAAGTCGTCGGTCTATTTCGATGACAAGCCGTCTGACGATGCCGTGCTCGAAAAGATCGTGCGGGATACGCACAGCGTGCACAAGACGCACAAGAAGACTGAGGGCAATTTCACCGAGGAAGTACTGTCGACCGAGATCTTCATGCACTCGCGTGACGCGATGGCCATGACCATCGATGAGTATCCGGATGCTGAAGTCTTCAATCTCAACGATGGTGCCAAGATCCGTAGCGCCAAGCCGCTACATGCCGAAGACCTGGTCGTGAATGCCGAGGCGGCCAACAAGGCAGCTACCGTCAAAGCCATGTTGTCGGCATTTACCGAAGACTACGACGTCAATCCTTTCGCCAATATGGGCGAATTGATGGAGCAGTTGCAGGCTGTGCGGGGCGATCTCAAGCGCATCCTTGCCGGCGAGATCAAGACCAAGATGGAGATCGCCGACAAGCTCTACGACATGCATCACTACCTGTTTGACGAGCGCCACAAGGTCACGCACATCTTCCCTCTGGTGCGTGGCTCGATGCTGCACATGGGGCGTTTCTTCTATGACTGCATGGCGTTGGCGAAGACCCCGGAGCAGGCTGTCGAGTTCGCGAAGTTCGGGTTCGACCTGATCGACCGCTTCCTCGCGGGAGCCCTCGATAATATGTTTGCGATCGTCGACATCGGCAAGGAACGTCTGCAGGCAAAGCTCGATGCAGCTAATCAGAACGCGGCCCAGCAAGGAGAGGCAGCATGATCGATGGAAAGTCGATACTCGTCACCGGTGGCACAGGTTCGTTCGGCCGTGCCTTCATCCGCACATTGCTCACTTCGTACAACCCGCGTCGCGTGGTGGTGTACTCGCGCGATGAGCTCAAGCAGTACGAAATGCAGCAGGAGTTCACCGACGACCGCATGCGCTTCTTCCTCGGCGATGTGCGCGACGCCGAGCGCACGCGTCAGGCCTTCCGCGATATCGACATCGTCATTCACGCCGCGGCGCTCAAACAGGTGCCTGCGGCCGAATACAACCCGATGGAGTGCATCAAGACCAATATCTACGGCGCGCAGAACGTCATCGATGCCTGCATCGAAAACGAAGTCGAGCGTGTGATCGCACTGTCGACCGACAAGGCTGCCAACCCGATCAATCTGTATGGCGCCACGAAGCTCGCTTCGGACAAGCTGTTCGTCTCCGCCAACAACATCGTCGGTAGCCGCCGCACGCGCTTTGCCGTGGTGCGCTACGGCAACGTGCTGGGCTCGCGTGGTTCGGTTGTGCCGTTCTTCCAGAAACTCATTCGTGAAGGGGCAACCGAGTTGCCGGTGACGGACGAGCGCATGACGCGCTTCTGGATCACGCTGCAACAGGGCGTCGACTTCGTTATCAAGAACCTCTCGCGCATGCACGGTGGTGAAGTTTTCGTGCCGAAGATTCCGTCCTCGCGCATCGGTGATCTGGCGACGGCGGTTGCGCCTGAAATGCCGACCAAGGTGGTGGGTATCCGGCCAGGCGAGAAGCTGCACGAAATCATGGTGCCGGCCGATGACTCGCATCACACCATCGAGTTCAAGGAGCACTACGTCATCACGCCGAGCATCGCCTTCTTCGCCCAGCCGAATTACCTGGTCGATGGCATGAGCGAGCGGGGGACAATGGTCCCTGAGGGCTGGGAGTACAACTCCGGTACCAACCCCTGGATACTCAGCGTGGATGACATCCGCAAGCTCCTCGATACGGCAACGGTTGAACGCCGCGCGATCTGAGCATGGCTTGAGAGCTCCGAGCCCACCGAACACAAGCTGTCGAACCGATTTCAGGACCTCATTGCAGTCAGGTACTCATGATTCCATACAGCCGTCAGGTTATTGAAGAAGACGATATCGCTGCTGTCGAAGCAGTTCTGCGCAGTGACTGGATTACACAGGGCCCGGCCATCGCACGCTTTGAGGCGGCGGTGACGGAGTACTGCGGCGCGCAGTATGGCTGTGCCGTCAATAGCGCTACCGCGGGCTTGCATCTGGCCTGCCTGGCGATGGGGTTGCAGCGCGGCATGCGCTTGTGGACATCTCCGATCACCTTCGTTGCATCCGCCAATTGCGCACGCTATTGCGGGGCCTCGGTTGATTTTGTCGACATCGATCCACGTACTTATTGCATGAGCATCGAGTCGCTGACTGAAAAGCTGGCTGATGCCGAAGCGCGCGGCCGCTTGCCTGACATCATCGTGGCGGTCGACTTTGCAGGGCAGCCATGCCGCTGGGACCGTCTCGCCCAGCTCAAGGCCCGCTACGGCTTCGGCCTCATTCACGATGCGGCACATAGCTTCGGAGCGGAATACCACGGCAAGCGGGTTGGCAGTCTTGGCGTCGCCGATTGCACCGTGTTCAGTTTTCATCCGGTCAAGATCCTCACGACTGGCGAGGGCGGCATGGTGGTGACCGACGATCCTTCCCTGCACGAAGCGGTATCCATGTTGCGCAGTCATGGCATCACGCGCGAGCCGGCCGCGATGGAGCGACAGGATGAGGGTGCCTGGTACTACGAGCAGCAGGCGCTGGGCTACAACTACCGCATGACGGATTTTTCCGCTGCGTTGGGCGCCTCGCAGCTCGCCAAGGTGGACCGCTTCATCGCGCATCGCCGCAAGATGGCTGCGCGTTACGACGTGCTGCTAGACGGCATGGAGGTCGAGCGCCCCTGGCAGTCGCCCGATGGTGTTTCGTCGTTCCACCTGTACCCGATCCTGCTGAAGGATTCGGAGACGCGTCATCACGTTTTCGATCACCTGCGCTCCGTCGGCATTCACGTGCAGGTGCACTACATTCCCGTGCATCTGCAGCCGGACTTCATGCGCAGCGGTTTCAAGCGCGGCGATTTTCCGCTGGCAGAGGCTTACTACGAACGTACCCTGTCGATTCCGCTGCATGCAGCACTTACCGATGCAGAGCAGGATCAGGTTGTCGAAGAACTCAAGCGGGCGCTGGATGAAGCGGGTTGATCCGCGTCACGGCTGCAGACGGGAGCACTGAATGCCTGCCATCGCCCTCGGTACCGTGCAGTTCGGGCTCGACTATGGCCTGACGAACAGCAGCGGGCAACTCAGCGATCGCGAGGCGCAACGCATTTTGCAGGTAGCGCAGGAGGCGGGCATTGTCTGGCTCGACACGGCTGCCGCCTATGGCAATGCCGAGGAACGTCTGGGCCAGCTGCTCGGGGGTGACAAGCACTTCTCGCTCTGCAGCAAGACCTTGCCCACACCGCAAGGGCAGTCCGTTCTGGCCTCCGCGCAGCGCAGTCTCGACCTCAGCCTCACGCGCCTGCGTCGTGACCATGTCGACGCCTTGCTGATCCACGCAGTGGGTGACTTGCTTGGCGCGGAAGGAGACCGCCTGTGGCAGTGGATGGCTTCGGCCCGGCAGCAGGGGATGGCGCACAGCATCGGTGTCTCGGTCTACGACGAGGCTGAAATCGACGCGGTGCTGGAGCGTGCGTCGCCCGACTGGATACAGCTGCCTTGCAGTGTGCTGGATCAGCGCCTGGTGACGACGGGTGTGCTGGAGCGACTCGCTGTGCGTGGCATCAGGCTGCAGGCACGTTCTCTCCTGCTGCAAGGCGTCGTGAATGTCGCGCCGGACAAATTGCCGCAGCCACTCATGGCGCTCCACGAGCCCTTGTCGAAATTGCGTCGAGCGGCAGATCAGCATGGCGTGAGTGCCATCGACATGGCGCTCGCCTGGGCTGCCGCGCAACCCATCGAACTTGCCGTGCTCGGTGTCACCACTGCCGACGAGCTATTGCAATGTGTAGAGGCCTTCCAGCGACGCGTGGAGCTTGATTGGAGTGCTTTCGCCTGCGACGATCCGGCTGCGCTGGACCCGCGGAAGTGGCCGAAAGGAATGCGGCCGGCTTGAGATGGGATGCCTGGTGCATGACAGACCGCTGTTCAGCTCCATGGCACCGGGCCGTAGTTAGAGATAAGCAATCAGGCAGACACCAATGAGCAATCCAACTGTCCAGCAAGACGAAGTGTTCCGCAGCGGTGAGGGCGATGCCTGGTTTCGTCGCAATGCCGCGAGCCTGGATGCCCATGCCGGGCATGACTGGATTCTTGACAGCCTCTCGCGCCTGCAGGGCCGCGCGGACATCCGTACCGTCTGCGAAGTCGGCTGTGCCAGTGCCTGGCGCCTGGCACGCCTGCCGGAGGTCTTGCCGCGCACCACGCGCCGCGCGGGCTTCGATCTGAGCGAAGACGCAGTACGGCATGGTCGTGCGCGCGATCCCGCGCTCGACCTGCGCTTCGGTGCCGCCAGTGCGCCGCCGTTCGATGAGCAGTTCGATCTGGTCATCGTCAGTTTCGTGCTCCACTGGATCGACCGGGCCTTGCTCACACGCAGCCTCGCGGCCATCGATGCACTCGTCGCACCCGGTGGCTATCTTGCCGTGGCCGATTTCCTGCCGGATTCGCCGTGCCGTCGGCGTTATCATCATCGCAATGATGTCGCGCTCTACACCTACAAGCAGGACTATGCTGCTGCCTTTACCGCGACGAATCTCTACCGCGAAGTCAGCCGTAGCGTGTTCCATCACGGTGATACGCAAGGTGCGTTGCAGGCCGCTGGTGACGGCGACCGCGCGAGCTGCGTGCTGCTTCACAAACCTCTCAATGCCTATCCGGAACGCTGATCGCCATGCGTGTGCTTGCCATCCTCCAGGCGCGAATGTCCTCCTCGCGCCTGCCCAACAAGGTCTTGCTGCCGCTCTTCGGTGAGCCGATGCTGGCGCGCCAGATCGAGCGTCTGCGTCGTGCGACCTCGATCGACCACCTGATCGTCGCGACTTCTGCGGCCGCGACGGACGACCCGATTGCTGAGCAATGCGAGAAGCTCGGCGCGGTGTGCTACCGCGGCTCGCTCGATGATGTGCTTGATCGTTTCGAACAGGCAGCACGGCCGCACGCGCCGAAACATGTCTTGCGCCTGACTGCGGACTGTCCGCTGACCGACCCGAACTTGATCGACCAGCTCGTCGCACGCCATATCGAGAGCCGTGCGGACTACACGACCAACGCCAATCCGCCGAGCTTTCCGGACGGGCTGGATGCCGAGATCATGCGTTATGCCGTGCTGCACATTGCCTGGCGCGAAGCGCAACGCAAGTCAGAGCGTGAACACGTGACGCTGTACATCGCCAGCAATCCGGATCGCTTCATCATCGAGACCCTGCGCAGCGAGACCGATCTGTCAGCGCTGCGCTGGACGGTGGATGAGAAGGACGACCTGGCGCTGGTCGAGCGTATCTACGCAGCGCTATATCCCCGCAACCCGGCCTTCACCACGCAGGACATCCTGCACCTGCTGGAAGACCAGCCCGAGTTGCGCACCCTGAATACCAGCCATCGTCGCAATGAGGGCTTGGAGAAGTCGCTGGCCCAGGAGAAATCCTGATGGAATGTACCGCGTGTGTTGACCCTGTGCCGGTCGCCGCGGGCTTTGCTGGAGTGATGTAATGTCCGATCGCTATCGCCAATCCGAAGAGCTGCTGGAGCGCGCCCTGCGTACTATTCCGCTCGGCTCGCAGACCTTCAGCAAGAGCAAGACGCAGTATCCCCATGGCGTATCGCCTTACTTTATCGAGCAGGGCAAGGGCTGCCGCGTGCGCGATGTCGATGGCAACGAGTATCTCGACTTTGTCATGAGCCTGGCGGCCGTGACCCTCGGTTACAGCGATCCCGATGTGACGACTGCAGTCAGCGCACAGCTCGACAAGGGCATCATCTTCTCGCTGCCGCATCGCCTCGAAATGGAAGTGGCCGAGAAGCTGCGCGAGTGCGTGCCCTGCGCCGAGATGACGCGCTTCGGCAAGAACGGCTCTGACGCGACGGCTGGCGCAATCCGCGTGGC
Source organism: Uliginosibacterium silvisoli (assembly GCF_036017035.1). Lineage (NCBI taxonomy): Bacteria > Pseudomonadati > Pseudomonadota > Betaproteobacteria > Rhodocyclales > Zoogloeaceae > Uliginosibacterium > Uliginosibacterium silvisoli. The sequence goes on along the minus strand of NZ_JAYXHS010000004.1, from coordinate 582,844 downwards.
GCGCGCCCATACCGGCCGCGATCACGTTGCTGTGTGTGGCTATCACGGCTGGCAGGACTGGTACATCGGCTCGACGGCGCGCAACAAGGGCGTGCCCAAGGCGGTGAGCAGCCTGACGCACAATTTCCCGTACAACGACGCCGAGGCGCTCGACCGCCTGCTGGCGTCGCGCAAGGACGAGTTTGCTGCCGTCATCCTGGAGCCGATGAATGTTGCCGAGCCATTGCTGGGTTATCTGGCGGCAGTGCGCGACATCACGCACAAGCATGGCGCGCTGCTGATCTTCGACGAGACCATTACCGGCTTCCGTTACGAACTGGGTGGTGCGCAGCAACGTTTCGGCGTGACGCCCGATCTCGCGACCTTCGGCAAGGGCATGGCCAACGGCTATCCGGTATCAGCGGTGTGCGGCAAGGCCGAGTACATGCGCATGATGGAGGAGGTGTTCTTCTCCTTCACTTTCGGCGGTGAGTTGCTGTCGCTGGCCGCTGCCAAGGCGACGATGGAAAAGCTGCAGCGCGAGCCGGTGATCGAGACACTCAAGTCGCGTGGCGCACGCATCAAGGCCGGCCTTGCCGAGCGCATCGCGAAATACGGCATCGGTGAATTCGCTTCGCTGGCGGGTGATGCGACCTGGTCCTTCTTCATGCTGAAGGATTCGCCCGGTACGCCGCATCGCTACAGTGTCTGGCAGATCAAGACGCTTTTCCTGCAAGAGATGTTTGCGCGGGGCGTGATCACGCTCGGCACGCACAACATCAGCTATGCGCACACGGAGGCCGACATCGACCGACTGCTGGCCGTGTATGACGAAGTGCTGCCCATCCTGCACGATGCCGTCGTCAATGAACGACTCGAGAAGCTGCTGCGCTGCGCTCCACTGGAACCGCTTTTCAAGATCCGGTGAGCGGGGGTTGCCGATCCTTGTGCAGGATGAGCGGCCATGAGTGAGCCGATGCGCGTTGTCGTGCGTGCCGACGCTTCGCGCGAGATCGGGCATGGTCACATCATGCGTTGCCTGTCTCTGGCTGCAGCTTTGCGCAAGCGTGGCGCCGAGGTGCAGTTCTTCAGCCGTGCTGTCGAAGGTCACGCCTTCTCGACGGTGGGGCAGGCGGGCTTTCATTGCCAGCCGTTCAGTGACAACACGCCGATCCCGCCCTGTGACTGGCTGGTGGTGGACCACTATGGGCTGGATGCGAAGTGGGAGTCGGCGCAACGCGCCAACGCCAGGCGCATTCTCGTTATCGATGACCTCGCCAACCGTCAGCACGACTGCGATGTCTTGCTCGACCAGAACCTGAACCCGGAAGGGCCATCACGCTACCTGCTGTGGGTGCCCGATGATTGTCAGCAATTGCTGGGGCCGCACTACGCCTTGTTGCAGCAGAATTTCGCCATCGAACGCTCCGGGCTGTTGCCGCGTAACGGGCACATCCGCAAGGTGCTGGTGTGCTTTGGTGGCAGCGATATGCCCGACGCGACGGGCCGGGTGGTCGATGCTTTGTCCGAGGCATTTCCGCATCTGCTGCTTGACGTCGTGGCCGGGGCGGCCAATACCCGTGCCGCGCAGTTGCAGGAGCGTTGCGCGTGGCACCCGCTGATCACGGTGAGCGTGGCGGTGAATGACATGGCGCAACGCATGGCGCATGCAGACCTGTTCATCGGCGCCGGCGGTTCCATGACCTGGGAGCGTGCTGCGCTGGGCTTGCCGGGGATTACGGTGTCCATCGCCAGCAACCAGGTGATGCTGTGCACCGCACTGGCTGCGCGCGGAGCGGGGATCGATCTTGGCCCTGTCGAGGAGTTCAGCATAGCGAGCCTGCAGTTCCAGGTTGCGCGCCTCATCGACGACGCGCCACGCATGCGCGACATGGCCGAGAAGCTGGCGGCCTTGTGCGATGGACGCGGCGCTCGTCGCGTTTCAAAGCTGATGCTGGAGCTCGCGCAGCAGGGGTAGCGTTGTAAAAACTGCTGTTCTTCCTGCCGCTATCGCGCGAAATTTCAGTGCTGCGATCTTTTGCCCGCGCGAGTTGGTGCCAATGTGTGTCCCGGCATGAATAACCGATGGCCGGTCTCCGTTTCTTGTAAACCCCCGTTCAAACTGGCCGTTACCATCTGGATTGTCATCAGCTCCGGCGGGGCTGATCGAGTCTCTCTCTGCCGCCGACACCGCTTCAGCAAGGTATCTTCCGCATGAACAAGTTGCTCCCCAAGAAACCCTGGCACTACCTCGTGTTGTGCGCCATCGTCCTGTCCGCTGCGTTGGGCATCTTCTTCCGTTCGAGCCTGTTTCCTTCGCCGAAACAGCCCGTGACGCTGAATGCGATGCTGCAGCAGATACGGAGTGCGCCGGAGACATGGAAGGCGACCGAGGGCGACGTGTCGATGCTCATCCTCGACATGCAGAAGAACAATGTGGCGGGTGCGGCGGTAGCGCCGTCGGGCATCTTCGTGACGGCGAAGAGCGGCAAGAAGTATTTCATCGCCGATGGCAGCGGGCGTTTTGCTTCGCTGGCGCTATCGCAGTATCACAAGAACGATACGGACGCCTTCCCGCTGGCCGTGCTCGACAAGGATGTCGAAGGTCCCTACAACTGGCGTGCCGATGTTGGCCTGCTGCTGACCCTGTCCTTGCTCGGCGTGCTGTTGCTGCAAGGCTTTCGCATGACGGGCGGCGGCTTCAAGTTCTCGAAAACCGAGAAACCGGTGACCTTTGATGACGTGATCGGCGCCAACGAGGCGAAGGCCGCTCTGCGTGACATCAAGACCTATCTCAAGGACGCCAAGGCCTTTGCCGAGCTGGGAGCCAAGCCGCCGAAGGGTGTGCTGCTATCCGGCCCACCGGGCACTGGCAAGACGCAGCTGGCCAAGGCGCTGGCGGGCGAGTGTGGTGTGAACTTCATCGCTGCGACCGGTGGCGATTTTTCGGCGATGTTCCTCGGCGTCGGCTCTTCGCGCGTCAAGGCGCTGTTCAAGAAGGCGCGCAAGAACGCGCCCTGCATCGTTTTCCTCGATGAGATCGACGGCATCGGTCGTCGTACCAACACCGAGAACGGTGGCCCGGCCGAGTCCGAGGGCAACCGCATCATCAACCAGATCCTCGCCGAGATGGATGGCTTCAGCTCGTCGAGCGGCGTCATCGTCATCGGTGCGACCAACTACCCCGACGCGGTCGATCCCGCCTTGCTGCGCGAGGGGCGCTTCGATCGCAAGATCCAGGTCTCCCTGCCCGACGTGGCCGAGCGTGCCGAGCTGTTCCGCCTCTATACGAAGAAACTCAAGGCAGTTGCCGATCTTGATTTTGCGCAGCTTGGTCGTCTGACGACGGGCCTTACGCCGGCGGCGATTGCCTACGTGGCCAATCACGCCGCGCTGATCACCGCTCGCAACGAGGAGAAGGAAATCTCCATGCGCAACTTCGTCGAAGCCATCGAAGTCTGCCGCATGGGCGAGAAGAACGGCTCTGGCTCGGCTCTGACCGAAGCCGAGCGCGAGCGCATCGCCGTGCATGAGGCAGGGCACGCCATCATGGCGCAGGTGCTCGGCTGTGGTCAGGTCGAGAAGGTGACCATCCTGTCGCGCGGTCAGGCACTGGGCGTGACGCTGGTGACGCAGAAGGAAGACAAGCATCTGCATCTGAAGTCGGAGCTGGAGCATCGTATCCAGATGCTGCTGGGTGGCCGTGCGGCGGAGCTCATCACCTATGACGATGCCTCCAGTGGCGCTTCGAGCGACCTCAAGGAGGCTTCGCGCCTGGCGCTGTCCATGGTGGCGACGCTGGGCCTTGGTGACAATGGCACGCTGTTCAGCCTTGAAGCGCTGGCAGCACTGAATATCGCACCGGATACGAAGATCGTCGTGGCCGAAGCCGAGGCCGTACTGACGACGCAGAACGAGCGCTGCCTCGAAACACTGCGCAAGCTGGAAGGCGCGCTGAAACAGCTTACGGCGCAATTGCTTGAACACGAAACCATCGACGGTGCTGAAGTCGCACGCATCGTCGCGGAAGCGCAGGCTGAGCACGGTGAGCGACGTCGCACCGACAGCCCGATGCGTTCCTTGCCAGCAATGGTGCCCGGGCTTGCTCAGGAGGCAACGCAGCAGGCCGCCTGATCAGCTCACGAACGGATAACAGGCCCGGGGGAGATCGGCGCCGTCGCTATCGACGGCGCCGTTTTTTTGGGCGTGACGGTCGTTCGGGTATGGCCCGGACTCCAGCTTCATGCCAAGGGATTCACGTGCGTGATCCCTTTTCTCTTATGGGCCTGGTTGGGTCTGGTTGGACCTGGCCGTCAGAGCTTATTGCGGAGCAGACCCGTCGCCGGTGAAAAACCGCCCCGACATCTCTTCCAGCCCGACGCTTTCCAGCACTTCCGCAAGGCGCGTAGCAGGGCGCTTGCGCGGCAGGTCTTTGTAAGTCGCAACGATGAGCTCGTTCTTCATCGAATGCTCCCAACCCACGAGCTCCGTCACGCTGACCTGATAGCCATGTGCTTCGAGCTGCAGACAGCGCAGCACATTGGTCAGCTGGCTGCCAAACTCGCGCGTATGCAGCGGGTGACGCCACAGCTCGGTGAGGGCAGACTTGCCGAGCGCCTGGCCCTTGTTCTTGCGCAGCACCGAGGCGACTTCGGCCTGGCAGCAGGGCACCAGCACGATGTGCTGTGCCTGCTTCTGCAAGGCGAATCGTATCGCGTCGTCTGTCGCGGTATTGCAGGCGTGCAGGGCGGTGACCACGTCGATGCGCGCGGGCAACTCGCTCGATTCGATCGACTGCGCCACCGATTCGTTGATGAAGGACATCCCGCCAAAACCGAACTGCTTCGCCAGCTCGCGCGAGCGCGTCACCAGTTCGTCACGCGTCTCGATGCCCCAGATATGCCCTTGCTTCGCCGACTCCTTGAAGAACAGGTCGTAGAGGATGAAGCCGAGATACGACTTGCCCGCGCCGTGGTCGACGAGGCTCACATCGGCATGTTTCGCCTGTGACTCCTTGAGCAGCGGCTCGATGAAGTTGAACAGGTGATAGACCTGCTTGAGCTTGCGCCGGCTGTCCTGGTTCATCTTGCCCTCGCGGGTCAGGATGTGCAGCTCCTTGAGGAGCTCGATGGATTGGCCGGGGCGGACGTCGTGGGTCTTTGTCATCGAAATTCCGTCATTCCCGCGAAGGCGGGAATCCAGTGTCGTTTGAAGCCTGCTGCGAGAGTCGCTGGATTCCCGCCTTCGCGGGAATGACGGCTAAACGCGCCAGGTAAATGGATTGAACGTCGTATTGCGATCGTAGTAATCCTCGTTCTCCCTCTTCTTGAGGAAGGCCACGACGCGGTAGGTCACCGGGGTCATCACGATTTCCCAGCTTGTCTTGAGGATGTACTGCGCGAGGGCGACCTTCATGACCTGCTCGGTCGGCCAGATGGCGTAGAAGGCGATGAAATAGAAGAGGCCCGAGTCGACGGCTTCGCCGACCAGGGTGGAGCCTATGGTGCGTGACCACAGCCATTTGCCCTGGGTGGCGATCTTCATCTTGGCGAGCACATAGCTGTTGGCAAAGCTGCCGCACCAGAAGGCGATCATCGAACCGGCGACGATGCGCCATGTGTTGCCGAACACGGCTTCGAGGTGTGTCTGGTAGCTCTGGTTGAAGTCGTCCGGTTTGACGGGCAGGGCCAGCACCGCCCAGGCCATGAATGCCGCGAAAGCCAGTGCGGCGAAGGCGGCCCATACGACGCGACGGTCGCGGCCATAGCCATACACCTCGGTCAGGATGTCGCCAAAGATGTAGGAAATCGGGAAGAACAACACGCCACCGCTGAAGATGAAGGTGCCGACGATGGGGAGCTCGAGCTGCGCGGTCTTTGCCGCACCGATCAGGTTGGAGCACAGCAGCACGCAGACGAAGGCGGCCATCACGAAGTCGTAATAGCGGTAGGTCCGGGTGGGTGGATTTGTCATGTTCTTCTCTCCCTTGGTCGTGAGGGCGCAATTGTATCAAGTACGTTCCGGCGGGCCGGCGCGGGACCGAATCGTGCTGGAGCTGCGATGCATTGCTCGAAAAACAGCCTGAAGACAAGGAGACATCGCATGAACATATCCGTCAGCATCGGCCCCCTGGTTGCATTGATCGCCGGCATCCTCATCCTCGCTGCGCCGCGTTTGCTCAATTACATCGTGGCGCTGTACCTGATCATCATCGGCCTCCTCGGCTTGTTTGGCGGCTCCTTGCATTAAGCCGCGCCGGATGGCCCGGCCTGGCTCAGGCCTTGGTGGCGACCATGCTCATGGCAACCGCTTCGGCGACTTCGATGCCATCGATGGCTGCTGAGAGAATCCCGCCGGCATAGCTCGCACCTTCGCCCGCCGGGAACAGGCCACGCGTGTTGAGGCTCTGGTAGTCGTCGCCACGCTTGATGCGGATCGGCGACGAGGTGCGTGTTTCGACGCCAGTGAGTACGGCGTCGTGCATCGAATAGCCCTGGATCTGCTTCTCCAGCGCGGGCAGGGCTTCGCGCATGGCGGTGATGGCGTATTCGGGCAGTGCCGTGCTCAGGTCGCCAAGCGTGACGCCCGGCTTGTATGAAGGAATCACTTCGCCCAGTGCAGTCGATGGCCGACCAGCGAGGAAGTCGCCCACGAGTTGCCCCGGCGCGTTGTAGTTGCGACCGCCGAGTTCGAAGGCGCGGCTTTCCCAATGACGCTGGAACGCAATGCCTGCAAGCGCGTCGCCCGGGTAGTCCTGCGGCGTAATGCCGACGACGAAGCCTGCGTTGGCGTTGCGTTCATTGCGTGAATACTGGCTCATGCCATTGGTGACGACGCGTCCTTCCTCTGATGTGGCGGCGACCACCGTGCCGCCCGGGCACATGCAGAAGCTGTAGACGGAGCGACCGTTGCTGGCGTGATGAACGTGCTTGTAGTCAGCTGCGCCGAGCAGGGGATGGCCCGCGAATTTGCCGAAGCGGCAGGTGTCGATGATGGATTGCGGGTGTTCGATGCGGAAGCCGATGGAGAAGGGCTTCGCCTCGATGTAAACGCCACGCTTGTGCAGCATCTCGAACGTGTCGCGTGCGCTATGACCCACGGCCAGCACGACGTGGTTGGCTTCGATGAATTCGTGTTCGTCCGTATCCAGCTTGCGGACTTCGAGACCGCGTACCTTACCGTCTTCGATGATGACGTCCTCTACGCGGGTCTTGAAGCGGATTTCGCCGCCGAGTGATTCGATCTCGGCGCGGATCTTCTCGACCATGCCGACGAGGCGGAAGGTGCCGATGTGCGGCTTGCTGACGTAGAGGATTTCCTCTGGCGCGCCTGCCTTCACGAATTCCGTCAGCACTTTGCGGCTGAGATGGCGCGGGTCCTTGATCTGGCTGTAGAGCTTGCCGTCGGAGAAGGTGCCGGCACCGCCCTCGCCGAACTGCACGTTCGATTCCGTATTGAGCGTGCTCTTGCGCCACAGGCCCCAGGTGTCCTGCGTGCGTTCGCGCACTTCCTTGCCACGTTCCAATACGATGGGCTTGAAGCCCATCTGTGCCAGGGTCAGCGCTGCCATGAAGCCGCACGGCCCCATGCCGATGATCACGGGGCGTTGCTTCAGGCTCTCCGGTGCGCGGGTGACGAAGCGATACGCCATGTCTGGCGTCGGGCCGACGTGGCCGGGGCCGTTCGACGCCTTGAGGCGTTTGAGCACCGCCGCTTCATCTTTGACCTCGACGTCGACCGAGTAGATCAGCGCGATCGCTGATTTCTTGCGCGCATCGTGACTGCGCTTGAAAACGCTGAAGTTCAGCAGCTGTTCGGCAGCGACGCCGAGTCGCTTCAGGATGGCCGTGCGCAGATCCTCTTCGGGATGATCGAGCGGCAGTTTTATTTCGCTTAGTCGCAGCATGGGGAGGGGAAAGTAATGCGCAGCAGTTGGTGACGGAATTGCTTGCTGCAGTGCGCCGAATTATACGTGGCGAAATTGCGCAGGCAGCGCCTCACGTTTATTGACAAATAATTCCGCCTGCCGGCACGAAAGCTGTGCGTAAACCATTGTATGAGCTAAGTTTTTTAGAACGGGGCCGATAAGGTCTATGTGCGAGGGGTTGATCGCATGTCTCCGCAGAGCCGCATTGAGTTGCCTGGCCGCGGAACAAGGACCCTAGGAGGGGCCAACATGCAAATACAAACACAATTACTCGGGCTGGCACTGAACCAGCTACGAATCGACACCGCCTTACCGTGGAATCTCTATGACGAAGCGGGGCATCTGCTTCTGACCAAGGGTTTCATACTGGTGCGCAACGCGCAGGTGGATTCGCTGATCGAGCGTGGCGTCTTCGTGCGTGAGGAGGACTTCAAGCTCTACAACTACCCCGACGTCGTCAGAGCTGCGCCGCCACCGGCGGAGCTGGAGATCGACCCTTTCCGCATGCGCGAGTTGATTGCCAGCAAGCTGGCGCTGCTGTTGCGCGACGCTGCACACGATCCCTCACTCGTACCGGACTTTGCCGCGAAGATCGGCGAGATCGCGCGCGTCCTGCACAAGCTATGCGATCTGCATCTCGATGCGACGCTGGCCGCGATTTACCTGACCGATCACGCGAAATACCCCATCCTGCACAGCATCGATACAGCGGTACTGGTGGATCTGCTGGCGCGCAAGATGGACTGGAACGATGCACGGCGGCGCACGGCTGTGTGTGCGGCGCTCACCATGAACATCGCCATGATCGATGCGCAGACCATCCTTGCGCTGCAGCGCCTGCCCCTGAGTGCCGTGCAGAAGGAGGCGATCACGACTCATCCGGCGCAGGGCGCAGACATGTTGCGCGCGGCAGGCGTGAGTGACGAACTATGGTTGCGTATCGTTGCCGACCACCACGAGGTGCCCGACGGCACGGGCTATCCGGCAGGCAAGACAACGCTCGATGACGCCACCCTGCTGGTGCGCACGATGGATATCTACACCGCGCTGGTCACGCCGCGCCATACCAAGGCTGCGTCCGATACCGCGCAGGCGGCGCGCAATCTCTTTGTGCAGGAGAACAAGTACGGCAACACGCTGGTGGGATTGCTGATCAAGGAAATCGGGCTCCATCCACCGGGCTCCTACGTCAAGCTCAAGAACGGCGACATTGCCGTTGTCTTCAAACGCGCTTCGGCAACGACGCCGCCGATGGTGCATAGCTTCATCAATGGCAAGGGTCTGCCCATGCTGGAACCCATGTGGCGCGACGCCACGCGCCCCGAGTTCGCCATTGCCAGCGCCTTGCCGCGCGAGGCGGTGACCACGAAGGTCGATCTGCTCAAGATATGGAGCGCACACCCTCACGCCTGATCGCACGCGGCACGCTCTTGCGGCATCATGCGGTGACGCGCGCAGCGTGTGCGCGCTGATTCAGGGAGTTTTATGCGTATCTGGGTAGATGCTGACGCCAGCCCCGTCGCCATCAAGGAAATCATCTTCCGCGCGGCCGAGCGCAAGCAGTTGCAGACCACGCTGGTAGCCAACCAGATGCTGCGTGTGCCGGCTTCGCGCTTCATCCGTGCCGTACAGGTGCCGTCGGGCTTCGATGTGGCCGATGGCTACATCGTCGAGCAGGTGGTCGCAGGCGATCTCGTGATCACAGCCGACATACCGCTCGCTGCGGCGGTGATCGACAAGGGCGCCAAAGCCATCAATCCGCGTGGCGAGCTGTATTCGGCCGCCAATATCCGCGAGAGCCTGTCGATGCGTGACTTCATGGAGGGTCTGCGCAGCAGCGGCGTGCAGACCGGTGGGCCGGCCGCTTTCAGCCAGGCCGACAAGCAGGCCTTCGCCAACCAGCTCGATCGATTGCTGGTTGCGGTCAAATCGCCGCAGGATTGATCCCGTGCTGCCAAAACCTGTCGAGATACCCGCCAGCGAAATCGAATTTACGGCGATACGTGCGCAGGGGGCGGGCGGGCAGAACGTCAACAAGGTATCGAGCGCGATTCACTTGCGCTTCGACATCCGCGCCTCTTCTCTATCCGACGCGCACAAGGAACGGCTGCTCGCGCTGCGCGATCAGCGCATCACCGAGGATGGCGTCGTCGTCATAAAGGCGCAGCAATCGCGTAGTCAGGAAGCGAATCGTCTTGATGCGATCGCGCGCTTGCATGAACTCGTAGAGAGCGTCGCCAGGCCGCCGCGGGTGCGCACGCCGACGAAGCCGACACGCAGCTCGCAGCGCAAGCGGCTGGAAGGCAAGAATCTGCGCGGGCAGGTGAAGGCGTTGCGGGGGAAGGTTTCGGACTCGTAGCGGGGTGTGCTGCAGATGTAACGCGCTACGGCTCGAACCTGGCAGTTCCCTCCCGGGGCGGAGGGGACTGCAATAGTCAGGGCCAATGCCTCGACAGCGAAAAATTTCTGCAGTTACTTTGTCAAAGCCTTCGCCAACAACTCCGCAACCAGCCCGTTGATGCCACCCTCATGCGCCGCGGCCTGCTCGCGCACTTGTTCGACAAGCGCCGAAGGCAACTTGCACGCAAAGGGAATCAGCCCCTGTTCCTGATCGCGTTTGCGTTGCTCGCGCTTGTCGACGGTTTCTGACTTGCCGCGCATGGGAGCGGCCTCGATCTGGCCTTTGATCTTCTTCTGCATCGCCTTTTGCAGGCCGAAGCTGTTCAGGGTGCTCATACTGATGTTTCCTGCGTGTTCAGAGAAAGCGCGCATTATCGCTCGCTGACTGACGCTTGCGGTGTTTCGTTCATAATTGGCGGCCTGCCAACTTACGTGTGAAATGCCATGCCCAGTCCCGCTTTGTTCATGAATCTCTTGCTGGACTTCGTATCGCGCCAGCAGCAGGTGCGCGTTCCAGAGCCCGAGATGGTCATGGACGACGATGCCAATACCGAAGCGTTCATGAAGGCTGGCCGCGAAGACGGCATCCTCGCTCACACTTATCTCTACCATGCCATTCAGGCGAGCGCGGTGATCGCGCCCGGTGCGCGCGTGCTGGATCTGGGTTGTGGTCCGGCGAACCAGCTGGCGTTGATCGCGCAGCTGAATCCCGATGCGCACTTCATCGGCGTCGACGCGTCGGACAGCATGCTGGCGCTGGCACGCGAGACCCTGATCCGCTGCAAAGTGAGCAATGTCGAATTGCGCAAGGCAAGCATCGACGATCTGCGCGAATGGGGCGATGGCTCGGTGGACGCAGTCGTTTCGACGATTACCTTGCACCATCTGCCGGACATTGCGACGCTGGACGCCGTGATGCGCGAAACCGCACGCGTGCTCAAGCCCGGTGGCGGTCTCTATATCGCCGACTTCGGCCGCATGAAGCGCCAGGCAGGGCAGGCGGCGCTGGCCAACGATCGCAAGGCGATACAGCCGGAGATCTTCACGCAGGATTTCTACAACTCGGTACGCGCGGCCTTCAGCCTGGAAGAGATGACGAAGGCGTCCAGCGTTCTGGGGCCGACAGTCAGTATCAAACGCACTTTCCTCGTGCCCTTCCTGCTTGTCATCCGCAGCGCACACGACCAGCCCATTCCGGCTGCATGCAGGGAGGCGGCCAAGCGCATCTACGCTACGTTTTCCGCACGTCAGCGGCGCGATTTTTTCGATTTGACGATGGCGTTCAAGCACGGCGGCTTCCCGCTGGCTTTCAAACCCCAGTGAGCCTTGCCGGTGTTATTCCAGGCGCTGCGCGCGCTGCTATTCGTTGACGCAGTAGCGCACCGTGGTTTCGCCGAGGCTGCCGCAGGGGGTTGACGTACCCGGCATGCGCTGCGGCACGCCTTCTTCATCCATGAAGGCGCCGACGGTGTCCCAGGCCACCACGCCGCGCTTGTCCAGGGTCAGGCGCAGCAGCCAGCCGGTGCGTGTGGCGGGCGTCGTGAAGCTGTCGAACACGAAGTTGCCGAGGCTGTAGACGATCAGCTTGCCGTTGTAATACTCGGCGCCCTGGGTGATGTGCGGGTGACCGCCGACCACCATGTCGGCGCCTGCATCGATCATGGTACGTGCGAGCTGGCGTTGGCGCTCGCTCGGGTTGGGTTCGCGTTCCCAGCCCCAATGCATCATCGGGATGACGAGGTCAGCGCCTGCGGCGCGTGCGGCGCGAATGTCGGCGATGACCTGGCCGTCTTCGCTCCATGCGATGCCGGGCCAGTCCGGGCCCGCTTCGAAGCTGCGCGGCTTGTACTCGTCATAGCCCAGCACGGCAATTTTCAGGCCCTTGCGCTCGATCCACAGCGGCGCATGGGCTTCGGCAAGATTGCGGCCGCCGCCGAAATACTCGAAGCCGTTGGCCTTGAGATGCTGCAGCGTTTCGAGGAAGGCCTTCTTGCCATAGTCGCCGGAATGGTTGTTGGCGACGGAAAGGCCCTGGAAGCGCCCCTTGAGCACTTGCAGCGTCTGTGGCTTGGCACGGAAGGTGAAGATCTTGCTCGCCATCGCCGTACCGGTGGTCGCCACGGGACATTCGAGATTGCCAATGGAATAGTCGGCCTGCTTCAGCAGATCGGCGAAGTTGACCAGGGGGTCACGCCCGCTGGCAATGACCTTGCCCGGGCCGTCGTCGAGCATGAGGTCGCCGACGAAAGAAAGCTTCACGGTTTCAGCCTGCGCAGAACCTGTTGCCGAAAGCAGCAGGCAAAGCATGCAGCCCGCCAGCGCCGAGAGTCTGATGTTCATTTTCGTGGTTTCCTGCTGTCTGCAGTGCGCAGTTCGCACCAGTAGATCAACTCGCCATCGCGCATCGGTTCATACACGCGCTGCAGGCCGGTGAAGCCGAAGGGGCCATTCCTGGGCAATGGCAGCGGGTAGCTGGCCTGATGAATGATGACCGGGCCATCGTTGGCATCGGCATAGGTGTAGATATTCACGGACGCGCTCGCGGCAGGCTCTGCATGCCAAACCGCGCGTAACTGGAAGTACGAGCCGATCTGTATTCGCGGCACGGCGTACGGCGATTTCATCGGCCGCGCTTCCAGCACCTTGGTCTGGCCGCCGTACGTGTAATGGCAGGCGACCACCGGGGCCTGTGCGTGACTCAGGGTTGGCGCGAGGAGCGCTGATACGGATATCAGGCAGGCAAGGCTGCTGCGCTGGCGAGCCCTGCGCGCAAAAAGGAGCAAGGCACGGGAGTTGGACTTGGACACGATATCGGGCCGATTGAGCGTGGAAATTGCACGCAAGAAGCGTGGCGAGGTTTTCGCTGGCGCCGGATTGTGTCATGAAGCGGCTACGCCGGGCGGCCAGACTGGGCGACAATATGAGGTTCCCGAACCGTCGTGAGGCACATTTGTGCTGAGTTTTTTCGAAAGTCTGTTGCACCCGTACCCTGAAGGTGAGCCGCAAACGCCGCCCAAGGGTTTCTTCCCCTTCGTATGGGCCTGTACTGCCGGCCTGCGTGGCTTCGTGCTGGCCATGACGATCTGCACGGCCGTGATCGGCGCGTTCGAAGCCTTGCTGTTCAGCATTCTCGGGCGTGTCGTCGACTGGCTTGGCCAGGTCGATAAAGCGCATCTGTGGGCCGACCATCTCGGCACGCTGACACTGCTGGCGCTTGTGCTGATTGCCAGCCCGTTGCTGGTGGCGCTGCAATCCCTGCTCAAGCACCAGACGCTGGCTGCGAATTTTCCGATGCGCCTGCGCTGGAATTTCCACCGCCTGATGCTCGGCCAGAGCATGAGTTTCTATCAGGACGAGTTCGCCGGCCGCATTGCGACCAAGGTGATGCAGACCGCGCTGGCGGTACGCGACACGGTGTTGATCGTCACCGACATCCTGGTCTTCGTGATCATCTATTTCATCACCATGGTGGCCGTGGTGGGCGGTTTTGATCTCTGGCTGCTGCTGCCGTTTTTTGCCTGGCTGGCCCTGTATGTCGGCTCCTTGTTCTACTTCGTGCCGCGCCTGGGCGCGGTGTCGCAAAAGCAGGCAGATGCGCGCTCGCTGATGACGGGACGTATTACCGATGCCTACACTAATATCGCGACCGTGAAGCTGTTCTCTCACGCGCGTCGCGAGGCGAGCTACGTACGTTCGGCGATGCAGGAGTTCATGAAGACTGCGCACGGCCAGATGCGACTCGTCACGGGCGTGCAGACCGTCAATCACGCATTGAGCATGTTGCTGATCGTTGCGACGGCGGGCATGACGCTGTGGCTGTGGACCAAGGGTGAAGTCGGGGTCGGCGCCGTTGCCGCTGCGACGGCGATGGCGTTGCGCCTCAACGGCATCTCGCAATGGATCATGTGGGAGATGACGGCGCTGTTCGAGCACATCGGTACGGTGCAGGACGGCATGAATACCTTGTCACGCATCCACACCATCACCGATCGTGCCGATGCCAAGCCGCTGCGGGTCAGTCACGGCGAGGTGCGTTTCGAGGACGTGAGCTTTGCCTACGGTGGCGAGCACAAGGTCATTGAGGCGCTGACGCTGACGATCAAGCCGGGCGAAAAGATCGGCCTCGTCGGTCGTTCGGGCGCGGGCAAGTCCACTATCGTCAATCTGTTGCTGCGCTTCTACGACGTGGAGCAGGGGCGCGTGCTGATCGACGGGCAGGACGTCTCGCACGTCACGCAGGACAGCCTGCGCGCGCAGGTAGGAATGGTGACGCAGGACACTTCGCTGCTGCACCGCTCGGTGCGCGACAACATCCTTTACGGTCGGCCCGACGCTACGCATGACGACATGCTGGCGGCAGCAGGTCGCGCGGAGGCGCACGAGTTCATTCTCGGGCTGGCAGACGTGAAGGGCCGTACGGCTTACGACGCGCATGTCGGTGAGCGTGGTGTGAAGCTCTCCGGCGGCCAGCGCCAGCGCATCGCGATTGCGCGCGTGATGCTGAAGGATGCCCCCATCCTGCTACTGGACGAAGCCACCAGTGCACTGGACTCCGAAGTCGAAGCGGCGATCCAGAGCAGCCTGTACCGGCTGATGGAGGGCAAGACGGTGGTGGCAATTGCGCATCGGCTGTCGACCATCGCGGCGATGGATCGGCTCGTCGTGCTCGACAAGGGGCGCATCGTGGAAGAGGGCAGTCACCGCGAACTGCTTGACAAGGGCGGCATCTATGCGCGCCTGTGGGCGCATCAGAGCGGTGGTTTCCTCGGTGAGGAAGCGGAAGACGACAGTGCGACGGAACCAGCCCCTGCGTTGTGAGGCTGGCCGTCGTGTGGCGGGTGCGCGTTATTTGACGGTGAAGTTGGTCCACTGCACGCTCACCGTGCCGGAGCCGCTGGCCGTCTGGTAGGCGCCGATCTTGGTGTAGAGCTTGGTCCAGCCAGACTTGGTGATGGTCTTGCACTTGCTGCCATTCACGTACGAGGTGCTGGTGCCCTTGCTGACGTCATAGACCAGCTTGATCTTTGCCGTGCTGCCGACCGCGAGCTTAGGCAGGCCGCAGCTACGCTCGCTGCTGGAGTCGCCCGTGCTGCGTTGAACCTCGTAGAAGTAGCCGCTCTCGTCAATCGCCAGTTGGCTGATCGGGTTGCCGCCGGTTTCCGAGAAAGTCTGCGCGAGGCTGGTCTTGCCACCGGAAAGCTTGATGAGCTTGACCGTGCCTTCCAGCGAATGCGAGCCGCTTGTGAAAGTGGCAAAGCGGAGTTCGGCACGGCTGGATTCCTGGTTCACGACCGTGAAGATCGGCGAATCAGCCGTGGCGTCGGGGCCGGTGTTGATCGAACCACCATTGCGGATGTCGGTGTTCTGGGCGTTGGTAGATGCCTGTGCAGCGAGGCCGAAGCTTGCCAGCAGGAGTGCGCAAGCGGTGTGGGTGAGTGTCTTGTTCATTCTTGATTTCCTTGTAGGTGCGAAAGCGGGCGACTGCCCCGCGAAAGCGACGCTCTCCTTTGCCTGGTGGGTGAGTCCAGATCCCTGGCGGGTTTAGTAGCACCGGCCAGAAGCGTCGCGACGGATTGTGGGAAAAGCGGCTTGCAAGGAAAATTGGGGTAAACGTTTAACTGTGATTTAGTGATTGATTGAAAAGGCTTGTTTCTTCAGGGCAGACGGGGCGAAGAGGGTGTGGCACAAGTGACTCTGGTCGTAGCGGCAGGGGCGCCTGCATCCGCGCCGACGTTTCGCTGCGTAGTCATCAATGCTCGCGGCGCTTGTGCCGCCGATTTTCCGAGGTCATGCGATGTCATCCAGCCGTCTCACCCCTAAAGCGTTCTTCGTGGCCTACGGCGTCGTGTTGCTGGTGATGGCTGCCCTCGATGCCGTGTGGCTGGGCTGGCTGGGGCTCGACATGTACAAACAGGAGATCGGCCCCTTGTTGCTCGACACGCCGAAGTGGCTGCCTGCCGCGTTGTTCTACCTGTGCTATCCGCTCGGGCTGGTGTTCCTTGCCTTGCATATCAGGCCATCGACGCTGGGCGAAGCGGTGTTGCGTAGTGCCGTCGTCGGGCTGGTTGCCTACGGTGTGTATGACCTGTCCAACCTGGCAACCTTGCGCGACTGGAGCGTCAAGGTATGCATTGTCGATATGGTGTATGGCACTTGTGCTTCGGGGTTCGCTGGCTTCCTGGCGATGAAGGCCGCGAACAAGTTCTCGTAGGCAGCGCTTTGATCTGTCCGCTCAGGCCGTCAGCTGCAGTCGCGCCAGATGCGCGTACAGACCATCGGCCGCGACCAGCTCGGTATGTGTGCCCGTCTCGATGATGCGGCCATGCTCGAGCACAACGATGCGGTCGGCGCGTTGCACCGTGGCGAGACGGTGGGCGATGACCAGCGTCGTACGGCCTTGCATGAGATGCTCGAGCGCAGCCTGCACGACACGCTCGCTCTCGGCGTCGAGCGAGGAGGTGGCTTCATCCAGCAGCAGGATGGGCCGATCGGCGAGGATGGCGCGGGCAATCGCAATGCGTTGTCGTTGCCCGCCTGAGAGGCGCACGCCGCGCTCCCCGAGATCCGTTTCATAACCTTGCGGCAGCGCCCGGATGAACTCATCTGCGAACGCAGCAACGCAGGCAGCGTGCACGGCCTCGCTGCTGGCGTCCGGCCTGCCGTAGCGCACGTTCTCCAGCACGCTCATGGCGAAGATGACCGGCTCCTGCGGCACGAGTGCGAGGCGCTGGCGCACGGCATCGGGGTGGGCATCGCGCAGCTCGACACCATCGATTTTCACGCTGCCGCCTGCCGGGTCGTAGAAGCGCAGCAGCAGCTGGAAGACCGTGGTCTTGCCAGCGCCAGAGGGGCCGACGAGCGCCACGGTCTCGCCTGGTCGCACTGTCAGGCTCAGGTCGGCGAGTGCCGGTGTATCGGGTCGCGTCGGGTAATGGAAATTGACGGCCTCGAAGCTGACCTCACCGCGAGGAGGTAAGGGCAAGGGCAGGGGATTCGCAGGAACGTTGATCTCCGGTTTCGTGGCGAGAATTTCCGCCAGCCGTTCCGTCGCACCCGCCGCCCGCTGCAGCTCTCCCCACACTTCGGACAAGGCGCCGACAGAGCCTGCCACGATGACGGCATAGAACACGAAGGCTGACAGATTGCCGGCAGACAGACGCCCGGCCAGCACATCATGACCGCCGACCCACAGGATGAACGAGATCGCGCCGAACACCAGCACCAGCACCGCAACGATGAGTGCCGAGCGCACCTGGATGCGGCGTACCGAGGTGGCGAAGCCCTGTTCGACGCGAGCGCCGAACTGGCGCCTGTCATCGGCTTCGTGTCCGTAGGCCTGGACGATGCGTATCTCGTGGATGCTCTCGTCGATATGCGCACCCAGGTCGGCCACGCGGTCCTGGCTCTCGCGCGCGAGCTTCTTCACGCGGCGGCCGAAGAACACGATGGGTGTCACCACCAGCGGCACGCCTGCCAGCACCATCAGCGTGAGTTTCCAGCTCGTCGCCAGCAACATGGCAAGACCGCCGATGAGCAGCAACAGGTTGCGCAATGCGATCGACACGGAAGACCCGATGACGCTTTCGATTTGCGTGGTGTCGGACGTGAGGCGCGAAATGACGTCACCTGTGCGGCCCGATTCGAACCACGATGGCGGCAGGCTCAGCAGATGATCGAACACGCGGCGTCGCAAGTCTGCCGTGACGCGCTCGCCGAGCCATGACACGTTGTAGAAACGCATCCATGTGGCCGCCGCCAGCAAGGCGATGACGCCGAACATGGCGAGCAGGGCGCGGTCGAGCCAGGCCGGATCGCCTGCTGCGAAGCCGCGGTCGATGACTGCGCGCAAGCCTTGCCCCACGCCAAGCATGGCGCCCGCCGCGACCACCAGAGCGATACCCGCCAAGACCATGCGCATGCGGTAAGGCCGTAGCAGCGAAAGCAGGATGGACCTGGAGGTCAGAGAGTGAGGAGCGGGCGTTGATCGAGGCATGGTGCGGACCGATTGGCGAGCAAGGCCGCATGCTACGCCACTGACCCGGATGCGGGTAATGCCGTCAGCTCCCAAAGTGGATGGGGTGGCGCAGGCGCCAGAAAAATCGGGTGCAAGCATTTCTGCTTGCACCCGATGGTCCGCTACAGACAGGTCTGCCCGGCGCGGCTACCGGCCTCAGTTGCCCGGCTCGCCAACCAGAATCTCGACGCGACGATTCTTCGCGCGGCCGGCTTCCGTGTCGTTGGTGGCGATGGGTTCGCGCTCACCGCGACCATCAATGCCGATGCGCGACGTCGCGACACCGTGATCGCCGAGATACTCACGCACGCTTTCTGCGCGATTCACGGAGAGCGGATTGTTCACCGCATCCGAGCCCGTGCTGTCGGTATGGCCGATCACCCGGATCTGCGTGTCGGGATTGCTCTTGAGCGTGCCCGCAAATTTGTCGAGCACGGGGCGGAAGTTGCTGCGGATATCAGCGCGGCCCACATCGAACGATACGTCGCTCGGAATATCGAGCTTGAGCTGGTTGTCAGCCGTCTGGCTGACGCTCACGCCCGTGCCGGCAGCAGCCTGTTCCATCGAACGCTTCTGCGCCTCCATGCGTGACGACCAGACATAGCCGCCGAGAGCCCCGACCGCTGCGCCGATCGCCGCGTCACGACCGACCTTGTCGCTGCCGGTGGTCTTGCCAATGATGGCCCCCGAGGCGGCGCCGACGCCCGCGCCGATGCCGGTGCCCTTGGCTGTGGGGCTCAGTTCAGCGCAGCCTGACAATGCGATGAGGCCGGAAAGTGCGATGAGAACGGATTGTCTCTTCATGGATGAATTCTTCATGGTCTGTTCCTCTGTTCTTGTTGCAAGGATGTGTCTGACACTGAGGTCAGTTGGTGTTGAAGTTGATGACAGTTGGCTGACGCACACCGCTCTTCGCGGGTTTGTTCAGCTTCAGGCTGCGACGTTCATCGCCATAGCTGGCGTCGACCGTGGAGCTTCCTTGGGGGAGCTTCAGCAGACACACCGGCCCTGCTGCCTGCCAGGTCACGGCATGTTGCTTGTCGGCGCTGGCCACGGTCAGCTTCACGTCGTTGAGATAGCTGCGTTCGTTACCCGCGGTAAGCACTAGCTGTGCGTCGGCTGAGCTTTCGGCGCTCTTCATCTGCGCCAGACTTTCATCGCCCACGCCGCCACACAGATACGAAATACCTTGTGTCGTAACCCATTCCTCCGCGTTGCCGAGCATCGGGGCCGCGGCAAGCGTCAGAATCAGAAAATGCCTTTTGCATTTCATGATGATGTCTCCTCCAGGAATCGCTTGCTGCCAGCGCTCAGGCACGAGGCCCTTCGCCGCAGCAGGAAGTCAGGTCGCAAAGCACTGCTTTGCCGTGATGCTGTGACCCGCAAGGCGCATGCCCATGGCCGTCCGGCGCTGCACGAAATCCGTCTGGAAGCGCCGTTGGCGCTGACGAAAAGGCATGCTCGCGGGAGTTGCCTGGCGCGCGCCGCGCTGTGCAATTACCGCAAGCGGAATTGCCCTGGAAGACTTTGCAAGTGTGGGAAATGCAGCTGCGGGAAATCAGAAGAGGGCCGAAGCAGCAGGTGCGTGCTTCGGCGTGCGGCAGGCTTGCGTGAGGTAATCGACGGCGGATCAACGAAAGCCGAAGTAGGACAGGATGGCGCCCACGACGACGACGAGACCGACGATATAGATAATGCTGTTCATGATGTATCTCCGGAAAACTGTTTGAGAGCCCGCACTGTCGTGCCGGAACACGGGTCTAGCGTGTGCCGGAGCAGTTTTGTACGGTGTGTCAGTGCAACGAAATGCCCGAGGCATTTCGCGGCGGATGATCACACCCGGGTCTCAGCATTTTTCAGTCCTGAGATCAGACCAGCGCAGTACGTCCAATGATTGCAATGACCACCGTCACGACGCCAAGCGTGAGGTTGAGCGCCACCAGTTGGCGGATGATGCCGAGTTGCTTGCCCGCCTCGGGCCAGGCCTTGGCAGCAATTGCACGACGCAGCTTTGGAAAAGCGGCAAAACGTACATGGCCGAAAATAGCCATCATCAGGATGCCCAGACCAGCCATGGCTTCGACTGAATGTGGCAAGCGCCCGACGCTGGCCATGAAATGCATCATCCACGCGCCCGTGACCAGAAGCACGACGATTGAAATCGTCACGCCGAGGAAGAAGCGCCCCAGGGTGACGGCCATGAACGGCAGGCGCTGCGGTGGCTCCAGCATCTCGACGGCGGATGGACGCACAGCGATATGCATGATGGCCATGCCACCGACCCAGAAGATCACGGCACACAGGTGCAGGCACAGCAGAATGGCGAAAGTGGTCATGGCGCTCGTCTCATACGGTTCAGCTACTCGGTAGTGCGCATCAGGACGCGATTGCGCCTAGCCGCCACAGGGATGTCACCTCGGCAGCGCGTGCGGTGTGCAGCGGGTCGCTGCTGTCCGCCGCCTTGGCGTGCGTTGGTTTCGTGTCGATGCGATCGATGACACGCAGGCCGGCACCTTCCACCATGGACATCAGTTCTTCGCGAGAGCGCAGGCCAAGATGCTCTGCCAGATCGGAGAGAATCAGCCAGCCCTCACCACGCGGCGTCAGGTGCGCAGCCAGGCCATTCAGGAAGCCGCGCAGCATGCGGCTATCCGGATCGTAGACCGCGTGTTCGAGCGGAGAGCTCGGACGCGCAGGTACCCAGGGCGGGTTGCACACGATCAGCGGCGCACGACCGTCCGGGAAGAGATCGGCGTGGATCGCATTGGCCTGACGATTGACGCGCAGGCGTTTGAAATTCTCGTTGGCGCAAGTCAGTGCGCGCGGGTCCATGTCGGTTGCAACGACTTGCGCAACGCCACGCTTGGCAAGCACGGCGGCAAGTACACCCGTACCCGTACCGATGTCGAAGGCCAGCTCTTTCGAGGGCAGGGGCGCCTCGGCCACGAGCTTGATGTATTCCGCGCGGGTGGGGGCGAACACGCCGTAGTGCGGATGGATGCGCTCACCCAGCGCTGCAATTTCGACGCCCTTGCGATGCCACTCGTGCGCCCCGATCAGGCCGAGTAACTCACGCAACGATGCAAGGAAAGGTGCTTCGACTTTGCCGTAGGCTTCGAGACAGGCCTGGCGCACATCCGGCGCGCGGCGCAGCGGCACCGTGAAGTCCGCTTCGAAGGGGAGTAGCAACATGCCGAGCGTGCGCGCACGTTGCGACTGCGCCAGACGATGCTTGTTGAATACTTCACTCAGCGGAGTGACTTCGCCTTCCTTCTTCTTTGCCGGCGGTTTGCGGTCGATGCGACGCGCCATGGCCTGCAGCAGCTGGCGGGCGTTCTGGAAGTCGCCACGCCAGAGGAGGGCCGTACCTTCGCAAGCCAGGCGATAGGCCGCGTCAGCGCTGATCGTGTCATCGGCTACGACGATGCGCTTGGGCGGCGGCGTACCGCCTTCCGAGTGCCAGTCGGCGCTGCGCGCCTCGTTGGCTTCCGTCCAGCTGACCTTCGCGTTGATCTGCTCATTCATGGCATGCCCTTTCGCGGAAGGTCGTGGTGGCGCGGCGAGGGGGAAGAGGGGGGAATATCAAGATGGCAACCTGGAAGCGGGATAGAGCACGAGTGTACGCCACGTTCGGTCTTGAGGCCGGATTTGCATGGTGGCCCTGCCCGCGTGGCGCAATAAGCCGCGCAAAGTGACGGCAAATCCGTCGATCCTGCGCGTGGGGCGGGCATAAGATGCAAGCATCCCAGACGTGTCATCAGTTCCCCTGAGAGGTCCGTAATGTTCGAAATCGGAGGCCGCCCGGTCGGCTTGCATGCTGCGCCGTTCTTCATCGCCGAGATGAGCGGCAACCACAACGGTTCGCTCGATCGTGCGCTGGAAATCGTCGATGCCATCGCCGACGCTGGTGCGCATGCGCTGAAGATCCAGACCTATACCGCGGACACGATGACGCTGAATATCCCGCACGGTGAATTCCTGATCCAGGACGAGAAGAGCCTGTGGAACGGTCGCACCCTGTACGACCTCTACGAGGAAGCCCATACACCCTGGGCCTGGCACGGCCCCATCTTCGAGCGCGCAAAGCAACGTGGCATGCTGGCCTTCTCCACGCCTTTCGACAAGACCGCCGTGGACTTCCTCGCCAGCTTCGATGTGCCCTGCTACAAGGTGGCGAGCTTCGAAAACATCGATCTGCCCTTGATCCGCAAGGTGGCATCGATGGGCAAGCCGATGATCATCTCCACCGGCCTCGCTTCGCTCGTGGAAATTGCCGAGGCGGTCGACGCTGCGCGCGGCGCGGGCTGCAAGGACCTCATCATCCTCAAGTGCACGAGTACCTATCCGGCATCACCGGCCGACAGCAATCTGCGCACCATCCCTTACATGCGCGAGGTGCTCGGTGTGGAAGTCGGCCTGTCGGATCACACCCTTGGCATCGGTTGCGCCGTTGCGGCCGTGGCGATGGGCGCGACCGTCATCGAGAAGCACGTGACCTTGCGACGTGAAGACGGTGGTGTGGACAGCGCGTTTTCGCTGGAGCCACACGAGGTGCGCCTGCTGGTCGACGAGACGGAGCGGGCGCGCCAGGCCATGGGCATCGTGCGCTTCGGTGCAACCGAACGCGAGCGCGAATCGCTGGTATTCCGCCGTTCGCTGTACGTCGTGCGCGATATCGCGGCGGGGGAGGTATTCACTTCCGACAATGTGCGTGCGATCCGCCCGGGTCTGGGCTTGCCACCGAAGCATCAGGAGCACATCACCGGGCGCCGTGCCGCGCACGACATCAAGCGCGGCACACCGATGAGCTGGGAGTTATTGGCCTGATTCAACCCGGCCGGGCGAAGTGCTGGCGCTACTGCCGTGCGGGGCCTTAGTTCCTGCCGATACGCATTTGCGGGCGCGCATCGCCAAGCGCCATGTCGACCAGCCAGCTCAACACGCTGTAGACGATAGCGCCCCAGAAAGCGCCCCAGAAGCCGGCAATGTGCACACCCGGCACGAGACCGGACGCGGCCCAGAACAACAGGCCGTTTATCACCAGCGCGAAGATGCCAAGACTCACGATGGTCACCGGCAGGGTGAGGATCAGCAGGATCGGTCGCAACAACGCATTGAGCAGGCCGATCACCAGTGCGGCAACGAGAGCCGGTACGAAGCCGGCGACCGTGATCGAACTGATCAGGGCGGGCAGGACCATCAGTGCGAGCGCATTCAGGGCCCAGCGGGCGAGAAGTTTCAGCATCAGTTCTTGGCTCCTAAGGAGTTTGCACGCGCAGCGATGGCTTTCAGTGCCGCCGCATCGGGTACGGGTTGGGCGAGCCAGTCCTGCATGTGACGAGAGCACAGGTTGACCAGCGCGTTGATGAAATCGTGCCGTTCATTGAGGCACGGGATGTAGTTGAGGGCTTTGCCGCCATTTGCAATGAAGGCCGAGCGTACCTCGATGGCAATTTCCTCGAGCGTTTCGAGGCAGTCCGCAACGAAACCCGGGCAGATGACGTCGACCGTCTTCACGCCGTCCTTGGCCATTTTCTCCAGCGTAGCTTGCGTGTAGGGCTTGAGCCATTCGGCTTTGCCGAAGCGTGACTGGAAGGTGACGACATACTGCTCCGGCTTGAGTCCCAGTTGCTCTACGAGCAGGCGCGCCGTTTCCTGGCATTCAAAGAAATATGGGTCGCCCTTGTCGCGTGTGAAGCGCGGGACGCCGTGAAAACTCATCACGAGTTTCTCGGCGCGGCCGTTCACTTCCCAATGCTTCTGCACGCTTGCCGCGAGCGCACGGATGTAGCCCGCATCGTCGTGAAAGCTGCGAACCATGCGCAGCTCCGGCAGGTTGCGCATCCGCCTGAAGCTGTCCGCGATGGCATCGAAGGTACTGGCCGTGGTGCTCGCCGCATATTGTGGATAGAGCGGCAGCGTCAGGATGCGCGTGCAACCTCGCTCCTTCAGGCGACGCAAGCCCTCATCGATGCCTGGCTTGCCGTAGCGCATGGCGTAATCCACCAACACCTGCGTTTGTCCTGCATGCGAGAAGAATCCCTGTACCAGCTTGGCCTGTTTCTCGGTATGCACCCGCAGGGGTGAGCCTTCCGTGTTCCAGACCTTGGCGTACTTTTCTGCGGAAGCTTTCGGGCGCGTATTGAGGATGATGCCGTTGAGAATCAGCCACCAGGCGGCACGTGGAATTTCGACCACGCGCGGGTCGGAGAGAAACTGCTTGAGGTAGGGCTTCACCGCCTTGGCGGTCGCCGCTGCAGGCGTGCCCAGGTTGATCAGCAGGATGCCGATGGCGGGTGGCGTGCTGTGGTCGTGCTTGGGTTCGGGGAGGAAGCGGGGCATCGAGGTTCGGGAGTCTGTGATCTTTGGGGGCTGGCTTGCGGCAGTGGCATGCCGGGGCGGCAGCCGTCCTGGCGTTCGGTTCAGGCGTTATTTGACAGCGCGCCGCTCAGCAACTTGGCCGTGATGTCCACGATGGGAATGACGCGCTCATAGGCCATGCGGGTCGGGCCGATAACGCCGAGCGTGCCGACGATCTGGCCATCGACTTCGTAAGGCGCGGTCACGACACTGCATTCGTCGAGCGAATTGATACCGGACTCGCCACCGATGAAGATCTGCACGCCCTCGGCGCGGTGTGACTGATCAAGCAGTTGCAGCAGGCCGGACTTCTGCTCGAACAGCCTGAACAGCTCGCGCATGCGGCCCATATTGGAAGAGAGGTCGTTCACCTCGAGCAGCTTGCGCTCGCCAGACAGCACGTACGCGCCGGTGTTCTCTTCGAGGGCTTCGCTGCCGGCGTTGATGGTCGCGGTCATCAATTCGGCCATGTCTGCGCGCAGTTGAACGAGGTCGTCGCGCAGGTGCCCGAGCATGTCGCTGAAGCCAAGGCCGGCGCAATGGTGGTTGAGGTAGTTGGCTGCCGTCACCAGTTCGGCAGGCGAATAGGCTCGTTGCGTATGCACGATGCGGTTCTGCACATCGCCCGACAGTGTCACGATGATCAGCAGTACGCGCGTCTCAGAGAGGCTGACGAACTCGATCTGGCGAACCTTGTCGGCCTCTTTGCGCGGCGCGACGACGACGCCGGCGAACTGCGTCAGCTCCGACAGGAGCTGCGACGCAGCAGAGATGACGCGCTTGGGCTCGTGCGGTACGAAATGGCTCTTGAGCTCGCGCACCTCGTCCTGTTCCAGTGGTTTGACCGTCAGCAATGTGTCGACGAAGAGTCTGTAGCCCAATGGCGTCGGGATGCGCCCCGCCGAGGTGTGAGGGCTGGTGATGAGCCCGAGCTCTTCCAGGTCGGCCATGACGTTGCGGATCGTCGCGGGCGACAACTCCAGCCCGGACTGGCGCGACAGCGCACGCGACCCGACGGGCTGGCCCTCGCTGATATAGCGCTCAACGAGAGTCTTCATCAGGATGCGGGCGCGCTGGTCAAGCTGGTTCATCTGAGGGGTCCGGGTGAGCGTAGGCCGATTTTATGTGAGTTTGCAGGGGCCGCACAGCGCGGTCGATTGACGGTTGTCGATGCGCTGGGCTTTTCATTATCAGTCTTTTGGCGGTGGACAGCGCTGAAGCATGTGGTTAAATCCGGGAATGGAAAAAGAGTCATTAAGCGAGTCTGCGTGCGATTTCCGCACCGTTGCGCTCGTCGGCAAGTACCAGAGTGCCAGCGTGGCCGAAGCGCTCGGGCGTCTGTCTGCCTTCCTGCAGACTCGTGGCGTCAGCGTTCTGGTTGATGAAGACACCTCGCGCGTCGTCGGCGGCGTCGGCGGTGCACGAGCCGTGACGTTCGAGCAGATCGCCGAAAAGGCGGATCTCGCGATCGTGCTCGGGGGCGACGGCACCTTGCTGGCAGCGGCGCGTCGGCTGGCCGTCAATACCGTGCCTTTGCTGGGAATCAACCAGGGGCGCCTGGGTTTCCTGACGGATATCGGCCGCGACGAAATGCTGGAGCGCGTGGGCGAAATTCTCGACGGGCAGTATCTGCGTGAACGCCGTGCATTGCTCGAGGCCGAAGTCTTGCGCGATGGCGTACCGGTGTTCACTTCCCTGGCCCTGAACGACGTTGTGGCCAGCCGCGGTGAAATCGGCCGCATGATCGAGTTCGAACTCACCGTCGACGGCGAATACATCTACTCGCAGCGCTCGGACGGTGTCATCGTGGCCACACCTACCGGCTCGACTGCCTACGCGCTGTCGGCCAACGGCCCCATCCTGCATCCGCGTCTGGCTGGCATGGTGCTGGTGCCACTGTCGCCACACGGCCTGACCTACCGCCCCATCGCCCTGTCGCACGATAGTGTTGTGGACATCCGTATTGTCGCGCCGCATGACGCACGCATCCACTACGACGGCCAGACCTTGTTCGATGCGCACGGCGGCGATTGTGTGCGCGTGCGTCGCTCCGATCAGTCCGTGACCCTGTTGCATCCACCGGGCTACAGCTACTTCGCCGTATTGCGTGAAAAGCTGCATTGGAGTTCCACGCCGCGCCTGTCCTGAGCCTGCCGAAGGGCTTCTCCTGAATGCTGGAGTTCCTCCGAGCGAGGCGAACGCTCCGGTGTCGTCTTGCGGGTCAGCCCGCTACGTTAGAATGAGCGCCTGCTCGAACTCACGATCACTCCATGCTGCGTCGCCTACTCATCTCCGATTTCGTCCTCGTCGATCGTCTCGAACTTGATTTCCGCACAGGCTTCGGTGCGCTGACTGGCGAGACGGGCGCGGGCAAATCCATCCTGCTCGACGCCTTGTCGCTTCTGCTGGGCGAGCGCGCCGATGCCGGCGTCGTGCGCACGGGTTGTGACAAGGCTGATCTTGCTGCCGAATTCGAGCTCGCCACCGATTCACCTGTCGGCCCCTGGCTGACGAGCCAGGATCTCGAGGCAGGAGACGATGGCCTGCTCGTGCGTCGTGTTGTCGACAGCGGTGGCCGTTCGCGCGCCTACATCAATGGCATGCCCGCGACCGCGACACAGTTGCGCGAGCTGGGCGAGTTCCTCGCCGACATCCACGGGCAACATGCGCATCAAGCCTTGCTGCGGCCGGATGCACAACGCACGCTGCTGGACGATCATGCCGGTCTCGGTGTGCTGGCGAAAGAGGTCGGCAGACTCTGGCGCGAGCTGGTTGCTGCGCGCAAGGCACGCGAAGAGGCACAGCAACAGCAAGCCGGGCTGGCGCGCGAGCAGGAGATGCTCAGCTTCCAGGTGCAGGAACTCGAAGGCCTCAACTTCGGCGCCGGCGAATGGGAGCCCCTCAATCAGGAGCATGCCCGCCTGACTCATGCGGCCAGTCTGCTCGAAGGGGTGGGCACGGCACTTGAAGCTGTCAGCGAGGGTGATCAACCGCTCGCAGCGCAGACCGAACGCCTGGTCGTCCGACTATTCGAACTTGCAGAGTTTGATCCCGCGCTCAAGGACATCGCCGAACTATTGAGCGAAGCCTCCATCCGCATGGACGAGGCCGGCCACGCGCTCAAACGCTATCAGGATCGTGTCGACCTCGACCCCGAACGTCTCGCCCAGCTGGATCAGCGCATTGCCGACGTCATGCAGGTGACGCGCAAGTACCGTGTCCAGCCGGAAGACTTGCCAGGCCTCCTCGCCGAGAGCCTAGCCCGTCTCGACAGCCTTACGGCCATGGGTGATCCAGCCCTCCTGGCTGAGCGCGAGCGGGTTGCTGAGGCAGCATTCCGCAAATCCGCCGACCAGCTTTCCAGCAAACGCGCTGCCGCTGCGAAGAAACTCAGTGTAGGCGTCACCGAGGCCATGCAGGAACTCGCCATGGCAGGCGGCCGCTTCGAGATCGCGCTGCAAGCGGAAGAGGAGGGCAGCGCACACGGGCTGGAAAAGATCGAGTTCCAGGTCGCTGCCAATCCCAGCCAGCCCCTGCGGCCACTCGCCAAGGTTGCATCCGGCGGCGAACTGTCGCGTATCGGCCTGTCGATCCAGGTCATCGCCAGCGCCTCACAAGCCGTGCCCACCCTTATCTTCGACGAGGTGGATGTCGGCATCGGCGGCAGCGTCGCAGAAATCGTCGGCCGTCGCCTGCGCGAGCTCGGCAGCATTCGCCAGGTGCTATGCGTGACCCACTTGCCGCAAGTTGCCGCACAGGCGAACTGGCAATGGAAAGTCGCCAAGGAAAACCGCGACGGACAAACCTACTCGCGCTTGGTGGATCTCGACCAGGACGGTCGTATCGAGGAAATCGCCCGCATGCTGGGCGGCGTGAACATCACCGAGACCACGCGAAGTCATGCAGCGGAGTTGTTGGGCGTCTAGCCGTCAAAGCAATTCAGTAGAGCCCAATGAAAAGCGCCCATCCTTTGCAGGATGGGCGCTTTGCTTTGCGGTAAGGTGTATTGCTTAGGCCTTGGTACGACGACGTGCGATTACACCGATCATGCCCAGGCCTGCCAGCAGCATGGCGTAGGTGCTGGCTTCCGGCACAGCGGTTACCTGAATATTGTCAAAGAATTGCTGACCCTTGATCGAGTAGATCTTGACTGTGTCCGCTTCAATACCAGCCAGAGATGTGACGGTCCACGCATCGCCGACAGCAATGGTCGTTGCAGTGCCAATCACCGTGTTACTCCATGAGCCAACTTGAACGCCGTCTTTCCACAGGGTAATGACTGCATTCTGGCCTGCGGTCGCATTGCCATTGGTCTTGCCAGCAATAGTTGTAATGGAGTCAAGCGAGAAGTACTTGCTGCCACCCGTCACTGCGGTATCCAGACTGAAACTTGCTGTAACACCGGCGTTCTTTACCAGACCCATGAACGAGCCGTAAACGGAGTTGGTGACAGTGCCGCCGTTCAGCAGATTAGCCACAATGGCGTTGCCAGGGACTTTCGCTTCCATTGCAACGTCATCCCAAACTTGAATGCCGTTCGAACTAGGGCCTGTCCAGATAAATGGGTCGGTCGCCAAGGTTTCCATAAACAAAGGATTGTTGTCGTTCGACTTCAACAGGCCTCCATCCGCCAAAAGGCCAAACTCAAAGTTCGACACGTACGTGTCGGCTTGTGCCGCGCCAACCGAAGCAGCAGCGATTGCAACGGCTGCTACCATTTTCTTCATATGAATCATGTCAACTCTCCACATAGGTTTATTTTTTTTCACCCGGGGAACTAAATCACGTTCCCGCGCATGAGGTTATCCGAAAACGTCAAATCCCGTGACCGGATAGTGAATCTTTCATGACCTCCGGCTTGTGCCTCCACCGAGTGGCCCTCCCTCAAGAATCTGATGTCGACTCCGCTGGAGTTGGAAGCAATTAGCAAGCCATATTGCTATATCACTGATTTTTATAGTGAGTAAGTTTTACCGATTGTTGATGTTGTCAAATTCATCGACATTGTTTATGTGACTGGTCTCAATTTTGTTCTATCTGATGAAATTTGTTGTGTAACAGATAGATACAAATTCTCGTCATTGAGGCATTGCGTAGGCGGTCAGGTAAGGAAAAGACAGCCGGGTCGTAAAGCTGAGGGGGCGCAGGAGAGATGAATCTGCTTGAGTTGGCAAACGTGTCCGGGGTGGTGCTTTGGAAAGCAAAGCGCCCCCGGCTGCGACCTTGACCACCAGCCCTGCCCATGTTTGCAGGAGCAATCTCGGAAGGCGCTGTGCTTATCCGAGCGGCCCGTGTGGATCTAGGCTCTGTGGAGCTCGGGTTTGCCGTGTTCGACGACGAATTGCGCGAGGGTTTCGATGCCTGAGTCGGGCTGCGTGACGTCGCTGACCGCGCGCAAGGTGGTGGTGAGCTGCCTGGGTGAGAGTTCGACGACGCCGTAGCCGCGTTTGTAGCCGTCACCGAAGATGAAGTGCGGGTTCTGTTCGACGCGCTTGGGTATGTGCTCGGCGTTGCTGCTATTGGAGCTGATGCTGGTGCCGGTGAATTCGACGCCGATGTTGGCGCTGTCGGACTTGTTGTAGTCGGCCTTGATGTGTCCGACCCAGTTGGAGTGCACGTCGCCACCGAGGACAACAGGGTTGGGTGTGCGCGTGCTCTGCAGCGTGTCGATGATGCGCTGGCGCGTGCCGGGGTAGCCGTCCCAGGCGTCGTTGCTGACAGTGGGATTCTTGCCGCGGTTGATGGTCTGGCCGAAGCGTGTTTCCTGCACGATGACTGTCCAGCGCGGCGCGCGCTCGGCACTGTTCTTGAGGCCATCCGCGAGCCAGCGTTCTTGCTCGAAGCCAAGCATGCTGCGCTCTGGCGCATTGAGTTCGGCACAGGTGTCGAGGCGCACGCTGGCGCCGCCCTTGCTGTCAGAACAGGCTTGGGGAGTGCGGTACTGGCGTGTGTCGAGGATGTGGAAGTCGACGAGCTTGCCGAAGCTTGCGCGGCCATAGATGCGTGTCTCCGCGCCTTGATTGCGTCCGCCGACGAGACCGTCAAGCGCTCGCGTGAGCACGCTGGCGCGTAGCGGCTGGTTTTCGTAGAAAGCCTGGTACGCCGCCGCGCGCTGGGCTGCGAAGTCGCCGCTGACGCCG
The DNA here is from genome assembly GCF_036017035.1 of Uliginosibacterium silvisoli. NCBI lineage: Bacteria > Pseudomonadati > Pseudomonadota > Betaproteobacteria > Rhodocyclales > Zoogloeaceae > Uliginosibacterium > Uliginosibacterium silvisoli. The sequence continues at coordinate 552,024 of NZ_JAYXHS010000004.1, read as the reverse complement.
GGACCGTTCAGGCCGGCGTAGTCGTTGATGACCTCGTGATCGTCCCAGGTGAACAGCCAGGGGCATTGCGCGTGCATGCCTTGCAGGTTCGGGTCGCTCTTGTAGAGCGCGTAGCGATCGCGATAGCCCGCAATGTCCTTCGGCTTGGCGAGGTCGTGCGAGCGTATGTCGTTCTTACCCTTTGCATATTCGTAGATGTAGTCGCCGACGAAGAAGACTGCGTCGAGCTGCTCGGCCTGCATGTGGCGCCAGGCTGCGTAGTAGCCATGCTCCCAGCGCTGGCAGGAGGCGTAGGCGAGGCGCATCTTGTCGGCGACGATTCCCGGCGCCGCGAAGGTGCGCGTGCGGCCGACCGGACTGGTGTTACCCAGCGCGTTGAAGCGGTAGAAATACCAGCGGTCTGGCTGCAGGTTTTCGACTTCTACGTGGACCGAGTAGCCGAGCAGGGGCAGGGCGGGTGCGCTGCCTTTCTGCACGATGCGCTTGAAATGCTCGTCGTCGGCAATTTCCCAATACACGGCGATGGGTTTGTTGTCGAAGCCATTTCCGGACGAGAGCAGGCGGGTCCAGAGTACGACGCCGTCGTGGCGCGGCGAGCCGCTGGCGATGCCGAGCGCGAAGGGGTTGTCTGCAAGTGATGTGGCACCGAGCAGGCTGCGTGGCAGGCTTTGTGCGAGGGCTGCAGCGGAGGCGAGTTTGAGGAGTTCGCGGCGGTTCATGGTCTTGTGGCGGCTGCGTCAGGTGGTGGATTGTGGCATGTGGGCGGATGCGCCGAGATGAGGGCTGACCTCAAGGGCTGCGGTTGTCCTTATCCGCGATTTCCCCCTCTCCCGGCCCTGACGGGCCACCCTCTCCCTCAGGGCGAGGGGACGGCAACGTGGCTTTGGTCGATTGGTCCTATTGCACATTGCGAAGGGCTGGCGTGACTTGTCACGTAAAATGGCGCGCTTTGCTTTGCGTTCATCTTCAGTGGCTTCCTTGCTCGACCTTCTTCTCTCCAAAGACCGACCCGCCTTGCGTCGTGCATTGCGGGCCTTGCCCGCGCCCATCGAACGCCTCGATGCCTTGCCCGATGGTTTGCGTGAGAAGTTCGAGCGCAGCATTGCGACGCGCGCCAAGCGTCGCGAAGGTTTGCCTAAGCCAACGTTTCCGGATGACTTGCCGGTCAATCAGCGGCGCGACGAGATTGCTCTGGCGATTCGTGATCATCAGGTAGTCATCATCTGTGGCGAGACCGGCTCTGGCAAGACGACACAGATTCCCAAGATATGCCTTGAGCTGGGCCGTGGCGAAGCGGGGCTGATCGGCCACACGCAGCCGCGCCGTATTGCCGCGCGCGCCACAGCTGCGCGTATCGCCGAGGAACTGGGGAGCGAGCTTGGCAGCACGGTTGGCTACAAGATCCGCTTCACCGACCAGACGAAGCCTGAGAGTTACATCAAGCTCATGACCGACGGCATCCTGCTCGCGGAGACGCAGGGCGATCCGTTGCTGTCGGCGTATGACACGCTGATCATCGACGAGGCGCATGAGCGCAGCCTCAATATCGATTTCCTGTTGGGCTATCTGAGCACCTTGCTGCAGAAGCGGCGTGACATGAAGCTGATCGTGACGTCGGCGACGCTGGATGCGGAGCGCTTTGCGAATCACTTCGCCATCAATGGCAAGCCGGCGCCAGTGATCGAGGTGTCGGGGCGTTTGTATCCGATCGAGGTGCGCTATCGGCCCATCGAAGACGAAGTGCGGCCAGGCTTCGTGGCGCAACAGACTCAGCGTGAGCGCGAGCTGGCCGCGCAACGTGCGGCGCGGCGGCAGGACAAGGACCTGTACGAGGCCATCGTCGATGCTGTCGACGAGTTGCAGCGTGAAGGCCCGGGCGATGTGCTGGTCTTCCTGCCGGGCGAGCGTGAGATTCGTGAAGCGGCGGAAGCACTGCGCAAGCACCATGCGCCCGGCACCGAAATACTGACCCTCTTCGCGCGCCAGTCCGCGCAGGAGCAGCAGCGTGTGTTTGGCCGCTCGAATGGCCGACGTGTCGTGCTGTCGACCAACGTTGCCGAGACTTCGTTGACCGTGCCGGGCATCCGCTACGTGGTGGATGCCGGTCTCGCGCGCATGAACCGCTATTCCGTGCGTAACAAGGTCGAGCTGCTGCAGGTCGAGAAGATCGCGCAGAGCGCGGCCAAGCAGCGAGCGGGGCGTTGCGGCCGCGTGCAGGATGGCATCTGCATACGCCTTTACGATGAAGAGGATTTCAACAAGCGCCTCGCGCACACCGAGCCGGAGATCCTGCGTTCATCGCTGGCTGGCGTCATCCTGCGCATGAAGTCGCTGCATCTCGGCGCAGTGGAAGCGTTTCCGTTCATCGATGCGCCGACACCGCGTGCGATTGGCGACGGCTACCAGTTGCTCAACGAACTAGGCGCGGTCGATGACGACAATGAACTGACGCCGATCGGCAAGGAGCTGGCCAAGCTGCCGCTCGACCCGAAAATCGGCCGCATGCTACTGGCGGCGCGTGATCGCGGTTGCCTCGATGAAGTGCTGGTCATCGCCGCCGCGCTATCGACGCAAGACCCGCGTGATCGGCCGCCGGAGCAGACGGGCACGGCGGATCAGGCGCATGCGAAGTTCCGCATGCCGCGCAGCGACAAGCCGGAGCAGTTCGGCGAAGACAAGAACGAGGCGCGCTCGGAATTCCTCTGGTATGTGAATCTGTGGAACGTCGCGGACGAAGTCTGGAAGCACGAGGGCTCGTCGAAGCAGAAGGCCTGGTGCAAGCAGAACTTCCTGTCCTGGTTGCGCATGCGCGAGTGGCGCGATGTGCATGGGCAGCTGCATTCACTGTGCGCCGAGCATGGCTGGTTACGTGCCGAAGTGAGTGACAAATCCGTCATTTCAGCGAGCTCTGATAAGCGAGCGGGCACCCAGCGTCGTTCGGGGCAAGAGGCAAAGACACTGGATTCCCGCTCAGTATCCACAACTCGCGGGAACGACGGCGGTGGAGCGAAGAACGTCCCACATCATGCGCTTGCCGCTGCAGCGAGCAAGGCGAAGACCAATGAAGCCGAGCGTCAGTACGAGGCCATCCACAAGGCGCTGTTGACGGGTTTGCTGGGCCACATCGGCGTGAAGCAGGAAGAAACGGTAGGGCAGAACGCAGGCGCTTATCTCGGCGCGCGTGCCATCCGCTTCTGGCCGCACCCGAGTTCTTATCTGGCGAAGAAGGCTGGCAAGTGGCTGATGGCGGCCGAGTTGATCGACACCTCGCGCCTGTATGCACGCTGCATCGCGCGTATCGAACCGGAGTGGATCGAGGAAGTCGGCGGGCATCTCGTGAAGAAGCAGGTATACGAGCCGCACTGGGAGAAGAAGCATGGCGCGGTGCGCGCCTACGAGCGCGGCGTGCTGTACGGGCTCACGCTGTATGCGCGGCGTCCGGTGGCGTACTCGGATATCGATCCGGCAATGTGCCGCGAGATCTTCATCCGCGAGGCGCTGGTGGAGGGAGATCTGGAAGATGCACATGCGAAGGCGATGCCCTTCTTCCAGCACAACGAACGCCTGATGACGGAGATCGAGCGGCTGGAGCACAAGATGCGTCGCCCGGACTTGCTGGTCGACAAGTCGCTGATCGAGGCTTTCTACGACGCGCAGATTCCGGCCGAGGTGACCGATGTGCGCAGCTTTGAGGTCTGGCGCAAGAAGGCCGAGCGTGAGCAGCCGCGCTTGCTGCATCTCGAGCGCGAACAGTTGATGCGCCACGAGGCGGCCGGCGTGACCAGCGACAACTTCCCGGCGTCGCTGACGGTGCTTGGGCAGAAGCTCAAGCTGACTTACGTGCACGAGCCGCGCGACCCCGAAGATGGCGTCACGCTGACCGTGCCGCTGGCGATGCTCAACCAGGTGCCAATCAACCGCTGCGAGTGGCTGGTGCCCGGCTTGCTGGAAGAGAAGGTGGTCGGCTTGATGAAGACGGTGCCGCCGAAGCATCGCCACCGTCTGCAGCCGATCAGCGAGAGCGGGCGCGAATTCATGGTGGCGTTCAACGAGAAGAAATTCGTTACCGATGAACCCTTGCTGCGTGGCTTGCAGACATTTGTTGAGGAGCGTGTGCAACTCAAGTTGCCGCTGGAGAGCTTCCGCGCGGAGAACCTGAACCCGCATTGCTTCATGAACTTCCGCGTGATCGATGAGCATGGCCGCGTGCTGGGGCAGTCGCGCAACCTGATGGATCTGCGCCTGCGCTTCAAGGATCAGGTGCTGGCGGCGTTCAGGGCAGGGCAGGTGGAGGGTTCGCTGGGGGCGCAGTTGGCGGGGTTGAGCATCAAGCCTGCTGCCGCGAAGTCTGAGACTGAACGCGGCTTTTCCCCTCTCCCGGCGCAAAGCGCCACCCTCCCCCTGGGGGGAGGGAACGGCAATGTGCGGGCCAGCGTTGAAAGCAAGGCGCTCGCTCAGCAGTCCCCTCTCCCTGAGGGAGAGGGTGGCCCGTTGGGCCGGGAGAGGGGGGGATCGTCGCAAACAGCGGTGCTTGAAAAGCTCACCACCTGGTCCTTCGGCGAACTCCCCGAACTGCTCGAAGTGAAGGTCGGCAGTCGCACGCTGATCGGCTTCCCGGCGCTGCATGACGATGGCAACTCAGTGAGCCTGCGACCCTTCGACACGGAAGAGGAGGCGACGCGCATGCATCGCAAGGGGCTGGCGCGGCTGTTTGCGCTGACGCTCAAGGATCAGGTGAAGAACATCGAGCGCCTGCCGGGCTTGCGCGATCTCGCGCTGAAGTTCCTGCCCTTCGGCAACGAGGCGGATCTGAAGGCTCAACTGGTCGAAGCCACGCTGACGCGTACATGTCTGCTGCCGCCGTGGCCAACCGATGCGGAGTCGTTCGCAAAGCGCACGCTGGAGGCCAAGCCGCGTATCTCGCTGGTAGCGCAGGAGTTGATGCGTCTGGTCGGCAGCTTGCTTACCGAGCATGCGGCCGTGACGAAGAAGCTTGTGGGCCTGAAGAACGCGGCTGACCTGACGGCAGATATCCAGGCCCAGCTCGAGCGCTTGATGCCGAAGGATTTCCTGATGGCGAATCCGTATGAGCGCATTGCGCATTTCCCGCGTTACCTGAAGGCGGCGGCGACGCGCGTCGACAAGTGGCGCAATGACCCGGCGCGTGATGCGCAGTTGATCGGCGAGTGGCGCTCGGTCGCGACGCCGTTCGAGCGTGAGCATCTGGCCAAGCTGAAAGCGAATGTCGTCGATCCGCAGCTGGAGGAATTCCGCTGGCAACTCGAGGAGTTGCGCGTGAGTCTGTTCGCGCAGGAGCTGAAGACGCCGGTGCCGGTCAGCGCGAAGCGCTTGCAGAAAGTCTGGGCGGGGCGGCCGCGGTAGGGTGGCCCGACAAAACGGGCTGCGGCCATGGCTGGGCGTCGTTGGCTCGCTCGCCGTGCTCAAGCTGCTTTGTGCGAGCCGCCCTGCCAGTCGCACCCTCGCCGCGTTTTTTCAGGCCTTCCGAGGCAGATATTTTTGAAGCGAATCAGGTCCGGGCAGCCTTTCGCCCCCCACGCAGATAGTCAGGAGCTGCGATCCGCGTATTCAATCTCCACCTGGCTTGACCGGCCACCGATTGCCGGTTCTGGCGGCAAATCTTGCCGCTTCACCATTTACGGCAAGCCCAGTAAACACGGGCCTCTCCGGCCAAAGCCGCGCCCCTGTTGCATCTCGCCCAACTGGCAAAGGTCTTGCTATCTCCTGACCAGACAGTTGAGGAGTTCGCCCCATGAGCCTGATGAGTATCAGCCTGACAGCCCTGAATGCCGCACAGGCAGGGCTGACGACGACTGGCCATAACATCGCGAACTCGTCGACCGATGGCTACAACCGCCAGCGCGTCATCCAGTCAGCACAGACAGGTCTGTTCACGGGCGCGGGCTTTTTCGGCCAAGGCGCAAAGGTGGATGCGGTCCAGCGCATCTACAGTCAGTTCCAGGCGGCGCAGGTGATGTCTGCGAGCACGGCGAAGGCCGAGTTCTCGACCTACAACACCGAGATCAAGCAGATCGACAATCTGCTGGCCGACGATACGGTTGGTCTCTCGCCAGCCATCGACAACTTCTTCAAGGGCCTGCAGGAGCTGTCGACCAATCCGTCCAGCATTCCCTCGCGCCAGTCCTTGCTGTCGTCGAGCCAGTCGCTGGTCGAACGTTTTCATGCGTTGAGCCAGCGCCTGACGGAGATTCGCAGTGGCGTGAAAGCCCAGCTGTCGGAGTCCGCCCAGACGGTGACTTCGCTGGCCAAGCAGGTGGCCGAGTTGAACTACCGCATCGGCATCACCGAAAGCGGCGGTGCTGGCTTGCCGGCGAATGACCTGCACGATCTGCGCGACCAGTTGATCAGCAAGATCAACGAGCAGGTGCGCGTGACGGCGTCGGCGCAGTCCGACGGCCAGATCAATCTGTTCTTCGGCTCCGGCCAGCCCCTGGTTGTCGGGCAGACTGCCTATGGCCTGACGGTGGGGCAGTCCCCAACCAATCCCGAAGAGCAGGCGATCTTCTCGACTGTCGGCTCGTCCAGCATCCTGATCTCGGACAACCTCATCAGCGGCGGCGTGATGGGCGGCTTGATCCGCTTCCGTGATGAAGCCCTGAACGTGGCGCAGAACGAGCTGGGCAAGCTGGCCGTGACGATCACGAAGAACATGAACGACCAGCACGCGCTGGGGCAGGATCTCGACGGCAGCCTCGGCGGGCTGTACTTCAAGAATCTGACGCCGGACGTCAAACAATTGTCGTCCACGGCTGCAGTATCGGTGACGGCGTCATACACACAGGCCGAAGACCTGAAGAGCGAGGACTACACCTTGAGCTACTTCACGGCCACCGGCTACACGCTGCGTCGCAACTCCGATGGCATGACGGTCTATACCGGGGCGACGCCACCGGATGGCACGACGACCGACCCGACTAATGCCGACAAGACCCTGCGCTATGGTTTTTCACTGACCATGGGCAGCACGCCGACCGATGGCGACACCTTCCTGATCCAGCCGACGCGCAAGGCGGCGGAGAGCATGCAGATGGCCATCCAGGACACGCGCAAGGTTGCCGCAGCTGCACCGTTCGCGCTGGCGGCCGAAACGAGCAACACGGGTACGGCAAAGATCGGTGGCGGTCAGGTCGTGTCGCTGACCGGCTTCGACACTGCCGTCGTGGATGGCAAGCCGGACTTCGGCACGGTCACCGTGACTTACAACGCGACGACCAAGACCTTTTCCGCAGTCAATGCGGCTGGCGCGGCCGTGACGCTGAATGTGCGCAGCGGCGTCAATACGCTGGACCCTGCCGACCCTGGCACCCCGCAAGGCACGCTGACGGCCAACAACTCCTATGACCCGGCCATCGACGGTGCGGGCAAGACCTTCGAAATCGGTTCGCCGGCCATGTCTTTCACGATCAGTGGCGACCCGGCGAATGGCGACGTATTCCGCATCACGACGAATCCTCTGGGCACGTCGGACAATCGCAATGCACTGGCGCTTGGCGCTTTGCAGAACGCCAAGACCATGCTCAATGGTGGCGCGAGCTACGGTTACGCGTACTCACAACTGGTCAGCGACGTGGGTACCAAATCGCGCGATGCAGAGGTAGGCGTGACCGCACAGGAAGGCCTGTATGACCAGGCCATCGCGAGTCAGCAAAGCATCTCGGGTGTGAACCTCGACGAAGAGGCGGCGAACCTGATCCGGTACCAGCAGGCGTACCAGGCGGCGGCCCGCGCCATGAACATCGCAAAGAGCCTGTTCGACGAAGTGTTGTCGATCGCTCGATAAGTTTCAGCCAGTAGTCGTTAGCAGCAAGGCAAGAAAGGCACGTCATGAGAATCAGCACCGCGCAAATCTACGACACCAACGTTGGCAACATCACGCGCCAACAGTCCGATCTGCTCAAGCTGCAGAACCAGTTGTCGACGGGTAAGCGGGTCGTCACGCCAAGTGATGATCCGATCGCTGCCGCGCGCGCGCTGGAAGTCTCGCAGTCTGCGCAGCAGGTGCAATTGCAAAAGGAAGCGCAAGGCACTGCCAATGACAAGCTGAGCTCGCTGGACAGCAGGCTGGGTTCCATCAGCGATCTGTTCGCTTATGTGCATGAACGGGCCATCCAGGCCGGCAGCGCCACGCTCAACCAGTCCGACCGCGACTCCATTGCGGCTGACATGCAGGCCCAGTTCGACAGCTTGATGTCGATGGCCAACGCGACCGATGAAAACGGCGAGTACATGTTCTCGGGCTACAAGGGAGACGTGCAGCCATTCACAGGATCGCTCACGGGCGTCAGCTACGCAGGCGACCAGGGGCAACGCACGGTGCATGTCTCCAGCTCGCGCAATATTCCGGTGAGTCTGAGTGGCGACGAGTTGCTGATGCGCATCCGCACCTCGGGTCAAAGCTTCAACGCCCAACCCTCTATCGGCAATACCGGTACGGGCACCGTATCGTCTTCGACGGTGGTGGGTACCTACGCTGGTGGCCAGTACGGCATCCGTTTCACGTCGGCGACGACTTACGATGTTTTCGATCGCGCAGCGGACCCGGCTATGACCGGCGCGGCCATGGCCAGCGGAACCTACACTGCAGGCGCGCCGATCAATCTGCCGCCAGCCCCAGCCACTGCCGAAATCCAGGTCACGCTGAATGGCGCACCAGCGACCAATGACAGCTTCGCGGTGAATCCAAGCGCCGGCACGACCGACGCCTTCACCATGATTTCGGACTTCATCACGAACCTGCGCACGGGGGGCAGCGGCCCAGCGTATTACGCGGCCATCCAGGACACCATGTCCCTCGCAGACAGCGCACAGGAGAACGTACTGCGGCTGCGTGCGCAAACCGGCTCGCATCAACTCGAGCTGGACTCTCTCGGCAGCGTAGCCGACGACCTCTCCCTGCAATATGCAGACCGCACGCAGCGCCTGATCGGCGTGGATTACGCGAGTGCCATCTCCGACTTCCAGCTGCAGAACACCTTCCTGGAAGCCTCGCGCAACACCTTCGTCAAGACGACCAACCTGAGCCTGTTCAGCTTCCTGTCATGAGGATTGCCGCGATGTTCAAAGCATGCACTTCAGCGCTCGTCATCGTCAGTCTCTTGTCGGGCTGCGCCGCGCTCGATTCCAATGGGAAACTCTCGACCTCGCTGGCGAAGCGCGGGTTCGATCATCCCGAATACAACGGCAGCTTCCTGCCTGAAGGCTCGTTCCACCTTTCGCCTACTTACAGCATCACCTACGCCGATGCGATGCTGATTGCAGGCGCGCTGGTCCTTGTCTATTTCGTGGTCGACCCGCTGTCTCCCTCCTGGGAGATCAAGGAAACGCGCATGCCGGACAACCGCGTGTTGTACTCGATGCGCATGCAGTACTTCCACCTTGGTGGTGATGGTGAGGCCTACCAGGTGCTTGAGCGTCGCGCGACAGCCTATGCGCAAGAGCAGGGCGTGGCGAAGTACGAGATCAGGCGCTTCCGCGAGTCGATCGACTCGCGCATGATCTTTCCGCGGCGCACGGCCGAGGCGGAGCTGGTGCTGATCCCGCCAGCGCCCCCCGAAATCAAGCCGGTCGACATGCGGCCACCGCTGGCGGCGCTCGGCGTTTCATTGCAGCCGATCCGCTAAGGGACTGCTCTCCAGATGGAGCCTGAAGCCATCCGGCCCCGTATCTACGGGCCTGGGATGGGTTTTTTGCTTGCAAGTACGTCGTTCCCGCCGTACTGCAGTGACAAATGTGAAATTCATCACCAAGTGCCAAAATCACGCCTTGCATGGGGGGACGTGATCCGCTGAAGTGTAGTCAAGCAGGGTGAGCACGCGACCGTTCGGATTGGTCGAGGTCAAGGCCCGGAATTCTTGTCGAGACTAGCGGGAGGTTTTCATGTTTGAACGTCGTCAGCGTGCTACTGAATCACTCAACTTCACCCAGCTTCAGCGCCGCCTCAAGGCCGACGAAGCGCTGCCGCAGTTGCCGGGCCTGGCTGCGCAGTTGATGGCTTGCAATACGGAAATGAAACGTCAGCGCGTCGAGAACATCGAACCGACTGACGAGATGAACATCTGGGTCGACGCGGACGACGACCTGGACGACTGAGTCGGGCCGCACCCGTAGATTGGCAGGTCGGAAAGCAAAGCGCCTTCCGACAGAAATCACGGCGGCCCCTGCAGGCAGGTCGTGATAGATGCAGATCAGCCCTGCATCAAGCCTTGCTTCTCGATGAAGCCGATGATGTCCGCCAGACCCTGACCGGTTTTCAGGTTGCTGAAGACGAAGGGCTTCGCGCCGCGCATCTTCTTCGCATCACGATCCATCACTTCCAGCGACGCGCCCACCAGCGGCGCCAGGTCGATCTTGTTGATCACCAGCAGATCGCTCTTCGTAATGCCAGGCCCGCCCTTCCGCGGAATCTTGTCGCCGGCGGATACGTCGATCACATACAGCGTCAGGTCCGACAACTCCGGTGAGAATGTCGCCGCCAGATTGTCGCCACCGGACTCCACGAAAATGATCTCCAGCCCCGGAAACGCGCGATTAAGGCGATCGACCGCTTCCAGATTGATCGACGCATCCTCGCGGATCGCCGTGTGCGGGCAGCCGCCTGTTTCCACGCCGAGAATGCGGTCCGGAGCCAGCGCTTCATTGCGCACGAGGAACTGTGCGTCCTCCGCCGTGTAGATGTCGTTGGTCACGACGGCGATGTTGTACTTGTCGCGCAGCGCGAGGCACAACGCCAGCGTGAGGGCCGTCTTGCCCGAGCCGACCGGACCGCCGATGCCGACGCGCAGCGGGCCTTTGGTGCTTGCTACGGAGGCTTTGGGTGTTGCGATGGCTTCTGTGGTGCTCATGGTGTCCTCTGATTCAATTTGCCGTTCCGGTTCAAGACCGGAACAGTCGCGTGTATTGGGTTTCGTGCAGGCTGCTCGCCAGCGTCATGCCGGGCGTGAAGTTTTCCCAGTCGTTGTTTTCGGCGCGTCTGATGGCGTGGTTGGCGAGTTCCGGTAAATCGACTGCCAGCGCAGCCAGCATGCGCTGGCCCGCAGTCTGGCCCAGCGGTACCAGCTTCACCGCTGCCATCACCTGATTCTCCAGCCAGGCCCACAGGTAGCTGGTGGCGGCGTCATGTTCATCGAGTTGCCATGTTGCTGCCGCGGCGGCCCAGGCCGTCGGAAAAGCGATTTCGTTCATCTCGCTGAGTGCTTCGCGATAGCTGGCTGGCATGTCATCCAGATCGCGCAGCAGGCGGGCCAGCGAGTAGCCCATCTGCAAGGACTCTGCACGAATCTCGGAAGTCTCGCGCGTGGCGATGAACTCGGCGTTGAGGCGTTTGATCTCAGCCTTGTCCTCGCTCGACCACGCTCGCATCAGGGCAATCAGCGCAGGCGCTTCACAGCGCGCCAGTGCGAAATGCAGCGCGTCGCTGATCCATTGCTTTGCAGCGGCCTCCGTCGTAATGGCACCGCTCTCGACCGCCCATTCCAAGCCTTGCGAATAGGAGAAGGCGCCGACGGGTAAGGCTGGACTGGCGAGATGGAGGAGGCGGATGAGTGAGGGATTCACGTGAGGATTTTCAATCGAATTCGGGCAGGCACTGAATCTGGCTACGCACGGAGTTGGCGATGAAACATGATTCGTGCGCAGCGTGATGAAGGGTGGCAACAGCGTCACTGTCGGGGCGTTCGCCAGCAAAGCGGACACGGGGCCGAAGCGTCACGATGCTTATGAACATCTTCCCATTCTCGTTTTTTGACATCGAACCGATGGCATTGTCCTCGTAGGTATCGACAACATGTCCTTGTGCGGCAGCCAACGAGAGAAAGAACAACATGTGGCAGCTCGATAGCGATGCCACGAAAGCTTCTTCGGGATCGACTGCATGCTCGTCAGAAAAGGGAAGTGGCACAACGTGAGGTGACGACGACGCTGGTACTTCAATGCCTCCGTCAAATAGCCAACTATGTGCACGGTTATATCGCTTGTCCGTGAAGGCCTCGTCTGCAGCGCGCTCCCAAAGGATGCGTGCGCGATAGTCACCCATGCGCCCCACCCATCACATGAATCTTCGCTTCCGTAGCACCACGCTCGGAGTGGTGATGGCCCGGTGCGTACGCGCCAGCCTCCGGTTCGAACGGAGCCGAGAGCTTGCGCACCTGTGCGCCGAGGCCGACCAGCATCGTCTCCAGCACGTGGTCAGCCTGGATGCGGATCCAGTCCGATTGTGCATCGCTGCCGACCTCAACCGCCACGTGGCGATTGCCAAGGTGATACGCCGCACGTGTCAGTTCGCGGGCGTTGTTGCTGCGTGCTTCGAGCAGCTCTTCGGGGGCCGAGACGACGGCGATGATTCGGCCATCGGCGCCCCGCAATTTGTCGCCGCCACGCAGGATCGTGCCGCGCGGCAGGAACAGGCCGACTTCTTCGCCGGATGCGAGCGTGGTGCGCAGGCGGCTCTTGGTGCGGGCGTCGAAGTCGAGGATGAGTTGTTCGGTGGCGCTGGCATCGCCGGTGTAGAGGGTTTCGATCAGGAGCATCTAGTGCAAAGCCTATTTTCAGATCGTCATTCCGGCGAAGGCCGGAATCCAGTGCGTGGGTACGATCTGGATCCCGGCCTTCGCCGGGATGACGACAAGGGGTTAGAACAGGAAGTAGCGCTGTGCCATCGGAAGACTTGTCGCAGGCTCACACGTCAGCAATTCACCATCCGCCCGAACCTGGTAGTTCTCCGGATCGACTTCGATATTTCCGTGCCAGCCGTTGTGCACCATGTCGGTCTTCTGCACGCCGCGAATGTTCTTCACGGCTTCGAGCGGTTTCTGCAGGCCAAGTCCTGTAAGCGTGCCCTTGTCGAGCGAAGCTTGCGAGACGAAGGTCAGTGAAGTCTTGAGGCCGCCGGCGAAGGCGCCGAACATCGGACGGTAGTGCACCGGCTGTGGCGTCGGGATGGAGGCGTTGGCGTCACCCATCGCTGCGGCGGCGATCATGCCGCCCTTGAGGATGGTGGTGGGCTTCACGCCGAAGAAAGCCGGGCGCCATAGAACGAGGTCGGCGAGCTTGCCGACTTCGACCGAGCCGACGATGTGGCCGATGCCGTGGGCAATCGCCGGGTTGATGGTGTATTTCGCGATGTAGCGCTTGGCGCGGAAATTGTTGTTGCGCGCGTTGTCTTCCTTCAACGAACCCCGTTGCTGATGCATCTTGTGCGCGGTCTGCCAGGTGCGAATGATGACTTCGCCGACGCGGCCCATGGCCTGCGAGTCGGATGAGAACATCGACAGCGCGCCGATGTCGTGCAGGATGTCTTCGGCGGCAATCGTCTCGCGACGAATGCGCGATTCAGCAAAGGCCACGTCCTCGGCGATGCTCGGGTCGAGGTGGTGGCAGACCATCAGCATGTCCAGATGCTCGTCGATGGTATTGACCGTGTAGGGCCGTGTCGGATTGGTGGAGGAGGGCAGCACGTTCTTCATGCCGGCCAGCTTGACGATGTCCGGCGCGTGCCCGCCGCCCGCGCCTTCGGTGTGGAAGGTGTGGATGGTGCGGCCCTTGAAGGCTGCGGCCGTATCTTCGACGAAGCCGGATTCGTTGAGCGTGTCGGAGTGGATGGCGACCTGGATGTCCATCTCTTCGGCGACGCTCAGGCAGTTGTCGATGGCGGCGGGCGTGGTGCCCCAGTCCTCATGCAGTTTCAAACCAATCACGCCGGCATCGACCTGTTCGCGCAGTGGGTCGGGCAGGCTGACGTTGCCCTTGCCGAGGAAGCCGAGGTTCATCGGGAAGGCGTCTGCCGCGCTGAGCATGCTCTTGATGTGCCATGGACCCGGCGTGCAGGTCGTGGCGTAAGTGCCCGTGGCGGGGCCGGTGCCGCCACCGATCATGGTGGTCACGCCGCTCATTAATGCTTCTTCGATCTGCTGCGGGCAGATGAAGTGGATGTGCGTGTCGATGCCGCCAGCGGTGATGATCATGCCTTCGCCGGCGATGACTTCCGTCGCAGCGCCGATGGCGATGGTGACGTTAGGCTGCACGTCCGGATTACCGGCTTTGCCGATGCCGGAGATGAAGCCGCCCTTGATGCCGATGTCGGCCTTGACGATGCCCCAGTGATCAATGATCAGCGCGTTGGTGATGACCGTGTCGGCGACTTCCGCGGCGACGCGCTGGCTCTGGCCCATGCCGTCACGGATGACCTTGCCGCCGCCGAATTTCACTTCTTCACCGTAGAGCGTGAAGTCCTTTTCAACTTCGACGATGAGGTCGGTGTCGGCGAGGCGCACGCGGTCGCCGGTGGTGGGGCCGAACATTTCCGCGTAGGCGCGGCGGGAGATATTGCTCATGAGTGAATCCTCAATCTATCCGTCATTCCCGCGAAAGCGGGAGTCCACTTGTTTGGGACGAATTTCCGGGCTCGTGGATTCCCGCGATTTGATCAAGCCTCGCGGGAATGACGAATTGCTAAAGCGCGCCCTGTACTAACCCTCTGAAGCCATACACCTTGCGATCGCCCGCATAGTCGACCAGCTCGACCGTGCGGCTCTGACCGGGTTCGAAACGCACGGCCGTACCGCTGGCGATATTGAGGCGCATGCCGTGCGCGGCTTCGCGATCGAATTTCAGCGCGGCGTTGGTTTCTGCAAAGTGATAGTGCGAGCCGACCTGGATCGGGCGGTCGCCGGTGTTCTCGACGGCAATGGTCGCCGTGCGTCGACCGACATTGAGTTCGATGTTGCCGTCATCTACGAGAAGCTCGCCGGGTGTCATGTGTGGCTCCTGTCTCTGGAATCAGATTGCGCCGCTCAGCAGGCTCACGCCCAGCACGGCAACGGAGGCACCCGCGATGCGCGGCAACCACACATTGCGCGCCAGCACGAAGCGGCCGAGCAGCACGCCGGTGATGTGCAAGCTCATCGTGCCAAGCACCATGCCGGAAAGCGCTGCGAGGGCTTGTTGTGCCGGCAGCTCGCTGCCGTGGGCGACGCCGTGGAAGATCGCGAATGCACCGACCAGTGTTGCGCCGATGGCTGCAGGCAATTTGATCTGCGTCGCAACCATCACACCGAGCACGAGCAGCGAGGCGACGATCATCGGCTCAACGCCAGCGAGCTGCAGACCATCGAAAGCCAGCAGGCCGCCGACCAGCAGAAGCGAAGCGAAGGCGACAGGCATGGCCCACATGCGTTTTGCGGAATCGCGGAAGGCCAGCGCGCTCCACACACCGACGGCAATCATCGCGGCAAGGTGGTCGAGACCGGTGAAGGGGTGGACGAGGCCTTCGATGAAAGCGGAGCCGTGATGCGAGCCACCGTCGGCGCCGGTGTGGGCGAAGGCAAGCGCGGGCAGGAACAGAGCGATGGCGAGAGCGGTGAGGCGTGTGAGTTTCATGTAGGGCTCCTCAGGAAAAGTGACTTGTAATAGATGGCATTGGCGCGCCACGTGCCGTCAGGGCCGCAGGCGTATTCAGGAATGCCGCCGGCGCGGGTGTAGCCGAGAGACTGGTAGAAAGGCTCAGCGGAAGAGCCTGCTTCCGTATCGAGATAGACTAGGCCACGCTCGAGTCCGGCCGCGCGGGTTTCGACGGCCTGCATCAGCATCCTGCCGATGCCGAGACGGCGCGATGTCGAGGCAACCAGCAACTTCTGCACTTCAGCACGGTTAATGCCATTGGCCTTCGTGCAGAGTTCGAGTTGCACGCTGCCGCAGACACCTCCGTCGTGTTCGGCAAACCACAGGAGGCGTTGTCTGGACACAATGGAAGCGCGAAGGGATTCGACCCATCTTTCCGCTTCATCGTTGGTAAGTGGCAAGACGAAACCGACCGACGCACCATGGGCGACGGAATCGACGAGCAGGCTGACCAGATCGCTCCTGCGGCGATCAAAGTCTTCAGCACGAATCTCGACGATCTGGGTCATCAGGGCTCAGATGATGGGATGGTGAACGGTTACGAGTTTGGTGCCGTCGGGGAAGGTCGCTTCCACCTGGATTTCGGGAATCAGTTCGGCGATGCCGTCCATGACGTCGTCACGCGAGAGCAGCGTGGTGCCGTAGTTCATCAGCTCGGCGACGGTGCGACCGTCACGCGCGCCTTCGAGGATGGCGGCGCTGATGAAGGCAATGGCCTCCGGGTAATTGAGTTTGAGGCCGCGCGCCTTGCGGCGTTCGGCGACGAGACCTGCCGTGAAGATCAGCAGCTTGTCTTTTTCGCGGGGCGTCAGTTCCATGTCTTCATGTTCTCCAGATGCGCGGCGGGACCGCATCGCGTTGCAGGATGTAGGGTCGGGCCAAAGCCCAGACTGCTTCGAAATATTGGCGCGCGGCTTCGGACGAGTTTGACACGAGGCGCACGGCAGTGACATCGGGCAGGGCGGATACACCGCATGTGCCCTGCGAGATAGACAGGCCGCGCAAGGCTTCGAGCAACGCCGCGTCGGGCTTGATGCCTGCCAGCCAGAGCGTACCGAAAACCGTGTGATCGGCGAGGCCCAGCTGTGACGACATGGCCGCATCGCTACCCTGCAGATGCATGCTCTCGCGCCAGATCGGCGAGCCATCGGGGCGTTGCAGGCGGAAGCGCTGGCGGTAGCTGCCTTGCTTGAAGCTCTCGCCGCTTGCGGTGCGGCCGAGGCAGACGAGATCCCAGCCGATAGCCTTTGCACCGGGCGCCAGCGTGACCGTTGTTTCCGTATCGGCGATGGCGCGGTCGAAAACGATGACTTCCTGCGGCAGCCATTCGAGCACGGCGTTCTCGGCGATATCAAGATGGATGCGCTGTGTCGCTGTTGCGCCGAGGCTGCCGTACCACTTGCCAGCGCCGGGCGTGGTCAGTTGCGCATGCGCACCTTGTGCAAGATCCAGACTGAGGCGCAGCTGATCACCACCGGCAATCCCGGCGGGTGGATGCAGGATGAGTATCTGGCAGACGTCGTCGCCCTCGGGGTGCAGCGCCTTCTGCACGCGCAAGGGGCCCTTGTGCAGGTTATGGGTGAGGGCGCTGCGCTTGCCTCGGCGCTCGACACGCAGTTCGAGTGAGGCTTGCCAGCCTGAGCTCTGTTGGTGCTCGGTGAGGAGGGGGGGCAAGGGGGCGTTCATGGTGTGTCGATTATGCCGCGTGGCGATGGCGAGTTGGTGCGGCTATGGCGCGAGTTGAGCCGGTCAGCCGGACTTTCTCATGCCGGTCTGACCAGATGTGCTGGTGTGCAACGAAATTGACTATCAGCCACCGCATATCAAATTGATCTGCGTACCGCCCTAAAGGTAAGCCCTGACCTGCCGTTGAACGAGCTGACAGGGTCATTCTGCTACAGGAAACGAGCTGAGCAGCATGATCCAGCCTTGCGATTTTCTGAATCCACGATCTGCATCCGGTGCTGGCGATGTTCAACGCACCAAGTGCAAGACAAGAATGTGACGGGGGACGATTTGGCTTCACGAGGAAAACCTATCGCGTATTTCACGCGCGAAATTTCGGGGGGCGCAGCGCCCGAGTCCCTTTTCCAGGGGGCTTTGCTGGCGGCGCGGAAACGTGGGCTGGATCTGGTGACCTTCCGTGGGGGAACGGCGGGCAAGGATCCGGGCGCCGTGATCTATGAGCTGGCGGACAACAGTTTTGGTGGCATCGTCACCTGGGCTTCGCCCGATGCCAACGAGGCAGCAGCGAAGTTCTATCGGGGCTATGGACAGGTACCGGTGGTCACGCTGGCCGTCCAGTTGCCGGGTTTGCCGGCCGTGATGACCGACAGCCTGTCGGCGCTGCGCTATGTCATGGAACACATGATCCAGCACCATCACAAGAAGCGGATCATCTTCGTGCGCGGGCCCGCCACGCACGAGGGCGCGATCAAGCGCTTCCAGGCTTACCAGGAGGCCTTGCGCAACCACGGCTTGCCGGAAGATGAGCGCCTGATCTCGCCTCATTGCACCTGGGGCAAGGACCAGGGGCCGCTCATGGTGAAGTACTTCCTCGACGAAAAAGGGCTCGTGCCCGGCCGCGATTTCGATGCCTTTGTCTGCGTCAATGACAACATTGCGATTGGTGCGCTCGAAGAGTTCCAGCGCCGTGGCGTCATGGTGCCGGACGTCGTGGCGGTGACGGGTTGCAACGACAGTGCGGAAGCGCGCTTTGCGATTCCCCCCATCACGACCGTGTCCATGCCCTTCCTCGAACAGAGCGACACCGCTTTCCAGTTCCTGGAGGCGATTGGCGCTGGCCGTACGCAAGGGCTTGAAGCCTGTCTGCCTGCACGGCTGGCTGTAGCGCAGTCCTGCGGTTGTCCCTCGCCGTTTGTCGCATCGGTGAGACACGGCGCACATGCCGTGCCCGGCATTGCGGACCTGTATCAGGCTTTGTGTGGCGGTCTGCCGGTCGACGAAGCGGCTGCCTCGCGTTTGCGTGTGCTGGCGGCAAGGATTCCCGAAACCTTCGGCAACGCCTTGCTGCATCCGGGGCAACGCAGCGCGTGGCTGGCGGCGCTGACCGAAGCCGTGGTGGTTCTGCATCGCTTGCGCATGAGCCCGGAGAATGTGCAGATCGTCATTTCGATGATGCGCAAGCGCGCCTGGTTGCTGCGCAACACACCGGTTCTGCGCTCGCGGGCTGAGGCCCTGTGGGCAGAAGGTCGCGTCGTGGTCAGCGAAATTGCCGGTCGCCAGCGCGACGCGGAATCGCTGCGACTCATTTCGCAAGAACGTGCGTTGGGGCAGATCGGCGCCAAGCTGTCGGTCGTGCAGGACGTGAAGGCCATCCTGAAGATCGTGCAGGACGAACTGCCCAAGCTCGGTATCGTTGCCTTCCAGCTCGCGCTGTATGAGGTCGATGCGGGCTGGAATCGCAAGGGTTTGCCCAGTCATTTGCGCGTCGTGGCCGGTTTCGGGCCATCCGGAAAAGTTGCTGACAACGCTCCGCGCCAGGCTTGCAAGGGTTATCTCGGTACGGTGCTTGCCAGTGCAGGTGGCGGCGTGCCGCTTGTCGTCGTGCCGCTGCACTTCAACGAGATCCAGATCGGCGTGGCTGTATTCGGACTGGGTAACGAAGATGGCAGCATCTACGAGACGCTCAAGATCCAGCTCTCCAGCGCGCTCTACGGCACCATCGTGCGCCAGACGCTGAAGGAGACCATGGCCACCATGGAAGAGAAAGTGGCTGCCGTCACGCACAGTTCCTCGCAGATCAGTGACGGCGTGCATACCGGCTCGGCTGCGATGGAGGAAGTCTCCAACAGCATTCACGGCATCTCGGAGAGCATCGAAGAGGTGCTCAAGGTCATCGGCAATGCTGTTGATCTGACCCGCGCTGCCAGCGGCGAGATGACCGTGCTGAACAAGCAGGCCATGGAAATCAACACCATACTCGGGATCATCTCGGAGATTGCCAATCGCACGAATCTGCTGGCGCTCAATGCTTCCATCGAGGCGGCACGTGCGGGTGAGCAAGGTCGTGGCTTTGCTGTGGTGGCGGACGAAGTGAAGTCGCTGGCGCAGACGACGGCTGTGTCGTCCGCGAACATCCGCGGCATGATCGACAAGGTTCAGAAGAACTCCTCGCAGGTATTCAAATCGATCAGCGACATGAGCGAGATCATGCAGAAGGTGTCCGAGCTGGGTGGTGGCATCTCGCATGCCATCGGCGAGCAGACGACGGCGACCGACGAAATCACCGGCGTGCTCTCCCAGGCCGCAGCGGGAACCAGTGAAATTGCTCAGGCACTCGCTGAATTGCATGAGATAGGCAAACAGGCCGTGCGGGTATAGGCGACAGGGGTCGAAACCAATTGAATCCGTCATCCCGGCGAAGGCCGGGATCCAGTTTCCGAACGTGGTGCTGGATCCTGGTTTTCGCCGGGATGTTTTTTTCTAGATAGCGACCAGGCTCTGCACATTCTCCGCAGCCATCTCGCTGCCGGGACCTGCCTTGATGATCTCGCCGCGCGCCATGACGGCGTACTGGTCGGCGAGTGACTGCGCGAAATCGTAGTACTGCTCGACCAGCAGGATCGCCATCTCGCCACCTTCGGCGAGCTTGCGGATCGCCGCGCCGATGTCCTTGATGATCGATGGCTGGATGCCCTCGGTGGGCTCGTCGAGGATCAGCACCTTCGGTCGCATCGTCAGCGCGCGGCCAATGGCGAGCTGCTGTTGCTGGCCGCCGGAAAGGTCGCCGCCACGACGCTTGAGCATGTCCTTCAGCACCGGGAACATCTCGTAGATGTAGCCGGGGATGCCGCGCGATGCCTTGCCGTTGGCGAGGCCCATCAAGAGGTTTTCTTCCACCGTCAGGCGCGGGAAAATCTCGCGCCCTTGCGGCACGTAAGCCATGCCGAGCGCAGCGCGCTGGTAGGCGGCAGCCTTGGTGATGTCCTTGCCGTCGAACGAGACCGAGCCCTTGGCGACGGGCAGCAGACCCATCAGGCACTTGAGCAGGGTCGTCTTGCCGACGCCGTTGCGGCCGAGCAGGGTGGTGACTTCGCCTTGCTTGAGCGAGAGCGAGACGCCACGCAGTGTGTGGCTGCCGCCGTAGTACTGGTTGAGGTTTTCGACTGTGAGCATATCCGTCCCGTAGGGTGCGCACTGCGCACCATCAATGCGGTGCGCAGTGCGCACCCTACCTATTGCGATTCATCGACCGAGGTACACCTCAATCACACGCTCATCGTTCTGCACCTGATCCAGCGGGCCTTCCGACAGCACGCTGCCTTCGTGCAGGCAGGTGACCTTGCGGCCTTCGGAGATCTGCTTGATGAAGTCCATGTCGTGCTCGACGACGACCAGCGTGTATTGCCCGGCGAGCGACAGGAACAGCTCGCCGCTGCGTTCGGTCTCGGCGTCGGTCATGCCAGCGGCGGGTTCGTCGAGCAGCAGAAGCAGCGGCTCCTGCATCAGCAGCATGCCGATCTCGAGCCATTGCTTCTGGCCATGCGAGAGCAGGCCGGATGGGCGCTGTGCCGAGTCCTTGAGCTGGATCAGCTCGAGGTTTTCGTTGATGCGGTCGCGTTGCTCGCCCGTCAGCTTGGCGCGCAGGCTGGCCCAGATGCCCTTGTCCGTCTTCATCGCCAGTTCGAGGTTTTCGTAAACGCTCAACTGCTCGAAGACTGTGGGTTTCTGGAATTTGCGGCCGATGCCGGCGTGGGCGATCTGCGGTTCGCTGAGTTTGGTCAGGTCGATGGTCTGGCCAAAGAAGGCCGTGCCGGAAGTCGGTCGCGTCTTGCCGGTGATGACGTCCATCATGGTCGTCTTGCCGGCGCCGTTCGGGCCGATCACGCAACGCAACTCGCCCTTGTCGATGTTCAGGTTCAGGTTGTTGATGGCCTTGAAGCCATCGAAGCTGACGCAGATGTTATCCAGGTAAAGGATGACGCCGTGCGTGGTGTCGAGCTGGCTGGTATCGACCGGGCGACCCGCCCCGATCGAGCTCGACTGCGTGCCACCGGAACCACTGCCGCTGATCTGGCCGCTGTTCGTGACATCTTCTTTCTCTACGTCTTTCACTGCGGCGTTCATGCGCACTCTCCGCGTTTCTGCAACAGCGCACGTGCTTCACCCAGCACGCCGCGTGGCATGTATAGCGTCACGAGGACGAAGATCAGGCCGAGGAAGTACAGCCAGTATTCGGGGAAGGCAACGGTGAACCAGCTCTTCACGCCGTTGATGAGACCGGCTCCGATGAGCGGCCCGATCAGCGTGCCGCGACCACCCACCGCGACCCAGATGGCGATCTCGATGGAGTTGGCTGGCGACATCTCGCTCGGGTTGATGATGCCCACTTGCGGTACGAACAACGCGCCGGCAATCGCGCAGATCACCGCCGAGACGACCCAGATGAACAGCTTGTAGGGCAGCGGGTTGTAGCCGGAGAACATGACACGCGTTTCGGCATCGCGGATCGCGGCGAGCACGCGACCGAGCTTGCTGGTGACGATGTAGCGCGCCAGTAGCAGGAAGCCGATGAGGAGGATTGCGGTCAGGCCGAACAGCACGATGCGTGTCGATGGTGCAGTGATGTGATAACCGAGGATGCGCTTGAAGTCGGTGAAGCCGTTGTTGCCGCCGAAGCCCGTTTCATTGCGGAAGAACAACAGCATCGTGGCGAAGGTCAGCGCCTGTGTGATGATCGAGAAATACACACCCTTGATGCGCGAGCGGAAGGCGAAGAAACCGAACACCAGCGCCAACAAGCCGGGGATGAGTACGACCAGCAGCATCGCCCACAGGAAGTGCTCGGTGCCCACCCAGTACCAGGGCAGCTCCTTCCAGTTCAGGAACACCATGAAGTCGGGCAGGTCGCTCTGGTAGTTGCCTTCGCGGCCGATGGCGCGCATCAGGTACATGCCCATGGCGTAACCGCCGAGGGCGAAGAAGATGCCGTGCCCCAGCGACAGGATGCCGGTGTAACCCCACACCAGGTCCATTGCCAGCGCGACGATGGCGTAGCACATGATCTTGCCGATCAACGTGACCCAGTAGGTCGAGAGGTGCAGGGCGCTGCTTTCCGGTACGACCAGATTGAGGACGGGCACGAGGATCAGCGTGATGGCTGCGAAGATCGCGAGCCCCATCCAGGCCTTTGGCCCGAAGATGCGTTCTGTAAGTGTCTTGTTCATGATTTGTCGTCAGCCTGGCGTTGGTTGTTATGCGTCGACAAAGCGACCCTTGATTGCGAACAGACCCTGCGGACGTTTCTGGATGAAGATGATGATGAACACCAGCACGGCAATCTTGGCGAGCACGGCACCGGCCCAGCCTTCGATGAACTTGTTGATGAGGCCAAGCCCCAGCGCGGCGTAGATCGTGCCGGAGAGCTGACCGACGCCACCTGTCACCACCACCATGAACGAGTCGATGATGTAGCCCTGACCCAGATCGGGGCCTACATTCGTGACTTGCGACAGCGCGCATCCTGCGAGGCCGGCGATACCCGCGCCGAGCCCGAACGCGACCGTGTCGACACGCGGCGTGGCCACGCCGACGCAGCTCGCCATCTGGCGGTTCTGTGTCACGGCGCGCACGAACAGGCCGAGACGTGTGCGGGTCAGGATCAGCGTCATGCCCATCACCACGAGCGCCGCGAAAGCGATGATGGCGAGACGGTTGTACGGCAGGATCAGGTTGCTCATGACCTGCACGCCGCCCGACAGCCACTGCGGGTTTTCGACGAGCACGTTCTGCGCGCCGAAGAAGCTGCGCACGCTCTGTATCAGGATCAGGCTGATGCCCCAGGTGGCGAGCAGCGTTTCCAGCGGACGACCGTAGAGATGCTTGATGACGAGGCGTTCCATCAACACGCCAACCAGGCCCGATGCCAGGAAGGCAATCGGCAACGCGATCAGCGGGTAGAACTCGATGAGGCCGGGGAAGTGCGCGCGGATGATGTTCTGCGTGATGTAGGTAGCGTAGGCGCCGATCATGATCAGCTCGCCGTGCGCCATGTTGATGACGCCCATCAGGCCGTAGGTAATCGCCAGGCCGAGTGCCGCCAGCAGCAGGATGCTGCCGAGCGAGATGCCGGTGAATGCGCCGCCCAGCCACTCGCCGTATTTCAGGCGCTGGTCGATCGACTCGATTCCTTTCTGCGCCGCGACGCGCACCGTCTCGTCGGGCTCCTTGAAGGCATCGCCTTCTTTCTCCAGCAAGCCGGCCAACAGCTGCTTCATGGCCGGGTCATCACTTTCGCCGAGCGTGGTGATGGCGGCCATGCGCACGCCCTTGTCGGCGTTATGCAGTTGGGCTGCGGCCTGGGTGAGGCGCAGCATGACGATGATCTTCGGGTCTTTCTCGACCTGCAGCGCCTTGTCGAGCAAAGGCACGATGGCCTCGTCGGGCGCGTCCTGCAGTTTCTTGACGGCAGCGAAGCGGGTGTTACGGTCCGTGGATGTCAGGTCGAGCGCCGCGAAGGCGTTCTGCAGGGCCAGTGTCACGCGGTTGTTCGTGACCACGTCCTCAGCGGTTTCAGGTAGCTCCTTGATCTCCGCGCCAGTGATGGCGTCGGTGATTTTCTCGCCGTCGACGATCAGTACCTGTTTGCCGTCGACCACCTTGAGTGATTCGTCGCCGAGTGCCTTGAGAACGGGCAGGTATTCTGGATCAGCTTGGCCAGCGATGGCGTTGAGTGCGTCGACCTTGGCATCGTTGTCGCCGGCTGCGAGCTTGAGGATCAGTTCTGGCGAGGGCTTGGCGAAGGCGAGTGGCGCGAGGAAGCTGCTGAACAGCAGCACCAGCAAACCGACCGCTGCATGTGTGGCGCGAGTACGGAACTTGAGTACTGAGATAGTCATGGCTTTGTCTGCTGACAGCGTGATGCGCTGTTGTGCGCAATGGGATGACCAAGGGCAGTCGCCCGATCAGGAGAGAGCCCCTCGATCTCTCTCCTGACCCCCTCTGCCGCACAGCAGAGGGGTGTTACAGGCAGTTTTGCTTCTTGCTACGGATTGCTTACTTCTTTTCAGGCACGTTCTTCTTGCCCTTGTTTTCCGGGATGTAATCGCTCCACGGATCGGCAACGACCGGGCCCGGTGTCTTCCACACGACCTTGAACTGACCGTCAGCCTTCACTTCGCCGATGAACACCGGCTTGTGCAGGTGATGGTTTTCCTTGTCCATCGTGGAGGTGAAGCCACCTGGTGCCTTGAAGGTCTGGCCGGCCATCGCTGCGATCACCTTGTCGGTGTCGGTCGACTTGGCCTTGGTCACGGCTTGTGCCCACATGTTCACGCCGATGTAGGTGGCTTCCATCGGATCGTTGGTCAGAGGCTTCTCAGCGTGGCCAGGGATCTTGTGTTCCTTGGCGTAGGCAGACCACTTCTTGATGAAGGCGTCATTGGTCGGGTTCTTGATGCTCATGAAGTAGTTCCATGCAGCAAGGTGACCGACGAGAGGCTTGGCATCGACGCCGCGCAGCTCTTCTTCACCCACCGAGAACGCCACGACCGGCACGTCGGTCGCCTTCAGGCCCTGGTTACCCAGTTCCTTGTAGAAAGGCACGTTGGAGTCGCCATTGATCGTCGACACGACGGCGGTCTTCTTGCCGGCTGCAGCGAACTTCTTGATGTTGGCGATGATCGTCTGGTAATCGCTGTGACCGAACGGTGTGTACTCTTCCATGATGTCTTCGTCCTTGACGCCCTTGCTGTGCAGGAAGGCGCGAAGAATCTTGTTGGTGGTACGTGGATACACATAGTCGGTACCCAGCAGGACGAAGCGCTTGGCCGAGCCGCCGTCCTTGCTCATCAGGTATTCGACGGCCGGGATGGCTTGCTGGTTAGGCGCAGCACCCGTATAGAACACGTTCTTCGACAGCTCTTCACCTTCGTACTGGACGGGGTAGAACAGCAGGCTGTTGAGTTCTTCGAACACTGGCAGCACCGACTTGCGCGAGACCGAGGTCCAGCAGCCGAAGGTCACGGCAACCTTGTCCTTGGAGATCAGCTGGCGCGCCTTTTCAGCGAACAGTGGCCAGTTGGAAGCCGGGTCGACCACGACTGGCTCGAGCTTCTTGCCGAGCAGACCGCCCTTGGCATTGATCTCGTCGATCGCCATCAACACGGTGTCTTTCAGCACAGTTTCAGAAATGGCCATCGTGCCCGACAGCGAGTGCAGCACGCCCACCTTGATGGTGTCGGCAGCAGATGCCGTCATGGTTGCAAACCCTGCGGTAGCCAGAGCAATGGTCATTGCCGTGGCTTTGATGAAGGAACGACGTTGCATGTGTAGACCCCCTGATAGAAAGTTGGCTGGCTCCGGCCAGAATGTTTGCTGCGATGCCGGATGAACCGAAATGTAGGGGGCGAGCCGGGAGCGAGGAATACGCAGGATTGCGTAGGGGATGCGTAGTCGGCCAGTTGCAGGAGCAGGCCATGCCCGCGACACCTCGCGTTCAGTCCCGGCCAGCCCCGGAGCGTGACCGGCTTTGTCGCGGGCATGGCCCGCTCCTGGGGTCGCTGGTGTCGTCAAAGCTTGCTTGCGCGCATCCAGAATTCCCCGCTCCGCGTAGTGCCCCATAGACATCGCATCAACATCTACAGGGGCACGCACATGGAACTCGCAACCAGGCTTGGCATGAAGTGGGTGGAGCAGGGCGTCTTGCCTGACGCGGTGGTGCGCGCCGGCATCCGTCAGTTGTTGCGCGAGCGCCTTGCCGAAATACAGGCTCAGGATGTGCATGCGGGGGCTGATCTCGCGGCCAGTTTCATCGCGGGAATGCGCGATGCCCCCGCCGCCCTGCTGCCTGAGAAGGCCAACGAGCAACATTACGAAGTACCGGCCGAGTTCTTTGCACAGGTGCTCGGCAAGCATCGCAAGTACAGCGGCTGCTATTTCCCTGAGGGCGTGTATGCCCTCGACTCCGCCGAGGAGCATGCCCTTGCCATGACCTGCGAGCGCGCCGGCATTGCTAATGGGCACGACGTGCTGGAACTGGGCTGTGGCTGGGGCTCGCTGACCTTGTGGATGGCGCACCACTATCCTGCCAGCCGCATCACAGCCGTTTCCAACTCGCATTCGCAACGGACCTACATCGAATCGCAAGCGCGCCTGCGCGGTCTTCACAACGTCACCGTCATTACCTGTGACATGAATGAATTTGCCACCGAGGAGCGCTTTGATCGCATCGTCTCGGTCGAGATGTTCGAGCACATGCGCAACTGGCCAGATCTGTTCCGCCGCGTGAGCAGCTGGTTGCAGCCGACCGGCAAGTTCTTCATGCATGTCTTCGTGCACCGTTCGACGCCTTACCTCTTTGTCGAGCGCGATGCGAGTGACTGGATGAGCCGGCACTTCTTCTCGGGCGGCATGATGCCGAGCGATGACCTCGCCTTGAACTTCCAGGAGGATCTGTCCATCGTGCAGCGCTGGCGCTGGGATGGTCGCCACTACGAGCGCACGTCGAATGCCTGGCTGCGCAACATGGATGAGCGCCGCAAGACGGTGTATCCGGTGCTGGAACAGGCCTACGGCAAGGAGCAGGCCGCTGTGTGGTGGGCACGCTGGCGTCTGTTCTTCATGTCGGTCGCCGAGCTCTTCGGCTACAACAAGGGGCAGGAGTGGTGGGTGAGCCACTACCTGTTTGAACGTCGCCCATGAGTGAGCCGGTCCTCGCACCCGTGCTCTTCGACTTGAGGCCCTCGCCGAGGTCCGCGCGCGGTCCGACGTCGAGTCGTGTGCTTGGCAACTTCGTGCTGTTCCAGTGCGCCTGGTTCGCGTGCGTGATCGGTGCGGCACACGACTTCGCCTGGCTTGGCATTCTTGCGATCTCCGTTGCATGTGCATGGCATCTCGTCATTTCGGTGCGACCCATGCCCGAAATGCGCCTGGTTCTCTCTGCGATGTTGATCGGCGCCGTGTGGGAAAGCGCACTCGTCACTGCGGGCCTCATTGACTACACCCACGGCACACTTGTCGCGGGCATCGCGCCGCCATGGATCGTCGCCATGTGGGCGCTGCTGGCGATCACCCTCAACGTCACGATGCGCTGGCTCAAGCGGCGCTGGCTGCTCGCTGCGGTGATGGGCGCCGTGGCCGGGCCGCTGTCGTTCCTCGCCGGCGCGCGTCTCGGCGCAGCCACCTTCACCGGCGGCGTCGACACCACGGTGGCACTCGCCATCGGCTGGGCTTGCCTGATGCCGCTCATGATGTGGCTGTCCGATCGTTACGATGGCGTGATGCCGACGCAGCAGAATCAGGATGGACCGCATGCCTGAGTTCTCCGTGCTTCTGGATGCGGCCTTGAGTGGCCTTGGCGTGATCGTCGCGATTGCCCTCGTCACCTGGGCGATCAGCGTCGCGTGCAAGGACGTGAGCATCGTCGACCGCGTCTGGCCCATCTTCATGCTGGCTGCCGGCCTCACCTATGCCTGCAGCCTCGGCGTCGATGGCGCACGCGCAGTCATCGTGCTCGCTCTTGTCGCAACCTGGGCGTTGCGTCTGTCGGGCTACATCACCTGGCGTAGCTGGGGCGGCGAGGAAGACCGGCGCTATCAGGAGATCCGCGCGCGCAACCAGCCGGACTTTGCTTTCAAGAGCCTCTACCTGGTCTTCGCCCTGCAAGCCGTGCTGGCCTGGATCATCTCTTCACCACTTCTCGTTGCCGTTGCGAGTCAGAACCCGCTTGGCTGGCTGGATGCAATCGGCATTGCGCTTGCCGCCTTCGGCATCCTCTTCGAAGGCATCGCCGATACGCAGATGGCGCTGTTCAAGGCACGCCAGGAGAACAAGGGGCAGGTCATGGATCGCGGCCTGTGGCGTTACACACGGCACCCGAATTACTTCGGAGAGAGCTGCACCTGGTGGGGCTTCTTCCTCATCGCACTCTCGGCGGGTGGCTTCGGTGGCGCATGGACACTCGTTTCACCCGTTGTCCTCACCTTGCTCCTGCTGAAGGTCTCCGGCGTCAGCCTGCTGGAGAAAGACATCGGCGAGCGCCGCCCCGGCTATCGCGAATACATCCAGCGTACAAACGCCTTCGTGCCGGGCCCGCCGCGTGAGGCAAGCAAGTGATCAAGCTCCTGCTCACCCTTGCAGCGCTCTCGCTGCTGCCTTTGTCGGCAGCGGCGCAGTCCTCGCGCAGCTGGAATTTCCGCGTGGCGCTGAATGACGAGCCCATCGGCACGCAGCGCTTCACGCTGACGCCGCAAGGCGATCAACGCGAGCTGCGCAGCGAAGCCAGCTTTGACGTGAAAGTGCTCTTCATCAACGCCTATCGCTACCGCCACGAAGCGACCGAACGCTGGCAGGGCGATTGCCTGCGGAGTATCGCGTCGCGCACTGACGACGACGGAAAGCTGATCAGCGTCAAATCGCAGCGCGAGGGCGACAAGCTGCAAGTCACAGCGACGAAAGCGAGCGAAACGCTGGAAGGCTGCGTGATGACTTTTGCCTACTGGAATCCGGCCATCCTGCGCCAGACGAAACTGCTCAACCCGCAGACCGGTGAGTACGAAAAGGTTTCGTTTGCACTTGTCGGTGAAGAGAGCATCGAGGTGCGCGGGCAAGCTACGAAAGCGAAACGCTACCGCCTCAGCGGTCCGGAGCGCCCGATAGACCTTTGGTATGGGGCGGATGGTGACTGGCTTGCGCTGCAATCAACGGTGGCCGGTGGAAGACGCCTCACATACAAGCTCGAATAGCGACGTACACAACAGGTTCGTCATCCCGGCGAAGGCCGGGATCCAGTACTAGACGACCGATCTGGATCCCGGCCTTCGCCGGGATGACGGGCTGCCTTGTGGGCCCTGATGAAGAGTCTTCCGGCGCCCCAGCTGACCAGCATCAGGAATGAATAGTGCGAAAGCGCTGCTGACAAACATCGCTTGAGAAAGCAGACCATGCTCAAGAGAAACTGGAAACATTCCCTCGCCGCGACGACCTGCCTGTGCATTCTCAGCGCCTGCCAGACGACGCCCTCCAGGCCGCTGCCGCTCGCAAAGCAGGTTGACCTGCCGCGCTTCATGGGCGGCTGGTACGTCATCGCTGCCATCCCGACAATGTTCGAGAAGGGGGCGCACAATCCGATGGATCACTACGTGCTCGAACCGGACGGCAGCATCACCACGACCTATACCTTCAACGCCGACAGCTTCGACGGCAAGGCCAAGTCGTATCAATCACGCGGCTATGTACTCGACCCCAGCAATGCCATTTGGGGCCAGCAGTATGTCTGGCCCTTCAAGGCTGACTATCGTATCTCGTATGTCTCCCCGGACTATTCGCAGACCATCGTCGCGCGCGAGAAGCGCGACTATGTGTGGATCATGGCGCGCACGCCGAGCATTCCTGACGCCGATTACCAGCTTCTCGTGAAGATGGTGGGTGAGCAGGGCTACGATGTCAGCCTGCTGCAGAAGGCGCTACAGCGAGCGCCGCAGAAATGAGTCGCTGGATACTTCTGGCCGGCACGTTGCTCATGACTTCTGCGTGCTCATCCATCTCCATCGTCAATGGCGTGACCCCCCGCAGCGGCTACACGCTCACCCCGGATGTGGCCTACGGTGACGGTCCACGCATGAAGCTGGATGTCTATGCGCCGGACAAGGCCGACCCATCCGGCAAACCTGCGCCGGTGGTGGTCTTCTTCTACGGAGGCAACTGGCGTGAAGGTGATCGGGCCGACTATCGCTTCCTCGCCGCGCCGCTGGCCGCGCGAGGCATCGTGGTCGTGGTGCCGGACTATCGCCTGTATCCCGAAGTCGAATACCCGGAGTTCCTCAAGGACTCGGCCAAGGCAGTCGCCTGGACGCTGCGCGAGGTGTCGAAGTACGGCGGCGATCCGTCGAATGTGTTCGTCATGGGCCACAGCGCGGGGGCCTACAACGCGGCCATGATGGCGTATGACCCGCGCTGGCTGGGGGCGGAGAAGATATCGCCGGGCGTGCTGGCCGGTTTCGTCGGTCTCGCCGGCCCCTACAACTTCCTGCCGATCCAGTCGCCCGACACCAAGCCCGTCTTCGACTGGCCGAACACGCCTGCGTCCTCGCAGCCGATCACGCACGTCGCACCGACAGCGCCGCACGCCTTGCTGATTGCGCCCGGTCCGGGCAAGGACAAGATCGTCGATCCCGAGATCAACACCGAGCGCATGGCCGACGCGTTACGCAAGAACAATATCGGGGTCGAGGTGAAGCGCTACGACAGCCTCAATCACTACACCACGGCCGGCGCATTCGCCTGGCCGCTGCGCTGGCTGGCGCCCGTGTTGCAGGACGTCAGTAACTTTGTGAAGCTGCCCGCGAGCACGGCGCGGGCAGTACAACTGGAGTCTGGTGCAAGCCGGTAAGGCCCGGTCGTGCCAGTGAGGTGTGTCAGGCTGCGCTCACTCGGCTGGCGAGCCCACCCACTTGCCCTGCTGTTTGCAGAACAGGTACTCGCCCTCCATTTTCTGGGTTTTGTACTTGTTGGTAATGAGAGTCGTGCGGCAGCCCTTTTTATTGATCTCGCGCGCAACGATCTCGATGCTGCCGCCGGCGCCCTTGCTGGCATCTCCCCAGTTGCTGACCGCGCCATCCGGCGATTCGTCGAGCGCCTTGAAGAGCGTCGTCGTGAAGAGATTCATGTCGGCCTTGGTGTAGCGGCTCATCGGGCTGCCCTTGAGAAAGCCGTAACCGGCGGCAAACGCCGACGAGGTAAGCGCGCTACCGAGAATCAATACAAAAAGCTTCTTTTTCATGATCATGTCCTTGAAGGGCCGGGCGTGGATGCGTATTGGAACGAGGGCAGAGTATGCATTCTCGCTGGCGAGTCCGCCACGGCAGCGGCGCGACATCTTCCATTTGTCTGCGTGCGATCCCGGAAAAACTTGCGCGTCATCCTGGCGATGGCCCGGCTGCCAAGCCTGGCTCCCGTGAGCGGTGAAGAAACTCAGGCAGGACAGAGCGCCGCCAGCTTGCGCACCGTATTCATGCCGCGAAAGGTCGCCGGTATACGCAGCTTGCGTTCGAACAGCGCGTTCGAGAATTTCGAATCGCTCTGCTTCGTCTTGCACAGCCAA
Organism: Uliginosibacterium silvisoli; assembly: GCF_036017035.1. NCBI lineage: Bacteria > Pseudomonadati > Pseudomonadota > Betaproteobacteria > Rhodocyclales > Zoogloeaceae > Uliginosibacterium > Uliginosibacterium silvisoli. The sequence goes on along the minus strand of NZ_JAYXHS010000004.1, from coordinate 520,529 downwards.
TACACCTCGCGACCATGCGAGCGGAAATCGTCGATGTCCGTGCGCAGACTCATGAGCGTCTCCAGCTCATTTTCATCCAGAGGTGCGTGCAGGAAGGCCACATTCAGCGCCTCGGCAGAAGCTGCCGCCTTGTCGTTGAACGCCGCAATCGCAGCTAGCTCGGCAGGCGTGCGCAGGAAGGTTGAGACTTCGTGGCCGAGTGCGGATTCGAGATGCACCTCGATCTTGCGCCGCAACGCCTCCTCGGCGCTCGTACCCGCATCGAAAATCACATTGCCGCTGGCGATATAGGTCTCGACATTGGCGCAGCCGATCGATTCAAAATGCGCGCGCAGGGCCTCCATCTTCACGATGCGGCCGCCGACATTGATCGCGCGGAGAAGGGCGATGTATTTCTGCATGGGTTCGATCTCCTGTTGCCGCCACGCCGCATGGCACCGGATCGAAACGAACCCGCTCAGGCTGGCACTACAGTCACCATAGGCCAACGTTCGGAATAACGCTTCTTTTCAATGCGTTGGCGATAGGTGTCCACGGTGGCCCGCACCGGGTTGTGGCGGATGATGATGCCGAACAGGTCGCCCAGCCCATGCGGCGCGATCACTTCAATGTTGTCGTTCGCTTTCAGCGTGAGCCCCACGCAGGTCACGTACTCGGGCCAAGACGCGACCGCCTCTTCGAGCGACAGCAAGGGCGCGGCCGGATAGCCGAAATATTCCTCGAACCATTCGTGGACGCGTGCCTGGTTGGTCACTTCCCATGGCAGGTCCGGCTGTATCGCCGCCAGTCTTGTTTGCAAGCGGACATCCTCGTCGGCTATTGCCGATGCGTCGAAGTAAGCAACATCGACATCCGGCAAGGCCGAGCGATGTGTGCCATGCAGGGCGTCCCAGACGAGATTGCGCACTGCGCCGGCCCCGATGCACTACGAGCTCAGACCTAACTCACGTACGGCATGCAGGGCCGACATGAACCATGTGGATTGGCGGGCGATGTCGATGAGGCGTTGTTCGGTTGCGGACAGGTGCACGTGATGGATGAGCAGGGTATGGAAGCGCTGACGGCGTCGGGATGATGTCAGTCGACGCTTGCCGGGTTCGATGCTGTCGGCCCGACGACCGTATGCCAGGGCTTCACATGCCAGCTTGTGACCAGGCCATTGACAACGTAGGGGTCACTTTCGGCAAATGCTTGAGGAATATCCGGCGAAGCCGCGCTGAACAAGAGAACGGCACTATCAACGGGTTCGCCGGCAGCACCGCCAAGAAGCAACTCACCTCGCTTGACGGCGGCTTGGGCGTGAGCGAGATGCTCTGCACGAAATGCAACCCTGCGCGCTACATACTCGGGAACTGTCTCGTAGATCAAAAGGAAATGCATTCAGGGCTTCTCAGTGGTGGGTCGTCCCGACAAGCAGGACTTTATCTGCCAGAAAAGTCGGGCAGAGAACTTACTCGTGCCTCAACGCCTCAATCGGATCCAGCCGCGCCGCACGTTTCGCCGGCATGAAGCCGAACAAGACCCCAATCCCCGCCGAGAAACCAAACGCCAGCAAGTTGATGAACGGGTCGAACTGGTAGGGCAGTTGCATGACGTTGGAGAGGCCGATGGAGGCGACCAGCGATAGTGCGATGCCGATGGCGCCGCCGAGTGATGAGAGCACGACGGCTTCGACGAGGAATTGCCACAGCACTTCACGCTCGAGCGCGCCGATGGCTAGGCGCGTACCGATCTCGCGCGTTCTCTCGGTCACCGACACCAGCATGATGTTCATGATGCCGATGCCGCCGACGAGCAGGCTCACTGCGGCAACTGCGCCGAGCAGGGCGGTGAGGATCTGCGTGGTGCTGGAGAGGGTCTGCGCGATCTGCTTGGTGTCGATGAGCTGGAAGTTGTCGCTCTGCGTGCTCTGCAGGTTGCGGCGCTGGCGCATGAGGGCGGTGATGTCCTGCGTCACTTCATCCGTGTCGTAGCCATCCTTGGCCGAGATGTAGATGGTCGGGATTTCCTGCGAGCTGCTGGCGCCCCATACGCGACGCAGAAGCGTCTTGAGCGGCATGAGGATGACGTCGTCCTGGTCGTTGCCGAAGCCACCCTGACCTTTGGATTTGAGCGTGCCGATGACTTCGCAGGTGAGGGCGCGGAAGCGCATCTTCTGGCCGATGGGGTCGTGCCCGGCGAAGAGCTTGGTGCGCAATGTGTCGCCGATGATGCACACGGCGCGCGCACCGGCTTGTTCGGCCTCGGAGAAGATGCGGCCGTCGGCGATCTCCCAGTTGGCGACGGTGAAGTAGTCGTTGGTGACACCGGTGGCCTGCGTGGTCCAGTTCTGCTGCAGGTAGACGGCGCTGCCGCCACGCAGGGCGCTGGGTGCGACGGCGCGCACACCGGCTATCTCGCGTTCGATGGCTTCGGCGTCGGCCAGTTTGAAATCAGGTGGCGAGGAACCGCCCGTACCCGCGCCGAAGCTGCGGTTGGGTCGCATGATGAGCAGATTGACGCCGAGGCTGGAGACCTGCTCCTGGATCGAACGCGTGGCGCCATTGCCGAGCGTCACCATGGTCACGACGGCGGCGACGCCGATGACGATGCCGAGCGTGGTGAGGAAGGCACGCATGATGTTGCGGCGGATCTCGCGGATGGCGAGGAGGAAGGCGTTCCACAGCATCAGTGGCCTCCCTCGTCAGCGGCAGCGTGTGCCTTGCCGTTCTGCTTGTCGTGCGCGACGAGTCCGTCGACGAAGTGCACGACGCGTCGCGCATATTCCGCCATGTCGGGTTCGTGCGTGACCATCAATATCGTGATGCCGCGCTCTACGTTCAGCTGGGTGAGCAGCTGCATGATTTCCACGCTACGTGCCGAGTCGAGATTGCCGGTCGGCTCATCAGCGAGCAGCACGCTCGGGTTAGTGGCGATGGCGCGTGCGATGGCGACGCGTTGCTGCTGGCCACCGGAAAGCTCGGCTGGTGTGTGGTGTTCCCAGCCAGTGAGGCCGACCGAGGCCAGTGCTTCTAGCGCCATGCGACGCCGCTCGCTCGGCGACACACCGCGGTAGAGCAGGGGCAGTTCGACATTCTCCTGCGCCGAGGTGCGATTGAGCAGGTTGAAGCCCTGGAAGACGAAGCCGAGGTAGTGACGTCGCAATAGCGCGCGCTGGTCACGGCTCAGGGTTTCGACGTGCGCGCCTTCAAAAATGTAGGCGCCGGTGCTGGGCGTGTCGAGGCAGCCAAGGATGTTCATGGCCGTCGACTTGCCCGAGCCGCTGGGGCCCATGACGGCGACGAACTCACCCTTGTCGATGCCGAGGTTCACGCCACGCAAAGCCTGCACGGCGGCCGTGCCCGTGCCGTAGGTCTTGGTGATGTCGCGGAATTCTAGGTAGCTCATGTGCGGGGCTCAGCGTGGCGCGCTGCTGCTCTGACCTGCTCTTGCGCCACCTTTGCCCGCGCCATTCTCGGCACGAATGATGACTTGCAGCCCCTCGGTCACACCCGTGCCGCTGATCTCGGTGTTACGGCCATCGGAGAGGCCGACGGTGACGATCTTCGCGACCGGCTTGCCTTCCTCCAGCACCCAGATGCGGCCAGGTGCGCCGCTAGCCTTGCGGCCGACTTGCGTGACTTCCTTGCCGCGCGCGTTGCGCAGATTGGGTGGAGCAGGGAACAGACTGGAGAGGATGCTCTTGTTGCCTGCTGCGCCTGATGCGTCTTGCGGCGGTGTGAAACGCAGCGCAGCGTTCGGTACGTAGAGCACGCCGTTGCGCTCGGCGACTTCGAGGTCAGCGGAAGCGGTCATGCCGGGGCGCAGGGTCAGCTCTTCGTTATTGACCTGCAGGATGGTCTCGTAACTCACGACGTTGTCGACCGTCTTCGAGCCGTAACGCACCTGGCGCACCTTGGCCTTGAATTTCTTGCCCGGCCAGGCGTCGACGGTGAAAGTTGCGGGCATGCCGTCATGCACCTGGCCGACATCGGCCTCGGCGACGGCGACGTTCAGGTCCATCTGCTTGAGGTCCTGCGCGATGGTGAACAGCACGGGTGCCGACAGGGACGCGGCGACGGTCTGGCCGGGGTCGACGCTGCGCACGAGCACGGTGCCGTCAATCGGCGAGCGGATGGTGGCCTTGGTGAGGTCGGTTTCGTTGATGTGCAGCGCGGCGCTGAACTGCGTGACGGAGGCTTCGCCCGCTGCGAGGGCGGCCTGCGTATTCTTCAGCTTGATGCGTGCGTCATCCAGCTCGCTGCCGGCCGGGAGCTGGCCATTGGAGAGCTGCGCGACTTTTTCGAGGCGCTCGAGCGCAGCCCGGGCCTGCTCAACGTCTGCGCGTGCCTGCAGCACCTTGGCCCGCAGGTTCTGGATATTGGCGCGGGTCTGCGCCATCTGGTCCTGCAGCTTGCTGGTGTTGAGGATGGCCAGAGGCTCTCCCTTCTTGACCTTGCTGTTGTAGTCCGCAAGGACCTCGGCGATGGTGCCGGAGAGCTCCGAGCTGATGTCGACCTTGGTTCTTGGCTGCAGCGTGCCCGTGGCGGTGACCGTGGAGGCGAGATCGCCACGTGTGACGGCGGCTGTCCTGAACTTCGGCGCTTCGCTGGAGCGGCTTGCCCAGATCAGCACAGCGCCTGCGAGGACGGCCAGCAGGACGAGGGCAATGACCGCCCAACGCAACCAGCGCCGCCGCGACTTGCCCGTGCCGGGGTTGAGGATGGTGTGGATGTCGGGATTCTTGTTCGTCATTTGTGTGTATGGATGGCTTGCAGCTTATTGAGCGCTATTCGTGTTCGCGGCGTTTGCCTGCCAGCCGCCGCCGAGGGCCTTGTAGAGCTGGATGAGCGTATTGGCGCGATCACCCTGCGCACCCGCCAGCAGTTCCTCCTGCGTCAGCTGCGTGCGTTGCGTATCGAGCTGGGTCAGCAAATCGGTCTGGCCGGCCTGGAAGCGGATCGTTGCCAGCCTTGCCGCTTCGCGCGCAGCATCCACGGCGCCCTGCAGTACTTGCAGGCGCTCGCTGCTGCGCACCCAGGCGTTGAGCGCTTTCTCCACGTCGTTCAAGGCCTGATTGACGGTCTGGCGGTAGGCGATGAGAGTCTGCTCCTGAACGGCGGACTGGATCTCGATGTTCTGCGTTATGCGCCCCGCATCGAAGATCGGTGCAGCCAGACCGGCGACGAGACTATTGGTGAGAATGTCGCCACTCAGCAGGCCGCCGAGAGACAGGGCTTCGGCACCGATGCTGCCGCTCAGCTTGAGGCTGGGGTAACGCGCGGCTTCGGCAACGCCGATCTGCGCGGTCTGCGCCGCGAGTCGGCGCTCGGCCGCCATGACGTCCGGGCGCTGCCGTAAGGTGTCGGCGGGAATGCCGACGGCAATCGTCGCGGGTGGCATGGGCAGGCTGCCCTCGGGCAACAGTGCTTCCACCTCGGTGCGCGACAGGCCGAGCAGCAAGGCCAGGGTCAGCTTGTCGTCTTCGATGGCACGCACGAGGGCCGGCACAGTGGAGCGCGTCTGCTCGGCATTGCTGCGCGCCTGATTGACTTCGAGGCCTGAAACGAGTTGCGCCTGATTGCGCCACTCCGTCAGCTGCGTCGTCTGGTCGCGGCTGATCAGGTTGGCGCGTGCGACGGCGAGGCGGACCTGGTCGGTGCGCAAGGCGATGTAGTCGGTGGCGACCTCGGCCGCCAGCGACACGCGCGTGGCGTTCAGATCCGCTGCGGTTGCTGCGAGCGACGCGTCTGCGGCTTCGAGTGCGCGGCGCTGGCCGCCGAAGATGTCGATCTCCCAGCTGGCATCCAGCGAAGCGGAAAAGTTGTGAGAGCTGGTGTTCGTCGTGTCGGTGCGCGTGCCGTTCCGTGATGCGGAAAGCCCGCCGGAAACGTTCGGCGCGTCCTGAACGGATTGCAGGTTTCGCCGTGCGCGGGATTCGCGCAAGCGGGCCTGCGCCGTCTGTATGGTCGGGCTATTGCTCAGCGCGGTTTCGATGAGCTTGTCCAGTGTCGGATCGCCCAGCTGTTTCCACCATTGCGCCAGATGCGCGGCGTCGGCCTTGCCGGTGCCGTTCTTTGCGCCGGCATTGTTGTACCAGTCCGTCTGCGTGGGTTCGTCGGGGCGTTTGTAGTCCGGTCCGACCGTGCAGGCCGCCATCGAGAGGCAGGCCAGTGTCGGCAGGAACAAGGCAAAGCGCGGCGATGCAGCCAGCCAGCGACGCCCGGTGCGGGGTTTTGGAGTGCGTGTTTTCATGAGATGGAGCGCAGTATGCCGAGCTTCGCGAAACGCTGCACACCGGCTTCTGTAATTACTCGTAAGTGTTTGTTGCGATCGTCAAGATCCGCGCCACGACTGGCTGTTACGCCGATTTCCGTGCGCCGCGCAAGCCCTCCACCGGCCGATTCAATGCAACGCAGCAATTGAGCCAGACCCTGCCTCTGCGGTATCATCCGCATTTCCCCCAGTCGACTTCCCATGACCAAGTACGTATTCGTCACAGGCGGCGTCGTGTCCTCGCTAGGCAAGGGCATTGCGGCCGCGTCTCTGGGTGCCATTCTCGAATCCCGAGGCATCCGCGTTACCCATCTCAAGCTGGACCCCTACATCAATGTCGACCCCGGCACGATGAGTCCGTTCCAGCACGGCGAAGTTTTCGTGACCGAAGACGGCGCCGAGACCGATCTTGACCTTGGCCATTACGAGCGCTTCACCAGCGCCAAGATGACCAAGCGCAACAACTTCACCACCGGCCAGATCTACGACACCGTGATCCGCAAGGAACGTCGTGGCGAATATCTCGGCAAGACGGTGCAGGTCATTCCGCACATTACCGACGAAATCAAGGCCTCGATCAAGCGCGGTGGTGAAGGCGCAGACGTGGCTATCGTCGAAGTCGGCGGCACGGTCGGCGACATCGAGTCGCTGCCATTCCTTGAAGCCATCCGCCAGATGGGCATCCAGGAAGGCCGCAACAACACCTGCTTCATCCACCTTACGCTGTTGCCCTACATCGCGACCGCAGGCGAGCTGAAGACCAAGCCGACGCAACACTCGGTGAAGGATCTGCGCGAAATCGGTATCCAGCCCGACGTGCTGCTGTGCCGTTGCGATCGTCCGATGCCACTCGAAGAGCGCGGCAAGATCGCGTTGTTCTGTAACGTCATGCCTGAGGCCGTGATCGAAGTGATGGACTCTGACTCCATCTACAAGATTCCGGCCATGTTGCACGAACAGATGCTCGACGAGATCGTCTGTCACAAGCTGGCGATTCTCGCCAAGGCAGCCGATCTGAAGGTGTGGAACAAGATCGTGCATGCGCTGCAGAACCCGCAGCACGAAATCAAGGTCGCTTTCGTTGGCAAATATGTCGACCTGACCGAGTCCTACAAGTCGCTCATCGAAGCCATCAAGCATGCGGGTTTGCACACCCAGTGCAGCGTGAATATCCATTTCCTCGATTCGGAGAACATCGCGACCCATGGCACCGATGCGCTCAAGGACATGGATGCCATCCTCGTACCGGGTGGCTTCGGCGTACGCGGTACCGAAGGCAAGATCGCTGCGATCCGCTACGCGCGTGAGAACAAGGTGCCTTACCTCGGCATCTGTCTCGGCATGCAGCTCGCGACCATTGAATTCGCGCGCAATGTGGCCGGCCTGGAAGGCGCCAACAGCACCGAGTTCGATCCTGAAACGCCGCATCCTGTCGTTGCGCTGATCACCGAATGGCTGGATCGCGAAGGCAAGGTCGAGAAGCGTTCCGAGTCGTCGAACCTCGGCGGCACGATGCGTCTTGGCGCACAGAAGTGCCCGATCAAGACAGGCACGCTGGCCGCGAGCATCTATGGCAAGCAGGTCAACGAACGCCATCGTCATCGTTACGAAGTGAACAACACTTACGTACCGAAGCTGGAAGCTGCTGGCCTGATCATCTCGGCGCGTACGCCGACCGAAGATCTGCCGGAAATGATGGAGCTGCCGCAGACCGGCGAACATGCGCACCCATGGTTTGTCGGCGTGCAGTTCCACCCGGAGTTCACGTCGAATCCGCGCCAGGGTCATCCCTTGTTCATCGCTTACGTAAAGGCCGCGCTGGCACAACGCCAACCAGGTCTTTCAGACGCAGCGAGCGCGAGCAAGGTCAACGCCTGAGGCCGTATGCGGCAGGGCTCGCTGAGCCTTGCCGCAGGACGCCGATAACTCCGTTTTCCCGATTGATGAATAAGGCGCAGACATGATTACGCACGTCGTGCTCTTCAAATGGCGGGATGGCGTCACAGCGCAGAGTGAAGCGGCGCAGGCTCTTCATGCGGCTTTCCAGCTGTTGCCCGGTCAGATCGAAGAGATCTGCGACTGGCAATGTGGCTTCAACACTACTGCGGACGACAAGGCGTGGGACTACCTCCTGGTCTCGACTTTTCAGAGCCGCGAAGACCTGCACACCTATTTCGAACACCCAGCCCATGCCCGGGTTGTCGAGATGGCCGACCGGATTACCGAGTTAGGTTTCGGTGATCTGGAGTAAGACTCGACAAGCGTCAAGCAGGGGCAATACAAAACCGTTAAAATTCTCCCGTTGTGCGTCAGGAAGCCCCCTTTCCCGGCGCTATCGGTCAGATCACTGAAAAAAAGGAAACCAGAATGAGTGCGATTGTTGACGTTATTGCCCGTGAAATACTCGACTCCCGTGGCAACCCCACGGTTGAGGCCGATGTCCTGCTCGAATCCGGTGTCATGGGCCGCGCCGCCGTGCCGTCCGGTGCTTCCACCGGTACCCGCGAAGCCATCGAATTGCGTGACGGCGATGCCAAGCGCTACCTCGGCAAGGGCGTGCTCAAGGCAGTCGAAAACGTCAATACCGAAATCGTCGAATCGCTGATCGGCCTGGATGCCGAAGAGCAAGCCTTCATCGACAAGACCATGATCGAGCTGGACGGCACCGACAACAAGGGCCGCCTGGGCGCCAATGCGCTGCTGGCTGTGTCGATGGCCACCGCACGCGCTGCTGCTGAAGAAGCCGGCCTGCCGCTGTATCGCTACTTCGGTGGCTCGGGCCAGATGCAACTGCCTGTGCCGATGATGAACGTCATCAACGGCGGCGCGCACGCCAACAACAGCCTCGACTTCCAAGAATGCATGATTCTGCCCGTCGGCGTGACCAGCTTCCGCGAAGCCCTGCGTTGCGGCGCTGAAATTTTCCACGCGCTGAAGAAGATCGTCGACAAGAAGGGCTACCCGACGACCGTGGGCGACGAAGGTGGTTTTGCACCGAACGTCTCCGGCGCCAAGGAAGCGCTCGACATGATCATGGAAGCCATCACCAAGGCTGGCTACGACGCCGGCAAGGACGTGGTGCTGGGTCTGGACTGCGCTGCCTCGGAATACTTCAAGGACGGCAAGTACGAAATGCACGGCGAGAAGCTGTCGCTGACGCCGGCACAGAAGGTCGACTTCCTGGCCACGCTGGCTGACCAGTACCCGATCATCTCCATCGAAGACGGCATGGCCGAACAGGACTGGGACGGCTGGAAGCTGCTGACCGACCGCCTCGGCAAGAAGATCCAGCTGGTGGGCGACGACCTGTTCGTTACCAACACCAAGATCCTCAAGGAAGGCATCGACCGCGGCATCTGCAACTCTATCCTGATCAAGGTGAACCAGATCGGCACGCTGACCGAGACTTTCGCAGCTGTCGAAATGGCCAAGCGCGCAGGCTATACCTCCGTCATTTCGCATCGTTCCGGCGAAACAGAAGACAGCACCATCGCTGACATCGCTGTCGGTCTGTCGGCTGGTCAGATCAAGACCGGTTCGCTGTCGCGTTCGGATCGCGTTGCCAAGTACAACCAGATCCTGCGTATCGAAGAAGACCTCGGCGATACCGCGATCTACCCGGGTCGTGACGCTTTCTACAATCTGCGCCTGAAGTAATCCGCGCGGATTCTGCAAAGTGAGAAACGGGTCTGCCTGCGACAGTGGGCAGGCCCGTTTTACTTGTAACGCCACCTTGTCGGGTTTCGCGCGTTTTTCTTTCGGGTATCATCGCCGCGGACCCACTAATCGCTTCCTGTCTCTATGCGCTGGCCAATCCTGATCGTTCTCGCTTTACTGGCTGCGCTGCAGTATCCGCTGTGGATGGGCAAAGGCGGGTGGTGGCGCGTACAGGATTCGCGCGGGCAGCTCGAGTCGCTGCGTGAGGCCAATCAGAAGCTTGAGCAGCGCAATGCCAACGCTGCCGCGGAAGTGAAAGACCTGAAGTCCGGTTACGAAGCCATCGAAGAGCGCGCGCGCTTCGAGCTGGGCCTGGTCAAACCTGGCGAAGTTTTCGTACAGACGCCGGACATGCCTGCATCGTCTACGACTCCGGCACAGAAGTAAGCATCATCCTCGCATGCAAGTCCCCATCCGGTTGCGACCTGCCACGCTACAAGACGCCGAGCTGCTCCTGGCTTGGCGAAATGATCTGCAAACCCGGCTTGCGAGCCATGGCACGCATGAAATTCCGCTCGCCGAGCACTGGGCCTGGTTGGATCTGGTGTTAGCTGATCCAGCTCGTCGTTTGTTGATCGCGGAGCTGGACGATGTGCCTGTCGGCTCGATACGTGTCGATACGGCGTCGGACGATGTCGCGGAGCTGTCCTGGACCGTGGCGCCTTCGGCGCGTGGTCAGGGTGTGGGCACGCGCATGTTGATTGCGGCACTCAGTGAAGTGACCGGCAGCGTGCGCGCCGAGGTAAAAATCGGCAATGTGGCATCGATGAAAATGGCCGAGGCGGCCGGTCTGGTGTTGGTACGCGAGGAGCAGGGCGTGCTGCACTATCAGAAGTGCTTGAGCGGCCAGGCCCGCTCTCAGTCCTGACCGAAGCGGGTCAGGGCGCTTCCATCCCAGAGTAGTCCGCAGGCCTTGCCGTGCCAGTCGGGCAGCACGTAACGTACGCATTCGACGCCTTCCACCAGCATCGTGTGGGTGGCTGGCCTGTGTGTGTGCCCATGGATCATCCATTCCGCAGCATTCGCACGAAAGCTCTCGGCAATGGCGTCGGCATTGACGTCCATGATGCGCATGTCCTTGACCTGTTTGGAGGATTTGCTTTTTGATCGCAGGCCTCGTGCAATCTTGTGACGTACGCTGAGCGGCAGTGTCAGGAATATCTTCTGCCAGAGCGCGCTACGTACCCTCTTGCGGAATTTCTGGTAAGCGATGTCGTCCGTGCATTGCGCGTCGCCATGAACTAACAACGTGGTATGTCCGCCGAGGTCTAGCCGCGCAGGTTCGGCCACAATCTCCAGGCCGGCACGCTCGGCAAATCTCTTCCCGAGCAGGAAGTCGCGATTGCCGACCAGCAGATAGATCTTCGTCCCATTGGCACGCAGCGCGGCCAGAGCTTGTGCTATCCGTGCGTTGAAGGGAGTCTCGAGTTCGTCGTCGCCAGCCCAGTAGTTGAAGAGGTCACCAAGGATCCATAGCGCGTCGCTGGCGCGCGCCGGCCCGGCGAGAAAGTCGAGGAAAGCTTGCGCGGTCGCGGGCTCGTCTTCGTTCAGGTGCAGATCGGAGATGAAATGAATCACAGTGGCCGAAGTCGAGTTACGCAGCAGAGTTTTCCGGGGGTCTGGATGAACAACGCCGACACGAGGTCGGCGTTGGCATGCCTTGAGACAGTTACGACGATCAGCCGACGACTTCAGCTTTGTCGATGACGATGGCTTCGGCTGGCACGTCCTGATGGAAACCGCTACGGCCCGTCTTGACGGCCTTGATCTGGTTCACCACATCCATGCCTTCAACGACCTTGCCGAACACGCAGTAACCCCAGCCTTGCGCGGACTCGCTGCTGAAGTTGAGGAAGTCATTGTTCGAAACGTTGATGAAGAACTGCGCCGTTGCCGAATGCGGATCGGAAGTGCGTGCCATGGCGATGGTGCCGATCTCGTTCTTCAAGCCGTTGTTGGCTTCGTTCTTGATCTGACCTTGCGTAGGCTTCTGGCTCATGTCGGCATTCATGCCGCCGCCCTGGATCATGAAGTTGCTGATCACGCGGTGGAAAATGGTGCCGTCATAGTGGCCGGATTCGACGTAGGACAGGAAGTTCTTGACGGTCTCGGGTGCCTGTTCAGGAAACAGTTCGAGAGTGATATCGCCGAAGCGGGTTTGCAGCTTGACCATGGTGATGCTCCAGTAGGGATTGAAAATACGGAAAGGTGACGAGAATTACTTGGCGGCCGGGGTGGGTGCCGCGGGTGCCGCTGCCGGCGCAACGAGGCGTGCGCTCGTGATGACGATAGGCGTGGTAGGGACGTCGCTCATGCCGCCAGCTACTCCGGTCGGGATGCTTGCCATCTTGTTCACGACATCCATGCCTTCCACGACCTTGCCGAAGACTGTATAGCCCCAGCCCTGTGTTGTTTCTGCTGTGAAATTGAGGAAGCGGTTGTCGCTGAAGTTGATGAAGAACTGGGATGTCGCGGAGTGCGGATCCGGCGTGCGCGCCATGGCCACGCTACCCGGCACATTCCGCAGTCCATTCCGGGCTTCGTTCTCGACCGCCACACGTGTCGGCTTCTGCTGCATGTCCTTGGTGAAGCCGCCGCCCTGGGCCATGAAGCCCGGAATCACGCGGTGGAAAATGGTGCCGTCATAGTGCTTGTCTTCAACATACTTCAGGAAGTTGGCCACGGTCTTGGGGGCCTTCTCCGGGTAAAGCTCCAGCGTGAAGTTGCCGACGGTGGTTTCGAACTTCACACGGGGCGCGTCCGCTGCCTGGGCAATACCCAGGCTGAAAGCGAATGCGGTAAGACCGATCGTACGGACAAGTGCTTTGAAAAAACTCATGCTGTTCCCTCGTAAATGATTTTCCACTGGCCAGACTCCTTGATCCAGTACTGGCGTTTGCGTGAGACGTTACTGAGATTGTTGCTGCGATAATCCTGATCGAAGGTGACGACGACCATGTCCTGCGTGCCGGGGTTGCGCAGCATGCTCAGATCCTGCATCTGTACCTTGACCCAGGTCTTGCCGTCGGCGACGCGACGTTTTTGCGCAGCCCATGCAGCGAAACCACCATCGTTCGAGCGGAATTTGCTCGAATAGTGCTGCAGGTATTTCTCGACGTCGCGGCTTTCCCAGTCACGGCGCCAAGCTTCCATTTCCGCATTAAGGGCTTTGCGCTCGGCCTGCCAGTCATCGATTGATGACCACTCCATGCTGGAGCTGATGATCACGGGCGTGACGCCGATCTGCAAGAAGCTGGAGATCGTCGTCAGATCTTCGTTGGTCAGCACCACGCAACCTTCGGATGCTTTGGGCGGGCGCGAGTAGGTGTTCGACGGAACGCCATGCAACCAGATGCCGTGACCGTTGCGGCCGTTGATGCGATCCCATTCGTTGGGATAGTTGATGGGGAAAGCGCCCGCACCATAGAAATCGCCGAGTTTCGCGCGTGGAAGGTGAGAGGTGACGTGATAAACGCCGACCGGGGTGCGGTTGTCGCCTTCGCGTGTCTTCTCCGCACCTTCCTTGCCTTGCGTGATGTAGTAGTCGGCCACGAAGCTCGGGCGCCCTTTGTCGTTGCGGTACAGGTACAGGCGCGAGCGCTGTGTATCGACAACAACGGCGTACTTCTGGTCTTCGGGCATCTGCAGCAGGTAGCGAGGCACGACAGCCTGCTGCGGGCGATTGGTGTAGCCCCGGATGCGTGCAATAGCTTCGTCACGCAGATCCGAGATGCGGCCCGCGGGCGCGTCGGAGGCGCCGCCGAAACTGCGCAGAGGCGCTGTGCGAGCGGTCAGCAGATCGCCGCGAATCAGGTGAGCCAGGCGAAAGTTGGGGTAGAGCTTGAGCAGGTTCTCTGTGCGGGCGAGCGCGGCATCAAGCTTGTTGTCATTGATGTCGCGCATGACCAGTGAAATGGTTGCATCTGCGCCGGCGTCAGAGACCCCGGCCATGATGCTGCCAGGGCCCGCTGCAGAACTGCTTGCGAATACGCCGACGAAAAGGACGCAACGCAGAAAACGACTGACTGAAAACCGCATCAACGTCCCATTAGCGGCCGACACGTTCTTGCTGAATCAGCCAACGGTTGCCGCGCTGCACCAGGACCAGGGTCTTGCTGGTCGTCGTGTTGAGTGTCGCGGAGGAGTAATGCTGACGGAAGCGTGCAGTGGCCTGATCGCCGTCGATCTGCACTTTGAGGTCCGTCACACCAACCTTGATGTTGCCGGGTTTGGCGATGCGTGATTCGCGTTCATCTTCCCAGCTCTTGCGTGAAGCATTGCCTGGTACGTCGAAGTCTTTCGCATAGACCGCCAGATAGCCTTTGACGTCCTTGCGGGACCATGCTGCTGCCCAGCCCTCTATCGTTTTCTGCACATCGGCCTGCTGAGCCTCCTTCGCCGCAGGTTTTTCAACCGGCTTTTCAGGTGCAGGCGTTGGTTTTGCTACAGGCGCAGGTGTTGGGGCAGGTGCTGGCGCTGGCAGCGGTTTGGCCGGGGCGGGGGTCGGTGCTGGCGCAGGAGCCGCGACCGGTGCCGGCGTCGGGGCAGGCGCAGTTATGGATGACGAGGCCGCGCTCGCAACCGTCGTAGGCCGCGCTGTCGGTGCGGTCGTGCGGCCACCCACGCTCATGATTTCACGCAGCATCTTGAGCTTGGTCTGCGCATTGGAATTCGACGAGTCGATCTGCAGTGCCCGGTCGTAGGCCTGACGCGCCATCTGGGTGTACAGGTCACCAAGATTTTCATGGGCCGTCGCGTAGGTGGGATGCGTGCGGATCGACATTTCGAGCGCTGTACGTGCCTTGTCGTATTGCTTCTGCTGAGCATAGATCACGGCAAGATTGTTGTATGGCTCGGGTAGTTCGGGCGCCTCTTCGGTCAGCTTGGTGAAAACCGTTGCGGCCTCATCCAGACGATTCATTTCCGCAAGGATGACACCCTTGAGAAAGCGCGCCTGGCGATCCTTTGGTGATGCGGACACAAGCTCGTTGACTTCGTCCAGCGCCTTCGCTTGTTGCCCCTGACGCAAGAGGTTTTGTGCTTCCTGCAGGCTGGCGCCAAACGCTATGGACGTTGTGCCCAGCATCATGACGGAAGTCATGACGGCGATGAGTTTTGACAGACGGGGAAGGGCGGTAGCGGTAACAGCGTGGGCAAGGCCTGGTCGGGCGATCTGTCTGCGCATTGTGTTAGAGTCAGTTCAGGTTGTCCGGGAGGTTTTCCGGGGTGTTGTGTGTACTTCGGAATCGCCGGATTTTACTTTACATTCCATCGTTCACACGGCTCCCGTTGAGAATTTCCGCCGGACGCGTCGCATTCCGGCGCCGGACGCAGCCCCGCGTCTGCCGCGCCCCATAACAAAATAGATATGCTCAAAATCTACAACACGCTGGCCCGCCAGAAGCAGGACTTCACCCCGATCGAAGCTGGCAAGGTCCGCATGTATGTCTGTGGTCTGACCGTCTACGACTTCTTCCATATCGGTAATGCCCGTACGTTGACTGTCTTCGACATGGTCTATCGCTGGCTGTCGACTACCGGCTACCAGGTGAAATACGTCCGCAACATCACCGATGTGGACGACAAAATCATTGATCGAGCCAACAAAAACGGGGAGTCGATTGACTCTTTGACCGGACGTATGGTGCAGGCAATGCATGAGGATACCGATCGCCTCATGATGCTGCGCCCTACGGCCGAACCCCGCGCTACCGAGCACATCGGCAACATGTTGGGGTTGATTGGCGGGCTGGTTGATAAGGGTAAGGCCTATCCCGCCAGCAATGGCGATGTGTACTACGCAGTGCGCGAGTTCGGGGGCTACGGCAAGCTTTCTGGCAAGTCGATCGATGATTTGCGCGCAGGGGAGCGTGTTGCGGTTGATGGTAGCAAGCGTGATCCGCTTGATTTCGTACTGTGGAAAGCAGCCAAACCGCATGAGCCGCACTGGCATTCGCATTACGGCGAAGGCCGCCCCGGTTGGCATATCGAATGCTCGGCGATGAGCAAGGCCGAACTCGGCGAAACGATAGACATCCATGGCGGCGGTTGGGACTTGCAGTTCCCGCACCATGAGAACGAGATCGCGCAGAGCGAAGGTGCTTCCGGCAAGCCTTTCGTGAACTACTGGATGCACGCGGCATTCCTCAATATGGACAACGAGAAGATGTCCAAGTCCTTGGGGAATGTCTTCACGACGCGTGAAATCCTCGCCAAGCTGGACCCGGTGCAAGGCGGCGAGACGGTTCGTTTCTTCTTGCTGCGCGGACACTACCGCTCGGAAATCAACTACACGTGGGACCTGCTGCTGGATTCGCGCGCATCGCTGTTGTCGCTCTATACGGCCCTGCGTGACGTGCCACCTGCGGCGATGCAGATTGACTGGAACGAGCCGCATGCGGCACGCTTCCGTGAAGTCATGAACGACGATTTCAATACGCCCATGGCATTTGCGGTGCTGCATGAGTTGCGTGCTGAAGTGAATCGGACGAAATCGGCAGAGCTTTCCGGTTTGCTGAAGGCGCTTGGGAATACGATTGGCTTGCTGACGCAAGACCCCGCCCGTTTCGTGCAGGGGGGTGAGGCAAGTGGCGATGATGCGGCCGAAATCGATGCCTTGATCCTGCAACGGCAAGAGGCAAAGAAAGCGCGCAATTTTGCGGAGTCAGATCGTATTCGCGACGAACTCAAAGCGCGTGGCATAGTGCTGGAAGACGGTGCAGGGGGCACGACCTGGCGTAGGGCTTGATACTGTGGGAGGGTGATCTTGAAGGTCTTTCTCGTAGCAAATCCGAAGGGCGGCTCAGGCAAGAGCACGCTGGCGACGAATCTGGCGGGCTTGCTGACGCACACGCGAATGGATTCGCTCGTCATGCTCGGCGATGTCGACAGGCAGCAATCTTCGGGCTACTGGCTCAAGTGCCGTCCCGCTTCTGCGTTGCCGATCGTGACCTGGGAGATCGAGGAGGGAAAGCCCGCCAAGCCACCAAAAGGTACGACGCATGCGGTGCTGGATACGCCAGCGGGCATGCATGGCGATCGATTGAAATCAGTGCTGAAGCTGGCCGACCAGGTGCTGGTGCCAGTGCAGGCTTCCATGTTCGATCTGATGGCCAGCCAGGCTTTTTTTGAAGAACTTGCCGAAGCCAAGGCTGCGCGTGGCCTGCCAATTGGCGTGGTCGGGATGCGTATCGACGAGCGCACCCGTTCCGCCGAGCAGTTCCATCGCTTCATCGAATCGACCGGATTGCCGCTCCTCACCAGTCTGCGCAGTACACAGAACTATGTGCAGCTGGCAGCGCATGGTCTGACCTTGTTCGACGTTGCCCCTCATCGCGTGGAGAAGGATCTGTTGCAGTGGGATCCGATCCGGGCGTGGGTCTGATCGCAACTCATAGAAAATAAAAAGGCCACCTTGCGGTGGCCTTTTTTGTGACATGGCTTACTCGGCCTTGGCTGCGCGCTTGCGCTCGTGTTCCTTGAGGTAGCGCTTGCGGAGGCGGATCGACTTTGGCGTG
Source organism: Uliginosibacterium silvisoli (assembly GCF_036017035.1). Lineage (NCBI taxonomy): Bacteria > Pseudomonadati > Pseudomonadota > Betaproteobacteria > Rhodocyclales > Zoogloeaceae > Uliginosibacterium > Uliginosibacterium silvisoli. The sequence goes on along the minus strand of NZ_JAYXHS010000004.1, from coordinate 503,040 downwards.
ATTTCGACAAGTTCGTCGTCAGCAATGAACTCGATCGCACTCTCCAGCGTGAGCTGGATCGGCGGCACGAGGCGCACGGCTTCGTCGGTGCCCGAGGCGCGAACGTTGGTGAGCTGCTTGCCCTTGATCGGATTCACGACCAGGTCGTTGTCGCGCGAGTGGATGCCGATGATGATGCCTTCGTACACCGGGTCGTTGTGCGAGACGAACATCTTGCCGCGATCCTGCAGCTTCCAGATCGCGTAGGCGACAGCAACGCCGTCGTCCTGGCTGATCAGCACGCCGTTGCGACGCTCAGACATGGCAGCTGCCATTGGGCCGTAGTCGTCGAACACGTGGCTGGCGAGGCCGGTGCCGCGCGTCAGCGTCAGGAATTCGCCCTGGAAGCCGATCAGGCCGCGAGCGGGGATGCGGTACTCGAGGCGCACGCGCCCCTTGCCGTCCGGAGACATGTCTTGCAGCTCGCCGCGACGGCGACCGAGCTCTTCCATCACACCGCCCTGGTGTTCTTCTTCAACGTCTACCGACAGCATTTCGTACGGTTCGCACTTCACGCCATCGATTTCCTTGAAGACGACGCGTGGGCGGCCGACCGCCAGTTCGAAGCCTTCGCGGCGCATCGTTTCCAGCAGGATGGTCAGGTGCAGTTCGCCGCGGCCCGAGACTTCGAACACATCGGCGTCGTTGGTGTAGTTCACGCGCAGCGCGACGTTCTTGAGCAATTCCTTTTCGAGGCGCTCACGGATCTGGCGGCTGGTGACGAACTTGCCTTCGCGACCGGCGAGAGGCGAGCTGTTCACCATGAAATTCATAGTCAGGGTTGGCTCGTCGACGGCGATTGGCGTCATGCCGTTCGGTGCTTCAGGCGAACAGATCGTGACGCCAATCGCGACTTGTTCGATGCCGCTGACCAGAATGATGTCGCCGGCGACGGCTTGTTCGGTCTGGCTGCGCTCGAGGCCCTTGAAGGTCAGCACCTGGCCAACCTTGGACTTGCCCAACTGCTTGTCGCCGTACATGACGATGACTTCCTGGTTAGGCTTGATGCTGCCGCTCTTGATACGGCCGATGCCGAGCTGACCGATGTAGGTCGAATAATCCAGCGAGCAGATCTGCACTTGCAGCGGACCGTCGGCATTCACTTCGGGCTGTGGGACGTGCTTCAAGATGGCTTCGTAGATCGGCACCATGTCCGTGCCCGGTTTGTCGGCTTCCAGCATGGCAAAGCCATTGAGTGCCGAAGCGTAGACAACTGGAAAGTCGAGTTGCTCTTCAGTTGCGCCGAGCTTGTCGAACAGATCGAAAGTCTGGTTGATGACCCAGTCTGGACGAGCGCCCGGGCGGTCGATCTTGTTGACGATGACGATGGGCTTGAGGCCCAGTGCCAGCGCCTTGCGCGTCACGAAACGCGTCTGTGGCATCGGGCCTTCGACGGCATCGACCAGCAGCAGCACGCCGTCGACCATGGACAGCACGCGCTCGACTTCGCCGCCGAAGTCAGCGTGACCGGGGGTGTCTACGATATTGATGTGGGTGTCGCCATATTGAATGGCGCAGTTCTTTGCCAGAATCGTGATGCCGCGCTCTTTTTCGAGATCGTTGCTGTCCATCACGCGTTCGGTCACCGCCTGATGCGCGGCAAAGGTGCCGGATTGGCGGAGAAGCTGGTCGACCAGGGTGGTCTTGCCATGATCGACGTGGGCGATGATGGCGATGTTACGGATGGAGCGGCTCATAGAGATCGATCTTCAGGGGCAAATTGGAGTTTGGGCAACCGTCGACTTTAACATACATGGGTGTTGCGACGCAGCGTTTGCGCGTCATTTCAGTGTAGATGTTCGGCCTGATCTGCTTGAACAGCATTGCACGGCTATGGCAAGCCCTTGAATGACTTGCCGAAACACCTGTTTTGTCCTATAGTAGCGGGCTTTCCTTGCTCCACCGGTCGCATGCCGGGGGGCTTTAATTAACCGTAAAGGAGTTCGCATGCGACATTACGAAATCGTATTCATCGTGCACCCCGATCAGAGCGAGCAAGTGCCCGCCATGATCGAGCGCTACAAGGGTCTCGTGACCGCCAAGGGTGGTCAGATCCATCGTCTGGAAGACTGGGGCCGCCGCCAACTGGCATACCCGATCGAGAAGGTACACAAAGCCCACTACGTTCTGATGAACATCGAAGTCGATGGCGACACGCTCAATGAGCTGGAGCACGCCTTCAAGTTCAACGATGCAGTGCTGCGTCACCTGACCATCAAGACGAAGAAGGCCGTTGTGACCCCTTCGCCAATGATGAAGGAAGAGAAGTCGCGTTCGCTGACCTCGCCGGCTCCAGCCGCTGCAGAGGAAAGCACGTCTGACGCGCAGCCTGCAGCCTGATCTCGGGTTCGAGATCGCTGAATCGAAAAAGAATTGGGAGAAGCTGGAGTTCGCAACATAGTAGCGATTGCCGGAAGCCTGATGGAGCGCGATGCGCTTCGCATGACGCCGGCAAGAATTCCGGTGGTGGGTTTCAAGATCCGCCACACCTCGGTCCAGATTGAACTGGAAGTCGAGCGGAACGTGAGTTGCGAAATGAGTGTACTGGCAATCGGCCCTTTGGCTTCGCAGATCACTGCGCTGCCGATGGGAGTCGAAATGCTGCTGGAGGGTTTTCTCGCAGCACGCAGTGCCCGCCACCAGACTCCCGTATTGCATGTAACGAAATTCGAGCTTCTTGAAGCCCGAAATAATGTTGAAGGAACGAAATAATGGCTTTCAGACCTGGTGCCAAGAAAAAAGACGAACGTGGTGGCAATCGCAGCCTGTTCAAGCGTCGCAAGTTCTGCCGCTTCTCGGCAGAAAAGATTGAAGAGATCGACTACAAGGATGTTGAAATCCTCAAGGACTTCATCACCGAAAACGGCAAGATCATGCCGGCGCGTATCACCGGTACCAAGACCGGCTACCAGCGTCAGCTGTCTACCGCCATCAAGCGCGCACGCTTCCTGGCGCTGATGCCTTACACCGACCTGCACCAGTAATCCGGGGGAACTAGACCATGCAAATCATTCTGCTTGAGAAGGTTGTAAACCTCGGCAATCTGGGCGAAGTCGTGAAGGTCAAGGACGGCTACGCACGTAATTTCCTGATCCCGCAAGGCAAGGCCAAGCGCGCAACGGCAAACAATGTCGAAGCGTTCGCTGCCAAGCGTGCCGAGCTGGAAAAGATCGCTGCGCAACGTCTGGCTGCTGCGCAAGACGTGGCTGCCAAGCTCGATGGCACCGAAGTGCAGATCGTCAGCAAGGCTCGCGTTGATGGCCGCCTGTTTGGCTCGGTCAGCACCGCTGACATTGCTACGGCGTTGGTTGAGAAGGGCTTTACCGTTGCCAAGGCTGATGTACGTCTGCCGGACGGCGCGCTGAAGACCATTGGTGACTACGAAGTGGAAATTTCGTTGCATACCGACGTGTCGGTCAAGGTCAAGGTTTCGATCGTCAGCGAAGCCTGATCATCGTCTCTTGAAGACTGAAAAAAGGGGCTGCCTCGGCAGCCCCTTTTTTGTTAACGCAGCATCAGAAAAACAAACCTTCGGTGCCGAGTTCACACCGGCGGCTGCCTGTAAAATTCGGGCTCACCTCGAGGAGCAAAAGCGATGGCCCAGCCGCGTGGCGGACAGCAATCCGCACCACAAGATCCGCAGCTCGCAGCGTTGAAGCTGCCGCCACATTCGATCGAAGCGGAACAGTCGCTCATCGGTGGCTTGCTGCTGGATAACTCCTGCTGGGATCGCGTTGCTGACCTGGCATCCGAGGTCGATTTCTACCGTGACGAACATCGCCGCATCTTCCGCCAGATTGCGATCCTGATCGAACAGGGCAAGCCTGCCGATATCGTCACTGTCTTCGAAGCGCTCGACAAGAACAACGAATCACAGCATATCGGTGGTCTGGCCTACCTGAGCGAGATTGCCAACAACACGCCGTCGGCGGCCAATGCGCGGCGCTATGCGGAAATCGTCCGTGAGCGCGCAATCCTGCGCAAGCTGGTGACGGTCGGTGACGAGATTGCAGGCAGCGCGCTGACGCCTGGTGGTCGTAATGCCAGCATCATTCTCGATGAGGCTGAATCGAAGATTCTCAATATCCGCGACGAAGGCAGCAAGAGTTCACAGGGCTTCACGCCGATCCAGCCGGTGCTGGGGACTGTCGTCGAACGCATTCAGGAGTTGTATTCGCGCGAGGATCAGGCGGCAGTGACGGGTGTGCCGACGGGGCTGGTAGATCTCGATGCGAAGACTTCCGGATTGCACGCGACGGATATGATCATCCTCGCGGCACGTCCGGGTATGGGCAAGACTTCGTTTGCCCTCAACGTCGCTGAAAGCGTCGCGCTCGAAGCGGGCTTGCCTGTCGCGATTTTTTCGATGGAAATGCCGGCGACCCAATTGGCGATGCGTTTCATCTCTTCCGTGGGGCGTCTCGACCAGCACAAGCTGCGCACGGGCAAACTCAATGACGATGAGTGGCAAAAGCTGACGTACGCGCTCGGGCGCCTGCATGAAGCGCCGATCTACATTGACGAAACGCCAGGTCTGAATCCAACTGATCTGCGCGCCCGTACACGTCGTCTGCACCGCCAGTGCGGTGGCAAGCTTGGGCTCGTTGTCATCGACTACCTGCAGCTGATGACGACGCTCAATCAAAGCGACAATCGTGCAGCCGAGCTGTCGGAAATCTCGCGCTCAGTAAAGGGGCTGGCGAAGGAGTTGAAAGTGCCGATCATGGCCTTGTCGCAGCTCAATCGGAGTCTGGAGAATCGCCCCAATAAACGGCCAATGGCCTCCGACTTGCGAGAGTCCGGTGCGCTGGAGCAGGATGCTGACATCATCATGTTTATTTACCGCGATGAAATCTACAACCCCGACACGCAAGATAAAGGCCTGGCGGAATTGATCATCGCCAAACATCGTAACGGGCCGACGGGTACGGTGCCGATGACTTTTGTGGGGGAGTACACGCGTTTTGAAAATTACGCAGGTTCTTCCTTCATGGAGCGAGGCGAGTAATTTCGACGAGCAACAAGAGCTGGTTTTGAAATGACAAAGGGCGCCACGGCGCCCTTTGTGTTTTTACTGGTGATCGCTTAGGGCTTGGCTACGTGCCAGGTGTTGCCAGCCATGCCTTCGCCAGTCTTGTCTCCCGGCTTCATGTCCTTGGCCCAGGTGTAGACCGGCTTGCCCTTGTAAGCCCATTGCTTCTTGCCGTCGTCACGAGTCACGACACTCCAGTCGCCCGAAGCGGTGGCGCCGTCAGCGACTGCCAGTGGTGGCCAGTTGGTTGCGCAGGGGCCATTGCAGGCACTCTTGCCTGGTACGGTGTCCTTGTCGAAGGTGTACAGCGTCATGCCCTTGCTATCGGTGAATACGCCATCTGCAATTTTGGCTGGGGCCGCAGGTGCTGATGACATGCTGCTACAGGCGGCCAGAACGGCGAACGATGCAACGAGAAGGGTGCTGCCGAGAATGCGACGGAATGCGAGGTGTTGCATGGTCATGTCTCCTGCGGTTGTGAGTGACATGATATGAACACGGGCTGCACGCATTTATTCCATTGCGTTGAATGGAATCACGTTGTACTGGAAACGAAGCTGGTCAGCTCGTGATGCAGCGGATAAAGCATAAGCAGAGCAAGGTCTGCGGCCGAGGCTGGCCTCAGCGCTGGGCGACGGTGGTTGTCAGCGGCGCAGCAGCCTGAGTCTTGGGCTTTTCGTAAGCCCATTTCTTTTCCCATGCTGCGCGGACCATGTTCGGGTATTCAGGCCGACCGAGGCTGCCGTTGTAGCGGCCTAGCGCGCGATACAGGTCGCCTTTCTCGATGTCGAGATAGTGACGCAGGATCGTGCAGCCATAGCGCAGATTGGTACGCAGATGAAACAGGTTTTGCTCACTGGTGCCAATCTGCTTGACCCAGAATGGCATGACTTGCATGAAACCGCGCGCACCAACCGATGACACTGCGTATTTGCGGAAGGCGCTTTCGACTTCGATCAGGCCCAAGACCAGCTGGGGGTCGAGACCCGCACGCTGGGCTTCGTAATAAACCGTCTTGAGGAATTCGACGCGATCACGCGTGTCTGGCAAGCGCTTCACGAGGCGCGGCGACATTTCCGTCAGCCAGCGGAGCTTTTCATCTTCAGAGGCGAAGATCGGCTCTGGTGAAGCGGTATCGCTGATCGCCTTCTGCATCGACGCCTGTACGCTGGCAGCCAAGGCTTCTTCTCGTTGGCCACCAGCCAGAGCGAGGCCCGAAAGGCCCAGGCTGACGCAGATCAGCAGGGCCTTGGCAGAGAAGCGAGCGAGTGTTTGCGGAGACGTCATTAATTGCTGAGTTTTGATTTTACGAACGAGGCAATCTCGTTGACGGGAACCTTGGTCGCTTCGGCATCGCGACGGCCTTGATATTCAAGCACATTTTCCTTCAAGCCTCGGTCACCGATCACCACCCGGTGCGGTACGCCGATCAGTTCCCAGTCGGCGAACATGGCGCCGGGGCGTTCGTCGCGATCATCCAGCAGAACGTCGATGCCCAGCGCCTGCAGCTCGCTATAGAGTTTATTAGCGGTATCGCGCACGGCTTCTGAACGGCTCCAGCCCATCGGGCACAGCACGACTGTGAACGGTGCGATGCTGTCTGGCCAGATGATGCCGCGCTCGTCGAAATTCTGCTCGATGGCGGCGCCCATGATGCGGGTAACACCGACGCCATAGCAGCCCATTTCCATGACCTGCTCCTTGCCGTCTTCGCCAATGAACTTGCAGCCCATGGCTTCGGAGTACCTGGTGCGCAGCTGGAAGATGTGGCCGACTTCGATGCCGCGGCAGATTTCGAGTTTGCCCTTGCCGTCAGGCGACGGGTCGCCAGCGACGGCGTTGCGGATGTCGGCAACAGCAGGCTCGGGGAAGTCGCGGCCGATGTTCGCACCGGTGAAGTGATAGTCGTTCTCGTTGGCGCCGATGACGACGTCCGACAACACGGCCGCCGAACGATCGATGTACACACGCCCCTTATAGCCGACAGGGCCGAGCGAGCCGGGCGCTGCGCCGAAGGCTTGTTCGATGGTTGCGGGTGTAGAGAAGCGCAAGGGCGACAGCACGCCAGCCAGCTTGCCGGCCTTCACTTCGTTCAGCTCATGATCGCCACGCAGCAGCAGCAAAACCGGAATGCCTTCATCGCCATCAACGATCACAGACTTGAGTGTTTGCGCTGCTGGAATCTTGAGGAAGGCAGCTAGCTCGTCGATGGTTTTGGCGCCCGGCGTATGCACCTTGGTCAGCGCGGCTTGTGGAGCAAGGCGTGTCGTGGTCGGCGCCAAAGCTTCGGCCAGCTCGACGTTGGCTGCGAAATCGGAGTCTGGGCAGTAGGCGAGCGCGTCTTCGCCGGTCTCGGCGATCACGTGGAATTCATGCGAGCCTGTGCCGCCAATCGCGCCGGTGTCCGCCGCCACAGCGCGGAATTCCAAGCCCAGTCGCGTGAAGATGCGCGAGTAGGTGTCGAACATGTTCTGGTATTCGCGCTTCAGGTCGTCGAAGCTGGTGTGGAAGGAGTAGGCGTCCTTCATCGTGAACTCGCGGCCACGCATCACGCCGAAACGTGGACGGCGCTCATCGCGGAACTTGGTCTGGATCTGGTACAGATTCTTCGGCAGCTGGCGATAGCTGCGGATTTCCTGGCGCACGATGTCGGTGACGACTTCTTCAGCCGTGGGCTGCAGCACGAAGTCGCGGCCGTGGCGGTCTTTCAGGCGCAACAGTTCGTCGCCCATCTTGTCGAAGCGGCCCGTCTCCTGCCACAGCTCTGCAGGTTGCACGACCGGCATCGCCAGTTCGACTGCGCCAGCGCGGTTCATCTCGTCGCGGATGATGCCTTCGATCTTGCGGATCACGCGCAGGCCCATCGGCATGTAGTTATAGATACCGGCGGAGAGCTTCTTGATCAGGCCGGCACGCATCATCAGCTTGTGACTGACGATCTCTGCGTCGGAGGGGGCATCCTTGAGTGTGGAGACGAAAAACTGGGTGGCGCGCATTGGAGGATCAGTCGATTCAATGTGTTGTAGACCGGCGATTGTAACGCATCGGCCGTAGGCGAAATTGACGCCGCCGACGGGGCGGGCGCCCATTCCGCCAGTCGATGATTTCGACTGGGCATTTCGCCCGTATTCCCGTCACAGTTCCGTGTTTCCTCGACAGCGGAACTGTGGAACAATCGGCAGCAGTCAATGTATTAAGGTGTCCATCATGCTCGACAGAGACGGTTATCGTCCCAATGTCGGCATCGTCATCGCCAACGCACGCAACGAGGTCTTCTGGGGCAAACGGATTCGCGAACATTCCTGGCAGTTTCCGCAAGGTGGCATCAAGCAGGGCGAGTCGCCCGAGCAGGCCATGTTCCGCGAGTTGTTCGAAGAGACCGGCCTATCCCCCGAGCATGTACAGGTGCTCGGCAGAACGCGTGACTGGCTGCGTTATGACGTGCCGAAAAACTGGATCAAGCGCGAGTGGCGCACCACTTATCGTGGCCAGAAACAGATCTGGTTCCTGCTGCGCATGCGCGGCCGCGATTGCGATTTGAACTTGCGCGCCAGCGGGCATCCCGAATTCGATGCCTGGCGCTGGGCGCAATACTGGGTGCCGCTCGAAAATGTCATCGAGTTCAAGCGAGGCGTCTATCGTCATGCGCTGAACGAGCTCGGGCATATCCTTTTTCATGGCGACTTTGCCAAGCGCCCCGTAAGTTACACGGAGCTCGACAACGCAGCGGCGGGCAGCAATGCCGCTTGATCGTGCCATCGTCGAGTTCGACAAGATCCTGCGCACGCTCGCTGCGCCGGCGCAATCGACGCGGCCGGTGCCGGGCGATCAGCTGCCAGAGGCTGAGCTGAGCGAAGCGCAGCGCAGTGAAGTGGCGGCGCTGATGCGCGTAAATCATGTCGGTGAAATCTGTGCGCAGGCGCTCTATCAGGGGCAGGCGATCACCTCGCGTGATGCCGGCCTGCGCCGCTCGCTGGAGCATGCGGCGGAAGAAGAAACCGAGCACCTGGCCTGGACGGCGCAGCGCATCAAGGAGCTTGGCGGTCGTACCAGCCTGCTAAATCCGCTATGGTATTTCGGTGCGCTAGGCATGGGCGTCGCGGCTGGATTGGCGGGTGACAAATGGAATCTCGGCTTTCTGGCCGAGACCGAACGCCAGGTCGAAGCACATCTCGCCAGCCACCTTGATCGCATTCCCGCTGAGGATGCACGCTCACGAGCGATTCTCGAGCAGATGAAAGCCGATGAAATGGCCCATGCCACGACGGCGGTCAGTCTGGGGGCTGCCGAGCTGCCAGCAGCTGTGCGTACGGCCATGACTTTCGCCTCGCGTGTCATGACGACTCTGGCCCATCGCGTCTGACCTTCCCGTTTTTCCCCCAAAGCCTTTCCTCATGAACCCAGCTTTCGAGATTCCCCTGTGGCCGGCCGCAGCGCCGGGCTCGGCTGCGCTGACTTTCGACGAGCTGATCGAAGAGCGCAGCCCTGATACCTCTGCGTTTTTTGACCGTGCCATCACGCGTATTTCACGGCCACGCCTCGCCGTGTTTCGTCCCGAGCGGCCAAATGGTGCGGCGATATTGCTGGTGCCGGGCGGTGGCTACCAACGCGTGGTGTGGGACAAGGAAGGTGTGGATGTCGCGCGCTGGCTGACCGGACTGGGCGTGACGGTCTGCGTGCTGGTCTATCGCTTGCCCGCTGAGGGGCACGAAGAGGGTCGTAACGTGCCCCTGCAGGATGCGCAGCGCGCCATGCGTCTCGTACGCCAACATACTGCGGAGTGGGATGTCGATGTCGCCCGTGTCGGTGCAATGGGCTTCTCGGCCGGAGGTCACGTCGTCTCCTCGCTTGCGACGGGATTCGATCGCGCAGTCTATGCGCCGGTCGATGCCGCTGACGGGCTGTCTGCGCGCCCGGACTTTGTAGTCCTGGGCTATCCGGTGATCTCGATGGACGCGGTCATTGCGCATGCTGGTTCGCGCCAGAACCTGCTGGGAGCCGAACCGGATGCTGCCTTGCTCAAGGCCCACTCGAGCGATGAATGCGTCGATGCGGCTACGCCGGAAACCTTCATCTTGCTGCCGGACGACGATGCGGCCGTGCCGCCGGAAAACTCGATCCGCTATTACCTTGCCTTGCGCAAGGCAGGTGTGAAAGCGGAGCTGCATGTCTTCCGTGATGGAGGGCATGGCTTTGGCATACGCCTCGCAACCGGGCCGGTGAGTGCCTGGACGCGTCTGTGCGAGAACTGGTTGCGGCAGAACCGTTGGTTGCCGTAGTAGCGATGGCCATAGCGAGCATGCAGTGACCAAGGATCCCGGCCCCTACTGGCGCAAGACGCGGCGTTTAACGCTGGGGCTGTTGTTGCTATGGCTGGGGGTGACGCTCGCGACCTGCCTGTATGCGCCGGAACTGAATACCTTCCATGTGCTCGGCTTTCCGCTCGGCTTCTATTTCGCTGCGCAGGGCTCGCTGATCATCTTTCTGCTGATCGTCGGATTCTATGCCTGGTACATGAATCGGCTTGATCGCCAGGCAGATCGTTGATCAACGATAGCCCCTGAATCCTTCGAGCAGGATCACATCCACTTCACGACGCAGCTTCGGCCCTGCAATGACAGAGACGTGAGCGAGCGTCTGGTGCGAGCTGAAGCGCTCGATCACGCCTGCGGAGCCACTCTGCGTTACCAGGATGGCGGAGCGCCCCAGGTCTTCGGGGCCGAGCGGGGTGGTCAACTGGTAATGATCCTGCGGAATTGCTTGTGGCTTCCAGGCGGCGTGCTGCAGATGCATGTCACGTAGCTCGTAGAGCAGGTGCGCCATCAGCGTGCGATTTTCCGTCAGCAGCATGGCGTCGGGGTGGGCGGCGAAGATAGGGCGCAGCTGGCGAGCCAGTACGTCCCAGGCGCGCGCGCGCTTGAGGATGTCGAGGCTGGCGGGCACCGGTTTGCCGGCGATGCGGTAGATGTCGCGCACGTGATACACCGTCAGCATCAGACCTGCGTTGAGTGCGATTACCACGATCCACCAGCGCGTCTTGAGGCGGCTCAGAAAGACAACGGCCAGCACGGTTGCCGTGACGAAGGCCGGTGCGGCCCAGTTGCCATTGGCTTCGGAGCGCAGCGCCTGCAGGAAGACGATGGCCAGCAAGGGCAGCGAGAAGCACACCAGCAATTGCATGCGCCCATCACGACGTTGCTGCCATGCGACCACCAGTCCCGCCAGAAAGGCCAGCGCAAAGCCGGGGCCCAGCGAGGCCAGTTGCGCGAGCAGGAATTCGCCGACGTTGCCGCCCTTGTCGTTGATGCCCTCGACGTGGGTGATGTCGGCGGTATGGCGCAGGGTCGGGAAATCATGCGACCAATTCCACAAGACGTTAGGCATGACCAGGACGGCGGCCAGGGCGATGGCGGCCCACAGACGCGGGTTGCCCAGCTGCGCGCGACGTTGTGGTGAGAGCAGCAGGTAGAGCAAGGCCGATGCGCCGAAAGCCAGCATCGTGTACTTCGACATGACGCCCAAGCCGAGTGCGACGCCCAGCAGCAGCCAGTCACGCCAGCGATCCATCGACGTTGCCCGTACCAGCGCGAGGATGGCGAGCGCCCAGAAGAACAGCAAGGGCGCATCGGTGGAGACGAACAAGCCAAGCCCGGAGACGAAAGGCAGCAGCGAAAATGCGACTGCGCTGCGCAGGCCGACACGCGTGTCGAAGAGCTGGCGACCGAGTACGAACAGCAGCCATGCGGTTGCCGGGTAGAGCAGGATGGCACTCAGTTTGACGGCGACCAGATCGTCACCGAACAGTGCTGTCGATGCCGCGATCAGCCAGGCGACGACGGGGGGTTTCGAAAAATAGCCCCAGTCGAGTTGCTGCGCCCAGGTCCAGTATTGCGCCTCGTCCACGTATAGCGTGATGCCCAGACGCGGCAGTACCCAGATGCGATAGAAGGTGACGATGCCCAGCCACATCAGGAGCATGCCGGCACCGGAGCGCGCGGGAAGGCCGGTCGTTTGCGGTGTGCGTAGCGTCGCGAAGGTCTGCATGCTTATTTGACCCGGACCAGCATGACGCCGCCTTCACGCTGCAGTACGTCCACCTTGGCATCGGCGGGCAGGCGATCGGCGCGGGTCAGCGCGATCTGCCCCGGCTGGGCCTGCTCGGTAGGGGTCACGCCTTGTCGGTAGACGCTGAAGCTGGGGGCATGGAAATTCCACAGCACCATCGGCTCCTTGTAGGCGCGCGCTGCGATGCCCGCGCGTTTGGTCGGCCCTTGCAACAGCTCCCCCATCAACGGTGCGACGGCTGCCGTGACGGAGAGCAGGGTCAGGCCTGCGACGAAGCTCGTGCGCTTCCAGGCATCGTTGTGAAGGATGAAGACGGCCATCGCCGCTGCAGCGAGGGTCAAGCCGGTGACGCCGTGGTAGCCGAACAGCTTCACTTCCGCAATGCGACCGATCTGCAGAACATAGAACGGGTCCTCGATCCAGCCCTTGCGCAAAGCATCGCCAAGGATGGACGGCAGGGTGAGCGCTACGCACAGCACGATCAGCGCGGGCAGGGCCGCAAGACGGGCATTGCGCACGAGTTCGCGATTGAGCGCGATCAGCACAAACAGGGGCGTGCAGCCATACAACGCGTAGTGCGGCAGCTTGGTGCCGGACAGCGAGAAGAAGCCGATGACGAAGATCGCCCAGATCCACAGGAAACGACGCAACGGGTCGCCCATGTCGCTCTTGATCTTCAGAAGCGAGGCGACCAGCCAGGTGAGCCACGGTAGCAGCAGCACAGGCACGATGGCCAAGTAGTAGAAGATGCTGCCGGAGTGGCCTTCGAGCGAACCCGAAAAGCGCTCGACATTGTGCTTGAGTATGAAGCCGTCGATGAAGGCCTGGCCGTGAATGCTCAGCGCCGCCGCATACCAGGGAACGGTCACGGCCAACAGGATCACCCAGCCTGTCGGGTCGAACACGCTGCGTGTCCAGTCGCGCATGCGGCGAAAGCTCAGGCAATAGATCAGCGTCGTCGCCGCTGGAATCATCAGCGCGACCGGCCCCTTGGTGAGCACTCCGAGGCCGATCCACAAGTAGCTGCGCAGAAGTGGCGCCCGCTTGCCGGACTCGAGGTGGCGCCAGCTGTCGAACAGGCTCAATGCGATCAGCATGTTCAGCAAGGCGTCGGCGGTAGCGGCGCGGCCGATGAAAATTACGCCCAGGCTGGTTGCGGCGACTGTCGTGCCGAAGATGGCGGCATGGTGGGCATTGCCCGTTTTTGCCCCTTGCTCGCCGGCGAAGATGCCGACAGCCCAGCACCAGGCTGAAGCGGCGAGCGCAGAGGGCAGGCGGAACGCCCATTCGTTCGGGCCGAAGAGCCAGACGAAGATCGCCTGGCACCAGTAGATCAGGATGGGTTTGTCGAAGCGTGGCGCGCCATTGAGCCAAGTCGACAGGAAGTCGTGACGCACGAACATCTCGCGCGTGGCTTCCGAGAACGCACCTTCGTCAACATCGAACAACGGAATGCTGCCGAGGTTGAAGAGGAAAGCCGCCAGCGGGATCAGGAACAGCAGCCAGCCGAGCTGACGGTCGACGTCGAGACGCTTCATGCGGATTTTTTCCAGGCCTCGTCCTTGCCGAAGTGATCCGGGTCACGCACTTCGTATTGCTTTGCCGAACCGGATTCGAAGTAGATCCGCGCCAGGGTTTCAGCCAGCACGCCGGTGAGCACGAACTGCACGCCCATGACCAGCGCGAAGAAACCCAGCATCAGCAAGGGGCGGGTGCCGATGGTTTGTCCCTGCACGAGTTTGAGGAAGGCCATGTAGAGCAGGATCGCCGAACCGATGCTGCCGATGGTGAGGCCTGCGCCGCCAAAGAAATGGCCGGGGCGCGTGCGGAAGCGCATGAAGAAGTAGACCGAGATCAGGTCGAGAATCACGCGGAACGTACGCGAGATGCCGTACTTCGATTCGCCGAACTGGCGTGCATGGTGTTCGACGACTTCCTCCGAGATGCGCCGCGGCGTGGTTACTGTTGCCAGCCAGGCCGGAATGAAGCGGTGCATTTCGCCATAGAGGCGCACGCTCTTGATGACGCTGCCGCGGAAGGCCTTGAGACTGCAGCCGTAGTCGTTGAGCTTCACACCGGTGATGCGGGCGATCAGGCGGTTGGCGATGCGCGACGGGATCTTGCGCAGCCACAGACCGTCCTGACGGTTCTTGCGCCAGCCGGCAACGAGGTCGAGGTTCTCGCGCAGCAGGCGCGCCACCATGCGCGGGATGTCGATAGGGTCGTTCTGCAGATCGCCATCGAGGGTCACGATCACGTCGCCGCGGGCGGCGTCGATACCGGCCTGCATGGCCGCGGTCTGTTTGAAGTTGCGCATCAGCTCGACGACGCGCACATGCGGGCCATATTCGGCAGCAGCGGCGCGCAGGGCGTCGACCGTGCTGTCGGAGCTGCCATCGTCCACGATGACCAGCTCCCAGGGCCATGGGTAGTTGGAGAGGCCTTCATGCACGCGCTCGACCATGGGCGCGACGCTCTCGGCCTCGTTGTACATCGGCACGACGACCGACAGGCGATGGACCGGCAGGGTCTCCAGGGCCAGCTCGGCGTTCGACGGCACAGGGGGCAGGACAAGCGTTTGCGAAGCTACGGACGAGTCGGTCATGGCATTTTTCGATCAGGTATTGACTGGCATGGGCCGGCGTTTGCGCCAGCCCGGGAGACTATTCTTTCGCCAGTTTCTTGTTGGCGTCTGGCAGGAACATGAAGGCTGCAGCACCTGCGCACAAGGCACAGGCAATCACGAAGAGGTGTAGCACCAGCGCGGCTTGTACGCCATCTGCCAGCATTATGCCGTGAGCGCGTAGAAGTGCCGCACCACCGAACTCGGCCGTGCCGAATCCGGCTACGCCCTGGATCGGTTGCACGGCGGCAAGTTCAAGGCCCATGGCCCCGGCGAGGCCTGCTTGCAAGGGCACGCCGAGCAGCAGGGCCAGCATCCAGGCTTGTGCCGCGAGCTTGACCGACCAGTTGGCAAACGTCCACAACCAGGCGCGGCCGGAGCTGTGCGTGGACTGGGCGAGCGCCGCACGCAGCTTGATGAACAGGGTGGCCAGGCGGCCATGTTCCGGTAGCAGTTCGGGATGATTGCGCGCCCAAGCCGGCACTGCCCAAGCCGCCAGCAAGACCACGGCCATCCAAACGATGCGCAACCAGAGAGGAAGATCCGGCCAGACCAGTGCGGCCAGCGCGAGCACGACAAATGCATCCTGCAGGCGTAACCACAACAGCGCTGCAACAGCGCGGGTAGTGGGTACGCCGAACCAGCGCGACAGGAGAATCGGGAAAGCAGCCTCGCCGCCGCGGAACGGTACGACGTTCACCATCGCGTTGTGGATCAGCGTCAAACGGAGGATGCCGGCGAACGTCACTGGCGTATCGACCCGGAATTCGTCGAAGACGCGGCCCGCGCGTAGCAGATAGGTGAGCACGAATGCGCTGACGAGTCCGGCCAGTTGCCAGGGTTGTACGCGCGCAATGAGCTGCGAGAGATTGTCGGCCTTCCCGCTGTGCACGAACCAGATGACCAGCGCCGCGCTGCAGAGCAGGGCGACGGTCCGCTGCAGGAAACTCTTTAGCGAAACGTTCATGGGCAATGTGTGGCGAGCCAGGGTGGGAAAGGCCTGTTGAAGCAGCAATGGCGCTGCGGCGAAAGGCCGGGAGTTTAACATTTGCGACTCGTGCGGCCGACGCTTTGTTGCGTTGCGCCAGATACCCTCACAATTGACGCAGCCTTCCTGGCTTCGTCGCCCAATCGCCTGCCGCAGCTGTCAAAATGGCGACCATATGATTTCCGAAACAATTTCCGAAGAGCTGTCCCCCGCGCAGCACACCTTGCGTCACGTTTTCGGCTATGCCGCCTTTCGCGGCGAGCAGGCTGCAGTGGTGGATCACCTTGTCGGCGGCGGTGATGCGCTGGTCCTGATGCCGACGGGGGGCGGCAAGTCGCTGTGCTACCAGATTCCCGCCTTGCTGCGCGATGGTTGCGGCATCGTTGTTTCTCCCCTGATTGCCTTGATGCAGGATCAGGTGCAGGCCCTGCGGCAAGCTGGCGTGCGGGCCGCTTTGCTGAATTCGACGCTGGATGCAGATGAGACTGCGAACGTCGAACAAGCCTTCGTCAATGGCCAGCTGGACATGCTTTACGTGGCGCCGGAGCGCCTGCTGACGCCGCGCTTCCAGAACCTCATGACGCGCGCCCGACTGGCCTTGTTCGCGATCGATGAGGCGCATTGCGTGTCGCAGTGGGGGCACGATTTCCGGCCGGAATACATCCAGCTCTCCATCCTGCACGAGCGTTTTCCGGAGGTGCCACGTATCGCGCTGACGGCGACCGCCGACGCGGCGACGCGGCAGGAGATCGTCGAGCGTCTTGCGCTGCATGATGCGCGCCTGTTCCTGTCCAGCTTCGACCGGCCGAACATCCGTTACGCGGTGCTTGAGAAGGATAATCCGCGCAAGCAGCTGCTGCGTTTCATCCGCACCAATCACGATGGCGATTCCGGCATCGTGTATTGCCTGTCGCGCAAGAAGGTCGAAGAGACCGCGACCTGGCTGAAGACTGAAGGCATTCGCGCCATGCCGTATCACGCGGGCCTCGACTCCAGCGTGCGCGAGACCCACCAGACACAGTTCGTGCGCGGCGAAGGCATCGTCATGGTGGCAACCGTGGCCTTCGGCATGGGCATCGACAAGCCTGATGTGCGCTTCGTCGCGCATCTGGATCTGCCGAAGAGTCTTGAGGCGTACTACCAGGAGACGGGCCGGGCAGGGCGCGACGGTCTGCCGTCAAATGCGTGGATGGCCTATGGCCTGCAGGACATGGTCCTGCACCGCGAGATGATCGAGCAATCTACCGCGCCGGATGAGGTGAAACGCGTCGAGCGCCGCAAGCTGGATGCTCTGCTAGGTTACTGCGAGGCGCCTGCCTGTCGCCGTGAAGTCTTGCTGCGCTACTTCGGCGAAGCCTCGACGCCGTGTGGCAACTGCGATATGTGCCTCACGCCACCGCAGATGTTCGATGCGGCGCTGCCCGCGCAACAGATGCTGTCGACGATTTACCGCAGCGGCCAGCGTTATGGTGCAGGACACCTGATCGACATATTGCAGGGGCGTGAGACAACCAAGGTTTCCGAGCGCGGTCATCAGCACTTGTCGACCTTCGGCATCGGAAAATCCGTTTCGGATGCGCAATGGAACTCGCTGTTGCGCCAGATGGTGGCGCTGGGCATGATCGGCGTGAACGAACACGGTGGTCTGATCCTGCAGGAGAGCTGCCGGCCTGTGCTGCGTGGCGAGACCAGCTTCATGGCACGCCAGGTACGTGCAACGGCGCCGACGGGTGCTTCCAGCGTAAGGCGTGAAATCGAATTCGAGTCGGACGAAGCGCGCACCTTGTGGGCAGCCTTGCGCCAATGCCGACGCGATCTGGCCGATGAGCAGAACGTACCGGCCTACATGATCTTCGGCGACGCGACGCTCAAGCAGATGCTCGACAAGCGGCCAATCAGTCTTGAGGCGATGTACGAACTCTCCGGGGTGGGCGATCGCAAGTTGGCGGCTTACGGCACGGCGTTCCTCGAAGTCCTGCAAGCGCATCAGCACAGACACGCTTGATCAAGAGATCCGGTTATGGCTGATGAAACGCTAAGTCGTTGTCTTGTAAGGGTAAGTGCTGATGCTTGTCGGGTCGGCTTTCGTGACTTAGGCCCTTAACCAACGCGATCTGTCAGTCGTAACCAGCCTTGTGGGGATTTATCCCGCGAGGAGGCTGGGTGGCCGATTTTCATCGCCTGAGTAGCGCACAACTGCATCTCAATGAGGCTTTGCCTTGGGACGTCTATGACGTGTCAGGGCAATTGCTGTTGCGCAAAGGCTATGTCATCCAGCGTACGGAACAGATCGAGCGCCTGCTCGAGCGCGGCATGTTCGTGCCGGCTGAGATCTACAAGGCCTATCTGGGCTTCGATCCGAATTCCTTGCGCCAGACCTACGATCCTCTGTCGATCTGGCAGGCCGTGCAGGTGGGCGTTGGCGCGCTCATGAAAGAGCCGCCCAGAGACGGCAGTTTCACGACAGGCCTGCAGGTCTTCGCGCGGCAGGTCATGGAGTTGTGCGAGCGCAGCCCCGACCTGGCGATTGCCGCCATCCTGCTCAAGGAGTACAAGCGCTACCCGATCGCCCATGGTCTGCATGTCGCGGTGCTGGGCGAGCTCGTCGCACGGCGTGGTGACTTCGACGAGGCTTCCCGGATGTCGCTGTGCTGCGCAGCCTTGACGCAGAACATTGCCATCGTTGAATTGCAGCAGCTGCTGGCGCATCAGAAAACGCCGCTCACGGCCGAGCAACGCGCCCGTATCGATGCGCATCCCGAGGAGGGCTGCCGCATCCTGATGGCGGCAGGCGTCACCGATCAGGAGTGGTTGCGCAGCATTCTCGAGCATCACGAGAACGAGGAGGGCACGGGTTATCCACGCAAGATCAAGTCTCCCAGCCTGCTGGCGAGCCTGATCCATACCTGTGATGTCTATGCGGCCATGCTAAGCCAGCGTGCCTATCGCAAGCCTCTGCTCAGCGCCGAGGCCGCCAAGCAGATGTATGTCGGCATGGGGCAGGGCAAGGAGAATCCCTTCCCGGGCTTGTTGATCAAGGAGGTCGGCATGTATCCGCCGGGTAGCCTGGTCAAGCTTGCGAACGGAGAAGTGGGCGTGGTCTACAAACGTGGGCCACAGGCCAACACGCCAGTCGTGGCGACGCTGATCAACGCCAAGGGTTTGCAGCAGATGGATCCGGTGAAGCGCGACACGACCATAGACAGCTTCAAGATCGTGAGCGTGATGCCGCCCATGATGTTGCAGGTGAACTTCGAGCAGATATGGCGACCGCGTAAGGACTAGATGAAAAAAGGGCCGCAGACTGCGGCCCTTTTCTATCGATCCTGGAACAACTCAGCCCGCGAAGAAGTCGCGCACCTTGTCCATCCAGCCCTTGGCGCGTGGATTCTGGCGATCGCCCTCGCTGCGGTTGATCACGTCGAATTCGCGCAGCAGTTCGCGCTGGCGCTCGGTCAGCTTGACCGGCGTTTCCACCACGACGTGGCAATGCAGATCGCCAGTCATATGGCTGCGCAGATTCTTGATGCCCTTGCCGCGCAAGCGGAACACCTTGCCGGTTTGTGTCTCGGCCGGAATCTTGATGCTGGCTGCGCCGTCGAGCGTCGGGATGTCGATCTCGCCACCCAAGGCCGCCGTCGTGAAGCTGATCGGCATTTCGCAATGCAGATCGTCGCCTTCGCGCTCGAACACGGCGTGGCGCTTGATGTGGATCTCGACGTACAGATCGCCCGCCGGTCCACCGTTGACGCCTGCCTCACCAAAGCCGCCGTGACGCAGGCGCATGCCTTCGTCGATACCTGCCGGCACCTTCACTTCCAGGGTCTTCTGCTTCTTGACGCGGCCCGCGCCATGGCAGCTCACGCAAGGATCGGTGACGACACGGCCTGAACCGTGGCACTTCGGGCAGGTCTGCTGCACCGAGAAGAATCCTTGCTGGATGCGCACCTGACCTGCACCGCCGCAGGTCCCGCAGGTCTTGGGCTGGGTGCCGGGTTTGGCGCCCGAGCCATGGCAGGTTTCGCAGGATTCCGTGACGGGAATGCGGATCGTCTTCTCGACGCCGCGTGCTGCCTCTTCCAGCGAGATCTCCATGTTGTAGCGCAGGTCGGCGCCGCGATAAACGCGTTGCCCGCCACCTCCGCCGCCACCACCACGACCGCCAAAAATTTCGTCGAAGATGCCGCCGAAGGCGTCGCCGAAATCACCGAAGCCCTGGCCGCCACCGCCCGGGCCATGCGACTGGTCGACGCCGGCGTGACCGTAGCGGTCATACGCGCCACGCTTCTGATCGTCGGAGAGGACCTCGTAGGCTTCCTTGATTTCCTTGAACTTCTCCTCCGCATCCTTGCTGTCCGGATTGCGGTCGGGGTGGTACTTCATGGCCATCTTGCGATAGGCCTTCTTGATGTCGTCTTCGGACGCGTCCCGGGCGATGCCCAGGGCTTCGTAGTAATCGCGTTTTGCCATGCTCAGCTTCTCGAATTTTTCCGGATTTTTTCTTTAAACAGGTGATGCGTATGCGGGTCGCCGACCCAGCGAGTGCAGCAAGCGGAAGTGGGCCGCCACGGCAGCGCGCACGCTGGGGAAGCACAGGTAGCGCACGGCAAACTCTTCGCAGGTCTTGCGCACGATGCTGCTCAGGGCTGGGTAATGAACGTGGCTGATGCGATGGAACAGGTGGTGCTCGACCTGGAAGTTGAGACCACCCATGTAGAACGTCGCCAGCTTGTTGCGCGGTGCGAAGTCTGCCGTGGTGTTCATCTGATGCACGGCCCACTCATCCGGCATGCGATTGCTGCCTTCTGCGGGCAGCGGAAAGTCCGTGCCTTCGACCGTGTGCGCCAGCTGGAAGACCAGCGACAGCACCAGGCCGAACACGGCATGCACGCAGACGAAGGCCAGCAGCACTTGCCAGAACGGATGGAAGAATGACGGCAGCACCAGCGTGTAGCCAAAATAGGCCAGCTTGTGGGTGAAGAACCAGGGCAGCTCCCATCCTGCTTTCGGTTGCAGCGAGGTATTGCCGATCTTGTTCGTCACGATCTTGTGGAAGTCGCTGAACAGGCCGAGGTACATCGTCAGCATGGCGTAAAGCACGGGCGCATACAGCGCCTGCAGGCGGTGCCATGGGTACCACTTCTGGTTGGGAGACAGGCGCATCAGCGGCCCGATGGTGATGTCGTCGTCCTTGCCATCGATGTTCGGGTAGGTGTGGTGTAGCTGGTTGTGTTTCTGCTTCCACAGCATCTGGCTGCTGCCGATGAAGTCCATCGTCGCGCCGGCCAGCCAGTTCACCCAGCGACGCTTCGAATAGCTGCCGTGTGCGCCGTCGTGCATGACGTTGAAGGCCACGATGATGTAGCCCTGCGCCAGCGCGAAGCCGGCCAGCAGCGCCGCCCACAGTGAATCGACAAACCACACGAGGCTGATGTAGCCAGCGAAGATCAGACCGTAGCCGAGCAGGGTCTTGGCATAGAGCTTCCAGTTGCCTGTCGGCTCGACGCGATGTTCGTGGAAGTACGCATCGACACGCGCCTTGAGCGTGTTGAAGAAGTCCCCGCGCGGTGGAAACACCACTGAACCTGAAACGGACTTGCTGGTCATGCAACCTCCCACAGAACGCCGGGCGAAAAGACATGGGCACCGATCGGAGCCTGTCTTCACCTCCAGCCATCATACGGCAGTGGGCATCCGGACGTTGCCGCCCGATGCCCACCGACACGTACTGCCACACGTTTCCGTACGTAAGTACGGAACGGCACTACCTTACTTTGCGTCCTTCACTTCCGTGAATTCAGCATCGACGACATTGTCGTCAGCTGCGGTCTGAGCACCTTGGGCTGCTGCTTGCTCGCCGCCGCCGGCTGCGGCCTGTTGCTGTGCATACACGGCTTCACCCAGCTTCTGGCTGGCCGCGGCCAATGCTTGCGCCTTGGCTTCGATGGCTTCCTTGTCCGAGCCCTTGATCGCTTCTTCCGCTTCCTTCAGCGCAGCTTCGATCTTTTCCTTCTCGTCCGCAGTGACCTTGTCGCCATGGTCGGTCAGCGCCTTGCGCGTCGTGTGGATCAGCGCTTCGGCCTGGTTGCGCGCATCGATGAGTTCGCGCTGGCGCTTGTCATCTTCGGCATGCGCCGCAGCGTCGTTCACCATGTTCTGGATCTCGTCTTCCGACAGACCCGAGCTGGCCTTGATGGTGATCTTGTTTTCCTTGCCGGTTGCCTTGTCCATGGCCTTGACGTGCAGGATGCCGTTGGCGTCCACGTCGAAGCTCACTTCGATCTGCGGCGTGCCACGTGCTGCAGGTGGAATGCCTTCGAGGTTGAACTCACCCAGCAGCTTGTTGCCGGCGGCCATTTCACGCTCACCCTGGTAGACCTTGATGGTCACGGCAGGCTGGTTGTCATCGGCCGTCGAGAACACTTGCGCGTGCTTGGTCGGGATCGTCGTGTTGCGCTTGATCATCGGCGTCATCACACCACCCAGGGTTTCGATACCCAGGGTCAGCGGGGACACGTCGAGCAGCAACACGTCCTTCACGTCACCTTGCAGCACACCGCCCTGAACAGCAGCACCGACTGCAACGGCTTCGTCAGGATTCACGTCCTTGCGCGCTTCCTTGCCGAAGAATTCCTTCACCTTTTCCTGCACCTTCGGCATGCGGGTCTGACCGCCGACGAGAATGACGTCGTCGATGTCGGTGACCTTCAGGCCGGCGTCCTTGAGTGCCTTGCGGCAAGGCTCGATGGTTGCATCGACGAGTTGCTCAACGAGTTGCTCGAACTTTGCGCGGGTGATCTTCATCGTCAAGTGCGACGGTGCGCCATTGACCATGGTGATGTACGGCTCGTTGATTTCGGTTTGCTGGCCGCTCGACAGTTCGATCTTGGCGCGTTCAGCCGCAGCCTTGATACGTTGCAGGGCGATCGCATCCTTGCCGAGGTCGACACCATGCTGGCTCTTGAACTCAGCCACGATGTAGTCGATCAGGCGCTGGTCGAAGTCTTCACCACCGAGGAAGGTGTCGCCGTTCGTAGCCAACACTTCGAATTGCTTGTCGCCATCGACGTCAGCAATTTCGATGATGGAGATGTCGAACGTGCCACCACCCAGGTCGAACACGGCGATTTTCTGGTCCTTCTTGCCGACCTTGTCGAGACCGTAGGCGAGGGCTGCAGCCGTTGGCTCGTTGATAATGCGCTTGACGTCCAGACCGGCGATGCGACCTGCATCCTTCGTTGCTTGACGCTGGCTGTCGTTGAAGTAGGCAGGCACGGTGATGACGGCTTCGGTGACTTCTTCACCGAGGTAGTCTTCAGCGGTCTTCTTCATCTTGCGCAGCACGTCAGCGGAGATCTGGGGGGGCGCCATTTTCTTGCCGCGCACTTCCACCCAGGCGTCGCCGTTGTCGGCCTTGGTAATCGTGTAGGGCATCATGTTGATGTCCTTCTGTACTTCCTTCTCTTCGAAGCGGCGGCCAATCAGGCGCTTCACCGCGTACAGCGTGTTCTTGGCGTTGGTCACGGCCTGGCGCTTGGCGGGTGCACCGACCAGCACTTCGCCGTCTTCCATATAGGCGACGATGGACGGGGTCGTACGTGCGCCTTCCGAGTTTTCGATGACCTTGGGTTGGCCGCCTTCCATGATGGAAACGCAGCTATTGGTGGTGCCGAGGTCGATGCCGATGATTTTTGCCATGTTCAAACTCCTGAAAATTTTAAACAGCCCGGTTTTCACCGGACTTTCTTATTCATGACTCGTAAGTAGGGACATCCAGGTGGAATTCAAGCGCGTTGCTTGCTGATCACCGGGTTTAGCCAGCTGTACCGCTCGAAACTGCGACCAGTGCCGGGCGCAATACGCGGCTTTCCAGCGAATAACCCTTCTGGAAGACCTGCACCACGGTGTTTGCGGGTTGGTCGGAAGGGATCTGGCTGATGGCCTGATGCTTGTGCGGATCAAACTTCTCGCCGACGGGATTGATATCGAGCAGGCCGCTCTTTTCAAAAGCCTTGCCCAGGTTACGCAGGGTCAGTTCCACACCGTCGCAGATCGTTTCCAGCGAAACGTTTTCAGCGGCAAGAGTTTGCTCGAGGCTGTCCTTGACGGTCAGCAGTTCGTTGGCGAACCGTTCGATGGCGAATTTGGCTGCCTTGCTGACGTCGTCCGCGGCGCGACGGCGCACGTTCTCGGTTTCGGCCTTGGCGCGCAACCAGGCGTCGTGATGTTCAGTGGCCTTGAGTTCGAGCTGACGGAGCTGATCTTCCAGCGAGGGCAGGGTGTCGACATTGTCGACGCCTGCATTGACCTCATCGGTCGCGCCTTGTGCCACGCCATTGGTCGGCTGTTCGGGGCTGGCTGAATCCTGTGCGTTGTCCATGAAGTATCCTCAAAATTGTGTTCAGGAACGCACAGTTGGGGCCGTCAGAGTAATTTCAAGGCTACGCATGAGAATTTTTTACCGATTCCGGCTTCGAAGTACGGTTTAATATCGCGGTGGTGTGTATGTGAGCAAGTCGTCGCCTTGCTGTGCGCGTTCCGCACTTCCATTTATCGTTTCCTTCTGGCACTTCAGAACGCAATGGCAACAATGCCCGAGAAAATCGGCAAGTATCGCATCATCCGCGAGCTCGGACGCGGCGCTACGGCTGTTGTCTATCTGGCAGAAAATCCGTTCTATCCGCAGCCCATCGCCCTGAAGCACATCTCCTTTCGCGAGAAGTCGAAGGACGAGGCGAAGTGGAATCGTCGCCTGCTCAAGTTGCTGCGTGCAGAGGAAAGCCTCGCCGGCAAGCTTGACCACCCCAATATCATCAAGATTTTCGAGGCCGTGATCGAAGAAGATCAGGCCTATATCGTCATGGAGTACTTCGGCGGCAAGTCGCTCGAGGAGTACTGCAGCTACGAGAAGCTGCTGCCGCTGCATCGCACGGTGAGTATCGTGTTCAAGTGCTGCATGGCGCTGGACTATGCCTATCGCCAGGGCATCGTGCATCGTGACATCAAGCCTGCCAACATCCTTATCGACGATCAGGACAATGTGAAGATCACCGACTTCGGTCTGGCGATGAATATTGCCAAGAACAGTCATCAGGATTCGACCTTCATCATGGGCGTTGGCTCGCCGGCCTACATGTCGCCCGAGCAGATCAAGAGCTACCCGCTCAACCAGAAGACCGATCTGTATTCACTGGGCATCGTGCTGTTCCACTTGCTGACCGGTCGCCTGCCGTTCCGCGCGAAGAATCCGGCGCAGCTCGTTTACAAGATCATCAACGCCGATCCACCGTCAGCCAGTCAGCTCAATCCGGACGTGCCGGAAGCAATGGACGTGGTGATCCGCAAATCGCTCGAGAAGGACCTGTATTCGCGCTACAAGAATGGTGCCGAGTTCGCCAAGGACCTGACGGCGGTGCGTTACAAGATCGTCGATGAGAACGAGCGCACTCCCGACAACACCAAGTTCTCGGCTGTGCGCAAACTGCCGTTCTTCACCGAATTCGACGATATCGAAATCTGGGAAGTGGTGCGCTTCGCGGTCTGGCGCAAGGTCGAGCCTTTGACGCAATTGATCAAGGAAGGTAGCAACGACCAGCGTTTCTGCATTCTGCTGGAAGGGGATGTCGAGCTCTCCATTGGCGGCCGGGTCGTGTCGAAGCTGGTGACGGGAGAGTCGTTCGGCGAAACAGCTTATCTCGATGAAGTCGAGCACCTGCAACACGCGACCGTTGTGAGCCTGACGGCGGCGCGCTACCTCGAGATTTCCCCCGCAGTGTTGTCGCTGGCGTCGGAAGAGTGCCTGGAGCATTTCCGTGCGCGCCTCATTTCTACCGTCGCACGTCGCCTTGCAAAAGCCGATGCTGTGATCGCGAGTACCGCAGCGACTTCGACGCGGCCGACGGACATCACGTCGGTCGGCTTCGGCGGGCTGCAGCTCGTCGACAACTAGACCGTCAGGTCAACGTGCTGGATGGTGCCGGGCCGGCCATCCTCCGTCAGGAAAATTCCGCTCGATTGAATCTCACCGTGATCGTCCGAACCTGCCCGCAAGGCGAAAGGTGTGGCGACGTTCTGCAGCGCGATCGCTCCTACGCCAGTACTGGCGAGTGATTGCAGTTTGTCACCCGGCGCCCACACGCCCAGTTTTGTGAATGCCGAATCGGCTTCGTCGATCCAGCCATTCCCATCATCATCCAGCGCGGCCAACTCGCCGAAGCCATCTCCTGTTGCGGGACCGAACAGCTCACTGCCGTCGTCGATCTTGCCGTTGCCATTGCGATCCAGAGCGAGGAAGAAGCTGCCCTGGCCGAGCTTCGCAATCATGTCCGGCGCCGTGTCGGGGTTGGCGTCAAGATCGAAGGCGAGACGTTCTGAGAGCAGGCTGGTTGGGCCGCCTTGCAGGTTGAGAACGAGCGGGTCCTTGCGCCTCACATTGCCTGCATCCACGGTCGTCAGGCTCTCGCTGCGGGCGAAGCGCGCCATTTCCAGATCGAGGTCGAAACTGATTTCGCGTCCATCGGCGGTTTTCACATTGCCGCTAGCCTGGAAGCGGGTGGCCTGGGCTTCTTCGCGCACTTCGCGGCGCTCGAAGTGCAGCGACCATTCCGGTTGTGGAGGGGCGCCAGCACCTGATGTCGGTGCGTCCTCCGTCTGTGCCGGGCCCGCATCCGCTGACGCGCCTAGTTCTGAGACGTCGAAGAGCTTGATCTTGTGGCCAGTGAGTTGCTCGACGAGGCTGATAAGAACCTGAAGCCGGGCATCCATTGCGTTCTGTTTGTCTGTTTCCGGGGTGACTTCGCTGGAGCTTTGCGCGGCGGCAAGCGTGTCCCGCGCAGCATCACTGATGATGACCTGACTGGTTTCCGCTGTGGGTGGACTGGCCTGGGCAGCCTGGAAACTGAACTGCAGACTCTCTTCGACGTAGTGGCGGACATAGCTGGCCGATTGGCCCTGCAGGTTGAGACTGGACTGTGAAATACGCATGTAAACCTCCATTGGCCGACGCGGAACGCACCCCGGCCAGCAACAAGAATCATGCGATTCATACCGGCATCCGATGACCGGTCTTGAATGCCAGACAGGGGTTTGGACTCCTTCACAGCGGTCCCTTTACCGCTTGTCAGGTGCGCCGTGATGCATTCCGCAGGGATCAGTGATGACCCTAAAGTTTCCACGGAGCGGGTCGAAAACCACTTATCGCCGCCATAACCTTGATAGCTCCTGGAGGACTGACGTGAGCCGAGGCAGTGTTTATGGAATTAGTCGTGTAGATAACGAGGTCAGTCGGACGCATGGATGGCTTGTAACCATTCAGCGCCGCGGCGTTATCCACCGCAAGCATTTTTCGGACGGCGTGCATGGTGGTAAGCAGAAATCCTTCGCAGCGGCGAAGGGCTACCGCGACGAAGTCATCACCAATCACCCGCCGTTTTCGATGCGTGAGTATTCGAATATCGTCAAGAAGAACAACCGTTCGGGCGTTGTCGGCGTGTGCCGTTACTGCGCTTCGGAAACACGCGACTTGCCGGAAGACAAGCAGCGCTGGTTCTGGGTTGCTTCCTGGCCGCTTCCTGACGGGCGCCGCAAGCGCGTGAAGTTCTCCGTCAAGAAGTACGGTGAAGAAGGCGCCTTCAAGATGGCGCTGAAAGCCCGCAAGGATGCCCTGCGCGGACTGGATGGTGCTTTCGATCCGGGTGCTGTGCGTCGCAAACCGGTACGTCGTCGTACCGAGGCCGTGCACAAGCTCGCTGCCTGAGCAGGCACGACTGCAGATTGAGCCAGAGGGCTGCTTGTCCCGTGCGGGGACAGGCGGCCCTTTTTTATTTGCCTGCAACCACGTGCAGCGGTGTCCCGCGTAAACTTGCCGCATGAACGACGACCAGCTGCTGCGTTACTCCCGCCACATCTTGCTGCCCGAACTCGATATCGCGGGGCAGGAAGCCATCATCAAGAGCCGCGTGCTGATCATCGGCGCAGGCGGCCTCGGTTCGCCGGCCGCCATGTATCTCGCTTCCGCAGGCGTCGGCACCATCATCCTCGCTGACGGCGATACGGTCGATCTCACCAATCTGCAGCGCCAGATCATGCATCGCAACGACTCCGTTGGCCGCTTCAAGGCTGAATCGGGGCGAGACACGCTGAACCGGCTCAACCCCGAAACCGTAGCCGTGGCCTTGCCGCAGCGGCTCGATGCCGGTTTGCTGGAGGCGCATATCGCCGAGGCAGATGTGGTGCTGGATTGCACCGATAACTTCGCCACGCGGCATGCCATCAACCGCGCCTGCGTCAAATTTGCCAAGCCGCTGGTGTCAGGCGCTGCCGTGCGCTTCGATGGGCAGCTCAGCGTGTTCGACAAGCGCGATGCAAACAATCCTTGCTATCACTGCCTGTTTCCGGACGGCGAGGATGTGGAGGAGACACGCTGCGCGGTGATGGGCGTGTTTGCGCCTATCACGGGCATCGTCGGCACGATGCAGGCGGCCGAAGCCTTGAAAGTGATTGCCGGATGCGGCGAGCCACTGGTGGGCAGATTGCTGCTCATCAATGCCTTGGGCATGGAGCTACGCACGGTGCGGTATGGCCGCGACGCGGAATGTGCCGTGTGCGGATCGTAGGTCGGAAAAGCGAAGGGCTTTCCGGCGTTGAGGCGTCAAACCTGTTTTGATCTGTATTCGCGAGTGATGTCGGAAGGTGCTTCGCTTTTCCGACCTACGCAGGCCGCGCCAGCACGCGGAGGTCTTCGCCAATCTGCTCGAACGCCTGAAAGTGCAGCGCGATGCGCTCTTCCAGTTTCCCGAATGCAGGCAGCATTGCGAGGCCGCGCGCCGGATCGCCAAGGAAGGTCGGCGCGAGGTAGAGCAGGTATTCGTCGACCAGTCCCGATTGCATGAAAGCAGCGTTCAGTTCTGCACCGGCTTCGACGAGCAATTCATTCGTGTTCTTGCCGAGAATCGGCAGCAAGGCTTCGATGTCTACGTGACCCGCCTGCGAGGGCAGATGCAGGATTTCTGCGCCCGCAGTTTCCAGTTCCAGCCGGCGTTTCGTGTTGTTGCTGGCCGTCACGATCAGCGTGTTGCCACCGCGCAGGATGTTCGCGTCGGCGGGGGTTCTCAGCTGGCTGTCGAGCACGATACGGCGAGGCTGACGTGGCGTTGCGACGGCGCGCACATTCATCGACGGATTGTCTGCCAGCACGGTGCCGCTACCGGTCAGTACAGCGCAGGATCGGGCGCGCCAATGGTGCGCATCGGCACGCGCCGCATCGCCCGTAATCCATTTGCTGACGCCATTGGCCAGCGCGGTCTTGCCATCCAGCGAGGCTGCGATCTTGAGGCGCACAAAGGGGCGACCACGCACGATGCGCGATATGAAACCTTCATTAAGTGCGCGTGCCGGCTCTTCCAGCAGGCCAGAGCTGACTGCGATGCCGGCCGCCGCCAGGCGCTCGAAGCCCTTGCCCGAAACCAGCGGGTTGGGGTCTTCCATGGCGGCCACGACGCGGCTGATGCCGGCGCTTGAAAGCGCATCACAGCAAGGCGGCGTACGACCGAAATGGGAGCAGGGCTCAAGCGTGACGTAGGCCGTGGCGCCCACGACCGATTTGCCACGCTGGACGGCATCGATCAATGCCTGGACTTCTGCGTGATTCTGGCCAGCCGGTTGCGTCCAGCCCTCGCCAATGATTTCACCAGCCTCATCCACGATGACGCAGCCGACGCGCGGATTGGGTGTGGTGGTATACAGACCACGCTCGGCAAGCTCGAGCGCACGGCGCATATAGTCTTCTGGCGCCAGCATGACTCAGACCTTGCCGCGGGGTTTGGGCTTGGTGGGCTTGATGTGCGGGGCGAGTTCGCGGATCACTTCTGCAAACTCTTCCGCATCCTCGAAATTGCGGTACACCGAGGCGAAGCGGATGTAGGCAATCTTGTCGAGGCGCTTGAGTTCGCGCATGACAAGCTCGCCGACCTTGTCGGAGGGGATTTCTCGTTCGCCCATGGCCAGCAAACGACTCTCGATGCGTTCGATGGCGCCGTCCACGCTCTCGGCGGTCACAGGTCGTTTGCGCAATGCCAGCTTCATGCTGGCGAGTACCTTTTCGGGGTCGAACTCGGTGCGACTGCCGTTCTTCTTGACGATCTGCGGCAGCTTCAGCTCGATGCGCTCGTACGTAGTGAAGCGCTTGTCGCATTCCCCGCAGCGGCGTCGGCGACGGATGATGTCGCCTTCGTCGTTCTCACGCGTATCGGTGACTTGCGTGGAAGGTGCGCCGCAAAACGGACATTTCATGAGTGAGTGCCGCCAGAAATCGCCAGATACAAAAAAGGGGCGACCGAAAGGTCGCCCCCGGAGGATAGTGCTTAAGCGCCGTATACCGGGAATTTCTTGCACAGGGCGCTGACTTCTTCGCGCACCTTGGCCAGTACGGCTTCATCGTTCGGTGCGTCGAGCACGTCGGCGATGAGGTGAGCGACACGTTCGGCTTCGATCTCGGTGAAGCCACGCGTGGTCATGGCCGGGCTGCCGATGCGGATGCCGGAGGTCACGAATGGTTTTTCCGGATCCTTCGGAATCGCGTTCTTGTTGACCGTGATGTGGGCCTTGCCGAGGGCCGCTTCAGCTTCCTTGCCGTTGATGTTCTTCGAGCGCAGATCGACGAGGAACAGGTGGCTTTCGGTACGACCCGAAACGATGCGCAGACCGCGTTGTTCGGACAGCACACGTGCCATGACGAGCGCATTGGCAACGACTTGTTCCTGATACTGGCGGAACTCAGGCGTTGCCGCTTCCTTGAAGGCCACGGCCTTCGCCGCGATGACGTGCATCAGCGGACCACCTTGCAGGCCTGGGAAGATCGCGGAGTTCAGCGCCTTCTCGTGTTCGGCCTTCGACAGGATCACGCCACCACGTGGTCCACGCAGGGTCTTGTGTGTGGTCGAGGTGACGACGTCGGCAAATGGCACCGGGTTTGGATAGATGCCCGCAGCGATGAGGCCGGCGTAGTGGGCCATGTCGACCCAGAAGATCGCGCCGACTTCCTTGGCAATCTTCGCGAAACGTTCGAAATCGATACGCAGGGCGTAAGCCGAAGCGCCGGCGATGATGATGCGTGGCTTGTGCTCGCGCGCCAGTGCTTCCATCTGTTCGTAGTCGATCTCTTCCTTGTCGGTCAGACCGTAGGAGATGGCGTTGAACCACTTGCCGCTCATGTTCAGCGCCATGCCGTGGGTGAGGTGACCGCCTTCCGCCAGGCTCATGCCCAGAACGGTGTCGCCAGGCTTGGCGAAGGCCATCAGCACGGCCTGGTTGGCTTGCGAACCGGAATTCGGCTGGACGTTGGCAGCCTCGGCGCCAAACAGCTTCTTCAGGCGGTCGATAGCGATCTGCTCTGCAATATCCACATACTCACAGCCGCCGTAGTAACGCTTGCCGGGATAGCCCTCAGCGTACTTGTTGGTCAGTTGGGAGCCCTGGGCTTCCATGACGGCGCAGCTGACGTAGTTTTCGGAGGCGATCAGCTCGATGTGATCTTCCTGGCGCTTGTTTTCGGAAGTAACTGCCGAGAACAGCTCTGGATCGGCCTTGGAGAGGGTATTTGCTTTGGAGAACATGGAATCGTCCGCGAGAAGGTCCGCTGGGGGACCGCTATGAAGAATGGCAGGCGCGAATAATACCGCGTCGACAGGGGCTTAGGCCATTCTGGCAGGCATGAAATAAACTCAAACCCGCGTGAACAGGCTTCATGGGCGCCCCGGGCGCGCCGGATCACATCGGAAGTTCGTCCAGGCTGCCGGAGAGGTGAGTCTGGTCGTCCCAGACATCGAGATGCCAGATGCCTTCGGTGCGTGCCAGCCAGTTCAGGGCGGCGTTGCCGAGCTCGAAATCGCGAGGCTGGTCGAGCGGCATGCCGGTGACGAAGCGCCGGGCCGCGTCAAGAACGCCGCCGTGGGCAACCAGCAACAGGGTCTGTCCTGCGTGCCTGTCGGCCAGCTCGCCGAGCATGGCTGCAACTCGCTCGAAACACTGACGCAGGCTTTCCCCCTGGGGTGGAACGAAGTCGGGCTCCCGGCGTGCCACACGTGCCTGCATCTCCGGGAAGCGTTGCTCTGCCTCCTGCCGCGTCAGGCCCTGAAACACGCCGAAATTGCGCTCCCGCGCGGCGGGCAGTCGCGTGATCGGCATGCCGAGCCGTGTGGCAACCGCTTCGGCCGTGTCGAAGGCGCGTGACAGGTCAGAGCTGTAGATCGCATCGAAGCGTGTGCCGGCAAGTGCCGCCGCCAGAGCCGCGGCTTGCGCGCGGCCGTTGGCGTTGAGGGGCATGTCTTCGTGCCCCTGCAAGCGGCGCGCGACGTTCCAGTCCGTTTCGCCGTGGCGTACCAGGCAGATGCGTGTCGTCATCTTCAGTTCCTGAGTGCCTTCTCGAGTGGGTCATCGCTGGCAGAGGAGGCAGGCCCGGATGCACTGGATGGCGGCGCGCTGAACTCGGCAGGCGGCACTTCTTCGGGCGCGCTTTCCGCGTCGCCGGGGATTTCGATCTGCACCTTGTCGAGATCGACCTGAACGGGTTTGTCGACAAAGCTCGTGACCAGCCCCGGCCAGAAGATGACGATGACCACCATGATCAGCTGCAGACCAACCCAGGGCAGGGCACCGAGATAGATGTCGGAGCTCTTCACTTCCTTCGGCGCAATGCCGCGCAGGTAGAACAGCGCGAAGCCGAAAGGCGGGTGCATGAACGAGGTCTGCATGTTCACGCAGAGCAGGACGCCGAACCAGATGAGGTCGATGCCCAGAGCGCTGGCAACCGGCGCAAGCAGCGGGATGATGATGAAGGCGATCTCGAAGAAATCGAGGAAGAAGGCCAGGAAGAAGATGAAGGCATTCACCGCGATGAGGAAGCCGACCACGCCACCTGGCAGGTTGCTGAGGTGATGCTCGATCCAGCGTCCGCCGTCGACGCCCTGGAAGACCAGGCTGAAGACCGTGGAGCCGATGAGGATGAAGATCACCATCGCGGTGATGCGCATCGTCGACTCCATGCCCTGGCGCATCAGGTCCCAGGTCAGGCGACGATGGATCGCTGCGATGACCATGGCGCCCACTGCGCCCATCGCGCCGGCTTCGGTTGGCGTCGCCATACCGGTGAAGATGGTTCCGAGCACGAGGAAGATCAGCACGATGGACGGGATCATGCCCATCAGCACGCGACGGATCAGCGCCCAGCCTGTATGCGTGCGCACCTCTTTCGGTAGCGCAGGGACCCACTGCGGCCGGACGATAGACAGGACGAAGATGTACGCAATGAACAGCAGGGTTTGCACGATGGAAGGGCCGATCGCACCGGCATACATGTCACCCACCGAGCGACCCAGCTGGTCGGCCAGAACGACCAGAACCAGCGACGGCGGGATCAATTGCGTGATGGTGCCGGAGGCCGCGATGACACCCGTTGCCACGCGCATGTCGTAGCCGTAACGGATCATGATGGGCAGCGAGATCATGCCCATGGCGATGACCGATGCGGCGACCGTGCCGGTGATCGCGCCGAGGATCGCGCCGACGATGATGACGGCATAGGCGAGACCGCCTGGCACGGGGCCGAATAGCTGCCCTGTGCCTTCGAGCAGATCCTCCGCCAAGCCGCATCGCTCGAGGATGGTGCCCATGAAGGTGAAGAACGGAATGGCCAGCAGCAACTCGTTCGACAGGATGCCGAATACGCGCTGCGGCAGGCCTTGCAGGAATTCGGGCGGGAAATAGCCCATCTCGATGGCCAGCACGCCAGAAGCAAGCCCGAGCGCGGCGAGGGAGAACGCTACGGGGAAGCCCAGCAGCATGAACAGGATCAGGCCGCCGAACATCAGCGGCGGCATCCATTCGAGTAGCGTCATTGCAGTGGCCTCTCGTAATGGGTGTCCATCTCGTATTCGCCACGCAGGTAGCCGATACGCTTGATGATTTCCGATACGCCCTGCAGGCAGACGAGCAGGAAACCGAGCGGCAGCATCAGGCGCGCGGGCCATATGATGAGTCCGCCCTCATTGCTGGAATATTCCTGCGAGTTCCATGAAGACAGGAAGTAGGGGGCCGAGAAGTACAACAGGGTCAGCATGGCCGGCATGAGGAAAATGAGCAGGCCAAGCAGGTCAGCCCAGGCTTTTCCGCGGGCAGGCAGCCGACCGTAGAGTACGTCGACGCGTACGTGCTCGTTGCGCGCCAGCGTGACCGCGGCGCCCAGCATCACGATGCCGGCAAAGATGTACCACTGGATTTCGAGCCAGGCGTTGGAACTGAGGGAGAACGCATAACGGCTGAGGGCATTGCCGGTACTTACCAGGCAACAAACAAGGACGCCTGCAGTGGCGACCCAGCCGAAGATGCGGTTGAGCTGATCTATCCAGCCAGCAAACCTGAGTAGTGCTTTCAAACGTCCCCCAATTATTCGAATTCTGAGGCTGAGTCGGAACGGCTGGCGCCGACCTTCTGTACCTCTATCTGTACCGTAGCTTGTCGCGGGCAGAATGATACCGGCGGGCCCGAACCTTGGCTGCCCCACCCGGAACAGGGAAGGGCTGCCAGAGGTCTTGCGATCTGCCGATCAGGCTTTCTTGCGCTTGGCCGGTTTGACGGCTTCGCTGGGCTTCAGGACCAGCACGCTCGTGCTGGTGATGGACAGGCGGCGCACGTCGAACCAGCGCGAGGCGGGCATGAAGCCGTCTTGCAGGGCTTGCGAGGAGACGAGCGCCCGGCGCTCGCCTGTGATGTGATCTGCCAATGCGGTGATGATGCCCTCAAAGCCAGTAACCTGATCCTTCGCTTTTTGTCCAAGTTTCATATCGTTACCTTCTCATGGTTAAGGTTCAACGCGCCGAATGAGCGCCGGTGTCATCGCTTCACAGGGTAGATGTCGGGCCTTGTCGGTCCCGCCCTGCAAGCGCGGGTCGATGCTACATGCTTTCGGGCTTATGCATTGGTGATCCGGCCAGACGGAAAACACGTACGCGGCCTACAAAAAAGCCGACCAGCAGGTCGGCTTTTTTCTTCCAGGAGTGCTTACTGCACGGCGACCGGAATCTTGCCGATCTTCGCCTGCCATTCCTTTGGCCCGGTCTTGTGGACCGAGGTACCGCCGGAGTCGACGGCTACGGTGACCGGCATGTCCTTCACCTCGAACTCGTAGATGGCTTCCATGCCCAGGTCGGCGAAGCCGACGACACGCGCCGCCTTGATGGCTTTCGATACGAGGTAAGCCGCGCCGCCGACAGCCATCAGGTACACCGACTGGTGCTTCTTGATGGCGTCGATGGCTGCGTCGCCGCGCTCGGACTTGCCGATCATGCCGAGCAGGCCGGTTTCGCGCAGGACCTGTTCGGTGAACTTGTCCATGCGCGTCGCCGTGGTCGGACCCGCCGGGCCGACGACTTCATCGCGCACCGGATCGACAGGGCCGACGTAATAGATGAACTTGCCTGCCAGATCGACGGGGAGCTGCTCTCCCTTGTTGAGCATGTCGACCATGCGCTTGTGTGCCGCATCGCGACCGGTGAGCATCTTGCCGTTGAGCAGCAGCACTTCGCCCGGCTTCCAGGTATTCACTTCTTCGCGTGTCACTGTATCGAGATTGACGCGGCGTCCCTTGGACGCGTCGTAGGTCAGCTTCGGCCAGTCGTCGAGCGAAGGCGGATCCAGGAACACAGGACCGCTACCGTCGAGCTCGAAGTGCGCGTGGCGGGTGGCAGCGCAGTTCGGAATCATCGCTACAGGCAGGTTGGCCGCGTGCGTCGGGAAGTCGCTGACCTTCACGTCCAGCACGGTGGTCAGGCCGCCGAGGCCTTGCGCGCCGATGCCAAGGGCATTGACCTTCTCGTAGATTTCCAGACGCAGCTCTTCGGCGCGTGTCTTCGGGCCGCGTGCGATCAGATCGAGGATGTCGATCGGCTCCATCAGCGCTTCCTTGGCCAGCAGCATGGCCTTCTCGGCCGTGCCGCCGATGCCGATGCCGAGCATGCCCGGCGGGCACCAGCCTGCGCCCATCGTGGGCACGGTCTTGATGACCCAGTCGACGATGGAGTCCGACGGGTTGAGCATCGCGAACTTGGACTTGGCTTCCGAGCCACCGCCCTTGGCCGCGACGATCACGTCCACCTTGTCGCCAGGCACGATGCTGACGTTGATGACGGCGGGCGTGTTGTCCTTGGTGTTGCTGCGCTTGCCGGCCGGGTCGGCCAGCACAGAGGCGCGCAGTTTGTTGTCCGGATGGTTGTAGGCGCGACGCACGCCTTCGTTCACCGCGTCTTCCAGCGAGCCGGTGAAGCCTTCCCAGCGCACATTCATGCCGACCTTGAGGAAGACGGTGACGATACCGGTGTCCTGGCACAGCGGGCGATGACCCTCGGCGCTCATGCGCGAGTTGATCAGGATCTGCGCCATCGCATCCTTGGCGGCCGGGCTCTCTTCGAGCTCATAGGCGCGTGCCAGGTTGGTGATGTAGTCGACGGGGTGGTAGTAGCTGATGTACTGCAGCGCGCCAGCGACGCTTTCAATCAGGTCGTCTTGCCGGATGGAAGTCATGGAATTACCTCGGGACACGGGGGCTAAGAAATCCGGGCTATTCCGCATGAGCCAGCGGGTGCCCGATATAGTCAGAATCACCCGCGCAGCTTCCGCCTCAAGGGTAATTCAAGCCCGTGATTATACCGCCGGACGGGGCTTCCATTCCCCGTTCTGGCGGTTGGTCCATCTGGTGATCAGAACTTCTCGAAAGCGTCCTCGTTGATCTGCGCGGACTGTGCGCCGAGCCGAGTCGGCTTCGCTGGGCTGGCGGCGAAGGATTTCGCAGCCTTCGTGTGACCACGCATGCCCTGCACCGAAGCCGTCTTGAAGAACATCATCATCTCCTGCAGCTGGGTGGCCTGCGCGTTCATCTCCTCAGCCGTCGAAGAGAGCTCTTCGGAGGCGGAAGCGTTGGCTTGCGTCGTCTGGGTGATCTGACTGATCGCCATATTGATCTGGTCCAGGCCCGTACTCTGTTCGTTCGACGCCGCAGCGATTTCCTGCACCAGGTCGGCGGTACGCGTGATCGATGGCACGAGATCGGAGAACAGGGTGCCGGCGCGCTCGGCCAGGTCTACGCTGCTCGATGCCACCGAGCTGATTTCCTGTGCGGCGACCTGGCTTCGTTCGGCCAGCTTGCGGACTTCTGCAGCGACCACCGCGAAACCCTTGCCGTGTTCGCCTGCGCGGGCAGCTTCGATCGCGGCGTTCAGGGCCAGCAAGTTGGTTTGATAAGCGATGTCGTCGATGATGCCGATCTTCTGCGCGATCTGCTTCATGGCGACTACCGTTTCACGGACGGCCTCACCACCCTCGCGCGCATCCTTGTCGGACTTCTGCGCAATGCTGTCCGTGACGCGGGCGTTTTCCGTGTTCTGTGAAACGGTCGATGACATTTCTTCCATCGAGGCACTCGTCTCTTCGACGCTGGCGGCTTGTTCCGAGGCGTTCTGGCTGAGCTGTTGCGAAGACGAAGAGAGCTGGTCCGAAGCCGAGGCAAGCGAGTCGGCCGCGCCGCGAACATCGCTGATGACTTGTGTGAGGCGCTCGACCATTTGCGACATCCCTGCGAGCAGGCTGGTCTCGTCGTTCTTCTTCAATTGCACCTGCACCGTCAGGTCGCCCTCGGCAACGCGCCGCACGACATTGGCCGCATAGTCGGGTTCGCCACCGAGCTGGCCGGTGATGATGCGTGTGACGACAAGGCCGAGCACCACGGCCAGCACCATCGCTACGACGATCGTTGAAATCATGATGGTGCGTGCAGTGGCTGAGCTGGCTTTGCCTGCTTCGTTGGAGGTCGCTGCCTGCTTGCTGTTCTCGTCGCGCAGATCTTCAATTGCCTTCGCAACGGCATCTGAAGCGGTGCGCGCTTTACCGTTACTCAGTTCAGCCGCATCGTCGAACTTCTTTTCACTGGCCAGTTTGGCAACTTCGTCATTCATGGCGAGATAGACGGGCATCGCCTTGTCGAGATCCTGGATCAGTGCCTTTTCGGCTTCACTGAGTACCGTGCCCTGGTAGTCCTTATAGATCTTGTTGAAGGCGTCGACGTGGCCCTTGGCGCGCTCGACTGTCTGTTTCTGCAAATCGACATCCTTCATCGAAGGCAGGCGTGCATACGAGCGGTTGTGGGCACCCTGACGGATCTGCATGTCCGATAGCATCTGGATGGCCATCAGGTTGTTCGAATACGTCGAATCCAGACGCTCGGAAAGGTCTGTGATACGCGTCATGCCATACAGGCCGACGACGAGGGTCAGCACGGCACAGGTGAGGAAGGCGACGAGAAGCTTCTGTGCCAGTTTGAGGTGACGAAACCAGTTCATAGCGGGTACTCCTGTGAGGTGCTGGTCAGCTGACCGTGTCTTCTACTTGGTTGTGGCTCATGCCTGCGGCCATGCGCGTATCGGGCCAGACTTTCTGGATCGCTGTCATGACATATCCGGGATCGAGGTGACGCTACTGCCGTCGAGCGTCGTCGAGTCGTTGATGCCTGCGAGGCCCCGGAACCTTTTGCCGGGCGGCTCGATGGCCACCTGGAATTTCCCTGACAGACGATCAAGCACCTGTGCCCGGCGCGTTGATGTCCATATCCGACAACAACGAGACTTTTGCCCGTTTTCTGAAGGGTAGGCGTATCAAATATTTCACCTGCCGACAGTGGGTGCGGGGGGCCGCCGAGCAGTTGGTGCGGTGTTGTCCGGCCGAAGACGATGTCATGTCGAAGCGGTCCATGGGCCGATCGAGCATGCGTACTGTTGGGGAGAATGACGACGGCGTGATCGGCTCATTCATCGGCGCCTGCACTCTCTGCGCCGGCGTGCTGCGTGACCTGACCGGCGTCGTGCTCGCCGAGCGCGGCGCGCAGGCCGTCGAGCAGCACCGTGTAGCGGCTCACGAAGTTATCAAGTGCCGCAGCGGTCAGTTCGTTCTGCGCGATCTGCTGTTCGACTTCGGCGCAGACGCCTTGCAGCTGGGTGGAGCCGAGCATGCCGACGACCGCGCGCAAGCCATGCACGATACGGCCGGCTTCGTCGTAGTTGCCGCGTTCCAGTGCCGACTGCAATTGTCGGGGCGCATCCGCGCGCTCCGCGGTGACGCGTCTGACGAGCTTCAAATACAGGTCGTGGCGGCCGAGCATGCGTGCCAGTCCGAGGTCGACATCCAGCTCCGGAATCAATGTGAGTGCTGAGATGATGGATGCGTCGTCGCTCAGCTTGTCCGGCGGCTCGACGGGCTCATTGTCCTGCACGGTATCTGCAGCGGGCTCTGGCGCGGCGACCTGCAACTGTGCGCTGGGTGCAACACTGAGTGTCGTGTTGGCGGGTAGCCAACGCGCGATGGTGGCGTACATCTGTTCCGGGTCGATCGGCTTGGTGATGTAGTCGTTCATCCCGGCCTCAAGGCAGCGCTCGCGATCACCGCTCAGGGCATTGGCGGTCAGCGCGAGAATCGGCAGGCGGCTGAAGCCCTCGTGCGAGCGGATTCTGCGCGTGGCATCGAGACCATTGAGGATGGGCATGTGCATGTCCATCAGCACGATGTCGAAAGGCTCGCGGTGGATGCGCTGGATCGCCTCCAGCCCGTCGGCGGCCGTCGTGATGTGCATGCCTGCGATCCCCAGCAGGTCCTGCGCGACTTCCTGGTTGATCTCGTTGTCCTCGACCAGCAGCACGCGTTTGCCACGCAGATTCGTGTAGTCGCCGAGTGGCCGCATGCGGCTGCTGTCGCGTGGTCGCGCGGAAGGTGAGAAGAGGCTGATCAGCGTGTTCATCAACTCCGACGGCGAGATGGGTTTGGGCAGGCTGGCGTCTGCCACGTGGCCGCCGTCTTCAACGCCGGCAATCTCGCCCGGCGGAGCAATCATGACCAGCTGCGGGATGGTGCCGCGCAGGCTCATCTTGCGCAGTCGAACGGCTGTGTCGGCGCCGTTCAGACCGGGCATCTTCCAGTCGATGAAGACCACGTCATAGGGCGTTCCTGAAAGATCGGCGGCGGTGACCATGCCGATCCCCTCGAGCCCGCCCGAGGCCTCGGCGGCCTCAAACGACATGGAGCGCAGCAGGCTGACCAGCATTTCGCGCGCATGCTGGTTGTCATCGATGACCAGCGCCTTGCGGTTACGCAGGTCGACGCGCGGCAGCACGGCCGTCTCCGGCTCGGGTGCGATGCCCAGTGGCAATTCCATCGAGAAGGTGCTGCCTTCACCCAGTACGCTGGTGACGGACACCGTACCGCCCATGAGCTCTGCGAGCTTCTTGCTGATGATGAGCCCGAGGCCGGTGCCCTCGAAGCGACGCGCCATCGAGCCATCGAGCTGGCCGAAGGGTTTGAATAGCGAGGGCAGGTCTTTCGTTGCGATGCCGATGCCGCTGTCCTCCACGGCAAAGCGCAAGCGGGTGCTGTTTCCCGCGATCGACACGGTCTGCACGCGCAACACGACTTCGCCGCGCTCGGTGAATTTCACGGCATTGTTGATGAAGTTGATCAGCACCTGGCTGATGCGCATGGAATCGCCGATCAGCTGCCGCGGCACGCCGCGTTCGATCGCTACGATCAGCTCCAGGCCTTTGGCATCGGCCTTCTCCCACACCAGGCCGGCGACATGTTCGAGCAGATGCTCGAGCGAGAAGCTGTCCTGCTCGGTTGCCATCTTGCCGGCTTCGATCTTGGAGAAGTCGAGGATGTCATTGACGATGCCCAGCAGATGCTGGCTGGAGGCGCGGATGCGCTCGAGGTAATGGTTGAGGCGTGGGTTGTCGTTGATGCGCGCGGTCAGGTGCGAGATGCCGATGATGGCATTGAGCGGCGTGCGGATCTCGTGACTCATGTTGGCGAGGAATTCCGACTTGGCCCTGGCCGCAGCCTCGGCTTCCTTGCGAGCTTCACTGAGTTGATGTGTGCGCTCGTCGACCTTGGATTCCAGCGTACGCGCCAGCTCCTCGAGCGCACGCTGCGCGACGATCTGCTCCGTGATCTCGACCGCGATCGAGCCGACGGCGATGATGGTCGTGTCGTCGTGGCCGTATACCGGGAAGCGCAGGACGCGAAAGGTGGTTTCCTTGTCGTCGATTTTGACGGTATTGACGCGCACGATGGTGCGTCCGCTGCTGATCACCTCCTGGTGTTCGGCGATGCGTTGACGCGCGACATCAGGTGGATAGAGGTCCTCGTCACGCTTGCCGATGACCTCGTCGCGCGTGCGGTTGATCGTGGATTCGAAGACCGGATTGGTCAGGGTGTAGATGCCGTTGCGGTTCCTGACATGCATCCCGACCGGTACGTTCTCGCTGAAGGCGCGCAGACGGCGCTCACTGATGGCGAGCGAGCGGTGACTGCGGAATTCGAGGGTAATGAGGCCGAGGATCAGGCCGATTGCGACCGTGGTGAAAGTCACCAGGACCTTGCGAGAGACGTTGTAGGAGCTGAAGGATTCGGACAGATCCTCTTCGACGATGAGCCCCATGTCGGTACTGGGAAGCCAGCGTCCCATGCCGATGACGGCACGACCGCGATAGTCGGCGTAGTTCTCGAGGTAGCCCGTGCTGTCGGATCGCGACTTGAGCAGATTCGCAGCGATGCGTGTCAGCGGGCGGCTTGTGGACTCGGCGGGGATGATGGGGGCAACGCGGGAAAGCGGCACTCTGGCCGAGCGGCCGAAGGCACTCCAGCCGGGCGTGGCTCCCGGGGGGGCCTGCAACTCGCTTTCGAAGCGACTGGGCGAAATGATGTTGCCCTTGGTGTCGATGACATAGGCCTCGCCGGTATTGCCCGTACGGCCAGCCTCCAGCACCTTGAACAGACGCAATTGCGGGTTGCTGCGCAGACAGAGGAAGCCGATGGCGCGGGTGCCCGTGTCGATGCGGGCACAGGCCAGCTGGAAGGCCGTGCCGGAGGGCAATTCGATGCCGTCGCGGGTTACCGGGCGCGGCGCGGCAATCGGGCGTGTGACCGCGATGCCTGTGCGGGTGGCGATCTTCAGTGCTTCGATGGCCTCTTTCGTGGCGACCGGCTTGCCCACATAAGCCGGGCTACTGGCGGCAACCACGGTAAATGACGAGTCAATGACGCTATAGCCCTCGAAGCCGCGGCTTCGAAAAATCGGCGTAATCCAGCGGCCATACTCCTCGCCGGACTTCGCCTCGCCAGGGTGCTGCATGACCTGCTCTGCGAGGGAGGCGTGGTGCGGGTGAGCGGCGATTGCCTGGACACGCGACATCTCGTCTTGCTGCATCAGGGCGACGAGCTGGGTGACATTGTCGAGCGTGTTCTGCAGGTGGCTTGAGACGTTGCGGCGGTATTCGGTCGAGATCCACTGCAGGGCCAGCGCGCAGAAGACCATCATGAGGATGATGGCCAGGGTGGTGATGACAATACCGAAGCGGATGCGTTTGTTCATTTCTGCCTGTTTCCCCAGCCCGTTCCCGTCTTGCTTCCCTGTTCCTGCCTGTTTGTCGTCTGCGAAGTGCTACATGGCCTCGCCGCAGAGTGCGCGGATGCGTGCCTTTTCCTGCCGCAACCAGACCGGTACCGCGGCAGCTGCCATGGCGGGCGACAACAGGAAGCCCTGTACGCACTGGCAGCCAAGGGATTCGAGCAGCATCATTTCTTCCATGGTCTCGACGCCTTCTGCCACGGTGACCAGTCCCAGCCGGTGTCCCATCTCGATTGCCGATTGCAGCATCGTCTGCAGATTCCACTTCTGGTGGGCGTTGCTGACGAAGGTGCGATCAATCTTCAAGGTTGTAAACGGCAGCCGCGACAATTGCTGCATGGAAGAAAAGCCACTGCCGTAATCATCTATGGCCAGGCCGAAGCCGCGCAGGCGCAAACGGCCCAGCGTGCCGATGGCCGAAGCGAGGTCGCTGACCACGGCGCTTTCCGTCACTTCAATGACCAGCGAGCGTGGCGAAATGTCGGCAGCATCGACGCGGCGCAGGATTTCATTGGCGAACTCCCGATCCGAGAGCGAGCGCGCCGACACGTTGAATGACACGCTGGGGTAGAGGCCGCGACTATGCCAGGTGCCCAGGTCGGCGAGGACGTGGTCCACGATGGCAAGCGTGAGGCGATCGATAAGGCCTTGCTGCTCGGCCAGCTCGATGAAGTTGCCGGGCAGGATCAGTTTTCCCGTGGTCGTCACCAGGCGTGCCAGCGCTTCAAAGCCGAGTACCTTGCCGGTCTTCAGGCTGACCACCGGTTGGTAATAGGGCACGACGCGCCCGTCATCCAGCGCGGCAATCAGGCTATCTGCAGTGACCGCAGCGCCATCGGGGGGAGGGGAAGCGCCCGGGCGTTGGCCGGGTGTGGCGTGCCGGGACTGGCGGTGCTGGGCGTAGAAGCGCGTCATCATGTTCGACACGGCAAGGTATGACAGCGGTTTCGGCAGGGTGCCGAGTAACTGCAAACCCAGGGCTTCGGCCATGGTGCCTACCGCGGCGAGAATCGCCGATTCGGCACCACTGACGACCAGGATAC
Organism: Uliginosibacterium silvisoli; assembly: GCF_036017035.1. Taxonomy (NCBI): domain Bacteria; kingdom Pseudomonadati; phylum Pseudomonadota; class Betaproteobacteria; order Rhodocyclales; family Zoogloeaceae; genus Uliginosibacterium; species Uliginosibacterium silvisoli. Next base: position 459,759 of record NZ_JAYXHS010000004.1, on the reverse strand, counting down.
TGGCCCGCAGGCCTCGTTCTGCCAGCAGCTGCAGGAGTTCGATGCCATCCATGCCCGGCATCTCGAGATCGACCACGATAATGGCTGGCGAAACGGCAGGCTGGCCTAGCAGTGCGAGGGCCGATTCACCGTCGCAGGCCTCGTGGATGTGGGTGATCCCCAGCATCCTGAGGATGGACATGAGCAGGTTGCGCTGCAACTCCGAGTCGTCCACCACCATCACGCCCTGTTCGAGGAGTGATGGATGTGGTGGCGAAAGCGAGCCGGAGGGGGGCGGCGTCAGCATGTGCTCAGGCTGCCTGACGACCTGCGGCCGCGTTCAGACGGGCATTGTCGGTGTGACGGGCCGGCACTGGCGCGTGGGTGATCTTGTGCTGCGGCTTGCGATGAATGGAGGGGGCGACCGTCTCCAGGTCGAGCTTCAGGTCCATCAGCGTGTCGGCATGACCGGTGTATAACCAGCCGCCGGGGTTCAGCGACTCAAGCACGCGCGAGACGATCTTCTGGCGCATGTCCTGATCGAAATAGATGAGCACATTGCGCAGGAAGATGACGTCGAACTTGCCGAGGTGTTGCGGCGAGTCGAGCAGGTTGTGCTGGCAGAAGCTGACGCGCTCGCGCAGCTTGCGGTTGATCAGCAGCGAGCCTTCGAAGTCATCCGTGCCGCGCAGGCAGAACTGCTTGAGCGCGTTCTGTGGCATGTGCTGCAGGCGCTCCATGCGATACAGGCCGCGTTCGGCCGTGACCAGCGAGCTCTCGGAAATGTCGGAGCCCACTACGCCCCAGCGACTGCTGCCGGCACCATTGCCCAGCGCGCCCGCCAGGGTCATGGCGAGGCTCCAGGCCTCTTCGCCCGTCGAGGCTGCCGCGCACCAGACGCGCACCGGCTTGCCGCGCAGTGCCGGCAGCACCGTGCTGTCCAGATGCTGGAAGTGCTTTGGTTCGCGGAAGAAATAGGTTTCGTGCGTGGTCAGCGAGTCGACCACATAGGCCCGCTCATTGCCTGCCTCGTCGTTGGCGATCAGCTCGCAATACGCGTCGAAATCGCGCAGGCCAAGCTGCTGGATACGGCTGTTCAGGCGGCTGGCCACCAGCCCCTGCTTGTTGTGCGACAGGCGAATGCCGCTCTCATGTGCGAACAGGGAGCGGATGTTGCGGAATGCGTTTTCGCTGATCTGTCGGGATTGCAGTGGGTTCATGGCCGGGCGTGCGTGGTTGAGACAACACATGCATTCTCGGTTTTCGCCCAGCGTCGCAAGAGAGTAGAACTACTCAGCGGGTGAGTGGGGGACTACCTAGTCAGATATGACATCGAGAAAGGACGCAGGGAAGACGGTCGCTTCCCTGTTCGAGCCGAGACGTCCGGCTTACTGACGCGGCACCCGTGCCCAGTAAAGCCCGGTGTGCGCCGTGAAACTTCCATCGGCCTCGATGCGCAGGCCCTCCTGCACCTCGCGTGGCGCCTCGGTTTGCAGGCGGCGGATCATCGCGACGTTCTGCTCTGGAGTACGCAAGCGCGCGACCCACGATGCAAACTCCAGACGCAAGGGCCATTGCTCGTAAGCGAGAAGTTCGAGATCCGCGCCCTGGAGCAAGGCGCGCCATTCCGCAGGCGTGCGATTGCGGATGTGCGAGCGGTCGCGCAACAACTCCATGGTCTGGAAGTGCGTGTCCACAAGCGGTTCGGGATCTCCCTCGACATCAATGACCAGCACATGACCACCAGGGCGCACGACGCGACGCATCTCCTGAAGGGCGGCTTCGAGCTGGAGCCAGTGGTGTGTGCTGTAGCGGGTGGCCGCGACACAGAAGCTGGCATCGGCGAAGGGCAGGGCCTCGGCGCTGCCCTGCTGTGTGGCTATATTCTGAAGGCCACGTTCTGCCGCGCCGGCCTTTACGGCGTCGAGCATGGCGGCTGACGGATCGAATGCGATGACTTCTGACAAAGCTGGTGCGAGCGCAAAACTGAGATGACCTGCGCCGCAGCCGACATCCAGCGCCTGGACTTTGGGTGGAATCGCCGCGCTGACGATTTCCCGCGCGCGTTGAAGATCGGCACCGGCCGCGTGTACGGCGCTGGCGAGATAAGCCTGTGCCTGCGGGCCGAACTGATCCTGAATGGCTTGCGAGTGTGTGCTCATGGCTGTGCTCCTGCGTAAAGGAGCTCACACCATAAGTGGCTATTTATGCTGGTACAAGATGGGTGCTTATACTGGTATTGAAAGCACCCGCTTGTGTCGGGCGGATGCTTTGAAGTGCGCCGCGCAGTCTCTTCAGATGAACAGCTTGACCAGATCCATTGCCGAATCGACGTGCAGCTTGGCCATGATGCGGGCGCGGTGGTTTTCCACGGTGCGCACACTGATGCCGAGCTCGTCGGAGATCTGGCGGCTCGACTTGCCGAGCACGACCTGGTCGGCGATCTCACGCTCCTTGGGGGTGAGAAGCGCGAGGCGGGCCTCGCGGGCGCTGCGCGCGAGGCGTTCGGCATGCAGCTCGCGACTGCGCGCCAATGCGCTCTGCACCTTCTCGCGCAACAGGCTGCCATTGACGGGCTTCTCGAGGAAATCGAAAGCGCCTTGCTTGATGGCCTGCACGGCGGCACTGACTTCGGGATAACCGGAAACGAAGATGATGGGCAGGGAGGCGCCCTTGTCGAGAAGCTGGCGCTGGATTTCCAGACCTCCGATCTCCGGCATGCGCAGGTCGGAAATCAGGCATTCGCAAGGGCCGGGCACGTAGCTTTTCAGAAAGGCGTCGGCCGAGCCGAAGGTGCGGAAGTCAGCGCCGATGCCTTCGAGGAACTCGCGAAACATCCAGAGAACAATGTCGTCGTCATCGACGATATAGACGATGGGTCTGAAGCTCATCGGGCCGGACTCATGACCGCTGGCTATCCTTGTTATCGTATTGCTTGTACTCATTTGCGTTGTCCCGCATGAAGAGGCCAGACCTCGGGGGCGGGATGAAAATCAGGTACGAGGGTGCGCGCACGCGCCACTGCGTGCCGGGCCTAGCGTTCCCCCTTTACACGCCAAGCCACGGCATCAGCATAAACACTTAGCGCCCGCCGCATATACGGATAAAGCCGGATAACCGGCGGCAAATGGCAAACAATGGCGCCGAAACCGGTATCAAACTGCACGGGGCGTGCAGTTTTCCTCAAACGCCGGAGTAGCTCAGTGCTCTTCCTGGCTCGGCCTCGGCATGATGCGGTCGCAGGCCGCAATAGCCATTGCCGAGAGCAGGAAGGCGATGTGGATGGCTGTCTGCGCAATCAGGGCCTTCTCCGAATACGCCTCTGCGTTGATGAAGGTCTTCAGCAGGTGAATCGACGAGATGCCGATGATGGCTGTGCCGAGCTTGACCTTGAGCACCGAGGCATTGACGTGCGACAGCCACTCCGGCTGGTCAGGATGCTCTTCGAGGTGCATGCGCGAGACGAAGGTTTCGTAGCCGCCGACGATGACCATGATCAGCAGGTTGGAGATCATCACCACGTCGATCAGTCCCAGTACCACCAGCATGATGGTTGTCTCGGTGAGACCGCCTGTGTCGCTGCCATGGCCCACGGCCTTGATGATGTGCTCCATCGAAGTCTGGTTGCCCAGTGCCGCGCCCACGAGATCGGTCAGTTCAACCCAGAAATGCACGACGTACACGAGCTGCGCGACGATCAGTCCCAGATAGAGCGGAACCTGTAGCCAGCGACTCAGAAAGATCAGGTTGGGCAAAGGGCGAAGCGTGGAGGGTTTCTTGTCTGACATTTCTGTTGATACCAAGGGTCAAAAAAAGACGGAAAACAGGGGAGAACGATCTGGATCACATGCCGCTTGCCGTCATGCGACGACGAAGGCGCAAGGCGGCAGCGCGATTGGGCAATTCTCTCGCATTCTGGTTCCCGAATTTCGAGTGTGTGCGAGAAAGCCCGGCAGGAAATGCGGGCTGCTCGGGAAGCGACGACGGAGACAAGGGAGGGGAAAATGAAAAACCCCGCCGGGGCGGGGTTTGAAGCCAGCGTGTAGCTGACGTGGTCTGCGCTTGTTAGCTTCTCTGCGCTTGCACAGTTCTGTGCTGCAACCGTGGCGCGATTAAAACATGCGGGTGGATTCGGGTTTGTGCGGTATTTGGCAGGTGCTTTCAATGTTGCTCTGCGGCAGATTGCGCGGGCTCGAGCCCCATCTGCCGCAGGACGTGACGTGCCATACCGTTCGCCAGCTCCTGCTCCCCGAGGAAGACGTTGCCGATGTTGTCACGCGTCAGCAGCTCCGCCTCGTCTTCGTTGTGACTGCGCAAGACCACGCCGATATCCGGGTTCAAGGTACGCGCCGTGTCGACCATCTTGCGCACGTGCAGTGTGTCGGGCGTGGCGATCACCAGCATGTTGGCGCGCGCGATGTGGGCCTGGATAAGCACACCGGGTTCCGAGGCGTCCCCCGACACTGCCGCGATCCCCTGGCCGCGCAGCGTGTTGACCAGCTCACGGTTTTGCTCGGCAACCACGAAGGGAATGTTCTGCTCCTTGAGCTGGTGCGCGATGCGTCTGCCCACGCGACCGTAGCCAACCAGCACAACCTGTTTGCTCAAGTGGGACTCCTGCGTGGTACTCGGCAGCGTGGCCAGCGGGTCATCGCGCTCTTCGAGCCGCCTGGCAAGCGCCGAGCGTTCGCGCAGCCAGGTTTGCAAGGGGCGGATGGCGGAGAAGGCCAATGAGTTCAGCGAAATGGAGATCAGCGCGCCGGCGAGGATCAGGCTCTGGCCCTCTGCGGGCAGCAGACCGAGCGACATGCCCAGGCTGGCGAGGATGAAAGAAAACTCGCCGATCTGTGCGAGGCTCGCGCCGACTGTCAGTGCCGTGTTCAGCGGGTAGCGGAACAGCAGCACGAGAAGCACGGCGGCCACCGTCTTGCCGAGCATGATCACGGCAACGACTGCCAACACTTTAAGCGGCTCGGTGAGCAGCACCTGCGGGTCGAAGAGCATGCCGACCGAGACAAAGAACAATACTGAGAACGCGTCACGCAGCGGCAAGGATTCGACTGCCGCACGATGGCTGTACTCCGATTCGCGCATCACCATGCCGGCGAAAAAAGCACCCAGCGCAAACGACACGTCGAAGAACTTCGAGGAGCCGTAAGCAACACCCAATGCGACGGCAATCACGCACAGGGAGAAGAGTTCGCGCGAGCCGGTACGTGCGACCAGCCACAGCACCTTGGGGAAAACGCGACGCCCGACCACCAGCATCAGCGTGATGAAGGCGGCGACCTTGGCGAGCGTCAGCCCGACCGCCGTCCAGATGCTGCCGCCGCTTGCGACCTGGGCCGTGCCCGCAACATGGGCGTCTGGCGTGCCGCCCAGCACGTGTGCGAGGGGCGGCAGCAGCACCAGTACCAGCACCATGGCTAGGTCTTCGACGACCAGCCAGCCTACCGCGATGCGTCCGTTAACCGACTCCAGCACGCCACGCGATTCCAGCGCCCGCAACAATACGACCGTACTCGCGACCGAGAGCGCCAGCCCGAAGACCAGGCCTTCGCCGATGCCCCAGCCCCAGATGTGCGCGCAGAGCATCCCCATGCCTGTTGCGGCCGCGATCTGTACCAGCGCGCCGGGTACCGCGATGCGTCGCACTGCCAGCAAGTCGTCGATGGAAAAGTGCAGCCCTACGCCGAACATCAGCAGCATGACGCCAATTTCGGCGAGCTGGCCGGCCAGCGACACATCTGCCACGAAGCCCGGCGTCGCCGGGCCGATGCAGATGCCTGCCAGCAGGTAGCCGACCAGCGACGGCATCTTGAGTCTTGCCGTCAGGTAACCAAGCACCAGAGCCAGCCCCAGGCCCGCTGCGATTGTCGTGATGAGATTGATCTCATGGGGCATCTATGTGTCTCTCTATTGGAAGGTGTTCTGGAAGAGCAGACCCGATAACGCAAATGCCGCGTGGCATGTGCTGTCAGGCGATGGGGAGTGGCAGCGATCCCGCCGATCACTGCCGCTTGTTGGTCACGAAATCGGCGCGATAGTTCGCTGGATTGCGAATGGGCTATTCCTGCGACATCCCTTTCCTTTCCGTGTCTGCCTCGCGTGGCTGGGTGATTGTCGGGCCCGTGATCAGGCGTGCACCTCGCTTGTAAGTGAGGAAGGACCACAGCCAGTTGATGGCAACGGCTACCCGGTTACGGAAATCGATGAGGAAGAAGATGTGCGCGCCACCCCACAACCACCAGGCCAGCGGTCCGCGCAACTTGATCCAGTTGAAGTCGACGACGGCAGCGCGGCGTCCGATGGTCGCGAGGTTGCCGTAGTTGCGATATACAAAAGCTGCTGGCGCGACCTCGCCATGCAGTCGCGCCATGATCACGCGAGCGGCATATTTCCCGGCCTGCTTGGCGGCGGGGCCCACGCCGGGGACGACTACGCCCCTGGCGTCGGTCAGCGCAGCGGTGTCGCCAACGACGAAGACATCCGGGTGGCCGGGTATGCTGTAGTCGGCCGCGACCTTGACACGACCCGCGCGGTCCGCCTCGACCTTCAACCAGCTGGCCGCGGGCGATGCCTGTACGCCGGCGGCCCAGAGAATGGTGCCGGCGCCGACGAAGTCGTCGCCGATCTTCACGCCCTGGGCATTGCAGTCACTGACCCGGGCATTCAGGCGCACTTCCACGCCGAGGCGCTGCAGGGACTTGAGCGCGGCAGCCGACAGATCTTCCGGGAAAGTCGCCAACAGGCGCGCACCGGCTTCGACGAGGATCACCTTGGCCTTGCGTGGATCGATGCGGCGGAAGTCACGCGCCAGTGCAGCACGCGCCAGCTCGGCAATCGAGCCTGCCAGCTCGACACCCGTCGGGCCGCCGCCAATGATGACGATGCTCAGCAGGCGTTCGGTTTCGGCCGCGTCGATTGCCATTTCGGCCTGCTCGAAAGCCATCAGCAAGCGGTGGCGGATAGCGGTCGCGTCTTCGATGGTCTTGAGTCCCGGCGCGAAAGTCTCCCAGTGATCGTTGCCGAAATAGGCGTGGCGCGCGCCGGTGGCGATGATCAGGTAGTCATAGGGCAGGGCGCCGCTGCGTACGCCGTTGTCGCCGGAAACGGTCTTCGCCTCTGTATCGACCCCCGAGACCTTGCCCAGCACCACGGTCAGGTTTTTCTGGTCCCACACCACGCTGCGTATCGGCGCAGCAATATCGGCGGGCGAGAGGCTGGCCGTGGCAACCTGGTAGAGCAGGGGCTGGAACAGGTGGTGGTTGCGCTGGTCGATCAGGGTGATATCGACTGCTGCATCGGCAAGTGCCTTGGCAGCTGACAGGCCGCCGAAACCGGCGCCGATGATGATCACACGAGGACGTGCCTGGACCATGCGGGATTCCTGACCTGAGGTTCGGTAACCCCCACATCTTACTTGCCTCGAGGGGTATGACAAAAAAAGCGGCCACCTTGGGCCGCTTGTCTCTTATGCAGGGAGTGCCCGGTCAGGGCTTGATCGAATCGCGGTAAATCGCCGGGAACATGCTCTTCAGATTCGCGACCTTCGGTAGATCGTTGTAGGCAATGTAGGGTTGGTCCGGGTGTAGCGTGGCGTAGTCCTGATGGTAAGCCTCCGCATCGTAGAAGGCCTTGAGCGGTACGACCTGGGTCACGATGGGCTTGCTGAAACTCTTCGCGGCTTTGAGTTGCTCGAAGTAGGCCTGCGTCACCTTTTGCTGGTCCTCATTTGTGTAGAAGATTGCCGAGCGATATTGCGTGCCCGTGTCGGGCCCCTGCCGATTCAGCTCGGTCGGGTTGTGCACCACCGACATGAAAATCTTCAGCAACTGGGCGTAAGAAATCTTCGTTGCGTCGTAGGTGACTTTCACTGATTCCGCATGGCCTGTGCCGCCGCCGCTCACCATCGGGTAGTTGGCCTTGTCGGCCGGCCCACCGGAATAACCGGAGATCGCCGACATCACGCCCTTGCTGTGCTGGAAGACCGCCTGCACGCCCCAGAAACAGCCGCCTGCAAACACCGCTGTCTGCATGCCCTTGGCGGGGATGTTCAGTACCGGATCCGGCAGGGCAACGGCCTGTTCCTTCGCGCCGACGTAGCCACACATGCTCGCCCCGATGAACGACACCAGCGCGACTGGCAGGGCCTTCTGTCGTACTGCAAGTAGCCGTTGGCTGAATGCGCGGAGAGGGGAATGGAGACGCATGGTTCTGCCTTTCTGGGTGGTGTGGGCCGAGTCCGCTGACACGGAGTTCTGGCGGCAATCAGGTGGATTTGACGAAGCGCATCGAAGCCGAATTCATGCAATATCTAAGCCCGGTTGGCTTGGGCCCGTCGTCGAAGACGTGCCCAAGGTGAGCATCGCAGCGTGCGCAATTCACCGCCGTGCGCAGCATGCCGAAACTGCGGTCGCTGATCTCGCTGACGTTCTCCTTCGCGATGGGCTGCCAGAAGCTGGGCCAGCCCGTGCCGGAGTCGAACTTGGTGTCTGACCTGAACAAGGCGGTGTCGCAGCAGACGCAGCGATACAGCCCCTTGTCGTGGTTGTTCCAGGTGGCGCCGCTATAGGGACGCTCCGTACCTTCCTTGCGCGTCACATCGAACGAGATCGACGACAGCTGCTTGCGCCACTCCGCTTCGCTCTTCACCACCTTCGCAAGCTTGACTGCGGGCTGGACGACGCCGGCGTCAGTCACCGGCACGATGTTCACTTCGCCCGGTGGCTTACCGGCTGGTGCATCAGCGGCCGTGATGCTGCGCGTCGCCCACAGGCCGGCCAGTGTCGCAACCGACAGGAGCAGGGCGCGGCGACCGGACAAACTGGTTGCTTGCGTATCTGCCGATGAGGTTCTTGAATGAGTCGTCACCTTGCTGTCGGTCATTTCCGGACTCCTTGCCGCGTATTCTTTGTTCGTACACCGCTCCCGGATAACGACCGGCACAGCAGGCAAAAGCTTACATCTGCAAAACCGATCAAATGCGGCTTCCATTGCAAGCGCAAGCTGCGTCCATGCCAAACAGGGAAGACAGGATTGTGACCACGCAAAGCCCCGGCAATTCCTCGCAAAAGGCGCTCTGGTTCATCGAGAGCCATTTCGCGGATGCGCTGACGCTGGACGATATCGCCGGCATCGCTGGTGTATCGCGCTTCCAGATGTCGCGGGCGTTCGTTGCAGCGACCGGCTTGCCGATCACGCGCTATCTGCGTGCCCGGCGACTCAGCGAAGCAGCACGTGCTCTGGCGCAGGGCGAGACGGACATCCTGTCTGTCGCACTCGAGGCCGGTTACGGTTCCCATGAGGCATTCACGCGGGCCTTCCGCGAACAATTCGGCAGTACGCCCGAAGCCGTTCGCGCGCAAGGCAACTTGCAGGACATTGCACTCATGGAGCCGATCAGCATGGACCACACATTCACCGAAATCGAAGCACCACGCTTCGAAAACAGCCAACCCCTGCTCATCGCCGGGTTGGGCCAGCGTTACGACGTCGAGACCAGCGCTGGCATCCCCGCCCAGTGGCAGCGTTTCATGCCCTGGCTGGAAACAAGGATCCCCGCACAGCTTGGCAAGGTGGCTTACGGCGTTGCCTGCAACTTTGATGACACGGGAAATTTCGAGTACATCTGCGGCGTCGAAGTCAGCAGCTTTTCCGGCCTGCCCGCAGACTGGAGCCGACTACGCATCCCCGAGCAACGCTACGCGGTGTTCACGCATCGCGATCACGTGTCGACGATTCGCCGCACGCTCAACACCATCTGGAACAAGTGGTTGCCTGAAGCCGGTCTGGAGGCGGCGGATGCGCCGTGTATCGAGCGCTACGACGAGAACTTCGATTCGCGCACGGGGACTGGCGGACTGGAGATCTGGGTGGCGGTGAAGGACTGAGTCGTCATACGAAAGAGCAAGTAGCAAGTAGGGCGCAACAAGCAACGCGCATTGCGCCGGATGTTTTTAATGATCTGGCAGAATATCCGGCGCAATGCCCTCCGGTTATTGCGCCCTACTTGCTGATCTCGCGACCGACACTGGCGATGTACAGTTGCGCCGGCTCGATGCCGGCAGGGTCGAGCATGAGTTGTACGCGACGTCCGTCGGCACCATCCCACCAGACGACGCGATTACCGCCGGCCGGCGACGACTCTTTTGCCGCGCCGAGCGAGCGCGCAAGGGCCGCACGCACACGCGCGGCGTCGATTCGATCTTCGGGACTGAACATCAGGGTGATGTTCGTAAGCTGGCTGCTACTGCGGTCGAAAAAGACAGCTGCCCGGCGACCAAACGGCTTGAGCTCAATGAAGAACGTACGCACCGCAGTGCCGCTTGCTGTTGAACCGGCGCGCGTGTCTTCCTGCAGGCGACCAAACTTCGCCAGTTTTTTGGTGGCCGAATCCGGAGTAAGAGCGAAGAGAGACGGATCGGTCAGCAGCGTGACGGTCGCACGCTCCATTCCTTTGCTGTCGGCCGAATGCGCCGGTGCTGAGCAGACGCAAATGCTCACAGTTGCGAGCAGGACGAACAGCGTGCGGCGGTGTGTGTTTGCGAGAATCCTGGCTGCGAAACCTGACGGTTGATTGAGTCTCATGAGTGCGTGCATATCGGGCCTAACGAAATTTCGAAATAGTGACGGACGATAACTCAGCCAGGATACGTGACGGATAACCTGGGCCGGTGACGCCTAACGTTTGACGTGAGGGGCGCCGGAGCGAAGCGAAGGGAATCCAAATCGCAGCTTTGGACGTCCCGCTCGACTGCCGGGTTAGATTGTTTTTTCTTACTGCAAAAAAGGCCATTTCCCATTCTCATCAACGCGGGTTCTAAAGATAACCAGGACCGCGCCTATCAAGAAAAGTAGTCCTCCAAATAGCGAAGGAAATATCTGATTACTGTCCGAGGCAAGGTCGACGATACGTCCAGCCAAGGGCTCATTAGGATCGTAAACGACCGAGACTTTTTCTCCGGGAAAGTACCCTTTTGAACTATCTGGCGATTTGACTTCGAATTTTCGTCCCTGTGCATCCTCAAATACGAATACTGGATAGTAGGATCTGGAGTAGTGTGCGACGTATAAAACCACCCCGGTAGTGCGCTCTCCGTTCTCCAGCAGGTTTCTTGTCTTAAGTGCGAATGTTGCGGCGCCGTAAGACATATAGGGACCAACTAAAATAAATATTGAACCGACAATTTTCCGGAAGACGTCTTTGCCCATGTTTGGTGCTCTGCTTGATTCGTTGAATCTAACGTGGAAGTGAGGGGCAGCCGGAGCGAAGCGTAGGGAACCACAAGCGCAGCTTGTGGCTGTCCCGCTCGACTGTAGTGTTAGACACGACTACTTCCATAGCTTCCACCACGGAGACTTGACATCTTCTTTGGGCTTGGAAAGATAGCCTTGAATCGTTGCCTGAGCCTTCGCAGCCCCGGCCTCGGTAGGTTGGCCTACAAAGATTGCAACCGGGGCAAGCTTTAGATCCCCTGGTTTTGAACCTGCATTCAATGCGTTGTTGACTGCGTGTGCTTCGGAAGAGCGGAAGACAACGTGTGAAACAACTTCCTTGGACATCGGCGAGCGAGACAATTCTTGAGCCGAAGCAAACACAGGAACGCTTGTAAGCGCAGATTGTTCCTTTGTCGATCCATCAGGGGCGAAATACCAATACTCATCATGGAATGACACACCCATCCCATGTAAGAACTGCCTAGCAAAAGCAATAGGGATGAACCGTATGGATTGAAGTGCGAGTGGTTCAGGGCAACCATGGGCGACCAAGGAATCAAACATTTGCTCATCGCTAAGGCCCGGAGCTTCTACCGCGATTCGTACAAATAGCTCAACTGCCTGTTGTGAGTTCATGAGTGTCTAACGTGAAGTAGGCCTCAATATGAGGCCGTACTGGTTTATTGATCAAATGCTCGCAGCACGCCATGTCTCGGTGCGGCGGGCTTTCTGATCTTTAATACGGACCATCATTACAAATAATGCCTAGCCCGGTGCGGACTCGTCGTGGCATCTGGTGCAGCGATGTGCAACGAGCCCCCGTGTTTCTTTGCTCAGATCTTTCCAGCCCCAGCATTTGCGCGTACATAAGCCGGAACTTCCTCCGTCGGCTGCAGCTTCGATACCAGCGTTGGCGTCCAACCCACATCCTCCGAGACCTTCTGCGGACGCGTTGCGTTGAAGCTCTTCACGATGTCCACCGGCTTGCCATTGATGACCGAGCCCTTGTCCACCATCGCTGCCGTGTTGCTGTAGTTGTAGTAGTACAGCAGGTCGGCGGGCGCGATGCCCTCGCCAAGATCGAAGACATTGTTCTCCGCGATCAGCCGGGCCGAGGTGCCGAGGCCGAAAACATAGGAGAAGGTGTAGGGCGGGCCGGAGCGGGCGCCGGTGAACAGGTTGTTGTAGCTATGCACCTGGCCATACCGGATCAGCGGCTGGCGCTGGCGCAGGTTCTCGAAAATGTTGTGACGGAACGTGACCTTCAGCTTGCCGGCATCGAGAGCCTGGTTGTCGCTGCCACCGACGAGAAGTGATTTGTCATGGTTGAAGAAATGGTTGTTCGACACCGTGACGAAGTTCGATTCGTTGGTGATGTCGAGCAAGCCGTCGTGATGCGCGATCTTCTGCTCGGGTTGGTTGTAGGGCGCGGCGTAGTTGGGCGGATAGAGCTTGTCGAGGCGCTCGCCGTCGCTGAAGCTGCAATGGTCGATCCACACATGCGTGGCGCCCTTGAGCGAAATGTTGTCGTACTCCGAGTTCCAGCGACCACCGTTGCAGCGATGCGGGCCATGGGTGTCGTCGACGAAAGTCGTCTGGCAGCCGATGTTGTTCGGCGCGGTGCTGTAGCTGTCGCCTGCGTTCCACCACGGGAAGTAATCGAAGGCGTCTTCAAAGGCGATGTTGCGGATGATGACGTTATCCACGCCCTTGTCGAGGTACAGGGTGCCCTTGACGATCTTTGCATCCGCGCCGATGCCGATGATGGTGGTGTTCGACGGAATCAGTACCTGGATGACGTTGTGCTGTTTCAGGTAGGAGCGCCGCTGCGCCTCCGCCAGCGGCCCGCTCGCGATGGGGGGCTTCCCGCCGATGAGTGCCTGGCGGTTCCAGGTGTTCGGGTCGTAGGCCTTCTTGTAGGCCTCGAAGTCGTAGGCCGGGTCGGCGTAGTCTTTCGCGAACAGTTCGCGCCCGAAATCGTCCGAACTCAGATTGATCGTGCCCTGCACGCGGATGATCTTCGGGCTATTTCCTGAACGCTTGAGTGCGTCGACGAACTGCTTGCGGCTGCTGACGGTGTAGATGTCTCCAGCACGTGCTGCGGCCCCGCCCGTGGTGCCAGCGCCTTCGGCGCCCCAGCCATCGTTGGCTGGCAGGGTCTGGCGAGCGATGTCGTTGGCCGGGAGCTTGGCGAAGGATGTCTCATCCGTGCCGCCGGTGGCGCAGCCCGCCACGCAGAGTGCGGTCATGAGGCCTGCCAGGGCAGTCGATCTTGCTGTCATCTGTCTCTCCACTCGTTCTTGTTCATGCATGCAGCCCGCTATTCAAGCACAGCCCGCGTCACATGCGCCATGCAGCGATTGCGGATACTGATGTCATGTCGCAGGAAGGTGCCGCGGGTAAACAACAAAACGCCGCAGGGCACGAGAGCCTCTGCGGCGTTTGGGTCAAGCCGACTGTCCGTGGGTCAGCGCAGTCGCTATGCGTTCATATGTAGAGCTGGGCGGGCGAGTTGGGCTCGCGGCCAAGGGGCATACGGGGTTTGGAGGTGAGGATCATCAACACGGCCTGGGCATGCTCGGCTGCATCACGGCCGAGGCCTGTGAGATAGCCACCATCCGGCTGGGTGAGCAGGCCTTTGTCATAGAGACGCTTGGTGGCGGCGATAACGGAGGGGTCGGCGTTCTTGTGGATCTTGATGCCTTGCTGGCTGGTCGCCAGATCAAAGCGGATGAGGGTATTCAATTCATGAACAAGATCGGCGGTGTAGTGCATGTGCAAGCCTCCTCAATCGGTTGATGCAGCAAATCGTCCCACGGGGTCATCATAGACCTCCTGATCGGCATCAAAGCTAACCTGTTTCAGTTTGTTTGCAACGTCAGGGAATGCCCTTGTTTTGCTGCGTTGCGGCGCGATTGTGATGCTGCAATGCGGCGGATTCTGGCGCGCAGGTGAGAGCTTGCGTCACGGGCTTCGATAGCCAGGGAAGAGGCCCTTCACGGATGGTGTCGAGCTGCGTTCCGGGCCTCCCATGGGCGCCGCGTGAGGTGCCGGACTGTCCAGCAATACTGCTGCGCCGTGTCGAAGTTGCGACTGAGGCAAGCATTCGCACGTTCCCTGACCATCGTTTCATTTCAACAGCAGCTACCTGTCTGTCGAGGGCTTGAGTCCGCAGCAACGGGTGTTTCGGCTGCGACCACCTTGCGCACGCTGTCGTGCTTCCGGCTGTGGGAATGGCCTTTGCTGAATCATCCGTACGCAGCCAAGAACAGGAGACGATCATGCAGCTGTCTGAAATTGTTGAAAATCTGAAAGCCGTCGTGGGCATCAACCCCACCGACAATCTCGACCGCGACATGAAGCGCGTGGTCGATGCCCTGGGTGAGTTGGGCGCCTTGCCGATCGAACATCTCTCCGTCGAGCGCGCCCGCAATCAACCTTCGCCGGCCGATGCTGTGCAGAAGATCTTGCTGGACGACCGCCGCGGTACGGAGGCCTACGCCGAGGTCGCTTCGGTTGCGGCCGAGAACATCCTCATCCCGGACGCGGTGGGTGGCACGAATCCAGCGCGCATCTATATTCCGGCAGGGCGCGGGCCTTTCCCGGTGATCCTTTACTTCCATGGCGGCGGCTGGGTGATTGCCGACATAGACACTTACGACGCCACACCGCGCGCCATGGCCCTGAGGGCTAATGCCATCGTGGTGTCTGCTCACTATCGACAGGCGCCGGAGCACCCGTTTCCGGCCGCGCACCAAGATGCCAATGCAGCCTACAAGTGGCTTCTGGAAAACGCAGAGGAACTCGGCGGGTATGCCGACAACATTGCCGTGATGGGCGAGAGCGCAGGCGGCAATCTGGCGATTAATGTGTCGGTCTGGGCGCGCGACAACGGCTTGCAGATGCCGGTGCATCAGGCCCTGATCTATCCACTCGCCGGCACCGACATGGAAACGCCCTCGTACAAGGAGACCAAACATGCCCAGCCGCTCAACAAGGCTGTGATGAAATGGTTTGCTGAGCAGATCTTTGCGGACCCGAAGGACAAGGACAGCCCGCTGATAAATCTGGTCGAAGCTAATCTGGGTTGGTTGCCGCCGACTACCATCATCACGGCGGAAGTGGATCCCCTGCGCTCAGAGGGTGAAACCCTGGCGATCCGTCTGATGGGGCAGGGCACGGACGTGTTGCACCAGAACTACCTTGGCGTGACGCACGAGTTCTTCGGTATGGCTCCCGTGGTGGCCGCAGCGCGACAGGCGCAGACGCTTGTCTTCGAGCGCTTGTGTGGTTCGTTTGCACGCAAGATGCACTAGACCGGCTTCGGCCGGGAGAGGCCTATAGCGGCAACTCTCCTTGCAGTGATTCATTGGCGGCAGCTGCTTCGGCGGCTGCCGTCAGTGCGCTGGCGCGTACGCCGATGAGGCGCAGCTTCTTCTCCAGGGACACCCTTCGCAGGCATTCGCCGGCGGCGCGTCGTATCGTGGCGGCATCGGCCGTCGGGCTCGGCAAAGTGAGGTCTCGCGTGACAGAGCGAAAGTCTTCATAGCGCAGCTTGATGCCGATGGTGCGGCTGACATAGGCCCTACGTTGCAGGTCTTCCGCCAGCCGCGTGCACAGCGCGGTGAAGATCTCGCTCAGTTTTGCGCGGTCATGGCGTGCATGCAGATCGCGCTCGAAAGTCGTCTCGCGGCTGATGGACTTCGGTTCCGAGCTTGTGACTACGGGGCGTTCATCGATGCCCCGACAAACTTCCCCGAGCCAGGTAGCGTAGCTGCGACCAAAGTGTTCCTGCAGCGTGGCGGCATCTGCTTGCGCCAGGTCGCCTATGGTGTGAATGCCCAGCACAGTCAGCTTCTCGGTGGCTTTCGGGCCAATGCCGTTGATCTTGCGCACCGGCAAGGGCCAGATACGTAGCGGAACATCTTCCAGCCCGAGGATGGTGATGCCATCGGGCTTTTCGAGATCGGAGCAGATCTTCGAGAGCAGTTTGTTCGGCGTGATGCCGATGGAGCATGACAGGCCGGTTGCCTCGTGCACCGCGCGCTTGATGCGTTGCGCGAGTGGAAGGCTGGCTTCGTCAATATGGCTGAGGTCGATGTAGATCTCGTCGATGCCCCGATCTTCGATCTCAGGTGCGATTTCAGCGACCGCCGCCTTGAAGAGGCGCGAGTAATGTCGATAGGCGTCGAAATCGACCGGCAGTAAGACCGCATCGGGCGCCAGTTGTGCTGCCTTCATGACCCCCATCGCAGAGCCTACCCCCAGCGCCCTGGCCTCGTAGGTCGCTGTAGTGATCACACCGCGGCCAACATAGTCGCGCAGCCGTGAGTACTGGCGCGTGCCGTCAGCCAGCTGTACAGGTTGTTGATCCCGTCGCCCGCCAATAACCACGGGCTGCCCTCGCAAGTCCGGATAGCGCAATAACTCGACCGACGCATAGAAAGCGTCCATGTCGAGGTGGGCAATGCGGCGGGGCGGGGGATTCATCAAAGCGGAACTGCGCAACGGGCCACTGCAGCCGGGGCCCGTATTGTCGCAGCTTGTGAGTCAGCTCATCCTGCCGCGTTTGCAAGACTTCACAAGCCGTGTTCAGTCTTCGCCGGGCATCAGAACGTTCTCTCCACTGACTTCAAGAAAGGCCTTTGAGCGGCCCTTCTGCCGGAGGTTGACGGTGACACTTGTGCCATCGTCGCCGTCGAGCAGGAGCGCGTCCTTCCCGTCGGCATCAATGATCAATCTTGCCCTGAGGATTGTAAGACCCTCCAATTCGTGGATATCTATCGGCGGGCGACGCGGAGAAGAATCAGGGGGCTGGGATGAAATATCAGGCATGGCTGCACCTCCACGCAGCGGCGCAGCAGAATTTGTTCCTGATCGATCCGGGCTTGCCTGCATGGCAGGGCTTGGGCATAGTCCGCGCCTCTTCTTTTTGCTTGTAGCCAGCCATGTTGCCAACCATAGAACAGCGCCTTGCGTCCGAACTGGGCGCGCAGGTTCGCCAGATTGCCGCAGCGGTGGAGCTGCTGGATGAGGGCGCGACGGTGCCTTTCATCTCGCGCTACCGCAAGGAAGCTACGGGCGGCCTCGACGACACGCAATTGCGTTTGCTGGAAGAGCGGCTTGCGTACATGCGCGAGCTGGAAGAGCGGCGTGGTGCCGTGCTGGCGGCAATCGAAGAGCAAGGCAAGTTGACGACGGACCTGCGCAAGGAAATCAGCGAAGCCGAAACCAAGCAACGGCTTGAAGACCTCTACCTTCCTTACAAGCAGAAGCGCCGTACCAAGGCGCAAATTGCGCGCGAGGCAGGCATCGAGCCGCTTGCCGATGCCTTGCTCGGCAACCCTTCGCTGGATCCAGACACCCAGGCCTCGCAGTTTTTCAACGCTGACGCAGGCTTTGCCGACACCAAGGCGGTCCTCGACGGCGCACGCCAGATATTGATGGAACGCTTTGCGGAGAGCGCCTCACTGGTGGGCGAACTGCGCGACTATGTGGGCTCGCACGGTGTCGTCGTGTCGCGCGTCGTGGCCGGAAAGGAAGCGGATAACGAAGCGAGCAAGTTCCGCGACTATTTCGACTATCGCGAGAAGCTCGGCAATATTCCTTCGCATCGGGCGCTCGCATTGTTCCGTGGCCGCAATGAAGAGGTGTTGCGTGTAAAGCTGGCGCTCGATACTGATCCGGAAGATGGCTCGCGCACGCCGGAACCGAACCCCTGCGAGCGCCGCATCATGGCGCATGCCGGCATTCGTGATCAGGGCCGCGCGGCTGATCGCTGGCTGGTGGAGACGGCACGCTGGACATGGAACGTGAAGCTCCAGGTGCATCTCGAACTCGACCTGATGGGCGTGCTGCGCGACAAGGCCGAAGAGGAGGGCATCCGCGTCTTCGCCAAGAATCTGAAAGATCTGTTGCTGGCTGCGCCGGCAGGGCCGCGCACGACGATGGGCCTCGACCCCGGCATACGCACGGGCGTCAAAGTGGCCGTGGTCGACGCCACCGGCAAATTGCTGGATACAGCGACCATCTACCCGCATGAGCCCCGCAAGGATTGGGACGGCTCGTTGCACACCTTGTCGACGCTTGCCCGCAAACACAATGTGCAATTGATTGCGATCGGCAACGGCACTGCCAGCCGTGAGACCGACAAGCTGGCGGCCGATGCGATGAAACTGAATGCTGAATTGTCGCTGACAAAAATCGTCGTCTCCGAGGCCGGGGCGTCGGTGTACTCCGCGTCGGCGCTCGCGGCCAGGGAGTTCCCGCAGCTTGATGTGAGCCTGCGCGGCGCCGTTTCCATCGCGCGTCGTCTGCAAGACCCGTTGGCCGAGCTCGTCAAGATCGATCCGAAGTCCATCGGCGTTGGCCAGTACCAGCACGACTTGAATCAAGGCAAGCTGGCGCGCTCGCTCGATGCGGTGGTGGAAGACTGCGTCAATTCCGTCGGCGTGGACGTCAACACTGCCTCGGCGGCGCTGCTGACGCGTATCTCCGGGCTCAACGCGACGCTGGTCCAGAACATCATCGACTACCGTGACAGCAATGGCGCGTTTGCCAGCCGCCGTGCCCTGCGCAAGGTGCCGCGCCTCGGAGACAAGACTTTCGAACAATGCGCAGGTTTCCTGCGCGTCATGCATGGCGACAATCCGCTCGACGCTTCGGCGGTTCACCCCGAGGCTTATCCCGTGGTTGAGCGCATTCTTGCCGACGTCAAAAAGAAGGCACAGGACTTGATGGGCGACTCGGGCCTTATCAAGAGCATTGAACCCACGAAATACACCGATGAACGCTTCGGCTTGCCAACCGTGCAGGACATCCTGCGCGAACTCGATAAACCGGGACGCGACCCTCGTCCGGAATTCAAGACGGCATCATTCCGCGATGGCGTCGAAGAAGTGAAGGATCTGCAGCCTGGGATGCTGCTGGAAGGGGTTGTCACGAACGTGACCAACTTCGGCGCGTTTGTCGATGTCGGTGTGCATCAGGATGGCTTGGTGCACGTGTCGGCAATCACCAACCGCTTCATCAAGGACCCGGCCGAGGTCGTCAAGGCGGGTGATATCGTCAAGGTGAAAGTGGTCGAAGTGGACGTCGCACGTAAGCGTATTGCGCTCACCATGCGCCTCTCGGATGAAACCGCAAGGCCTGTGAAAACCACGCAGGCCGAGCGTCGTCCGGCGGGCAAGCCACAACAAAGCGCGCGGCGCGAGGAGAAGCCCGTCCTGAATAATGCCTTCGCCGCAGCGCTAGCCAAGGCGACCAAACGCTGAAGCCTGAAGGAATGGTGACGGGGCGGAGAGCGTTCGTCCCCGCCGATACGGACCATAAGCGTGACTCATGAGCAGAAAACAAAAAGCCACCCGGAGGTGGCTTTTTGTTTGGGTCATGGTGGAGGCGGCGGGAATCGAACCCGCGTCCGAAAGTCCTCTACAACCGGATCTACATACTTAGTCGGTCTATTTGATTTAACACTGCGCATAGCCGATCGACAGGCCAGCGCAATGCGAGTTACCTATTTTTTAGCTCCGCACCAAGTAACCCGATGCAGCACGAGTCCCTGTAAATGACACTGCCATGGGTTTTACCCCATCTGACCCAGAGACCAATCAGTGCAGTGGCTACAGCCTTAAGCGGCTACAGCGAATTGCTCGTCGTTTGCGAGTAGAACTTTTCAGATGGATTTACGAGGTAACTGATCCTCGGTATGCACCAAGCTGCTTCGCGACCCCCGTCGAAACCAGGTCGCCCCCAGCCCGTCAATTCTACGCTGCGGGGGGCAGGTAGTCCATGAGCTCGAGCGGATGATCGATTATGTGGTCGGCGCCCCAGTCTTCAATAGGCTTGTCCGTGCCGATGTAACCCCAGCGCACTGCGAACGATGCCATGCCGGCGGCTCGTGCAGCGATGATGTCGCGCTCATCGTCGCCGAGATAGACGCACTCGCCGGGCGTAACGCCACAGGCTGCCGCTGCGTACAGTAGTGGTTCAGGCGCGGGCTTGGCTTTCGGTGTCGTATCTCCGCTCACGACACACGATGGAGATTGCGGCAGCCCGAGTGCTGCCACCAGCGGGGTAGTGAAACGGGTGTGCTTGTTGGTGACGATGCCCCAACTGAGGCCTTGTACGCCCAAGCGCGCAAGCAGGGCCGGCATGTCGGTAAATAGTGCACTGTCGACGCAGATATTGTCGGTGTAATGTGCAAGCACCCGGTCGGCCAACGTGGCATAACGCACGTCGTCGGGGCCAATACCGTAGCCCTCGCGCAGCAGGCCACGTACGCCTTGAGAGGTGACGGGGCGAAGCTGGGCAAGGGCCAAGGCTGGCAGTCCGTCTTCAACACGTGTGCGGTTCAAGGCTGCGCCGAGGTCGGGCGCGGTGTCTACAAGCGTGCCATCAAGATCGAACAATACGCAGCGAACCTGCGGATAGGCCGTGTGTGTGCGCATCCGCTCAGGCGCTCTTGATACAGCGCATGAGGTAATTGACGTCGGTGCCCCGGCCCAGGCTGTAACGTTTGTCGAGCGGGTTGTAATGCATGCCAATGATCTCGACGCTGTCGAGTCCAGCTTCACGCGCAAAACGGCTCAGCTCTGCAGGTTTGATGAAGCGCGCATACTCATGCGTGCCACGCGGCAGCATATTGAGGACGTACTCGGCGCCGATGATGGCCATCAGGTAGGCTTTGAAATTGCGGTTGATGGTCGAGAAGAATACCGCGCCACCAGGCTTTGCCAGCTCTGCACAGGCGCGAACGGTGCTGGCCGGATCGGGCACATGCTCCAGCATCTCCATGCAGGTGACGACGTCATAGTGAGCAGGGCGCTCCTCGGCGATGGTCTCGGCCGCGATTTTCAGGTATTCGACTTTCGCCCCACTTTCCAGCAGATGCAGCTTCGCCACGGCGAGTGCTTTCTCGGAGAGATCTGCGCCTGTTACGTGCGCTCCGCGAAGCGCCATGCTTTCAGCGAGGATGCCACCGCCGCAACCGATGTCGATGGTCGTCTTGCCACTCAAAGCGCAATGCTGGTCAATCCAGTCGAGCCGCAGCGGATTGATTTCGTGCAAGGGGCGGAACTCGGATTCGGGATCCCACCAACGATGCGCCAGGGCGCTGAACTTGGCAATCTCGCTGTCATCTGCATTGGTTTCGATCATTGGAGCTAACCTCGGGCTTGGAGCGGTGAACTATTGACGCAATTTCATTCGGGTTTGCAGCAAAAAAAAGCCCTGCCGAAGCAGGGCTTTCTCCGTAGCGGCAGTGATTACTTCACACCGACAGCTTCGAGTTCAACGCGACGGTCAGCGCCGAGGCAGTCAACCAGCTTCTTGTTCTTGCCGTTTTCAGCGCCCAGCTTGCGGCACTCGTTGCCCGTCACCGGCTGGCTCTTGCCCTTGCCTTCGGTGTAGACGCGGTTAGCAGGAACACCCTTGCTGACGAGGTAGTCCTTCACAGCGTTTGCACGCTTTTCGGACAGAGCCTGGTTGTAGCTGTCGGAGCCGATGCGGTCAGCGTGACCGACGGCGATAACAACTTCCAGCGACTTCAGCTTGGTAACGCGGTCAGCAAATGCTGCCAGCTTTTCTTGACCCAGGTCGCTGATCTCAGCCTTGTTGAAGGCAAAGAGTGCATCAGCCGGGATGTTGACCTTCTCGGCAGCAGGAGCAGGTGCTGGAGCAGGTGCTGGAGCAGCAGCTGGCGCTGGGGCAGCAGCTGGTGCGGGTGCTGGTGCAGCTGGGGCAGGCTTGCAAACTGCTTCGTTTGCGTATTCAGCTTCGCAATAGCAGCCAGCCGGGAATGGAGCGTTCACCAGCTTGGTTTGCAGAGCAAGTGCCTTGCTCCAGATGGTCGAGCGCAGGCAGTTGCCCGTGCCGTCGCGCTCGATAACGCGCTCACCGGTAAGGATGTACGGTTGGTCGCCTTTGCCGTCGGTGATCAGGAAGCCGCTCTTCGATTGCGCGTGAGCCGCGCCGCAAAAACTTGTTGCAGCCAGAACGGCCAGAAGAAATTTGTGAGTTGTTTTCATATGCTCCTCGTTGCAAGGCTGATTACAAACAAATGGACAGACCGGAATTCCGATGCCCACACTAGTGGTCAAACTGCAGAGCAATAATTACGCTGCTCTGTTGTTAGGGAGATATCAAACAGACCCCGGATTTGCTGTGAGGCGTCGGTTCTGTAAGGAATTCTGCCACAGTCGTGAAATGCCCAGCAATTCTTTGTTGTCATTATGCAACAAGCCCCCGTCTTGAATCAGGGTATGCCCTGCAATCCAGACTTGAGCGACATGCTCCCGGCCTGAAACGAAGACCAGATGTGAGGCTGGATCAAACACTGGCGCGGTTTCCAATGTGTCAAGAGACACCGCAACAATGTCCGCCTTCTTGCCCGGTAGCAAGCTCCCGATTTTTGCCTGCATCCCAAGGGCATGCGCGGCATCGATCGTTGCCATCTGTAGCATCTTGTGTGCCGGCAGAACGCTGGCGTCTCCCGTTGTGAGCTTGGCGAGCAGGCTGGCCATACGCATTTCCTGGAAGATATCGAGTCGATTGTTACTGGCAGCGCCATCCGAACCCAGGCCAACGCGGATGCCGGCGGCGAGCATGTCGGCCACTGGCGCCGCGCCACTGGCCAGCTTCATATTAGATGTAGGGTTGTGCGCGACACCGACATTGTTGTCGGCCAGGAGGCGAATCTCCTCTCCATTCAGGTGTACGGCGTGGGCTATCAACAAGTTGGGGCCAAGCAGGCCAAGCGAACGCAGGCGCTCCAGGGGGCGTACGCCGTGTTTTTCGATGCTCTCTGTGACTTCTCCGGCCGTCTCCTGGACGTGGGTGTGAATCAGGGCGTCGAGTTCTTCTGCCAGTGAGCCGATGCGCTCCCAGGTGGCGTTGGATACCGTGTAAGGCGCGTGCGGCGCCAAGGCAAAGCTGATGCGCGAGTGGTCCCGCCAGCTGTCACGCACCTGCAAGCCCTTGCTCAGATAATCTGCAGCCGTCGAAGCGTAATTGGTTGGAAAGTCGATCACGGTCATACCGATCACCGCGCGCATTCCGAGCTGTTCATACGCGCGGGCAGCTGCATCCGGATAGAAATACATGTCGGCGGCGCAGGTGATGCCGCCCCGCAGCATTTCGGCGCCTCCCACCAGTGTGCCGTCGAAAACGAAGCGGTCGGAGACATGTGCGCTCTCGGCTGGCCAGATTTCTTCCATCAGCCAGCGCATCAGGGGCAGGTCATCGGCCATGCCGCGCATCAGAGCCATCGGCGCATGCGTGTGCAGATTGATCAGGCCGGGGATGAGTACGTGTTCCGGCAGGCTGACAGTCTGCGCGGCGCTGAAGCGCATGCGCGCTTCGCTGATCGGCAGGACGGCGACGATTTCTTCGCCGCGGATGGCGATCGCGTGGTGTTCCAGCGTGACGTTGGCGGGCTCGACGGGAATCACCCAGCGGGCTTCGATGAGCAGGTCCAGTTGTTCGGCGACTTGTTCCATGGGCTTGGGCGGGCTTGCTTCGAGTCTGGTTGGGTCGATCCCGGGGGCCGGGCTAGGGGAGGGTGCGGCATGTTACAATTGCGCGCTTTACCGGCCTGTTTCGTCCCTTCCTTCTTGAGGGGGTGAAAGGTTCCTTCTGCGCTGTCCGGTCTTGCGCAGCCCGAATACTACGATACCCGTGCCACATGAATTCATTCGCCAAGGAAACACTTCCGATAAGTCTTGAGGAAGAGATGCGCACTTCGTACCTCGATTACGCCATGAGCGTGATCGTCGGTCGGGCGCTGCCAGATGTTCGTGATGGTCTGAAGCCGGTCCATCGTCGCGTCCTGTACGCCATGCATGAATCCAATTTCGCCTGGAACCGAGCCTATGTGAAATGCGCGCGCGTGGTCGGTGATGTGATGGGTAAGTACCACCCGCACGGCGACTCGGCCATCTACGACACCCTGGTGCGGATGGCGCAGGACTTCTCGCTGCGTTACACCCTCATCGACGGTCAGGGCAACTTCGGCTCCATCGACGGCGACAACGCGGCTGCAATGCGTTACACGGAGTGCCGTCTGGACAAGATTTCGGCCGATCTGCTGGCCGACATCGAGAAGGAAACGGTCGACTTCCAGCCTAACTACGACGGCAAGGAGCTCGAGCCGACCGTACTGCCCACCCGCGTGCCAAACCTGCTCATCAACGGCAGCTCGGGTATTGCCGTGGGTATGGCGACCAATATCCCGCCTCACAACCTGTCTGAAGTCATCGAGGCTTGTCTGACGCTGCTGGGCGCCCCGGATACGGATATCGAAGAGCTCATCAAAATCGTGCCGGCGCCGGACTTCCCGACCGCGGGCCTGATCTACGGCCTGTCGGGCGTACATGACGGCTACCGCACCGGCCGTGGCCGCGTGATCATGCGTTCGCGCACGCACTTCGAAGACATCGCCAAGAGCAACGACAGGCAGGCGATCATCATCGACGAGCTGCCCTATCAAGTTAACAAGCGCACCCTGCTCGAGAAGATTGCCGAGCTGGTGGGCGAGAAGAAGATCGAAGGTATTTCCGATTTGCGCGACGAGTCGGACAAGTCGGGCATGCGTGTCGTCATCGAACTCAAGCGCGGTGAAATGCCTGAGGTCGTGCTGAACAACCTGTTCAAGCAGACGCAGATGCAGGACAGCTTCGGCATGAACATGGTGGCGCTGGTCGACGGCAAGCCGCGCCTGCTGAACCTGAAGCAGATGCTGGAATGCTTCCTCGCGCACCGCCGCGAAGTCGTCACGCGTCGCACCGTGTTCGAGCTGCGCAAGGCGCGTGAGCGTGGCCACATCCTCGAAGGTCTGGCCGTTGCGCTGTCCAACGTCGATGAGATCATCGCCCTGATCAAGGCTGCTGCCACGCCGGCAATCGCCAAGCAGGAATTGATGGGTCGTGAATGGCGCTCGCCGCTGGTCGAGGAAATGCTGTCGCGTGCGATGGTGGCCGAATACCGGCCTGACGGTCTCGGCGAAGAGTTCGGCCTCTCGGCGCAGGGCTATCGCCTCTCCGAAGTGCAGGCGCAGCGCATTCTGGAAATGCAGCTGCAGCGCCTGACCAATATGGAGCAGGACAAGATCGTCGGCGAGTACAAGGAGGTGATGGACATCATTGCCGACCTGCTCGACATCCTTGCAAAGCCTGCGCGTATCACGCAGATCATTTCCGATGAGCTGCGCGCGATCCGCGAGCAGTTCGGCGATCCGCGCAAGTCGGAGATCGTGCTCGGTACGTCCGACATCAATATTGAAGATCTGATCACGCCGGAAGACATGGTCGTGACCTTGTCGCACACCGGCTACTTCAAACGCCAACCACTCGCTGACTATCGCGCGCAGAAGCGCGGCGGGCGCGGCAAGCAGGCCGCGGCAACGAAGGAAGACGACTGGATCGACCAGCTCTTCGTCGCGAATACGCACGATTACATCCTGTGCTTCTCCAACCGCGGCCGTCTGTACTGGCTCAAGGTCTATGAAGTGCCGGAAGGCAATC
Organism: Uliginosibacterium silvisoli; assembly: GCF_036017035.1. Taxonomy (NCBI): domain Bacteria; kingdom Pseudomonadati; phylum Pseudomonadota; class Betaproteobacteria; order Rhodocyclales; family Zoogloeaceae; genus Uliginosibacterium; species Uliginosibacterium silvisoli. The sequence goes on along the minus strand of NZ_JAYXHS010000004.1, from coordinate 434,041 downwards.
GCAATGCGCGCGGTAAGCCGATCGTCAATCTCTTCCCGCTCATCGAAGGCGAGAAGATCACGGCCGTGTTGCCAGTCAAGGAATTCGACGAAGGCCACTTCATCTTCATGGCGACCGCTCAGGGCACCGTGAAGAAGACGCCGCTGACCGACTTCGCCAACCCGCGCAAGGCCGGCATCATCGCCGTGGGCCTCGACGATGGTGACTTCCTGATTGGTGTTGCGATCACTGACGGCGATTGCAACGTCATGCTGTTCTCCGAAGCCGGCAAGGCCGTGCGTTTCAGCGAAAATGATGTGCGCCCGATGGGGCGTACCGCTCGCGGCGTGCGCGGCATGATGCTGGAAGAAGGTCAGCGCGTACTGTCCATGCTGGTCGCGCACGGCGAGACGCAGAGCGTGCTGACGGCCACCGAAAACGGCTACGGCAAGCGCACCAATATCGGCGAATACACCCTGCATGGCCGCGGCACCAAGGGCATGATCGCGATCCAGTCGTCCGAGCGTAACGGCAAGCTTGTTGCCGCCGTGCTGGTCGATCCGACCGACCACGTCATGCTGATTGCGGACAACGGCGTGCTGATCCGCACCCCGGTGAAGGACATCCGCGAACTGGGTCGTTCGACGCAAGGTGTCACGCTGATCAATCTCGACGACGGTGCCAAACTGTCGAGCATCGAGAAGATCGTCGAGAGCGATGAAGACGTGACTGAAGGCGATGCGGAGGGTTCTGACGAGGGCGCAGCAGAGTGACGCGCGTCTTCAATTTCTCGGCGGGTCCGGCGGTATTGCCTGAAGAAGTCCTGAAGCAGGCCGCCGAGGAGATGCTCGACTGGCATGGCAGCGGCATGTCGGTGATGGAGATGAGCCATCGCGGCAAGGAGTTCACCAGCATCATCGAGCAGGCCGAAGCCGATCTGCGCGAACTGATGTCGGTGCCTGACGGCTACCACGTGTTGTTCATGCAGGGCGGTGGCCTCGGCGAGAACGCCATCGTGCCGCTCAACCTGCTCGGCAAGAACAACAAGGCTGATTTCGTCGTAACGGGCTCCTGGTCTGAGAAGTCGATCAAGGAAGCGCAGCGTTACGGCGACATCAAGGCAGCGGCGAACGCACGCGATGCAAGCGCTGCGCAAGGCAAGTTCACCAAGGTGCCTGCGTTTGCCGATTGGCAGGTACGCAGCGATGCTGCCTATCTGCATTACTGCGGCAACGAGACCATCGACGGCGTCGAGTTCTTCGACGTGCCGGACATGGCTGCGCTCGGCGCGCCGGATGTGCCTCTCGTTGTAGATATGTCCTCGCACATACTGTCGCGCCCGATGGACATCTCGAAGTACGGGCTGGCATTCGGTGGCGCGCAAAAGAACATCGGCCCTGCCGGTTTGACGGTCGTCATCGTGCGCGACGATCTGCTCGAGCAGGCGCAGGCAGTGTGCCCTTCGGCGTTCAGCTACAAGCTGGTCGCCGAGAACAAGTCGATGTACAACACGCCGCCGACGTATTCGATCTACATCGCGAATCTCGTATTCCAGTGGCTCAAGCGCCAGGGCGGCGTCGCGGCGATGGAGAAGCAGAACGTCGCCAAGTCGGAGCTGCTGTACAGCACGCTCGACGCCAGCGAGTTCTACGTCACCCATGTCGAGAAGGCGCATCGCTCGCGCATGAACGTGCCATTCTTCCTGCGTGACGAATCGCTCAACGATGCCTTCCTTGCCGGCGCTAAAGAACGTGGCCTGCTGCAATTGAAGGGACACAAATCGGTCGGCGGTATGCGTGCTTCGCTCTACAACGCCATGTCCTTGGCAGGCGTTCAGGCACTTAGTGGGTATCTCAAGGATTTCGAGAAGAGCCATGGCTGACTCTGACAACAACGCAGCGAGCGGTGCTGAACTGACGCCCGAACAACTCGAGGCCTTGCTCGCCGTGCGCGGCGAGATTGATCGTCTGGACGGTGAAATCCTGCAACGTCTGGCCGAGCGCGCGCGCTGTGCGCAGAAGGTCGGCGAGATCAAGCGTGGCCCGCTGTATCGCCCCGAGCGCGAAGCACAAGTGCTGCGTGCGATCGCCGAACGCAATCCCGGCCCGCTGTCGAACGAGGCGGTGCAGCGCATCTTCCGCGAGATCATGTCCTGGTGCCTGGCGCTTGAGCGCCCTATGAAGGTGGCGTATCTCGGCCCCCAAGGCACTTATTCGGAGTCGGCTGCTGGCAAGCATTTCGGTGGCGCGCCTGATCTGCAGCCGCAGCAGACTATCGATGACGTCTTTCATGCAGTCGAAGCCGGTGCGGCGGAATACGGCGTGGTGCCGGTGGAGAATTCGACCGAGGGCGCGGTTGGTCGTACGCTGGATCTGCTGTTGTCGGCCAAGGTTTCCGTGTGTGGTGAAGTCAGCCTGCGCGTGCGCCACAACCTGATGTCGAAGGCCAGTGACCTGTCGCAGGTCAAGCGCATCTATTCGCACTCCCAGTCGCTATCGCAATGCAATGACTGGCTGGCGCACCATGCTTACGGCATTCCGCGCCTGCCTGTTTCGAGTAATGCCGAAGCGGCGCGCATGGCGGCCGCTGATCCGGAAGCGGCAGCGATAGCGGGAGAGAAGGCTGCGCAGCATTATGGCCTGCCCATCCTGCACGCGAATATCGAGGATGACTCGAACAACACGACACGTTTCCTCGTGATCGCCAGCCACGATGCCAGTCCGTCGGGTCGCGACAAGACTTCCATCGTCTGCTCTGCGTTGAACAAGCCGGGTGCCGTGCATGCGCTGTTGCAACCATTTGCCGACAAGGGTGTGAGCATGACCAAGTTCGAGTCGCGGCCATCGCGTACCGGGCTGTGGGAATACGTGTTCTACGTCGACGTGGAAGGTCATCGCAACGACCCTGCCGTGACGGCTGCCTTGAAGGAGCTCGCGGAACGTGCGGCTTTTCTCAAGATACTCGGCTCGTATCCGATCGCCGCAATCTGAGTTTCAGTGAATCACCGAACCCTCGCGTTTTCCGGAGCAATCTGATGTCCTCAGTGTCGTCCCCCGTTTCGTTCTCACAACTCGCGCCGGAATATATCCGCGCCATCTCGCCTTATGTGCCGGGCAAGCCGATCTCCGAACTTGCGCGTGAGATGGGGCTGAACGAGGCAGACATCCTCAAGCTCGCCTCGAATGAAAACCCGCTCGGGATGAGCCCGAAAGCACAGTCAGCGGTGACGGCTGCGGTGGCTGAACTGGCGCGTTATCCGGATGGCAATGGTTTTGCCTTGAAGCAGGCGCTGTCGCGCCGTCTTGGCGTGGGTCAGGAAAGCTTCGTGTTGGGCAATGGCTCGAATGACGTACTCGAGCTGATCGCGCGCGCTTTTCTGACACCGGGCAAGAGCGGCGTGTATTCGCAATATGCGTTCGCCGTCTATCCCTTGGCGATCCAGAGCATCGGCGCGCGTTGCATCGAAGTGCCTGCACGTAACTTCGGCCACGATCTGGCAGCAATGGCAGATGCGGTTGGTGCCGACACGCGCGTCGTCTTCCTGGCCAACCCGAACAATCCGACCGGTACTTTCCATTCCGGCGAAGCGATCGAGTCTTTCCTCAAGCTCGTGCCGCAGGATGTCATCGTCGTGCTGGACGAGGCCTACAACGAATACATGTCACCCGAGCAGCGTTACGACGCGGTGCCATGGTTGCAGCGCTACCCGAATCTCGTGCTGTCGCGCACCTTCTCGAAGATCTACGGCCTGGCAGGTTTGCGGATCGGATACGCAGCCGCCCATCCTGATATCGCTGACATGATGAATCGCGTGCGTGCTCCGTTCAACGCCAACAGCCTTGCGCTGGTTGCAGCCGAAGCTGCGCTGGATGATGAGGAGTTCCTGCAGCGCAGCTACGAAACCAATCGCGCCGGCATGGCGCAGATCATCAAGGGCCTCGACGCGCTGGGTCTGCAACACATTCCATCAGCGGGCAATTTCATCGCCTTCAAGGTGGGCGATGGCGCGGGTGTGAATGTCCGTCTGCTCAAGCAAGGCGTGATCGTGCGACCGATTGCGGGCTACGGCATGCCGGAATGGTTGCGCGTGACCATCTCGACCGAAGCCGAGAACGCGCGCTTCCTCGACGCACTCGCGGCGGCGCTGAAGGCGTGAGCGTGGGCCAGAACCCGAGTCAACCCTCGTTTCAACGCGTCGTCATTGCCGGTGTCGGCTTGATTGGCGGATCGTTCGCAGCGGCGCTGAAGGCAGCGGGCGTAGCTCGGCATATCGTGGGCGTTGGTCGCACTGCTGCTTCTCTCGATGAAGCTTTGCAACTCGGGCTCGTCGATGAAGTGCAGTCCGACTGGGCGCTGGCGCTGAAGGGCGCTGATCTGCTATTGCTGGCGATGCCAGTAGGTCAGATGGGCGCCGTGATGGCTGCCTTGGCGCCGCATCTCGAAGCGCAAACGCTGGTGACGGATGCAGGCAGTACCAAGGCTGATGTGATCGAAGCCATCTATCTGCATCTTGGCGAGCACATCGAACGCGTCGTGCCTGCACACCCGATTGCGGGGGCCGAGAAGAGCGGCCCGTCGGCGGCGCATGCGGACCTGTATCGCGGCAAGAAGGTTGTGCTGACGCCACTGCCCGAGAATGCGCCGCACGCCATCGATGCCGTGCGTGCTGCCTGGGCTGCGTGTGGCGCACACATGTTCCAGATGAGTCCGCAGGAGCATGACCGCGTTTTTGCCGCCGTCAGCCATCTGCCGCACTTGCTGGCGTTTGGTCTGGTGCACGATCTGGCGGGGCGCGCCAATGCCGAGCAGTTGTTCAAATATGCCGCATCGGGTTTTCGCGATTTCACGCGTATTGCCGGAAGTCATCCGGAAATGTGGCGCGACATCTGCGTGGCAAATCGCCAGGCCTTGCTGGCCGAGTTGGATGCTTATCTGGCGGAGCTGGCCTGGTTGCGCGCTCTGTTGATCCAGAGCGATGGCGTGGGCCTCGAGAAGCTCTTCGCTGAGGCGAGCGATGCGCGCAATGCCTGGGCTGCGAACCAGTAAGAGTCACCAAGATTCAGTAAGGCTCTTGTGTAATTTCCATCGGGTCCACTGGCCCGTATGTAGTCTGATTGAAGGTCGTCATGGAATTTCTTGATCTTTCCCCTCTGGAGTCGGCACAGGGTACGGTGCGCCTGCCAGGCTCGAAGAGCATTTCCAACCGTACTCTGCTGCTCGCAGCCTTGGCAGAAGGCACGACGGATATCCGCGATCTGCTGGCTTCCGACGATACGGATCGTATGCTCGAAGCGCTCGCCAAGCTTGGCGTTGCGATCGAGAAAACCGGTGAGCGCGACTATCGCGTCACCGGTGCTCCGCAAGGTTTTGTGAACAAAGATGCAGATCTGTTCCTTGGTAATGCGGGTACCGCATTCCGCCCGCTGACGGCTGCGCTGGCACTGGCCGGCGGTCACTACAAATTGTCTGGCGTGCCGCGTATGCACGAGCGCCCGATCGGTGATCTGGTCGATGGCCTGCGTCAGTTGGGCGCGGACATCACCTATCTCGCCAACGAAGGTTTCCCGCCACTCGATATCAAGCCTGCGCAGATTCGCGGTGGTGGTGTCGTGCGCGTGAAAGGCAACGTATCAAGCCAGTTCCTGACTGCTTTGCTGATGGCTTTGCCAACGACAGGTGTGGAAACGACCGTCGAGGTGATCGGCGAGTTGATTTCAAAACCCTACATCGAAATCACGCTGCGCCTGATGGCGCAATTCGGCGTCGAAGTTAAGCGCGAAGGCTGGGAGCGTTTCGTCATTCCCGGCGGCAAGCGCTATGTTTCGCCGAAGACCGTATTCGTCGAAGGCGATGCCTCGTCCGCTTCGTACTTCCTTGCAGCAGGCGCTATTGGTGGCGGGCCGGTGCGCGTAGAAGGTGTCGGCCGTAACAGCATTCAGGGCGACGTGGCATTCGCGCAAGCGCTCGAGGCGATCGGCGCGCAGGTTACGATGGGCGAGAACTGGATCGAAGCCAAGGCGCCTGCAAGCGGCAAGCTGCGCGCATTCGACATGGACTTCAATCACATTCCCGATGCAGCCATGACGCTCGCTGTGGCGTCCTTGTTCTGCGACGGACCGTGTCGTCTGACGAATATCGCCAGCTGGCGCGTCAAGGAAACGGACCGTATCGCCGCCATGGCAACCGAACTGCGCAAGGTCGGCGCGACAGTGGAGGAGGGCGAGAGCTGGCTGCGGATTACTGCGCCGGAGCAGCTCACGCCGAATGCTTCCATCGATACGTACGATGACCATCGCATGGCGATGTGCTTCTCGCTGGTCGCACTCGGTGGTGTGCCAGTGCGCATCATCGACCCGAAGTGCACGGCCAAGACTTTTCCCGAATATTTCGACGTCTTTGCTGGCGTCACTAAGTAAGCCCCATACGTAAGCCTCAATGAAACAGACTCTGATTGAACTTCTCGATACGCGCGTCCGTGCTGCACTGGCGGCTGCGGGTTGCCCCGATGCACCGGCTGTCGTTGCGCCTGCAGGCCGCCCTGAGTTCGGCGACTACCAGGCCAATGGCGTGATGGGCGCGGCCAAGGCGCGCAAGATGAATCCACGCCAGTTGGCCGAGCAGGTCGTGGCTGTGCTGGACATCTCCGACATTGCGAGCAAGGTCGAGATCGCCGGCCCAGGCTTCATCAACATCACCTTGTCGCCCGAATACCTTGCCTCGCTCGCGACGGAGGCCTTGGCGGACGTGCATCTCGGCGTGCCGCAGCCTGTGTCGCAGCGCGTCGTCATCGACTATTCTGGCCCCAACCTTGCCAAGGAAATGCACGTCGGCCACCTGCGCTCGACCATCATTGGTGATGCCTTGGCGCGCGTGCTGCGCTTCCTCGGTCATACGGTGATTGCACAGAATCACGTGGGCGACTGGGGTACGCAGTTCGGCATGTTGACGGCGTATCTGATCGAAGCCGAAAAGGACGGCGGGGAAGCGATTGCCCTGTCTGATCTCGAAGACTTCTATCGCCGTGCCAAGCAACGCTTTGACGAAGATGAAGCGTTTGCCACGACCGCCCGCGAGTACGTCGTGAAACTGCAGGGGGGCGACACACATGTGAATGCGTTGTGGCAGAAATTCCTCGACATCTCCCTGCATCACTGCGAGGCCGTGTACGAACGACTCGGCGTGGCGCTGACGCGTGACGATGTGCGTGGTGAAAGCTTCTACAACAATGATTTGCCGGTTGTCGTCGCCGATCTGCAGGCCAAGGGGCTTGCCGTCGAGAGCGAAGGCGCTCAGGTCGTCTTCCTCGATGAATTCAAGAACAAGGAAGGCGAGGCGCAGGCTTATATCGTACGCAAGCAGGATGGCGGCTATCTGTATGCGACCAGCGATCTGGCTGCCATGCGCTATCGCGTCGGTACGCTTCACGCGGACCGCATTCTCTACGTAGTCGATGCTCGACAGGCGCTGCACTTCCAGCAGTTGTTCACCCTGAGCGGCAAAGCAGGTTATGCGGGCGAAGCCACCAAGCTGGAGCACGTCGGTTTCGGCGTGATGCTGGGCGACGATGGCAAGCCATTCAAGACGCGCAGCGGAACGACGGTAAAGCTCGTCGATCTTTTGCAGGAGGCTGAAGAGCGCGCCTTCGCGCTGGTCAGCGAAAAGAACGCCGAGATGCCGGAGGCAGAACGCAAGACGATTTCGCACGCAGTCGGGATCGGTGCGGTGAAATACGCTGATCTGTCCAAGAATCGTAATAGCGACTACATGTTCAGCTGGAACAGCATGTTGTCGTTCGAGGGAAACACCGCGCCATACCTGCAATATGCGTACACGCGTATCCAGAGCGTATTCCGTAAGGTCGATGTCTCCGATGCGCAGGCGAAGATCGTGCTACAGGAGCCTGCAGAGCGTCTGCTGGCGCTCGAGCTGGCGCGCTTCGCCGATGCCATCAATGCGGTCAGCCGTGAAGCAGCACCGCACTTCCTGTGTGGCTATCTTTACGACCTGGCGACGCATTTCATGCGGTTTTACGAAGCCTGCCCGGTGTTGAAGAGTGAAGGCGCGGTGCGTGACAGCCGCTTGCGTTTGTGCCATCTGACCGCAAATACGCTCAAGACGGGGCTGGGTCTGCTCGGTATTGAAACGCTGGACGTGATGTAAGAGAGCTGCGCGCATGAATCGAATCGTTCCTGTGATTGCCATTGACGGCCCGACTGCTTCTGGTAAGGGCACGGTTGCATCGCGTGTTGCTGACTCATTGGGCTGGCATTTTCTGGATTCGGGCTCGATCTATCGGCTTGTTTCGCTGCAGGCGCTGCGAAGCGGCGTGGCGTTCGATGACGCAGAACGACTCGTGAAAATCGCCAGTCGGCTGGATGTGACCTTTGACGGCGAAGAGGTCGTGCTCGATGGCGAGGACGTAAAGGACAAGCTGCGGCAGGAGGAGGTTGGCAATGGCGCCTCGAAGCTTGCTGCAATACCGGCAGTGCGCTCGGCATTGCTGGATCGCCAGAAAGGCTTCCGTAAGGGGCCCGGACTCGTGGCTGACGGCCGCGACATGGGTAGCGTGGTCTTTTCGGATTCTGTTCTTAAGATATTCCTCACCGCCAGCGTCGAGGCTCGTGCTGAAAGACGCTATAAGCAGTTGATCGACAAAGGATTGTCTGCTAACCTTGAACGTCTTGTCCTGGACCTCCGTGAACGTGACGAACGCGATACGAATCGTGCCGTTGCGCCACTGAAGCCCAGTGCAGATGCGGTACTGCTGGATACGACCGCGCTGACTGCTGATCAGGCCGTGATTTTCGTGCTTGAACACGCCAGAGAGCGTCTGATTGAAAGTCGTTTTGTCAGCAACGCTTCCGACAAGAGCTAGTCGTTGTCATTAATTGTTTGACGGTTCCTGACTGTGCTTCCAACCCTCCCCGGGTGAGAGTGCAGCAGGGTATTTCAACTTCTTAACAGTAGCGTCATGTTTTTTGCGTGACGATCCCGAGTCCAATCACATGCCATTCTCAGAAGTCGCCCCTAACCAGAACGTCGGCGAAGACAGCTTTGCCGCCCTCTTCGAAGAAAGCCTCACCCGCCAGGAAATGCGCGCTGGTGAAGTCATTACCGCTGAAGTCGTTCGCATCGACAACAACTTTGTCGTCGTCAACGCCGGCCTGAAATCCGAGAGCTACATTCCGCTCGACGAGTTCCGCAATGACGCAGGTGAAGTCGAAGCTACGCCTGGTGATTTCGTTCTTGTCGCCATCGAAACCCTCGAAGACGGTTTCGGCGAAACGCGCCTGTCGCGCGAAAAGGCAAAGCGTGTTGCCGCCTGGAACTTCCTCGACGCAGCCCTCACCGAAGGCACGCTGGTCAAGGGTCTGGTTACCGGCAAGGTCAAGGGCGGTCTGACCGTCATGACCAACGGCATCCGCGCCTTCCTGCCGGGTTCGCTGGTGGATATGCGTCCTGTCAAGGACACCACCCCGTTCGAAGGCAAGGAATTCGAATTCAAGGTTATCAAGCTCGATCGCAAGCGTAACAACGTGGTCGTGTCGCGTCGCGCAGTGCTCGAAGTGAGCATGGGCGAAGAGCGCGAAAAGCTCCTGGCCAACCTCGCCGAAGGCACGGTGGTCAAGGGTATCGTCAAGAACATCACCGACTACGGCGCGTTCGTGGATCTGGGTGGTATCGACGGTCTGCTGCACATCACCGACCTGGCATGGCGCCGTGTCCGTCACCCGTCCGAAGTGTTGACGGTTGGCGACGAAGTCACCGCCAAGATTCTGAAGTTCGACCAAGAGAAGAATCGCGTCTCGCTGGGCATGAAGCAACTTGGCGAAGATCCATGGGTAGGCATCTCGCGCCGTTACCCATCGGGCACGCGTCTGTTCGGCAAGGTCACGAACATCACCGACTACGGCTCATTCGTTGAAGTCGAGCAAGGCATCGAAGGCCTGGTTCACGTTTCCGAAATGGACTGGACCAACAAGAACATCCACCCGACCAAGGTTGTCCAGCTGGGCGACGAAGTCGAAGTGATGATTCTGGAAATCGACGAAGACCGTCGTCGTATCTCGCTGGGCATGAAGCAGTGCAAGGCGAACCCGTGGGACGATTTCGCTGCGAACGCCAAGAAGGGCGATCGCGTGAAGGGTGCCATCAAGTCGATCACCGACTTCGGCGTCTTCATCGGCCTGCCTGGCGGTATCGATGGTCTGGTTCACCTGTCCGACCTGTCGTGGTCCCTGACCGGCGAAGAAGCGATCCGCAACTTCAAGAAGGGCGATGAGCTGGAAGCAGTCGTGCTGGCCATCGACGTCGAGAAGGAGCGTATCTCGCTGGGCGTCAAGCAGCTCGATGGTGATCCTTTCACCACCTTCGTTGCGACGCACGACAAGAACAGCCTCGTGAATGGTTCGGTCAAGTCCGTGGATGCCAAGGGCGCCGTCATCGACCTCGGTAACGACGTCGAAGGTTACCTGCGCGTCTCCGAGTTCTCGCGTGACCGTATCGAAGATCTGAGCACCGTGCTGAAGGTTGGCGAGGCTCTGGAAACCATGATCATCAACGTCGATCGCAAGTCGCGTTCGATCAGCCTGTCGATCAAGGCCAAGGACCAGGCCGAGCAGTCGGATGCCATGCAGAAGCTGGCAGCTGACAGCGGTAACGCCGCCAGCGGTACGACCAATCTTGGTGCTCTGCTGAAGGCCAAGCTCGGTTCGTCGCAGCAATAAGTCGAGAGGTTTATTGCACCGTCATGACAAAGTCGGAACTGATTGAGAGCCTGACTGCGCGTTATCCGCAGTTGGGCGCCAAGGATGCCGATTTCGCCGTCAAAGTGATTCTCGACGAGATGGCCGCGTGCTTGTCACGCGGTCAGCGAATCGAGATTCGCGGCTTCGGCAGCTTTGCTCTGAACTATCGCCCGCCACGCGTGGGACGTAACCCGAAGTCGGGTGACAAGGTGATGGTTCCGGAAAAATACGTCCCGCATTTCAAGGCGGGCAAAGAGCTGCGCGAGCGCGTCGATCAAAGCGGTGAAGTCTCGGCCTGATATCGACTTGAAGTAATAGCGGGCATGCTTGATGTTGTGCGAGTCATGTCTGCAAGTAGTTTTGATGTGAGTGACGTGTGTTTTTGATGCTCTCACAGCTGTATTGCCCGGAAGGCGGTCACTGACCGCCTTCTTTTTTGCCCTGCGGTATTGGATAATCCGTAGATGCGAATAATCGTCTGGTTTTTACGACTATTGGCCTTCATTCTCTTGCTCGGTTTCGCAATCAAGAATGATGCTCTGGTCACAGTGAATTTCTTTCTGGGCACGCATTGGCAGATGCCGCTGGTGCTCGTGCTGTTGTTGATGTTTGCGGCCGGTGCGGCCGTGGGCGTGACAGCGATGTTGTCCACACTTGTCTCCCAGCGTCGCGAAATTGGCCGCCTGCGCAAGTTGCGCGGCGAGCCGGTCATCGTAAAGAGCGCTCAACCGCAGTACCCCGACTCGGTCTGACTGGATGGATTTCGAATTCTGGTGGCTCCTTTCCTGGCCACTGTTCTTTGCTTTGGGCTGGGTTGCTGCCCGTATCGACATTCGTCACTTGTTGCGGGAGTCGAGATCGCTGCCGCGTACCTATCTAAGCGGGCTCAACTTCCTCGTCAACGAACAGCCTGATAAAGCGATCGACTCATTCCTCGAAGCAGTGCGCATCGATCCGCAGACGGTTGAGCTGCACTTTGCTCTGGGCAGCCTGTTCCGGCGGCGTGGTGAAGTGGATCGCTCCATCCGCATCCACCAAAGCCTGGTCGATCGCGACGATCTCAATCCCGAGCAGCGCTTGCAAGCGCTTGAAGAGCTGGGCCAGGATTATCTCAAGGCAGGTTTGCTGGACCGCGCAGAAGCAGCCTATGAGCAACTGCGCGACACGCCGCTGCGCGATACGGCCATTCCGGCTTTGCTGGAAATCTATCAGCAGGAAAAGAACTGGAACAAGGCCATCGAAATCGCCCGTGAGATGCCGGACAACGATCATCGATGGGAGCGTGAAATTGCCAACTTCCATTGCGAGCTAGCTGCTGCTGACATGGCCCATTCGCGCTATGACGAGGCCTTGCGGCAGACTGGCGAGGCACTGCGCGTAAATCGTCGCTGTGTACGGGCCGCCATGCTTGAGGGTGACATCCGCGCCGCACTGGGTGACGACAAGGCTGCGCTGGAGTCCTGGAAGCGCGTGGAGCAAATGGAACCCGGTTTCCTTTCGCAGGTGGCCGAGCGGATGATGGATGCGTATCGACGCGCCAATGACGCGGAAGGTGGCATTCAACTGCTACGCTACTATCTGGAACGTTACCCGTCCCTCGATCTCTTGGAGTCGGTATTCCAGTGGGACATGGAGCATCAGGGCGCCCATGTAGCGTATGCCTTGGTGCGTGACGAACTCAGACGCAATCCCACCGTGCTCGGCCTCGATAAGCTGCTGGAGGCTGCGGTTTTTACCGCGCCAGCGGATAAGCGCACCGATGTGGAGTTGGTCAAGGGGCTGATTCACGGGCACACGCGGCGTGTTGCGCGTTATTGCTGCGCCAGGTGTGGCTTCAAGGCCCGTCAGTTCTACTGGCGCTGTCCGGCTTGTGGCGAATGGGAATCCTATCCGCCACGGCGAACCGAAGAATTCGATCTGACGCCATGACACTCTATGCATGACGTCACCAATAATATCCATTGAAATCACGCAGGAACGATCATGAAAATTACCGTTGTTGGAACTGGCTACGTAGGTCTTGTTTCTGGTGCGTGCCTGGCAGAGGTCGGCAACGATGTGCTGTGCCTGGATCTGGACAAGGAAAAAATACGCATTCTCGAAGAGGGTGGTATTCCGATTTTCGAACCGGGCTTGCTGGAAATGGTGAAGCGCAACGTGGCTGCTGGGCGCCTGCATTTCACGACGGATATTGAACAGGCCGTAGCGCACGGCACAATCCAGTTCATCGCCGTTGGCACGCCCCCCGATGAGGATGGCTCCGCGGATCTAAAGTACGTGTTAGCGGCGGCACGCAATATCGGCAAGTACATGACCGACTACAAGGTCGTCGTGGACAAGTCCACCGTGCCGGTAGGTACCGGCGACAAGGTGCGTGCAGCGATTGCCGACGAGCTCAAAGCGCGTGGCATCGAAGTGCCCTACAGCGTGGTTTCCAATCCTGAATTCCTCAAGGAAGGCGCTGCAGTCGAAGATTTCATGCGTCCAGATCGCATCGTTGTCGGTGCCGAGGACGAGCAAGCCATCCACTTGATGCGCGCGCTGTATGCGCCATTCCAGCGCAATCACGAACGTCTGCTGGTGGTCGATATCCGCTCCGCTGAACTGACCAAGTACGCCGCGAATGCCATGCTGGCGACGCGTATCTCCTTCATGAACGAACTCGCGCTGCTCGCCGAAAAGCTGGGCGCCGACATCGAACTGGTGCGTCAGGGCATTGGTTCCGATCCGCGCATTGGTTGGCACTTCCTGTACGCAGGCTGCGGCTATGGCGGTTCCTGCTTCCCGAAAGATGTACAGGCCCTGATCCGTACCTCCAATGGTGTGGGTCAGCCAATGCAGGTGCTGCAAGCCGTCGAGGCAGCCAACGATCGCCAGAAGCACGTGTTGGTCGACAAGATCGTTGCGCGCTTCGGTGAAGACCTGTCGAATAAACGCTTCGCGCTCTGGGGTTTGGCGTTCAAGCCACAAACAGACGACATGCGCGAAGCACCGAGCCGCGTGATCATCGAGGAATTGTTCAAGCGCGGTGCAACCGTCACTGCATACGACCCGGTCGCCATGCATGAAGCGCAACGCATCTTCGGTGATGATGGTCGTCTGACTTATGCTGATCAGCCCCTGTCGGCGCTTGAAGGTGCTGATGCGCTCGTCATCGTCACGGAGTGGAAGGAATTCCGCAGTCCGGCATTCGATACGATCAAGGCCAAGCTCAAGAGTCCTGTGATCATCGATGGTCGCAACATCTTCTCGCCGGAACTGCCACGCGCAGCTGGACTCGAGTATTACGGCATCGGCCGCAAGTAATCCAAGACCAGATCAATGGCAAAACTGACGATTCCCGATACCAGCAAGGCGCGCGTCCTCGTCGTCGGCGATGTCATGCTGGATCGCTACTGGTTCGGCGATGTAGAGCGCATCTCACCTGAAGCGCCTGTGCCGGTCGTGCGCGTACAGCGCACTGAGGAACGCCCTGGCGGTGCTGCCAACGTAGCGCGCAATGGGTCGGCTCTCGGTGCGACCGTCTCTCTGTTGTCGGTTGTGGGTGACGATGAAGCGGCGCTTGCGCTCGGCCGCCTGGTCAGCGAAGCGGGTGTGCGTTCGTTGATGCAGAAGGATGCCGGCCTGTCGACGACAATCAAGCTGCGTGTGCTGGGTCGCCAGCAACAGCTACTACGTATCGACTTCGAGAACACACCTTCTGCCGACGTGCTCAAGGCCAAGCTCGACAGCTACAAGCAAGAGCTGGCAAATCATGACGTCGTGGTGCTGTCCGATTACGGCAAAGGTGGCCTGACGCTCGTCCAGGACATGATCGATCTGGCTCGTGCCGCCGGCAAGCCGGTACTGGTGGACCCCAAGGGTGAAGACTATTCGCGCTACAAGGGCGCCAGCCTGCTGACCCCGAATCGCTCCGAATTGCGCCAGGTGGTGGGCAGATGGAAGGACGACGCAGACCTCTCCGAGCGCGCGCAGAAACTTCGCAAGGAGCTCGGACTGGATGCCTTGCTGGTGACACGTTCCGAAGAAGGCATGACCCTGTTCCGCGAGCAAGGCACCGTGCACGAGGGTACGCGCGCCCAAGAGGTGTTCGACGTCTCCGGCGCCGGTGATACCGTCATCGCCACACTGGCTGTAATGATCGCCAGCGGCTGCGATCTGGTGACTGCCATGCGCCTGTCCAATCATGCTGCCGGCATTGTTGTCGGCAAACTCGGCACCGCGACTGTCACGCTAGATGAGATGCGTGCAGAGTTCTAAAAGACTTTCCAGGAGTATCCATTCATGGCTCGTTACATTGTCGTCACCGGCGCAGCCGGCTTCATTGGTTCCAATATCGTTGCGGGCCTCAACGCGCGTGGCGTGAGCAACATCATTGCGGTCGATAACCTGACCCGCGGTGACAAATTCAAGAATCTCGTGAAGTGCGAGATCGCCGACTACATCGACAAGAAAGAATTCCTGGCCGCGATCGAATCCGGCGAATTTGACGGCGGTATTGAAGCCATCCTGCACCAGGGCGCGTGCTCTGACACGATGGAGCACAACGGCCAGTACATGATGGACAACAACTATCGTTACTCGCTGTCGCTGCTTGATTACTGCGCGGACCAGCAAATCCCGTATCTGTATGCGTCGTCAGCTGCAACCTATGGCGGCAGCAGCACCTTCAAGGAAGAGCCGCAGTACGAAGCGCCGCTGAATGTCTATGGCTATTCGAAGTTGCTCTTCGATCAGGTCGTGCGTCGCGCCATGCCAGATATCGCGTCGCCCGTCGTTGGCTTCCGCTACTTCAACGTCTATGGCCAGAATGAACAGCACAAGGGCCGCATGGCTTCGGTGGCGTTCCACTGTTTCAACCAGTGCAAGGCCGAGGGCAAGGTCAAGTTGTTCGAGGGCTGCGATGGCTATGGCAACGGCGGCCAATTGCGCGACTTCATCCACGTCGATGACATTGTTTCGGCGAATCTGTTCTTCCTTGAGAAGGGCAACTCCGGTGTCTTCAATCTCGGCACCGGCCGCGCACAGAGTTTCAATGACATTGCTGTCGCCGTCGTCAACAGCTTCCGTAGTGCTGATGGCAAGGAAGCGCTGTCGCTTGAGGAGATGCAGAAGCAGGGTTTGATCGAGTACATCAGTTTTCCCGAGGCGCTGAAGGGTAAGTATCAAAGCTTCACGCAGGCCGATATCAGCAACCTGCGCGGCGCTGGTTACGACCTTCCGTTCACTGACGTGTCAACCGGTGTGGGTAGGTACTGCGTTAAGCTTATGCAGGGCGTGTAAGGCGTTTTCCCGAGATTCGAATATGAAAAGTGGAAAAACGCCAAATTGAAAAAAGCGCGTCTGCACATTCATTTATCATTCTTCGGGAGTCCTCAATGCTGAAAAAACTGCTGCTTGCCGTTGTTGCTCTGGTTGCTTCCATCGGGATGGCCATTGCCGCCGTCAATATCAATACGGCCACCGAAGCAGAACTCGACAGCCTGCCTGGCGTCGGCCCAACGAAGGCCAAGGCAATCGTTGATTACCGCAAGGCCAACGGCAATTTCAAGTCGATCGATGACATCAAGAACGTCAAGGGTATCGGCGACAAGACTTTTGATGACCTGAAGGGGCAGATCGCGGTGAGCGGCGCGACGACCGTTCCGGCTGCTGCGCCGGCAAAAGCTGATGCCAAGGTGAGCAAGGGCGAAGGCAAGGCCAGCAGCTCCGCCGCCAAGTCCGAGAAGAAGGAAAGCGCCAAAGCAAGCAGCGCCGCGACAAGTTCTGCCGCGAAGAGCGAAGCCAAGTCATCTTCGGCTAAATCCGAGAAAGCGGAAAAAGCGGACAAAGCGAGCAAGAAGGCTGACGAGAAACCGGCAAAGTGAGTCAGCGGCTGCCGAGCGGATGCAGCTCTGGCTCGCTGTAGCAACAGATAAACCCCGTGTAGCGATGCATGGGGTTTTTTCATGCCCGCATGCCCTGTTACGGCTGCTGAAGCATGCGAGCTTGCGGTATATAATTGGGGGCAAACCAATCCCCCTCCACATTGGAGCAAGAATTAAATGACCTACGTTGTGAGCGAGTCCTGCATCAAGTGCAAATACACGGACTGCGTGGATGTGTGTCCGGTTGATTGCTTCCGCGAAGGCCCGAACTTCCTGGTGATCGATCCGGACGAGTGCATTGACTGCACGCTGTGCGTCGCTGAATGCCCGGCCGAAGCGATTTTTGCCGAAGATGATCTGCCTGCGGATCAAGTGCAGTTCACGGCGATCAACGCAGAACTTGCCAAGAAATGGCCGACCATCGTGGCGCGCAAGGATGCCCTCCCAGACGCGGATGATTGGGCCAAGGTCAAGGGCAAGCTGGACAAGCTTGAGCGTTGATCTGCTCTTTGCCCGGACAGAAAAGGCGCAGCCTCGCGGCATGCGCCTTTTTCTTTTCGCACGTGCCAGCATGAGCTCATGAGCTATTCCGTGCCTGCAGTGACAATACATTCGCTCGCGCCGGACCGTGGCTTTCTGCCCGCCGCCGCAGCGCTCGCCCTGTCGTTTGCACGCGCCGCGCCAGAGTCGGCAGATCTGTCGCGCGCCAGCTTGCTGCTGCCCAACATCAAGCTGGCCGGACCGCTCCACGAAGCCCTGTTTGCCAGCGCAGGCGGTCCGCTGTTGTTGCCGCGAATCAATACGCTCAATGGCATGACCGAGCCATGGCTGGCTGCGCTGGATGCCATGCCCGATGCGCGCCGCCAGTTGCTGTTGCACAGCTTGTTGCGTGGCAGGGACTGGCTGGACGAGGGCATGCTATGGGATGTGGTCGCTGAACTCACTCAGCTGTTCGATACCCTGACCGAACATGCGGTGTCTTTGCCAGACGACGAGGGGGCGCTGCTCGCACGTCTTGAGAGCGCTTTCGATCTGCACAATGTCCAGGCCCTTAACTTCGAAGCGAAGCTCGTGAACGCGCTGTGGCGCGCCGAGGCTCAAGGCAAACCTTCGCGTGCAGCGGCACGCTTGCTGGCTGCGGCACAGTGGCTTGCGCAACTCGACGGCCCTTTGATCGTGATGCTGGAGTCGAACAATGCGGGGCCCCTGCAAGCCTTGATCGATGCCGCTGCGACGCGCGTACCCGTACTCTTGTTGCGACCGGATCGTGCGCTGGCCGAAGGTGCGCTCGCGGATCTGTTGTCGCTTGCCTGGCCTCTTCAAAACGATGCGCCGCCCCTGCGCGAGCGCATGTCCGATGCTGACGGTATTGCCCTCACGCCAAGTCGTGAACGGCTCAATCTGCTTGCGGCCGAGAGTCTTGAAAGCCTTGGCGAAGCCGTGGCCGACCAAGTGCTCGACTGGTTGTGTGCAGGCAAACGCAATATCGCACTCGTTGCCTGTGACCGCCTCGCTGCGCGACGCGCGCGCGCCTTGCTTGAGCGTGATGGCGTGCTGGTGCAGGACGAGACGGGCTGGAAGATGGTCACCACGCGTGTCGCCGCAGTCGTCGATGCCTGGCTCGAAGTGCTTGTTTCAGATGCCTGGCATCGCGCGCTGATTGATCTGCTGCGCGCGCCTTTGCTGTTTGACGACATCGACTCCGTGAAGCGCGCTCAGGGCGTCGACGCCCTCGATGCGTTGATACGCGAAAAGCATATCCCGAATGGCCTTGAACGGCTGCGCGCACTGGCGGCCCATTTGCCGGCGTCTGCTGCCTTGCTTGATCGCCTCATCGAGGCGCGCGCGGCGATCAACCCGACACAATCCGCAACCATTGCCGAATGGCTGCGCCGACTGCGCAAGAGCCTCGAGTTGCTCGGTGCCATGTCGCATCTGGAGCGGGACCAGGTCGGCATGCAATGGCTCGAATGGCTGGAGACGCGGCAGGCGGAGCTGGCAGGCGAGGAGGGGCGCTTTCGGTTCAATGCCTGGCGCACCTGGTTCAATCGCCAGATGGACTCACAGCTTTTTCGTGACGAGAGAATCAAGAGCAGCGTCATCATGACCCACCTTGCCGCGACTCGCCTGCGCAGCTTCGAGGCCGTCATCGTGATCGGCGCAGACGCCGAACACCTGGCGCCACCCAGTGCGCCGGGCTGGCTCACACATGCAGGTGTGCGCCGCGAGCTGGGCTTGCCGGGGCTGGATGCCGAGCGCCTGCAACTGCGCGAAGATCTTGCCGCCCTGTTGCTCAGTTGCGATGCAAGCGTGATTGCCTGGCAAAGCCTGCGGC
Source organism: Uliginosibacterium silvisoli (assembly GCF_036017035.1). Lineage (NCBI taxonomy): Bacteria > Pseudomonadati > Pseudomonadota > Betaproteobacteria > Rhodocyclales > Zoogloeaceae > Uliginosibacterium > Uliginosibacterium silvisoli. The sequence continues at coordinate 415,112 of NZ_JAYXHS010000004.1, read as the reverse complement.
GCGACGAAGAGCTCATGCCGGCCGCCGAGGTTGCCGTGCTGCAGGCTGCACTCGAATTGGCGATGGGGCAGAGCGCAGTCGCCCATGGCATGCCCCGCCCGATAGGTGTCAGTGCAGATATCGCCGCAACGTCGCCTGCAGCGCCATCGGCGCCTGCCGCACGTATTCCGCAGCGTCTCTCCGCTTCCGCTATGCAGACGCTTGTCGACTGCCCGTATCGCTATTTCGCGCGCTACGTATTGCGCCTTGCCGAACTCGACGAGCTGGCGGAAGGCATGGAAAAGCAGGACTTCGGCACCCAGTTGCATCGTATCCTGCACGACTTCCATACGGCTTTTCCTGTGCTGCTCAATCAGAGCGACGAGACATTGATCGCGGCGCTCGACTCCATCACCGAGCAGGCTTTCGCAGAGGCGGTAACGCGTAACTTTCAGGATCATGCTTGGCGCCTGCGCTGGCACAAGCAGCTCGCCGACTACATTGCATGGCAACGCCAGCGCGAAGTCGAAGGCTGGCGTTGGCAGGCTGGCGAAGTGACACTGAGCCTCGAGCACGAGTTGGGAGCCGGGCGTACGCTGACGCTGCAAGGCCGCATCGACCGTATCGACAATGGCAGGGATGCTGACGGTGATACGGCACTTGGCTTGCTCGACTACAAATCGCGTGGACTGGCCTCGCTGCGCACCCAAGCCAAAGATCCTGACGACATCCAGCTTGCCTTCTACACCTTGCTTGCCGGGCAACATGTGCAGGAGGCCGCCTACGTCGCGCTCGATGGCGATACGCTCGCAGCCGTTGCCATCGACAAGCCTGAGGCACGTGCCGGTGCCCTGCATGACGTCATCACCGAAAGCTTCAACGCCCTGCTGGATGGCGCAGCGATGCGCGCACAAGGCACGGCTAGCGCCTGCGCTTACTGCGAGATGCGGGGCGTGTGCCGCAAGGAGTGGGTGACCGTGGACGTAGCAGAGGAGAGCGGGCGATGAGCGCCGAGCAGCGTCAACGAGACCGTTTCCTTGCGCTCGATCCGGCTCGTAGCGTAGCCGTCGAGGCTTGCGCGGGCAGTGGCAAGACCTGGCTGCTGTCATCGCGTTTGCTGCGCCTTTTGCTGGCCGGCGTGAAGCCCGGCGAGATCCTGGCGATCACCTACACACGCAAGGCCGCTCGCGAAATCGAGGCCCGCCTGCGCAGTCTCTTGATGACGCTCGCAACGGCGCCTGCCGATCAGGCCCTGGCAATGCTCGTCGACCGGGGCCTTGCGCAAGACGAAGCGCAGGCTCTCTTGCCGCGCGCTCGTGGTTTGTTCGAGGCCACACTGCAGGCCATGCCGGCGATCACGATCACGACATTCCATGGCTGGTTTGCTCGGCTCTTGTCTGGTGCGCCGCTCGATAGCGGGCTGGCTGGCCGCACGCTGGACGATGCTGCGGGTAGCTTGCTGGATGAAGCCTGGGCTGCGGTCGCGGCGGACTGCGCGCGTGCGCCAGAAGCTCCGCTCGCTCAGTCGCTGCTGTGGCTGTATGAATCCCTGGGCGCGCACAGTACGCGCAAATTGCTGAAGGCTTTCGTCGAGCGCCGAGCCGAGTGGCATGTGTGGTTGAGCGAGCAGGGTGGCGCGGAGGGGATCGAGCGTTGGCTGGCCGTCACTTTTGGTGAAGGAGCCAATCCGCTGGCCGACTGCTTCACGACGTCGCGATTGAATGAGCTGGAGGAATTCGCGCGCCTGCTCGGGCAGAACACCGATGGAGATAAAGCGCTCGGCAATGCGTTGGCGCAAGCGGTCGTAGACTTACGCCAGGCATCCGACGAGGCCATGCTCCGAGCTGGCTTTGAGGCAGTACGCCCGGCCTTTCTCACTGCGGCGCAAGAGCCGCGCAAACGCAAATCTTCTGGCGCACAACTCAAGCGCCTGGGTGAAGGCGGCGAAGCACGCTTCCTGGCACTGCACGAAGACTGGAGTGCCCACCTGATTGCGGCGCTCGGCGCATTGCAGGATCAGTACACCGCGGCTTTCAATCGTCATGCCTTGCAAGTGGGTCAAGCCTTGCTCGACAAGCTTGATGCGCTCAAGCGCTCGCGTCGTGTGATGGATTTCTCTGATCTCGAAGCAGAGATCGACACGCTGTTGGCGCGTGAAGCTAGCGGCGCCTGGCTGCAGGCTCGCCTGGATGCACGCTACAAACACATCCTGCTCGACGAGTTCCAGGATACGAATCCGCTGCAGTGGCGCATCCTGCGCGGCTGGCTCGATGCTTACACGGATATGGGCGTGGCGCGGCCAACCGTATTCCTCGTGGGCGATCCGAAGCAATCCATCTACCGCTTCCGTCGTGCCGAGCCCAAATTGTTCACCGCGGCAGCGGAGTATTTCGAACGCGAGTTCGGCGCACTTCGCCTCGGTAATGCGCATACCTTCCGCAATGCCGAGGGCATCGTGCAACTCGTCAACGCCGTGTTCAGCGAAGCACAGATGGCGGGCTTCGTCCCGCAGACAGCGGAACGTGCGGACTGGCCATCGCGAGTCGAGGTCTTGCCGCTGATTGCGCTGTCGTCAGACGAAGCGGCGGTCGAGCAGGCATCGCTGATTCGCTATCCGCTGCAAGCGCCACGTGTGGAGCAAGAGGATTTGCGTCGCGCCGAAGAAGCCTCCTTGCTGGCAGGGCGCATCGGCGAGATGGTGGGTCATCTGTCGGTGCGTGGCAAAGGAGGCAGGGATCGTCCCGCACGCTACAGCGACATCCTCATTCTCACGCGGCGTAAAACCCAGCTCGCGACTTATGAAGCCGCCTTGCGTGCAGCGGGTATCCCGTTTGTGAGCCCCGGGCGCGGCGGTTTGCTCGAAACGCTGGAAGCGCAAGACCTGCTCGCGGTGCTGCGCTTCCTCGCTGACCCTGCGGACAATCTGCAGCTGGCACATGCGCTGCGTACTCCGGCCTTTGATCTCACGGATGAAGATCTGTTGGCAATTTCGGGCGCTGGCAATGTCTGGTGGTCTGCGCTGCAGCGCCTGGCTGCAGAGAGGCATGCCGGCATGCAACGCGCAGTGGGTTTGCTACGTGACTGGCTTGCTGCGTCGGCGTACCTGCCGGCGCATGACTTGATTGACCGTATCTTTCATGAATCCGACTGGTTTGCGCGCTGTCGTGCCGCCGTACCGTCAGCGCTGTGGCCGGGCGTGCACGCCAATCTCGAAGCCTTGCTCGAGCTGGCATTGAATGTGGACGCCGGACGCTATCCGAGCCTGACGCGCTTTGTGGACGAACTGCGGCGCCTGTCCGGCTCCGACGAAGAAGCGCCTGACGAAGGCCTGGTTGCAGCGGCTGGCGGCGAGACCGAGCGCGGGCGTGTGCGCATCATGACCATTCACGGTTCGAAAGGGCTGGAAGCGCCCATCGTCTGGATCATCGATGCCAACGCCCCGCCGCGAAACGGGGACGGCTACAGCATCGCCATGGCCTGGCCGGAAGATGCCCGCGCGCCGCAGCACTTCTCCTTGCTCGGTCGTCTGGGCGAAGCGGGCCCTTGCAGGGCGGAACTGCTGGAGGCCGAGAAACTTGCTGCCGAGCGCGAGGAGCTGAACCTGCTTTACGTGGCCATTACGCGCGCAGAGCAGGTGCTGATTGTCAGTGGCATTGAGCCCGCACGTACGCAGAACGCAGTGACGCCCTGGAAGCGCCTTGCTGCAGCCCTGACGCAAATGGGGGTGGAGAACGGTCGCACAGGCAGCATGGTCGTGGCGCCGGCTGCGCTGCAGCCCGGGGAGGGCGTTGCTCGCGTAACCAGCGCTGAACGGTCGCTCCGACAGGTGCCGAGAATTGGTGAGCAGATTCAAAAGCAAGCCGCTCCGAAGTCAAAGAGTGAGGCGGGCATGGCCTTCGGGCGGGAAATGCATGCCTGGCTTGAGGCAGCCCTGTCCGGCTTGCCCTTGCCGGAGGTAGAGGAGGGGATACGTCGCAGCGCGCAAGCCATCCTGGCGCGCCCCTCGCTGCAGCGTTTTTTCGATCCGACCCGATACCTGCGTGCCGTCAATGAAGGCAGCTTTCTCGCCGCGGCCAATCAGCTCGGCCGGATCGACCGCTGGGTCGAGTTTGACGACGAAATCTGGGTGCTGGATTACAAGAGTGGCAGCCCGGACGGGGCGCCGATGGCGCAATACGAGCTGCAGCTCGGGGAGTATCGACGGGCCTTGCAAGCGTTTGCCAAGGGTCGGCCGGTGCGGGCACTGCTGGTGTTCACCGATGGTAGCGAGCAGGAGGTCGTGTTTTAAGGGCGTTCTAGAGGGCGAGTGATGGTCTTTATGGATATCCTGAATCGCTCGCATGCAATACCATTCGAAACAATTGCGCCATAAAGGCACTCTAACGATTCAATGATGAAAAGAGTTTGGGGAGAAGGAAATGCTGGTTAGTGAAATCCTGGCGCTCAAGGGCAGCGTTCTTTACACCGTCGGCCCACAGCACACCTTGCAGGAAGCTGTAACGACCATGACTGATCTCGACATCGGCTCTGTCGTCGTCGTCGAAGACGGCAAGATGGTCGGCTTGCTGACTTTCCGCGAGATGCTGTCGGCGCTCAAGCGTGTTGGCATGAACTGGCGCGAAGCCAAAGTCAGCGGCGCAATGATCGCCAAACCAGTCGTCGCCTCTCCTGATATGGAAGTGGAAGAACTGCAGCGCCTGATCGTGGAACATCATCAACGCTATCTTCCTGTCATGGATGGTGACGTGCTTCAGGGCGTTATTTCGTTTCATGATGTGGCGCGCGCGATGCTCGAGGAGAAAAGCTTCGAGAACAAGATGCTCAAGAGCTATATCCGCAACTGGCCGGAAGAAGACGAGATCTCCGGTGAGAGCAAGGCGGCTGCAGGTTGAGTTCAGTCTGCGATTGATCCAGCCGTTAACACTGTCAGTAGTAGCGTAGCAAGATACAAAACCCATCCGCGACGACGGAGGAGACAGCAGTGGAAAAGGTCTGGCTGAAGAGCTATCCGCCGGGAGTTCCCGCGGAAGTCGACGTCAATGAATTCTCGTCGATCGGCGATCTGTTCGAGCGCAGCGTTGCGCGCTGGCCGGATCGCGCCGCCTATATCAATATGGGCAAATCGATCAGTTATCGCGAGCTGGATCGGCTTTCCGCACAATTCGGCTCATGGTTGCAGTCCTCGCTGAATCTGCCAGCGGGCACTCGCGTGGCACTGATGATGCCCAATGTGCTGCAGTACCCCATCGCCATGTTCGGTGCTTTACGCGCCGGCTACACGATCGTCAATTGCAATCCGCTATACACGCCTCGTGAGCTCGAGCATCAGCTGAATGACTCGGGCGCCGAAGTCATCGTCATCCTCGAGAACTTCGCTCACACGCTGACCTCGGTCATTGCCAATACCCGGGTGAAACATGTCGTTGTGACCAGTCTTGGCGCCATGCTGGGCGGTCTCAAAGGGACGGTCGTCGATCTGGTCGTGCGACACGTCAAGAAGCTCGTGCCTGCGTGGTCCTTGCCCGGCCACATCCGTTTCGGCAGCGTGCTGCAAGAGGGCGCTCGCCACAGCCTGCGCAAGGCGACCGTTACGCATGCGGATATTGCGTTTCTCCAATACACGGGCGGTACGACCGGCGTAGCAAAAGGGGCGATGCTCACCCACGGCAACATCATCGCCAATCTGCAGCAGGCACACGCGTGGATCAAGCCTTGTATCGATGAGGGCGTCGAGCTGATCATCACGGCTTTGCCGCTGTATCACATCTTTTCGCTGACAGCGAACTGCCTGACCTTCCTGAAGATTGGCGCCACCAACGTACTGATCACCAATCCACGCGACATTCCCGGTTTCGTGAAGGAACTTGGCAAATACCCGTTCACGGTCATTACCGGCGTCAATACCCTGTTCAATGCGCTCCTGAACAGCGAGGGCTTTGCAAAGCTGGACTTTTCGACGCTCAAGTGCGCCTTGGGCGGCGGGATGGCCGTACAGCAGGCAGTTGCGGAGAAATGGAAAAAGGTCACGGGCAGCACGTTGCGCGAAGCCTACGGCTTGACCGAAACATCTCCAGCCGTGTGTATCAATCCGATCGACCTCGAGCGCTTCAATCACTCCATCGGTTTGCCGATCTCATCAACCGAAATTTCGATCCGCGACGATGATGGCAATGAGCTCGGTCTGGATCAAGCCGGTGAGTTGTGTGTGCGTGGTCCGCAAGTCATGAAGGGCTACTACAACCACCCTGATGAAACGGCCCGGGTGATGACGGCAGATGGTTATCTGCGGACGGGTGATATTGCGACGATGGATGACAAGGGCTTCATCCGTATCGTGGATCGCAAGAAAGACATGATTCTGGTGTCCGGCTTCAATGTCTATCCGAACGAAGTGGAGGACGTGATTGCAACCCACCCCGGCGTACTGGAGGTCGCGGCGATCGGCGTGCCGGACGAGCGCTCGGGCGAAGCGGTCAAGGTTTTTGTCGTGCGCAAGGACAAGAGCCTGACCACGGAAGACCTGATCGCACATTGCAAAGCCAACCTGACGGGGTACAAGGTGCCGCGCTTGTTTGAATTCCGCGACGAGTTGCCAAAAACCAACGTCGGAAAAATTCTCCGCCGGGCTTTGCGTGACGAGCCTGGCAAGAAGGCTGCCTGAACTGGCAAAACAAGCAGCTGCGCGGTTTCCAGCGAGCGGTCCGCACGCAGAGTTGTAGGATTTTTTGAAAACCTCGTGAAATATCCGCGACTTCCGTGCGGGTGCGCCACAAAGCTTCCTTGCAGGGCGTCGAGTTCTATGCTTGAATGCAACTGCGTTTCTCACTTCTGTTTGGCTAATTACTCGTGAACTCCATCTTCTCCTCGTCTCTACCCGCTCTTACCGCACTCGTTGCGGTATCTGTCGTCGTAGTACGCGTAGTAGGTGTAGGCGGCAACGCGCCGTAACGGGGACGAGTCAGACTCAAGGATTTCAACCCCGCCGGCGCAAGCCGGGCGGGGTTTTTTCTTTCTGTAGTCTCTCAAATTCCCCGTCCGATTGATCCAGCAGCAGCGCGTCGTGCTCTGCAAATGGACATTGCTTTGGTATCTCGGAGAATTTGTATGCGTATTACAGGTGCACAACTCGTTGTCAGGTTGCTCGAGCAGCACGGCATCACCACAGTAACCGGCATTCCGGGCGGCGCGGCCTTGCCGCTATACGATGCCTTCGCTGAACGCGACACGATTCGCCACGTACTGGCGCGTCATGAACAAGGCGCCGGTTTCATCGCGCAGGGTATGGCCCGCGCAACGGGCAAGGCCGCTGTCTGTATGGCCTCCAGCGGTCCCGGCGCGACGAATCTCGTTACGGCCATCGCTGACGCCAAGCTCGACTCGATTCCCTTGGTGTGCATCACCGCGCAGGTGCCGCAAGCCATGATCGGCACCGATGCCTTCCAGGAAGTCGATACCTACGGCATCTCCATTCCGATCACCAAGCACAATTACCTTGTGCGCAACGTCGCTGACCTCTTGCACGTGATCCCGGAAGCTTTCCGTCTTGCCGAGTCAGGCCGTCCGGGCCCGGTTTGGGTCGACATTCCAAAGGATGTGCAGAACGCCTTCATAGAAATCGATACCTTGCCTGAGGCGGCGCAGCTGGATGCCGCGCCACAGGTCGACCTCGATGACGTGCGCCGTGCAGCAGAACTGATCAACGCTGCGAAGACGCCTGTGCTGTATCTCGGTGGCGGCATCATCAATGCCAACGCGTCCGCGCAGGCCGTCGTGCTGGCTGAGCAGGCAGGTCTGCCGACCACGATGACGCTGATGGGGCTCGGCGCGATGCCGTCCGATCACCCGCTGTCGCTGGGCATGTTGGGCATGCATGGCGCGGCGTATACGAACTACATTCTGCAAGAGTCCGATCTGTTGATCGTGCTCGGTGCGCGTTTTGATGACAGAGCCATCGGCAAGGCCGAGAAGTTCTGCCCGAATGCGGCCATCATCCACATCGATATCGATCCGGCGGAACTGGGTAAGATCAAGCGTCCGCATGTGGGCATCTGTGGCGACGTCGGTGAAGTGTTGAAGACACTCTTGCCGCTGGTGCAGGTTCAACTGCGCAAACCCTGGCTCGCGCGTATGGATGAGTTGCGTCAAGCGCATCCGCTCAAGACGCCTGGCGTCGAGGATCCACGCACACACTACGGCCTGATTGCGGCGGTCGCAGAGGCGCTCGATGATGACGCGTTCATCTCCACTGACGTGGGGCAGCACCAGATGTGGGTAGCGCAGGCTTATCCGATCAACCGTCCCCGTCAGCTGCTTACCTCTGGCGGTCTCGGCACGATGGGCTTCGGCATGCCGGCAGCACTTGGGGCTGCGATCGCGCAGCCCGAAGCCACCGTGGTGTGCTTCTCCGGTGACGGCAGTCTGAAGATGAACATCCAGGAGTTCGCCACGATGGCCGACGAGCAGGCCAATGTGAAGGTGATCCTGATGAACAACCAGACGCTGGGTATGGTGTATCAGCAGCAGGACATGCTTTACGACAAGCGCTTCTTTGCAGTGAACTACAAGACGCGTACGGACTTCGTGAAGATCGCTGAAGGCTTCGGCATTGGCGCGCTTGATCTGGACAAGGTGGACGACCCGCGTGCCGCATTGGCCGAGGAACTCAATCGTCGTGGCCCGTGCCTGATCCACTGCTCGATCGACGTCGAAGCCAAGGTGCTGCCATTCGTGCCTCCGGGCAAATCCAATATCGAAATGATCGGAGGCTGATATGAGTAGTGCGATCGCAATGGAAGTGAAGGATGCAACGGCAAACGATGGCGGCTTTGCAAAAGCCGTCCTCGAACTCACCGTCCGCAATCACCCGGGTGTCATGTCGCATGTCTCTGGCTTGTTCGCGCGGCGCGCGTTCAATGTAGAAGGCATCCTGTGCATGCCCGTGGGCGACGGTACGCAAAGTCGTATCTGGCTGCTGGTGCGGGAGGATGAGCGACTGCCGCAGATGGTCAGTCAGGTCGCCAAGCTTGAAGATGTGTTGTCGGTGTCACGCCACGGCGCGAACCACCGTGTCTTCGAGCAGCTGGAATCCTTCTTCGCGTAATTTTCTCCGGCAAGACGCTGGTCAACCCAAGGCTCACAAAGCGATTTGTGGGCCTTGATGTTTTCTGGGCCTGGGCGATGTCTCGACTCTGATCGAGGGACGCCTGTCTAGCATGTTAAAATCTGCGTCCCTCAGGCGTCTTCGCCCATCACCCGTCATCAGGAATCGCCTTCATGTCAGGCAGCACAATCGGCACGCTCTTTACCGTTACTTCGTTCGGCGAATCCCACGGCGCTGCAATTGGCTGCGTGGTCGATGGCTGCCCGCCCGGGCTGGTGCTCAGTGAGGCCGATATCCAGCTGGAGCTAGACCGTCGCAAGCCCGGTACTTCGCGCCACGTCACGCAACGCAAAGAGCCAGATACCGTGGAGATTCTCTCCGGCGTGTTCGAAGGCAAGACGACAGGTACCCCCATTGCGCTGCTGATCCGCAACCAGGATCAACGAAGCGGCGACTACTCCAAGATCATGAACACCTTCCGCCCCGGCCATGCCGACTATGCGTATGCGCACAAGTATGGTGTACGTGACTACCGTGGTGGTGGCCGTTCTTCAGCGCGGGAGACGGCGGTGCGTGTTGCCGCCGGCGCAATCGCCAAGAAATGGCTGAGTGAAAAGTTCGGCATCGTGATCCGTGGCTGGATGAGCCAGCTTGGCGAAATCAGGATTCCCTTCGCAGGCTGGGAGTACGTGACAGAAAACGCATTCTTTGCGCCGAATGCCGACATCGTGCCGCAGCTCGAGGAATACATGGACAAGATCCGCAGCGAACGCGATTCGATTGGTGCGCGCATCGAGGTGATCGCGACGAACGTGCCGCCTGGTTGGGGCGAGCCCGTCTATGACCGTCTGGATGCAGACATTGCTTACGCAATGATGAGCATCAACGCGGTGAAAGGCGTAGAGATTGGCGATGGCTTCGATACGATTGCGCAACGCGGCAGCTATCACGGTGATGAGCTGACGCCTGCGGGCTTTCTGTCGAATCACGCGGGTGGCGTGCTCGGCGGGATTTCATCCGGCCAGGATATTCGCGTTGCGATGGCGATCAAGCCCACCTCGTCGATCCCGCAAGAGCGTCGTTCGGTCGACAAGAACAACGAGTCGGTGATGATGATGACAACGGGGCGGCACGACCCGTGCGTGGGCATCCGCGCTACGCCCATAGCTGAGGCGATGCTTGCTCTGGTGTTGATCGACCATGCCTTGCGTCAGCGTGCCCAGAACGCTGACATCACGCCAGACGCGCCGCGCATTGCAGGACTGGCGCCGGAGGGCAAGCAGGATGTGCCTTCACCCAAGGCTTGAGCGGAACAGATCTGTTGAACACAGGGGAGATGGGTATGAAATCACGGTGGCAATCACGGCAGATTCGCGCCCTTGGTTTTCTGTGCGGTCTCACCGCGCTGCTATTGACGGGGTGCCAGACGATACAGACCACGCAGCCTGGTGCGGTGGGTGTCACGCGCACGCAGTCAATCATGGGCGATCACACGCAAGGTACGCGTGAGATGAATCAGGAGTCTGCGCTGGCCTACACCACCACGATCAAGGATGCGCAGAAAAAGAACCAGCTCAATCCAGACAAGGCGCAGACAGAACGTGTGCGGCGCATCGCCGATCGTTTGATTCCGCAGGTCGTGATCTTCCGTCCCGATGCGCGTAGTTGGGCTTGGGAGGTCAACGTGATCGAGAGCAAAGAGATCAATGCCTGGTGTATGCCGGGAGGCAAGATCGCCGTTTTCACCGGCCTGATCGAACAACTCAAGCTGACCGACGATGAGCTGGCGGCAGTCATTGGCCATGAGATATCGCACGCCTTGCGCGAGCACGCGCTGGAGCGCAAACCGCGCGTACTGGCGGCACAAGTCGGAAGCATCGGCTTGCTGCTCGGTGGCGCGTTCATGGGCATAGACATCCCGCCGGATCTTGCGAATTCCGCGTCGATGGCGGCGCTCGCATTGCCGAATTCGCGTGAGCAGGAAACAGAAGCGGATCGCATGGGGCTTGAGCTGGCAGCGCGCGCAGGTTTCGATCCACGCGCAGCGGTAACGCTGTGGCAGAAGATGGGCCAGGCTGGTGGCAGCGCGCCACCCAAGATACTGTCTTCGCATCCTCCGAGCGAAGAGCGCCAGGCCGATCTGCGCGCGACGAGTCAGGTCGTCATGCCGCTCTACGAAGAGGCTCGAAAGAACGGCACTCCTCGCTGAGGCTGCGTGTGAGCATGAGACAATCCCCGCTTCGCTCAGATCGGGGGCTGACATGCGTCTACTGCGGAAATTCTTTACTGAGGAATTGCGTGAACGGCCTGTTCTTGCATTTGTCCTCATGGGCCTCAGCTTCGCGCTTTTCGGCCTGACTTCGCTGAATCTCATCTACCTGTTCAAGGCGAATATCAGCTTGTTTCTCGAATACGGCTGGATGGCGGCGCGCGACGGCGCCCTGCGCCAAATATTCGAACTCGTCGGCTACGGCTGTCTGAGTTTGATGTTCTACCTCGTATTCAAATGCTGCGAGCACCAGCTGGTGAGCTACTTCACCCACTATGAAGACTGACTGCGGATTTGCCTTACGGCCAGGGCCTGCACGCTGGCAAGCTCCGGAATTGGCCTTGCATCGGCGTTTTTGCTGGCAAACCCATGCAGACAAAGCTTTTCCTGCTGTGCTTGCTGCGCTAAAGTTCTAGTCTGACTACGGAGTAGCTGCCTGATCGTCGTTGATCGGCACGTTCCGGAGGTTCGGCATCGCACCCGTTGCGATACCTTGAATGGCATTACCGATGATCCTGGACGCACACATCCCTGCGCAATACCCAACCACCGCCGCAACGGCTGGTGGCATTGCCACGTCCACGACCACCACTACCAAAACGACTAAAACCGTTACCGGATAGTTTCGCCTGTGTCACCGCTCGAGTTCCCGCCAGCGGCGGGACAGGCGGATCAGATCGCCCGGGCGGGGACTTTTGTTCAGAAGGAAATACAAGTGAGTGCACTGCGAGTAGGTTTTGTTGGCTGGCGCGGTATGGTCGGCTCCGTGTTGATGCAGCGTATGCGTGAAGAAAAGGATTTCGCGCATATCGAGCCCGTTTTCTTTACCACGTCGAATGTGGGAGGCAAGGGGCCTGATGTCGGCGCCGATGTGGCTGCGTTGAAGGACGCCAAGTCGATCGACGACCTGCGTCAGATGGATGTCGTGGTGACCTGCCAGGGCGGTGACTACACGAACGAAGTGTTCCCGCAACTGCGCGCGGCTGGCTGGAACGGCTACTGGATCGATGCCGCGTCATCGCTGCGCATGAAGGACGATGCCATCATCGTGCTGGACCCGGTCAATCGCAAAGTGATTGACGAGGGCTTGTCGCGTGGCGTGAAGAACTATATCGGCGGCAACTGTACTGTCAGTCTGATGCTGATGGCGTTGGGTGGTCTGTTCGAAAACGACCTGATCGAATGGGCGACCTCGATGACTTATCAGGCTGCGTCGGGCGCTGGTGCGCAAAACATGCGCGAGCTGATTTCGCAGATGGGGCGAATCCATGGTTCTGTTGCTGACCTGCTGGCAGATCCGGCATCGGCGATTCTCGACATCGACCGTAAGGTTGCCGAGACAATCCGCAGCGATGATTTTCCGAAGGCAAATTTCCGCAATACCGCATTGGCTGGCAGCCTGATCCCGTGGATCGATGTGCCATACGAAAACGGCGCTAGCAAGGAAGAGTGGAAGGGCGGGGCCGAGTGCAACAAGATTCTTGGCAAGCCAGCATTCCGCACGCCCGGCAGCGTGCCGATCGATGGCCTCTGCGTGCGTATCGGCGCAATGCGTTGTCATAGCCAGGCAATGACTATCAAGCTGCGTCGCGACGTGCCGTTGGATGAGGTGTCAGACATTCTTGCCAAGGCAAATGACTGGGTGCGCGTGGTACCGAATGAGCGTGAACGCTCCGAACGTGAGCTGACACCCGCTGCAGTGACCGGCCATCTGCATGTACCCGTCGGTCGGCTGCGCAAGCTGGCGATGGGTGGCGAGTATCTGACAGCATTCACCGTCGGCGACCAATTGCTTTGGGGCGCGGCCGAACCGCTGCGTCGCATGCTGCGTATCTTGATCGAGCGCTGAGGCTGGAAATTCAGGCGGAGCGAGGGCTCCGCCGGTTTTGAAATCGATTTGTACAAAAACAACAATTGAGGGGCTTAGTCGGCTGTATTCAGGTAATGGATGAGCTTGCGGCGATAACTCATTGATGTTATTTTGAACTTTACTATAACCACCACTCCGGCCGCCTTCCAGGCAATGCCGCACGAAGCGTTATGAAAAAATCGTTACTTCGTAGCACCCTTTTGGCAGCAATGATTGCGTCCATTTCTGGCGGTGCAGGTGCCGCAGGGTTAGGACGCATCAACGTTCTCAGCTCCTTGGGACAACCCTTGCGAGCCGAGGTCGAAATCGCTGCGACGCCAGATGAGCTGGAGGCTATGTCGGCGAAAGTGGCTACGCCAGAGGCCCACGCCAGAGCGAACATTGAATACGCGGGTGAGCTGACGACGGTGCGTATGAGCATCGAGCGTCGCGGTGGTGCCGCAGTCGTAAAAATCTTTTCTGACCGTGCTTTCAACGAGCCCTTCGTAGATATGCTCGTCGAACTGAACTGGGGTGGTGGGCGCATTCTGCGCGAGTACACCTTCTTGCTGGACCCGGCCGAAACGGCAGCAGTGAAGCCGTTGCCACAAATCTCCGAGCCTTCCGTGCGTAGCGATAGAGCTCCGGCTGCGCAGACTTCCGCCGCTTCAAGAGCACCCCGTAAAGCCGATGCAGCGCCATCGCCACGTAGCACGAGGCCTGCTGCGAAGGTGGCTCCCGCCGAGCGCGCTGCGGAAGCGCCTGCCGCCAGCGAAAAATCGGGCGAGTACACCGTTCGTCAAGGCGATTCAGCGTCCTCCATTGCAGCTCGCGTGAAGCCTGTCGAAGTTACGCGCGACCAGATGATGGCAGCCTTGTATCAGGCCAATCAGTCGGAATTCGGTGGTGGCAATATCAATCGTCTGCGCGTTGGCCAGGTTCTCAAGGTGCCAAGCGCCGCCGATGCAGCAGCCATCGACAAGGCAGAAGCACGCCAGATCATCGTCAAGGCTTCGAGCTTTGAAGGCTTGAAACAAGAGGTTGGTGCGGCTGTAGCCAAGGCGCCGGCAAAGGATGCAAGTAGTACACAAGCCGGTAGCGGGAAAGTGGCTCCGAAGGTCGAGGAAAAAGCGTCGGCCGCGCAAGCCAAAGATGAGTTGAAAATCAGCAAAGCGCCCGGCGACAAGGGTTCTGGTGCGGCAGATGGTGGCAAGAGTGCTGCCCGTGTTCAGGCTCTCGAAGAAGATGTAGCCGCACGCGATAAGGCTTTGAAGGAAGCCAAGTCGCGCACAGCCGAGCTTGAACGTAATGTCAAGGAGCTTGAGAAGCTGGTGCAGCTGAAAAGCCAGAATCTGGCCGATCTGCAAAAGCAAGCTGAAGCGCAGGCCAAGGCCAATGCACAGGCCGACGCGAAAATGACGAAGGCGGAAAAGGCTGCTGCTGAGAAAGCAGAAAAAGCCGCCGCTGCTGAGAAAGCCAAGGCTGAAAAGCTTGCGGCTGCCGAACAAGCCAAGGCAGAGAAGGCTGCGGCGGCAGAGAAGGCCAAGGCTGACAAGTTAGCAGCGGCTGAGAAGCTTGCCGCCGAGAAGGCTGCAACTGCAGAAAAGGCAGCAGCGGAGAAAGCGGCTGCTGAGAAGGCTGCGCAAGACAAGCTTGCGGCTGAAGCCGCTGAAAAAGCTGCAGCGGAGCAGGCAGCGAAGGACAAGGCTGCAGCCGACGCTGCTGCGCTAGCAGCGGCTACGGCGCCATCTGCGCCCGTTGTAGAGCTTGCTTCCGCGCCAGCGCCCGTCGTGGAAGCGTCTGCACCAGTGCAGGCCTCTGCGCCGGCTGTTGTGGCAACTCCCCCGGTACCACCTGTTGCAGAAGAGGAGAGCGGTCTCTTCACCAATCCGCTGACGCTGGGCGCACTGGGCTTGGCTGTGTTGGGTGCTGGGTACGTTGTGGTGCGCAATCGCCGTCGCAGTAACGCGAACAGCGGCATGACATCAATGAGCGAGGTGTCGACCAGCCCGAACTCGGTATTCGGCAACGCCGGCGGTCAGACAGTGGATACCGGAACGAGTGTGTTGCACACGGATTTCAGCCAGTCCGGTTTGTCGGCGATCGACACGGATGAAGGGGTTGATCCCGTCGCGGAAGCCGATGTCTATATGGCATACGGCCGTGATGCACAAGCAGAGGAAATCCTGCTGGATGCCTTGAAGAACGACCCAAGCCGCATCGCGATTTATCTCAAACTGCTCGAGATCTATGCGCAGCGCCGTAGCGTCAAGCAGTTTGAAAACATTGCAACCGATCTCTTCACGCAGACCGGTGGTGCCGGTGATGACTGGGCCAAGGCTGCTGCGTTGGGCGCACGGCTCGATCCGGGCAACCCGCTCTATGGCAGCGGCAACACGACGGTCATCATTCCGCCAGAAGGTGCTCCAAGTCCTGCTCCAGTAGCTGCGGCCGCTATTGCCGAGGCGGTAGTCGCTGCGGCTCCTGCGCTTGCCCCTGAACCCGTGGCGGCTATCGAGCCAACGGGCGTCAGCTTCGGCACCAATAATGTTTCGCAGATGCGTGCAACGTGGACGGTGCCTGGCGAGATCGGTCAGTTCACGGGCTCTGGTGATACCGATGCGCCAATGCTTCCCGCAGAAGCAGAGGTGGTTGCGAGCGCGCCGGAGCCGTTGAACCTGGACTTCAACCTGGATCTCGAACTGCCTGAAGGCGACGAGCCAGAAACACAAGTGGAAGCTCGCGAGGAAGAGGACGATTTGCCTCCGCTGGCACTGGATTCCGTCGCAGCAGCGCCCGTTGATGTATCTGCACCGCTTGAGTTCGATCTCGACATGGATCCGTTCGCCGAGCAGCCTGTGAGCGCACCAGCGGCCTCGCAGCAGCTTGCAGCTGAAGCTGCCGTGGATGAAGCCATGCAGGCGTTGAGCGAGACAGACGCAGACATGGGTATCGAGCGTGCGATGGAGCGCACCTCGCTGTCAGTGGTTGATCTGGAAAAGACCAACTTCGAAAGCAGCTTGCTCGATTTCGACTTCGAGCTCGGTGAAGATACGAACGTATCGCGCAGCAATATGGATCTGTCTGATATCAGCCTGCGTACCGATGCCGGGCTGGGTCAGCCTCAAGCTCCCGCCCCTGTGCCGGCGCCATCGCGTCAGCAAGCCGAGTTCGTGGATACCGCCGCGGCGTCACAGCCTGCGGTGGGTACCATCGACGTTCATGATGAAGTGAGCACCAAGCTTGAATTGGCACGGGCTTACGAAGAAATGGGCGACATTGAAGGTGCGCGCGAGCTGCTGGAAGAGGTCATGGCGGATGGCGCAGACCAACAGAAGCAAATGGCGCAAACCATCTTGTCACGGATCGCCTGAGTCGATTCAAGCCGGGTTTTCTGCCCGGCGTGAGGCTTGCGTTTGCTGGTACCGTATCCGGCCGTCCTAGTGACGGCCGGTTTGTTTTTGGCCTGCCTTGCAGGTTCTTGCTGGAGCAACTGCGTGCCGCGCCTGGTTCTTTCCATTGAGTACGACGGAAGTGCTTTCGAAGGCTGGCAATCACAGCCGCACGGCCGTACCGTGCAAGACGCTTTACAGGCTGCCGTGGCCGCGATAGCGGGACATGAAGTGGCCTTATCCTGCGCGGGGCGCACCGACACCGGTGTGCATGCAACCGTACAGATCGCTCATTTCGATACGGACACTGTCCGTCCGCTGAGCGCCTGGGTGAGGGGTGTGAACGCGCACTTGCCCGGCACGGTCAGTGTGCGTTGGGCACAGGAGGTTGATGAAACTTTCCATGCCCGCTTTTCTGCATACGCCAGGCGTTATCGCTACGTGCTGCTGAACCGGCCTGTGCGTCCTGCCATCCTTGCTGGCAAGGTCGGCTGGCACCACGCGCCATTGAGTTTGCCGCGCATGCAGGATGCTGCACATCTTCTGGTGGGCGAACACGATTTTTCCGCTTTTCGTGCCGCACAGTGCCAGGCGAAGAGTCCGGTTCGCATTCTGACGATGGCTGCGGTTCGCAGAACGGGGGATCTGATCATGTTCGACTTCGAGGCCAATGGCTTCCTGCATCACATGATCCGCAATCTCGTCGGTGCTCTGATCTTCATCGGCAAGGGTGAAGCTGAAAGTGACTGGATGGGCGAGTTGTTGCAGATGAAGGATAGACGTCTTGCGCCTCCGACATTTTCGCCTGCAGGCCTTTATCTCTGTGGCGTGAGCTACCCGGACCGCTGGCATCTGCCTGGCGAGGGACGTATCATCGGCACCCCCGCAATCGTGTTGTAAGCGCCATGAATACGCGTACCCGAGTCAAAATCTGCGGCATCACGCGCGAAGAGGATCTGGATGCGGCCGTCAATGCGGGCGCCGATGCAATCGGCCTCAACTTCTACCCGCCAAGCCCGCGCTCAATCAGCATCGAGCGAGCAGCCGCTCTCTGCAAGCGCGTCCCTCCCTTCGTCACAATTACCGGTTTGTTCGTCAATGCTGAGGAAGCGTACATCCGCGAGCATCTGGCTGCTTTGCCACTCGGCTGTCTGCAGTTTCATGGGGATGAGGTGGCAAGCCAGTGCGGAGGCTATGGGCTACCCTATATCAAGGCCGCAAGGGTCAGGGCAGGGGTCGATCTGTTAAACTACGCGGCTTCCTTTCCGGACGCTCTCGGTATCCTGCTGGATGCATGGGTCGAGGGATACGGCGGTGGTGGCAAGACATTTGACTGGGATCTGATCCCGCAAAGCCTTCCTGTACCGCTGATTCTGTCAGGCGGGCTTGAGGCAGAGAACGTGGCCGAAGCAATCCGTCATGTGCAGCCGTGGGCTGTCGATGTGAGCAGTGGCGTCGAAGTCACGCCGGGTCCCAAGGGAATTAAAGACGCTGCGCGTATTGCGGCGTTCATGAAAGCAGTGGCTGGAGCAGATAATGCAGATCGGTGACATTCCTTACGACTTGCCTGACGATCGTGGGCATTTTGGTCCCTATGGCGGCATTTTCGTCGCAGAAACGCTGATCCCGGCATTGGAAGAGTTGCGTGCTGCCTATGCAGTCAGCCAGAACGATCCGGAATTCCAGGCGGAGTTTGCTTACGAGCTCAAGCATTTTGTCGGGCGTCCCAGCCCGATCTATCACGCCAAGCGCTGGTCGGGCCTTCTAGGCGGCGCGCAGATCTATCTCAAGCGCGAAGACCTGAACCACACGGGTGCACACAAGGTTAACAACTGTATCGGCCAGGCACTGCTGGCGCGTCGCATGGGCAAGCCACGCGTGATTGCCGAGACCGGAGCAGGGCAGCACGGCGTCGCAACTGCTACCGTGGCGGCGCGTTACGGCATGGAGTGCGTGGTTTACATGGGCGCGGAAGACGTGAAACGTCAAGCTGCGAATGTCTATCGCATGAAGCTGCTCGGTGCGAAGGTCGTACCGGTGCACTCGGGTTCGAAGACGCTCAAGGACGCGCTCAACGAAGCGATGCGCGACTGGGTAACGAATGTTGCCAATACTTTCTACATCATCGGGACCGTGGCTGGGCCGCACCCGTATCCGATGATGGTGCGCGACTTCCAGTCCATCATTGGCTCGGAATGCATAGAGCAAATGCCGGCGCTGGTTGAACGCCAACCTGACTACGTGATCGCCTGTATCGGCGGTGGCTCGAATGCCATGGGCATCTTCCATCCATACATTCCGCACGCGGAAGTCAAGCTGGTTGGCGTTGAAGCCGCAGGTCATGGTCTGGACTCGGGGATGCATGCCGCATCACTGACGGCGGGCAAGCCCGGTGTTCTGCACGGCAACCGTACTTACCTGCTACAGGACGACGACGGACAGATCATCGAGACCCATTCGATTTCTGCCGGTCTGGACTATCCGGGTGTGGGCCCGGAACACGCATGGCTCAAGGACACGACACGGGCGCAGTACGTCAGCGTGACCGATGATGAGGCACTCAAGGCCTTCCATGATTTGTGTCACTTCGAGGGCATCATTCCCGCACTCGAGTCCTCGCATGCCTTGGCATATGCCGCGAAACTCGCGCCGACTCTGCCTGCAGACAAGGTGCTGCTGGTGAACCTGTCAGGCCGTGGTGACAAGGACATGCACACTGTGGCGGAGAAATCCGGCATTCAGTTCTAAACGATATTTATCCGCACAGGCCCTCGCAGCAAATGCTGCGAGGGCCTGTTGCTTGAGTGGAAAAGCATAAATGTCACGTATAGCAAGCGCGTTCAAGCGTCTCGAAAGCGAAGGCCGCAAGGCGCTGATTCCTTATTTCACGGCGGGCGATCCTGATCTCGCATCGGTATTGCCGATCATGCGCGAGATGGTTGCCGCGGGGGCGGACGTCATCGAGCTGGGTGTTCCTTTCTCGGATCCCATGGCAGAAGGTCCGACGATCCAACGTGCCATGGAGCGTGCTTTGGCCAACAAGGTCAGCATGAAGCAGGTGCTGGAATGCGTCCGCGAGTTCCGCAAGGCCGACCAGGTAACGCCGATCGTGCTGATGGGCTACGCCAATCCCGTCGAAGCCATGGGGGCAGAGCATTTTGCCGATCTCGCGCGTGAAGTCGGTCTTGATGGTGTGCTGCTGGTGGACTACCCACCGGAGGAGTGTCAGGAGTATTCCGGTTTGCTGAAGAGCCGCGGTCTCGATCCGATCTTTCTGCTCGCACCGACGTCGGTGGAGCAGCGCTACTCGGATGTGGCGGTAGCTGGCAGCGGCTATATTTATTACGTTTCGCTGAAGGGCGTGACAGGCGCAGGCCACCTGAATGTGGAAGAGGTTGCCTCGCGTATCCCGCTGATCCGTGAGCGCGTCGGTATGCCTGTAGGCGTGGGATTCGGCATTCGCGATGCGGCGACCGCCAGGAGCATTGCAGGCTTCGCTGACGCCGTCGTGATTGGCAGTCGCGTTGTTGAAGAAATCGAGTCGTCGCCACGTGGCGAGGAGGCTGCGCGTGTGGGCGCGTTCCTGCGAGGCATACGCGCGGCGATGGACGAAGTATCGGTAAAAACTGAAGGAGCGAAGGCATGAGCTGGCTGACCAAACTTCTGCCCCCGAAGATCAAGCGTGATCAACCGGTCAAGAAATCCATGCCCGAGGGGCTGTGGATCAAGTGCGAGGCTTGCGAAGCGGTGCTCTATCGCTCGGATATCGAAGCCAGCCAGTACGTGTGCCCGAAGTGCGGCCATCACAAGCGCATTCGCGCACGTCAGCGTCTCGATTTGCTGCTCGACCCGGAAGGCCGTTTCGAACTCGGCTCCGAAGTCGTCCCGGTTGACCCCCTGAAGTTCAAGGACAGCAAGAAGTATCCAGACCGACTGGCGGCAGCATTCGAAGATACAGGTGAATCGGACGCGCTGATCGTCATGCAGGGCGCAGTGTGCAACGTGCCGCTGGTGGTTGCTTCGTTCGAGTTCGATTTCCTCGGCGGTTCGATGGGCTCGGTTGTTGGCGAACGCTTCGTGCGTGGTGTGAAGGCCGCTTACGAGCAGGGCCTGCCGTTCGTGTGCTTTACGGCAACCGGTGGCGCACGCATGCAGGAGGGTTTGTTCTCGCTGATGCAGATGGCCAAGACCACTGCTGCGATTACGCGCCTGTCGGCAAAGCGTCTGCCGTTCGTAACCATCCTGACCGACCCGACCATGGGCGGTGTTTCGGCCAGCTTTGCCTTCATGGGTGACGTGGTGATTGCAGAGCCGGGCGCTTTGATCGGTTTTGCAGGCCCACGCGTGATTGAGCAAACCGTACGTGAAAAATTGCCTGAAGGTTTCCAGCGCTCCGAATTCCTGATCGAGAAGGGGGCGATCGACATGATCGTCGACCGTCGCGAATTGCGCGAACGCCTCGCGCAGGTGCTGACGCTCCTTTCCGGCCAGCCAGCGATCAATAACTGATGGCCGCAGCACCGTCGCAAGACCAGTCGCTGGACGATTGGCTCGCGTATATCGAAACCCAGCATAGCCGACCGATAGAGCTTGGTCTCGAGCGCGTGGCGCGTGTCCGCGATGCGCTGATGCTGACAACCAGTGCGGTCGTCATCACCGTGGGTGGCACCAATGGCAAGGGCTCAACCTGCGCCATGCTCGAAGCCATGTTGCGGGCTGCCGGTTACCGCGTCGGGCTCTACACCTCGCCGCATCTGCTGCGCTACAACGAGCGCGTGCGTATCGACGCCAAAGAGGTCGATGACGCGCAGCTGGTGGATGCGTTCGCTCTGGTCGAGCACGTGCGTGGCGATGTCGCTCTGACTTATTTTGAGTACGGCACGCTGGCCGCATGGGCGGTGTTCGCGCGAGCTGCGCTGGATGTCGTGATTCTCGAAGTTGGCCTGGGCGGCCGTCTCGATGCGGTCAATGCGTTTGAGCCGGATTGCTCCATTGTGACGGGCGTCGCAATGGATCACATGGACTATCTCGGCGATACGCGGGAAGCGATCGGATTCGAGAAGGCCGGGATTTTCCGCCCGGGTAAGCCAGCGGTGTGTGGCGATCCGATGCCGCCGCAGTCCCTCATTGATCATGCCAAAGCGATCGGTGCGGATCTGCGCATTTCGGGCCGCGATTTCGGTTTCTCCGGCGACAAGACCCAATGGCAGTTTCGTGGCAAGGCTCAACGTCGAAGCAGCCTGGCTTACCCGGCCTTGCGTGGAGCCAATCAGTTGCTGAACGCTTCGAGCGCACTGGCTGCACTGGAAGCACTGAATGAGCGCTTGCCGGTACCCATGCAGGCGGTGCGTCAGGGGCTGATGCTGGTCGAAATCCCCGGACGCTTCCAGGTCTTGCCTGGTCGGCCAGCCGTCGTCCTTGATGTTGCCCACAACCCCCAGGCCGCGGCAGTGTTGTCGGACAACCTCTCCAACATGGGCTTCTTTTCGGACACCTGGGCGGTGTGCGGCATGCTGGCGGACAAAGACATTGCGGGTAGCCTGAAAAATATTGCGTCGCGCGTTGATCATTGGTTGCTCTGCGATCTGCCGGGGCCGCGAGCGGCGAACTCAGCGGATCTGGCTGAAGTCGTCGCTGGCATTGCCGCCGAACTCGGCTTGAAGCCTGGCATTGCCACTTTTGCTGATCCGGCGAGTGCATTCAATGCAGCACAGGCTGGCGCGAAGGAGGGTGATAGAATCGTCGCCTTTGGTTCGTTCCTGACGGTCGCTGGTGTGATGCAGGCCGTTGAAACCAAGCGTTCTTCCTAAAGTACATGGCCCTTTAATGGCAGATACCGACGCCCAGCTTGAGCTGAAAAAGCGCGCCCGCCGCCGCCTGATTGGTGCCATCGCACTGGTTCTAGCCGCCGCCGTATTCCTGCCGATGGTGATGGACAGCGAGCCGCATTCCGGTGGCAACGATCTGCAGATCCGCATCCCGAGTCAGGAAGGCAGCAACTACACGTCGCGCCTCATCACTACCGCGCCGGGCGCATCTGTTCCGGCGGCTAGCCCGCAACCGGCTGCTCCGCTCGTTCCGCCTACCGATCCCGAGATGCCAACGACCACTGTGGCATCCTCGTCCGCGGCCAGCATGGCCGTCCCCGCCGCGGCAGCAGCGCCCAGCGCAACTTCAAGCCACGCGGCTTCGAGCAAACCTGCCGAATCGTCAGCCAAGTCATCCATCAGTGCGGAGGCGCGTGCAAAAGCCGCCCTGGAAGGCGAGGCCCTGCCTGTGCCGGCCACGGAGACACGCTTTTTCGTTCAACTGGGGGCCTATCGCGACCCCGAGAACGTCAAATCTGTGCAGGCCCAGTTGAAGCGGGCAGGAATGACCGCAACTACCGATAAGGTTGGAGACAAGACGCGGGTGCGTGTTGGGCCGTTCAAGACGCGACAAGCTGCAGACGCTGCAGCCACGCGGCTGAAACAGGGTGGTTTGAATGGCGTCGTGACGACAAAGTGAGTTTTCACGTCGTCGTGGCATATGTGCAAGTCAGGTAATGACTGCATTTGATCTGGTTTTCCTGATTGTGCTGGCTTTGAGTCTGCTGCTCGGAGCTTGGCGTGGTCTGATAGGCGAGTTGTTTGCGCTGGTCAGCTGGATTGCGGCCTTTATTGTCGCGAACCAGTTTGCGGACATGCTGGCGCCGAAGCTGTCGGGCATTGTGTCGGCCCCCTGGCTGCAATGGGCCATGGCCTTTGTCGTCATCGTTGTGCTGGTCTTGCTGGTGCTGGCGCTGTTGCGGACCCTCCTGCGCGAGATGCTGTCGGCAGTAGGCTTGGGGGCAACGGACAGATTGGCCGGCGCAGTGTTCGGCATCGCGCGCGGCGTACTGATTGCAGTAGTGGTAGTGGCTTGTGCAGGTTTCAGCTCGTTGCCACGCGAGCAATGGTGGCGAGAATCAATCTTCGCGCCGCCACTGGAAACGATTGTTATCGCCCTCAAGCCTTGGTTGCCCAAGGATTTGGCGGCACGAATCAAGTATCGGTGATAGGTGATCTATGTGCGGAATTATCGGCGTGATGGCGACTACGCCCGTCAATCAGCTGCTCTATGACGGTTTGCAAGTCCTTCAACATCGCGGCCAGGATGCCGCCGGCATCGCGACAGCCGATGGTGGGCGCTTTCACATGCACAAGGGCCCCGGGCTGGTTCGTGACGTGTTCCGCACGCGCAATATGCGCAGCCTCGACGGCAACTGGGGCATCGGCCACTGTCGTTACCCGACGGCGGGCTCGGCCTACAACCCCGCCGAAGCACAGCCCTTCTATGTGAACTCCCCGTTCGGCCTGATGCTTGCCCACAACGGCAACCTGACGAATGCAGATGCGCTCAAGCGCGAGATGTACCTCGCTGACCTGCGCCACATGAACACCAACTCGGACTCCGAGGTGCTGCTCAACGTGCTGGCACATGAGCTGCAGGAGGCTTCCGGTGGTTCGTTCCGTCTCGATGAGGAAACCATTTTCCGTGCAGTGGCAGGCGTGCATCGCCGCGCACGTGGCGCTTACGCCGCAGTGGTGATGATTGCTGGCTATGGTCTGTTGGCTTTCCGTGATCCCTACGGCATTCGCCCGCTCATCATCGGAGAGAACGATGCTGCGGGCGGCAAGGAGTACATGGTTGCATCCGAAAGCGTTGCGATGGATGTGCTGGGCTTCAAGGTGCTGCGTGACGTGATGCCGGGTGAGGCCATCCTGGTTGATACACGCGGCAAGTTCTCGAGCAGTCAATGTGCAGAGCCACGGCCGTATGCACCGTGCATGTTCGAGTTCGTGTACCTCGCTCGTCCCGACTCGCTCATCGATGGCATCTCGGTGTACGAGAGCCGCGTCAAGATGGGAACCTATCTCGCCGAGCGCATCCGCCGCGACTTTTCTCATCTGAATATCGACGTGGTGATCCCGATTCCGGATTCGAGCCGTTCTGCAGCCATGGAGTTGGCCAGCAATCTGGGCATCGCCTATCGCGAAGGCTTCGTCAAGAATCGCTACATCGGTCGCACCTTCATCATGCCGGGCCAGGCGATCCGCAAGAAATCGGTTCGCCAGAAACTGAACGCGATCCATCAGGAATTCGTCGGCAAGAACGTGCTGCTGGTGGATGACTCCATCGTGCGCGGCACGACCAGCCGCGAGATCATCACCATGGCGCGCGAAGCAGGAGCCACCAAGGTGTATATGGCCTCCGCAGCGCCGCCAGTGCGTCATGCCAATGTGTATGGCATCGACATGCCGAGCAAGAATGAGTTGATTGCTTCCTTCCGCAATGAAGAGGAGATCGGTCAGGAAATTGGCGCGGATGCGTTGATCTACCAGACTCTGGATGACCTCAAGGCGGCCGTGGGTTCACTCAATCCGGTCATCAAGGAGTTCGAGACTTCGTGCTTTGACGGCGTGTATGTCACAGGTGACATCACGAGCGAATACCTCGACGAGATCGAAGGTGGTCGCGCCGAAAGTAACAAGAGTGAGTCCGAAGATGGCGAGGGCGGTCAGCTGGATCTGAATCTGGTCTCGGGCTGACACAACAACCTTGACAGCCCTCTGCCAAGGGCTTTAACGTACTGGAAGCAGCAGTCGCGCCGATTTGATATACAGCTTGCGGGCGCATTACAAATACAGCTAAAGAGAATGGGATGAATTCTCAACCCGTTCCGACTCGTCAGAGCTGAACGGGTTTTTTGTTTCCGGAGATATGCCATGAGCAAAGAAGAGAGTGCACCACTTGGTCGAGTTGAGGAAGTGACACCCCTCGATTTCGATACACTCGCCGTGCGCGCAGGCACGCTGCGCAGTCAGTACGGCGAGCACAGCGAATCGCTGTACCTGACGTCAAGTTTCGTCTTCAACAATGCCGCAGAGGCGGCACGTCGCTTCTGCGGCGAAGAAGACGGCATGATCTATTCACGCTTCACCAATCCTACGGTAGACATGCTGCAGGTGCGTCTTGCGGCGCTCGAGGGTGGCGAAGCCTGTGTCGCGACCTCTACGGGCATGGCGGCAATTCTGGCGACCTGCATGGCCTTGTTGAAGTCGGGCGATCACATCATCGCTTCGCGCGGCTTGTTCGGCTCGACGCAGACTTTCTTCAATGCCTACATGGCGAAGTTCGGTGTCGAGACAACTTTCGTATCGGCAACCGATTTGCCCGAATACGAAGCCGCGGTGCGCCCGACCACCAAGCTGGTTTTTGTCGAAACGCCTTCCAACCCGCTGACGCAGCTTGTCGACATTGCAGCGGTTTCAGCAATCGCGAAGAAAGCGGGTGCCTGGCTTGCCGTCGACAATTGCTTCTGTACGCCTGCGCTGCAAAAGCCGTTGGAGCTTGGCGCCGATCTCGTGATTCATTCGGCAACGAAATACCTCGATGGGCAAGGGCGTGTGCTCGGCGGTGCCGTCGTCGGCAACAAGGTCCTGCTCGACGAAGTGTTCAAGTTCCTGCGGACGGCCGGGCCGAGTATCTCGCCATTCAATGCATGGGTCATATTGAAGGGCCTGGAAACTTTGCGCATCCGCATGGAAGCGCAATCGGCCAGTGCGCTGGCGATTGCTCAATGGCTGGAGGCTCAACCAGGCATCGAGCGCGTCTATTACCCGGGCTTGCCCTCACACCCACAGCACGAACTCGCGTTGCGCCAACAGAAGAGCGGCGGTGCGATCGTCGCCTTCGAGGTGAAGGGTGGCAAGGATGGTGCGTGGCGCGTGGTGGATGGCACGCGCATGCTGTCGATTACCGCCAATCTGGGTGACACACGTACGACGATCACCCACCCTGGTACGACCACTCACGGCCGCATCTCCGCAGATGCGCGTGCTGCTGCCGGTATCAAGGACAGCTTGCTGCGATTGGCTGTCGGTCTCGAGTCGGCGGAGGACATCAAGGCTGATCTCGCAAACGGTCTCGGATAAAACGCCTGACAAGACGCCTGATCTGACTCCTGGTGCCACAAAGAAAAACGCCATTGTCGCGCGAGCGGCAATGGCGTTTTGTTTGAGGAGAGGGCTTACTCCATTGCTACGAAGGTCTGGCGCCCCCACCATTCGCCGCCTGGCTCCAGCTTGACCGGATCACGGATGACCGCCGCTTCCACGCACAGCATGCGACGGAAACCATCCTTGGGCATGTCGGCCAGCTCGGCACAACGTACTTCCCACGGATTCCAGATAACCGTATCCGGCATGTTCTCGGATTGGATGACAACACCCCGATGTGGTTCGTTGAGCATCAGCGGCTTCGTGGTGTCGTGGTAAACGCGGTCAACTTCCTGGTCAATCGTGAAGGAGCTCTTCGTTTCCCGGAATTGCTTGCCAGTCAGCATGTCTTCGCAGGCCAGGCCACTCAAGCCTTCCACACCGCATTCTTCAACCTCCTTGACGGCAAGGTAGGTGTGCAGGGCTGCCATGAAGTCAAACGTGCTGCTGCCCGTATTGCTGACTTCCAGTTCGATGTCGAGGCGTGCGCCCGAAATGTTCACTGCAATTTCCAGCGCAAATTCGTGTGGCCAATGCTCACGTGTTTCCGGCGTGTCACTCAGGCGCAGATGCGCAAGCGCGTAATCTTCGCCGACACGCGCATCCACCAACTGCCAGTTCATGCGGCGGGCAAAACCGTGTCCCTGCAAGGGGCCGCGCAGGCCGAATTGCGGGAAGATCACCGGCACGCCACCGCGCACAGGCGTGCCTTCCTTGAATACAGCGTTCGGAGACATGTAGATGCGTTCCGCGCCGTTGGCAGGCTTCCAGGACACGAGGTGGCCGCCATGTTCCAGCACGATGGCTTCGGCGCCGTCTGGCGAGCACAGGTGAACGGCAGGCAGTCCGTTATAGTCGATTCGTTGCGATGTCGTAGTCATATTTGCAGCGTTGCACCAGTTGCAGAGAGTATACCTGCGCCGAGGTGCCGGGCCTATGAGCCAGGCCGCGCTTTCAGTGAAACACTGCAAACAGTTTGAAGACGAACACCACCAGAGCGATCAGCGCAAAACCCATGCCCGTAAAGAGCCCGATCGATCCGCGAGCATTGGTGGGGCGCTCAAGCGAGTACGAAGTCGAGCGATCGACTGTGTTAACAAACGTATCCTGATCGCGAATGATGGCCTGTGGGAGCAGATTCTCGCTGCGCGTAAGCGCGCCATCCA
Organism: Uliginosibacterium silvisoli; assembly: GCF_036017035.1. Lineage (NCBI taxonomy): Bacteria > Pseudomonadati > Pseudomonadota > Betaproteobacteria > Rhodocyclales > Zoogloeaceae > Uliginosibacterium > Uliginosibacterium silvisoli. The sequence goes on along the minus strand of NZ_JAYXHS010000004.1, from coordinate 387,338 downwards.
GCTTGCGCACGGCAGTGCCAATCGCCAGAAATTCAATGATGCCGCCTCCCAGGTTGTAGACGTAGGTCTTCACGCCCAACACCTCATCGGCCCCGGCCTCACGCGCATCTTCGCCAATCTTGATCAGCGCACGTTCACGGGCTTCGTATATCAGGCTCGTCAGTTCGCTGATCTCACCGCGGACGAAGGATTTGAAGAAGGAAGAAATCCCCCCGACCAGGCCGAGCGAATAGACCGAGACGCCGAGTACGAGTTGCACCGGCATGTAGCCCTGGTTGGCGAGATTCCACATCTCTTCATGCGTCAGGTCGCTGGTGACAGGCCAGGCAGAAGCGGGAAGCGCGGGATGCGTGCACGCAGTACCCGTCATGACCATCTCCTGCATGCCCGCCAGTGGCAGGATGGAGGTACGGATTCCCGTCACAGCATTGGCACCCAGCTCACGGGCCTCCTGGCGAATGCGCTCCAGCGCGAGATGCCGTGTGCGGTTGAAAACTTCGGAGAATTCGGTCACTTCGCCGCGGCCAAGGCTGCGCAATAAGCCCAGGAACCCACCACCCAGGCCAACCGAATACGCGACATTGCCGAAGACAAAATGCTTCGGCGTGAAGCCCGCGTCTTGCAGGCAATAGAGAGCTTGCCCATCACATGCGCTTGAAAAAGCCGGAGTACGCGAGCGCTCTGTACCCTGGCGCACACATGAGCCGATGGCGAGAAACTCGATATTGCCGCCGTGAAGGATCAACTCACTCGATACGCCCGTCACGCCATAGCCGCCGTTATGTCCGGCTTCCATGTGCAGGCGCTCGATCGCCCGTTTGCGACCATCGTGAATGATGGAGGTGACGCCGCTGACCTCTCCGCCAGCCAGGGTCTTGAGGCCGGCTGCAATGCCACCGAGCAATCCGAGCGAGATCACGCTGTTGCCTATGACCAACTCGCCCGGCGTATAGCCCAGACGCCGCAAGCAGTAGATCTCGTTACCGGACAGTCCGGAAATAGTCGTCATGCAAAGGTCCGTCTTTGTGCTGAAGTGGGGCGGGGAAACCGGCCGACTGGCCGAGCTCAACCCAGCAGTTCTGCGTGCCTGAAGCAATCTGTCGTGTGGTCGTTGACCATGCCCACGGCCTGCATGTGTGCGTAACAGATAGTGCTGCCGACAAATTTGAAGCCACGCTTCTGCAAGTCTGCTGACAGGGCGTCAGACACTTCTGTCTTTGCCGGGACCTCGCCGGCTTTCCAGTGATTGTGGATGGGCTTGCCGTCAACGAAGCCCCACATGTACTCGGCGAAAGTGCCATGCTCGGCTTGTACTTCCAGGAAAGCTCGCGCGTTGCCGATCGCTGCCTGGATCTTCTGGCGGTTGCGGACGATGCCATCGTTGGACATCAAACGAATGATGTCTTTCTCCCCAAACTCGGCCACGCGCTTCGGATTGAAGCCGTGGAACGCGGCGCGGTAGTGCTCGCGCTTGCGGAGGATGGTGATCCAGGAAAGGCCTGCCTGCGCACCTTCGAGGATGAGGAATTCAAAGAGCTTGCGATCGTCATGGACGGGCACGCCCCATTCTTCATCATGATATTTGACGTACAGCGGGTCGTTGCCCGCCCAGGTGCAGCGATGAGTCATAGCGAGTCGCTTTCAGCGGCTGGAGAGAAGGGAGTGAAGCGGGCCAATTGTCGTGAAAGCCATGCTTGCTTGGCAAGTTTCATTATTTGCGGCTTACCGGGCCGAGCAGATCCAGCTCGCCATTTTTCATGGTGGGATCTTCGGCGTCGACGCTCAGTACGAATCCGAGGCTTTGTGCAAAACGCAGCATGCGCTCGTTGCTGGCAAGGAATACGCCCTTCATGACTTGCAGGCCGCGCGTACGGGCGGTGTCAATGAGCTGGTTCATCATGTAACGACCCAATCCGCTCTTCTGCCATTTGTCGCCAATGACAATGGCAAACTCGCAACTACGCCCATCCGGGTTGGTTGCGTAGCGACAGACGCCGATCTCGATCGTTTCGTCACCTTCCTCGATGGTGGCAATCAAGGCGATCTCGCGGTCATAGTCGATCTGCGTGAGTTTGGCCAATAGCGCAGGTGGCAGCTCACGCACGGCGCTCATGAAGCGGAAATAGCGCGTCTCCGGCGATAGCCCCTGAACGAAACGCTGTTCGAGTTCGGCATCCTCGGGTTTCAGCGGGCGCACCAGGACTGGCGTGCCATCCCTGAGCTGCCAATGCGAAATGAGATCGCTCGGATAGGGGTGGATCGCCATGTGGTCATAGCGGCCAGCGCCTGGCGGAATGCTGCCTATAGTGATGCGCGCGTCGGTGACCACCGCCTGACGATCGTCGACGCGCAGCGGGTTGAGTTCAAGCGACTGAATCCACGGTAGCTCGCAGATCATTTCCGAAACGCGCAGGAGGATGTCCTCGATCAGATCGACGCGTGCCGCGGGCATGTCATCGCGCTGGCTCATGACCTTGGCTGCGCGCGTGCCCTGGACCAGATCCCGTACCAGATAAGCGTTGAGCGGGGGCAGGGCGACTGCGCGATCTGGCCAGTAATCCGGATCGAGACTGCGCTCGCCGAAACCGATCACCGGGCCAAGCACGGGGTCACGCCAGACGCGCACCATCAATTCGCGCTCGAACGGCGAGCGCGTGACATGCTCGATACAGATGCCGTAATGCATGCTTTCTGGCGAATGCCGACGCAGTTCGCCGGCGATATCCTCATACGCCTGCTGAGCGGCCGCTGCATCATTGATGTTGCGACGGATGAGTACGGCGCTGCGTATCTTTGCGACACAGGCATTGGGCCGCATCACGATGGGAAAACCCATCATCCCGGCCATCTCGGCAACCTGTTGTGGCGAGCGAGCGAGCTGCATGGCGCGCGTCGGGATATGAAACGCGCTCAGGATCGCCATGCACTCCTGGCGTAGCAGCTGCATGCGATGACCGACCAGCGCATTGTCGATCAGCAGGCGCGCCGCATCGAGCAGAGGGGCTCGCTTGTTTCCCAGAGGCGCCGCGACCTGTGTAAGCAAACCCTGATTGCGGTAATAGGCGCTCAGGTTGGCAAACAACTCGACCGCGATCTCGGGCGTGCGCAAGGACGGGATACCCGCGACGCGAAAGGCCTCACGCGCATCGCGGGTCTGGTCCTCGCCGAGCCAGCACGTCAGGATCGGCTTCTCCGTACGCTTGCGCTGTGTGATGACGTGCTGGGCGACGTCGTTGGGTCGGGTCATGGCTTGCGGCGTGAGCAGGCACAGCACACCGTCGACGCCCTCGTCATCGAGCAGCGCCGCCAACGCATTGGCATACCGTTCGGGATCGGAGTCGCCGATCAGATCGATCGGATTGTCCAGCGACCAGTGCGGCGGCAGGATCTTGTCGAGGCGCGTCAGCGTCTTTGTCGACAGCTGAGCCAGCGGGATGCCCAGATCGCCTGCGCGGTCTGCCGCCATGACACCAGGGCCGCCGCCATTCGTGATGATTGCGAGGCGATTGCCGCGTGGGCGGAAGTGCGCGAACAGCGCTTTCGACGCAGCGTAGAGCTGGCTCAGGTTGTAGAGGCGGATCACTCCCGCGCGTCGCAATGCCGCGTCGAACACCGCATCATCGCCCGCCACTGCGCCCGTATGCTGTTGAGCGGCGCGCAAACCCACCGGGTGACGGCCGACCTTGAGAATCAACACCGGTTTGGCACGCGCTGCCGCACGCAGGGCGGACAGGAAGCGGCGCGCGTCGCGAATGCCTTCGATATAGAGCAGGATGCTTTCGGTGCGGAAGTCCCACACCATGTAATCGAGGATCTCGCCGAAATCCAGATCGCTGGACAGACCCAGCGAGACGACGTTGGAAAACCCCACCTGGTTGGGCCGCGCGTAATCGAGGATGGCGGCGCACAGCGAGCCGGACTGGGAGATGAAGCCGATCGACCCCGGAATGGGTTTGCCGTGCGCGAAAGTGGCGTTGAGCCCGATTTCCGGGCGGGCCACACCGAGGCTGTTCGGCCCGAGCAGGCGCAAGCCATATCGGCGCGCGCTTCGCACCGCCTGCATTTCAAGCCTGGCCCCGGCTGCGCCGTTTTCGCCGAAACCGGCCGATAGCACGACGGCGAACCGCACGCCTGCCTTGCCGCATTCATCGATGATGCCGGGCACCGTATCGGCGGGCGTTGCAATGATGGCCAGGTCGACGCGGGGCGGCACATTACCAATGCGGCGGTAACACTGCACGCCCTGGACCGCCTTGTACTTTGGATTGACCGCGTACAAGGTTCCCTTGTAGCCAGAGGCCAGCATATTGCCGATCAGGACGTAACCCAGCGCACCTTCCCGCACGGTGGCACCGATGATGGCAACGCTTTGCGGTTCGAACAGTGGCGAAAGGTAATGTTTTTCGTCCATGGGTTTCTGTATGGCGCTGGCCGGCCGTGGGCCCGTATTGAGGATTCTGGCACAGTCGTGGCGATGTGCCGTGCGCGGGCCTTACGCCCGGTGAAAGACGGGATGCCTACTTTCTGTCAAAATCGCGGGTTCGAAAGATTGCCCGTATTTGCAGGAGCCTGTAATGAGTCAGCTTGTCCACGTTTACGATTCCACTTTGCGCGATGGAGCCCAGGCGCAAGGGATTTCCTATTCCGTGGAAGACAAGATCAAGATTGTCGAACGCCTCGATGCCTTGGGCGTGAGCTACATCGAAGCAGGCAATCCAGGCTCCAACCCGAAGGATCTGGAGTTCTTCCGTCGCATTGGCGAACTGAAGCTGCAACACAGCAAGATCATCGCGTTCGGCGCAACGCGCAAGATCGGCATCCGCGCCGAAGACGACAACAACCTGCGCTCGCTGCTTAGCGCGAACACAGAGGCCGTCGCCATTTTCGGCAAGAGCTGGGACTACCAGGTCACAGCCATCCTGCGCACCACGCTCGAAGAAAACCTCGCCATGATCGGCGACACCATCGTGTACCTGAAATCTCAGGGCAAGGAAGTGGTGTTCGACGCCGAGCATTTCTTCGATGGCTACAAGGCCAATCCTGAATACGCATTGCAGGCACTGAAAGCGGCTGCCGATGCCGGCGCTGACTGTCTGTGTCTGTGCGACACAAATGGCGGCACCTTCCCGGACGTGATCGGCAAGGTGACCGCCTTGGTGGCGGAACACTTCCCGAAAGTGGAAATCGGCATTCATTGCCATAACGATTGCGAGATGGCGGTCGCCAATTCCATCGCTGCCGTGCAGGCGGGAGCAACGCAGGTGCAGGGCACCATCAACGGCATCGGCGAGCGCTGTGGCAACGCCAACCTGTGCGCCATCATCCCGAATATCGAACTCAAGCTGGACAAGCGCTGTCTGCCTGCCGGCAGCCTCGTGCACCTGACTTCGCTGGCGCGCAGCGTGAGCGAAATCGCCAACATGCCGCACAACGAGAAGGCCCCGTACGTGGGCAACGATGCGTTCGCGCACAAGGGCGGCATGCACATCGATGCAGTGAACAAGAACCCGATCTCCTACGAGCACATCAACCCGGAAGTGGTGGGCAATAGCCGCCGCATCCTGATGAGCGAAGTGGCAGGTCGCAGCACGCTGCTGGCGCGTATCAACAAACTCGACGCCACGCTGACCAAGGACTCGCCCGAGACGCAGAAGATCGTCGACAAGCTCAAGGAGCTCGAGCACGAGGGCTATCAGTTCGAGACGGCCGAGAGCTCGTTCGAACTCGTCGTGCGCAAGCTGCTCGGCAAGCATCAACCCTTCTTCGAGCTGAAGGAGTTCAAGGTCATCGTCAACGAGCCTTCACTGAACGGCATCAATTCAAATGCGCTGGTGAAGATCGCAGTGGGCGGCGAAGAGGAGATCACCGCAGCCGAAGGCGATGGTCCCGTGAATGCGTTGGACAAGGCGGCGCGCAAGGCGCTGGAGCGTTTCTACCCGGTCATCGCCGAGATGAAACTCACGGACTACAAGGTGCGCGTGCTCGATTCGGACAAGGCTTCTGCTGCCAAGGTACGTGTGCTCATCGAGACGGCCGATCATTCCGAAAAGTGGACGACCATCGGCGTGTCGACGGACGTCATCGACGCCAGCTGGAAAGCGCTGGTGGACGCGATCGAGTACAAACTGGTGCTGGAACAAGCACGCGCTGCGTAGATTTCTGACCCCGCTCAAGGTGGGGTGTGACGTTTTGTATCGAGGGCCTTGTGTGGCGTTTCCCGGCACACAGGGTCTTTGTTTTTTCCTTTTTACATCAATCGCTTACGTCCCTCGTAAATCCCGTTCTCCCTCCCGGAACCGTCCATCAAGTTTCTGCCTGCAAGGCCGCTAGTCCTTGGAGCCTCGGCCTTTAACTGGCCTGGCCTCTTGGCAATACAGCAGATTCAACAGCAGGTTCCAGGTAGTGACGGTAGCTACCTGCAGGAGACTCAAGTAAATGGCATTGTCGAAAAAGCCTGTCGCGTACATGACCCGCGAGTTGGTGGGTGGAAGTACCCAGGAGTTGCTGCTCGAGGGGATTCTCGACGCGACGGAGAAGCAGGATCAGCATCTGGTGATCTTCCGTGGCGGTCAGCTTGGCAAGGACCCGGGCGCAGCCATCTACGATCTCATCAACGCGAGCTATCACGGCGTTATCACCTGGGCTTCATCCGACGCCGACAATTTCACCAACACCTACTACAAGCGCTATGCGCCGGTGCCGGTCGTCACGCTGACCCTGAAGATTCCCCCGTTCCCCGTGGTGTCGACCGACAGCTATGCCGGCATGCGCCTGGTGGTCGAACACCTGATCCACAAGCACGGCAAGCGCAAGATCATCTTCATTCGCGGACCTGAAACCCACGCTTATGCGAAAGAGCGTTTTCAGGCCTACGTTGATGTGCTCAACGAAAACAATATCGCGGTCGACGATCAACGCATCTCGCCCTTCGGCGGTTGGGACAAGGTGCGCGGAGCCGAGATGCTCAAGCTGTTCATCGACGACAAGGGCTTCGTTCCGGGTCGTGATTTCGACGCCGTTGTTTGCGTCAACGACAATATCGCCATCGGTCTGATCGAGGACTGCCAGAAGCGCAGCATTCGGGTACCTGAGGACATGGCCGTGGCGGGTTGCAACGACACGGTCGAAGCACGTGCGCTCACACCGCCTGTCACGACAGTCAGCTTTCCTTGCGACGCACAGGGCGCCAAAGCGCTCGAAGTGGTCAACCTCGCTGCCGCCGGGCAATCGCCGGGTGACGAGAAGTTGCCTGCGAAGCTGGTCGTCGGCCAGTCTTGCGGTTGTCTCTCGCACAAGGTGGAAATGGCCATCTCGGGTTCGGTCGCGATGGGCCAGAAATTCGGCCTTGCCGACCGTGCTGGGCAGATGCTGAAAATGGCGGGCTTCTTCAATCGCCGTGCAACGGCCATGTCCATGAAGAATTCGCTTGTCGAAAGCATGGGCTCCGCCAAACTGGATGAGGCCTCACTGCTTGATACGGCCGAAAAGCTGGTTGCCGCTTTCTGCCAGGAATTGCGCGGCTGGAAGCGACATGGCGTCTTCATGGCGGCCCTGACCGATGCAGTCAAGGTCTTTGCAGCGCAGAAGATTCCTGTGGATCTGCTGCAGAACTACATCTCGATCATCCGCAAGCACGCGCTGCCGACGCTCTGGCGTCGCGGCAGGATCATCAAGGCTGAAGACATCTGGGCGCAGAGTCGCGTCATGTTGAGTGAATCAGCGAGTCGTTTGCGCGATGCCGCCAACCTGAAGACGGTGACGCATGAGCGCTCCATCAGTCAGCTTGGCGCGAAGCTGGCAACGACCCACGACACGGCCTCCATCCTCAAGATCATCCAGGCAGACCTGCCAAAGCTCGGCATTCCTTCGTTCTACCTTGCCGTGTACGACAACCCGGAAGGTTCAGATCGCAAGACGATTCCGAGTCATCTGAATGTGCTTACTGCGTTCAACAAGTCCGGCGCCATCAAGTTCGAAGGAAGTCATGCACGCCAAGCGGTGGCCGACTTCATTCCTTCGATTGTCGCGAATGCGGGCGAGCGGCAGAAACTGGTCGTGCAGCCCTTGCACTTCAACGACACGCTGATCGGGCTGGCCGTGTTTGGCATGGGGCCGAAAGACGGCACGATTTACGACGCCGTCAAGGTGCAGCTGTCGAGCGCGCTATACGGCACCTTGCTGCGCCAGACGCTGCGTGAAACCCTGTCGGTCATGGAGGCGAAAGTCACCGAGGTCTCGGGCAACTCCGAGAACATCAATCGCAGCGTGCAGGGCGGATCGTCTGCGATGGAAGGTGTTGCGAACAGCATTCACGACATCTCGCAGAACATCAAAGAGGTCATGCAGGTGATCAGCAAGGCCGTAAACCTGACAACGACGGTCAGCAACGACATTACGGTGCTGAACAACCAGGCGCTGGAAATCGGCAAGATCCTGAGCTTCATCACCGAGATTGCCGAACGTACCAATCTGCTATCGCTCAATGCGGCTATCGAGGCGGCTCGCGCAGGCGAAGCGGGCAGGGGCTTTGCCGTGGTGGCGCAGGAGGTGAAGTCGCTGGCGCTGAACACCGTGACATCGTCGTCGAGCATCAAGTCCATGATCGGCAACGTTCAGGAAAACACACGCCTAGTGTTCTCCTCGATGACCAGCATCAACGAGATCATGAAGACGGTCTCCAGCTTGTCAGGCGAGATTTCATCGGCGATCTACGAGCAAGAGCATTCCACTAACGAAATCTCCGACGTGCTCAACGAAGCCGCCCGCGGCACGCATCAAATCGCTGAAGTGCTGGCCGAGATTGACGCGATCGGCAAGAACGCGGCGAAGATCTAGGCGGGCTTGAGCATCACCAGTTTCAGTTGCTCCTGCTCGACCGGGTGCAGCGTGACCTGCTGGTAGCTGATCAACCCGCGCTTCGGGTGATTGAAGTCGCGTTGCCCGCCCTGACGCTCCAGCACATCGTGCTGCTTCCAGAATTGTGTGAACTCCGGGCTGGCCTGGGAGAGTTCGTCGACGAGTTTCTGCAATGCGGGTTCTTCAAGCCGTGTGCGGCTGTCGGCGCGGAACTCTGCGGCGAGGCGACGCGCGCGGATGTCCCAGTCCACAATGAGGCTGCGGGCAGCAGGGTCGAGAAAAACGAAGCGCAGCAGGTTGGGGGTGGTCTCCGGCGCTTTCTTGCGTAGTTTGTCGGCCGTGTCGAGCCAGCCGGCGAAAAGCTCGGCGGCCGGTTTGTTCCAGGCCAGCACATCCCAGTAACGCCCCATGAGGTAGGCGGGCGCACCAATCGCCTCCAGCAGGGCGATCAGCGCGGGCGGCGCGGCGTCATCGACCGGGGCGCTTTCCTCGTCATCGCGCCGTCCAGCCATTTCGAAGAGATAGGCTCGCTCGGGTCGCGTCAGCTGCAGAGCCTTCGCGAGCCGCGACAAGGCATCAGCAGAGACGTTTACTTCGCGCCCCTGTTCGAGCCAGGTGTACCAGGTCGGGCTGATCCCGGCGAGTTGAGCGATTTCCTCACGCCGTAGTCCTTGCGTGCGGCGTCGGCTGCCCGCGGGGAAGCCGAAGGCCTCGGGCGCGCTGCGCTGACGCAACACCTGCAAGAACTCGCCGAGCTCCTTGCGGCGGCTATCTGTTTTTGTATCCATTTCATGAGCAAGGCTATTACTGGTGATACCAGTATAAACAATAGTCTTGTTCTGGTACTGGCGCATGCCTAACATGCGCACCTGCGCTGTCGGGTCTATGGTGGAACACCAAGGTAGAACGCTACCGGTGAAACACACGCCAACGCCCGCAGTTTCTCATCCCCGAGTCCAACGAAGGAGCCAACCATGGCTGGCAAGACGCTTTACGACAAGTTGTGGGACACACACGTCGCACGCCAGGAAGAAGACGGTACCTGTCTTCTCTACATCGACCGTCACCTCGTGCACGAAGTGACCAGCCCGCAAGCCTTCGAAGGTCTGCGTCTGGCCGGCCGCAAGGCATGGCGCAACAAGTCGGTGGTGGCCGTGCCTGACCACAACACGCCGACCAACAACTGGGATCGCGACATCGAAGACCCGATCTCCAAGACCCAGGTCGACACGCTGGATGCCAACATCAAGGAATTCGGCTCGTTGATCTACTTCCCGTTCAAGCACAAGAACCAGGGGATCATCCACGTCATCGCTCCCGAGAACGGCGCAATCCTGCCGGGCATGACGGTGGTATGCGGTGACAGCCACACGGCTACGCATGGTGCGTTCGGCGCGCTGGCGCACGGCATCGGCACGTCTGAAGTCGAGCACGTGCTCGCGACGCAGACGCTGATCCAGAAGAAGTCCAAGGCCATGCAGGTCAAGGTCGAAGGCAAGCTGGGCCTCGGCGTGACCGCCAAGGACGTGGCGCTCGCCATCATCGGCAAGATCGGCACCGCCGGCGGCACGGGCTACTGCATCGAGTTCGCAGGTTCCGTGTTCCGTGACCTGACCATGGAAGGCCGCATGACGGTCTGTAACCTCGCCATCGAAGCGGGCGCACGCGCCGGCATCATCGCCGTCGATGACAAGACCGTTGCCTACCTCAAGGGTCGCCCGAACGTGCCGACCGGTGAAGCATGGGACAAAGCCGTTGCCTACTGGAACACGCTGCACTCAGACGCTGATGCGAAGTTCGACTCCGTCGTTGAACTCAATGCCGCTGACATCGAACCGCAGGTCACCTGGGGCACGTCGCCCGAGCAGGTGCTGGCCGTCGGTGGCAAGGTGCCGAATCCTGCCAACGAGCAAGATCCGACCAAGCGCACAGGTATCGAAAACGCGTTGAAGTACATGGGTCTGCAAGCCGACATGCCGATCACCGACATCAAGATCGACAAGGTCTTCATCGGTTCGTGCACCAACTCGCGTATCGAAGACTTGCGCGCTGCATCTGTCGTCGCCAAGGGCAAGAAGGTCGCTGGCAACGTGAAGCTGGCGATGGTTGTGCCGGGCTCTGGCATCGTCAAGCGTCAGGCCGAAGAAGAAGGTCTGGACAAGATCTTCATCGAAGCCGGTTTCGAATGGCGTGAGCCAGGTTGCTCGATGTGCCTCGCGATGAACGCCGACCGTCTCTCGCCGGGCGAGCGTTGTGCATCCACGTCCAACCGCAACTTCGAAGGCCGCCAAGGCCCCGGTGGTCGCACCCACCTCGTGAGCCCAGCCATGGCGGCCGCCGCTGCCATCGCCGGTCACTTCGTCGACGTGCGCTCGGCTTAAGGAGAAACACATGAAAGCCTTCAAACACATCAACGGCCTCGTCGCTCCACTCGACCGCGCCAACGTCGACACCGACGCGATCATTCCGAAGCAATTCCTCAAGTCGATCAAGCGCAGCGGCTTCGGCCCTTACCTGTTCGACGAATGGCGCTACCTCGACCACGGCGAACCAGGCATGGACTGCACGAATCGTCCAAAGAATGCGGACTTCGTACTGAACAAGCCACGCTACCAGGGCGCGCAAGTGCTGCTCGCCCGTGAGAACTTCGGCTGCGGCTCCTCGCGCGAACACGCGCCATGGGCCATCGAGGACTTCGGCTTCAGCGTCATGATCGCCCCGTCTTTTGCCGACATCTTCTTCAGCAACAGCTACAAGAACGGCATCCTGCCCATCGTCGCTTCTGCCGAGATCGTCGACCGCCTGTTCAAGGAAGCGGAAGCGACCGAGGGCTACAAGCTCGACGTCGATCTGGAAAAGCAGACCGTGACCACGCCGTCGGGTTTCAGCTTCGGCTTCGACATCACGCCGCATCGCAAGCATTGCTTGCTAAATGGCCTCGATGAAATTGGCCTGACGCTGCAGCATGCCGATGCCATCAAGGCGTTCGAAGAAAAACATAAGGCCGCGCAACCCTGGTTGTTCGCATAACAAACACCCAATCACCGTCATTCCCGCGAAGGAGGGAATCCACTCTTGCGTAAGCTACGGCCTACTTGGTGGATTCCCGCTTTCGCGGGAATGACGTATCAAAAGGAAGAGAAATGAAGATCTGTTATCTGCCAGGCGATGGCATCGGTCCGGAAATCATGGCGCAGGCATTGCGCGTGCTGGACGTGTTCAAGAAGGAAGGCATGAACATCGAGCTGGAAGAAGCCCTGCTCGGTGGCGCCGCAGTCGATGCGACCGGCGTGCCTTACCCGGAAGCCACGCAGAAGGCCGCACGTGCCGCTGACGCCGTGCTGCTCGCCGCTGTCGGCGGCCCGAAGTGGGACGTGCTGCCGCGTCCGCAACGCCCCGAGCGCGGCCTGCTGGGTATCCGCAAGGACCTGAACCTGTTCGCCAACTTGCGTCCGGCAATCCTCTATCCGGAACTCGCCAATGCATCGTCGCTGAAGCCTGAGATCGTCTCCGGCCTCGACATCATGATCGTGCGTGAACTCACCGGCGACATCTACTTCGGCGAGCCACGTGGCATCGCTGAAGAAGGTGGCAAGCGCGTTGGCCGCAACACGATGATCTACAACGAAGACGAAATCCGCCGCATCGGCCACGTCGCTTTCAAGGCCGCGCAGAAGCGCAGTAAGAAGCTGTGTTCGGTCGACAAGATGAACGTGCTCGAAACCACGCAACTGTGGCGCGACGTCATCATCGAAATCTCGGCTGAATATCCTGATGTCGAACTCAGCCACATGCTGGTCGACAACTGTGCGATGCAACTGGTGCGTGCGCCGAAGCAGTTCGACGTGGTCGTTACCGGCAATATGTTCGGCGACATCCTGTCCGACGAAGCCTCGATGCTCACCGGCTCGATCGGCATGCTGCCGTCCGCATCCCTGGATGAAAACAACAAGGGCATGTACGAGCCTTGCCATGGCTCCGCGCCGGACATCGCCGGCAAGAACCTGGCAAACCCGCTGGCCATGATCCTGTCTGTCGCCATGATGATGCGTTACACGTTCGCCGACGAGAAGACTGCGACGCGCATCGAAACCGCCGTCAAGAAGGTGCTGGCCTCCGGCCTGCGCACTGGCGACATCTTCGAAGAAGGCACCAAGCGCGTGTCCTGCTCCGAAATGGGCGACGCAGTGGTGGCTGCGCTGTAAGCAAGAGTTTCGAGGCGATAAAAAGGGACGCCATGGCGTCCCTTTTTATTTTCCGCTTGGAAAAAACGACCCAGAGCAGAGTGCCAATTGTCTACTTGAAGTTCCACAAGCTCATGAAATCCCATCTACCAATTCCAGCGCCGACGCCCTCCTTGGTCTTGCTCATGCTGTTTTCTTCGAGTTTTTTCAGATCACCGCCAAGCTGATAGAGCTCTTGATGGGAAAGTTGCTGCGACCAGATGACTTCATTGGTCTGCAGATCAATTACGCGCGCGTGCGGATTCGCGGCGACAGTGACCATGCCATAGCCGATTGCCGTTCCGTATAGATCCATCGCCGTCAACTCCAGGAAGTAGCGATAATTCTTTTTCTTCAAATCTTCGGCGAGGGCCAGGAACTCGGCGGACGTCGGTGCCTTTTTGAAGAATGCTTCGTACGGGATGAGCTTCGTGCCGGCAATCTGGGGATGAGCGCCAGAGGCGTTATTGGTGACATCACGAGTTGTGCGTCTGTTGGCCGCCTCTATTACTGACGGACTCACGACCTCATACACACTATCCGCTCCGAAATTCTGTTTGCGTAGCGTGGTGGTTACATGCGTTGTGATTTCTTGATCGGGCGACCAGATGCCTGAGAAATCCTGGGAGGACGTCTTTGTTTCCAGCCACAGCACGCGATAAAGCGTCTCCGTGTAGTTGATGCGCTTTGCGGCAAGGCTGTAATTCACTGCAATCTTCGCCGAGCGTACGGGCTTGATTGCTTCGCGTTCTGCCTCAGTCGGTCCTATAGCACAGCCGGACAAGAACAACAGGGCGAGAAGGTATAGCGAAAGAGTTTTCATTTTATCGGGCTCCCTGGTTTGGTCTTCTGATATCGATCACTCTGCCCGTCTTGTCGAAGAAACAGATGAGCGTTACGGGCTCATTATCGATCGTACTTTGTGTGCCGACGTTAGCGAGATAAACCGACATGGTGCTTGGCGCTGTCATTACAGCAGCAACAGGAAACAGAAAACTGGTATTGATGGGCTTGCCGGTGTAAAGCCAAGCCTCGCCGCCCTGAGCATCATCCCTGTCTATTTTTCGCGGTAGTCCAATTGCATTGACCACGTCGCTCTTGGTGCTGGAGCCTACGACCAAGCGATGATTTTCCAGATCGGAAGTGCGCTCTGTCGAGGAGCAAGCCGATAGGCTCGCCGTGATTGCAAGTACAAGAAGACACGCCCACCCGGAGTGTTTTTCAGTCATTTTTAACCTCTTTTTGATATGACGGATTATCGGGTTGGCATTGTGCGCGATCTTGCCCATAGGCGGTAGTGCGAGCAGATAGCCACCGGACTCTGATTCAACCGGGGGCGGCGCCCAGCGTGACCTGTCTCTGTACGACAGAGCGCGTCTTGCTTCAGTCGACAGCCAACACGCCGCTCAGAGGCGATGTAGCGCAGAACATGTTCCGTGAAGGATTGATTACGTCATCGCCTGTCTCGGTACTTCAATACACGGGCTTTCCGAAGCGGATTTCCTGCAGGATTTTGGCCGAAATTTCTTCGATGGAGCGTGCCGTCGAATCGAGGAAGGGGATGCCTTCGCGTTGCATCATCTTCTTTGCCGCTTCGAGTTCGGCCGCGCAGTTTTCGAGCGAAGCGTACTTGCTGTTGGGGCGGCGCTCCTGGCGGATCTGTGATAGCCGGTCCGGCGTAATCGTCAGGCCAAAGAGCTTGCTGCGATAGCGCTGCAATTCGCCGGGCAGCTTGTTGCGCTCGAAGTCTTCGGGGATCAGCGGGTAGTTGGCCGCCTTCACGCCGTACTGCATGGCGAGGTAGAGGCTGGTCGGCGTCTTGCCCGAACGCGATACGCCAACAAGGATGACATTGGAGTCCTCCAGGTTTTTATCGCTGATGCCGTCATCATGCGCGAGCGTGAAGTTGATGGCCTCGATGCGCTGCTTGTAGTCCTCGCTTTCTGCGATGCCGTGAAAGCGGCCAACGGTGTGCGTGGACTTCACGCCAAGCTCGAGCTCGAGCGGACCGATGAAGGTACCGAACAGGTCGACGAAGTGCGCTTCGGTCTCATGCAGCGCAGCAATTGTGTCCGCCTGAACCAGTGTGCTGAACACCAACGGGCGCTGGCCGTCACGTCGGGATGCCTCGCGGATATTCCGGGCGCAATCCAGGGCTTTGTCCAGAGAATCCACGAAAGGCGCGCGTACCTGCCGGAACTCACAGTCAGGAAATTGCGCCAGGAGGCTGTGTCCCAAGGTTTCGGCGGTGATGCCGGTACCATCCGACACGAAAAAAACAGTTCTCCTCGACTTGCTCTCCATGTCGCGCCCCTACCTTTCTGACTGATGGCTGCCCCGTGATCAGCTGTCTGCAATATCGGGCTTCCACATCTGGGTAAGCTCTTATGCAGTGCACAAAAATTGCTAGATAGAATGCGGCTGAATCCTGCGCATTGCAATGCTGACCAATCAAACGGGGTGGTTCATGACGTCAAACGCAAATTCCTACGTTCTGCCTTTCGAAGAGTTGCGCATGACCGACGTGGAGCAAGTCGGTGGCAAGAACGCTTCCCTGGGTGAAATGATCAGTCAATTGGCCGCGGCAGGCGTGCGCGTGCCGGGCGGCTTTGCCACAACAGCCTTTGCCTACCGGGAGTTTCTGGCCAAGGACAACCTTGCCGGGCGTATTCGCGAGGCGCTGGAGGTGCTCAACATCGACGATGTCGAAGCCCTCGCCAGAACCGGGGCGCAGATCCGTCAATGGATCATGGAAACCTCGTTGCCCGCCCAGCTCGAAGCCGACCTGCGTACGCACTACGAGCGACTCGTAGCGGAGGGGGAGGGCACCTTTGCGGTGCGCTCTTCGGCCACGGCAGAGGATCTGCCCGATGCTTCCTTCGCCGGGCAGCAGGAGACTTTCCTGAATATCTCCGGTTTCGAGAACGTCCTTCATGCGATGCGCGAGGTGTTCGCGTCGCTCTACAACGATCGCGCCATCTCTTATCGCGAACACAAGGGCTTTCGCCATGCAGATGTCGCCCTGTCTGCTGGCGTGCAACGCATGGTTCGCTCGGACAAGGGCTCTTCCGGGGTGATGTTCACGCTGGATACGGAATCGGGCTTCAAGGACGTGGTGTTCATCACCTCGTCGTTCGGTCTGGGTGAGACCGTCGTGCAGGGTGCTGTGAATCCGGACGAGTTCTACGTACACAAGCCGATGCTGGAGAAGGGCAATCCAGCGGTGATCCGTCGCAGCCTCGGCTCGAAGATGATCAAGATGGTGTTCACGGACAAGCGCGCGGCGGGCAAATCTACGCTGATCGAAGATGTCCCTGAAGTTGATCGTCATCGTTTCTCGCTCAACGACAAGGAAGTGCTGGAGCTGGCGCGTTACGCGCAGATCATCGAGAAGCACTATGAGCGGCCGATGGACATCGAATGGGGCAAGGACGGCCTCGATGGCAAGCTCTACATCCTCCAGGCCCGGCCTGAGACGGTTCAGTCGCAGACCTCTTCGACGGTCATGGAGAAGTACCGCCTCAAGCACCACAGTCGCGTAATGGTGTCGGGTCGGGCGATCGGTCAGAAGATCGGCGCTGGCCCGGTTCGCCTGGTCAACGATGCGTCCGAGATGAGCCGCGTGCAGGAAGGCGACGTGCTCGTCACTGACATGACCGATCCGAACTGGGAACCGGTGATGAAGCGAGCTTCGGCCATCGTCACCAATCGCGGCGGGCGCACCTGTCACGCAGCCATCATTGCGCGCGAACTGGGCATTCCGGCCATCGTTGGCTGCGGGGATGCGACCGAGGTGCTGGAAGAGGGCGAAAGCGTGACCGTGTCCTGCGCTGAAGGCGACACGGGTTACGTTTATCGCGGCCGCCTCGAGTACGAGATCGTGACGACAGACATGGGCGCGATGCCCGAGATTCCGCTCAAGATCATGATGAACGTCGGCAACCCGGAGCTGGCCTTCGAGTTTTCGCAGACGCCGAATGGTGGTGTCGGTCTGGCGCGGCTGGAGTTCGTCATCAACAACATGATCGGCATCCACCCCAAGGCGATTCTCGAGGTCAACCAGCAGACGGCCAGCCTGCATGAGGAAATCCTGCGCCGCTCACGCGGCTACGCGACACCACGTCAGTTCTTCATCGAGCGTCTGGCCGAAGGCGTGGCGACGATCGCCGCGGCGTTCTGGCCGAAGCCGGTGATCGTGCGCATGTCGGACTTCAAGTCGAACGAATACCGCAAATTGCTGGGTGGCGAAATCTATGAGCCGGAAGAAGAGAATCCGATGCTCGGTTTCCGTGGGGCGTCGCGCTACATCGCGCACAGCTTCCGCGACTGTTTCGAGCTCGAATGCCTGGCGATGAAGCAGGTGCGTAACGAGATGGGCCTGACCAATGTGCAGATCATGGTGCCGTTCGTACGCAATCTGGAGGAGGCGAAGGGTGTCGTCGAACTGCTCGAAGACCATGGTCTCCGCCGCGGCGAGAACGAACTCAAGCTCATCATGATGTGCGAGATTCCATCCAACGCACTGCTGGCCGAACAGTTCCTTGAATACTTCGACGGCTTCTCGATCGGCTCCAACGACCTGACCCAGCTCACGCTGGGCCTGGACCGGGATTCCGGCTTGGTTGCACATGCCTTCGACGAACGCGATCCCGCCGTGAAGCAGCTGTTGTCACTGGCCATCAAGGCCGCCAACAAGCTGGGCAAGTACGTCGGTATTTGCGGGCAAGGTCCGTCCGACCATCTGGATTTTGCGGAATGGCTCATGGATGAAGGCATCCAGACCATCTCCCTGAACCCGGACACGGTAGTCAATACCTGGGTCAAGCTCGCCGATCACGCCCGGCGGGGATAAACGGCGTTTCTCCCTACAGACCGGCCGCACGGGCGCGGTCAGCTTACGCACGTCAATCCGTCGTTCGGCGGGCTGTCACATTCGGTTACATAGACAGGCGCCAAGTGGCTGCCCGCGCCGATGCCCCTTCGGGCAGTCGTGGTAACATCCGCCTTCGCTCCGTTGTGCCCGCGTCGTTTCCTAACCCCTTGGCGCCATGACGGAATTAGTACTCAACGAGCGTCGACAAGCCTTCAAGCTGGACGGCGCCCCGAAATATCGTTCGGCATTGCAGGGCAGGCGAAAACCTTGAAAGGTTCGCTGGCATTGCATGTCGGCTTGAGGAGGGAAGCTTAGTGGCACTGCTTCTGCTATCAAACCGATCCATATCGCGTGCCGGCGTGCGCGCCGTATCGATGCGCGACGTAGTGTCCGTGTCCGTCATCGCCTGTGCCGTAGTGGGGTGCCTGGCCTTCGCTGCCGGATTGGCAATCGGCAAACTCTCTGCTGATAACGAGCCGCGCCTGGCTGCCGATATGGCAAGTGACCCGGTGCGTGATGGATTCGCCATGCAGCGCCTGGGGGAAATCTCGGCGCGTATGGTGACTCTGGAAGGCAATGCCACCAGCCTGCTCAAGAAGCTCACCGGTATCGAACAGATTCAGACCGGACTCAACAAGCTCAACAAGGCAGGCATCGCACCACGCCTGGAGTCACTGCCCAAAATCAATGAGGCCCCCAAGGATGCCGCGGGCGGTCCCGAGCTGGCCCCCGTCTGCGACGTGCGTGCCGCTCATACAGTCAGCCCCGCCCCCACCCTGGAGAACGTGAAGCAAGCCGAAGGCGCGCTGAGCTGCCTGCAATCGCTCATCGATCGTATCGAGCAGTCGACCGCTTCACGCAGCGTTGCGCTGATGGCCTTGCCAGCGCACAAGCCGGTCGGCAGCGTCGAGCTGGGCTCGCCGTTCGGCAACCGCGTGGATCCGATTACGGGCCATATCGCTTTTCATCCCGGTCTCGATTTTGCAGCACCCATGGGCACCGAGATCCTCGCGGCAGGTGGCGGCAAGGTTCGCTTTGCTGGTTTCCAGAGCGAGCTGGGTAATCTCGTCGAAATTGATCACGGAAACGGTCTGGTCAGCCGCTATGCCCATGCCTCACGCCTGTACGTGAAGGAAGGCGATATCGTTGCTCCAGGCCAGCGCATTTCCGCCGTGGGCTCTACCGGGCGCTCCACCGGGCCACATCTGCATTTCGAAATCCTGCATGAAGGTCGTTACGTCGATCCGATGCAATATCTGACAGGACTCTCGCGTGACGGCAATGCTTCGCCTAAGTCGTGAGCGTGTCACGCAACGCCTGAGTGGCTCGACTTATTCCCTCACCATTCCGCGAAGGGCGCAGAAGCTGCCGTGGATTGTGGGCGGACTTGCCTTGCTTCTCATAGCGGGTCTCGCTGCGTTCGTGTTGCGTCAAGCTCCTCCGGTGGCGTTGCAGGCACATGCAGAGCTTGAGCGTCTGCAGCAGGAAGTCGAGCGTCTGCACCAACAAATCAAACTCGGTGAACTACGCTTGCAGCAGGAGATCGTGACGCGCGAAGAAATGGCACGTCAGATGGATGCGCAATCGCAGAAGCTGCGTCAGGCCGAGCAGGATCTTCAGTTTTTCCGCGGCCAGAAGGACAAACCGGCACGCGACAAGGCGGCACAGACGCAGTAACTTCGGCCTTTCGGTCGTTGCATGCGGCGGCCGGCGTTTTCTTGTTTCGAACTATTGAGGACCTGCCCATGTTCGGCAAAAAGAAAGACTCATTCATCGAGCTGACAAAGCTTTCCAGCCTGGTTGCCAGCAACGTCGAGGTAAGTGGTGATCTGGGTTTTGTTGATGGACTACGCATCGACGGGCATGTGCGCGGCAACGTGCAAAGTCGGCTCGGTGCGAAGAGCTTGCTGGTGCTGAGCGACCAGGGCTGCATTACCGGAAACGTGCGTAGCCACGATGCGATCATCAATGGTGTGATCACCGGTGACCTGGAGGTCGAGCATTTCCTCGAGCTGCAAGCCAATGCCCGCATTACGGGCAACATCACCTACCGTCAGTTGCGCATGGACTGTGGCGCATCAGTGGACGGCAAACTCAACAAGATCGTGGAGGGGGGCGAAGTGTCGAACGTCGTCGAGCTTCCGGGCAACAGCAACGTAGCCAGCGCCTGATCGCGGACTGCAACGCCACCCCATGAATGCAATCCAGATATCTACATGGTATTGGCTCTCGCTGGGCGTGGTGCTGATCCTTGCCGAGGTTTTTCTACCCGGTATGTTGATGGTATGGCTGGGTATCGGCGCCTGCGTGGTCGCGATTATTTCCACCTTCTTCAAGCTGACCTTGCTGACCAAGTTGTTCATTTGGGCCGGTGTCTCAGGCACGCTACTCGCACTGTGGTACAAGGTCTTCCGTGACAACGACAGCACACGTGCGGGCCGTGCGGAAGCGACGCTTGGCTATACCGGGCATCTGATGCGCGCAGTGGGGCCTCACGAGAATAGCAGCGTCCGTTTTGCGCGCCCCATCCTCGGGAACGATGTGTGGGAGTGCGAGTCAGAAATTGCATTGCCACAGGACACACTCGTCAAGGTCGTCGCCGTGGTTGGCCGGGAAGGCCGGCGCGTCAGGGTGATGCCTGTTTGACCTGTCATGGTGAGCGGCCTTTGCGCCATTGCCTGACAACGAACCCGATTCATGTGCTTGCGCATAGTTCGCAAGTTCATACCCGTATTCAATTCAAGGATTCCTGATTGATGAAGAAAGCACTCAGGTGCCTGTTGTCTTTCGTCTGCGCTGCCAGCCTGGCAAGCGCCACGATGGCCGCACATGCGGTGGAAAAGAAAACCGCCAAGAAGACAACTGCGGCACAGTCCAGCAAGGCCCCCGCCAAGTCCAAGAGCAAGGCTCCCGCCAGATCGACGACGAGCAAGAGCAAGAAATCGGCGACGAAGGCCAACGACATCGAGATCGTCAAGTCATGTCGTGAGGTCCGCGTCAAAACTGCGAAGGGCTACCGCACTCAGCGCAAATGCGTGGCGGGTGAAAGTGCGCTACGCAACCCCGCCGGCGCGGGGGATCTGAATGCCCAGCAAGGCACGGGCAAAACAGCAGAGCTCAAGGCACGCACGATTCCGGATCGCGCGTATGCGGTGGATGGTTACACCTTCTTCCACCAGGGGCGTAAGTATCGCGTGCTTGGCATTGACGAAAACGTCGTGCCTGCCGGCAGCGACCTGGCGAAGCAGCGTCTGCAGATGGCGCTGGACAGCGGCACCATCAATGTCGAGCCGGAAACTGTTGATGAGAACGGAACAATGCGCGCGCTGGTGAGGGTCGGCGGCAAGAACCTGGCTGACGTGCTTAACGCCAGTCGTTGATCAGTCTGTGGTCTGACGCGGGCAATTGGCCGCGTCAGACTCGTGCTGCTCAATGCAGGTGTTTCGGTACTTGCTCGGCCGACTCTTCCGGCAGCTCCGCATGGACAGCTTCGCCGTCGGGAGCCGGATACATCGGCGAGCCACAATCGTCGCAGTACTCCATGGGGAAGCGCTGCTCGAGTTGCAGGATCGCCGTCACGCCGCATTCGCGCAGCGCCTGTTCGATCTGCTGGGGAACGTCGGGATTGTCGTCTTCAACGCCTAACAGCGGCCAGACCACGCCATGCACAACCGTGTCGCTGTCTTTCACGGTGAAGCCAATCCGGTACTCCTCAAGCTGACGATCAAAGAACGGCGCGATCACAGCGCGCAACCCGTCTGGCGCCACATCCAGCGTCGTGGACAGGAATGCCACGGAAGCGCGAATCGAATAGCCGCGTGACAGCCGATCGGCCTGACGGCAGGCTGCGAAATATGCATCTGGCAATACAGGCTCTGTTGCGCACCCTGGCAGCAAGGGCGTCAGGCATGCGCCACCCTGGGTTCGCCACTGCTGCGCCGCCTGTTCACGCCCGCCGTCGCGAGCTGCATCGCGCTCTTGCCATCGGAAAATCGGAGCGCCCGGTTCAACGACAACTGCAGCCACGACATAGCGCACATCAGAGAGAAAGCGGGCCGTCTCGGGCAAGGACTCCACATCGATGAGTAGATCCCGATTCTTCTCCGCATGTGCCACCAACTCCGTCGCCAGGCGCGCGGTCTCGCAGTATCCCTGCGGAAGCTGGTCGGGGCTGAACAACATGTTGGCGAAGGCAAGCTTCGCCTTGCCGGCCAGTACATGGGCAGACAAATGTACGCGCAGGTTGGCGAGCGTACTCGCGGGCAGGATGCTTGCCGGAATGCTGAAGCGGGACCACGCCAGAACAGGTGCGGTGATCAGCAGCGCATGCTCCTTGCCGCCGCTTTCCGCACGGGATTCGACGGCATCCGCCAAAGCATCGTGCGCTGCCGGATTCGAGGCGTAGAGATGATCCAGTGCGGCAGTCAGCGCATCTTCATCGCCTGCCTGCAACATACCGTCAACGCTCTCGGTGAGGTTGGCATCCCAGAATGCATCTTCCGCGCGACTGCCTGACTCTGCCAGGCCAGTGGCCAGCCACAACAGGTTTTCAGCTTCACGGGGCAGGCCGCTGCGGCGGCCCAGTCGGGATCGTTTCATCTGGCGCTCATTCATATTCAGGTCGGCGGATTCTACACCTCGTGCTCCGGGGGCCTCCCATCCGGCATCAACACGTAAAGTGGTCAGCGCGGCTTCAGCTCAGGGGGTGTCAGGTAGGCAGAGGCAGTTTGCGCGGATGGCAAACGCGGTATGACGCCCAGGCAAGGGGCCTTGAGCCGTTGCCGCAGAGTCGCCACGTTTTCGTCCAGAAAGGGCATGTCTGCGTCGACAACATTCCCGATCCAGCCCGCAAAGTGCAGGCCGCGCGCAGCAATGGCCTCTGCCGTCAGGAGCGCGTGATTGAGACAGCCAAGGCGCAGACCGACAACAAGAAGGACGGGTAACCCAAGACTTCGCGCGAATTGCGCCATGTCTTGCTCATCATCGAGCGGCACGATAAAGCCGCCAGCGCCTTCGACAAGCACGCGGTCTGCATCAGCTCGAAGGCTTTCGAAATGAGTACGCATCTGCGCGACGTCGATGCTGACGCCCAGGTGAGCCGCGGCAAGGTGGGGCGCAATGGCCTCCGGCAGGCATACCGGATTGATGCGCTCAAGCGCAAAACCGGGGGTGCTCGCTGCCTGCAGGCGCAAGGCATCTTCATTGCACAATCGACCATCGACTGGCTCTGCACCAGCGGCTACCGGCTTGTAGCCGACAGCCCGTAGTCCGGCCGCTCGCCAGGCGTGAAGCAGGGCACACGCGACGAAGGTCTTGCCTACATCGGTATCGGTACCGGTGAGGAAGAAAGATTGCTGGCCCATGGTCTCGGTCATCGTAATCAAGCCCGGCGTGCGCTCAGGAATACGGCTTCGTAAGTGATTGGCAGCCCGGCCGCCTTTCTCAGATGCTCGTAGTGGTTTTCGGCACGACGAAAGCGCTGGATGCCGAACAAACCGCGTGGGCGATGGATGTCCACCACATGCGCGCCAAGTGTCTTTATCTCGTGGAGCATGCCGCGGAAATCCCTGGCATGAGCAACAAAGGCCTTCGTGCTGACGTCGACATGATCGAAGCCTGCAGCAAGGAGCTGCGCTGCGTACCCGCTCGCCGTCGCGAAACGCCGAACATGTTCGACATCATCGGCCTGAGCGAACGCTTCACGCAGTTCCGCCAGAGTACCTGGCCCTAGCGTTGCGACCATCAGCTGGCCGCCCGGCTGCAACACGCGAGCCGCTTCACTGATGCTTTGACTCGCGTCCGTCCATTGCCAGGCAAGACTCGAGAAGTAGAGCGCCACACTGGCCCGCTGAAGCGGCAGGGCTTCAATGTCGCCACACACGCCATCACCGGAGCTTTGCAAGAGCATAGGCACAGCGTGATCGAGCGCGAGGCAGGATGTGCCAAGTTCGCTGAGTGCATCCTTGGCGTAGCCCGTACCGCTGCCTGCATCGAGCGCAAGACCGCTCGTCTTGGCGCAGCGTGCCAGCAAGTCGTCAGCAATGCGGCGCTGTACGTGTGCGACGCTGTTGTAGCGTGCCGCCGCGTCGCTGAAGGCGGTACGTACGGCGCGCTTGTGAAGATCAGCTTGCATGGATGAATTGACGAATGCGTGCAGCTACCGCGACGGGCTGCGAAAGGAAAGCGGCATGGCCAACATCGGGCATGATCATCGTCTCGCTACCGGACCAGCGCTGTGCGAGCCAGTGTGTGGCCGCCACGGGCATCAAAGCGTCCTGCTCGCCATGAATCAACAGACATCGCATGGACGCTGGCGGCAGGGCACCGCGTAAATCGCTTTGCTCGAGCAAACGCAAGCCATGGGCCAACGCACCATTGTGCTGTCTGACATCGGCGATGCTGGCCCGTAGCTGTGCGACCACGTTGGCGCGCTCCTTGTCTCCCAGCGCCTGCAGAGCGATGAAACGGTCAAGCGTGCGCGCCGGATTGTCGCGAAAGTTGTTGCGAAATGCAGTCGTCGTTTCGACATCGAGCGCGTGTGGCCAATCGGCACGTTTGACGAAGCTGGGCGTCGCAGCAAGCAAGACCAGGCGCGAAATGTGTTGTGGAGCACGCGCTGCTATTGCCATGGCCAGCATTGCTCCGAGTGACCAGCCAATCACGACTGCGCCGGCAGGAATCTCGTCGAGCTGACGTGCAGCCCAATCGTCAACAGAGCCTCCATCGGCGACCAACTGAGGGGCCAGCACATCCGGGCCAAGCTCGGCCAACAGCGGCGCCCAGACCGCGGGCGACAGGCCCCAGCCATGTAGCAGGACAATCGGAGCCATCAGCCAGGCCTCGCAGGTGCTGCGTCCAGTTCGCTGGCAAGTGAGCTCACGAGCTGATCGACCTGGGCCTGCGTGTGTGCAGCCGAAAGGGAGATCCGCAAGCGCGCGCTGCCAACGGGCACGGTGGGCGGACGGATTGCAGGCACCCAGATATCGCGTTCAAGCAAGGCCGCGGCGATGTTCACGGTATTGGTGTTATCGCCAATGACCACGGGCTGGATGGCTGTTCGCGATGGCAACAGGCACTGTGCATGCATCGCCATGCCTTCGCGGAAACGTGTGACGAGCCCGCGGAGGTGCTGCCTGCGATCATCTGCGTTCTCGATCAACTCCAGCGAGCTGAGCAACACATGCGCCAGCATCGGCGACATGGCGGTAGTGAAAATGTAGGCGCGTGATTTCTGCACCAGCCAGTCGATCAGCACCTGGCTGCCGGCGACGAAAGCACCTGAGACGCCTGCCGCCTTGCCGAGCGTGCCCATCAGGATGATGCGTTCGGAGCGCAAATTGGCCTCTGCCAGGCTGCCACGGCCTTGCGGGCCCAATACGCCGAAACCATGCGCATCGTCGATCAGCAACCAGGCGTCGTAGTGTTCGGCGAGTGCGAGTAATTCCGCGAGCGGGGCAATATCACCGTCCATGCTGAATACGGCGTCGCTGACGATGAGTTTGCGACGCGCCTGCGACGCGGCAAGCAATCTCGCGAGTGCCTGCATATCAGAGTGCGCATAGCGATGCATTGTTGCGCGCGAGAGCAGAGCGCCATCGACGAGCGAAGCATGATTGAGGCGATCGGCAAAAATCTCGTCGCCCCGCCCAAGCAATGCAGGCATGACCGCGATGTTGGCCATGTAACCCGTGGAGAAAACCAGCGATGCCTCGCAGCCAACAAAACGCGCCAGTTCAGTTTCCAGCGCCTCATGCACTGCGGAGTGGCCACTGACAAGGTGCGAGGCACCAGCCCCCACGCCCCAGCGCCGTGCGCCTTCCGCTGCAGCTTCAATCAAGCCGGGGTGATTGGCGAGACCGAGGTAATCGTTGCTCGCGAAGGCCAGCACGGATCTGCCGTTCAGGCTCACGACGGGTGCGCAAGGCGATTCCGCAAGCTTGCGACGGCGACGCAGCGAACCTGCATCAACATCAGCAAGAGCGTCGCGCAGGTTGTCCAGCAAATTGGATGAGGCGTTTGGCAAGGTAACTGAGGAAAACCGGGGAGGAAGTCATTGGCCACGCCGCGAAACTGCGTGTGGGCCACCGTCGGATCGGGATTTTATCCCGGATAGCGCGTAATCAATGCGCGACGTCGAACAGCGCGCAAAGGACCTGCACGCCGTGCCGCCGTATCTGCAACAAAGTCACAACAACGCGAGGCAGCTTGCCCGGACCGCCTTCTGCCGTCTCCAGGTCCCGGCTGTCGTTTCTGTCTGTGCTATGGTCGTGGACATTGTCATAAATGCGCGCGATGCATTCTTCGTATGCATGTTCAATCGGGAGTAACTATGGCTTGGACTGGGTTTGAGGCTCGTATGGTTCCGTCTGTGGCACAAGGCATGCGACGCATTGCCGCGATGGCTGTGGGGCTCGTGTTTTACAGCAGCGCCTTCGCTGCGACGACATTTGTCTCTGCGGACGTGCAAAAACCTGACCACCCGGTGGTCAAGGCTGTCGAACACATGTCCCAATTGCTTTCCAGTCGCTCGAATGGCGAGCTTTCCGTCCAGGTGAAAGCAAATGGCGAACTGGGTACCGAGCCTGAGGTGCTCGACAAGTTGCGCAAGGGTACGCTGGACATGGCGCGTGTGAGCCTGGGCGTGCTGGGCGATTCCGTGCCCTCCGCAAAGCTGATGAGCCTGCCTTATCTGTTTCGCTCACGCGAGCATTTGTGGTCTGTGCTGCACGGTGACTTTGGCGAGCGACTCGATGCGGAGGTGCAAAAGAGCGGGCTTGTCCTGATCATGTATCTGGACAGTGGCACACGTAACTTTTACGCCAGAAAAGCTATTCGTAACCGCGATGATTTCAAGGGGCTGAAATTCCGCGTGCAGCCTTCGGCGGTTTATAAAGACCTGATCTCCGAACTGGGCGGCACACCTGTCGTGCTGGCCTACGACAAAGTTGGCGAAGCGCTCAACAAGGGAGAGGTGGACGGCGCCGAGAACAACATCGTCTCGTTCGTCAGTGCCGAGCATTACAAGTACGCCAAGTTCCTCAGTCTCGACGAGCACTCGATGGTGCCTGACGTGTTGCTCATGTCGAAGAAAGCCTGGGCGCGCCTGAAACCACAGCAGCAGGATCTGCTCAAGGCGGCCAGCCTCGAAAGCGAGGAGTTCATGGCCAAGTTGTGGCAGGAAAAGGAGCGGGAAGCTCTGGCCTTTGCGCGCAAGAACGGCGTCACGGTGATCGGCAAATCACAGCTTGCCATGACCGGCATCGAGTCATTTGCAACCAAGCTCTATTCGCGCTATGTGCAGGATCCGAAGGATCTCGATACCGTGTTGCAGATTGTCAGCATGAAGTAACAACCAGCCGATCAAAAAAAAGCGCCTCTCACGGCGCTTTTTTTCAAGCCTCAGGGGCGGATTCGTTCTCTGGCTCTTCGAAGCGCTTGCGATACCAGAGCGTCCACAACAGCAGCATGCCGATAAGGCCATAACTGACAAAGGGCGAAAGCGCGAGGAAGCGTTCCGACGTCCAGTGCCAGGCGAGCCAACCCCGTAGCAAAGCCTCTGCGGTCAGCCCGAGGCCCCAGCCCCAGGTAATGCCACGCAACATGCGCTGCGATTCTGGCTCTTGCCACCATTCGTCAAACGCAGCACTGCCTGAGTCTTCTCCGGCCGCTTCCTGCCGCTGTGCCATGGCATGCGCAAGGTGATAAACCAGGGGTTTGGAGAAAGGGGCTGAGACGATGAACGCGATGCCGATCAAGCCCGAAATCAGCGATTCACGTACCAGAAGGAGCTTGGGGCTACCGCCAAG
Source organism: Uliginosibacterium silvisoli (assembly GCF_036017035.1). Classification (NCBI taxonomy): domain Bacteria; kingdom Pseudomonadati; phylum Pseudomonadota; class Betaproteobacteria; order Rhodocyclales; family Zoogloeaceae; genus Uliginosibacterium; species Uliginosibacterium silvisoli. Next base: position 359,580 of record NZ_JAYXHS010000004.1, on the reverse strand, counting down.
CAGCAGGGCAAAAATGGATAGCGCGATGCCAGCGAGAATCATCATGCTCAATGCATCGAGACGTTTGTGGCGGACCAGTTCAACGATGCTCCACAACAACGGTGGAAGGGCGGATGCGAGTAGCCCACCGAACTCCCCCCAGACCGGTTCTGCCAGCTTGTAAGCGAGCCAGGGCAGGGCAATATTGCAGCCAAGGTCTAGTGCGAGATGTATGTGCTTCCGGGTAATCATGAGTAAGAGCCAGCCGACACCGTGCGATGGAATGCAGCGTAACTGCGGAAAACAGACAAGAAAAAAGCCGGTTGCGAGAACCGGCTTTTTTCCATCCGTGGGCGCTTACTGCCCCAGGAAATCCTGACGTTGCGGCGTGAAGGTGTCGAGCAACACACCTTTCTTGGTGCATACGCAACCGTGCATGATTCCCGACTTCTTGTAGAGCGTGTCGCCAGCTTTGACCATCTTTGTTTCATCTCCGATGGTGAAGCGGAACTCACCGGACAGGACGTAGGTGAGTTGTTCGTGCGGGTGATTGTGCAGAGGGCCGATAGCACCTTCTTCGAAATGCACTTCCACCTGCATCAGGCTGCCATCGTGCGCCAGGATCTTGCGGCTTACACCGGCACCCAAGTCTTCAATCTTGCGTTCTTCGCTATACACAAACATGGTTCTGATACCTCGTACTTGTAGTCAGTTGATTTTACATGATGAGCAGGCATGAGCGCGAGACCGTTGCGTTTTTCAGAACGGCGCGCGAAAGCTTCATGCGCTGTAAATAAGTGTTTCGACATCACTGCTGATTGCGTTGCTCACTAATGAAAGAGCAGGACAGGACGTTAAATCCGTAGTGGAGTCAGCGCAGCAGGGCAGAGCACGAAGCATGCCGCGGTGTTAGAATCGCACTTTGTCTGACAATTTTAGTCACCATAAAATCAAGGGTTTATATGAGACAAGTACTCGACTATCTTTGCGGCTACGCGGATACCGTACTGAGCAAATATCGTGATCCGTACCATGGCACTCCCCTGTTCTTTGACGGCTGTGACAGCTTCACCGGTCGTCCGGTCACGTGGCGCAATGTAGACGGTACCGACTGGGAGCCTTCAAACATCGCCTCCCAGCAGAATCTGTTTCGTACCTTGGCTGGGCTGACTGCATTGACAGGCAAGGCCGACTACAAGCAGGCCGCAAAAAATGCGTTCAAATGGCATTTCGATCATGCCGATTCCAGCGGATTGCTGTGCTGGGGCGGTCACTCCTTCCTCGATTTGAAAACCCTGAAGTCCGTCGGGCCGGAGAACAAGAACCAGGTGCATGAACTCAAGCACCACTATCCGTTTTACGAACTGATGTACGAGACGGACGCAAAAGCCACGTCACGGCTCATCAAGGCTATCTGGAACAGCCACATTGCCGATTGGGACACTCTGGAGTTGTCCCGCCATGGCGAGTACGGCAAGCAATGGAATGAAGATGGTTTCTGGAGCAAGCCGCGTAATGAAAATCTGGAGATCTTGCGTGAAGCAAAGGGACTATCTTTCGTGAATGTCGGCAATGACCTGATCTATGCTGCAAGCATTTCCTATCTGAAAGAGGGTGATGAGGGCGCGCTGGACTGGGCAGAGTTCCTTGCCAATCAGTACGTACGCACTCGCCACCCGGACACAGGCCTCGGTTGCTACCAGTTCAATCGACCGGTAAAGCGGGAAGAGGCGCCGACCGATGAAAACCACCCCCAGTTCACTTTCTCGTTCTATGGCGATCGCGCCCAGCGTCAATTCGGCCCCGAATACGGCCCCGTCGCGATGGAAGCCTGGGTGCTGTTCAAGATGGACGAAGAGGCCCTGAACGGCCCTGAAGGCATCTACGGTGACAGTTCCCTCGCGCAAGTCAGCATGGCGCGCCAGTTGGGTGAGCGTGGCAAGAAGATGCTGGACTGGACTGTCTCAGGGCTGGAGGCATGGGCGAAATATGCCTACGTGCCGGAAACCAACGAAATCAAGCCAATGTTTGCGGATGGCAAGGACCTCACAGGACACGCATTCCAGCGCCTCGGCTTCTACGGCAAGAAAGGCATGGTTTTCACGCGTAAGCAAATTTCGCCGATCGTCTTCCTGTCCTACGCGACGGCGTGGGCTGCGACAAAGCGCGAATCCTTGTGGCCAACCGTAGCCGCCATGGCACGCAATTTCGGACTGGGCAACTGGAATCCGAACGATCCGAAGACGCCTTCGATCAACCTCGAGACGCGGGCCAACGATGCGGAGCTGTTGTTCGGCGTACTCGAGATCGCAAATGCGACTGGTGTGGAAGCCTACCTTGATTTGGCGAAGGCAATGGGCCAGAGCATCTTCCATCAACGCGCACATCGCGGCCTGTTCTTGCCGAGCGAAAAGCATATCTACGCGCGTTTCGATGATCCGGAACCCTTGGCGCTCGCATCATTGATTGCAACCATTGACGGAAAGGCGGACCAGATCCCCGCGTTCCGCAGCCAGGGTGGTTACATTCATGGCGACGCGCTGATGCCGGAGATCGGCAAGAAGAACATCACCGATCTGAAGGCCATTTACCCGCAGACGCGCCCTTGAGGTTGTGAGGGCTTGCTGATGTGACGTGCCGGGGGTTAGCTGAACAGCAGCCACCCGGCCACTGCGAGCAAGAGCACGAACATCAGTCCGATCATGAACCATGTAGGCGCTGCGAGGAATTCAGTTTTCCTCGCAGCGCTTTTTGTTTCAACAGGCAGGTCTTCATGCTCGGAGACGAGGACCGTTTCTTCACTCGCGCTTGGTGCTACAGCGGGCTTCGGCTTTGGGGGCAGGGTAAAAGTCTTCTTCGTGATGGTCGATTCGCCCATGGATGGCTGTTTGGGCGGCAGTGACAGGGCGTGGCCGCAGCGACGACAGTAGACGCGCTTGGGCTGGTTATCGCCGCAGGTCGGGCACTGCACCATCTCCTCGCTGGCAGGCGGCGCAGCAGGAATCGGGGTGCGCGGAGCCGGAGTAGGTTGAGGAGCACGAGAGTCGATTCCTGTATCGGGCGACGAGTACTCTTCGACCATCTCATTGTTTGCGAGCAGAGTTCTTTCTGCATCAAAACTACCCGCCTCATCCTGCTTGTTGCCAGCAAGTGGTGGCCTGTCGTTCGAGCGCACGATGATGGTTGGCGCCGAGGCTGCTGACTGCCGCGGCGATACGATCATCGTCGGCTCCGACGCCGCGCTGCGGCGAGGCGGTACGATCAGTGTTGGCGCGGAAGAATCGTCATCCGGTTGCGAACGTCTGGGGGGCACGACCAGCGTGGGGGCAGACGCATCATCACTTGCCACAGGCTGCCTGCTAGCCGAACCGCGTGTGACAACGATAGTGGGTTCTGATGAACTGTTCGTCGCCCGGAGAGCAGGTGCAGCGATCGTCGGTTGCATCGAACTCATGTGCTTTTGCGAAACCGCTATCGTCGGCTGCGACCACCTTTCAGGTGGCGGTGGAGGATCTCCTGCCACATCGGCAATCTGGGTTTTCATCGGATCGAACACCGGCTCATCACGTGAGGTCACGCGTTGAGGCTCCGATCTGGAAACGGGCGGTGTGGCGGCGATCGAAATCTCGCCAATCGGGTCGTGCGCGACAGGTTCAATCGACGGAGCAGGGGGCTTGGCCACTTCAGGCTCGATCGCGACCTGCATGCCGATACGTTGCAGCTCGGCGGCGTAGCGTTGGGCGGCATCGTCAGCCAGACTTTTCTTCAGGATCGCGCGTTTTCCCGAGAAGAGGCGATCAACTTGTTCTGGTGTTGCCTTGAGACGACGTGCAGCACTTGCCTTGACCGCGGCTAGCTCAAAACCTTCGAGCAATTGCCCTTTGAAGACGATCTGAAACTGCGACGACATGTATCCCCCGGGTGCGCCTGAATATTCTGGTTTCGGATGGTGCTTCTGGATAATCAGATGTCACGCAGGGATTGTCAAATGTACTGCCTTGTTGGGCGGCGTAGATGCGCTGGACGGGAAGCCACGCGCCAATTCTGCAGCCAGGTTTGATCTGCTTTTGTTCTCGTTCAGGTGGCAGTCAGCTATACCAAAGCTGTGGGCTGGTGCTATCACGATAGACGACCCTGTTTGCTAGCCAGCCCGCCAACGCCCATATGTACCGGCATGGGTACGTTCAAGTTTGCGATATTCTGCGATCAGCTGCCGATCCACGAAAGCTTCGCTGTCGTCCACCAAGGAGTATGCAATATGACCAAAGTTTCTTTTGCCGTATCACTAAGTGCTGCCGTAGTGATGATGGGTGTGTTGGGCGCGGCTCAGGCCCAGACCGCTACCGTGCAAAAACCGGTTATCTATCCTGCCAAGGGGCAGAGCGCAGCCCAACAAAGTACCGATGACGGCGAATGCTACGCATGGGCGAAGAAAGACACGGGGATTGATCCTGCCGTTGTGGCCACTGCGGCGCCAGCCCAGCCAGCGCCAGAGCACGGCGGGCAACGTGCACGCGGTGCAGTGCGTGGGGCTGCTGCAGGAGCAGTTGTGGGTGAAATCGCGAATGATGATGCGGGCCATGGTGCCGCGGTGGGGGCCGCCGCAGGTGTAGTAGCCGGAGGCGCGAGAAAACGCCAGGAGCGTCGCGCAGGCGCAGCACAAGCACAGCAATCACAAGCGCAACAACAGCAAGCAATGACGACGTACTACCGCGCTTATGGAGCATGCATGCAAGGGCGGGGCTACTCACTCAAGTAGAGTGTCGTGAAGGGCTTCGCTGCTGCTGCCGCAATGAAATTGAAATTCTCATCGGGAATGATGTAAGGATTTCGGTCTGCCGAATTGCGCAGCAGCAGAAAAAATGTAACGCTCCCGCACGAGCGCATATTCACTCAGGGAGTTTTTAATGACGAAGTTCGTACTTGCTGCAACGCTTGCTGGTTCGCTATGCATGACATCGCTGCCCGCCGCAGCGCAAGCTGCCACAAGCGGCGGTCCTACGTATTCCATCACCCCGTACCTGTGGCTGCCGAATGTAAACGGCAAGCTTAAATACGACCTGCCATCCAACCCGGGCGGCTCGTCTTCCTCGGACGTGGACGTCGGCCCCAACTCCTATCTGTCAAACCTCACCATGCTGGTCATGCTCGCTGGTGAGATCCGCTATGAAGATTGGCTACTTGCCTCAGATTTGGTGAATCTGGATTTCTCCTCCGAGAAAAGTCACGTGAGTGCGGCCGAGTTCGGTGGCCGGCGAATTTCGATCGACACGTCTTCGAACGTTCAAACGCAGACCAAGTTGCGCGGGACTGTATGGTCTCTGGTTGGCGGACGTACCGTAGTGAAGAAAGAGCTCGGAACGCTCGACGCTTTTGGCGGCTTCCGCTATGGCGGAATCAAGGCATCGAGCGACTGGCAATTGTCAGCTGCCATCAATGGGCCGAGAACGGGCGAATCCTTTGCCGCATCGGGCAATGTTTCCGAAAGCGTTACCCTGTGGGACGCCATCGTCGGGGTGAAAGGTCGCCTGAAGCTCGCCGAGCGTTGGAGCATTCCGTACTACGTCGATGCAGGCACCGGTTCGTCGAACCTGACCTGGCAAGCTATGCTGGGCGTGGCCTATGGCTTCAAATGGGGTGAGTTGGGGCTCACATATCGACATCTGTCCTACGATCAGGGCGAAGACAAGCTCCTGCAGAATTTCCGTTTTAGTGGACCTGCCTTGAGCGGAACTTTCCGGTTCTAAGGCAGGAAGTGGCGCCATGGTTGTTGGGTTTGTCGTGGCCCCTTGTCAGGGCGTCCCGCGGTTCGGATAAGGAGTCAGAAAATTCGCCGGTGCGAGGCTCCTGCTGATTCGTGCAGTCACCATGAACCCCGCAGTGAGCGAGCTACAAGCGGGGGCGTCGTGAGAGTCCTCGCCAGACTGAAGTAGTGCTGGTGGCATCGATACACCCATCGCGCGTCGCTGGCTGCAGCTGCGAACTCCACAGATATTCAACCCGGATGATCCGTGGCCTGGCGTCTCTCCGGAATGGCTCACACACTTCAGAAATAGTCAGCTCGGCTACACCATCACCCATGCCCTCGTCGACGAGGTTGAATGCCTTGGAAGCTATTTCGGCTTCCACCGCCTGCCAAGCCCCGCGGGGGAGCATGAGTCCCGATTGCTGGTGCAGATCGTTCCCATCCTGCACGTCGTCTTTCTGCGTGTCATGGCGCACTACGAGCACAACATCGGCCAAGACGACATGCCACTCATCCTCAATGGCATACAGCTCACTGCCCGCGAGAGCGACATTGCGCGGCTTGTGGCGCGTGGAAAATCCAATAGCGATATTGCACAGCTGCTCAATCTCAGTGAAAGCACAGTCAAGAAGCACGTCAGCAAGGTGCTCGACAAGGCTGGCTGCGCTAGCCGTGCGGGCATCGCCGTAACGGTGGAAAACATGATGCGTCCGGCGCATGGCACGAAGGTTCTATGAAGCGTGTCACCACGAGCGAAGTATCGCAACAGTCATCGGCGACGACCATGGTACGAAAGTTCCATTTGTAAAAAGAGGTCTCGCCATTACGCTTGCACAGAAGCGAATCGAACCGTAGCCAGAGTGCTGCCTGATTGATTGAGAGAGAAATGACCAACGTAATGATGAAGTCAGTGGGGGGCTGGGCGCGGCCGCTCCTGCTATCCGTTGCCTTGAGCGCGTGTGCCGCAATTGCCAACCCAGCCCAAGACCGAATACAGGCGGGCAAGGCGCTGTTTGACGAGAAATGCAGGACCGTGGCGGGGCAGAAGATCTATCGCACGGTCGAGGATGTCGAGGGGATTGTGTTGCTGAAGCTGCGGCCTCGCGCGACGGAGAGCAATCTTGCTGATCCGATGTGGCCGGGGGCTGCGTTTGCCAAAGAGCGAGATGGAGAGGGCTACATCACTTCGTTTTTGTCCTACGAGCATTCGAGTTCGCCGGACAGGAAGCCTGTTGCGCCAAACGACCGGGGTTACATCACAACCGATTTTCAGCCGGGCAATCCGTCCAATATCGCTGGTTATCGATACGTAGATGTGGCGGATGAGCGTGACGTAGGCAAGCGGTGGCGGTATTCGGGTTTGGAACGGATGACTCCGACGGTTAATCACATCTCCATGGGAGGAGACGGCCAGACTTATATGGTCAAGCGTTACGTATTGGACAAAGCGCCAGCGCCTTCTGAATCGCCGCGCTATGGCGTGACCTTCGAAGACCACGTTGACTACGCGGAGAGAGGGCTGGGACTAGCCAGCAGCACTGTCAAGGTGATTGATCTCAAAACACAGGAGGTGCTGGGGGAATTCACACGGTATGCGTGGACCCCAGCAAGCCCGAATCCCTTGAATCCTACACCTTGGTTGTCCGCATATAACTGTGGAGACCAATTTACATCGGCCGCAAGCACAAAAACACGCTTGTTTGTGGATCAGATTCTCAAACCTCTTCAGGACCGCTAACTGTGAATACGCTTTCTATTGCGGAGACCCTTAAGTACGCCAATCTGCAAATGGCTGCGGAGGCTTTGTATGACTCCGATGCGACCGTGCCCGGGGTGGTACTGATGCCAGGCAAGCCCTTTGCAGGCTCAATAGACCCTAAAGTGCTCATGACGGGCAACGAACACACGTCAAAATTCACCGAAGTTGGTGCGAAAGAATTCTCTGATTTGTGGGAAGTCGTCGAGCACAAATCCAATACGACCACAGGATTCTCCGGCACGCTCTTTAGGAACAGAGTGACTGGGGATTTAGTAATGTCCATCCGCTCGACGGAGTTCATCGATGATGTCGTTCGCGACAACGAAGCGACGAATGCGATGGAACTCAAGGCCACGAGCTGGGCACTCGGACAGCTCTCCGACATGGAAGCTTGGTACCAGCATCTGCGTAGAGATCTGGGGCTTGGGAACCAGAAAATCGACATCACCGGCTACAGCCTTGGTGGCTACGTCGCGGCTGAGTTCAACCTCTTGCATCAGGATGAGGTTGTGGCTGGCAAGATCGGTAAGGTGGTCACCTTCAACGGCGCGGGTGTTGGTTCGATCGATGGTTTGGCCAGCCTGAAGGGGGCCGCCGGTCAGCAGAAGGTGAAGGACATGCTGACCTGGTTCACCGCGAGGCGTAGCAACGACGCCGATCTCGGAGCCGGAACGCTCAACCTGTTCAATACTGATACGGGCAAGGCCGCGTATGCGAGCCTGAGGGCGGCTGAGCGCCAGCTGGCGCCAGAGGCGACTTCGGCGCAAATGGGAAGCGCGCTCAACGCAGCGGTCGATGCGTACTTCGCCTCGCCGCCTGATTCGGGCATGAGCCAGGCTTGGCAAGACGACAGAACCCTGCTGCAGACGGCTGTTGCACGAGCAGTGCATCTGCGAGCCTACAGGGAGGAGGTGGGCAAACTCAGCTCTGGTCTTGCCGCACCACTCGATACGCCAGCGAAAATTCCCGACGCAAGCATTGAGCAGGAGCGCATCAATTACCAGCTCGCTGTCGTCGCAACCTCGAACCAGTTCCACCTGGCGCCCCGTGGTTTCTGGCAGCAAGCATTCCAGCTCGTCTTGCAGGGTACCGTGCAGCTGGAGCCAGCGGCCATTAACGATAATCTTTATTATGTAAAGTTAATAATCAGAATCAGGTCTGGAGAAATCAATCGGAGCGCACTTCTCAGGTGCGCTCCGATCGACGCTTAGATTATGGTTTGGGCTTTGGCTGCTTCCAGTTTTCGTCAGGATTGAAAGCCTTGATCGCACTTGCGAGCTTCTGTGTGTCTGCACCCAGATTGCGCTCGTAAACCACGCCATCCTGGTTGACGATAAAGGTCATCACACCGGTTTGGCCGTATTTGACCGGCCAAGCTATTGCCGCGTAACCACTGAGCAGTCGGTTACCGATTACGTAGTCCCGAGCGCCTGCACGCGCTTTAGGCCCCTGTGCTTCAAGAATCTTGAAGTTGTATCCGTGGTAGCCACTTCCGGATTTGGTCGGAATGAATCGCTCTCCGAGTGGACTTTCGTCCCCAAGACTTGGGCTCCAGATCAAGCCATCGCGCTTGCCTTTGCGGCTTACAAAGCGCCGCGCGTACTCGGGAATGCCATCGCCGTTACGATCGACCTGTCCGTATTCGTACTGGGCATCAACGTAAGCAAGAATTGCCTGCATTGCTGACAGTTCGTTAGCGCCGATCCTTCTTTCTTGCAGGGCTGCCTGGCCACCTGAAATATCAAAGCTCCACTTTCCGTTGGACGTGCGATGCATCGGAATCGGGAAGTGCCACTGATCCTTGCCCACCACCAGATCGGCATGATTGCCATCTACTGCGACCGTATGTAAATCACGAGCCTTCTCGAGAAAGGCTTTGCGATCATCCGGATTAGTGTCCTTCGGTATCAGCGTGCGCCACTGCTTGCCGAGCACTTGAGCGAATGCCGCATCGTCACTTGCCAGGACAGCTTGTATCAAAGCATCTGCAGCTGCCTCAGGTGTCGGATATGCCGCTTGGGCCAACACGAAACCTGGCACGCAAAGAGCGCTGGTCAGGACCAGTGTGCGAAGCTTGAAAATCGAAGATATATGTTTCATCAGTTTCTCCTGGCTTAACGACGCCGGCCTCCACCGCCACCACCCATACGGCCGCCGCCTCCGCCGCCGCCACCAAAATGCGCACCTCCGCCGCCACCTGAACGCTCGCGCATGGAGTTGGTGCTGGCACGTCCGCGGTCTGCAGCCCCCGCTCGCGAATTGTCGCGCGCACCGGAAAATGCGCTGTCGTGCCCTCCTCCGCCAAAGTCACGGTTGCCCCCGCCGCCAAAATCGCGCGAACCACCACCTGCCGATCGGTCATTCACCGCACGGCTTGCTGCGTCGCGGTCGGCGCCCTGAAGGCGTTCGCGGCCAGCAGCAGGATCTGCCCCACGTGACTTCAGCGTGTCTGCGGCTTTGGCCCGTTCCTGATCGAGCGCGCCATCCTTGCCACGGAAATTCTCGCGATCCTTAGCGCCGTCGAGTGGCTTCTTGCCGTATTGATCACGGCTCTTGGAGTCGCGGTACGGCACGTCGCCGCGACGCTCGGAGTTATGGGTGAAGTTGCCGTTGCTGATCTTGTTATTGACGTTGATATTGTTGTACTTGTTGACGTTGATGTTCACGTCGCCACGTCCCCAGTTACAACCACCCCACAGACCGTTAGCGATGCCAACGACAGCCGCACCCCAGACGACACCACGTACAAAAGCGCCCCCCGGGTAGTAGTACGGTGGAGGCGCCCAGTAATACGGCGGATAACTCGGGTACCACCAAGGCCCGTACACAACGGACGGTTGATAGACCGGCACGTAAACCTGTTCGGGTTGTGCCGGCTCGACGATGATGACCTGCTTGCCTTCTTCTACTGTGGTCGAGACCTTTTGCTGCTCGGTCGTTTTCAGGTTGCCTGCATCCTGTGCCTTCTTGCGCAGGAACTGGACACGGTCCATGACGCGCCCCGAATCTGCAAGGAAGGCATCGCCTATTTTCTGAATCTGGTCGGGTTTCTCACCCATCATGACGAGCAGCTGAGGAAAAGCCACCAGGGACTGCACAGAGGGATCCCAGGCTTTGTCCTTGATCTTCTCCACCGCGCTATCTCCCTTGTCGTCCGGATGCTGCTTGGACCAGGCGACCGCTTCCTTCACGTCGGCCGGATAAGTGCTAGCCATGAGCACCTGCGAAAGAAGCGAGTCCGGATACAGCGCAATCGGCGCCAGCATCTGGTCAAGCTCCGCGTCGGTAAAAGTGGCATCAGCTGCGCGCGTGTCATTCGATACCCCCAACGTCAGGAATATCAGCGCGGCCGCCACGATCTGCATCAGGCGACGAACCGGATCCGAGATCCAGTACGACGGCAGTTGCGCCGGAAAGTCATGAGTCATTGCATTGCTCCTTTGATTCCGCAACGACCGAAAAATCTGTCTCTGCGGTAGTCACACAAACTACTTCTCACGCTTGGCGGCAATACTACGCCGCGACGACGACACTCCAGCAGCGCGGCATCTGTAAAGACCGCAATGAATGATCGTGACAGCGCTATTGCCGGATGAATAGTACAGCGCAAACCGGGTCACTGCGAGCGACAACATATCGCGGAATGTCCTCACCCCCGGGACGCGGCATGTCGCAAGCGACAGGCAACAAGCATATCCCGCAGGCCGCTCAAAATCAGTGCGCGGCGCGAAGCTCTGACATCAGGATTGAGGTCTCGTGATCCAGCTGTCAATCGTCTGCATGTCGAGCTTGTCGCACGCTGAATGCAGTCGTTGCAGACAGACCAGCAAGGACTGGCGATCCGCTTCGCTGGCTGCTTGCAGCAATTTGCGTAGTGTCGAAGCATTCCAGACCAGCAGCTCACAGTCTTGCGTGGCATGACCTGGAATGGCACTCGGCAGCAACTCGAACACGTTGGCCCAGCCAAGAACGCCGCCGGCCGTCAGGCCGCGCGAAGCTTGCGCAGGGCCGCGCGCGAGGAAAGCTTCACGCTGCTCCGGATTACTGATTCCTGCTGCGATAGCATGATAGGCCAGCCACAGATCATCCGTGACAGCGGCATAACCCGTAGCCAGCGACTGCCCCAGAGGTCCGATGATCTGGGCTGCGTCGCTGATCAATTGCTCCAGCTTGTGGCGCGGCAAGCAAGACTCAAGATGTACGGATTCCGGACCGAACTGCAGCACACGTTGCAAAGCAGCGGTTGCTGCAGCATCGCCGGCCGGGTACTGCTCACGCACGCGACCGCTGAGTACCACTGCGGCCACCTTGGTCGAGATTGTTTCGTACTGTCCGTAGCGATAGCGCTTCGCAGTCGCGCCGAGGCGATCGACCAGCCCAGGACTCAAATCCGGCAACAGATCGCCAAGCAGCGTTCGCCACGCGGGGTTGGGATGCACAGCAGGCGCCGGTGTGGATGAAGCAACGTTGCCCGCCTGAGCCTGGACAGGGCTTGCGACCGTCTCGCTGCGGGGCTGTGTCTTGACGTTGTTGCTGTTGTTGCCAAAGCGCTGTGGCGGCATCAGCTGAAGTCCTTCACGGGACAAGGCGTACCAAAGACGCTCGAGCACCGCTGACGCGACGTGATTGCGCTCCAGGAAATTCATTGTGTAGAAATGCGCGGCGTAGTGCACGCTACCGCTGCGTGGCTCCGTTCCGAGCATGACGACGCTCGGCTCGGGCGTACGGCAAACATGCGGGAGCTCACTGCGCAGGACTCGCATTGCGATACGCATGATTTTTCCGGGCGGCTCCGAGGTCGCCAGATCAAAAAATGCGCTGTGCCGATAAGGCTGATCGCCGCTGATCACTTCCACTGTGTGGCTTGTGAAGTCGCTGTTCGGCAGGATGACGCGCGAACCACGCTCGGTGCGAATGAAAACCGAGCGCCAGTTGAGCGAGATCACCTGCCCCTCCAGATCACCGCGTCGGATGTAGTCACCTACATGCAATGGCCGTTCGATCTCGATCGACACGCCGGAAAAAAGGTGGCCCAAGGTTGGCTGCAACGCCAGACCGATGATCACCGACAGCATCGCCGATGTTGCCAGCAAACCCGTGATTTCCTGGCCGAGGATGAAATGCAGGAAAAAGCCGCCGGCGAGCAGATACAGGAGGATGCGCACGACCGCGCGCAACAGATCGGAAGCAACGTGTGTACGACGCTGGCCGATCAACCAGCTACTGAAGACGTACTGCAAGACCTGGACCGCCGAAATCGCGGTGAAACCCCAAGCGGCGATGAACAGCGCCCTCGCAATCCCGGCGCTGAGAATGCCGGTTTCCTGACCGACCGTGAATTGCAGCAACCAGAGGATCGCGGAGAGCGAGACGAGCAACAAGGTCAACATTGCGCCACTCAACCTTCGTGCGGTGGCTTGGTATCTGCGCCGGAAGCTCCCGGCACGTGACGCCGTATTGCTTCGACAGCGCCATCGACACTGGCCTTCAGACGTGAAATCGCCTCGTGCAGATCCCTGAACTGTCCGCCTTCTGCTTGCAACTCTGACGAGGGCGACGCATTCGTTCGCCGATTGAGGCTGATGTCATGCGCAGAGCGTGTGATGGCTTCAAGCGGTCGCGTCACATGCCTGCGCAACAGCAACAGGAAGATGGTCGACGTCAGGATGAACACGCAGGTCAGTGAGCCTATTGTCACCAGAAAGCTGCTGATGGCCTTGTGACGGGTGGGGGCCACGGGCACCTCGACAACCTGCAAGCCGACTACATCATTGAGCTTCCATCCGAAACCGTTGGACGCGCCGTACTTGGCAATCATGGCTTTGGGCGCCACATCGGCCGTGCTATGGCACTCAAGGCAAGCGGGATTGGAGAGACGGATCGGCCGCGTGACATAAAAGCGTTCGTTGGCGCCCTCACCTAGCTGTCCCGAGAGTTCCTTAAGCTTGCCATCGTCCTGGTAAGCGCGGATCAGCCCGACTTCCCAGTCGCTGGCGCGGTCGACGATATTGGTCGGGTTCAGCGAGGTCTCGCGGTATGTATATTCAGGGTAGTTTTTCGTCAGGCGGCGCATCGCACTTTGCGCAGCAAACGACGGCACCTGCTGCGCGCGGAATTTTCCTGCATCGGTGCCCGATGCATGAGCAGCCTCTGCTTCCTTGACTACCGGCGCCACCTCGTCGACCGTGTAGCTGCGCACAGCCAGCGCGGTGTCGAGCAGCATCTGCGCCTTCTGCATGACCTCGTCGCGCGCCTGGCGCGATTCGAGCGTGTAGGAAACATAACCGGCGATGGAAACGCCGAGCACAAAACAGAAAGCGATAATCCAGCCAAAACGGGTTTCTATGCGCACGATTCTCGGTCAATCCTGTTGGTCGTCATTCATTTCGCGCTGCCGCAGCTGGCGAAGCATATCGCCGTTGAACGCGTACTGCTCTGCCGCACTGATGGCCTTGCGCAGGCTGCTCGTCACTGAACCTTCCGAGGTCCACAAGAACGGGTAGAAGGAAAAACACTCATCAGGAGATACATCCTGCATGGCGGCTTGCCAGCCAGGCCAGCGCAGGTTTTCGTAGAACGCGCCGAGCTGCGCCGTCAGTGCCCAGCACAGGAAGTCCGTGTAACCAGCCCCAAGTGGCTCCCACTCGAGCGTGTCGGGAGCCCAATAGTAGATGGCGCCAGCATCGTCTCCGAGCCCATTGCTGTTGATTGCGAAGAAGCCACCCACAGCATCGTCTGCGATGAGAACGAAACCGTCTGCACGCGCCTTGTTCCAGGCTGCAAGATCGCGCGTAAGCCGCGTGCTCCCGCTGCCGAGGATGCGCAACCACCCATGGTCGATCAGGATGCCGCCCGTTTCATAGGCAACAGCCCCCAGCGTCGATCGGGTACTTACCTGCAGATCAAGCAGCACGTCGTCACGACGCCCTGAAGGTGGCAAGACTTCGTACTGGTTCTCGGAGCTTTCAAGACATTCACGCACCACAGTGATGGCGGAATCGGTCGTATCGATCAGTTCATGCAGGTCGCGCATCGGGAGAGTCGGTCGTTCAAGTGGGGTGGTTCGATCCGGACGGAATTTCAGTCCGGATAGATATTTTCGATCTGTTTCAGAAGGCTCATGTGTGCCGCGTAAAGCCTGTCCTCCAATGCATCCTTCACCGGATCGACGGTATTGGCTTCCGCTTCGTACCACGCCACCAGATCCCGTAAACCCTGCTCGAGCGAGATGCGCGGCCGGAACCCCGGGATGTCGCGACGGATCTTGCTGTTGTCGAAGAGACCTGCATGCGACTTCTCATGGAAGAGATGCAGATTCATTTTCGGTGCGGCATGCATCAGCGCCTGCGAAGACATGTGGAACAGCTCGACTTCCTTGCCCAGGATGCGCCCCAGGGTCAGGTAGGCATCTTTCCACACCGTGCATTCCTCGCTGGTCGCGTGATAGTGCTGGCCGTAAGTTGCCCGATTGCCAACTGCTCCTGCAAAAGCCAGCGCTATATCGGGCGTAAATGTGAAACTCCAGGGGTTATTGCCGTCGCCAAACATGACCAGTGGCTTCCCCTTGTGGATGCGATCCACGACGCCATAGTTCTGACGCAGCACACCGAAGGCACTGGTGCCGGTTCCCAGCGTAAATGACGGTCGGATGATCGTAATGGGTTGCCCGTCACGCATCAGCTGCTGCAGATAGCGCTCCATCTCGGCTTTGTCGAAGGCGCGCGGAAAAGTGCTGGACGGATCTTCGCAGAGGCGCTCGACATCTTCGCGGATCGGCACGGCGCGATACGGTCGCTGGTACGCCAGCGAACTGGAGCAGACGATGAGTTGCTGCACGCGCCCGATGAAGGTCTCGATGCTCGAGCGCGCATCCTCCGGTGTGAAGCAGATCATGTCGATGACGACGTCGAACTGCTCCGCTTGCATGCGCTGGAGGAAGGCTTCGCGATCATTCCGATCACCAATGATCTGACGCACGTCGGAAGACGCTGGTGTCGTGCGCCGACCGCGATTGAACAGCGTGACCTCATGACCATCGGCCAATAGTTGGGCGGTGATGGCGCGACTGATCACGCCGGTACCGCCGAGCACCAGAACTTTCATGAATCCCCCGTATCGTCATTCCCGCTCTTGTGAAAAGAGGTCTCTTATGCGGAAGCCTCGCCGCCATCCGCAATCAGCTTGAGCAAGCCTTCTTCATCGAGCACTGTCACCCCCAGGTCGCGTGCCTTGTCGAGCTTCGAACCCGCCTCGGTACCCGCAACAACATAGCTCGTCTTCTTCGAAACCGAACCACTGACCTTGCCGCCGTGCTGTTCGATCAGGGCGCCCGCCTCGTCGCGACTCATCGTCGGCAGCGTGCCGGTCAGCACGAAGGTCTTGCCAGAGAGCACGCCCTCCCCCGTATTGATGGTTTCCTGAACGAGGATCAGCCCGGCAGCCAGCAATTGCTCCACCACCTCCCGGTTGTGCGGTTCGGCGAAGAAGTCGACGATGCTTTGCGCGACGATAGGGCCGACATCATTCACTGCCAGCAGGGCCTCTATATCAGCATCCATCAGAGCATGGATATTGCCGAAGCGGCGTGCCAGATCTTTCGCGGTGGCCTCGCCAACGTTGCGGATACCCAGCGCAAAGATGAAACGCTGCAGCGGCGCCGTCTTGCTCTTCTCAATTGCGTCGAGGAGATTCTTCGCCGACTTCTCTGCCATGCGTTCGAGGTTGGCAAGTGCCAGCAGCCCGAGTTTGTATATGTCGGCGGGCGTCTTGACGATGGCTGCGTCGACCAGTTGATCGACGAGTTTGTCTCCCAGGCCCTCGATGTCCATGGCGCGGCGCTGCGCAAAATGCAGCAAGGCCTGCTTGCGTTGAGCCGGGCAGAACAGGCCGCCGGTGCAGCGCGCCACGGCTTCATCCTCACCACGCACAACATGCGATCCACATATCGGGCAGACGGGGAAGCGCGCCATCAAGTCGAAGCGTTCAGCACCTTCCGGCCGACGTTCCAGCACCGGACCGACAACCTCGGGAATCACGTCACCCGCACGCCGCACGATCACCCAATCGCCGACACGCACGTCCTTGCGATCGATCTCTCCCTGGTTGTGAAGTGTCGCGTTGGTCACGGTAACGCCGCCGACGAAGACCGGT
Organism: Uliginosibacterium silvisoli; assembly: GCF_036017035.1. Taxonomy (NCBI): domain Bacteria; kingdom Pseudomonadati; phylum Pseudomonadota; class Betaproteobacteria; order Rhodocyclales; family Zoogloeaceae; genus Uliginosibacterium; species Uliginosibacterium silvisoli. Next base: position 342,946 of record NZ_JAYXHS010000004.1, on the reverse strand, counting down.
TTGAGCCGCGCGACCGGCGTGATGGCCCCCGTGCGGCCGACCTGTACTTCAATGTCCAGTAGCTCGGTCAGTTCTTCCTGCGCCGGGTATTTGTGTGCCACTGCCCAGTTCGGCTCGCGATTGCGGAAACCGAGTTCGCGTTGCAGGGACAGGCGATTGACCTTGTAGACCACGCCATCGATATCAAAAGGCAGGCGGTCACGCTTTGCTGCAATCTGCGTGTGGAATTCGACCAAACCTTCGGCGCCCTTCGCGATTGATCGATCGGTGCTCACAGGCAGGCCCAGCGCGGCAAGCGCATCGAGCATCGCTGCGTGGCTGGGCGGTGCGGCATTCCAGCCGACGACCTCGCCAAGACCGTAGGCAAAGAACGTCATCGGGCGAGCGGCCGCCATGGTCGGGTCGAGCTGACGGATTGCGCCGGCTGCCGTATTGCGTGGGTTGATGAATGTCTTCTCGCCCTGCTCGCGCTGACGTTCATTGAGCTTGTCGAATTCGTCACGGCGCATATAGATCTCACCGCGCACTTCCAGCACCTCGGGCACGGAGCTGCCTTTGGCATTGAGACGCAAGGGGATGTTGCGGATCGTGCGTACGTTGTGCGTAACGTCTTCCCCGACTTCACCATCGCCGCGCGTCGCGGCCTGCACGAGAATGCCTTGCTCGTAACGCAGGTTGATCGCCAGCCCATCGAACTTCAGCTCTGCAGCGTATTCGACAGCGGGCGCTTCGGCAGATAGCTCGAGCTTCTTGCGTACGCGTGCGTCGAAAGCAATTGCACCGCCCTCGGTCGTATCCGTCTCTGTCTGGATCGACAGCATTGGCAGCTTGTGGCGGACGGGCGTGAGGGATTTAAGCGGCGCACCGCCAACACGCTGGGTCGGTGAATCCAGCGTCAGCAGCTCGGGGTGTTCGCGCTCGATGCCTTGCAGTTCGCGAAACAGGCGGTCGTATTCCGCATCAGGAACGATGGGGGCGTCGTTCGTGTAATAGGCCTCGGCGTAGCGTGTGAGTTCAGCACGTAGCCAGGCGGCACGTTCGGTGACAGAGGATTGAGTCTGCATGTCCATCAACTCTGACAGATGTGTTCTTCATGAAAATCGGGAGGCGCATGCCTCCCGAACCGTACGCCATGATCCAGACACGGGGCTCAGCGGAACAGACGCAACGCGACTTCGCCGCCCGCGGGAATCCCTTGCCGTTCCATCTGCTGGTCGAACTGCGCGATCTGCCCGCGGATCAGGCTGATCGAGCGCTCCGACAGCAATACCCTGTTGTCATCAACGAGCACGCCATTGAGCGAAGCCGCGAGTTTCTGTGCGAAAGCCACCATCTTGTCGAAGGATGCGACGGGGTCCGGCGCGCGTGGCACATCCAGCGCGACGGTGACGCCCGTGGTGTAGAGGTTGCGCAACTGCTCGGCCGAGAAGGTCGCGGCCTCCTGGTTGGACAGCGTAAACAGCGTGCGGCCGTTGTCGTCCTGCGCGTGATACGCACCATCGGCATGCAGCGTCAGGCCAGCCGCTTCGGCCAGGCCACGGATCTTGGTGCCGGGGAAGCTGCCATCCTTGGCAGCGACATTCACGGCGATCTGGATGTCGACATCCGCACAGAAGCGGTCCAGTTCGTTGGCGCGCTCGAGCACTTCGTTGCGTGCGGGCAGACGCGGCACGGCGAGGAACTGATCGCAGAGACGCTGCACCTGGTCGTAGAAGCGCACGAGGTCTGCGTCGCTCACGGCGCCACGACGATCGGCGAGCTGCAGCGCCGCCGTAGCGCGGTTGAGATTGCCGGGGCTGCGCGCGTCGAGCTCGACCCACTGATTGGCGCCATCGTCCCAACCGAACCAGCGCAGCGGCTTTGAGAAGCCGGCGAGCAAGGCTTGTTGCGCGGTGAATAGCGAAGCCGCAGCAATGCCCGCAGGCGCCTCGACGGTCACGACACAGTCGATGGCTTGCGAGTCAACCGGCAAGCCTGGTTGCGAAGCACGTGCCGACGATGTTCTGGCGCGCGACGATGGCGCTGGCGCCGGAATGTCGAGATCTTCGTGGCTCTCTGGCGTATCGAAGGGATTCGCGGAACCGAACGAGGTTGGCTCCATGCGACCGCCGGGGGCTGGTGGAATGGCTGCTATGTCTTCGCCGTCAAGCAGCGCATCACGCTCGCCAGGACGGAATAGTTGTTCTGCATGCTTGCGCGCGCGGCGCTCTTGCCACAGGTTGTAGCCGACGACTGCAACAACTGCCGCACCGCCCGCACAGACCAACCCGAGTTGTAGGTCACTGAATGCCATTGTTTTTACGACTGCTCTCTCAATACTGCCGATTTCTTTTCAGGCCGGCATGCTGTGCTGCCGACCACCATTTTGTTCTCTGACCGCTCTTCGTCGGCCATTTACTGGCTAGCTGCCGTCTCTGCATCCTGTGCGGCGGGCGCTGTCACCAAAGGTTCCGCCATTTTCAGTGCGGCATCGATATCCACTTCAACCACGCGGGACACGCCCTGCTCCTGCATGGTCACACCAACAAGTTGCTGCGCCCGCTCCATCGTGATCTTGCTGTGACTGATGAACACGAACTGCGTCACCGATGACATGCGCTTGACCATCTCACAATAGCGTTCGGTATTCGTATCATCCAGCGGCGCATCCACTTCATCGAGCATGCAGAACGGCGCTGGGTTTAGCTGGAACATGGCGAAGACAAGTGCGATGGCGGTCAGCGCTTTCTCGCCACCCGACAACAGGTGGATCGACGTGTTCTTCTTGCCGGGCGGGCGCGCCACGATCTGCACGCCTGCGTCCAGCACATCGTCACCGACCAGTACCAGCTCCGCCTCACCACCGCCGAAAAGCTGCGGGAAGAGTTCGCCGAAGTGACGATTCACCGTATTGTACGTCGCCTGCATCGCCTCGCGCGTATCGCGGTCGATGCGGCGAATGGCGTCCTCGAGCGTGCCGATGGCCTGCATCAGGTCGTCGTACTGCGCGTCGAGGTAGGTCTTGCGTTCGGTCGTCGTGCTCAATTCGGTCAGCGCGGCGAGATTCACTGGCCCCAACTCGGCGATCTCACGCGTGAGTCGCGCGACCTCACGCGTCAGGCTCGTTTCCTTGAGCCCCTCAAGCCGTTCGCTGTCGATGCTTCTGGCATCGACGTTCAATTCCGTCAGACGCTCGTTCGCCTGCGTGATGGCAATCTCAGCAGCTTGTCGCGCCATGCGGCCTGCGGCCTGCGCCTCGCGCAGCGGCTCCAGACCTTGTTCGCAGCGCAGGCGCTCTTCGTCTTGCGTGCGCAGGGCGGTCGTGATTTCCTCGAGTGCCTGACGTCGCTTGAGCAGCTCCGCCTCACGTGCTCCACGCAGCTGCAAAGCTGTTTGCAGCGAGGTATTGAGGTTGCTTTCGTCGAGGCCGTCGCGCTCGGCGATCAGATGGGCGAGCTCGACTTCGCCACGCGAAATTTCTTCGCGCACCAGCGCTTCGTTGCGCGCGATATCGTCGAGCTTGCTCTGGCATTCGCGCAGCGCAAATTCAGCCTCCTGCAAGCTGCGCAATTGGCGCGCGCTCATCTCGCGCGTCTGCGTCTGCCCCTGCTCGGCATGAGACAAGGCTTGCTCGGCGCTGGAGAGCTGAACGCGTAGCCCGTTGGCGGCGAGCTGGTGACGGTCCAGCGCTTCGGCTGCCGCTTGCTTCTGGCCCAATTCGGTCGCCTTGGCACGCTCGACCTCGTCGCGCTCGCGCGTGAGCTGTACCGAACGTTCTTCATGGCGGGCAAGCGCCTGCTGCAATTGCACGAGCGCGAGTTGCGCAGAATGCTGGGCTTGCCGGAAGCGCGCCAGTTGCTCGCGGCTGGTCGCGAGGTTGGTCTGCGCATCGTGCGCAGCAGTGTCGAGTTCAGCCGTTACGGCTTGCTGTTGTTCGTGCTCGAGCTCCGCTGCATCAAGGCTGGCGGTGAGCTGCTCCATCTCGCGCTGACGTTCCAGCGCACCATGCGTGCGGGCGTCCGGTGCAAACAGGATGATCTCGCCGGCACTCAGCAACTGGCCGGACTTCGCTACCAGCGTCACGCCGGCCGGCAGTTCGTGATCCACCCAAGAAGTGAGCTCATCGACCACGAATACATTCACCAGCCAGGCGTCGAGTACGGGACCGAGGCTGCTCTGGCGTGTGCTGACGAGCTCGCGGAATGCCCGTGTGCCCGAGGGCGCTTCGATTTGCGTCGTACCTGCTGATGCATTGGCCTCGCGCAACAACACCGTCGTCACAGGTGCGGACTGGGACAATATCTCGCGCGTCGCGTCGGGCGACAGAGGCCCCCGTGCGCCAAGACGCTCTCGCAGAGCGGCCTCCAGCGCCAGCTCCCAGCCAGTCTCGACGGAAATCTGCTGCCAGGCTGGATCGAGCGCGGCGAGACCGGATGTGCGCAGCCAGTCGGCAAGATCGCCCTGGTCGCGCAGGCGGCTTTGCAGTGCCTTCAATGCGTCGAGGCGCGCGCGGATTGCCGTGACCTGCCCGCCAGCCTGTTTTTCGGACTCTTGCGCTGCACGCAGCCGGGTCTGCAGGTCCTGCAGCGCGTTCGTTCTTTGCGCCAGCATTTCTTCGCCTGCGTCGATGTCTTCCGACAGTGACGCAGCCTTGGCTTCTGCAATGTCCAGTTCTTCAGCAGGCGGGGCGACCAAGCTGCCCTGCTCATCCAGGATGCGTTTCTGGCGCTCCTCGAGCCCCAGTAAAGCTCGCTCGCTGGCGCTACGCCGCGTTTCCTCCACGCGTGCCTGCTGATCGGCCATGGCCAGTTCGCGCCGTATACCATCGAGGGCAACGCGCGCTTCGGCCAGCGCCTGCTCGGCGCCCGGTTGCTGTGCCTGGGTACCTTCGTGCGCGAGGCGTGCGTCGGCAAGGCCTTTTTCGGCAACGACCGCCTGTGCCGTCCAGCGCTCACGATCCGCAGCCAGCGCCGTTGCACGACCCTGCCACTGCGCGGCAGCCGCACCTAGTTGATCAATGCGCTGGGCGAGTCGCGTGCGTTGCTCGCGCAGCACCCGCAATTCGTTTTCGATGCGCGAGACTTCGGCAGCAATCGCGTACACATCGCCCTGCGCGAGGCCGACTGCTTCGGACATGCGCGTGTGCTGCTCGCGCGCAGTGCTGAGGCGAACTTCGATCTGGCGCAGGTTTTCCTGGGCGGCCTCCAGGCTGCGGCCACTGTCAGCGACGGCAGTATCCGCAAGCTGCAATTCGCGCTCACCTTCACGCAGCTTGAGCACCCACAGCAGGCTCTGGCGATCCAGCAGGTTGTCGTTGAGCGTGCGCCAGGTCTGCGCGACCTCGGCCTGACCGGAGAGACGCGTGATCTGCTGGCCCAGTTCGGCCCGCAGGTCTTCGAGGCGAGCAAGGTTGTCGCGCGCGTCGGCCAAGCGTCCTTCCGTTTCACGCCGCCGTTCCTTGTACTTGGTGATGCCGGCCGCTTCTTCGAGAAAAGCGCGCACCTCTTCCGGCCGCGCCTCGATGACGCGCGAAATCATGCCTTGCTCGATGATGGCGTAGGCGCGCGGGCCGAGGCCGGTGCCTAGGAACAGGTCGATCACGTCCTTGCGGCGCACGCGGACGTTGTTGATCAGGTAGTCGGAGTCGCCAGAGCGATCCAGCACGCGCTTGACGGCAATCTCGGCGTATTGCGACCACTGGCCAGCCGCCTTGCCGTCGGCGTTGTCGAAGATGAGTTCAACGCTGGCGCGTGACACGGGTTTTCGCGTCGTCGAGCCATTGAAGATCACGTCCTGCATCGAATCGCCGCGCAGCGCCGAGGCGCGCGATTCGCCGAGCACCCAGCGCACGGCATCGATCAGGTTGGACTTGCCGCAACCGTTCGGCCCGACGATGCCGACCAGCTGGCCGGGGGTCAGCACGGTCGTTGGATCAACGAAGGACTTGAAACCGGCAAGTTTTAGCTTCGAGAGGCGCACGTGAGTGTCGTGTCGGGTGCCGGATGCGTTGAGTTTGTCATCACTTTCCGGGATTGAGAGCCGGAAAGACCGCTAAAAACATCGGGGTCACTTGCTGAACAAGCCGGGATCGCAAGGACCGACGGGCTTGGCGGGCTATAATATCACCCGAATCAACGCTGGCCGGGCACCCGAAAGGGGGATCTCCGGCCACCCAACCCGATCGAGCTTCCGCCTGTGAATCCCGCCGTGAACCCTCTTCTCGACACGCTTCATCCCTACCCTTTTGAAAAGCTGCGCGCCCTGTTTGCCGGGATTACGCCGCCAGCCTTGTCGCCTATCCGCCTGTCCATCGGCGAGCCGCAGCACGAAACCCCACAGCTGGTGAAGCAGGCGCTTGTCGATTCCCTCGGCGGCCTTTCAATCTATCCGACCACGCTTGGTGTCGATGCCTTGCGCGAGTCGATTGCACAGTGGCTGCAGCGCCGTTTCGAAGTCTCAGCGATCAATCCGGCCACGCAGGTATTGCCGGTCAATGGTACGCGGGAGGCTTTGTTCGCCTTTGCCCAATGTGTCGTGGACGCTTCAAAACCCGGTGCTTTGGTCGGGAGCCCGAACCCCTTCTATCAGATCTATGAAGGCGCGGCCTTGCTGGCCGGTGCCGAGCCGGTATTCCTCAACCAGACGCCGGAAAACAATTTCGGTTTCGACCTCGACAGCCTCAGCGCGGAGCAATGGTCGCGCGTCCAGTTGCTGTTCGTCTGTTCGCCGGGCAACCCGACCGGCCGCGTGCTGAGCCTGGATGAATGGCGTGAGCTGTTTGCACTGTCGGACAAGTACGGCTTCGTGATTGCCGCCGACGAATGTTATTCCGAGATCTATTTCGACGAAGCCCATCCACCGCTGGGCGCCTTGCAGGCGGCACAGCAATTGGGGCGCGAAGGCTTCCCGCGCCTGGTCGTGTTCCACAGTCTGTCGAAGCGTTCCAACGTGCCCGGCCTGCGCTCGGGCTTCGTGGCAGGTGACGCGGCCATCCTCAAGAAATTCCTGCTGTATCGCACCTACCACGGCTGCGCGATGAGCCAGACGGTACAACTCGCCAGCATTGCAGCCTGGAATGATGAACAGCACGTCATCGAGAATCGCCGCCAGTACCGCGAGAAGTTCGAGACGCTGGTGCCGATGCTGGCTCCCGTGCTCGACGTGAAGATGCCGGACGCGGCCTTTTACTTGTGGGCGCGGACACCCGGCGACGACGCCGAATTCGCCCGCGCGCTGTTTGCGCAGACGCATGTCACGGTGCTGCCCGGCCAGTACCTGGCGCGTGAGGCCTACGGCATCAATCCCGGCAAGGGTTTTGTACGCATTGCCCTGGTCGACAACGTCGCTCCATGTATCGAGGCGGCTGAGCGCATCGTCAGATTCTGCAAATAAGTCTGCAAGTAAGGTTTTTCGAGCAATCCACCCCAAGAACTATCAGTCAGAAAAGAAGGAACACCATGTCACACCCACTGGAAGGCCTGATCAACGAAGCTTTCGAACGCCGCGCCGAGATTACTCATGGCTGCGCCGAACCACAGTTGGCCGCGGCAATCGCGACCGTCATCTCCGACCTGGACAGCGGCAAGCTGCGCGTTGCCGAGAAGATCAATGGCGAGTGGGTGACCCACCAGTGGATCAAGAAGGCCGTGCTGTTGTACTTCCGCACCCACGACAATCGCGTCGTGAACAGCGGCGACATCCGTTACTTTGACAAGGTGCCGACCAAGTTCGCAGACTACTCGGAACAGGACTTCCGCAATGGTGGTTTCCGTGTCGTGCCTTCAGCGGTCGCGCGCAAAGGTACTTTCATCGGCCGCAACGTGGTGCTGATGCCCTCCTACGTCAATATCGGCGCGTATGTCGATGAGGGCACGATGGTCGACACATGGGCAACGGTCGGTTCGTGCGCGCAGATCGGCAAGAACGTGCACCTTTCGGGTGGCGTCGGTATCGGTGGCGTGCTCGAGCCGCTCCAAGCCAACCCGACCATCATCGAAGACAACTGCTTCATCGGCGCCCGTTCGGAAGTCGTGGAAGGCGTGATCGTCGAAGAAAACTCCGTCATTTCGATGGGTGTGTATATCGGCAAGAGCACGAAGATCTACGACCGCGCTACCGGTGAAATCACCTACGGTCGCATTCCATCGGGCTCGGTGGTGGTGTCTGGTAACCTGCCTTCGGCTGACGGCAAGTATTCACTGTATTGCGCTGTCATCGTGAAGCGTGTGGATGCCCAGACGCGTGCCAAAACCTCGATCAACGAGTTGCTGCGCGACTGAAGCATGGAGGGGTGAGACGGACTCTCACCCCTACGAATCGGTGATGGGAAGCTACATCGGGGCGGCGTAGCTGCCCTGATAATCCAAGAACTGGGGAGTTGCCATGATTTTTGATCGTCTGTTCCAGCTCATGGCGGAGCGCCAGGCGTCGGACATTTTCGTGTCCGCCGGCGCGCCGATCCATATCAAGATCAATGGCGCCATCGTGCCCATCAACCAGCAGATCATGGAACCCGCCGTGATCCAGAAGATGGGTTACGAAATGCTGACGGCCGAGCAGGTCGCGCGCTTCGAGAAGGATCGCGAGCTGAACGTATCCTTTGGCCGCAAGGACGTCGGCAACTTCCGTATCAACTTCTTCTGGCAGCGCTCCAGCATCGGTATCGTGGTGCGCTTCATCCAGAGCGACATTCCTCCGCTGCACACCCTGGGGCTGCCCCCGGTGCTGGAAGAAATCATCATGGAGAAGCGCGGTCTGGTGCTCGTTGTAGGCGCCACCGGCTCGGGCAAGTCCACCACCATTGCCTCGATGCTGGACCATCGCAATACGAATGCGACGGGCCACATCCTGACAGTCGAAGATCCGATCGAGTACCTGTTCCAGCACAAACGCTCCATCGTCAATCAGCGTGAAGTCGGCTTCGACAGCCATACCTGGAACGATGCGCTGAAGAATGCGCTGCGCCAGGCACCCGATGTCATCCTGATCGGTGAAATCCGCGATCTGGAAACGATGAAGCTGGCCATCTCGTATGCACAGTCTGGCCACCTCGTCGTAGCGACTTTGCACGCCAACAACTCGTATCACGCCCTCAATCGCATCTCCAGCTTCTTCCCGCTGGAGAATCGCGCGTTGCTGTACCTCGACCTTTCAGTCTCCCTGCGCTCCGTCGTGTCGCAGCGCCTGGTACGCCTGCCCGACGGCAGCCGTATCCCGGCCGTCGAGGTTCTGAACAACACGCGCCACATTGCCGATCTGATCGAGCGCGGCGAATTCAATGGCGTGAAGGAAGCCATGGAGCAGTCGCTTGCCCCAGGCTCACAAACCTTCGAACAAGACCTGTATCGCCTCTATCGCGAAAACATCATCACGCTGGACGAAGCGCTGCTGAATTCGGATTCGCCTACGAACTTCTCCTGGCTGGTGAACAATTCGCAGTCGAAGGATGATCACGCGCTGATCACACCGGGCGACTCCGCTTCCCTCGTCGAGTTTGAATCGACGGAGGAGGATGGCGCCTCCTTCAGCTCCTTCACCCTGCACATGGAAGAGCCGACCTGAACGTCGGTTCAGACAACCCAACTTTTCGTGCTCCTGAGAACCCCCGAACACCATGCACAACCACGACGAGCACGAACACACTGATGCGTGCGGCGATGACTGCGGTCATGACCATAGCCACGACCATCAGCACTCACCCGCTGACGAACTGATCACAGTACGCGACCTGGTGCGCTACGCCACCAGTCGCTTCAATCGCAAGAAAATCTTCTTCGGCCACGGCTTGCAGGATGCTTATGACGAGGCCGTCTACCTCGTACTGCACACCCTGCATCTGCCGCTGGATCGCCTCGACCCTTTTCTCGATGCCTGCATTCCGGCGGAAGAGCGCGGCGAAGTCATCGACATCATCCATCGTCGCAGCGACGAACGCATTCCGGCGGCCTACCTCACGCGCGAAGCCTGGCTCGGCCAGTTCCGCTTCTATGTCGATGAGCGCGTCATCGTGCCCCGCTCGTTCTGCGCGGAACTGCTGGAAGGCGGCCTCGGACCGTGGATTCCCGATGACGAGGCCGTGACGCATGCGCTGGACTTGTGTACTGGCAGCGGCTGCCTTGCGATCCTCATGGCGCATCGCTACCCCTATGCGGAGATCGATGCCATTGACCTCTCGCCGGACGCGCTCGACGTCGCCGCCATCAATGTCGAGGACTACGGCCTGCAGGACCGCGTCAATCTCATAGAGTCCGACGTGTTCGATGCCCTCGCCGACGATCAGCGCCGCTACGACCTGATCATTTCCAACCCACCTTACGTGACCCAGGAATCGGTCGATAACCTGCCCGACGAATATCGTCATGAGCCGGCGATGTCTCTTGGGGCAGGCGCGGATGGCATGGACATCGTGCGGCGTATCATTGCCCAGGCGGGCCGCTATCTGAAACCGGATGGCATCCTGATCATCGAAGTCGGTTATAACCGTGCGGAGTTCGAAGCGGCATTTCCTGCGCTGGAGGCAGTCTGGCTCAGCCAGTCCGCCCAGGACGAAATGGTGCTGTTGCTGAGGGCCGATCAGTTGTAGAAGCGGTTTCGACGAAGCTGCTCAGATACAACAAGCGCTGTAAGCCGGATGTCTCGGGGGAGAGAGAAGGAGTAATGCAGCTGTGAGTATCTTCAAAACATTCAAGACGATTTTCGCCAAGTCCGGCGAGCCGCGCGTCGAAGAGCAGGAAGCAGCGCTCGATAATCCTGGCAGGATTGGCGATCGCCGTAGCCGGAAACGTCGTGATGCGCGCGAGGGGACGCGCGCACTCATCATCGACGACTCCCCCACCATCGTCGCTGCGCTGAAGCGCTTCCTGCGTTCAGCCGGCTACATCACGCTCGAAGCGGGCGATGCCGAGAAAGGCATCGAGATTGCCCGCACCGAGAACCCCGAGCTGATCTTCCTCGACATCGTGCTGCCCGGCATGAACGGCTTTGCCGCCTTGCGCATGCTGCGTCGCGATCCCGCCACCAAAGACGTGCCCATCATCATGATCAGCGGCAACGAGCAGGCGACCGAGCAATTCTTCGGTACCCGCATCGGTGCCGATGATTTCATGAAGAAGCCTTTCTCACGCTTCGAGGTCTTCGCACGCATCGAGCGCCTGCTCGACGCCGACCTCGTGCCGCGCCGCACGGCAGCCAGCACCAATCAGCCCAAGCCCGTCTGAAACACTGCTCGCTGTGCGGTTTGTCACACTTTGGCGGGAGGGCGTCGCCCATGCGTCGCGCCCTTTCGCTGTGTGAATGCAAACAACAGTAAAACCTTTAACAGCATTGCGCCCTGTTTTCCTTCCGCGCGCCGCTCCAGACGCGAACTTTTCCTCTGAAACCCCCGTCACTACGCCGTTTTGCTTTCCGCCACGCTCGCTGAAGCGCTGACTGCCTGCAAGGCAACCCCGGTTAAAGCTTGGCGCGCCTTCGGCCGTTGAACCTCACAGCCCGAGGTGACGCCCGCCACACGCACGCGTGGTGTCGTCGCCCGACCGGAGGAGGCTGTCCGTTTTCAAGAAGCTGGAGAAATGGGATGACCATTACCCGCAAGATATTTTTGCTCGTTTGTGTTGCACTGCTGACTACTGCCACCGTCACCATCGTCTCCCTGTGGGGCTTGTCTGATGCACTGGCGTCGGTCTCCGGCGCAGCCAAGGAACAACTCTCAGGAACGAGAACCCTGACCATCGTCATGGGCCTGCTCGGTGTCGGAGTGATGGCCACGATGGGATGGTTCATGGGGCGCGCCATCGTCAAGCCTCTGGAAGACGTCCAAAAAGCGATTACTCGCACCGCTGACAAACTCGACTTCACCGAATCAATCCGCTTTTCGTCCAGCGACGAGCTGGGCCGCATCGTTGACGCTTACAACCGCCTGCTGGCCAAACTGCGTGGCAGTTTCATGGAAATCCAGGCATCGACAGCACAGATGCTGGATGTAACCGAAGAGGTCGATCGCTCCTCACGCAAGATCGCGCGCAACTCGCAGATGCAGAGCGATGCCTCGACCAATATGGCTGCTTCGGTCGAAGAGATGACCGTCAGCATTTCCATGGTGGCGCAGCAGGCCAAGGACGCCAGCTCGCACACGCAGGAATCGCGCAACATCGCCGAGCACAGCTCCGAGGTGATCGTCACCACGCTGACCGGCATCCAGACCATTTCCGATTCGGTTCGCGAAGCCGCTGGCCGCATCAAGGCGCTGCGTTCGGATTGCGACAGCATCTCGACCGTTGCCAAGATGATTCGCGAAATCGCCGAGCAGACCAACTTGCTGGCGCTCAATGCCGCCATTGAAGCTGCGCGCGCCGGCGAGCAGGGCCGTGGCTTTGCCGTGGTGGCTGACGAAGTGCGCAAGCTGGCCGAACGCACGGCCAAATCCACCCAGGAAATCAGTAGCCTGCTGGGCCGCATGCAGGACAGCGCCAAGCTCGCGGTAACGAGCATGGTGACGACTGAAGAGGCCGTCGAGAGCGGTGTCGACAATGCCCGCGCGGCTGGCGAATCCATCGATCGCATCAAGGACGGCTCGACCGCCGCGGCCAACGTGGTGGAAGACATCTCCGGCGCCATCCGCGAGCAACAGGCAGGCAGCACGGCCATCGCGCAGAACATCGAACAGATGGCGCAGATGAGCGAGCAGAATTCCGCCGCTGCCGCAGCTTCTGCTGAAGCCATAGGCCGCATGTCGAGCATGAGCCGCGAAATCGTGCGTGCCCTGTCGATCTACCGCGTCGATGCCAGCGCATCGCAGAAAGTGCAGTTGCGCGTCGCCGACATCCAGAGCGACGACTTCCCCACCGTGCGCGCCCTCAAGGCCATGAGCGAGCTGCTCAGCCAGCGCACCAATGGCCGCATCTCGCTGAAGGTCTATGCGAGCGGTTCTTTCGGTTCGGAAAAGGAAGCACTCGAACAGATGAAGACCGGTGCGCTCGACATGGCGCGCATCAACATCTCGCCGCTCAACAAGAGCTGCCCGGAAACCATCATCCCCACCCTGCCCTTCCTGTTCCGCGATATCTCGCACATGCAGCGGGCGCTGGATGGCGCGCCGGGTGAAGCGATCCTCGCCTCCTGTCTCAACGAAGGCTATGTCGGCCTCGCGTTCTACGACAGTGGCGTGCGCTGTATCTACACCAACAAGCCGATCCGTTCGATCGCCGATGTGCGTGGCATGAAGCTGCGCGTGCCGCAGTCCGATCTGTGGATCGCCGTGGCCAATGCCATGGGCGCGACGGCAACGCCAATGTCGATCGACGAAATCATCAACGGCGCAAAGATGGGCCTGATCGACGCGGCCGAGAACAACCTGCTCGCCTATGAGAGCTTCAAGCACTCCCAGGTGTTCAAGCACTTCTCGCACACCGATCACTCGATGGCGCCGGACGTGCTCGTGTTCTCGAAAAAGAGCTGGGACGGCCTCAGCGAGGAAGACCAGAAGATCATCCGCCAGGCTGCAAAGGAATCCGTGCCGCAGATGCGTCGCTTCTGGGCCGATCGCGAAGGCGCTGCCCGCAAGTCGCTCATCGAAGCCGGTTGCCAGTTCGTCACCGGTGTCGACAAGGGCCCGTTCCAGCAAGCCATGCGTCCGGTGTACGACCGCTTTGTCACCACAGACAAGCAACGCTCGCTGTTGAGCACCATCCAGAGCATGTAATCCGGCAAGGCTGGAAACGAGAAGAGCTGCCTGCGGGCAGCTCTTTTTGTTTGTGCGATGCCGTTCGCGGAGAGGCATGGCGATTGCTGAACCTTCTGTAGCCGAACCCACTATCGGTTGAACACCATCCAGAAGGAGAACGCACATGTCTTCATTACTTGATCCGGAAGCAATCGAGATCGTTCCACAGCGTCATAACGAATATGGCCCTGGCGACACATCAGACTCGGCCAGTGACGTGCTTGGCAGTGATGCACAGGAGTCCGACACTTCGACGGGCACCGGCGAACGCTCATCCGTCGAATCCGTTGCCCCCAGCCAGACAGAGCAGGATATTGCACCTGACAAGATCATCAGCCCTGCCGAAGAAGCCGAAGGCAACTAGGCCTCAGAACCCTGCCCCTCAGACCCCTGCAGCAAGCAAACACGAACGGCCCGCAACGCGGGCCTTCGTTTTTCTTGCTGCCTGAGCTCAGGCGTGGCTTGGCGTGACCTTGTCGCTGAGCACTGGCGGCACCACCGGATCGAAGTCCACCCAGCGCCCTTCGCTCCAGCGCCCGCTGGCGCGCTCTACATCATCACCACCGTGATTCTTGAGCAGGTTCGAAGCAAACGCCTCATTCTCCAGCGTGACGTGCACAGCCAGCAGGACGCCGGCATGTCGCACATCCAGCGCCGTGCCAGGTGCGCGCAACTGCGGTATCACGCGCATGCCGTTGAGCGCCCCTACCAGAGAGCCGATGTAGGTGCCGATACCGATGGCGATCGCAGCAACGACCGGACTCAGTTCGAGCAAGCCGATCAGCAAGGCACTCGCCGCGACCCCTATTGCGGCGCCAATACCGGCACCGATGATCATGGGCATATGTGCCCCCTTGGCGACGCGGTCGGCGTACTCGTCGCCACCCGTTGGCAAGCGATTGTGCATGCCCGGTGGATTGACAAAAAAGATGGAAACATCCGATTCCTCGAAACCGTTCCCGAACAGGATACTCGCCGCATTTTCTGCTTCGGCGAAGGTGGTGAAACGCGCAGCGACAATGAGTGACATGACAATTCTCCATACACAGGAAACATGTATGAAGCCGCAGAAAGCGTTCCCGCAGGGGTCTCTTGCGGGCACGTCGATTGCACAGCAAGAGGCTCAATGACAAGAAGGCCATGAGCCAGGCAAGAGATGCGGATGCCCACCACACGACCGCAGGGTCTGCACGCGAAAAGAACGACTACGCTGCGCAAAACCGTTATTGCCACGGCACTGCTGACCCTCGGCACCACCCTGGTCGCTGCAAATTTCATGATCGGCGAACAGCACATCGCGCATGACGTGGCGCATCTCTATGGCGTCAATGATCCGCAGTTCATGCAATCCATGGGCGTCTTACTGGGGCCGGCGATACTCGAAGGCAACCACGCGGAGCAACTCGAGAATGGCAAGGAGATATTTCCAGCCATGCTCAAGGCGATCCACGGCGCGCGCAAGACGATCAGCTTCGAGACCTACATCTACTGGTCGGGCGAGATAGGCCAGGCGTTTGCACAAGCCCTGGCAGAGCGTGCGCGCGCAGGCGTCAAGACACATGTGCTGCTCGACTGGGTTGGCAGCGCGAAGATGGATGAGAGCTTGCTCAGCGCCATGCGCGACGCCGGCGTCGAGGTTGAGCGCTATCACAAGCCCAGCTGGTACACGCTGACGCGCATGAACAACCGCACCCATCGCAAGCTGCTGGTGGTCGACGGACAGGTCGCGTTTACGGGTGGTGTCGGCATTGCGGATGAATGGACCGGCGACGCGCAGGACCCCGAGCACTGGCGGGACTCCCACTTCCGCATCGAGGGGCCGGTCGCCTCGCAATTTCAGGCGGTATTCGAGGACAACTGGGCCAAGGCAACCGGCCGCGTTCTGCATGGTTCGGATTACTTCCCGCAGGTGGCCCCGCGCGGCAATGTGAAGGCGCAGATGTTCAGCAGCTCGCCTTCGGGCGGCGCCGACAGCATGCAGCTCATGTACCTGTTGTCCATCGCAGCTGCGGAGAAGAGCATCCGTCTCGCCAACGCCTACTTCGTGCCGGATGAACTGTCGATACGCGCATTGATTGCAGCGAGAGCGCGCGGCGTGAAGATCCAGATCATCACGCCCGGGCCTCACACCGATACAGAGATTGTCCGCAGGGCGTCACGTGCCCGTTGGGGCGAATTGCTGGCCGCGGGCGTCGAAATCCGTGAATACGCACCGACCATGTATCACTGCAAGGTCATGATCGTTGATGAGCTTCTGGTCTCGGTTGGCTCGACCAATTTCGACAACCGCTCCTTCCGCCTCAACGACGAGGCGAATCTCAACATCTACGACCATGCTTTCGCCGCCAAAGCGAGCGCCCTTTTTGACAAGGACCTTGCGCGGTCGACTGCCATTACGTTTGAAGAGTGGCAGGCGCGGCCGCTGCAAGAGAAAGCCATCGAACACTTCCTCTCCTTGTTCGGCGCTCAGCTTTGACTACGTTGCGGAACCTTGTTCATTCTTCTGCGCGCTGCGGATGTTTATGGCCGCAAGCGCAAGCTGAAGCATGATCAGCGCGTAAGCCTCGTCGTGCACGCCCCATACGACCCACAGGACGTTGCTCAGCAGAAACACCCTGAAGCCCACCTCGCGTCTGCTCCGCTGCCTTGAGCCGACCAGCCATGCGGCAATAACGGTAAGCAGCATGGCTGGCCACTGAACGAGATCGAGGTATTGCATCCAGCCTCCCGGGGCCTCAGCGGTCTTGCGACCGACTACTCTGCTGCGGAAGCAGCCTGGCCGCGATCAGCCGCTTGCAGCGCCAGGAAGCCGCCTGTTGCGAGCACCAGCGGGGCAAGGTAGTAGATGGCCCGATAGGCGAGCACACCGGCCAGCACACGCGCTTCCGTGAGCTGCGGCGCCAGGATGGCAATGGAGACTGCTTCGAGTACGCCAATGCCCCCCGGAATGCGCGAGATGATGCCGGCAACACTGGAGACCATTACGACCGCCAGGGTCAGGGCGTAGGTCACCTTCTGCTGCATCAGGCAGTAGAGCACGCCACCCATGATCATCCAGTTGCAGCTGGCGAGCACGAGTTGCAGAACAGCCGCCCCGGTCTTTGGCAGGCATACCTCACGACCACGCACGGTGAAACCACGATCGCCATAGAAGATGCTCGCGCCGATGTAGCTTGCAACCACGGCGATCAGTGCCCAGCCAAGAATGGGCAGGGTTCGCGCATTCACCTCCCAGTCCGGAGGCAGCTGGATCAGCCCTGCTACGAACAACACGCCAGCGACTAACGCATAGCCCAGCCAGTTGATGCCGACGCTGATCAGGATGATGCGCCCTACGTCCCCCGCCTTGACGCCGATCTGCTGATACAGGCGCAGGCGCATGCCGGCCGCACCGACAATCGAGCCCAGGGTGAGATTGAAGGCGTAGCTGATGGCGGTAATGAGCATCACGCGCGCAGTCCTGAGCTCGTAGCCGGTGTAGTGTCTGCCGAACAGATCGAAGCAGCTGTAGGTCAGGAAGCTACATGCCGTGAGCGCACCGGCAAAGGCGATCTCGCGTGCCGAATAGCTTTTCAGCGCCCGGGCTACGGCGTTCCAGTCTATGTTGCGTGCATAGAAGATGATCATGACTGCGGCTGCAGCCAGCAGGCCGAAGGTCACGACCTTGCCGGCCTTCACCCAGTCGATGCGATTCTTGAGTGCGGAGAAGTCCATGCTGGGCAGGCTCAGTCGTCTCATGTTCATCATGCTTGCACTTCCTGCACGCGCGCGTTGCGCTGGCCATCGGCGCCATCGCAGGGCCTGCGACTGGTGCTGACGCAACCAGCCTCATTGCGCACCGTCTCTACATGCGGTGGGTGATGCGGTACCCAGCTCGCCAGGGCGGGAAAGCGACGCATGAAATGAAAGGCAAGGAAGGCCAGAAAGGCGCGCACATTGGTGTGCTCATAGTGCTCGGCCGTGACCTGCCGGCAATGATTCTCCAGCAGCACTTCCAGGCGTCCGCGCAGGAAGTTGTTGAATCGCCGGTCAACGATGAAGACGTTCGATTCGAGATTGAACGACAGGCTCAAGGGGTCGAGGTTGCTTGACCCGACGGTTGCCCAATGCGAATCGACAACCGCCACCTTGCCGTGCAGCGGCCGCTCGCAGTATTCGTGAATCTCGACCCCGGCCTTGAGCAGGTAGTTGAATAACATGCGCGGTGCCCATTTCGCCAGAGGTGTATCGGCCTGCCCTTGCAGGATCAATACGACGCGCACACCGCGGCGCGCGGCAGCGCGCAATTCCCGCATCATGCGAAAGCCGGGAAAGAAGTAGGCATTGGCAATCACCACTTCACGCTTCGCCGAGCGAATCGCCGCACGGTAGTGCTGCTCGATATCGGTCGGGTGGTTGCCGTTGTCGCGCGTCACGAACAGCAGCGAGCAGGAGTCTTCGTCCGGCAGGCCGGCCCTGCGTGCTTCGCGGCGCGCCTGACGAGTGTGCTTCATCGGCTTGCCGCTGATTGCCGATTCGAGGAACAGGTGGATGTCCTCCACGACCGGCCCCTTTATCTCCACCGCATAATCCTGCTTGGCCTCCGGGCCGGACTCGGCAAGGTGATCGAAAGAAAAATTGATGCCGCCCACGAAGGCGATCTCGCGATCGATGGTGATCAGCTTGCGGTGCAGGCGCCGCCACATGTTTGTGCGGAAGCCCAGCACTTTCGGCTTGGGGTCGAAGATGTGCAGCACCACGCCCGCTCCGGTCACAGCGCCGACGAAGTCCGGCGAGAGATCGGGAGAGCCGAAGGCATCCACGGTCAGCTCAACACGCAAGCCACGCTGCGCTGCATCGATGAGGACTTGCTGCAACTCACGACCAACCTTGTCTTCAAAGAGGATGAAGGTCTCGATCAAGACCTCGCTGCGAGCGCCGCGAATAGCCTCGAAGACGCGCGGATAAAACTCCTCGCCATTTTCAAGCAGGCGCAGATCGTGCCCGGACTTCCAGTAGAGACTACCGGCCGGCTCGGGGTGAGCCGCGTGAGTGCTCGCCAGGTTCATCGTCGCGCTGTTCATAGCGACACCTCCGCGCTGAGTGCTGCGTGATCGGATAGATGCGACCAGGGCCGCGAGGAAAGCACCTGCGCCTTGCTCGAGACGAGGTTGCGTGTGTAGATGCGGTCGAGCCGCAGACGAGGCCAGCGCGCCGGGAAGGTACGCGCGGGCTTGCCGTGGTTGCCGGCAAACACCTCGTGCAGACGCAGGCGCTGCAGGATCACGGAATGACCGCGCATGCGCCAGTCATTGAAATCGCCCGCGACGATGATGGGCGCGGTCGCGGGAATCTGCGTGTCGATGATCTTGCCCATCAGCTGCAACTGCTTCTGGCGATGGTCTTCGCGCAAGCCGAGATGCGCGCATATCGCATGCAGGTGCTCGGCATGGCCCGGCAACTTGATCTCGCAATGAAGCAGGCCGCGCTTCTCGTGCGTGTTCATCGACACGTCGCGATTCTCGTAGGCGACGATGGGAAATTTCGACAGCACCGCATTGCCATGATGGCCGTGCGGATACACCGCATTCTTGCCATAGGCGAAATCCTTCCAGATCTGATCGGCGAGGAATTCGTATTGCGGCAGCTCCGGCCAGTTGGTGAAGCGCGCGGCGTGATGCTCGTGGCTCCCCTGCACTTCCTGCAGGAACACGATGTCGACGTGCTCGGCACGCACGGCATCCCGCAGTTCGGGCAGGATGAATTTGCGGTTGAAGACCGTGAAGCCCTTGTGCACATTCACGGTGAGAACCTTCAAAGTGGCCTGTTCTGCCTGCTGTGGCCCTGCATGTGCAGGCGTAGCAGGTCTTTCGAGTGTGGATAGCATCGCCTCTTCCCGTCTTCTTTCCGCCCCAGGCGGAGAGTCTCCGAGCGCTCAAAGCCGCTCATAAGGGCTTCGAGCAATAAGCGCTCCCACGGTCCACAAGCCGTGTGGAGCTGGCTCACTCAATGCGAGGATGGTGCTGCGCGGGAAATTCTGCATGCACGCCATCGCGAAGAAAACGTGCAAGCAATGCAGGGCCGGGGAATGTGCTGGTCAGCGGACCGTCGCCAAACAACTGCAGGTCGGAAAGCGGGAGTTGTCACACGTCACGGCATGCGGACAACATGAGCAAACGCGTCGGAAACCAGGGAAGCTCAGGCCTCGCAGATTCTTTGCAAGGTCGAAAAATCCAGGGGTTTGCAAAGAAGATCATCAAAGCCAGCCGCGTGTGCGCGCCGCGTATGCTCGTCGCTCGTGAAGCCGGAAACCGCAATCAGGCGGATGCTTCTTAACGCCTCCTCGCGTTTGCAGGCGCGCGCGAATTCGAGGCCGTCACCGGGCAAGCCCAGGTCGCACAGCACCATCGCTGGCAGCCATTCACGGGTCAGCGCGAGGGCCGGCTCCACGTCGGCTGCAATCTTCGTTTCGTGGCCGATGATCTCGACGAGTTGTGCGAAGACTTCGGCGACGTCCTGATTGTCTTCGACGATGAGTATGCGATTCATGGCTTACTGAACTTCGCCCTATATGTGGGTTGCGAGTTCGAGCGCGCTGGATAGCGCGTCGAGGCGGAATGGTTTGCGCAGCAACGGCAGGTCTTGCGCGCTGGCTGCGGCGACGGCATCGCCGTCGTAGCCGGTGGTCAGTATCACGGCGAGTTCTGGCCTGCGTTTGCGTATCTCGCAGGCGAGTTCAGCGCCGCTCATGCCGCCGGGCATCATCACGTCGGTGAACACCACGTCGATCGCCCGGTTGCTGGCGAGCGCACCAAGCGCCGCGGCTGCATCTGACACACGGGTTGCATGATGGCCAAGTTGGGCGAGCATTTCCGCCGTGAGCGCAGCAACCTCGTCGTCATCCTCGACCAGCAATACCGACCTGCGCACGGATGTCACTTCAACTGCAATCGGTTCGGGTATCGGCTGGATCGCTGCGATGAGCGCGCCGTTCGAACGTGGCAGTAGCAGGCTGACGGTGGAGCCCTGCCCTGGCGTGCTTTCCACGAGTACATCGCCGCCCGATTGCTGGGCGAAGCCATACACCTGTGGCAAGCCAAGGCCCGAGCCCTTGCCCACGTCCTTGGTCGTATAGAAGGGTTCGAAAATACGCGCCAGGGTGGCTGCATCCATGCCGGTCCCCGTGTCACTGATCGAGAGCCTGACAAAAGCGCCCTCCTCCCCATGGGCCAACAGCCTCATCTCGTTGCGCGCGCTGATGGACAGCGTGCCACCGCGCGGCATCGCATCGCGCGCATTGACGGCGATGTTGATGATGGCGAGTTCCAGCTGCGTGGGGTCCGCTTCGACCGGCCACAGGCCTTCGTCGAAATGCGTCTCGACGCGGATATCGCCACGCAGCGAGCGGTCGAGCAGTTCGCGCATCGCCGTGACCTGGCTTTCGAGAGCGAGTTGCTCCGGCTTGAGTGTCTGTTTGCGCGAGAAGGCCAGCAACTGGCGCGTGAGCTGACTGGCGCGATCGGCCGCGCGGCGCATGCCGTCGAGAATCTTTTCGCGATTCGGCACGCGATCGCCGAGACGGATGATCTCCAGACCCCCACTGATCACCTGTATCAGGTTGTTGAAGTCGTGCGCGAGACCGCCGGTGAGCTGGCCGACAGCCTCCATCTTCTGGCTCTGACGCAAGACTTCCTCGACTTGCTGGCGCTCGGCCATGGCGGCTTCGAGTGCCAGCGTGCGCTGCGCAACGAGATCGGCCAGCTCATCGCTGCTGCGCTTCATGATCTCGCGCGCTTCGACGATGTCCTGGATGTCGGTACAGGTGCCGAACCACGAAAGGATCTCGCGCCGCGCGCCACGCAGCGGAATGCCACGCACCTTGAACCAGTGGTACACGCCATCGTGGCGACGGATGCGGAATTCGATGTCATACGGATGCAGGTCCGCGACGGCGCCCATCCAGTGCTCCAGCGTGCGCGCACGATCATCCGGGTGGATGGCGCGGTCGAGCCAGTCCAGGCCGAGCTGCTGCTCGCGTGGCGCACCGGTGTAATCCACCCATTGCGTGCTGAGGTAATTGCAGCGCCCGTCCGCAAGGCAGGTCCACACCAGCTGCGGCAGCACTTCGGTGAGCGAGCGATAGCGTGCCTCGCTGGCGCGCAGATCGCTCTCCGCCTGCCGGCGTTCGGTGACGTCGGTGGACACGCCAAGCAGGGTTACGTCTCCGTTCGCTGCGATCAGCTTGCGGCCACGCACCTCGACGCTATGTACCGAGCCGTCGGGCCAGATATTGCGGTATTCGATCTGGTAGTCGCCCTTGCCTTCGATGGCCGCTTGCACGGCCTCGATCATCTGCGCCTGATCGTCGGGGTGGATGCAGTCGAGCAGATCGGCGTAGCTGAATGCCTCGTGCGCGCCACGCCCGTAATTCGATTTACATATGTCGGAACACGTAAGGGTCTGCGTGTTGACCGCGAATTGCCAGGAGCCCAGTCGCCCGGCTTCGAGTGCGAAGCGCAGCCGAGTTTCGCTGTCGCTGATCGCCAGTTGATCGTCACGTGCCTTGTACTGGCGCAAGCGGCTGCGCGTGGCCGTGCGCGCCACCGACACGAAGGTTGTGGGATGAAAAGGTCGTTCAAGAAAGGAGACATTGCCGAGTGTCTCGGTCAGCCTTTGCGCCGTCGGATTGCGTTCGACACCACCACCATGCAAGGTCAGCAGGAGGAATGGCAGGTCAGACCAGAAGGGTTGCTGCCCGATCCAATCGTAGAGGCGGCCGAAGTCACGGCCTGCGAGCGCATCTTCCGTGACGACTGCCAGGCCGGCACCACGTTCCAGCTCGTCGACGAGGTTATCCACGTCGTCGCAGATCATGGCGGCAATATCCGCCTCGTGCAGGATTTGCGCAGCAAGCCGCGCATCGCGCCCCATCGGCGCGAATATCAGGGCACGCAGGGAGTCGACGTGGCTCACTTATCGTTGTCGAGCAAGGTATTGTCGCGGCCGACGAATTCGGGGACACCACGCAGCACGCCCTGGAAGCCATCGAGTGGCTCACCGACCTGCAGACCGGTGGAAGAGATCATGAATTCACGGATGGTGTTCTCGTGGAAACCATCGCGCTTCTTGAGGATGGAAACTGCTCGCCGCACGCGGCCCAGCGCCTCGAAATAGCGCAACAGCACCACCGTGTCCGACAGGTAAGTCAGATCGACCGGTGACTGCATGTCAGTGCCGACTAGGCCGTGTTGCGCGACCGTCAGGAAGGTGACGATGCCGCTGCGATTCAGATAAGTCAGCAGCTCGTGCATGTGCAGGATGAGGAAGCGCTCGTCCGGCATGGCCAGCTGGTAGCCGTTGAGACTGTCGATCATCACTGTGGTGACTTGCTGTTTCTCCACACAGTGACGCACCTGGTGCGCGAACTCACCCGGTGAAAGTTCGGCTGCGTCGACCTGCTGCAGGATGAGCCGGCCATCGGCAACATACTGGCCGATCTTCATGCCGATGCTCTCTGCGCGTGCGGTCAGCAAGTCGATGTCTTCATCGAAGGCGAACAGCGCGGCGCGCTCGCCGCGCTCGATGGCGGCGACGATGAACGACAAGGCCAGCAAGGACTTGCCGGCGCCGGTCGGGCCCAGCATCAACGCGCTGGTACCGTGCTCCAGGCCGCCGCCCAGCAACTGATCGAACTCCGGGTTACCGCTGCCGACCTTCTCGCGGCCGAAACCAAGTCGATGCTCCGATGCCACCAGTGCGGGGAACACGACGACACCGCCCGTGTGAATATTGAAGTCGTGATAGCCACCGCGATAGCGTTGCCCACGGTACTTCACGATGCGCAGGCGACGGCGCTCCGAGCCATAGTCCGGCGTCAGCTCTTCGAGCTTGATGACGCCATGCGCCACGCTGTGCACCGTCTTGTCGAGTGCTTCGCTGGTCATGTCATCGAGCAACAACACCGTGGCGCCCAATTGTGCGAAGCGGTGCTTCATGGCCAGCACCTGACGTCGGTAACGCAAGGAGCTCTGTGACAGCAGGCGGATTTCCGAGAGGCTATCCACCACTACGCGTGACGGCTTCAGCTCCTCGACTTTCCTGAACATGTTGTTGGCGGTCTCGCCAAGCTCGAGGTCGGACGAATAGAGCAGGCTTTGACGCTGGCTGTCGTCGAGCAACTCCTGTACGGACACCACTTCGAATATGTCGATACCTTCCAGCGACCATCCATGTGTCTCGGCACCGTGGCGTAACTCCTCGGCCGTTTCGGAAAGCGTGAAATACAACACGCGTTCACCGTGGGCGCACCCCTCCAGCAGGAATTGCAGGGCCAGCGTGGTCTTGCCGGTCCCCGGCTGCCCTTCCAGCAGATACAGCCGGTTGCGGTACAGGCCACCACCCAGTACGTCATCGAGTCCCGCAATGCCTGTGCGGGCTTTATTGTTGTCATCGGACATTGCAGAAATCCTTGATTACTCCAGCGTCGCCGTTCAAGCCGGCTTTGCACCTCTATCCAGTGTTTCGGTCACCATGGCCTGCGCCTGGGAAATGATCGTCTGCAGGTGATCAGACCCCAGGAAGCTCTCGGCGTAGATCTTGTAGATGTCTTCAGTGCCTGATGGTCGCGCTGCAAACCAGCCATTCTTCGTCACCACTTTCAGCCCGCCGATGCCTGCGTTGTTGCCG
This sequence comes from Uliginosibacterium silvisoli, assembly GCF_036017035.1. Taxonomy (NCBI): domain Bacteria; kingdom Pseudomonadati; phylum Pseudomonadota; class Betaproteobacteria; order Rhodocyclales; family Zoogloeaceae; genus Uliginosibacterium; species Uliginosibacterium silvisoli. The sequence goes on along the minus strand of NZ_JAYXHS010000004.1, from coordinate 318,585 downwards.
GGCGCCCGCGTGAGAATGCTCTCGATTTTCTCGCCGGCCAGCTCGGTGGAAGTGACCTGTTCTGGCGACAGTGCAGACAGCAGTTTCTTCTGCGCCAGCGTCGCCCCAGCATCGACGCGCATGAAGAACGGTGCACCGAATTCGTTGCCAAGCTCGCGATAGCGCTCGCCAGGATCCTGCCCCGTCACGGCCGTGATCTCCGCTGCCAGCAAGGCCGCCGTGATGCCGTCCTTGTCGGTGGTCCACACCGAGCCATCGCGCCGCAGGAAGGAAGCGCCCGCGCTCTCTTCGCCGACAAAGCCCAGCGAGCCGTCGATGAGACCATCGACAAACCATTTGAAGCCGACCGGCACTTCATAGACCTTGCGCCCCAGACGCGCGCCGACGCGATCGATCATCTGGCTACTCACCAGCGTCTTGCCGATCGCGGCATTAGCGCTCCACTGCGGACGATGCTGGAACAGGTAATCGATACACACCGACAGGTAGTGATTCGGTGGCAGCAGGCCCACGCTCGGCGCGACGATGCCGTGCCGGTCGTGATCCGTATCGCAAGCGAAGGCGATGTCGAACCTGTCCTTGAGGACGATGAGGCTTTGCATGGCGGAGGGCGAAGATGGATCCATGCGGATCTTGCAGTCCCAGTCCAGCGTCATGAAGCGGAAGGTCTGGTCAACATCGCTGTTGATTACCGTCAGGTCGAGCTTGTAGCGCTCACCGATGGCCCCCCAGTAATTCACACCCGCGCCGCCCAGGGGATCGACACCCATGCGCAGCTTCGCGCCGCGAATGGCATCCATATCGATCACATCGCCCAGATCTGCAATGTAGTCGTTCAGGAAGTCGTGGCGATGCGTGGTCGATGCGCTCAGGGCACGCGCCAGCGGAATGCGCTTGATGCCTTGCAGGCCGTTCTTCAGGAATTCATTGGCGCGCGCCTGCATCCAGCCCGTGACGTCAGTATCTGCAGGCCCGCCGTTCGGTGGGTTGTATTTGAGGCCGCCGCTGTCAGGCGGATTGTGCGAAGGCGAAATGATGATGCCGTCCGCGAGGCCACTGCTGCGCCCGGCGTTGTACTTGAGGATGGCGTGTGACACGACCGGCGTGGGCGTGTACTCGTCGTTCACCGCAATCATCGTCTCTACGCCGTTCGCGGCCAGAACTTCCAGCACGCTGGCATACGCGGGTTCGGACAAGGCATGCGTATCGAAGCCGAGGAACAGGGGGCCGTTGATGCCTTTCTGCGCGCGGTAATCGCACACCGCCTGACTGATGGCCAGCACGTGCCATTCATTGAAACTCTGTAGAAAGGAAGAGCCGCGATGGCCCGAGGTGCCAAAGGCGACTTGCTGGGCGGCGACGCTGACGTCGGGCTGCCCGGTGTAGTAGGCGCTGATGAGCCTTGGAATATTGGTCAGCGCGGAAGCCGGTGGCAATTCGCCCGGCTTGAGTTCCTGCAACAGGATGGAGGCTGCAGCGGCTGTGTTTACGGTGGCCTCACTCATGGCGTGCTCCACGTGAAAAAGCTGCGGAACATGTTGCGGGCAATACGCCGCGCGTGTCCTGTCTTTCCATCAACGCCAACATTCCAACTCTCCCGTTTTCTGCGTTAACCGCGTTTTGCGTAACCGTTCGCGTGCCAGCCCGTGCGTCGAGCAAAAACCGCTCCCGAAATTTCCACTTCCCTATGAACTCCCCGCAAATCAACACCCTGCAAGTCATTGCCCCCTCTCGTCCCGATTGAACGGCGAAGCGACTGACAGGCTGGGCACAAGGTTTGCGGAGCGTTTTTCAAATGTGCCCGCTAAGCCCCGCTGGATGCAAGCCAAAAACAACAGTTCCGGCAATATTCCAACTATTCGTGGAGTGATAACTCATGACCCTGGTCGCCGCCGTCAGTAACACGCCAAGACCCCAGCCCGCCTTCATGTCCCTTGTCACCCAACCCGCTTGTCATCAACGCGCACCTCGACACAACGCCCTCCTCGATCTGGTGCCGGACGACGTCTGGGAGCGTCTCGCCCCCCATCTGCAACTATTGAATTGCGAGCTCGGCTGCGTCCTGTACGAACCGGGAACCGTTCTGCGAAACGTGTACTTTCCGACCACCGCTGTCATTTCTGTCATGTACGAGACCAATGACGGTGATTCAGCCGAGGTCGCCCGCGTCGGTGACGAAGGCGTTGCCGGGCTGTCGCTCCTCATGGGGGGCGAAAGCAACAGTCGCTCCGTCGTGCAACGCGCAGGACAGGTATTGCGCCTGAAGAGCAGTGTTCTGAAACAGGAGTTCGACAACGGCGGCCTCGTTGCACAGATGTTGTTGCGCTACAGCCTGTCGCTCATCACCCAGATGGCACAGTCCGCGGTCTGCAATCGTCACCACTCGCTGGAGCAGCAGCTCTGCCGCTGGCTCCTCCTGAGCCTGGACCGCTTGCCAAGCAACCACGTGCACACGACACATGAAATGATCGCCAACATGGTGGGGGTACGCCGGGTCGGCGTCACCCAGGCGGTGGGCAAGCTTCAGCGCCTTGGCGTGATCCGCTGCGGCCGTGGCCGCATCACGGTGCTCGATCGCCCCGCACTCGAATCCCACGTGTGCGAATGCTATGCGATCGTCAGACGTGAGACGGAGCGACTCATGCCCGAGGGGCATAACCACCTGCGCGCCGAGGCAAGCGCGAGCCAACCGGGCCTCTGAGCGCCGCATGCTCCCGCAGGGCGGCGATGCGGTGTGGGAGCCATGTCAGACTATCTTTCCCTGGCGACATCCGACGAGAGCGTGTTCGCCATTTGAAGATGGTGCTCGAGGCGTGGGAGTAGCTTCCCCGCGAGATCCCTTATCTCGCGATCGTCCGCGTCCCTCGCCGCTTTGCGGAACAGCTTCACCGCTTGTGCGTGCTCATCCATGCAGATTTCCCTGACGTAACGTTTGTCAAAGCTCGCCCCGCTGTAGGTACCGAGCAGTCGCAGTCTGGCTTTCTGTGACAGACGCGGCTCTGTCGGGATTTTCACGTTCTTGAGGGCGGCCAGCTTTTCAAGCTCTTCGCCGAGCCTGATGTGATCTTCAAGCATTGTGGCTGCGAATGATTTCACGTCGCTGCTCGCCGCCCTCTTCTGCGCCAGCCGCGCACCATCAATCTGAGTGTGACTGGCGTATGCCGCTGCCTCGATGAAAGCCCTGTCGGCGCTTGTAATGCCCGCAGCGAAGAGAGTGCCTGGCATCAAGATGCCAATGGCAATAATCAAGACCGCTTGCATGTGAGTGCGGGACATGGATTTCTCTTCGAACTGGCACTGCCAGGCTGGATGAGTGCCTGCATCGTTCGAGCAATCCATATGCCCGTCGGGCGCCCGGCCGGGCCTCGATCTTGCGACCTGAAGGCGGTAAGCGGCCACGTCGATTCCGCGCCCTGGCCATGCGCTTGCTGCGGCTGAGTCAGCCACAGCAGCCTTCTTCATAACGGACAAAAGGAGTGAGAACCATGAACGAATCATCCTGGGTGACAGGTCTTTTCAGTGATCGAGAGAGCGCTGAGCGCGCATACGATCAACTCGGCGAAAGTGGCTACAGCTCGAAGGACATCGACGTGCTGATGTCGGAAGAGACGCGGAACCGTCACTTCCTCAATGACAACGTCGCCAACGTGGAAACCGAGCTGGGTTCAAAGGCAGCCGAAGGCGCGGGAGTGGGTGGTGCGATCGGTGGCACCGTGGGCGCGGTAGCAGCTGCATTGGCGGCACTGGGCACCTCGCTCGTCATTCCCGGCCTGGGCCTGGTTGTGGCCGGCCCTCTCGCGGCCGGCCTGGCAGGCGCCGGGGCCGGCGCTGCTGCGGGCGGCCTGGTTGGCGCCCTGGTGGGTTGGCGTATCCCCGAAGAGCGCGTCAAGCAATACGAGGAACGTCTGCGCAATGGCGACATCCTGATCGGCTTTCAACCGAAGAACGAGGCTGACCGCCAACGCTTCCACCGTGAGTGGGATTCGGCTCTCGACCGTGAGGTCTTGCAGCAGGTCGCCGTGACCTGACGGACGCTCGCCCCTTGCCGGGGCAAGGCCGGACCCCAGCGCCAGAGGCGGACATCTGCCTCTGGCGCTTTTCATTGCCACCAGCCCTCAGGTCTCCTGACGAGAATGCCATGGCATGGCTTTTGCAAAACCCACCTGCCGCATCGATTGCGAGCGGCACAAAAGATAGGCCGGGACGAGGCTTGTGCAGAGGGGACTTCAGTGGTCGGCAGCAATTCCAGGACTTACCGCGGGACGGTTACGGCAGCATGCGTATCACGCGTGTGCCAACCCAGCGAGCCTGGTCACAAGCGTGCTGAAAAAGGCTTTCGCCCAGCAGGCACGGGGGAAATCACCCCGGCGCGTGGCGCGCGCGGCCTTTCTAATCAGGTGGAAGAAGCCGGAAGACTTCGCAGCCGGAGGGGCCTTGGCTTGCCCTCGATGCGGCCATTGAAGGCCGGCGATGTGCTGTGTCGTGGTCGCCGCACCGGTGCGTCAGGGGATACGACGCTGGTAAAAAACGACATGCAAAGAGCGGGTGATTTGAAAAATCTACCCGCTCTTTACGAGGTACTGCAATTTTGTCCGATACGGCAATCAATCTTCGTTGAAGTCAAAGGTCGCCTCGTATTGCCAACTGCCGCAGCCGAACTGCGTGCTCTGTTGGGACACTTCATTGAGGTAATCCTCGCGCTCCTGGTCTTCCGCACTCACGGCTTTGGAGGAAAGGGTCTTGGCGTCGGCGTAATCAAAATTTGGGGTCATGTTGAACCTTTCAGTTTGGTTAGTCAGGCGTTCAGGCAGCTTTTCGGCAATACCCATGAGTTGAATCTTCGCCACGGGCTTTCTCTAGCATCAAGCGTTCCTGCGCACCGCAGCAATGCTGAAAGTCCCGTCGCCATTGAGGCTGAGGCCCGCCAACATTGGCATGCGTCTCGTCTCTGCACCAATGAGGCCCTTCTCGCCTGCGCCTCACGCACGTCATTCCTGCAAGGTGTGGAAAATCTTTCGACACCTGCCCGCGCGTTCTTTGCACGTCCCCCCTGCACCGCCCATATCCCTAGCCGGAGTCAGTCATGCAAGTACTAGAAGATCAATCAGTTCTCGCCAGTTCTGAAGCGATGTCCCTGATGTTGACTGCCCTCACCAGCCTGCGGCGAGGCGATGCAAAAGTCCGCTTGCCCGTCAATGCCGCAGGCCTCTTCGGCAAGGTGGCCGAGGTCTTCAATGATCTGGTCGAGCAGAACGCTGCCATGGCAGAGGAACTCGAGCGACTCAGCCAGGTGGTCGGCAAGGAGGGCAAACTCAAGCAGCGCGCCTCGATGCCGGGGGCAAGAGGCTTCTGGGCGGCTTCGGTCGACAACATCAACTCGCTGATCGATGACCTGGTACACCCGACCTCGGAAGTGGCCCGCGTGATCGGCGCCGTGGCACAAGGCGACTTGTCGAAGTCCATGGCCCTCGAAGTCGACGGTCGCCCGCTTGAGGGCGAATTCCTGAAGACCTCCAAGACCATCAACAAGATGGTGGAACAGCTCGGCAACTTCTCCGCCGAGGTGACGCGCGTGGCGCGTGAAGTGGGTACGGAAGGCAAGCTCGGTGGCCAGGCCAAGGTGAAAGGCGTGGCCGGCACCTGGAAGGACCTGACCGACTCGGTGAACTCCATGGCGGGCAACCTCACCGACCAGGTGCGGAACATCGCCGACGTGACGACAGCCGTGGCCAAGGGCGACCTCTCCAAGAAGATCGAGGTCGATGTGAAGGGCGAGTTCCTGACCGTGAAGAACACCATCAACACCATGGTGGACCAGCTGCGGTCCTTCGCTTCGGAAGTGACTCGCGTCGCGCGTGAAGTGGGTACGGAAGGGATCCTGGGCGGCCAGGCCCGCGTGGAAGGCGTATCGGGTACGTGGAAGGATCTGACCGACTCGGTGAACTTCATGGCCGGCAACCTGACCTCGCAGGTGCGCAATATCGCCGACGTGACCAAGGCCGTGGCCGCGGGTGACCTCTCCAAGAAAATCACCGTGGATGTGAAAGGCGAAATTCTCGAACTGAAGAACACCGTCAACACCATGGTGGACCAGCTGCGGTCCTTCGCGGCGGAAGTGACCCGCGTTGCGCGTGAAGTGGGTACGGAAGGGAAGCTCGGCGGTCAGGCCGACGTGCAAGGTGTGGCCGGTACCTGGAAGGATCTGACCGAGTCGGTGAACTTCATGGCCGGTAACCTCACCTCCCAGGTGCGGAACATCGCGGAAGTGACAACCGCCGTGGCGGCAGGTGACTTGTCCAAGAAGATTACGGTGGACGTGAAGGGCGAAATTCTCGAGCTGAAGAACACCATCAACACCATGGTGGACCAGCTGCGGTCTTTCGCGGCAGAAGTGACGCGGGTTGCGCGTGAAGTGGGTACGGAAGGGAAGCTCGGCGGTCAGGCCGACGTGCAGGGTGTGGCCGGAACGTGGAAGGACCTGACCGACTCGGTGAACTCCATGGCGTCCAACCTCACTTCGCAGGTACGGAACATCGCCGACGTGACGAAGGCTGTGGCGGCCGGCGACTTGTCGAAGAAAATCACCGTGGATGTGAAGGGTGAAATTCTCGAACTGAAAGCCACCATCAACACCATGGTGGACCAGCTCTCCTCCTTCGCCGCGGAAGTGACGCGCGTGGCGCGGGAAGTCGGTACGGAAGGCCGGCTCGGCGGTCAGGCAGAAGTGCGCGGCGTGTCCGGTACGTGGAAGGATCTGACTGACAACGTGAACTTTATGGCCGGTAACCTGACCTCGCAGGTGCGCAACATCGCCGACGTGACCAAGGCCGTGGCCGCAGGTGACCTCTCCAAGAAAATCACCGTGGATGTGAAGGGTGAAATTCTCGAACTGAAAGCCACCGTGAACACCATGGTGGACCAGTTGCGATCTTTCGCCGCTGAAGTGACACGCGTGGCGCGGGAAGTGGGTACTGAAGGGAAACTCGGTGGTCAGGCCGACGTGCAGGGTGTGGCCGGTACCTGGAAGGATCTGACCGAGTCGGTGAACTTCATGGCGGGTAACCTGACTTCGCAAGTGCGTAACATCGCCGACGTGACCAAGGCCGTGGCCGCCGGCGACCTCTCCAAGAAAATCACCGTGGATGTGAAGGGTGAAATTCTTGAGCTGAAGAACACGGTCAACACGATGGTGGACCAGCTCTCCTCCTTCGCCGCTGAAGTGACGCGGGTGGCGCGTGAAGTGGGTACCGAAGGCAAGCTCGGTGGACAGGCCGACGTGCAAGGCGTGGCCGGAACCTGGAAGGATCTGACCGAGTCGGTGAACTTCATGGCGGGTAACCTGACCTCGCAGGTGCGCAACATCGCCGACGTGACCAAGGCCGTCGCAGCTGGCGATCTCTCCAAGAAAATCACCGTGGATGTGAAGGGTGAAATTCTCGAGCTGAAGGCCACGATCAACACCATGGTGGACCAGCTGCGCTCCTTCGCTGCGGAAGTGACGCGGGTGGCGCGTGAAGTGGGTACCGAAGGTCGTCTCGGCGGTCAGGCGCAGGTGCAAGGCGTGTCGGGTACGTGGAAGGATCTGACCGACAACGTGAACTTCATGGCCGGCAACCTGACCGGTCAGGTGCGCGGTATCGCCAAGGTGGTGACAGCCGTGGCAAACGGCGACCTGAAGCAGAAGCTCACCGTGGAAGCAAAAGGCGAGATCGCCGCGCTGGCCGACACCATCAACGGCATGACGGATACATTGGCGACGTTTGCCGACCAGGTGACGACGGTGGCACGCGAAGTGGGTGTGGAAGGGAAACTCGGCGGCCAGGCCAAGGTGCCGGGCGCTGCAGGTACCTGGAAGGGCCTCACGGAAAACGTGAATGAACTCGCGGCCAACCTGACCACCCAGGTGCGCGCGATTGCCGAGGTGGCAACCGCCGTGACGCAGGGTGACCTGACCCGCTCCATCACCGTCGAGACGCAGGGCGAAGTGGCCGCGCTCAAGGACACCATCAACGAGATGATCCGCAACCTCAAGGACACGACGCAGAAGAACACCGAGCAGGACTGGCTCAAGACCAACCTGGCCAAGTTCTCGCGCATGTTGCAGGGGCAAAAGGATCTCGTGACCGTGGGCCAGTTGATCCTCTCCGAACTGGCGCCCGTGGTCAGCGCGCATCAGGCCGAGTTCTATGTGCTGAACAGTGCGGCTGAGACGCCCAACCTCAAACTGCTCGCCAGCTACGCATCGGGTGGCCAGCAAGCGCACGGGAAAGAGATTCAGCTCGGCGAAGGCCTCGTCGGGCAATGCGCACTGGAGAAGGCGAAGATCCTGCTCACCAATGTGCCGTCTGAAGCCTTCCGCATCGCCAGCGGCCTCAGCGAAAGCGCTGCGCTCGACGTGCTGGTCCTGCCGGTGGTCTTCGAAGGCCAGGTACGCGGCGTCGTCGAGCTCGCTTCACTGGAGCGTTTCAATCCCTCGCACCAGGCCTTCCTCGATCAACTGACCGAATCCATCGGCATCGTGATCAACACCATCGAGGCGAATACGCGAACAGAGAATCTGCTGACCCAATCGCAATCGCTCGCGGAAGAACTGCAGAGCCGTCAGCAAGAGTTGCAACAGACCAACCAGGAGCTGCAGGAAAAGGCTCGCTTGCTGGCCCACCAGAACCAGGAAGTGGAACGCAAGAACGAAGAAGTGGAGCAAGCTCGTCAGGCACTCGAAGAGAAGGCCAAGCAACTGGCCCTTACCTCCAAGTACAAGTCCGAGTTCCTGGCGAACATGTCGCATGAATTGCGCACCCCGCTCAACTCGTTGCTGATCCTCTCCGACCAGTTGTGCAAGAACGCAGACGGCAACCTGACCGGCAAGCAGGTCGAGTTCTCGAAGACGATTCACGCGTCCGGCAATGACCTGCTGGCGCTCATCAACGACATTCTTGATCTGTCGAAGATCGAATCGGGTACGGTGGCCGTCGATATCAGCGAGCTGCGCCCGGACGATCTGCACCGCTACGTCGAACGCAGCTTTGCCCACTTCGCCGACGGCAAGCAGGTCGACTTCAAGGTCTCGCTGGCCCCGGGCTTGCCCAAGACCGTTCTCACCGACATCAAGCGCCTGCAGCAGATCATCAAGAACCTGCTGTCAAACGCCTTCAAGTTCACCCACTTCGGCCAGGTGTCCTTCAACGTCGCCCCGGTTCTCACGGGCTGGTCAGCCGAGAACGAGGAGCTCAATCGCAGCGCCCAGGTAATTGCGTTCTCGGTCAGCGATACCGGCATTGGCATCTCGCCAGACAAGCAGCAGATCATCTTCGAGGCCTTCCAGCAGGCCGACGGCTCCACCTCCCGCAAATACGGCGGCACGGGCCTGGGTCTGGCCATCAGCCGCGAACTGGCGAAGCTGCTCGGCGGCGAAATCAAGCTGGTCAGCTCGCCCGGCCATGGCAGCACCTTCACGCTGTACCTGCCGCAAAGCTACTCGTCTCCACGTCTTTCCCGCACACGCTGGACGAACGCCAACGCCACGCCTGAAGCGCGCCAGGACCACGACAAGAGCAAGCGCGAAGACGACACGCAAGCCCTGCCGCCATCACATGTCGAAGCAGTTGCCGGCGAGAGCGACTTTGTCTACGAGTTCATCAACGAAGCCGACGACGACCGCGACAGCATTTCGTCCGAAGACAAGGTATTCCTGATCGTCGAGAACGATCTGGCCTTCGCCAAGGTGCTGCTCGACTCGGCCAGACAGCAAGGTTTCAAGGGCGTGGTCAGCACCAGCGGCGCGGCCGGCCTGGCGATGACGCGCGAGTACTTGCCGGCGGTCATCACGCTCGACATCTACCTGCCCGATATGCAGGGCTGGCGCATCCTTGATCGCTTGAAGGCCGATCTGTCCACGCGCCACATCCCTGTCTGCGTTGTATCCACCGACGATTCGCGCGAACGCGCGCTCAACTCGGGGGCCATCGGTTTCATCGCCAAACCGATCCAGTCGCGTGATGAAGTCGATGAGGCCATTTCACAGCTCAGCAATTTCGTGTCACGCCGACGCAAGACACTACTGATGCTCGTGCCGGAAGGCCCGATGCGGAATGAACTGAGCAAGCAGCTGATCGTGGATGACGTAGATACACGCGTGCTCAGCAATGTGACCTTCGCGCGCGAAGCGCTGCGCACCGAACGGATCGACTGCCTGGTGATCGATGAAAGCTTTACGGACTTCCACCCACAGGACGTGCTGGATGCCCTCCAGGCACAGGCACTCACACGGCAGCTCCCCATCGTCCTGTTCTGCAGGCCCGATACTGACCGCGGGGCGGGCTTCAGTGCCCAATGGAAACGCAACGACGGCGCTTTCGCATTGCGCGAAGCGCACTCGCTGGATCGGCTGATCGACCAGACCTCGTTCTTCCTGCATCGCAGTACCGCCTCGATGTCCGAGTCGGAACGCACCGCGATCGAAGGCCTGCATTCGTCGAACGAACTGCTTGCCGGCAAGAAGGCATTGATCGTCGACGATGACATGCGCAACATTTTTGCACTGGCGACGGTGCTCGACGAAGAGGGCATGGTGATCGTCTCCGCCAACAACGGTCGCGAGGCCATTCGTCTGGTTGAAAGCGATCCGGATATTGACATTGTGCTGATGGATATCATGATGCCGGAGATGGATGGGATCACGACCATGCAGGAAATCCGCAAGCTGCCGGGCGGTCGCGACTTGCCCATGATTGCGGTGACGGCCAAGGCCATGAAGGGTGACCGCGAACGTTGTATTGAGGCGGGCGCCTGGGACTACCTTTCCAAGCCGGTGGATACCATTCATCTGCTGTCCGTATTACGTGGCTGGCTCTACCGCTAATTGCCGGAATCTCCCATGGCTCAGCGCAACGACCTCATTGCAGGTGTGGGTAACAAAGACGGCCAGGAAGGCGTCGAGAACATCACGCCCGCAAATATCCTCATCGTCGACGACTTGACGGAGAAACTGCTGGTCTTCAAAACCGTGCTCGAAGACCTGGGGCAGAACCTCGTCATGGTGCGCTCGGGAGCGGAGGCCTTGCGCGAAATCCTGCAGCGCGAGTTCGCCGTGATCCTGCTTGACGTCAACATGCCGGACATCGACGGCCTGGAAACGGCCAGCATGATCCGCCGTTACAAGCGCACGGCACACACGCCCATCATCTTCATCACCTCGTATGCCGACGAGATACAGACCACCCGCGGTTACTCGCTGGGCGCGGTGGACTACATCCTGTCACCCGTCGTACCGGAGGTGCTGCGCAGCAAGGTGATGGTGTTCGTTCAACTCTACGAGATGCAGCGCCGGACGCGCTTCCTCGCCGAGGAACGCATTACCTTCATGCAGGCGCAAACGGCGCGGGAGGCAGCGGAGGAAACCACGCGGCGCTCCAACTTCCTGTCACGCGCCAGCCGCGAGCTGAGCGCTTCGCTCGAGATGAACTCGGCAGCTCATCGTCTCGTCGAGCTGGTCACGCCGGAGCTGGCAGACCTCACCGTGCTGTTGGTGGATATGGGTGACGATCCGGGCATGATGCTGATGCGCTCGGCCACTACCCGACTCTACAACCCTGAGACGTGCACGCTATCGCCTTATCAGGACCTGCCCATCGACATGGTCGAAGCGTGCGTGGAGTCCGCCTATCAGGCGCGCGCCATTCGCCTGACCTGGACTGAAGAGCAGATGGCCGCGCGACCCGCCACGCTGGCAACGGCTGAGTGGCGCGGCGATCTTAACAATCTGCTGGTCGTGCCGCTGCGCCTCGGTGAACGGCAACTCGGCGTACTCGCGCTCCTCGCATCAGACTTCACCGCTGCGGATGTCGCTACCGTCGAAGAGCTCGCCAGTCGCGCCGCCATCGCGTTCGAGAACGCGCACCTGTACCTGAGCCTGCAACGGGAAATTCTCAAGTCGCGTCAAGCGGAAGAGAAATTGCAGGAGGCGAGTCGCCGCAAGGATGAATTCCTTGCAATGCTCTCGCACGAACTGCGCAATCCACTGGCCCCCATCCGCAATGCTGTCGAAGTCATCCGTCGCGTTGCAGCACCGGAGCCGACTCTGATCTGGGCACGCGATGTGGTGGACAGGCAGGTCTCCCATCTGTCGCGCCTGATCGAAGAGTTGCTCGACGTATCGCGCATCAGCCAGGGCAAGATTGCGCTGCGCAAGGAAGCCGTGGAGCTGGCCAGGATCATCGCGCACGGGGTCGAGACCGTTCGGCCGCTGATCGATGCTCGTGGCCACAATCTCTTCGTCGATGTCCCGCCCGCACCGGTCTGGCTGGACGCCGATTTTGCAAGGCTCTCGCAGGTCACCTCCAACCTGCTCAACAATGCAGCGAAATATACGGCAGACGGCGGGGAAATCAGCCTCGTGGCAAGCGTCAGCGAAGGCGTTGTCACGATCTCGGTAAAGGACAATGGCATCGGCATCGCGCCCACGCTGATGCCTCGCATCTTTGAGCTGTTCTCACAGGGTGAGCGCTCGCTTGACCGCAGCCAGGGCGGACTCGGCGTCGGCTTGACGCTCGTGCAGAGGCTGGTCGAACAGCACGACGGTCAGGTCGAAGCCGTCAGCGGCGGCATCGGTCGCGGGTCCGAATTCATCGTCACCCTGCCCTGCCTCACCGAGAACCTGTTCATACCGCGCAACTCCGCCCGCACCACGGCTGACCTGCTGCCAGCAGGGCGCGTCCGCGTGTTGGTCGTGGATGACAATGCTGACTCGGCAGAGAGTGTGGCCCTGTTCCTGCGCCTGGAAGGCCATGAAACAACCTCAGCACTGAATGGCTTGCAGGCCCTGGAGCTCGCGCAAAGCTTCAAACCCGACGTGATGGTGATCGATATCGGACTGCCGGGTCTCAATGGCTACGAACTGGCGCAGCGACTGCGTGCTTCGCAAGACACTGCGCAAATGCTGCTGATCGCGCTGACCGGCTATGGTCAGGAGTCAGACCTTCGCACCGCCAGGCAAGCGGGCTTCGATCACCACTTCATCAAACCTGTAAGTCCCGAGGAGATCCATCGGCTCATCGCAACCCGCGTTGCAGCGAACGGCAATGCGGCGCCTGGGGGAGAAGCTGCACAGATTCGCCGCGCATGATGCGCGGGCAATAACCACTTGCACCTGCCTTACCAACCTACGAAGCAGGCGCCAGGCTGAAGCCTGGTTCTGGTGATCAACTCAGCCCGCGCAACACCACGAGCATGCCACCCACGACGAGCACCACGACGGCAACGCTCACCACAATGTAGGCGACCCGGCTTTCGCGTTCGTCGCGGCGTACCTCATGAGGCGCCCAGTCGTACTTGATCTTCTGCTTTGCCATTTCACATCCCGCTCTCGTCGCATGGCTTTGCATCGATACATGCAAACCCTTAGTACATCGCAAGAACGGTGCCGAACCCCACAGCCTTGCAGGGCACGCCGGTTGCTGTAATAGGCGACGTGTAACCAATGAAATGTGCAGACACCAACATGAAGATCTTTCACTGCGACCACTGTGGTCACCTCCTCTTTTTCGAAAACAGCCTCTGTGTAAATTGTGGCCATGCGCTCGCGTACATTCCGGCGCAGCAGGACATCGCTTCCCTTGAAGCGGCGGGCGACAATTTGTGGCGCCCCGTCAACAGCGCGTCTTCCGAAAGCTTCCGCCTGTGCAGTAACTATGACTCCGGCATTTGCAACTGGGCCGTTCCTGCCGATGATCCTGAGCCGCTGTGCAAGTCCTGCCGCACGACGCTGATGATTCCCGACCTGAGCATCGCCGGCCACAAGGAGGCCTGGTTCCAGCTCGAAACTGCAAAACGCCGCCTCTTCTACAGCTTGATGAGCCTCGGGCTGGAGATCCGCAGTCGCGACGAAGAGCCCGCCAGCGGTCTAGGCTTCCAGTTTCTTGCAGCCGACACACCTGGCGCACCACCGGTCACCACGGGTCATGACGATGGTCTGATCACCATCAACCTCGCTGAAGCAGATGATGCCCAGCGGGAGCAGACACGCCTCTCGTTGGGCGAGCCCTATCGCACCGTGCTGGGTCACTTCCGCCACGAGATCGGGCACTATTTCTGGGACCGTCTCGTCAAGGACAGCCCTCACATCGACGCCTTTCGCGAACTGTTCGGTGATGAGCGACAGGATTATGCAGCAGCACTCAAGCAGCACTACGACGAAGGAGTTGCCAACTGGCAGGCGCCTAACTGGCAGCAGAACTTCGTCAGCGCCTACGCCAGCTCGCACCCATGGGAGGACTGGGCCGAGACCTGGGCCCACTATCTGCACATGGTCGATGCACTGGAGACGGCGAAGGCTTGCGGCCTGAGCCTCACGCCGACCCGAGAGGACGAGCCACACCTTGACGCGGAAGACCACGGCCCAAGATCAGGCGCACATATCGAGAAGATGGTGCAGGACTGGGTGGCACTGACCTACGTGCTGAACAATCTGAATCGCAGCCTGGGGCTATCGGACGCGTATCCCTTCGTGCTGACGACAGTCGTCATCTCGAAGCTGGCTTTTGTGCACGCGCTGATCGCAGAAGCAGCGGCACAGCCGGATGCGGATGACAGCCCCCCGTTGGAGGGTAAGCCAGAGGAAGTGCCAGCTGTCGCCAGGGCTTAGGCAGGCGCTAGTGCATCCCGGCAAGAGAAATCGCCTCGCCGCTCACGGCAGTCGGGGCGATTTCCTTTGAGTCGGCGAGGAAGATTCAGATCGTCAGCACGGAGCGCAGGCGACTCATATCTTTCAGGGCGCTGTAAAGACGGTCCGGCACGATGGGCTTGGTCAGGTGTGCGTTGAATCCGTAAGAGGCAGCTTTTAGCTTCTCATGCTGCAGCGCCGAGGCCGTGAATGCGATCGCAGGCATGGGCGCCCGCGCATCGTTTCGCGCTTCCCACTCGCGAATGCGGGACAGCGTTACGTAGCCATCCTGATCCGGCATGGCGATATCGCAGATCAGCACCTCGGGTAGATAGTCTGGCGCCAGGTCCGTAACGATATTGAGCGCCGCGATACCGGAATCGGCCAGCGTAACCTTTACCCCGCGAAGACCCAGCAGCGCCGCGAGAGACTCACGCGTCTCCCGGCTGTCATCTACCACCAGTACTCTCAAACCCTCGAGCGGGCTGGCGGCATGTGCATCAGATGGGGAGTGGCAAGATAAGGCGGAATGTAGCGCCATGCCCGACCCCTTCACTCTCACACTGCAGAGACCCTCCTTGCAGCTCGGCAATCCGTCGCGACACCGCAAGGCCAAGGCCGAGCCCCGCCGCGCGACGTGTCGGCGAACCATCTGCTTGCCGGAATGGTTCGAACACCGAAGCCAGCATCGATGGCGCAATGCCGTGCCCGTTGTCCTCCACGCTGACGACGACGTTAGCGGCCTCACGTGTGACACCGATGCGCACGTCACCGCCATCGTCGGTGAACTTGATCGCGTTGGAGATCAACTGGCGAACGATCTGCTGCACACGATCCGCGTCGCCCACCATGTCCACGTCGGAGAAGTCCGGCATGAAGGTGATGTCGATCTTCTTGTGCTCGGCCTCGTCGCGAGACGTATCCAGTGCTGCCTGAACAGTTCCGCTCAAGGAATAAGGACGGGATAGCAGGCTCAGATGACCGTTGAGTATCTGCGTAGCGTCGAGCAAGGCCTCGATCAACGCGACCTGCTGCGTCACGCCTGTCTTGATACCCGCCAACGCGCGCTGGACGATGGGACGACCCGAATCGATCTGGCTCTCCAGCACATGCGCCCAGCTCTGGATGCCATTCAGTGGCGAGCGTAGTTCGTGTGACACCACCGAGAGGAACTGGTCTCGCGAACGCGCCGAAGCCTCGGCACTCTGCCGCGCGAGCTCTTCGCGCATGAGGCTCTCACGATGCAGGTTCTGCGCCTCAACGCAGGCCGTGATGTCGTGAATGAGGATGAGTGATCCATGGGTGACGACGTCCAGGCCATCGTCGATCACGCTGGCCGCAAGATGGTGATCAACTTCAGTTTCACGCATACCTACGCGCAGGCTGAACTCGATCTCCGCGTGCGCACTGCTGCTATCTGCGGCTTGCTGCAACAAACGACCAATTGTCTGGCGCAGCGCATCCGGCACGGCCGCATCGGTCAGTTGTAACCCTTCCAGCGCCTCTGGCCGGACATTGAACAAGGCTTCAGCCTCCGGGCTGGAGAAGAGGATTGTCTGGTCAGCAGAGACGCGCAGCGTGGCCGCCGGCAAACGTGCGGCACGTCGATCGGCAACATTGCTGGCCGGAGGGGTCTTCAACGAGGTGATATCGGTGCAGGCACTGACCAGGCCGCCGAAGCTGCCGTCTGGATGACGCCAGGGCGAAGCACGTTCAAGCATCCAGCGATAAGTCCCATCGCGACGCAAGAGACGGAACTGGATCTCGACATCGGCCTGGGCCGCAATGGCCTCACGACCAGCCCCGACAACGGCCGCCCTATCGTCAGCATGCACCGAGCGCAGCCAGCCATTGCCTAGCTCCTCGTCCTGTGCGCGGCCGGTAAACCTCAGCCATCGATCATTGAAGAATCGATACACGCCCTGCTCGTCGGACAATCGTGTCAGCGTGGGGGTGCGCGCCACCATGACGTTCGAGAAGTAGTCCGTGTCATCCGTAATCATCGATTGCATATTCCTGCGCGCCGTAGCGGATTGAAGTCCGCCGGGGCGTGCTTCAGAAAAACTACCAACAGCAAATCCCGGATGTCGCTCCGGCCCCTGTAAATCCATACGATGCTGTGTCCAGTCCTGCGCCCGGACACGCTTCAGCGCGCTTCCATCCAGTCCGGAATCCGCAATATATCGCGAGCTTCCGTCGGCTACCTCACGACCACGCAAACCCATGGATGCTCCTATACCGCGTCGCCTACCGAAAGATCGTGCTGTACCGCGTGCTGGCTGAAGGCGTCTGCCGGCGCGCCCGCTGCGGTGGGCGTCAATCTGCCCGCATCGGCTGCTTGCTGTGAGGCCCGCCAACGACTCAGGGCCACCCAGGTGGCACCTGCAAGAAATGCGGTAACGGTGACCGCGCCTGCTTTTGCGAGGATGGATGTATTCATGCGTTTCTCCTCTGTCTGTCCTTGATTCACTATGACCTTACGCTGGCCTTGATCCGGCTTGATCGGGCAACACTCGCTTCGCTGTTCAGACCTGCTCGGGAAGCGGCGGCGGCTCAAGCGGAGGCGGTGGCGGTGCTATGGGCGGGTCGCCAACCGGCGGTGCCGGTGGTGGCACATTGGGCGGCGCCGGATTGGTACCCGGGATATTCGGCGTCGTGACGCCACCGGTCGAAATGATGATCTGCTCGGCACTCACAACTGCCACCTCTTCCATCGTACGTTTCATTCCGGTACATACAGCAACGGCCATGCCCAGGGCGTGCGACTGCAGAGTGCCTCCACGCATTTCTCCGATTAGCGCCTCGCATCACTCGGTAACGCAGCAAGGAAAGCTTTCAGGCGCGCTTCGCCCGCGCTCAAGCCCGCTACCGCTTTCGCGGCCGGGAGCGGCACAGATGCTCCCTCCAGATAGCGCTGCAGAATCGCTGGATGAATGTAGGCGCGGCGGCAGACGGCTGGCGTATTACCCAGACACGCTGCAACGCTTTCTACAATCGACACGACATTTTTCCTGCGGATTGCCTCGTCATCGGCAGCCGGTAGCGGGCGCAGCAGTTCGAACGCCAATGCGCTGCCCGCCCAAGTGCGGAAATCCTTGGCAGTGAATGAGGCGTTGGCGCAGACCAGCGACGAGAGTGCGTGCAGGTAGTCATTGACGTCACTGGACCCAAGCTTGTGCGGCATGCCCGCTTCGTCCAGGTACTGGAAGAGCTCATGGCCGGGAATATCCGCACAGCGGCGCACGATCTTCGCCAGTCGCGCGTTTCGTACCGACACATCGTGCTCGACGCCGCTCTTGCCGCGAAAACGGAAACTCAGCTGGCTACCGAGGATGTCCACGTGTTTGTCCTGCAGCGTGGTCAGTCCGTAGGAGTCGTTGTCCTTCGCGTAGGCCTCGTTGCCCACCCGGATCAAGGTCGTCTCCAATAGACGAACCAGGGTGGCAAGTACGCGCTGCCGCGGCACGCCGGGTAGCGCCAGATCCTTCTCGACCTGACGGCGGATCACCGGCAACGCCTCACTGAAAGCAAGCATGCGGTCGTACTTGTTCGCGTCGCGGATCTCGCGCCAGGCAGCGTGGTAACGATATTGTTTTCGGCCGCGCGCGTCCCGCCCGGTCGCTTGCAGATGCCCGCATGGATCAGGACAGATCCACACATCGGAATACGCCGGCGGAATCGCCAGCGCATCGATACGCCTCACCTGCTCCGCATCTTTCAGGCGCGTGCCATCCGGCAGGAAGTAGGCGAAACGTCCGCGCAACTTGCGACGCGAAATGCCACTGCAATCATCTCGCACGTAATGCAAGGAAGTGTGCGAACGATGCGCCTTGCCCGACGCCTGGGCCGAGCTACGTGTGGCAGGCGTGCCAGCCTGCTTGTCACCACGCTTGCTACCACCCCTCCCTGGCAGCGCCCTGCCCCCGTGCATCGCGATTACCTGCCGGGGCTCAGGCGACGTTCGCAGCCTCGTCCTCGTCGCTATCGCCCCGCGCCACCGAACCGTATTCTTCAAGCCGGTTGTAGAGCGTCTTGAGACTGATACCGAGGATCTCCGCTGCACGCTTCTTCACGCCACCACATTGCTCCAGCGTTGCGAGAATGAGCTGTCGGTCCATGTCCGCCAGCGAAGTGCCAACCGCAACCACCACACTGGAGCCAGTGGCCGGCTTGGCGCTGGAGATCTGCAGCGGCACGCTGGCCGTCTCGATCAGCTTGCTGTCGGTCATGATGTAGGCACGCTGCACATAGTTGCGCAGCTCCCGCACATTGCCCGGCCAACCGTGTGCCACCAGCGCATCCATCGCGCCCGGCACGAAAGCCTTGCTCGTGTTGTGCGTTTCATTGAGCTGTTCGAGGAAGCTCAGTGCCAGCAATTCCACGTCCTTGCCGCGTTCGCGCAGGGGTGGCAATTGCAGCGGGAATACATTCAGGCGGTGATACAAGTCAGCGCGCAGCTTGCCTTCGGCCACTGCGGCTTCCGGATCGCGATTGGTGGCGGCAACGACGCGCACATCCGTGGCGATTTCCTTGTTGGTACCGACGCGCATGAACACGCCGCTCTCCAGCACGCGGAGCAACTTGACCTGCAACTCGATCGGCATCTCGGTGATTTCGTCGAGAAAGATCGTGCCGCCATCCGCGCGTTCGAAATAGCCGCGATGCTGACGATCTGCACCCGTAAAGCTGCCGCGCTCATGGCCAAACATTTCGCTTTCGATCAGGTTCGGCGAAATGGCGCCGCAATTGACAGGCAGGAAGGCCTGCTTGCGACGCAAACTGAGATCATGGATCGATTGGGCGGCCAGCTCTTTACCCGTGCCGCTTTCACCTACCAGCAAGACGGTGGCTTCCGTAGGCGCCACGCGATTGATCTGGTCGTAAAGCGTCTGCATCGCGGGCGAGTTGCCCAGCATGCGGCCAAACTTCCCGTAGCGCCGCAACTCCCCGCGCAACTGGCCGATCTCTGAGCGGAGATCGCTGCCACGCGGCACACGCGCCAGGATCACCTGCAGGCGCTGGATGTTTACCGGCTTGACCAGATAATCCGCTGCCCCCTGGCGCAAGGCGTCGACTGCGGTGTCGACGGATGCAAACCCGGTCATCACGATCAGCTCGACGGGCACCTTCGGGTCGAACTCCTTGAACAGATCCATGCCCGTGCCATCGGGTAGTTTCAGATCTGTCAGCACCACGTCAGGAGTCTGGCGCACAAGACTGATCCGTGCGTCACGCAGATCCTTGGCCAGGTCGACTGAAAAGCCTTCGGCTTCAATCAACGCGGCAAGGGCCATGCGGGTGTTTTCATCGTCATCAACTATGAGGGCTCTAGGCATTTACTCGGACCACGGGAAAAGTTCAGGAAACCGGGCTGCACTCAGCCCGTCGTAAATAGCATTCATCGTCATTCAGTCGTGCGGCACGCGCCAGGCTCATGACGAGCAATCGTTCAAAAGCTGATCGGGTACTGATTCAGCGCAGCCTCCACAAGTTCCGAAGAACCGGACCAGCGGACGACTGCAGGAACGCATTTCCGCCTGCACGAAGTTTCTGCGTCGGCAGACAGATCGCACGTTCCATGCCATTTTTGACAAAACTTTATTAATCAAATATTTAATTTAATTCTTGCCAATTGCGGACAGCTCACGGCAAAGAAAATAGGTAAAAATTACAAGATAGCAGGTGGAGCTTTTGCACGCCGGGCAGAGTTTCGCCAAGCCCTGAAGCCGGGGGCCACCCACACAATAGACCGGATAGCATTGACAGGCTTGGCGTTCAGCCCGACGCTCCGGATGCTATCGTCATCCCAGCCCTTGCAGGCACTGTTCCTGCTAAAGACGACAATCCCACAACAAGGAAGTGATTCATGTCAGATGCTTCTGTCTCTGCCGAGAAGGTAAGTGCGGCAACGCCGGATCGCTTCGGCGTCCTGCTTGGGGGCTCCCCTGCCATGCAGGAGCTGTACCGGCAGATCGAGCGCGTTGCATCGACCAACGCTTCGGTGCTCATCATCGGAGAAAGCGGTACCGGCAAAGAGCTTCTCGCCAAGACGGTTCATGATCGTAGCGCGCGCAGCAACAATCCGTTCATCCCCGTCAATTGCGGCGCCATCCCCGCCAAGCTTGTCGAAGCGGAGTTGTTCGGCCACGAGAAAGGCAGCTTCACCGGTGCCACGCATCAGCACATCGGCTACTTCGAGCACGCCACCAAAGGTACTGTCTTCCTCGACGAGGTGACGGAAATGGCCAGCGACATGCAGATCAAGCTGCTGCGTGTCCTGGAAACGGAGAGCTTTCACCGCGTAGGCGGTACAGACCTGATCCGCGTCGACATGCGTGTCGTGGCAGCCACCAATCGTGACCCCTTCGTGGCGGTGAGTGACGGCATCTTCCGCGAAGACCTGCTTTACCGACTGGCGGTCGTGCCGATTCGTGTGCCGCCGCTCCGTGAACGCGGCGACGACGTGGAACTGCTGGCCCAGCATTTCCTCAACGACCTGAACAAGGGTTCCAAGACGGAAAAGGTCTTCTCGCGCCGCGCTCTGGATGTCGTGCGTGGCTACGCGTGGCCCGGCAACGTGCGCGAATTGCGTAACACCATCCACCGCGCCTTCATCCTTGCCGACAAGAATGTCGACATCGCCGATCCCTACGCGGCCTCGAGTGGCGAGAAGACGTCGATCAGTAATGGCATGCTGAGCCTGCCTATCGGCACGCCGCTCGCCGAGGCGCAACGCGAGATCATTCTCGCCACGCTGAAGCATTTCGACGGCGACAAACGTCAGGTTGCGCTCGCACTCGGCATCAGCCTGAAGACGCTCTACAACCGGCTGGAGATATACCAGGCCGGCGGTGTTTAGCTGAAGTTGTCACGGAACGGCTGACTTCATCGAGGTGCTCGCCGTACTGACGTGCTGTCCGCTCGCTCGTCCTGCCACAGCTTCCTGACGGATAGAGGAAAAGCAAAGGCCATGAAATTGCTTCATGGCCTTTTTCATTCCGAGATCTGCTCTTGCCTAACCGTTGATGACTTCGCCGCCATTCGGATGCAGCACCTGCCCGCTCATGAAGCTGGCATCGTTCGAAGCCAGGAACACGTAGCTGGGTGCAACCTCGTTGGGTTGGCCTGGTCGTTTCATCGGCGACTTGCTGCCGAACTCGGCAACCTGTTCGGCGCTGAATGAAGCCGGGATCAACGGCGTCCACACCGGTCCTGGCGCCACGGCGTTAACGCGGATACCCATTTCAACGAGTTGCTGCGACAGGGAGCGCGTGAAGGCGACGATGGCGCCCTTCGATGCGGAATAGTCGAGCAAGTGCGCGCTGCCGCGGTATGCCGTCACTGACGCCGTGTTGATGATGCTCGCGCCGGCCTTGAGATGCGGCAGTGCTGCCCTGACCAGATAGAACATTGCGAATACATTGGTGCGGAACGTCTCTTCGAGCTGCCGGGGTTCGATGTCTTCGATGGAAGACTGCACATGCTGCTCGGCGGCGTTGTTCACGACGATGTCGATCTGGCCGAACTCGATCAGCGTGCGGGACACCAGTTCCGCGGCAAAGTCCGTGGTGCCGATGTCTCCACGCAGGGCGACGCATCGCTGTTCATACTCGCCCACCAGGCGAATGGTTTCCTGAGCATCGGCGTCCTCATCGAGATAGGCGATCACGATGTCAGCACCTTCCGCAGCGAAAGCAACACTGACGGCCCTGCCGATGCCGCTATCGCCGCCCGTGATGATCGCCACCTTTCCCTGCAGCTTCTTGCCTTGCGGTGCGACGCGCGGCGCTGACTCGGGCGCCGGCTGCATCAAGGCCTCCGAGCCAGGTTGATGGTCCTGATGTTGTGGTGGATTGACTTGTTGTGTGTCGACCATGCGACTCTCCTTCACGCCAGGTTACGACCTTGCCTTACGGCTCTTCCGGGTGCGGCTGACGCCAGCTTTTCTCAGCGAGATGGCAACCGCCTGCTTGACCGCCTTCTTCTTGCTTGCGGGATGGCTATTGCCGATTGCGCCGTCGTCCTCGTACTCATGCACGAGGGTGCGGATGTTCTCGCTGATCGTCTTCTGGCTCTTTCCGTTCTTGAGCGGCATCTGGAAATCTCCTGGCCGTAACTGAGGGTGACGTCGTGAGGGTCGCTTCAGCCTGCGCTGCGCGCCGAGGTGCGGCTGCGCTTCTCCGCCGGGCGCCTTGCAGATCTTTGTTCCTCTGTCTTGCTCGGGCCTTCCCGGCGCGGCGCCGTCGCAGCGCCGGTAGTGATAGCGCGCAGATCGCGCATGGTCTGGAATTCCGTGTTCATGAATCCATCCTTCATCGGAAAAAATCTGGGAGCACGGGCGGGCAGCAGGCCCGCCCGTGCAAGGGCTCTCAAGACTCATTCGACTTATTCGTCACCAAGATCCCAGTACGGACGCTTGCCGTAATAGTTGTGGATCGACGTAGCCCAGCTCAGATCGGCCATCGCTGGCCAATGGTCCTTGTCGAAACCAGGAGCGGCTTCGAGCTGCTCCTTCTCGGCATCGAGCACGAAGCACTTGCGGTCCGCATCGAGCGTCAACGCCGACCAGGGAATGGCGAAGAGCTTGTCGCCCACGCCGAGAAAGCCGCCGCTCGACAGCACGGCGTAAGCGATGCGGCCTGTGGGCACGTCCAGCATGATGTTCTGGACCTTGCCCAGCTTGTCGCCGGAAATGCTGAACACTTCGTCACCTTCCAGCGTATCGGCTGCGAGGACTTCGGGGCCGGAACGACCCGAGCCAAAGTGCGAGCCAATGATGGTTGCGCCACCACTGACATTGAGCGACTGTTGTGATGATATCGACATATTCGTCTCCTTTATCCACTTCTGTTTCAGGGGGTAATCCTGATAAGTCTCAGGACTCCGACACGACTCCGCGCTGCCTTGGATGCGTTGGACATGCCGTACCTGGAGTCGAGCAATTTGTGTTCCGCTAAACTGTTTGGGCGTCATTGCCCTGCAAGGGCTGGTACCCCGCGCACCTGGCAGAGATGCCGCATGGGGGCTTGCCCGGTAAGTCCTGCATCGCCAGCGAATTTTCTGCAGTACTTCCGGAGGTTCAGCGCGCCTTGACCTTCAATTCGTTCTTCACGGCCTGCACGCCATCGACGGAGCGCGCAACGGATTCCGCTTCGCGTTGCTCGCTATTGCTGTCGACTTCGCCGATCAATCGCACGACGCCCTTTTCGGTGATGACCTTGATATCGCGCGCCTTGGTTTGCTCGTCCGCAATCAGCTTTGTCTTGACCGCAGTGGTGATGGCAACGTCATCAACGAACTTCACCGCGCCTTCGGCGGCACCTTTTACTTTGCCGCCCGCTTCCCGCGGCGTTGTATCGATGACGTCCGCAGCAGCGATGGAGTACGAGATCGAGCACGCGGTGGCGGCAACGATTGCACCAAGGGTGATCTGTTTTTTCAGGATTGGATGCATGGCTATCTCCTTTTCTTTCCACGTTCTGGAATTGACCGTGACCCACACGTCTGACATGGGCCCGACCAGGGAGGTCGCCGCAATCGGCGTGCCGTCACCTGGCGACACAGGCGACAGGCAACCTGTTTCCTGAGTTGCTGGAAGCGACTCCAACTCTTGCCAGCAATTAACGCTCCCTGCCGCGTAAAAAGTACCGGCCGCATGTAGTTATGTTGCGCTTGCCGACGAGCCAGGCCCCACGTAACCCGCGCCGTTACGAGGTTTAACAAACTGGCATGGTCGTTGCAGTGAAGAGTCCGGAACGCATATTCACGCAACGACAAACGTCGCCATCAGTGACTTGGGCACTGAACCAGCGACCAAAAGCAGGAGCAGAGAAAATGATGAACACCGCCTTTGATCAGCGAGCCAAACAGACCTTGAGCCTGACGCCCCGACTACAACAGTCGGTAAAGCTGTTACAGCTTTCGTCGCAGGAGTTCGTGCAGGAGATCCAGCACGCACTGGCCAACAATCCCTTCCTCGAAGAAGAAGAGGTCGTGCCTGGCGAAGCCGCTGCGGCGGAAGAGGCCGAACAGCTCGGCGAACTCGGCCTCGGTTCTGCTTCTCCCAGCGAAGTCACGATGCTGGAAACACAATCCAGCGAAGTGCCGGACGAGCCTTTCGAGTCCAGCTATGAATCCGACGATCAGGGCGGCTCGCAGGATTACGAAAGCGACAACCTCGAAGCCTCGTACTCGAGCGGTTCCCGGGTAGGCGAGGACGGCGAGAATGATTTCAGCGACTGGGTCAGCCATGTGCCGACCTTGCGCCAGCACCTGCATCGCGAGTTGAGCGCATACCGCCTTGAGGCGCGTGATCGCACCCTGGCCGAATTGATCATTGACTCGCTCGATGAGGACGGCTATCTGCGCGAAGACCTCGAGGATCTCGCCAGCAGCATCGATGACCCCGAGACAGGCAGCAGCATCGAAGCCAGCGAACTCCTGGTTGCCCTGCGCCTCGTGCAGAACCTCGAGCCAGTCGGCGTCGCCGCGCGTGATTTTCGTGAATGCCTGCAATTGCAGCTGAGGGCACGCGACGGCAACGACGTACCACATGCGCTGGCGGAACGCATCGTCCAGGATCATCTCGCCTTGCTGGCCCGCCGCGACGGCCCCGAACTGCGCAAACTGCTCGGCTGCAATGCAGACGACCTGCAAGCTGCACACGCCATCATCCGCGAACTCAATCCACGCCCCGGCTCGCGCTTCAATATGCGCACGGCCGACTACATCGTGCCGGACGTCATCGTTCGCAAGATCAAGGGGCGCTGGTCCGTCGTGACAAACCCGGCTGTCATGCCGCGCGCACGCCTCAACCAGGTGTATGCAGACATGTTCCATCGCAACCGTTGCAGCGACCGCACGCCACTCGCTCAGGAGCTGCAGGAAGCGCGCTGGTTGCTGCGCAACGCGGAGCAACGCTACAGCACGATCCAGCGCGTTGCGGAGGCCATCGTCGCGCGCCAGAAGACATTCTTCGACTATGGCGACGTGGCACTCAAGCCGCTGATCCTGCGTGAGGTGGCAGAAGAGCTGGAGATTCATGAATCGACGGTCTCGCGGGCCACGGGCAACAAATACATGGCGACGCCACGTGGCATCTTCGAGTTCAAGCACTTCTTCTCGCGCCAGCTGGACACCGAGACGGGTGGCACCTGCTCGGCCGCTGCAGTGCGAGCCTTGCTCAAGGGCATGATCTCCGCTGAGTCGCAGGACGCCCCGTTGTCTGACGTCTCACTCACCAAGATGCTCGCCGACCAGGGCGTAGTGGTTGCACGCCGCACGGTGTCCAAGTATCGCGGCATGATGAAGGTGCCGCCTGCTGAATTGCGTCGCCAGGTCTGATTCAGCTGGCAGCATGCAAAAAGGCCGACGGTATTGCCGTCGGCCTTTTTCATTGTGGATTCACCAGTTCGCCATCATTCTCATGATGGCGAACCTGGATCTTCAGGCCGGGCAGGCGCCAATAGAAGCGGTCGATTGCGAAGCGCAGTTCGCATACAGGGTCTGCTCGAAGTCCATGAGGATGTGCTCCCAGCTGGCTGCGCGCGCTGTCTGGCAGGCGGCGGCACCGAGGCGCTCGCGCAAGGGCTCATCGCAGGCAAGCGCCACGGCGGCACGCACGAACGCGTACTGGTCGCCGGGCACGACGGTGATGCCATTCACGTCGTTCCTGATGTGCATCGCCGCCGCACCCATGTCATAAGCCACGACGGGCAGCCCACTGGCCATGGCTTCCAGCGTCACGTTGCCAAAGCCCTCCGCCAGTGCGGGCAGCAGCAACATGTCAGCCGAGGCATAGCAGGCTGAAAGCATCGAACCACTGAGGTGCCCGGTGAAGATCGCATCCGGGCAGCGCTCTTCGAACACGTCGCGCATCGGGCCTTCGCCGACCAGCACCAGGCGGGCGGAAGGCTCGGCGACTCGTATCGCGGCGTAGGCGTCGAGCAACGCGGACAGGTTCTTTTCCTCGGACAAGCGCCCTACGTACAGCACGACCGGACCAATTGCATCCCAGTGACGACGCAGGCTCTCGGAGCGGTAGTACGGCGAGAACGCCACGGTGTCCACGCCGCGGCCGCTTACGACCAGATTGCGAAAACCCTGCTCGGACAACTGGCCGGCGACTTCATCGGTCGGCACGAATGTGCAGGCCGTGCGATTGTGAAAGCCGCGCAAATAGGCACGCAACAGCGGCGCGACGACCTTGCCACCCGGCGCATCGAAGCGATCGCGGAAGTCGGAGGTCACCGGTATATCGAGGGCCCGCGCTGCATTGCAGGCGCTCCACCCCAACGGCCCCTGTGTGGCGACATGCACCACGTCGGGCCGCGCTGCGCGCCAGCGCTTGATGAGGTGCTGGCCAACCGGCATGCCTATCCGAAGATCCGCACACATCGGCACCGACATCGTCGGCACAGTCACTGTGTCTGTGTCGCCTGCATCTTCCATATGCAGGCGCGGACGGATCAACTCGACGCCGTGGCCGCGCTTGCGCAAGTGGCTGACCACGCGCGCCGCAGCCAGGGCCGCGCCATTCAAAGCGGGCGGCCAGGTTTCAGTGATGTAGGCAACTTTCATTTCGGTAGCTCCCCCGAGAACATGACAAGGGCGCTGCAAACCGGGTGCAGACGCCTTCTGGCCCTTCGCCAGCCCCGGGGGCGTCGCAAGCGCCGATCCCGCCTCGCGCTGCGCCGGATCTTCCGCGCCTGGCTCCGACAGAAGGCCGACAAGTGAAGACGAGCTGCAGCCGCCCTCCCCCTCGTCCGCCTTGCGCTGCCATGCGGTGAAAAATCGCCAGCCACGTTAGCAATTCCTTCACATGCAAGCTTTACGCTGCCTTGGAAAAGAGCCTTGCCCTCGCATTGCGTGCGCAATGCACCGGCATCGCCTGCATATGGACGTGGTTCTCGGAACCTGGTCGGGCACAGCGGTTGCGAGAAGGGTTGGCACGCACCGCGGCTCACAGCAGAGGGCTTGCAAGCCCTGCATCACACGCCCGGTCGAGAGAGTTCAACGGAGAAAGAATTGAAAACAACAAGAGTTACGCACTTTACAGAGCAGCTTCGCAACAAGCTTTCAGTTGCCCGAACCACCCCAAGCACACCAGCATCGACAGGCCAGCTTCCGGCCCTCCATTCCGACGCCGAACTGACGCAACGTTTCAGCTTCAGGCCCGGCAGCGACGATGGCGCAGAGGAAGTAGTGCAGCAGCCGCCACGCATCAGCCCGGTGCGACGCGCCTTGCTCGACAAGCGCCTGCTCGAAGCGGTTTACGAACAACTCGCACACCAGAGTCATCTCGAAACGCGAGAGCTGCTTTTGCATGTCAGTAACGGCGTCATGAGCATCGAAGGCTGGGTGAGCAGCCGCAATATGCGCGCGAAGATTGGCAACTTCATTCGCCAATGCCCCTTCGTGACACACGTGATCAATCACGTGTTGATACGCAATGAGGATGGCGCCCTCGCCGCCTGAGCAAGACCCTCCAGCACCGCTCCCGGACAGCACGCGCGCAGCGCGGCACGGGAGATGCGGCGCATAGGCACAAAGCATCGAATCGCGCGGTACGAGCCCGGCCTCAGGTCCGGGCCGACTGATACCGCGTCGGTTCAACGTGTGCCCTTCAGCGACGCACCTACTGGACTGGAACAAACATGCGCAAGTACCCGTCGAATCATCCCCTGCTCAGCGCCTTCGGCCTGTTTGTCGTACTGCTTGCCATCTTCATCGCGGTATTCGAGTGGGACTGGTTGCGAGGTCCGCTGGAACGTATGGCCAGTGCGAAAACCGAACGTACCGTCACACTTGGTCACCTCGATGTAAAGCTTGCCTGGCCGCCCGTCGTCAAGCTGACGGACGTACGCGTCGGCAACATCCAGAACGCCACGCCCGAGCGGATGATCACGGCCGACGAAATCGACATCGCGGTGGACATCCCGAGCCTGTTCGGCCCGGACATCGTGATTCCGGAAGTACGGCTTTCGAAGCCCGACATCCATCTGGCGCGCTTTGCAGATGGCAGGACGAACTGGACCTTCGGCAAACCCGGCGAGCCCTCGAAGGGCACGGTGCGAGTGCAGAAGCTTTCGGTGGACAACGGCGTGATCGCCTATGACGACAGGATCGTGGACCTCGCCATCGTCGTGCAGGCAGCCACGGGGCCCTCTCCCCTCCAGGACTCTGAACGCCATCGCAGCCTCACCACGCAACTGGCTTTCAAAGGTAGCTACAACAAGATTCCCTTTGACGGCACCGCCAGCACTGCCGACGTGCTGAGCCTGCAGGAGAGCGGCGCGCAATTCCCGCTGCTGACGAAGCTCACGATAGGCCGCACGCGCCTCAGTGCGGACGGAGTCGTGACGGACCTGCTCAAGCCCTCAGCCATCGACGCACAACTGTCCATCGCCGGCCCTGACCTCGCCGCGCTCTACCCCACCCTGCCACTGGTGCTGCCATCGTCGCCGCCCTATCGCATTGCCGGGCGCTTTACGCAGCAGGGCGAAACCTTCGGCTACCAGGGCTTCAAGGGCGTGATCGGCAAGAGTGACATTGCGGGCGACGCCAGCTTCACCTCCCGCGCGCCACGCCCCCTGTTGAAGGCGAAGCTGCGCAGTCAGTATCTCGGGCTTGAAGACCTTGGCCCGCTTATCGGCATGAGCCCGGCGCAAAGAGCGGCCAAACCCGCCGACACGAAGACGATCGTGGCGGCCAAGCCCGTCAAGGTGGCTGACCAGCGAGTCCTGC
This sequence comes from Uliginosibacterium silvisoli, assembly GCF_036017035.1. Taxonomy (NCBI): domain Bacteria; kingdom Pseudomonadati; phylum Pseudomonadota; class Betaproteobacteria; order Rhodocyclales; family Zoogloeaceae; genus Uliginosibacterium; species Uliginosibacterium silvisoli. Next base: position 289,181 of record NZ_JAYXHS010000004.1, on the reverse strand, counting down.
CGCAACAGCCGTTCAAGCTCGATCGCCTGAACGCAATGGATGCGGACGTCACGCTCGATGTAAAAAAGCTCAACGTCCCTGACGAGCTGCCGCTGGAAGATCTCTATGCTGCCATCAAGGTCGATGCCGGCAAGCTGACGCTGACGCCCCTCAAACTGGGTGTAGCCGATGGCGACATCGTTGCCCAGATCTCGCTCGATGGCAGCCAGAACCCGATCGCAGTGGACGCGGACATCTCGGTAAGTCACGCCAAGCTCTCGCAACTTTTCCCGACGACGGAGATCATGAAGCAGAGCGACGGCGCCATCGGCGCGAAGGTACATCTGGTAGGTCGCGGCAATTCAGTCGCGGACATGCTGGCCACATCCAGAGGCAGCGCACAGTTCGCCATGTCGGGCGGTACGGTTTCCAGCCTGATGATAGAGGCGGTCGGCCTCGACGGCGGTGAGATCCTGAAGTTCCTCGTGCGCGGCGATTCACAAACGCCGATCCGCTGCGCAGGCGCATCGTTCAAGGTCAATGACGGGCAGGCCGAGAGCCAGGTGATCGTATTCGACACGGGTGACACGCGGGTCGACGGCAAGGGCAAGGTTGATATGAAGAACGAGAAGTTCGACATCGTCCTCAGCCCCGAACCGAAAGATCGCAGCATCCTCTCGTTCCGCGCGCCACTGCGCCTGTACGGCAGCTTTTCGCAGCCTGGCTACTCGGTGCTGTCACGCGAGCTCGCCCTGCGTGTGGGTAGCGCCGTCGCGCTGGGCTTCGTCAATCCCCTGCTCGCACTGGTCCCGCTCATCGAGACCGGGCCTGGCTCCAACACCGATTGCGAAGCGGTATTCCGCGCCACTGCAGCAGCCGTCAAAGGCGGCAAGACGAAGATGGATTGAGCCTGCCTGAAGACTTGTTCAATCCACTCGCGTGCGTGGCCTGGCTCCGCGCTCGCTGCGTGGAATGTCGCATGCACCAAGGCTGCCTCGCGGCGATGTGAATTCTGCCAAATGGGGCACGCAAGCAATGGAAGAACCTGCCCGGACAAGCAAAGAGGACACGGCGAGCCATATCTCCTTCTGGCACAACCGATGCATGAACTTCGGCTGTCAGGTATTCCTGAATTGTCTGGAGGGCCCACCATGCCCAGATCCACCGCGCTCAAAACTCGCTCAGCATCCGGAGTCAAAGCCGGCCGTGTCGCGCCGATTACGCTCACCCAGCTCGACATTGCCATTCTCGCAGCAGGGGCTACGCGGCACCGCGCAGATCACGCGTTGCGGCGAAAACTGGTTGCCGCCGGTCTGTTACGCCAGAATCCCCGCACAGGCAGTTTCGAGCTCACTGAGCGAGCCCGCAAGCTGCTTGAACAGAATGGCTACACCTTCGACCCGAAGCTGGGCTGGTGCCTCGACATCGCCCGTGCAGCGCGTGCGCTACAAGCCCGCTAACAGCAGGCTGCGCCATCGGGTTCGACGTCATCCATCTCCGTCTCACCTTGCTTCCGCGCCGCCCCCGTCCGCTTGCACTTCTTCGCGCTTCTTTGATCGGCCGAAGTACGCTGTGATCTCGGCGCCGAGCAGGAACACTGATGATGAGAAGTAGAGCCACATCAGCAACACCGCAAGCGAGCCTGCGGCGCCGAAAGCACTGGCTGTTCCGGCCCTTGCGAGGTACATGCCGAAGAGGTTCTTGCCTACCGAGAACAGCACGGCCGAGGCGCCTGCGCCGATCCACACGTCTTTCCAGCGCACGCGTGTTTCGGGCAGCACCTTGAGCAGCACGGCAAAGGCAGACGTGAGCAGCAACAGCATGACGCCGCGCTGGGCGAGCTGCACCCAGTGTTGCGCGCTGGAGCTGGGGCCCAACAGCCATTCGACGGCGAAGGACAAGGCTGCGTCCAGGATCAGCAACACCATGATCAGAAAGCCGATGCCGATGACGAGACTCATCGACAGCAGGCGCACCTTGACCAGTGCGACGATCGCCGCACGGCTGGTGGGCTTGCGCACCAGCCAGATCGTATTGAGGGAAGCGTTGAGCTGCGCAAAGGTAGCCGAGGCGCCCACGAACATTGCGCCAACGGAGATGAGGGCGGTCCAGCCGCTATGTCCGCTCTTCCATGCGTTGGCCACCATGTTCTGCACGGCATTCGCACCGTCGGCACCGAGTAGCCCGCGGATTTCCGTGAACAGGCGCCCTTCCACCGCATCGGGGCCGAAGAAGAAACCGGCCACGGCAATCACGACGACCAGCATGGGCGCGAGTGAAAACGCCGCGTAGAAAGCCAGCGCCGCCGCCATGCTGGCGCAACTGTCCGCAATCCAGCCCTGCACGCCGCCTATGCAGCCGCGTGCGACCCACAGGGCAGTTGCCAACTTGCCCGCGGGCTGGGCTGGCGTTCGGGATGCATCGTTGCCCGCGCCATGCGTCACGTCCGGATACTGGACGTCCACTTCCTGTTTCACAGCCTCTTCTCCCACGGCGTCGTCCTCATCGTTTTGGCTTGTCCAGGCCTGGTGTGCCATGCAGATCCGTATCCTGCTTGCCACTGACGATATCGTCATGTGCTTGCTTGATTACAGCACGCGGCTTCCGTTCTTCCGGATTTTCCTTGTCGGTCGTCTCATCGTGCTCATGGGGCAGGCGCGGGCTATCGGCAAGCGTCGATGCGCCCGGCGAGCGTGTATCCCTCTGTCTGGTATTCCTGTGCATGTCTGTCTCCTGCAAGTTTTCCCGCCAGGGCGGCGTGGTCGCCACCTGGTTGTAAGGACTGCGAGAGCAGTTTGTGCTCACGTGCTCCGCAGATTGCAACGCCGCTGCTGGAAAACGCATGGCGGAATCGTCGCTCATTCCGCATCAGGGCAAGCGCTATGCCCGACAGCGCCAAGCCCGGCCCTTGGACCCGCTTGTCATGCCTCGCAAGTGCCGCGATGGGCACGCCACATGCTGCGCTGGGTCTGACAAGGCTTCAATCGCAAGCAATGTCGTACCAGCCAGATCAGAAATGTATCCAGGAGATGACAACGATGAAGCCTTTCAATCCGCAATGCCTGACGGGTCCGACGAGCCCGAAAAACCGTACGAGCTTGCTCACGGCCTGTGTAGTGGGTGCAGCCCTGGCCCTGTCCGCCTGCAAGAAGGAAGAACCCCCGACCAGCCCGGTCACACCCGACACTGTGCCTCAGAGCAGCATGAGCGGCGATGCTTCATCCGCCCTGCCCGCTGACACGCCTCCGCTGACACCACCACCCGGTGATGGCACATCCAGCTCTTCATCGGCGTCAAGCATGTCGTCCTCCAGCACGCCGGCCGGCGCCTCGCCAAGCTCCCTGATCGAAGAGTCGCCAAGGCAGGTGCTCAGCGTGACCAGCGTCGCCTGAGCCGAAGCCGCCCCCGACAAGCCACCCTTTTTCAATCGACAGGGTGGCTTTTTCTCGTCTGTCGCAGCATCTATCGATGGCGACGCGCATACAGGCTCATCAGCGGCGTGGCGGACATGCCATGCAGCGTGATGGAGGCAGCCACGACTGTCAGCACGATAGGTAGTAGCGCTTCCGCCTGCGGTGTACGCAGGCCGATGTGAATGGCAAACATCAGGTAGTAGAGCGAGCCAACGCCGCGTACCCCGAACCATGAGATCAGCCATCGCTGGCGCATGGTGGTACGGCTGCCCGGGGTAACCAGGAATACCGATGCCGGACGCACCACGAACATCAGGACGGCAGCCACGATCACGCCATGCATCGTGAAATAGCCGTTCGACATCAACCCGCCAAGCAGTAACACAGCCCCCACCTCGGCGATGCGCTCGAAGCGCTCATTGAAGGTCAGGACCGATTCAAGCATGTGACCCGGCGCCGCAACCTGCGGAGACTCCGAATCGAGCACGTCGGCTTGCTCACGTAATGGCTGCCTGCCCTGGCTCTCCAGGCGACGCATGGCAATACCTGCAGCCAACACGGCCAGGAAGCCCAGCGTGTGGAGCATGCAGGCGAGGCCGTACGAGAGTCCGATCAAGCCAAGCGACAGGAACTCCTCGAGCCCCACTGGCTCCTCACGCCTGGCGCGGTACCAGAGGATGAGACGCCCGATACCGACACCGCACGCAGCCCCCACCAGCAGGCCGCCACCAATCCCCCACACCACGTCGCGCGCCAGCCAGTGAGACAGGTCAGGCCCGAGCTCATGCAGGCCGAGCAGCCCCAGGCCGAGAAACACGAAGGGGAATGCCGTGCCGTCGTTCATGCCGCCTTCGGCCGTCACCGCAAAGCGCAGACGGTCCTTGTCTCCAGGCTCCCTGACCTGCACGTCGGAAGCCAGCACCGGATCCGTAGGCGCCATGATCGCGCCGAACAAAACCGCCAGCGGCCACGAATAATTCAGCAACCAGTGACTCAGCAAGACCAGACAGCCGATGGTGAAGAACATCGACAGGCTGGCCAGCTTCAAGGGTAACCGCCACAAGCGGTCGGAGAACGGCATGCGCAATTTGAGGCCGACGCTGAACAGCGAGATCAATACCGTAATCTCGAACGCAACGAGCAGCCATTCCGCGTCGCGTACGGCGTCCACTTCGAGGATGCCGAAGCCCATCGGTCCGAGTATCAGACCGATGAACAGGTAGATCATGCTGGGGCTGACCGGCCAGCGCGTGACGGCAAAGCCGATCAGCGACATCAGGACCAGCAGGCTGCCAATGATTGCAAACCACAGTGGCGTCATGGTGTGGTGACCAGTTTTTCATGCGGGCAAGACGCTGATCCAGCAGCCTGAACCCGTGCTCCTCTCAACCCCGCGCTCCGTCCGGGCGGGACCTGTCCTGACTCCGCAAGCCCTGTGCCGCCACGCCTGAAGCTCACGCTCTCCGGGCCACTTCCGCAGCGAGGAACAAACAGGCAGCTGCAGCCGCCTGCCAAGCCGCTACACAACATGCATATGTACTATTTTCGAAGACGTCCCGGGCGCGCCTGCAACAGGACGCCCGGTAGCGCGCCAAACATCTTCACGAGGCAGGCACGATCTTCGCGATAGCCGGTGACAGACAGTGCGATGTGCATCCGTTTCCCGACGCCCGCTGAAAGTCTTACAAACCAGCCTTACGGATCGGCGCAAAAGTTACAGAGCACCGTCGCAACACCATGCAGGAGCAGACATTTTCGCGCTGCATCCAGAGACCCGCAGCCAGAAAGGACCCCGAATCGTGCGCCCACATATCCTGTTCGTCGCTGCCGAAGCCGCTCCACTCGCCAAGACCGGCGGACTGGGCGATGTCGTTGGCGCGCTGGCCGACGCCTTGAATGGTGACGGCATCCGCACCAGCATCCTGATGCCCGGCTACCCCTCAGCGCTTGCGCAGCTTGAACTGCTCAAGCCCTGCGGCTGGATTACCACCCTGCCCGGCCGGGAGGCGGGGCTGTGGCGTGGCCTCATGCCCGACAGCAATGTCGAAGTCATACTGCTGCGTGACGATGACTTGTTCTGCCGGCCCGGCGGCCCCTACCTCGACATCGACGGCCGCGAGTATGCTGACAATGCGCTGCGCTTCGCCGCACTGGGTCATGCGGCGGCAATCATTGCCAGCGGCGGCACCGAGATCGAGGTGCCCCAAGTGGTGCACGCGCATGACTGGCATGCGGGTCTCGTCCCCTTGTTGATGCGCCACTACGGCAGCAAGGCGCGCTCGGTATTCACCATTCACAACCTCGCCTTCCAGGGTAACTATCCGCTCGAACTGGCTGAGGCCTGCGGCGTACCCGCCCATGCGCGCGAAGACGGCAGTGTCGAATACTGGGGCCAGCTCAGCTTCATGAAGGCTGCACTCAACTATGCAGACCGCATCAGCACGGTCAGCGATACCTACGCACAGGAAATCCTCACGCCGGAATTCGGCGCGGGTTTTGACGGCATGCTTCGCCAGCGCGTACGTGATCTCGTCGCAGTGCCCAACGGTATCGATACGGAGTGCTGGAATCCTGCGGAAGACGAACTCATTGCACGCAATTTCAGCCAGGATGATCTACGCGGCAAACATGCCTGCAAACGCGAATTGCAGAAGACCTTCGGTCTACCGTTCGACCCATTCGCACCGCTGCTGGCCATGGGCAGCCGCCTGACAGGACAGAAGATGGCCGACGTAGCGATCGAGGCTTTTCCTGCCTTGCTCGCTGCACACCCTCGCCTGCAGATTGCCGTGCTGGGTTGCGGCGATCGCGAGATTGAAGAAGGGTTGCGCGCACTTGCTCTGGCATATCCCGCACGCCTCGCAGTGCACATCGGCTACGACGAAGCCCACGCGCATTGCCTGCACGCCGGCGCCGACATGCTGCTGCATGGCAGCCGCTTCGAGCCCTTCGGGCTGACGCCCCTGTACGCAATGCGCTACGGCACCGTACCTGTTGCCTCCCGTCTGGGTGGTCTCGCCGACACGATTCTCGATGCTGGAGATGTAAGCGCCCCCGTTGCCGGCGCCACCGGCTTCCTGTTCAGCGGCGAAACGGCTGAGGACATGATCTCGGCCGTTGATCGTGCGCTGGCGATGTTTGCGCAACCACAGTGCTGGCGTGCGCTGCAGCGAGCCGACATGGCCATCGACGCGGGCTGGGAGAAGTCCTCGCAGCGCTACATCGAGTTGTATCGCACCCTGATCGAGGAGCCTGCGCAAGCGCTCTTCCAGCCGGTCAGTCGTGAGCGCCATCCCCGATCCCCCGAACAGGCTTCGATGATGCGGGCTTGAACGCGCGCTTCAACCAGATCACGACGGCAGGTGCGTGCCTGCCTATCCCTAACGCCCCGAAGACCGCCCCCGCGATCCGTCAGGCACGCTAGATGCAACCTCACACGCCATGATTCCTCGCGCTACCCTCAGGCTGCAATTTCGACGCGAGTTCACACTCGATGACGCCACCCGGCGACTAGACCAGTTCGCAGCATTGGGCTTGAGTCACGTCTACGCGTCGCCCCTGCAACGTGCGCGCAGCGGCTCGACCTACGGCTACGACGTCGTGGACTACGCCACCATCAATCCGGAACTCGGTGGCGAGGTCGCCCTGCGCAACCTCGCCGCGGGCTTGCGCCAGCGGGGCATGGGTCTGATTCTCGACATCGTGCCGAATCACATGGCCACGTCGTACGAGAACGAGTGGTGGCGCCAGGTGCTCGAAGGCGGCGGCAGCAGCCCCTACGCCGAATATTTCGACATCGACTGGCAGTCTCCCGATCCTGTCCTGCAAGGCAAGGTGCTCGCGCCCTTCCTTGGCCAGCCTTATGGCGATGCCTTGGCGAGTGGTGATCTCAAGCTTTGCGTGGACGCGCTGACGGGTGCTTTTTACATCGCGTATGCAACGCAGCGCTTTCCGCTCGCATTGCGCGACTACGCTGCGGTGCTCGGCAGCAACCCGCATACGGTATGCAAGCGCCTGGCAGCGCTCTTCTCCGAACTCGCGCCAGGGGCCCTGAATAATCGCTACGCCAATGAGGCCCGACGTGCCGTGGTCACCGAGATGAGTGGTGACGGCAAGGCCTGTATTGAGGAAGCTGTTGCCCAGTACTCAGCCGCCACACCCGAGGGATTGGCGCGCCTGCACCGGCTCCTCGAGCGCCAGCACTACCGTCTCGCCTGGTGGCGCAACGCGGCGGAGGAAATCAACTGGCGACGCTTCTTCGAGGTGAGCGACCTGGTCGGCATGCGGGCAGACCGTGAAGAGGTGTTCAACGATCAACACGCGCTGATCTTCCGACTCTATGCGGAAGGCATTATCGATGGGGTGCGCGTCGATCATATCGACGGACTCGCCAATCCGCGCACCTACTGCCTGCAGTTGCGTGAGCAGCTCGAGGCGCAGACGCCTGCCCGTCAAGCGCTAGGGCTGTCGGGCACGCCTTACATCGTGGTGGAGAAGATCCTCAGCGAGGGGGAACTGCTCGCCGCTGACTGGCGAATCGACGGCAATACCGGCTACGACTTCATGGATGAGGTCGCAAGCGTGCTGCATGACGAAAACGGCGCCGCGCCACTCGAGGCGCTCTGGCAAACGCTGGCACCAGGCACCGCCTCGTTCAAGGATGGCCTGCACGCCGCCCGCCAGCAACTGCTCGCGGAGCACTTCGTTGCCGAGTTCGAAGCAGTGGTCAATCTGCTCCACCGCATTGCCCGCTCGAGTGTCACCAATCGTGACGTTAGCCGCAGCAGCCTGCGCAGAGCCCTGCACGCCCTGCTGGTCTGCTTTCCAGCCTATCGGCTGTACGGCGAGAAGTCGGGACGTCGCGCTGTCAACGCGCCCCGCCTGCAGGCTGCCCTGCAGGGCGCCCGCGAAATGCTTCGGGTGAGCGATCACGCCACCCTCGAAATGCTCGACGGGTGGCTTGGCGGCGAGGCACCCGCATCTGCCGCGACGGAGTTCGAGACCGAGCTGCGCTGCCGGGCGATGATCAAGTTCCAGCAGCTCACACCGCCGCTGGCCGCCAAGTCACTCGAAGACACGGTCTTCTACCGCCACGGCCGCCTGCTGTCGCGCAACGAGGTCGGCAGCAATCCCGAGCGGCTGGCGCGCAGCGTGGATGAGTTCCACCAATGCAGCCTGGAGCGTCAGGCGCTCTTTCCGCAGAGCCTGCTGGCAACCGCCTCGCACGATCACAAGCGCGGCGAGGACACGCGCATGCGTCTCGCCGTGTTGAGCGAACTCCCTCAACTCTGGCAGGCCGCTTCTTCACGCTGGCATGCCATCAATGCCGAACTACGCTTCGCAGGCGAGCCAGGCCGGGGGGCCGAAGCCCCCGACGCCTGTGACGAGTACATGCTGTACCAGATGCTCATCGCAGCCTGGCCACCAGGATTGCAGGCTGATGACGTGGAAGGCTTGCGCGCCCTGGCCACGCGCCTGGGTGAGTGGCAACTCAAGGCCATGCGCGAAGCCAAGGCCCGCTCGGACTGGATGCTCCCCAACTCAGCCTACGAAGAGGCCAGCCGGGCGTTCATCGACAAGGCGCTGGGCCTTGCCGACGGCGAACCGGCCACCTTCTCCAGCGCCTTCGTGAAAGACGTCGCGAGCTTCGTCGCGCGCATCGAGGTGCCGGGCATCATCAACAGCCTGAGCCAGACGCTGCTGCGCATGACCTGCCCCGGCATTCCCGATCTCTACCAGGGCACGGACAGGTGGGACTTCAGCCTCGTGGATCCCGACAATCGACGTGCCGTGACGTATGACGCGCAGATCATGTTTGAAGGCGGTTGCGTGTCGAGCGCATGTGCCAGCGGCCTGCTCGAACAATGGCGTGATGGGCGCATCAAGGAGCAACTCATCTCCTCCACGCTGAACTTGCGCAAGCGTTACCCGGGCCTTTTCCAGAGTGCCTACATTCCGCTGAAGATCGAAGGGCCGTATGCCGCGCATGCACTGGCCTTCGCACGACACGACGGCAGAGACTGGGCAATCGTCATCACCACGCGCCTGGCCGCCAGCCTGCCCGCACACAACGGGCTGCCGCTGGTCGAGCCGACGGCATGGGAAGGCACACGGGTACTGCTACCCGAAGCGCTGCAGGGTGACGCACGTCGCGGCCGGCTGGCAGACGCCCTGCTGCACCGGAGGATCATTGCTGACGATGACGGCATCGAACTCGCCGACGCGCTGGCCGTGTGGCCCGTCGCACTGATTACCTGCATCGACAAGGACGCTGCGAGATGAATGACGTCTACCAATATCTGGGCAACCTTTCACAGACGCGGGGCTGGATAGGCACTGGCTGTGCGGCACTCCTCCTGATCGCGCTGGCGACCGTCATCCATGCTTCGGGCGCCGCCATCCTGCGCCGCATTGCCTTGCACAGCGTGTTCGTCGCAGCGCTGATCAAGCGCATCAAGCGGCCGAGCCGACTGGTCATCGTATTGTTTGCGCTGGAGTTCGCGTGGCGCCTGGCGCCGGACGCGCTGGTCGCCATCGACAAGGTGCGCCACATCAATACGGTCTGCCTCATCGCCGCCATTACCTGGCTGGCAACGGCATGGGTGATGGCGCTGGCCGATACGATGATCGCCCTGCATCCCATCAACGTGGAAGACAACCTGCAGGCACGGCGCATCCTCACCCAGACGCGCGTGCTCTCGCGCAGCATCATCTCCCTGCTGGTCCTGCTGGGTGTGTCGTTCGCCTTGCTGACCTTGCCCGGCGCGCGCCAGGTCGGCGCCAGCATCCTGGCCTCCGCAGGTATCGCAGGCGTCGTCGCCGGTATGGCTGCGCGACCAGTGCTCGGCAACTTCATCGCGGGTCTGCAACTGGCCTTCACGCAGCCACTGCGCATAGACGATGTGCTCATCGTCGAGGGCGAATGGGGTCGTGTCGAGGAAATCACCGGCAGCTACGTCGTGATGGCGCTGTGGGACGAACGCCGCCTCATCGTGCCACTGCAATGGTTCATCGAGAAGCCGTTCCAGAACTGGACGCGCAGCACATCCACCCTGCTCGGCACCGTGATGCTCTGGCTGGATTACCGAGCACCGCTGGACAAGTTGCGCGCGGAGCTGGAGCGGCGCTGCCATGCCGACCCGGACTGGGATGGTCGTGTCTGCATCCTGCAGGTTACCGACGCTACCGAGCACACCATGCAGGTACGCTTGCTGGTCAGCTCGGCCAATGCGTCAAGAGGCTTCGACCTGCGTTGCCGCATGCGTGAAGCCTTGATCGACTACATGCAGAACGAATGCCCGGAAGCACTGCCCGTGACGCGGGTTGCCATGCCACGCGCAGAGGCAGAACCCTCGCCGGTAGTACCAGCCGCCCTGGCGCCGTCGACACCGGCTCAGTCAGCCTGAGCCTTGTCGGGCGCTTCCTTCCGGCAGTCGATGCGCTCGCGGATGGCCGCCAGCAAGGCGCTCATCTGGAACGGCTTGATGAGAATCGTGAAGCCTTCTGCCGATGCCTTGCGCACTTCGTCGCTATAACCCGTCATGAGCACGACAGGCAGGTCGGGGTACTCGCGCATGACCAGCCGCGCCAGTTGCAGACCGTTGAAATTGCCCGGCATGACGAGGTCGGTCAGCAGCAGGTCGAACTTCTGTCCTTCCTCCAGGGCCTGCATGGCCTCCACCGCGCTGCGCTTGAGCGTCACGGTGAAACCGACTTCGCCGAGCAGCAAGGTCAAGCCATCACCGACCTCCAGATTGTCTTCAACAACCAGCAAGCGACCGTGCAGTGCCTCGCCGGCAGTCACGGGCTCGGTGTTCGTGCGCTTCACGCCTTGAGCGTGCGCGCGCGGCAAGTAAACGGTAAGCGTAGTGCCTGCGCCCGGTGTGCTCCTGAGCGTCACCGTTCCGCCTGACTGGGTGGCAAAACCGAACACCTGGCTCAAGCCTAGGCCCGTGCCCTTGCCCACATCCTTGGTGGTGAAGAACGGTTCGAAGATGCGATCAGCGATCTCTGCCGGCACCCCCTGCCCGGTGTCGCTGACCACGATCGCCACGAAGTCGCCCCGCAGGTCGGCCTTGATCTCGCCGCGTTCGGCAGCGCTGACATTGCGTGCATACAAGCGGATCGTGCCCCCCTCCGGCATTGCGTCACGCGAGTTGATGGCAAGGTTGAACAAGGCGAGATCGAGCTGTGAAGGATCCACCTCGATGGGCCATGTGCCCGGCTCGGTCTCGCTCTCAAGCTGGATGCCCGTACCCAGCGAGTGGCGTATGAGCTCGCAGATCGAGGGCATGCGCTGGTCGATGTTGATGGACTCTGGGCGCAAGGCCTGCTGGCGCGAAAAAGCCAGCAATTGGCGCGTCAGACTCTCGCCGCTCAGACGCGCACGGTCTATGGCGGCGAGTTGCGGTTCGATACCGGCCTGCGGCAGCTTGAGGCGGATGATGTGGATGTTGCTGCTGATGATCTGCAGCATGTTGTTGAAGTCGTGCGCCACGCCCCCGGTCATCTGGCCGATGGCATCCATCTTCTGCGCTCGCATCAACGCCTCTTCAGCGGTTACCCGGCGCGACACTTCATCTCGCCACTGCGCCAACGCACGGTGCTCACGACCGACCTTGCGCAAGGCCGTCCAGCACAGCAGCACCATCGCGATCGTAGCCGGCAGCACGAAGCCGATGATCAGCAGCATGCGCGAGCGCCATTGCGACAGCGTGGTGGAACGCAGCGCGCCTGCGACGGCATATACCGGATAGTTGCCCACCTTGCGGACGGCGACCAGGCGGCGCGTGCCATCCAGCCCGGCATGCACCTTGCCGCGCAGCGAGCCGCTACGGATTGCCTGCATGATCGGACTATCGGCCGCGAGCTTGCCGGTGAACGACCTGCGCTCCGGAAAGCTCACCAGTGGCGTGCCGTCCTCGCGGATCAGCTCGACTGCCAGATCCTTGTTCTCCCCGCCAATCGACGCATAGAAAGAGCTGAAGTACGCCTCCGAAAGCCCCACGCTGATGACACCGAGAAATTCACCATCAGCCGACTCGCGGCGGCGACTCAGGCTGAAGAAGTTCTGCCCGCTCATGCTGCCGCGAAGCAGCCCCGAAATGGCAATCGGCAAGGGGTTGTTGCGTTGTTGCTGGAAAAACTCGCGCGTAGCGAGGCTGGCACTCAAGGGAACCGGGTAGTAACGGTCACTCGCAATCGCACGGCCATCCGCATCGGTCAGCCACACCGACAGGAGCTGGGGCATCGCTGTGGAGATGTCGCGGAATTTCTCGTGCAGCGAGGCCTCGTTGTCATGCGACATCGCTGCGGGATCGTTCCCGACCACATCGTCGATACGCCCGGCGACCGAGGCTGCCGTCTCCAGCACCTTGAGGGCATGCTCCTGCACCACGCGTACATCGCGATCGACACGTGCATCGGCAATTGCATCCGCTTCGAAATAGCTGTGTATCGCCGCGCCGGAAAGCAGGATCAGCGGCACGATGATGGAGGCACGCATCACCGCCCGCAGCCAGCGCAAGCTGCCCTCTTCGCTGGGCGCTGCCTTGAACGGCAAATGCTGGATGAGCCGGGCCATGCCGGACTTCAGCCGAGCCAGCAAGCCGCTAAGCGCTTCCACGATGACAGCCATATTGCAGGCGCTTCTTCCGTATTTTCTTGTACGAAGGACGTGCAGGCACGCCCGGGGTCGATCCGCCCTCACCCGGCGGATGAACCCTAGTTTACGGTAGTTGGCGAAACCTCGCCGCCTGCAATGAGCGGCGCCAGCAGATTGATCAGCGTGTCAGGCGCGACGGGCTTGACCAGGTGGTGATCAAAGCCCACTTCACGCGAACGTCGCCTGTCGTCGTCGCGCCCATAGCCGCTCAAGGCGATCAGGGTCACCGCATCGCCACCCGGCAAGGCCCTGATCTGTTCGGCGGCACCATAACCATCGAGCCGCGGCAGCCCGATGTCGAGCAAGACCGCGTGCGGGCGGAAGTCCTTGAACGCCTCCACCGCCTCGACGCCGTCGTGGCCGATCCGCACCTCGCTGCCGAGAATGCCAAGCAGCACCGCCATACTGTCCGCTGCGTCATGATTGTCATCGACGACGAGTATCCGCAAGGACAGCGAGCCGGGAGACCCGGGCTTGTTCGTTGTTGTAGTCACGTCACGCTCCACTCTGGTAGTCGTTTTATTTGTTGTTGGTACTGCCGCTGATACTTCGGGTGCAGCCACGGGAATCGCTACCGGCTGACGCAAGGCCAGCGGCAGCTCGACCATGAAGGTCGTCCCGGGCTCCTCCGTGCGCACCACCCGCACGTGCCCGCCATGCATGTGGGCAATCCGTTGCACCAGTGTAAGCCCAATCCCCAAGCCACCCTGTGAACGCGAAATACCCACATCCAGTTGCGCGAACAACTGGAACACTTTCTCTTCCATGCCGCGCGGAATACCCATACCCGTGTCGCTCACCGCTACCAGCACACTGTCGGGCGTGCGTGCAACGGTCAGCGCCACCTCGCCACCGGGGTCGGTGAACTTTGCGGCATTGTTGAGGAGATTGGCAAACAGTTGTGCGATGCGTGTCGGGTCAGCATGCACCGGCATCGGCTCGGAGGAAATCTCCTCGACGAGGCGATGCGATTTCGCATCTATCAAAGGCCGGCTTATTTCCAGGGCCTGACGCAGGATCGGTGCAAGGTCCGTATGCACCTTGCGCATCTCCAGCTGGTTGTGCGTGATCCGCGAGACCTGAAGCAGGTCTTCCACCAATCTCGCCATGTTCTCCACCTGTCGCTGGAGGATGTCACAGGCCTTGTGTACTGCCCCCTCGTCCCCCATCCGCACAATGTCGATCGCTGCACGGATAGGCGCAAGCGGATTGCGCAACTCGTGCGCCAGCAAGGCCAGGAATTCGTCCTTGAGACGATCGGCTTCGCGCAGCTCGTCGAGCAGACGCTGCATCTCACGCTGCGTCCTGTTGCGCGCCGACATATCTCGAAAGACCAGCACTACCCCCGTCACCCGCCTGTCAGCATCCAGCATGGGCGCGGCGCTCAGCTCGACCGGATACTCGACATCATCGCGGTTCACCAGCAACTGCTGCTTGCTGGGATTCTCCACGCGGCCACTCAGTATGGCTTTCCTGACCGGGCTCTCGAGCGGCGACTCACTCTTGTCGTCGAAGAGCGGAAAGATTGTCTCCGCAGCCAGCCCTTTCGCAGTGTCGCGGGTCCAGCCACACAGATGCTCGGCCACCGGGTTCATGGAAATGACATCGCCATTCGCATCGAACAGGATGGTGGCGTCACCGATGGTGGTCAGTGTCGTCTCAAGCCAGTCACGGTGTGCGCGAATCCGCCTCTCTGATTCAGCGCGATAGGCGGCCTCTTCCGACAAGAGCCCCCTGGCATGATCGTATTCGCGGATCTTCTGCGCCAGCAGCGCGTACGTGTGATGCATGTGACCCAGGCCAATACAGATGGCCAGACCGACTACGACAAACAGCAAGGTGCTCGCCGTCTCGAGTGGCAACAGATGCCCTTGCGAGACAAGCGGCGCAATCATGATGATGTGGGCCAGCAGCGTCAGCGCCAGGCATAGCAGCCCTGCGCGCATGCCAGCCATGCGCGAGGCAAGCACCACGGCACCGACGTAGAACAGATAGGTGGCCCGTCCGGCGACCACGAACTCGAACTGAACTCTAAGGGCAATAGCTACTGCCGCGGCAATGACGGCAACAAGGTAACCCTCGCGTGGCGTAGAGGGGAATCCGCGCAGCTTCATCGGCAGCATCCGCTCACTCCATGCCTCTGAACGAACGCACCCTGGCGCCGGCTCCCCGAGCGGAGGGAGGCCGCCTCACTGGAGCTCGACTCAGCGCTATCGGATGACTGACTTTGCAGGCACGACGTCATGGCGCCTGGCGCGCAGTCAGTGCGTGGCACAAATGCCAGGGTGAGCCCCCGAAGACCGGAGGCTTCAATCCACTGGGTTTGCAGAGAACCGGGTACAACCGCCGCACAACGGCGAACACGTTCAAATTTCATCGGCAATGGAATACTTTTTCTCCCATCCACCGGACGGGGCTCGAGTGAAGGTCACGCAGCGTCGGTCATCGCAATAAACATTCCCGGCCAGAAGAAGCGTCCCGTTCGCGCCGCAAGGCACTCCCGCCAATTGAGGACCACGCCCATACAGGCACGGATGGCACGCCCTCCAGAATTTTTTACACGTGCAATCCGCAACGGATGGCCCGGCCCCGCCATGAGACCCGGGCAAAAAAAAGGACAACCTGAGGTTGTCCTTTCCTGCGGCTACGGCTCAAGCCGTAGTGCGTCGCGATCAGCGATCCTTGAGTGAGTCCTTGACGGATTCACGAGCGTCGCCGTAGTTTTTCTGTACCTTGCCTTCGATCTGCTTGCCGAGACCCTTGGCTTCCTGGCGTTCGCTACCTACCGTGCGGCCGGCGACTTCCTGCACCTTGCCAGCAGCTTCTTTGGCACGTCCTTTGATCTGATCCTTGTTCATGATGCGTTTCCTTTCAGTTCTGGACAGCGGAGAGACCGTTGTCGTGGTCAGGCTGAGCGACATGTCGCCGCCCTTCTACCTGGTGTTGCAACAGCGCCGGATCACCCGACCCGGCGGTTGAATGCTCGATTACTTGCTGCTCGGCACCTTGCTGCCACTCGTGGCGGCCTGGTACTGATCGAACTCGGCTTGTGAAACCTTGCCGTCGGCGTTGGTATCCATCTTCTTGACGAGGGAAGGCTCGAGCTTCGCGCCTTCAATCTTGTCAATCTGGCCATCACGGTTCTTGTCCAGGTCAGAGAACAGCAGACGGGTATAGCTCTGCGCGCGGTCACCATCGCCCGCGCTACCGGCAGTACCGTCGTTGCCATTCGCCTGGGCGAATACCGTGGGTGGCGCCGCCACGAGAGCACCGATGATTGCGAATGTACGGATTTTCATTTTCATATCTCCTTCATTGTTTATGGGGTAAGTCATTTCCGGCGTTGCCGTCAGGAAAGGCCGCGTATCTCTCGCAGCACTTTCAATCAGCACTTACTTGCCGTAGTTCAGCTTGGCATCGGCAACACACTTGTCCTTGGCATTGCCAGCCAGCGCATCACACTTTTCCTTCGCTACTGAATAGGCGGCATCATTCTTCGTATCCGCTGCATCGTTCTTGCGATCGGTGATTTCCTTATTGGTCTTGGCTGTCTCCAGTGCCATCACCTTGGCAGCCTTGGCCTCCTTCTTGCACACGTCCTTATCGTTTCCGGTAAAGGCGTCACACTTCTCCATTGCCACCTTGTAGTCGGCATCGGCATATGTCTCCTGCATGTTCTTTGATGCCTTGGCCGACGGATGAAGCTCTGATTCGAGCTTCGCCTCAGCCTTGTCTTCATGTGCCTTCGCCTCGGCCTTACAGACGTCACGAGGGTTTCCACTCAAGGTGGAACACTTTTGTACTTCCATCTTGTACTCGGCCGAGATGCGCTCTTTCTCCTGCTTCTCTGCAGGAGAAGCAGCCGACGCACCCAGTGCAGCCACCGCGAGATAGCTGCAGGCAACAGCCTTGATCAGGATCGATTGGTTCTGGTTCATTTGCGTTTCCTCTCGTTTATGTGGGGCACTGCATCACGTGACATCGGCATGAATGGCTATCACTGGCAGCGCCCGATTGCAGCAGTTTTCGTGTTCAGGAAAGTGCTGCTTGTTACGGGATCCGCCTGTCTCCGCGGATGTCTTCATCCACGCAACGCACGTGCCCATCCACGCTTTGCGCACCCCTTCACGCCTTGCGATGCCTGTGCCACGGGAGTCTCAGCCGAAACGATTGGTTCGGCTGCGGGCCAGAACAGCGCGCAACAGAAATTCTGAGAATGGGCCGGACTGACCTGCCATGTAAGAACTGCTGTAACACTTACCTAGCGTAAGCAGAGGGAACGAATCCAGCGCTTCGCCTGAGTCAGCGGGGATATCCGGCGTGCAAGACACGAAGGAAAGGAATACGGCGAGCGATAACGGTCGGAGCGAGCCGCCCACGCACTCAATGGCGTCGCCAGACCGACGCGATCAGGCGAACGGCATACCGACAACAGTGCTCACCCGGCTTGCTGCAACCCCGAAAATCGCCTGAAGGAATTCAATCGCCATGCCTGACTGAGGACAGCCTCATCTGACAGGAGCGCCCGGAAAGAAAACCCGCCACAAGATGAACAGCACGGTGACCAGGACGATTGCACCCACGAACAGGGCGATCAGCGCGCCCTTGCGGAACGCTCCAGACGCCTCCCCGAACTGATCCTCATCCGGGTCTCCATAGGTCATCGCAAGAATGAAAAAAGGAGCAAGCGCAAGTCCAACGACCCATTTCGATGCCCCGAATTCAGCGGCTGCCCATGGCGGAATTGTGAGCACCAATAGCCATACGTACTTGAGCATGTCTACCTTCGCGGCGTAAGCGTGATGCGTATGTCGGGCAATGCGTCAGCTGCAGCTCACTTGCGAGGTGTGGCCCTGGTCTTTCGTGCTCGTCCGACCCTCCACGAGAGCCACAGGACACCTGTTCCGCTACAGAACCACACCGCGAACGAGAACAGGTATTCCAGAGGTGCCTGCGCAAACACCAGATCGGGCCCGGCCCCCAGCGCAGGCATCGATCCCTTGAAGAGGCCCCGCAGGGGAAGAAAGATGAGTAATGCGCCAAGAAGGAATACCAGAAAAGCACCGATGGCATTCCCTTGCCTATCTGTCAGCAAACCGAAGCTATCATCGGGACGCGCCTTGCCAAGAACCGGGATCCGGAAAACGGATACGACTACGCCGCAAAATGCTGCGACGAGCGTGCAGAAGCCGACCAGAAGCCCGGCCCCGTTGCCAGATCTGACCATGAGCACACCAAGGAATCCCGCAACGACTGAAGCGACGAATACGAGCAATCTGATTATTGGGCGAGGTGCCATGGGAATGAGCGAAAGACGCTGACGAGAATTCAGGAGTACCTGCAAGTCAGCGAATCCTGCCCTGAAGCTAATGGGATATCAACGCTCCGATGATCTGACGACCAGCGAGTGAAGCGAGGGGGAACGACGAGGCCCTCGGCGCTCCAGGCTGGTTTGCCGGCGAGTGCCGGGCTGGCGCTTTCAGTTGTCAGCTATCGGATGGAGATCTGGATATGCGCCATACCCGGACAGGCAACAACACTTGCGCACGTCGGGCGCCGATCAGGAAGTGCTCTACCCCGCCTCGCCTTGATGACGCGACCACCAGAAGTCTATTGTCATACTGGTGCGATCACGCATCCGCCGTCCCGTCATGGATGATTGCCCTGATGACATCGATACTCAGGACATCACCGGACAATAGACGACAACTCCGATTCAGAAGGTGATGCGTACAGAAGGAGAACTCCGTTCTGCCTCACCATGAAAGACGGCTTCGATATTGTTGCCATCAGGATCCAGCACGAAGGCAGCGTAGTAGCCCGGGTGGTAAGGGCGCTCTCCAGGCGGGCCATTTTCCTGACCGCCATGAGCGAGCGCTGCTGTGTGGAACGCGTCCACGACGGCACGGCTCTGAGCCTGGAAGGCGAGATGATGACGGCCTGTCAGGACTCCTTGCGCGGCCTTGCTATCGGAGGTCGACACAAACAGTTCGTCAGCCCAGAAGAATCCATCGCCCTTCCCACCGATCGGGATGCCCAAAACTTCGAAGATTGCCGCATAGAACGTCTGCGACCTCGGCAGATCTCGCACAACCAGCTGGATGTGATCGATCAAGCGCCCACGGTGAAGCTCCTGTGTCTCCATGATGCTCTCCTCTTGAATGCGCCTGCGCCCTTCATGTCACGTCGGGAACTGTCGGGACCTGCGCCGCGCCCCGCTCTGCTCCCGAGTGACTCGGCTTTTGCTAGAAGGCCTTGCTGTCTTTTGCGACGAGTTTCACCGTGCGCAGGATGATGAGCAGATCGAGTCTCAGCGACCAGTTGCGCAGGTACTCGAGGTCGTACTTGATGCGCATCTTCATATGGTCGAGGTCGTCGCCGCCACGATAACCGTTCACCTGCGCCCAGCCGGTGATGCCCGGCTTGACCTTGTGACGCACCATGTAGCCGGGAATGAGTTTGCGGTACTGCTCATTCACGGAGATGGCATGTGGCCGTGGGCCCACGATGCTCATGCGCCCCTGCAACACGTTGATGAACTGGGGCAACTCGTCCAGCGATGTCTTGCGGATGAAATTCCCGAAAGGAGTTACGCGTGGATCGCCACGCGTGACTTGCGTGTATTTCTTGTCGCCGTCTTCGGTGACCGACATCGAACGGAATTTGTAGACGATGATCTCGCGACCGTCGAGACCATAGCGGCGCTGCGCAAAGATGATGGGGCCCGGCGAGCTGCGATAGACCCCAAAGGCAACGGCCGCAAACACCGGCGAGATGGCCAGCAGTATCAGCGAGGACAGCACGATGTCGGATGCGCGCTTGATGACGCCCCGCACGCCGGTGAATGGCGTCTCGCACACGGCGACCACAGGCATGCCGTTGATGGAGTCCACGCGCCCCTGTATCAGGTCCGTCATGAAGATGTCCGGCACGAAGAAGATGGAGGCCGTGGTGTCGCGCATGTCGTCAAGCAGCGACAGGATGCGAGGCTGGGATGCCATCGGCAACGCTATATATATATGGTCGACGCGATTGGCCTTCACGTAGGTCGCGAGGTTCTTGAGCGAACCAAGCAGACGGGCATCGCCAATGTTCGTCAGTCGCTCGGCTTCACGGTCATCGAAGAAGCCGGCGAACTTGACGCCAAGATACTGATTGTCGATGAACTGTCGGGACAGCGTTATTCCCAAGTCATTTCCACCAACGATCACGGCGTTGCACACGTGTGCGTGCTGTAACACTGTCGGCAAGACACGACGCGCAACTTCGTGCGCCACCAGGATGCCCGCCATCGAGGTCGAGACCCAACCGGTGATGAAAGACGAGGTGAAGTAGTCGATGTAGCCGGATGCGTAGCCGAACAGCAACAGCATCGCTACGATCAGCAGCCACTCGCCAGCGGCACGCCAGGCCATGCGCCAGCCCGTATCGCGCAATCGCAGAGAGCCGGGAAAGGTTGCCAGCAAAGCAATCAGCGCAAGACTGATGTGATGCGCTTCAAGAGGCTGCCCGAGCCATGCGGCAACTATAAAAATACTGCATACGATTATAAGTGGATCGAGAAAAAGCTCGATGCTCGTTGCCAACGTGAGGCGGCCACGGAGAAAGCCGTCAAAGGTCTGCCCACCAAAAGTTACTTCTTGCATCAGTCATCTTCCTGAGAGAAACACGTAGCACGCATCGTGTGCGTGGCACGCGCATTGCGTAGGGAGTCCGTACTCATTTCCTCTCAGCAAGAATCATGACCGAAGACCTGCGCCTCCCGCATCGCCACCTTCGCACCATCAATATTTTCTTGTTCTTCGCTGGCATCGCTCCCTGGATTGCATCGGCTGAGGAGCCGGCGCTCAATCCTGTGCGCCCCGATGAGGTGCTCGGCGTGTCAGTTTCCGAAAGTGCGAAATATGACAGCAACGTGTTCAGGCTCGCGAACGAAAGCTATACCGCTGCTACCAGCGAGGCAGGACAGCGCCACGATTTTGTTTCCATCACGACACTGCGTGCCGCACTGGATAAGCGCTTCGGCCGCCACCGCCTGATCATCTTTGCCGCGCCGTCGATCGTGCGGTACCAGACCTTCGACCAGTTCGATTACATCGGGCAGCAGTTCGTGACGGACTGGAGCGGACGGATAGGCAACGACGGTCGTTACGGCGCTTCGTACTCACACACAAAATCTGCCACAGACCCTGCAGATCAACAGGTTGCGACGGGAAACACGGCGACACGCGACATGCTCGGCGCCGATCTCGCACTTCCGTTCGCGCCGCGCTGGCTTGCCGTGACTGCCTGGCGCGCAGACAAGATCCGCAACAGTTCGGAGACAGAACGAACCGGTGACAACGACGGTGGATGGATCGATGGCGGCATCCGCTTTCAACCCGCGAGCGGCAACAAGATAGACCTGCGCTATCGCCGCTCGCACTACAACTATCCCAACATCATCCCCAGCGTGGTGTCGGACAACACCTATACACAGAACGAAGTCGAGCTCTCGACCGTATGGCAGCTGAGTGAGCCCTCACGTCTCGAAGGGCGTGTGAGTTACGTGCAGCGCGAGCACGAGAACATCCCGGAGCGCGACTTCAGTGGATGGGTTGGTTCGGTGGGATACATATGGACGCCTACTGAGGCAACGCGTCTTGCGCTTCGCGTATTTCGCGATCTTGGTGCTGTTTCCGATGCGTCGGCGAGTTACGCAGACACCTACGGCATCAGCCTCGTGCCCAATTGGGCACTTAGCCCGAAACTTGCTCTAGGAGGAATAGCTGAGTCGCGCCGCCGTAGTTACAACGGCTTCACGCTTACGCCAAGAGCACCGGAACGCACAGACCGCATCGGCGTCACCGTCCGCTACATGGCTACCCGTAATTGGGAATTCGGATTCTCGATGAGCGATGAACGCAGGCGTACAAGCGACACGGCAAGGCAGTACTCCGACGTCATAAGCTCGTTGTCGGCACAGTGGAAAATGTAGTTCCCCCGCGTGAGATGCAAGGTAGTCATAAAAGCAACGCATCTCATTGAGAAACAGCAACTTGATAGCGTAAAGAGAGGTTGAATCATGTATCGCAGCATCCCCTTGATGATCGCGTTTTCTGCCGTTCTGGCGAGCCCCTCCGCATTTGCGGTGGACACCCTTGTGCCAGCGCCATCCACACAATCACAGAAGGACGTAGCACGTGCAGTACGACCGCACGCAACGCGAGTCTCCGATCGCCACCGAGATGCCGTAGTCATGACCGCGCAGCATCGCGAAACCGTTGCCATGGCGCCAGCAGGAGCGGAGCTCGAAGGCTGGCGCGTCAAGCTCGCGGCAGCCGGCCCGGCCTCGGAAGTCACGCAGGACTTGATACGCCACGAGGATGAACAGAATGGCGAAAGCCAGTTGAACATCTACGGAATGCTGTTCGCCGCCCTGGGTCTCGGCGTGATGTCCATCGTGCGTCGCATGGGACGCTTCTAGGCGACGCAAAGGTTTTGGTGCGGTGCAAAATTTACGATTTGATGCAAATTTTTCCTGTTTTTGGTGCGCCGCACCAATCGTCGAAAGTCCCTCGCGGAAAACCCGCACTTGGGCACGCAAAGTGCTGAGGCATCTACATCTGGCTCTCATTCAAATATTTAATCAATCAGGAAATTCCAATTTTGCGAGTCCTCCACAAAGCGAATGTGATGCAGTCCAGCAAGTCCATCCGAACCCTGTTGTCGGCGCTGGTCATCGCGGTCACGGCCTTGCTCCTGTTGTCGCATTCCACGCTCTCGACAGCGCAGGAGGCTACCGGCAGCGCGGTGCCCAATGACTATGTGTTGGCACCCGGCGACATCGTCCATATCCAAGTCTACCAAAACCCCGACCTGACGACCGACACGCGGGTTGCAGAAAGCGGTCGAATCAGCTTCCCTCTCCTTGGCGGGGTGCAGATCGGTGGCCTCACCGTCGCACAAGCCGAGGCATTGATTGCAAAACAACTCGCCGACGGCCGCCTGGTCGTGAAGCCTCAAGTCATCGTGCTGCTGCAGGAGGTTCGCGGTAATCAGGTGGCAGTGCTCGGCCTGGTCAACAAGCCCGGTCGCTATCCCCTGGAGACAAACAATGTGCGCGTCTCGGACATGCTTGCCATGGCGGGAGGCATCGCCGAGAAAGGTGGCAACACAGTCATCGTCAGTGGCACGCGGCACGGCAAGGCATTTCGCCAGCAACTGGATGTGCCTGCCATGTACAACAGCGGCGACTTTACAAACGACATTCTTCTCGCCGGCGGCGACTCCATCTACGTCAATCCAGCGCCAGTCTTCTTCATCTACGGCGAAGTCCAGCACCCTGGCATCTTCCGGCTGGATCGCGACATGATGCTCATGCAAGCGGTCGCCGCAGGCGGCGGCAGCACCCCGCGCGGCAGCCTCAAGGGGATCCAGGTCAGTCGAAGGAATGCCAACGGCAAGGTCGTGGTGATCGAGCCGAAGATGGATGAACAACTTCAACCCAACGATGTTGTCTTCGTCCGCGAAAGCATCTTCTAGTGGATCACCTCATGAAACCCCAGGAGCCTCCGGCTATTTGCGTTCAGCGCCGTGAAGTGAGCGGACCGGCCAATCGCGCAACATGCGCCACGCGCTGGATATGCGCGACGAGATTTTCCTGCACTGACAGCCACACCGGGAGCCCGCAATGAGCATCGATCAACTCGTCCGCGTATTGCGCGCACGCTGGCTCACGCTGGCGCTCAGCATCGCCGTGTGTGTTGCCCTGGTGGCAGGCGCAACGCAGTTCATGGAGAAGAAATACAGCGCGACGGCAACCGTCGTTGTCGACATCAAGAGTGCCGATCCGGTCTCTGGCGCGGTAGTAATGCCGCCCGCAACGGCCAACTACCTTGCGACCCAGGTAGGCGTGATCAACAGTAATCGCGTGATGCGCCGTGTGATCGAGTTTCTGGCATTGGACAAGGACCCTGCACATATTGCGGCCTGGCAGCGCAGTACGGGTGGCCACGGCGATATCAAGGAATGGTTGTGCGGTTTTCTCTTGAGTCGCCTCAGCGTACGTGCCTCCCACGATGGCAATCTCATTGACATCACGGCGATCTGGACCGATCCGGCCATGGCATCAAAGGTCGCAAACGCGGTCGCTCGCGCCTACATCACCACGAATCTGGAACTGAAGGTGGAGCCCGCCAAGGAGTATGCAAACTGGTTTGGCGAACGCACCACCACCAGTCGCGATGCGCTGGAGAAGGCGCAGATCAGGCTATCGGAATACCAGCGCTCCAGTGGCATTGTGGAGAGCGACGCCAAGCTCGACGTCGAGAACGCCCGCCTCGCCGAACTCTCCACGCAGCTTGTTGCCTTGCAAGGGATCACTGCCGACAGCGCTTCGCGCCAGCGCCAGACCTCCGGCAATGTGGACACACTCC
This sequence comes from Uliginosibacterium silvisoli, assembly GCF_036017035.1. Classification (NCBI taxonomy): domain Bacteria; kingdom Pseudomonadati; phylum Pseudomonadota; class Betaproteobacteria; order Rhodocyclales; family Zoogloeaceae; genus Uliginosibacterium; species Uliginosibacterium silvisoli. The sequence goes on along the minus strand of NZ_JAYXHS010000004.1, from coordinate 264,708 downwards.
CTGAAGTCATGGCGAATCCCATGGTTGGCACGCTCAAGACCGAGCTTGCACGCATGGAGGCGAAACGCGAGGAACTCGCCGGTCGGGTCGGCTCAGCCCATCCGGACATGCAGCGCGCGGACAGCGAGATCGCCGCATTGCGGGAACGCATCGCCGCGGAATCGAAGCGCGTGGCCACGGCCATCGGTACCAATAACCGCATCAACCAGGAACGCGAAAGCGTTCTCCGCAGCGCCCTCGAAGCGCAGAAGCGCCGCGTTCTGGCCATTACCAAGCAGCGCGACGAGATCGGTTTCCTGCAAGCAGACGTAGCTAACGCGCAGCGTGCATATGACCTCGTGACGCAGCGTCTCGCGCAGACCAGCCTCGAGAGCCAGAGCCAGACGGCGAATGTCATGGTTGTCACGCCGGCCGTGACGCCGTTGCGTCCGGTAAGTCCGCGCCCCGCACTCAACATATTGGTCGCGCTCATGCTGGGGCTGTTGGTCGGCATAGCCATCGTCCTCGTCAGTGAGCGGCTCGACAAACGCGTGCGCAGCGAAAGCGATCTACGCGATGCACTGCTGATTCCGATGCTGGGCGGCGTGTCGGCCGCCTAGCGGCTAGACACACCGGCTGGCACGAGCATCCGCAGTGACAGTTGCCGCGCTGAAGCATGAGCACCAGAACGAAAGTTGCAGGAGCATCCAATGAACGCGCCGTACGAAGCACCTAATAGAAATCACCAGGCAAGCCGTCCCATCGGCGGCATTCTCGTCGATGCCGGCCGGCTCCACCCGGTTGATGCCGAACGCATCATGAAGCTGCAACGCGAGAAGAACATGCGCTTTGGCGATGCGGCGCTTTCTCTCAAGTTGCTCAATGCAGACGATATCGACTTTGCCTTGGCGCAGCAGTTCGACTACGCCTACCTGCCGCAAGTCAGCACCGGCGGCAGCGCCCTTCCCAAGGCGCTCGTCGCCGCCTGGAAGCCACAAAGCAAAGTCGTGGAAGATCTGCGCGCGTTGCGCAGCCAGCTCATGCTGCGCTGGTTTGGCACCGCCGGAAACAATGCGCTGGCGATCGTCAGCCCTGAGGCACGCGCCGGGCGCAGCTGGCTCACCGCCAATCTCGCTGTCGTGTTCTCGCAGCTCGGCGAGCGCACGTTGTTGATCGATGCAGACATGCGCAAGCCCAGCCAGCACGAATTGTTTGGCCTGAAGAACGGCATTGGCCTGAGTGCCTTGCTCGCCGAGCGTTGCGATTTCCGCTGCATCCAGCGCGTCCCCGATCTGCGTGCCCTGAGCGTACTCACTGCTGGCGCCACGCCTCCTAATCCGCAAGAGCTGCTGGGCCGGCCAGGTTTTGCCCACCTGCTTGAAGCTGCGTCAGAGAGCTATGACGTCATTCTCATCGATACACCTGCAGCACTTGCCTCGGCAGATGCGCAAATCATCTCCGCGCACGCACGTGGCGCAGTCATCGTCGCCCGCCGCAATGTCGGCGCGGTAAAGCAGCTGCAACAGACAACCGAGAATCTGCGCCAGTTCGGTGTGCAGATGGTTGGCAGCCTGTTCAACAAATACTGAAGGAAGACATTGACCGCGAATCCAGAGAGTTCCGCTCTCAACTTCGCTCTCCGCAAGAACGCTTTGAATTTCTCGTAACGATTTCCGTGGTCAGCAAGGGATCGCTGCCCGCAACGGCCGTTTGATCCACCCGAAAAGAGTTCCAGGCGAAAAGCTGTCCCACACGCAGAGCACGTCAGTAGCGACACATGTCTTCTTCCATCCAGTTCACTCCTGCCATTTCGAGCCCGATACCGCCTGCTGGCGCCGGGTCAGCGGCACATCGGGTATCACCCGCATCGAGCCATGAGCGCAGCTGGTTCGACCGTTGGCTACTGTTCTCGCCCCTGTTTGGCGTCACCCTTTTCGGCAAGGCCGCCATCCCGCCGTTCGGTGCGAAGGGCCTCGCACTCGCAATGCCTTTGGCATTCATTGTCATCTTCGTGCAAGCCTTGCGTGGCACGCTCGTCTTCGACCCGATCCGACTCGCGTGCTTCCTGCTCATCCTGGTGATCACGCTGGGTTTGCCCGTGCTGCATGGCGAGCATTTCTCGTTGCCATCGGTTGCGCTGCTCATCGTGCTGTTCCTGCCCTTCGCATGCCGCTTCCCGAATACCAGCGTCACCTTCGACGACGCACTGGGTGTCCTCCTGGGCCTGTGCAAGCTGATCGCGATACTGGGCCTCGGACAGTATCTGCTGCAGTTTTTCCTGCCCCACGAAATGCTGTTTCCCGTGGAGTACTACGTTCCGGAGTTCATGCGCGTATCGCTCTTTGCGAACGAGGGCCCGCTGGCCTATGGCAGCGCGCTCTATCGCTCCAACGGCGTCGTGATGCTGGAGCCGTCGGTCTACAGCCAGCTCATGGCGCTGGGCGTCATCGCCGAGCTCAGCACGCGCAACCGCATACTCCACGCGCTGCTCTACTTTGCCGCGCTCGTCGTGTCTTATTCCGGCACCGGCATCATGGCGCTGGCGCTGGCCATGCCGATACTCATCGTCAGCCAGCGGCGTTGGGACCTGCTGATCTACATACTCGTCGTCGCGGCAGTGATCTCGGTGTTCTCGCCCTACCTGAACCTCGACATCTTCATCAACCGCTCGGGCGAGCTGTCATCTCAGTCCACAGGCTCCAGCGGCTATGCACGCTTTCTCGGCGGCTTCTTCACCTTCAATCATTTCTCGCAAGACAGTCTCTACTACACGCTCTTCGGCCACGGGCCCGGTTCGGCGCGGGCACTCATCGACCGCAGCCCCTTCCCTACCGCGGAGATGACACTCTTCAAGTCCATCCTGGAACTCGGCATCGTCGGCTCCTTCCTGTTTCTTGGATATGTGCTGTGGGCAGTCTTCGACAACGCAGCCCCGCTGGCCGTCAAATTCATCCTGGCCGTCATCTTCTTCCTGGGCGGCACCTTCACGCTCCTCTTCCCGGGCATCGCCTTGAGCCTGCTCATCTGGCCGCGTCCTGACACCAGCAGCTGGGCGCGCGCGGCGCGCGGCGCCGCAGACAGAAGATCGACCCCGACGCAGTCGCGTCCGGGCAGCAACGAATCTGCATTGATTGAAGGAACCTGACCGTGATTACCTTTTTCACTCTCTTTGGCATCGTCCTGCTGCTCGTCGCGATGCACCCCTTCGTGACCTACCCGCTCTCCTTGCGCTTCCTGCCCGATCGTGAAAGCGGAGGACGCGATGCTCACGACGGCACGACCAATCTCGACACGCACAAGCCGCACACCTTCGCCATCTGCATGTGCGCCTACAACGAAGAGAAGGTCATCGAAGCCAAGATGCGCAACCTGCTGGCGCTGCGCGAACGTGAGCCGGGGCTCGAGATTCTTGTCTATGTAGACAACGCGAGCGACCGCACCGCCGAACTACTGGCGCCCTACGCTGACCGCATCACCCTGCACGTCGCAACCGAACGCCACGGCAAGACGCACGGCATGAATCTGCTGGTGGCCAAGGCGACGGCCTCCATCATTGTTTTCACTGACGCCAACGTCATGCTCGACATGGAAGCGCTCGACCGGCTGCGCCCCTACTTCGCCGACCCCCAGACTGGCTGCGTATGCGGCAACCTGATCTACACCAATGCTGACCAGTCGATTACCGCAGCGTCGGGGTCGATCTACTGGCGTCTGGAGGAATACATCAAGCGTCAGGAGCAACGCTCGGGCTCGATCATGGGTGCTGACGGTTCGCTCTTCGCCATCCGCCGCAGCCTGCACAGCTCCCCTCCTGATCACATCATCGACGACATGTACGTCTCGTTCATGATCCTGTGCGCGGGCTATCGCATCCTGCAAGCGACTGATGTGCGTGCGTATGAGGAGTCGGCCTCGAACTCGCAGGAGGAATTCCGCCGCAAGGTACGCATCGCCTGCCAGGCCTTCAATGTGCATCGCCTGATCTGGCCGCACCTCCGCAAGCTCGATGCGCTCACGCTCTACAAGTACCTGTCGCACAAGCTGGTGCGCTGGTTCACGATCTACTTCCTTGTTGCGTCCGGCCTGAGCTTCAGTCTTGCACTGGCGCTGGCAGGTTGGCATTGGGCCGCCCTGGCTTTGGTGATCAGCGCGCCGCTGGCCTTGTATGTCGGCGCACGTTGGTCGGTGCCGGCACTCTCGCGTATCTCCGACATCGTGCTGGCCCTGACGGGTGTCGGCATCGGCGTGTGGCGTTCGATTCGAGGTGACCTGTTCCAGACCTGGACGCCCGCAACCTCCGCACGTAACTCGGTGCAGGGCTGAGTCATGTCTCAAGGCGCAACGACCCATTCACGTGCAGACAAGGCCGGCTTCAATCCGGCCATCAATGGCCTGCGCGGATTGTGTGCGCTGTTCATCTTCGCATTTCATGTTTTCAATTCCGGCATCGTCGAGTGGCCCGCCGAGGGCGGGTTGATGCAGGTGGCGCCCTTCCTGTTCAGCACGCTGAAGTTCGGTGTCGAGATGTTCTTCATGATCAGCGGCTTCGTCATCGTCGGCAGCCTGGTGCGGCATGGTTCGCTCCCGCGCTTCTATACCGATCGTTTCGTGCGCATTTTTTCGCTCTGGGCGCCCCTGCACCTGGCCATCTGCATACTCGGCCCGTTCCTAGGCTGGCGCATCTTCTCCGATACGTCGACCAGCGAATGGCTGGTACTGAGCTTGACCAATCTGTTGCTGCTGCCGCCCTTGCTGCCACTGCAGATGACGCATCCCGCGTCGTGGAGTCTCAGCTATGAGTGGCTGTTCTATATAGGAGCCGGGCTGGTCTGGTGGCGAGCAAGCCAGGGGTACCAACGCAGCGCTTGCTGGCTGGCCATCGCGCTGTTTGCAGCATGCGTGATTGCGATGCCTCGCTTCCTGTTCTTTGCGCCAGGCGTGATCGTCTTCCTGTTGCGCGACAGTTTGCCTTCGCTGCAGCGCTGGTTGCGCTACCCCACGCTCAGCCTGCTGGTCTTCCTGCTGGCATGGGGTAGCACCGACGCGGGCAACGCTTCGCCGTTCTATGACAGCGCAATCTGGCTGCAGCCGAAGCAATGGGTCTGCACGCTCATCGCTTTCCTTGCAGCACTGCACTGCTTCGCCTGCGTGACGGCGCGCAGAGGTCATATCGTGCGGCTGCTGGAGACGAGCAGCTTCCAGTTCCTCGGCACGATCAGTTTCAGTTTTTATCTCGTCAGCAGCATGGTGATGTTTGCCGTCAAGAAGGTCTGCCTGCTTCTGCTGGTAGGCAGTGCGCCTTCCCTGATCCTGGCGGTTTTCTGCGTGTTGTCGCTCTTGCTGTCGGTGCTGCTCTCGTGGGCAACCTATACGGCTTTCGAACAGCACTTCTCGGCCTGGATGCGCCGCTACCTGCGCAGATCCGGCGACAGCAGGCCAGCCCCCTCTTCCAGCGCCGCTGTTGCCATCACTGGCAGGGTGAAATCATGAGCATGAATACCTCCACTCCACTGGCTGGAGATGTCTGGCGCTTGCGCCGCAGTACCTCGTGGCTTGCACTTGTTCGTTCGCTCGTGACGCAACGCAGTTTCATGGCCATCTTCACGCTGCGTTTGTGCCAGGCGCTGGCGAATGCTGCGTGGCCATTGCGCATGCTGTTGCCCTTGTGCCAGCTGCTTCACCGCTTTGCCCGCCACCACGGCGGGATGGATCTGCCCTGGCAGACAGAGATCGGCAGTGCACTGTCGATCCAGCATGGCTGGGGCATGGTCATCAACAAGAAGGTCCGCATCGGCAGCAACGTAACGCTGTATCACGGTGTGACCATTGGTCAGGGAGATCGCATCGACGCCCAGGGCGTCCGCAGCACAGGCTACCCCGTCATCGAAGACGAGGTATGGATCGGCCCGCACGCAATCGTGGTTGGCGACATCACCGTCGGCCGCGGCAGCCGCATTCTTGGTGGCGCATTCGTCACGACAGACATTCCACCACTCAGCCTTGTTGTCGGAAACCCCGCCCAGATACGTCGAACCGTGTCGCAAAGCGACGTACTCAACCGATACCCTCTCGGCATTTCTGAAACGGATTCATTCATTGATGCGGAGGCGGTTTCACCGGGAGTCTCCTCATGAACTTCTCCTTGAACCTTCCTGTTGCTCACCCGCTGCGCCTGCGCAGCTTCCGGCACACCATCGCTGTCACCAGTGCAGTGCTGCTGGCTGCCTGCAGCCAACCGCCTTCCGGCCCGCTCGACAAGCTGGGCGCAGATCCATCATTGACGATGAACACCAGCGCTGGCCGGCCGACGCCGCTGCTGGGTGTACAACAAGGCCCCGGCTGCACCGGCACCGGACGCATTCCACAATTTGCGGCATGGCTGGGCCGCGAACCCGACCTGATGCTCGACTATCTGGATGACCGCTCGTGGCTGCATCTGACGCAGACCGAGTGGTGGACCGGCTGCTGGAAGAAAGCGGGACGCCGCCCAGCCCTTTCCATCTCCATGCTGCCACGCGCAGGTGGCGACACCCTGGCACTCGGCGCCAGCGGCGCCTATGACGAGTACTTCCGCACGATTGCCACCAAGCTCGTGGCCGCTGGCTATGGCGACCTGATCCTCCGCATCGGCTGGGAGTTCAACGCCGAGTGGTTCACCTGGCGCGCCGCCGCCGATCCGACGAACTGGGTGCTGTACTGGCGTCGCATCGTCACCGCGATGCGCAGTGTGCCCGGCGCCAATTTCCGTTTCGACTGGAGCACCGCGCACGGCACGCGACAGATCGACCCGGCGCTCGTCTATCCCGGTGACGCCTATGTCGACATCATCGGCATGGATATCTACAACGTGTCCTGGCGCTACAAGACCGATCCGGTGGCGCGCTGGAACGAGCTCCTGACGGCACCGAACGGCCTTGAGTGGCTACGCAAGTTTGCCGCTCTGCACGGCAAACCGATCTCGTTCTCCGAATGGGGTACCGGCACCAATGCAAGCGGCACGGGTGGTGGGGACGACGCGTTCTTCATCAACCAGATGGCGGCGTTCATCCGCGCCAACAACGTCATCTACCACACCTACTGGGACGAGACCTCGAGCTTCAACGCGAAGCTCTCCAACGGCCTGCAACCCGCAGCTGGCGCTGCCTATCGGGAGAACTTCGGGCCGCAATCAGGCTATGCCGTGCCGGCCAGCGCTCCCGCCGCCGCGCCCACAACCAAATGACTGGAGACCCAGCATGCTGAAATGCCTGTGGATAGCCCGCGACATCCCCTTTCCGCTTGATGCCGGCGACAAGATCTACTCCGCCAATCTCGCACACTCATTTGCCCAGAATGGCGCGCTGGTCCGCTTTTTCGGTTTCGCCGCCGATCACCAGGTAACGCCACCCGACTGGCCGGTGGAATGGGTCGTCGTCGCCGGCAAGAAACGCAGCCAGCGCTCTGCCTTGTTCAGCACGCTGCCGATCGCAGCCGCCTCACACGCCACGACCAACGCCCGCGCATTGCTGGCGGAGCAGTTGAGCGAAGAATGGGATGTGATCGTGCTCGATAGCTATGGATCAGGCTGGGCCTTGTCGCAGGTCCTGGCGGCCAGTAACGACAACCGCCCCCGCCCCCTGCTGGTCCATGTATCGCATAACCATGAAGCCAGCCTGTGGCGCGATATGGCCCGCAACGCGCAAGGCAATGCCCTGCATCGCGCTGCCCTGTGGCAGAACTATCTGAAGGTGAAGGCACTTGAGCGTCGCATGGCGCGCAAGGTGGACCTCATCACCACCATCACCGACGAGGACGCCGCGCGATTTGGCGCCCAGGCCCCAAGCCGCCCCAGCGTGGCGCTTACGCCGGGATACTCTGGCTGGACAGCACCGGAACGCACGATCACCAGTGCGACGCCACGCCGCGTCGTGATGGTCGGTTCGTTCCGCTGGGTCGTCAAACAGGAAAATCTGCGTCGCTTCCTGGCCATTGCCGATGCCAGGTTCCATGCCAACAACATCGTTCTGGATGTCATGGGTGACGTGCCTGCCGAACTGCTGGCCGAGCTCCAGCCGAATGTGCGCGCCACGCACTTCCACGGCTTTGTAGACAGCGTTGCCCCCTACTTTGAGTCGGCTCGCGTGGCCGTCGTGCCGGAATTGATCGGCGGCGGCTTCAAGCTGAAATTTCTCGACTACATCTTCGGCCGCGTGCCCGTCGCCACGCTCACGGATGCTGCAGCCGGTTTGCCCCACAACGTACGCAGCCAGATGATCTGCAGCGGTGACATGCAGTCACTCGTCGACGACATCGTGCGCAACATCGACGAAGTCTCGCAACTCGATGCGATGCAGACGGGCGCGCTGCGCTCGGCCAGCGAGCTGTTTCACTGGCGTGATCGTGGCAGCAACCTGCGCTCGGCCCTGCAAGGCATTGCTGCGCTCGCCGCTACACGCCAGGGACTACAGGCATGAAACGACGCTGGCTTTTCATTGACAGCGCCAAGGGCTTCGGCGGCCACGAGGTGATGCTGCTGCGCCTGATGCAGGAGATTTCAGCGCAAGGGCATGTCCAGCCGCGCCTGCTCGCACGCAGCAACACACCGCTGGCGGAGAAGGGTCAGGAATGGCTGAGCGATCACCGTCTCGCCGACCCCGCAGCACCTGCGGCCCCCGGAAAAATCCTTGGACGCCTGCGCACGCTATGGGATCAGGCGCGCGCGATCATTGCCGCCATACGCCACGAGCAACCTGACCTGTGCATCGTTGCCAACGGTCACCTGGGCTATCTGGAAACCGTATTGGCCACCCGCCTGAGTGGATGCCGCTGCATCGTGTATGTGCCGCTGGTGGACTCGTTCTCGACGATGGGCTATCGCCATGCCTGGCTGAAAGATGCTGTCGTTCGCAACCTGCTGGCAAAGCTGCCTCACGGCTGGATCACCATCACACCCGATCAGGCGCGCAGCTTCCAGGCATGGGCCCGCCCGAGTGGCCCCGTTGCCTGCCTGCCCAATGCCGTTGCGCCCGCCATCGAGCAGGCAGGTGCCGACACGGCCGACCAGCCCGTGCGTGCCCTGAGCAAACCGCTGCGCGTGCTCGTATTCGGACGACTCGACGCCCTCCAGAAGGGGCTGGACATGCTGATGGCCTATCTGGGCGCGCGTCCGGAACTCGTCGGCAAGCTTGTCGTATCCATTGTCGGCGATGGCCCCTACCTGTCCCGCCTTGAAAGCCTGCGTAGCCGCTCGCGCGCACTTGAACAACTCGTACAGCTCGCGCCGTGGGCCAATACCCTCGACACGCTGACAGCCCATGATGTGTTGCTGCTGCCCTCGCGCTTCGAAGGCGTGCCGCTGGTCATGCTGGAGGCAATGGCCCTGGGCCTGCCCGTGGTGGCCAGCGACATCCCAGGCACGCGTGCCTATCTCGATGAGCGCAACCTGTTCGCGGTAGGCGATCTGGCCACCGGCTTCGAAGCCGTCCTCCGTATGCAGGATCCGGCCTGTCGTGCCGAGCAGATCGCACGCAATCGCCTCAGCTTCTCAAGACATTGCTCAGGCCGGGCATTCGGGCTCGCCGTTGCGCAACTCGTTGAAAACCTCTCCGAGGAAGTGCCTGCCACGGTCGTGGCAGCTTCGGTCACTGCGGCGGATGCTTCCTCATGACAAACCTCCATCCTCCCCTCTCTGCAGCGAGCACGGCCCGCAACGAAGCCATCGACCTGCTACGCGCCATCGGCCTGGTGCTCGTGATGCTGGCACATGTCAGCCCGCCGGAATGGCTGTTCCAGCTGCGCAACTTCGATGTGCCGATGCTGGTCATCGCCGCCGGGATGTCCTTCGCTTTGTCTTCGGCCGTCACGCAATGGGGCGCGTATGTATGGAAGCGCTTCAAGCGACTGGTGATTCCGGTGTGGGTCTTCCTGGCCGGCTACTTCCTGGTACTACATGCGCTGAATGGCAGCGCAGCGCCCGATACACACACCATGTTGAGCAGCTTCTTCCTTGGCTCCGGCATCGGCTTCGTGTGGGTGATCCGCGTCTTCCTCCTGGTCGCGCTGGTGGCGCCGCTGATCGCGCATGTAGATGCCTCGCTTCCCGACAATCGCCAGTGGCTGATCTACTGGCTGGGGCTCTACGCGCTGTCAGCCGCTTTGCTTTGGTCGATCTCCCTGCTCGTTGCAGGCACGCCCGCCGCACGCGTGGAGTTGATTACCCACTACCTGCTGCCCTACGCCTTCGTCTTTTGGCTGGGTCTTCGCGCCGGCCGCTTGCCCGACAGCCTGCTCCTGGCCATCGCATTGGCCAGTGCTGCGATCTGCGGCGGGCTGGCGCTATGGCATGCAGGTCTGGTCGGCAGTTTCGTGCAAACGCAGGAATTCAAGTACCCGCCTGCCCTGTACTACCTGAGCTATGCCCTGCCGCTTTCCATTGCATCGTGGTTCGCCGCGCGCCCCCTGGCGCGCTACGCGGCCACACAGCCGCGTCTGCATGCGCTGGTTTCATTCGTAGGGCAGAACAGCATCTGGATATATCTATGGCATATCCCGGTCGTGATGGCTTTTGACGGCACGGGTACGGCACCGTGGTACCTCATCCTGATCGCTTGCCTGCTGTGGTCCGTCGCAATCACCGCCCTGCAGGTGCAACTGGTCAATCGCCTGCTGCTGCCTCGCGTGGGCCCAGCCCGTCTGCGCGCCGATCTACGCATGGTGCTCACCGGCTGAATACACACGCACAAACAAAGGACACTTTCATGCGCATCCTGATTGCCAGCGGTTTCTTCGAGAGCGAGCTGCCTTCCTACCGTGAGTATTCCTACTCCAGTGAACTGGCTGCGCTCGGGCACACGGTTACGCTGATGTGCGGCGACCAGAGCCAGACCTGGCGCTTCAGCCGCGGGGCCACCACGCCGAGCAATCCGTCTTTGGGCGACAACGAGTTCCGCGCGGCCACCGGCGTCACGCTGTTACGTCGCAAAGTCTTCTTCCGCGTCAGCGACCTGGTGCTGTACCTGCCCGTCATCAGCGCCATCCGCAGTGCAGATGTAGTGCATGTCATCGAATTCCGCCAGGGCGTCACGGTACTCATCGCGCTGCTCGCCCGCTTGTTCGGCAAACCGGTGGTCTATGACCACGAGCAGCGCGGCGACCGCACCGCGCGTTGGTACAGCCGCGTAGACAGCCTGCTGCGTCGCGCCCTGATCTTTACCGGTTCGTGGTGCGTGGACTGCGTACGCCACACGGTGCTTGCCAACCGCGACCACTTCCTGTCATGCACGCCACGACAGGTGCCAACGATGTTTGCGCCGCTGGGTACCGACCCCCGACGCTTCCATTTCTCGGCGGACGAACGCGACGCCACGCGCAAGACACTGGGCATCGCCCCCGACAGTCGTGTCGCCGTGATGTCAGGCAAGCTGCATGTCATGAAGCGTGTTACCGACGTGGTGAAGGCATGCCGCGCAGCCGGAGTCCGGCTGATCCTGATCGGCACCATTGCGCCCGAGGTGCAGGCAGCCATCGACGAGCTGGGGCCGGGTGATGAGATCATCCTGCCACCTGCATCATCCGCCGGTTTGCGCGCGGTCTATTGCGCGGCCGACCTGGCCATCTTCACGACTTTTACGCTCTCCTACTGGGAGGCCTACGCCACCGGCATTCAGCTTGTCGTGCCGGGAACCGCTTTTGGCAAGATGGTGTTCGCGGGCGATGCCAACGTCGCGCTGTTCGGCTCGGACGACATGTTCAGGGTGGCGGATGAGGAATACCTCAAGGGCGTCGACATCACGCAGATGCTGGCAACAGCCATTCCCACGCTACCGATGCAGGTGCGCAGTTCGCGCAGCCGCTACACCGCCGAGACACAGGTTCAGCAGTTGGCCAAGCTGTATGCGCGCGTGACGACGCCGGGAGAGTCCGTCCATGCGGCTTGAGCGACTGCGAGGTGCCGCGAATGGACTGGCTGGACGCTTCGTCTCCAATGCGATGCGCCAGGTGATCGGTGCAGGCCTGTTCTTCGCCACCACGCTTTTGCTCACCCGAGGCCTCGGCAGTGCCGGCTACGCCGAGTACTTTCTCAACTGGAATCTGGCGCAGATTCTCGTACCGGTCGTGTCTTTCGGACTTTACAACGATGTGGTGCGTCGCCTGGCAACGGGGGAAGCGGCGCCACAAGTGATCCGCAAGATGCTCGCACCGCACGCTCTGCAGCTGGCGCTGCTATCGCTTGCTGCATTCGTGATCGCACAGCTGTCGCACTACGACAGCTGGCTCGTGCTGATGATCGCGGCGACCGCCACCTTCGGCACCCTGCTGACGGCGGTATCACTGGGCCGCGATGCCTTCCGCACCTTTGCGCTCGGCGAGCTGCTGCACAACATCGTATTGCTGGTGCTGGTCGCAATCGTGGTCCCGCACAGCGCGCGGGTCGTCGGCTATCTGTATGTCGGCGCGGCATTTGCCAAACTGCTGCTCTACCTCTATTGCCTGCCGCGCGAAGTCTCCCTGGGCGGCCAGGCTTCCACGATTGCCGATGGCGACAGCAGCGCAGCACGCGCCACGGGGCGCAGTTACGCGCTGCGCGCGTATGGCCACTCGCTGCTGCAGATCCTGAGCTTCCGCGGCTTCGTGCTGGCCAGCGGTTATCTACTCCCCCCTGGCGGGATGGCCTCGCTGGCAATCATCTGGTCGTTCTGCGACCGCGCACTGACGCTTGTGCAAGGCGTCAACCAGATCCTGTATCCGCGCCTGATCGCCGGCACGGTCAGCCAGCGCATGCGTACCTGGATGAATGTGATCACGTCGGCAGGCTACGTACTGGCCGTACTGGGCATGCTGATTCTATGGGTCATCCTCGCGCGCTTCGGCCTCGCAGCACCCCTGCGTGCGGACTACTCCGCCTATGCCTTGTGCATTGCCTTCGTGCCGCACGTGTTGCGCCTGCTGAAGATGACCGAGGCGCTCGCCGAGTCACGCTTTACCGCCCTGTTCAGCTCGCACGCACTCACCATGCTTGGTTTTGCGATAGCAGGCATATCGATGCTGGCGATGCACACAGACTCACCGTGGCAGCCCGCCGTGCTGATCTTTGTTGCGTCGAGTCTCGGACTGCCAGCCTTTTACTTGATGGACCGCCGCCCTTCCATCGACGGCAAACGGACCTGAGTGGCCAGCAGAAACATGCACACCGAATCACGCAATCACAGCCTTGACGCCACGCGACTGCTCGCCGCGCTGTGCGTTGTCGGGCTACACGTTGGCACCATCGATACGGTCAGCCAGGCGTGGAACCTCGTGCGCATTGAGATGCGCTGGGCGGTGCCGTTCTTCTTCATCCTGACGGGCCTGCACCTTGGCAGCGACCTGTCGCTGATCCCCACACGCATCGCGCTGCTGGTGCCGCGCCTGATACGCATGCTCGTTGCTGCCTCACTGCTATTCCTGCCGGTACTGATAATCAGCCGCGGGTTCGCTGGCGCGCTGCAGGAGGTCTTTTCGTTCGATTTCCTGCGCAGCGGCAGCTACTTCCACTTGTGGTTCATCAGCGCGCTCATCATCGGCCTGCTACTGCTGCAGACGCTGCTGGTGAGCAACGCGAAACGCTTGCTGAAACACGTCTCCGCGCTGCTGATCCTGATGGCACTGCTCTCGGGCTCCTACAGCGTGATCCTCCCTCCCGGCTATGGGCTGGAGGGCACGTTTGCATTCTTCCGCCATCTGTTGGCCTTGCCTTGCCTCTTCATCGGACTGGTACTGGCTCGCAGTCCGACGCTCGCGAATGGCAGCGCGCTGGCGCTCGCCTTCGGCGGCGCTGCGCTGCAACTCCTCGAAGTGCTCATGCTGCAGCGGTATGCCGGGACCTCTCCATTCGCACACCAGTTCCTGCTTGGCACCTTGCCCATGGCCGTCGGGCTGATATCCCTGGCACGCAATCACGCCACCGCAATCAGTGGCCGACTCTCGCAGTGGGGGCGCCAGCACTCTCTCGGCATCTACATCGTGCACCCGCTATGGATGCTGGTCTACGCAAGACTGCCGTTGCCGCAGCTGGCCTCGCACGAGGCCCTGGGCCCCCTTATCGCCACCGCAGTGATTTTCTGCGCGTCGCTCGTGTCGATGCTGGTACTTGAGCGCATCCGGCTGATGATCGCCCAGCTCATTCGTCGGCGACAGGACGCGCACGGAGGAGTACATGCAATCCGGTACTAGCGCATTTGTGCGCTCTCCTTCGAACTCTCGCGAGGCGGCACCCGAAGCCACTGTCGTCCGTACCTCCACAGCGAGCCGACGCATCGCGCTCGTCGACGAGGCCAAGGCCATCGGTATCGTACTGGTGGTGGTCGGTCACGCCAGCGGCATTACCCCTGTGGCGGCAACGCTCATCTATGCGATGCACATGCCGCTGTTTTTCTTCCTGTCCGGCTACCTGCTCTCTGCAGAGCGCGTCGCACGCCCGCTCGCGGAGCATGTTCGCAGGCTGATGCGAGACCTGCTCGGCCCCTATGTGATTTTCTTTGCGGGCTCGTTCGCCTATTGGTTACTGTCGCTGCGCTGGGGTGGGCGCGCCGAGAAGTTCTCGGGAGTGTCATGGTTCGACCCGCTTCTCGGCTTCGCCAGCGGCCTGGCTGACCGCCTGATCGTCAATCCGGCACTCTGGTTCCTGCCCTGCCTGTTCACGACAATGCTGCTCTACCTTGCGCTGCGTAAATGGGTGGGGCCGCGCGCGACGATGGCGATAGCCCTGACGGCCGGGCTCATCTGCATGGTGTATCTGCCAGCGGCTGACATGCGCTTGCCCTGGGGACTGGACATTGCCTGGGTCGCCATGATTTTCCTCGCGGCCGGCTCACTGCTACGTGATGCTGGCGTGAACATGGCGCCCGGCTCACGCGTCGTCCGCGCAACCGCCCTCCCCCTCCTGTTGCTGACATTCGTAGCACTGGCTTTGCACATGGGGCGCGTCGACCTTAACGCCGCCCATTTCGGTCCCAGCCCCTTGCTTTATCTCGCCTGCGCAATTCTCGGCATCGCCTTCGTGCTGCAGCTTGCCTCACTCAGCCGCGCCGCCCGGGGCCTGACGAGCTGGCTCGCGTTCAACTCACTCATCATTTTCGGCACCCATCCCGTAACGATGAATTTCTCGGCCGGCGTGGCCCGGCTCGGCTTTGGTGCCTCCGATCACTTCCTGCACTCGACCACCTGGCTCGTACTGAGCTCGCTGATCGGCATCGCCGCTGCAGCCCCGATCGGATTCGCACTGCGCCGCCTGCTGCCGCAGATCTTTGCCCGGCATCCCGCACCGCGCGTGGCTCAGCCAGCCTCCACCTCATGACACACCAAGGACGCGCGCTCCCATGGACAAGACATTGGCTCTTCCCGCCCACGCATCCTTGCGCAGCTTGCTCGTCACTGCCGTAGCCGCCGGAGGTTTGTAATGGACCCGACCAGCTCCTTGCCACTGATATCGATGCTAGTCGTTGCTATTGCAACGACGTTCCTGTTCATGAAGACGATGGGCGCGCCGTCCGATCAGAACCGGTTTTCATCAATTGACGGATTACGCGGCTACCTCGCTTTCTTCGTGTTCGTTCACCACGCATCCTTCTGGTACTTCTACCTCCAGAGTGGTGTGTGGTCCGAGCCCCCTTCGCTTCTCTACACAAACATCGGCCAGGCCAGTGTTGTCTTCTTCTTCATGATTACGGGCTTCCTGTTCTTCACCAAGATTCTCGACAGCAGGCACAAAGGAATGGACTGGACGAAGCTATTCGTCTCGAGGGCGATGCGACTGACGCCGTTATATCTATTTGCCATGGCGGTGTTTCTCACAATCATCGCCATTCTTTCGGATTGGAAACTCAATGAGCCCCTTTCCGCTGTGCTTATTGGCGTCGCAAGGTGGGTGGGCTTTGCGGCATTCGGCAAGCCAGACATCAACGGCATCGAGAATACATTCACGATCATCGCAGGCGTCCCGTGGACATTGCGCCACGAGTGGTTCTTCTATTTCTCCCTGCCCGCGCTTGCCTGTCTCGTTGGATTGAGACCGCCTCGCTTCTTCCTGATGCTGAGCGTCCTGGGTTTGCTGGGGCCGTTCCTGTGGCACCCACGCACGCTGCACTGGTTCTCGTTTGTCTGCGGCATCTCCACAGCCGTCGTCGTCCGCTACGACCTCTTCCGCCAGGGGGCGGTCACCAGGACTGCATCGCTGGTCGCCATGGCATGTATCGGTGCGGCTATTTTCCTGTTCCCCTCCGCCTACAAGCAGTTCTCCTCGATATTCCTGTTGTTCATGGCATTCGCCATATTCGCAGGCGGAAACAACTTGTTTGGCTTGCTCAGCCACCCCGTCTCCCGGACGCTCGGCGAGGTCACTTACAGCATCTACCTGCTCCACGGCCTTGTGCTGTTCGTGCTGTTCAGATTCGTGATCGGCATGGAGGCATCCAGGGCCCTCTCGCCCACCATGTTCTGGGCATGCGTAACAGCAGTGACACCCATACTCATCGCTACATGTTTTGTGACTTTCCGGTTCATCGAGTATCCGGCCATGCACAGCACCACGAGGATTACGGCGTGGTTGCGCTCGAGAGCCAGGACGAACGGAATGCTCCCGGCAAGGCCGCTTGCGCCTGCAAGTGATGGCAAATAGCGCAGTCATCCTTCGTGCCACATCACATGCCCTCGCTCACACCCCCCTGATAATTCACCGGTACAACACATCATGAAGATCACCGTTATTGGCACTGGTTATGTAGGTCTCGTCTCTGGCGCCTGCCTGGCAGAAATGGGGAACGACGTACTCTGTCTCGATCTGGATGCCAGCAAGATTGCCAGGCTGAAGGACGGACAGATTCCGATCTTCGAACCGGATCTCGACGGCGTGGTGGCACGCAATGTTGCGGCGCGTCGCCTGCACTTCACCACCGATGTAGAGGAGGCCGTGCGCTTCGGCACTATCCAGTTCATCGCAGTGGGCACGCCGCCGGATGAAGATGGCTCTGCCGACCTGCAATACGTGCTCGCAGCGGCGCGCAACATTGGTCGTTTGATGACGGACTACAAGGTAATCGTCGACAAGAGCACGGTGCCGGTTGGAACCGCCGACAAGGTGCACGCAGCAATTGCCGACGAGTTGGCAAAGCGCGACGTGCAGCTCCCCTACTCCGTGGTATCCAATCCTGAGTTCCTGAAGGAAGGCGCTGCGGTGGAGGATTTCATGAAGCCAGACCGCATTGTCATAGGCGCTGACGACGACCGGGCCATCCATCTCATGCGTGCGCTGTACGCACCCTTTCAGCGCAATCGCGACAAGTTGCTGGTCATGGATGTACGCAGTGCCGAGCTGACCAAGTACGCGGCCAATGCCATGCTCGCTACGCGCATCTCGTTCATGAACGAGCTGGCGCTTCTCGCCGAGAAGCTTGGCGCAGATATAGAACTCGTGCGCCAGGGCATCGGCTCGGACCCACGCATCGGTTACAGCTTTCTCTATGCGGGCTGCGGCTACGGCGGATCCTGCTTCCCCAAGGATGTGAAGGCGCTGATCAGGACCGGCAACGACAACGGTCACGCGCTGCAGGTTCTCACCGCGGTAGAAGCCGCCAACGACACACAGAAAAGCGTGCTCGAGAAGAAGCTTGTACAGCGCTTCGGGGAAGATCTGCGCGGCCACCACTTTGCCTTGTGGGGGCTGGCTTTCAAACCCGACACCGACGACATGCGCGAGGCACCGAGCCTGGTATTGATCGAGGCCTTGCTGGCACGAGGTGCCACGATTTGCGCCTACGACCCGGTCGCCATGACGGAGGCAAAACGAGTATTGGGCGAGCGCCCATCTCTTGGCTATGCATCAACCCCTGACAATGCGCTGGAAGGTGCAGATGCACTCGTCATCGTCACGGAGTGGAAGGAATTCCGCAGCCCCGACTTTTCCCGTATCAAGAAGCAGCTGCGTCACCCCGTCGTCGTCGACGGCCGCAATATCTATCAACCTGCGCTGGTGGCCGGTTTTGATCTGGAGTATTACTCGATAGGCAGGAAGCAGGCCGAGAATGACAAAGAGATCACCCGAAACGCATAGTTCGCGCGCCATCGGGAACGAGGCACGGCGTTTGCTGTCGCCGACAGCGCCGGATGATCATGCACGCGAAGGACTCAAGCGCCCCCAAGCTCACACGGTGGTGCGCTTCTCCTTACTCGACCTGCAAACCTCTCCACAGGAACACAGCACGAACCATCCCCTTAGAACAGGAGAAACGCCATGGCAAAAGCACTGATACTGGCCGCAGGCCAGGGGACGCGGGTAAGACCGCTGACCAAGGATGTACCCAAGCCGATGATCCCGATTCTCGGCAAGCCCGTGATGGAATATCTGATCGAGCACCTTGCGCGCTACGGCATCAAGGAGATCATGGTGAATGTCGCCTACATGCACCACAAGATCGAGGAGTACTTCGGCGACGGGCATCGCTGGGGCGTGGAGATTGGCTATTCGTACGAGGGCGCGTTTGAACACGGCGAGATCGTGCCCCGCCCATGCGGCTCCGCCGGCGGATTACGCAGGATTCAGGACAACAGCGGCTTCTTCGATGAAACCACGCTGGTGATCTGCGGCGATGCAATCGTCGACCTGGACATCAACGCCGCCCTGCATGAACACAAATCGAAGGGAGCACTCGCCAGCGTTGTGGCGCTCGAGGTGCCCCTGCAAGAGGTCGTGAACTACGGCATCGTCGTCACGGACAGCAACGGCCGCATCCGCTCTTTCCAGGAAAAGCCAAAGCCTGAAGAAGCGAAGTCGACGCTCGCCAGCACCGGCATCTACATCTTCGAGCCCGCCGTGGCCTACATGATTCCCGAGAAACGCGTCTTCGATATCGGTAGCGAACTCTTCCCGATGCTTGTCGAGCGGGAAGTGCCCTTCTACGCGCAGAAGCGCTTCTTCAACTGGATCGACATCGGCCGAGTCACGGACTTCTGGGCGGTGCTGCAACGGGTCCTGAGCGGCGAAGTGGCGCAGATGGACATGCCCGGCAAGGAAATCCGGCCGGGTATCTGGGTCGGGCTGAACACTTCGATTGACTGGGAAAACGTGCGTATCGAAGGGCCCGTCTACATCGGGTCAAGTGTGAAGATCGAACCGGGCTCGGCAGTCATCGGCCCGTCATGGATCGGCCACGGCAGCCACCTGCGACGTGGCGCACGCGTCGAACGTTCGGTGCTGTTCGAATACACGCGGATCGGCGAGGGCATGAAATTCAAGGAGATGGTCGTGTCACCGTCCTACTGCGTGGACCGCGCCGGTCATACGATATACGTCGGTGACGACACATCGACCTTGCGCTGGGGTGACGCGCGCGCCTGACAGAGCATGCGGGGAGCAGCCAGTCGCGCTCCCCGCCGCCGCACTACTTTTTCATGGTTTCGGAGGCCGCGTCTTTTGCTTTCGCAGCGCCTTCCTTGACGTCCTTGCCAACTTCCCTGGCAGCTTCCTTCACTTCGTGGGCGGCACTCTGCGTCGCATCGACAACTTTGCCGACGGTGTTGCTCGTCGCGTCCGCCGCAGTCTGGGCCGAGTCCTTGACCTGCTCCACCGTAACCGTCACGGCACTGCGCGCAGCCCCTGCGGCCGACTGCGCATCGTCCACCACGGCGTGTCCGACGGCCGCTGCCGCCGATTGGGCATTGTCGATAGCAAGCCCTAGCGCATTCCCGGCCTCCTCGCTCGCCTCCTGAGTCTTTGAGCAAGCACCAAGAACCAGCACACAGCCCAGTGCGACAAGAACAACTGAAAGACTGCTTTGCATGTCTGATTGCCTCCGGATGGTTAGACGCTTATAGCTTCAAACCCTGCCTGACTCCACTGGAATCCCTGCGGACTGCCCGTCTCACCACATGGCGACACAAGCCTGGACTCAAGGGCGCATACAGCAAAAGCGGCCGCCTGCGCACACTTTCCGCTCCATTTATAGGCGGACCCGCGACAAATATCCTTTTTTTGGCTTTGGCGAAACAGCTTTTTGATGAAAAAGAAGCCGTTAGGCCCCATAATGCCGGCCACGCAATTTCACTTCTGAAGAGAACCACCATGGCTAGGCAGAAAGAACTCAGTCTCTACCGCAACATCGGGATCATCGCTCACATCGACGCGGGTAAGACGACGACCACCGAACGCATCCTGTACTACACCGGTAAGAAGCACCAGATCGTCGACGTCCATGACACCAAGGACGGTAAGGCCAGCACGACGACCGACTACATGGAACAGGAACGCAAGCGCGGTATCACGATCCAGAGTGCAGCCGTTTCCACCGAGTGGAAGGGTCACCAGATCAACGTGATCGACACCCCTGGCCACGTGGACTTCACCATTGAAGTGAACCGCAGCTTGCGCGTGCTTGACGGCGCCGTGGTTGTGTTCGACGGCGTTGCAGGTGTCGAGCCGCAAACCGAAACGAACTGGCGCCTGGCCAACCAGTACAACGTTCCGCGTATGTGTTACGTGAACAAGATGGACCGCATGGGCGCCAACTTCGGCCACGCAGTGAAAGGCATCAAGGAGCGCCTCGGCGCCAATGTCGTCCTGTGCCAGGTTCCGCTGGGCAGCTCCTCCGAGTTCTGCGGCATGGCCGACCTGATCCACAACCAGGCCTACATCTGGAAGGAAGAAGACAAGGACAGCCCATGGGAAACCGTGCCGCTGGAGTCCCTGCGTGCTCGTTTCAACTTCGAAGCTTCGGCCGACAACGACTGGATCGACCGCCTGCCCGAGCTGCGCCAGGAAGCCCTGGAAACCGCACTGGCGATGGACGACGATGCATTCATGAACTTCGTCGAAACCGGTGAATACGACCAGGCCGTTCTCAAGCAACTGATCCGCAAGGGCACGGTGTCCGGCAAGCTGGTGCCCGTCTTCTGTGGCTCCTCGTTCAAGAACAAGGGCGTGCAGCACATCCTCGACGCTGTCATCGACTACATGCCTTACCCGGGCGAAAACGGCGGCATCTCGATGGTTGATGCTGACGGTAACAACATCGGCACACAAGAAGTGACCGACGATGCACCGGCTCGCGCACTGGCCTTCAAGGTGATCAACGACCAGTTCGGTACGCTGACCTTCGTTCGCGTCTACTCCGGCGTGATCAAGAAGGGCGACACGCTGCTCAACGTTACCCGCGACAAGAAGGAACGTATCGGCCGTATCGTGGAAGTCCAGGCTGCCGCCACGAAGGACATCGAAGAAGTGCGCGCAGGCGACATCTGCGCCTTCGTGTCGATGAAGGACACCGAAACCGGTGACACGCTGAGTGATCCAGCCAGCCCGCAACTGCTCGAGCGCATGCGCTTCCCTGACCCCGTCATCAGCGTCTCGGTCGAGCCGAAGAGCCGTGGCGATATCGACAAGATGTCCACCGCCCTCTACAAGATGGCCAAGGCTGACCCGTCGCTGCGTCTGGAAGTCGACAAGGAAACCGGCCAGACCGTTCTGCGCGGCATGGGCGAACTCCACCTGGAAATCACCATTGATCGTATGCGTACGGAACTGGGCGTGGAAGCCAATATGGGCAAGCCAAAGGTCAGCTTCCGCGAAGCCTTCGGTGGTCCGGTCGAACACACCTACACGCACAAGAAGCAGTCCGGCGGTTCGGGTCAGTTCGCTGAAGTGAAGATGATCTTCGAACCCTTGGAAGTGGGCGCCGGCGTGCAGTTCTCCGACGAAGTCACCGGTGGTCGCGTGCCGCGCGAATACATCCCGGCCGTTGAACACGCGATCCGCACCGAGTGCAAGTTCGGTCAGGTCGCAGGCTACGAAGTCGTCGACTTCAAGGCTCGCCTCATCGACGGCAAGTTCCACGATGTTGACTCGTCCGCTCTGGCGTTTGAAATCGCCGGCAAGGCTTGCTTCCGTGAAGCACACCGCATGAGCAAGCCAAAGCTGCTCGAGCCAGCGATGAAGATCGAAGTCGTGACCGAAGCCGACTACCTCGGCGACGTGATCGGCGACATGAACCGCCGTCGTGGTCAAGTTACCGACCAAGGCCAGAAGGGCCCGAGCGCATTCGTGCAAGGCTTCGTGCCACTCGCAGAAATGTTCGGCTACATCAACTTCCTGCGTTCGGCTACCAGCGGTCGTGGCACCTTCACGATGGAGTTCGACCACTACGATGAAGTGCCGGCCAACATGGTCGACAAGCTCATCGAAAAAGAATCGAAGTAATCTGTCGAACCGGCGTACTGTCGGTTCATTGAAACGGCCAGTCGCGCGAGCGACTGGCCGTTTTCTTTTGTGGATTGCTCTTTGCGGCCTCACCACGCTGCACTCTAAAGCTGGTTCTGTTCTGCCTACTGCTATAACATGCCCGCCGTCCGACGCCGCGATCAAGACGGCCAACCAGTGCAGACCGAGAACGGAGACAGAGGTGAGCAACGCAAGCAACTTCCAGGGCGACACGCCAGCAAACACCGACTCCCTCACAAACAAGGGAGAGATGTCATCTTGCCGGGCGGTAACCGGGGGCACGCTCAGCGAATCCGTGCAAGCGCTGCAAGGCGCGCCCGTCCTGCTCGACCTTCAAACCGACTTTCCCCGCCCAGCAGTTCAAAGCAAGCGCATTGCGCACACCAGCCTTTCCGTAGACGCCGATGTACTCAAGGACCTGAGCGCCTATTGCGAAACGCAAGGCCTTGCGCTTCCGGACGCCTTACTGGCCGCATTCGCACTTCTGCTCGCGCGCTACAGCCACCAGGCAGACCTGTTACTAGGAGCTCTGCCCGCCCGCAAGCCTACTTTGCACCCGGCGATCCTGCGCTACTCGCTGAGCGATACGCTGGGCTTTGCCGATCTCGCCAGACACACCAGAGAAGCCCTGGGCACCGCAGAGATGCAAACGCACGCAACTCTGGCCCAGCTGTGTGAGGCAATGGAGCTTGAGGGCAGCAGCAGCCATTCACCTCTCATACAGGCCTTGTTCATTCCCGGCCCTGGAGGCACGGACGCACTGGCTGATTTCGATCTCGCCCTGCGCATCATCGATTCCGCCACCCTGCAATACGAACTGAGCTACTCGGTCGACCTGTTCAGGCCAACGACGATCGAGCGTATGGGCGGACATCTGAATCGTTTGCTACAAGCCGCAGCTGAAGAAGGCCCGTCGACCATCTGGTCTCTCCCGCTTCTCACCCCGGCGGAATTCCAGACCGTGGTTTTCGACTGGAACCAGTCTGACGCCCCATTCCCTCAAGCCTGCGCGCATGAGCTGTTTGAAGAACAAGTGCGCTTGCGCCCCGAGGCCCCCGCGCTTGTTTTCGGCGATGCAAGCTTGAGCTACGCAGAGCTGAACGTACGCGCCAACCAGCTTGCTCACTATCTGATCACGCAAGGCGTTGGGCCCGAAAAGCTCGTCGGAGTATGCGTCAAGCGCTCCATGGACATGGTGATCGCCCTGCTTGGCATCCTCAAAGCAGGTGGTGCCTATGTACCGCTGGACCCGACCTATCCGGCAGACAGACTGGCATTCATGGTCGCTGACGCCAGACCGACGCTATTGCTGACACAACAGGCGCTGTCCGGACTCGTCCAGCAGGACGACATCCCTGTGCTCTGCATGGACCAGGAGATTCCCGGGCTGACCGGCCTGCCGCAAGACAACCTTGCGGGGCGCGCCACACCCGACACTCTCGCGTACGTCATATACACATCAGGCTCGACCGGACGCCCCAAGGGCGTGGCGCTGGCACATCGCGGCCTGAGCAATCTCTGCATGGCCCAAGGCGAGGCGTTCGAAGTCACAGAGGATAGTCAGGCCCTGCAATTCGCTTCCATAAGTTTCGACGCGGCCGTGTCCGAGACTTTCGTGACGCTCGCGAAAGGTGCTTGCCTGCATCTCATTCGCCAGGAAAGCCTGCGTTCAGCGCATGAGATCATGTCCCTCATCGAGAAGTCGGGCATCAACATCGTCACGCTGCCCCCTTCCCTGCTCTCGGTTCTTCCAGCCAGACCCCTGCCCGCACTGAAGACACTTGTCCTCGCTGGCGAGGCATGGTCGCCTGAACTCACACGCACCTGGGCGCCGGGGCGACGCATGCTGAACGCCTACGGCCCCACAGAAGGCACGGTCTGTGCAACCTGGTTCAAGGTCGATGCTGCCGTCGGGCACAGCGTCCCCATCGGCAAGCCTTTGCAGAATGTAAAGACCTACATACTGGATCAACACGGACTGCCTGTTCCGGCGGGCGTCCCGGGTGAGCTCTTCATTGCGGGACCAGGACTCGCACGCGGCTACCTCAACAGACCCGAACTGACCGCAGAGCGCTTCGTGACCAACCCGTTCTGTCAGTCATACAGCGGGCGCATGTATCGCACGGGGGACAAGGCACGCTACCTCGAGGACGGAAACATCGAGTTCCTTGGGCGCGTCGACAACCAGGTCAAATTGCGCGGATACCGCATCGAACTTGGTGAAATCGAAGCCAGCCTGACCGCGCACGAGGACGTCCGCGATGCAGTCGTCATCGTCCGGGAAGACCATCCGGGTGAGAAAAAGCTGGTTGCGTATGTCATTACCTCGGCACAACCGGGCGTGCCCGTATTGAAATCGCATCTCAAAAGCACCCTGCCGGACTATATGGTCCCTCAGGCATTTGTGTTCCTGAACTCATTCCCGATGACTCCAAATGGCAAAGTCGATCGCAAATCGCTGCCACCCGTCACCTCACGCGCATAGCACAGACACAAGAAATTACGCCAGCCCTCATCTGCAAAATAATGAAAAAATAGCGTTGCAGGCTTCGAATAATTTCAGCTAAGCTGCCACACTTTTTTGCAATTGGCTCGTTTTCAGACGAAGCCTAGCAAAAATCAATCAAAGCTATTCTAACTGACAGAATCAACAGTGACGGACTATCGTCCTGTCAGTACGCCTTGTGGGGGCGTGAGTAGCTAGAAAAGAGTGGCGTCGGACACACGACCGCCACCGAAACTGGAGAGACATGATGAATTCAGACTGCTTGCAGCCCGAAAGCGCGATCGCGCGCGCTGGCACGGCCAGTGTCGAGCCTGACGCGGTATCAGCCTCCCTGCTGAAGATCTGGCAGGAAATACTCCACATCTCGGCAATCCAGCCGGACGACGACTTCTTCGAGCTTGGCGGCGACTCCTTGGGCGCCATCCGTATGCTTGAGCGCATCGGCCGCGAGTTCGGCGACGAACTGCTCGAACCAGACGTCATCTACAGCACCAGCAGTTTCAGCAAGCTCGCTGCGGCGATCAGCGACGCACTGTTGCAGGCGCAATCAACTGCAGCCAGCAACACCTGACTTCCACCGTACCCGAATTGATTCTTACCGAGATCAGAAGGAACGTCTCATGCTGAACATTGCTGCATCATTCAGTCAGTTTTCCGACAAGCCGTTGCTGAATCTGGGAACAGCGGAGAAAAGCTTCGCCGAGATCGCCCAGGCTGCGGAACGAATCGCCGTTCATCTTGCAGAAATGCCGGACGCATCGTTTGTCCTCTGCGAGTGCACGGATGTGGAGCGCTACATCTCGGTGTTCAGCGCCTGCGTCATCGCAGACCGCACCGTCGTACCCTTCAGCACCCAGAAATTCTCTTTCGAAGACTTGAGCGAAGCCCTGCCCCGGTTTGCTTACATCGACGAAGCCGGCAATCTCTCCATGCATGACGGCACGGGCGCCGCACAACGCAAATCCGGCGACGTTTACTGCTTGTTCACCTCGGGTACGACAGGCAAACCCAAGGGCATCCTCGTCAACTCGGGAAACCTGTCTGCGTATGTGGAAGGGGTTTCCAGCTTCATCCCCGAGTACAAAACCGCACGCAATATCTCGGCAGTTTTCTCGCCGCTGTTCGATCTGTTCTACCACGACCTGTTGCTGGCAATCACCTACGGTCTCACGCTGCAATTCCCGACACCGCGCCAGCGCATGACGATGGCCGATTTCGTTGCAGACCGGCAGATCGACATCTGGTTCTCCACGCCAACCTTGGCCGCCAATATCCTCGCAGCGCGCGCACGCACCGCTGCCAGCCCTCAAGGCGCCATTCCGTTGTCACTCTTCTGTGGTGAACGCTTGGGCGCTGCGCTTGCCATCGAATGGGGAAAGTCGATGAATGGCGATGTCATCAACGTGTATGGCCCGACGGAAACGACCATTGCATGTACGGGCGAACGTCTCGACATGAGCGCCCTGGACAAGGACTCTGACGTCTCCATCGGCGTCCCTTTCGGCAAGAACATTGCCTCGATCTCGGACCACGGAACCCTGCTGATCTCCGGCGCACAAGTCGCTCGTTATCTGCACAGCACGGAAGTCCCATTCTTTGATACGAAGGATCTGGTCAAGCTCGAAGGCGGCAAGTACTACTTTCTCGGACGCGCCGATGGACAGCTCAAGATCAAGGGCATTCGTATCGAGAAGGAAGAGCTGGAACGCGTGGCATGTGCGGTGCCGGGCGTCAGCTACGCAAAGATCCAGCCGATCCTGAACTCCGGCTTGGTCGCAGGCTTCAACGTGCTTGTCGTGGGCGATGCACCAGCCCGATCGATCAGCGAGGCCTACAAGAAGCGTTATGGCGCGAGCCTCGTACCAAGCGGCATCCAGTTCGTTGAAGAGTTCGAGACAGGCACGTCCGGCAAGGCAAAAGTGTAAGGGGAAAAATCATGCTGAAAGATCAGATCGTTTCTGAATTGCTCATCAATCGCGAGTCGGGTGTCATGAAGATCGATGATGACTACGAGCTTGACTCGCTTGCCAAGCTCGAAGTCATCGCGTTTCTCGAGAACGTCAAGGCAGGCTTCCTGGACAACTGTTTCGACGCAGTTGCCGATGCAGGTTCGCTCGACGCAATCCTGACGGTATTTGACTCGTATCAGGTTGTCACCGAAGTGGCCTGACCCCGCTTGCCGTTACCGGGGGGCCGGATATCGGTGAGAGGTTTCTGAATAACTCATTCATGTGTCGCAAACCCGCCATCCTGCCGATGGTGCGGGCGTATCGACATGCATGCGCAGGAAATACATGTCTTCAGGCTGTGTTCACATCCAGGCTTATTGCCACCAGACATTCACGGAGCGCCAACCGGCGCCCCAGACCTTCTCGTGGGTCGGTGAATACTATGCGGGCCTGCTGGAGCCGTTCGGACTGACAACGGATCTGTCACGGCTTGACGATGGCATGAACAACGACTTCCTGAGCATGGGCCGCAGCGTGATGAATGCCTTGCAGCAGGAGTCATCGCTTGAGGATGTGAGCCTCTTCCTGATGGCGCATCAAACACCGGACACGTATTTTCCGTTTCGCTCCACCACGACCCGTCTTTGCAGCGAGTTCAATATCACGGCTCCCGCGATCGGCATGACCGAACAGGAGCTGACAACGCCCTACGTCGCACTGGCTGCGCTGCTGTCAGCTTATCGCGACGGAAGAAAGACCGGCTCCGGCCTGTTGCTCGCGCTGGACCAAGGCACCCTGCCCTATGTGCGCCCAGGCTATTCCGATACCACCATCGACAACGCCTTGTTGATCAAGGTCAGTGGCCCCTCTGCACCCGATGGCATCGCGATGAATGGCAGGAAGGTCTGGATCGATCCGGCCTCGCGCAAGGCGAACTGGATCAGCCAGGCAATCTATGCCTACCTCGATGATCAGCGCATCGATCTGAAGGATCTGCATGTCGTCGTGGATGAGCAGACGCCATCGGATGCGACGACCGGGCTTGCCGTACCGATCTCGCATGCCGATCCGCGCCTCATGTCCGTCTCTGCCCTCTCAACTGCGCTCGAGAAGTCGAAGCAAGGCTGTGCTCATGTCCTGCTGGTACACGTAGCAAAGAACGAGCAGCTGTTCCTGTTCTCCTTCAGCAAGCTCCGCACTCCCATGCAGGAGGCCGCGTGATGCTCTACCTGAATGAAGTCTTCAGCCACGTTGCGCCCAAGAGGCGGACGGTTCAGGACATGGCCGGCGAGCTTGAGCTTACGCCGCAGGATGTCAGCGTCTTCCGCACGGTATTCGGCTTGCGCGAGATTGCAGTTGTCGACGAAGGCGGAGCGCTCGAACTTCTTGACGCCGTGCTGGCGAGACTCGTTGCCACGACAAGCATTGACCTCAAGCAGATCAAATACATTTTTCATTGTCATGCCGCACCCTGCGTATGTCCGTCGGGAGCCGAGTTGCTGCAACCGCTCAAGAAGAAGTACGGACTGGAGCACGCCACATCCATAGGCCTGGCTCAGGACCAGTGTGCGACGCCACTTACCGCACTCAGCCTTGCCGAAATATTGCTTGCCGACGAGGCCGATGACGCAAAGGTATTGATCTTGACCGGAGAAGTCGGCTTCACGCCAAAACTGCGGTTGATTTCGAATACCACCATCATCGGCGACGCCTCTGCGGCATGCATCGTGGGCAAACAGGGCACACGCAATGCTGTACTCACCGTTGCCCAGCGCAAGTTCGAGATGGCGGATGTACAGCAAGCTGTTGGCTCCATCCCTGTACCGGCAACCAGCTATGGCGATGATCTGCTGCAAGTGGTACGCGACGCACTCGATCAGGCTTCAATGCGTCTTGACCAACTTGCGTTGATTGTCATCCACAACGTGAACACCATCTCGTGGAAATTCTTTGCACGTAATTTCCCCTGCCCGCTCGAGCTGATCTACCTGGACAACATCGCCAAGGCCGGGCACTGCTTCACTTCGGATCCGTTCATCAACTACTGCGATGCCGTCGCGGCGGGCCGACTCAAAGCCGGTGACCACTTCATGATGGTGTCCGTAGGCACCAGCTCCAGCTTTGCAGCTGTCATCCTTCAGCACTGACAGACATTCGATCGCCATGAGTGCTCATTCCATCTACATGTCTGATCAGCACACCGCGTTCAGGTCGAGTGTCCGACACTTCCTGAGCGAGCAGATCGTTCCCTGTGCCGAGCAGTGGGAGCTAGAACGCTCGATTCCGACGCGTGCGTGGCGCATGCTTGGAGAGCACGGCCTGCTGGGCCTGCTGCATCCAACGAAGCTTGGCGGTAGCAATCACGACCTTTTCCATTCAATCGTCTTTCTGGAAGAGCTTGGACGTATCGGCTACGGAGGATTGCGCGCCGGCATCTCGGTACACGCTTACATGGCGACGCATTACCTCGGGAAGTATGCGACGAGCGAATTGCAGGAGCAGTATCTCCGCCCGGCGATCCGTGGAGAGAAGACGGCAGCCCTGGCGATCACCGAGTGGGATGCGGGCTCGGACCTGTCACGCCTCACCACGAGCGCCGAAGTTTCCGGCGATGATTTCGTCATCAACGGCACCAAGACTTTCATCACCAATGGCATCAACGCGAACTTCTTCGTGCTGGCCGTCCGCACACAGAAGCCTGCCGCGGATGCGCGCCGGGCCAATACAGGCATCTCGCTATTGCTGGTCGATGCGAGTGCCCCGGGTATTCAACGCACGCCGCAGGAAAAGCTCGGCTGGCACGCAGCGGGCACGGCGGAGATCCGCTTCACTGACGTCCGCGTTCCCGTCACAAACCTGATCGGGCGAAGCAATAGCGGCTTCATGTACCTGATGCGTGGTTTCCAGCTCGAACGACTCGTTGCAGCGGCACTTTCGCTTGGTGGCGTCGAACGCTGTATCGAAAGCACGCTCACACACGTCAGATCACGACCCGCATTCGACGGCCGGCTCGCCGACCTGCAGACCATCCGCCATCGCCTGGCCAATCTCACGACAGAGCTGTTCAGTACACGCGCGCTGACC
The DNA here is from genome assembly GCF_036017035.1 of Uliginosibacterium silvisoli. Lineage (NCBI taxonomy): Bacteria > Pseudomonadati > Pseudomonadota > Betaproteobacteria > Rhodocyclales > Zoogloeaceae > Uliginosibacterium > Uliginosibacterium silvisoli. Next base: position 234,968 of record NZ_JAYXHS010000004.1, on the reverse strand, counting down.
TATCACGCCGCGTGGATGTACCTGCGCGATGAGCTGTCCGCCAAGGAGTGCTCCATGGCCAAGCTGCAAGCGACCGAACTGGCCTGTCGTGCCGCAGATGAATGTCTGCAGTTGCAGGGGGCGCGGGGCTACCTGGCGGGCTCGGACATCGCACGGATCTATCGAGACTCACGCGCAGGCTCAATGGCAGGGGGCGCCAGCGAAGTGATGCGCGACATCATCGCGCAACAGATCATCGATATGCAGGAAGCCTGACTAGCAGTTAAGGGTATCCAGGCAAGAAGTACTCGGCAACAGATCAGGCAATCGGCCACATGTGCGGATGCGTTTGACTGAGAAAAATAAACCTCGACCTTTCAAGTGTCGGGGACTGGTGGCGTCTGCTGGCGATCGATGACTCGGGCGTCAGGCAGCGTGTGGAGAGGGGCAAATGATTTCTTCGATTCAGGGATGGAACGGCTGGCACCTGCACGTCGCTTGCGACACGGCCTCGACCGTGCCCAACCCGCTGCAAAGACCCGACAGACTTGTCGGCCGACGTCCTTGCCCCGCAGCGTATCCGCCGCAGGCTGCCATACGCCCCTTCCGCTTGCTCTCGCCAGCAACGGCGGCACGTCTACCTCGTATCCAATCCCTGGCTAGTAAAGCTTGACCCTTCGAACCATAAATCCGGATAAGAAAATCATGAGAGTCGATTTCAACAAGAACAGGTCAGGGCTCGCTCTGGCGGTATTGACAGCGCTGGTACTCGCCGCGTGCGGTGGGGGCGGTGGCGACAGCAACTCTACGCAATCATCTGCCCCTGCAGATCCGAGCGGTCTGGGCCCGAATGCGTTGGGCCTGTATGCAGATTCACGCGGCTTCTACCCTGATGCGGCGGGCTACTACCCCGACAGCCGAGGGCTTTATCCCAATGCAGACGGCGAATATCCCAGCACCGACGAAGGCGGCATCTTCAAAAATGATGCAGGCATGCTGCGCAGCTACAGCACGCTGGGCGCCATCGACAAGACCACCAATCCTTTCTTCAAGGCGTTCGGTACAAACGGCCGTAGCTGCGCCAGCTGCCACGTGCAGGAAGAAGGCTTCAGCATGACACCAAGCGGGTTGCAGGCGCGCTTCGAAGCCACAGGCGGTCTCGACCCCGTATTCAGTCCGAATGACGGTGCCAACTCACCAAACGCGCCGGTTGGCTCCTACGATCAACGGCGCGCAGCCTACAGCATGCTGCTGAACAAGGCCGTGATCCGGGTTGGCATGCCAGTACCGACCCAGACCAACGAAACACCACCCAAGGCCGCTGAGTTCGAACTCGTTGCCATTGATGATCCGTATGGCTATGCGAAATCGAGCGAGCTCTCATTGTTCCGCCGCCCACTTCCAAGCGCCAATCTGCGTTTCCTTGCTACGGTCATGTGGGACAGTCGCGAAACCGTACGCATTCCATATGACGCCGCATCTTCTCGCCCCGCCGCTGACTACTGTCTCAATCTCGCGAACCTCAAACTCACGCCCGCAAAAGCACCTACACCATGCTTTGCCCCGTTCAGCGACGATCTGAAGACCCAGGCAAGCAATGCAACGACGGGGCATGCGCAAGCGGCTACTGCGCTGACCAACGCTGAACAGCAAGCGATTCTCAACTTCGAAATGAGCCTGTTCACCGCTCAGGAGTATGACAACGCGGCTGGCTTCCTGACTGCGGCAAAGAGCAAGGCAAGTGCCAAGGAGCTGACGACCGTCAACTACTACTTCGAGATCAACAGCGCGCAGGGAGATCCCAAGACGGGGCTGCTGCCACCCGTCACCAAGCTGACTGTCATGCAGTTGTTCACCAACTGGCTGACCAACACCGGCACTACCGATGCTGGCGTCAAGGCAGCACGTGAATCGATTGCCCGTGGCGAGAAACTCTTCAACACGCGTACCTTCACCATGCGCGATGTGGCGGGCACAGCGGCAAATCCGGTCACCGGCGCGACGTGCACTAACTGCCACAGCACACCCCAGGTCGGCAGCCTGTCGCAAGCCAATCTGTTCAATATCGGCGTCTCCGATGAGAGCAAACGCACTGCGGATATGCCGCTCTACACGTTCAAGAAGTTGACGGCAGCCTCCGGCACGGCAACAGACGCTCTCAGCAAGATGGCCGCAGGAACCTTGCTCAAGGTACAGGATCCCGGTTTCGCGCTTGTCAGCGGCAAGTGGACCGATATGGGGCGCTTCAAGGTGCCGGCATTGCGTGGCCTGGCGTCGCGTGCGCCCTACTTCCACGACGGTTCTGCAAAGACCATCGAGGACACGACCGAGTTCTACAACACACGCTTCACCATGAACCTGACCCAGCAGGAGAAGAACGACCTCAACGCGTTCCTCAGGTCTCTGTAAGCGCCTGCCGGAGCGTGGCTACCCACCCGGGCCACGCTCCAATCCGCAAGCAGTGTTGCATTGCGCAGCCAGGCTTCCGCCCCACCACTGAAGGCACATGATGGATCAGACAATTTCCTGGCCGACGAAGACGCGTGAGTTCCACAATCACCATTTCGATTCGACGATCTGGAACAACTTCCGCTTCCGCGATGACGACATCATCATCTCGACTTATGCCAAGTCGGGCACGACCTGGATGCAACAGATCGTTGCCCAGCTGATCTTCGGTGGGGACCCGGACGTCGACGTCGCGCAACGCTCTCCCTGGCTGGATCTGCGGTTTCCTGCCAAGGCATTGAAGCTCTTTGCCCTGAATGCGCAAAATCATCGTCGTTTCGTGAAGACCCATCTGCCTCTCGATGCACTGGTGTTTTCACCCAAGGCAAAGTATCTCTATATCGGTCGCGACGCACGCGATGTCGTGTGGAGCATGTACAACCACCACACGAATGCAAACGAGCGCTGGTATCAGGATCTCAACGAAACGCCGGGGCTGGTGGGGCCCAGGATCGAACGACCGCCAGCCGATATCCGGCAGTACTGGCGAGACTGGATGGACAAGGACGGTCATCCTTGGTGGCCATTCTGGGAAAACGTACGCGGCTGGTGGGAAGCGCGCCACCTGCCCAATGTGAAGTTCGTGCACTTCATGGATCTGAAGCGCGACATGCCCAAGCAAATCCGCGAGATTGCGGACTTCCTCGAGGTTGAGATCACACCTGCCAAATGGGATGCCGTCATCGAGCATTGCTCGTTTGACTGGATGAAGCGCAATGCCAGCAAACATGTAGGCGGCGGCGGAGAGTGGCTCACTGGAGGCGCCGAGGTATTCATCAACAAGGGCGTCAATGGGCGTTGGGCCGACACGCTTACAGCCGCCGAGATTTCCGAATACGAAGCACGTGCCGTACATGAACTCGGCGAGGAATGTGCTCGCTGGCTGGCCCATGGCGCGCAGGCGGACTGACAGCCGCGCCAGTTCAACGCATACCTACAACAAGGTGATCACCATGCAAGACTCAGGCATCCGCTCCACACCCAGGCACACGCCAACCGTCATACCACGCACGATCTGGCTGACGGGGTTGAGCGGCGCAGGCAAGTCCACGCTCGCGTCAGGATTGGGCCAGCAACTCAAGGAGGCTGGCTATGCCTGTTACGTGCTCGATGGCGATGTCCTGCGCAACGGGCTCTGTCGCGACCTGGGCTTCTCGGCAGAAGATCGTTCCGAGAACATCCGCCGCGTTGCCGAGGTTGCACGCTTGATGAATGAGGCCGGCATCATCGTCATCGCGGCGTTGATCTCGCCCTACCAGGCAGACCGCTTGATGGCCCGCAACATCGTGGGCACTGAACGCTTCATCGAGGCCTACATCAGCACCCCGATTGCTGTATGCGAATCGCGTGATCCGAAAGGCCTGTACCGTCGCGCCCATGCGGGTGAACTTCAAGGATTCACCGGAGTATCCGCACCATACGAACACCCGGAGAATCCCGAGGTATCAATCAATACCGCGCTGATGCCGCCCGCACACTGCGTTGCCGAACTGATGCGGCATGTACTTGACAATGTCGAGTGATCATTTCCGCCAAGAACGCGGGGTACAAAAAAGCCGGCACATGTGCCGGCTTTTTCATCCACGCCAGGCTTAGTCCTTGAAGGCCTGCACGGTGAATGTCAGTGTCACCTCATCAGCCACGACAGGCACCTGCTTTGCAATACCAAAGTCAGAGCGCTTGATCTTGGCGATGGCATTCGCGCCAATACCTTCACGTCGCTTCTGTACAGGATGCTGACCCGCAGCGAATGAGGTCACGGTGAGCGACACGGGTTTTGTGATGCCCTTGACCGTCAACTCACCATCGATCGCCACCAGTTTGTCACCCTCGAATTTCACACCGGTCGACTTGTAAGTAATGGTCGGGTACTTCGCGGTATCGAACATGTCTTCCGCCTGCATTTGCTGCGTGAACAGCGCGTAACCCGTGTTGAGCGACTTTGCATCGATCGTCACATCCACCGAACCCGTATGCGCAACCTTGTCGTAGACGATCTTGCCCGTCATCTGGTCAAAACGATGCTGCTGATAGGTCCAGCCCAGATGGTCATAACCAAAGCGTGCGGCGCTATGGGTCGGGTCGATTGAATAGTTCTCCGGCGCCGCCGAAGCGCTTGCGGCGATGACTGCACAGGCAACTGCAAAAGCGATTCTCTTCATGCTTCTTGTCTCCATGGTGAGGGATTCCAGGCGTATTCGAAGATGCTGCTGGCGGCCAGGACGCCGTAAAGAAACCTACTTTCCGCCGGCACCCGCCAGCAGTCTTACCTTGATCTGGATTTCGTTCGCCACCGTTGCGAAGTCGGCCCACGCCCCTTCGCCGATCGCAAAGTCCGCGCGCTTGATAGTGAAAGAGCCTTCGAACAAACCATTCGCACCATCCTGCGTGAAGCTGATCGGTGCCGCGATGTCCTGCGTCTTGCCCTTCATCGTCAGCTTGCCTCTGACCTCGAAGCGATTCCCGCCCAGAGGTGCAACCGACGTAGAGACAAAGCTCGCTTGCGGATAGGTTTTCGTGTTGAACCAGAGCTTGCCGCGCACTTCTTCATCGGCATCCGTGGCGCCGGTGTCGATGCTGGCCAGATCGATCTGGAAACTTGCAGTTGCTGCAGCCGGCTTCGCGGGATCAAATCGGAGCTGACTCGCGTAACGCCCGAAACTACCTTCCATTGGCACGTTCATCTGTTTGTAGATGAACTTGATGGCACTCTTGTCGGCAATGACGCGCGTGTACTCAACCGCCGCCGCTGGGCGTATGCCTGCGCTTAACGCGGCATACGAAACAAAAACCGCTGCAATGATCTGTTTGCTTTTCATGATGGCTTTCCGGAGGACCTGGGTTCAACGCACGGCAGCATGCGCGCGAGGACACCATCGTGATCCACAAAGTGATGTTTCAATGCAGCGGCAACATGTCCGATGACAATCACCGCCATCGTGAAATTGAGTGTGACGTGCAGGGTCTGAAGGCTGCGGCCTAACACAGCATTCCGTCCGACCAGATCCGGTAACTGCCACAGCCCGAGATAGACGGTTGGGACCCCTTTGGCCGAGCTCATCAACCAGCCAGACAAGGGGATTGCAAACATGAGCAGGTACAGGATGCGATGAGCCCACAGCGCCAGGCTCTCCTGCAGCGATCGTGATCCGCCCGCCAGGGTATGCGGGCTCGTCAATCGAACCGCCAGCCGAACAGCCGCCAGCATGAACAGGCTGACACCGATCCATTTGTGCCATGAGTAATAGCGGAGCTTGTCTGGCGACAAAGGCATGTCCGCCATGTAAAGGCCCAACGCAAACGTGACGGCAAGCACCAAGCCCATCAACCAGTGCAAGGCGATTGCCGTTGGCTTGTAAGCACTTTGTGAAGGGAGCTTGGTCATGTCTGAAACGGTCCGTACCAGGATTGAGTCGTCATCACAGCCTGCCCTCAGCACTCGGCAGATCGAGGGGCAAGCGCACGCCGCCGCGGATTATATAGGCGCCTGCCGCGCCAATCCGCTTCATCAGCAAGTTAGTTGCGTTGCCAGTTTTGCTGTTTCTGACGATATGAATGCAGCAACGTATCTATGGCAGTGCAGCAGCGCTCAGTTGCACATTGACGCTAGGCTTGAGGGAAGCAGTTCGTCAATTACGCGCAAGGCAAGCTCTTCGCTTCCCGACTGTCTGAGCCCTTTAACCCATAACTCGACTGCACCGCTGCGCGGCGCGCGAAAAACGAATTTGTATTCAGCACCAAGACCACCCGCGATGCTTGCCTGGAAGGTCCGGCTGGGCAGGCCAAACAGCCGCGAGAAATCATTCTGGGTCACATCCATGACAATCTTGCCGAATTTGATCGAAGATCCTGCCGGCGCGGGCGGATAGCACTCTGCGATGCCGGGACTGATTTCCGAGATCGGAATCATGCCGAACTGCGACATCAACAGAAAAAACTCGCGATGCAGGGCCTTCACGCATTCGACGGAACCGCCCGCCGGATTGGCGTCGAGAAACGACGGCATGGTCGTGGACAGGTAGCCAACAAGATTGGCCGTCCCATTGATCGAACGGTTGGAGAAGGTCGACGTAAAGAAGAGGCCACGCACGTCACGCGCGCGCGCAACGCTCAAACCAGTGAGCGCCATCAGGGCCGTCGGCACTGTCACCTTCGCAATGCGCGCGGCACTGACAAGCATTTCACTGAATCCGGCGGGGAACTCGCGATCCAGCAGAAACGAGTCCTTTGTCTCGGGGGAGAAATGTAATTGCGCCACGCCTCCCGTCTTCTCGATCTGTCCATGCAATCGCTCCTGCAACTGCGCTACACGCTCACGGTAGGCGGGGCTCTGCATCCACGCGACCTGGCTGGCCACGAATGCAGATAGCCCATACTCGAGCTCCGGCAGATCAGGCGCCCTCTTCGCCACCTCCGCCAGATATAGCTCGCTGAGCTCCCTGATGATGATTGCAACCGCCTGCCCATCAGCGATCAACGCAGCGATCGAGATCACGATTACCGTCTGCGCGTTTGCCACCTCGAGAACACCAATGCGGGCGAGTGGGCTGGCGTCTGCAGGAAACGCCTCCTCTGCCACAGCGAGCGCCTGAATTCTCACCTGTTCATGGCAAACGGAAAACTCTCGCAGATCGAGTTGTACGCAGGGGATCTCGGCCTCCGCCTCGACTCTACGGATCGGCGCGCCCGTTGCATCCTTTTCAAAATGCGTACGCAGGGCTTCATGCCGCAACGCGAGTTGCCGCAGGGCTCGCCGCAGCGCAGCGACATCGAGCACGCCATCTACCGTACGAAAACGGCAAAGATTGACCCCCTTCGCCGTACGCCGACTCGACAGATCGCGTCGTTCTGCATATGAAATCTCACGCGCGTGCGTTAATGATGGATCAATTCTGAACATGTCGGATTCGCCCGGTTAAGCATGACCGGCCCAATATTCATGCGTGGAAAACGACGCTTTGCCGCGCGCCAGGAGGCGCAAGTATTACCGCATACGCACTCTGTGTGAAATCCGTTCAGCAGATGCAATCCAGCATGGTGATCCCATGACGTTGCGCTTCACCACACGCGCCCTTGAATGCACATGCAAGACATTTGGCGATCAGGTTTCGAACGAATTCGAATCGGCATGTAAACGCGTTGATTTTTGTGACATCATGCCCGGCCAGATACTGCCTGACGTTACGCGAGCGAAGACTCGCCACCACGTGTGGAATACAGGAAAAGGCTGACGCGGACTGACATGCCCGGCTCACCGAGGCTGCTCCGCCCAAGGAAATAAGGAGGAGAAGCATGACCGCCAAGATACTGCCTCTGGTCGAATCACCGATTCGCGGCTACATGATGTATAGCTACCATCTGGCTGTCACCCTGACGAACGTCGACGCGTGGCCATGGATCCACAGCAACTATGTGCAGCTGCAATGCAACGCCGCACAACTCGCGCTTTCGGAGTGCATCGACTTCAGCAAGACACCCAAAGGCGAAATCCACTTTACAGAAGGAACGGCGCCTTTCAATCCCTGGCTCGCTGACAGCGACAAACTCGATGAAGCCACCATGGAGTCCCTGGGCGACTCCATCGCCGAATATGTCGTCACCAAGTTGCAGCAGGACTTCTACGTCGAGACCTTCGTCGACGAGTTCTACATTTCCGCCCTCTTCAACGGCGGCACCACGCATTTCGGTCACCGCTTGCTCGTCTACGGCTACGACGATGAACGTCGCACCTTCAACATCATCGGTTTCGACAAGAACTCGCAGTACCGACAGCTCGAATGCAGCTACGCCGAACTCGATGCCGGTTTCGTACATAGCGTGCCGCACATTGCAGGGCGCACGCGCTTCTTCAAACCAAGCGCAGACAGCCGACCACCCGCGCGTTTTGATCCGGAACGCTTCCTGCCGGTGCTTGCCGAGTACCTGTCGTCGACCAATACCTTGTTGAATCCGGACCTGCGCGGCGACCTGAAGCCGAATACCGACTTGTGGTACGGCCTGAAAACGTATGAGTTCCTGCAGCAATACCTGACAAGGTGGATCGACGCGCGCAACAGGGACGTACCGATGGGGCTCGATTTCCGCGGCTTCCATATCTTCTGGGAGCACAAGAAATGCATGAACCAGCGCGCGCGCTGGCTGGCCGCCCAGGGCTATGCCGTTTCGCAAAGCATGCTCGATCGATTCAGCCAGGTTCAGACCTCGGCAGAATCTGCCCGTAATCTTGTCGTCATGTGTCGACGGGGCCTGCTGCCCCGTGGCAGAGAGCACCTGATCCCGATTCCGGAGCAGATGGAGACAACAAGGCGTATCGAGGCAGAAGTGCTCGCGGAGCTGGCGCACGTCGTCGCGCAACACGCCCCGACCTTGCACGGCGAAAAATCTGCGCAGGTATAATCGCCCGCGCTCAAATGTCCGGATTCGCAGGACCCCGATGATGCATTCAAGGTCGACTACGGCCACATAACAATCGATTCAAATCGACCTGGAGACACCGATGTTAATGGACCAGATAGACGATGCCGTCGTCACGGCCGAGCCTGCAACAGATGCATCGCAGATTCTTGCAAACATCCGCGCCCTGCGCCCTTTCCTTCAATCGCGCGGCAATGAAATAGAAGAGTTGCGCCGCGTGCCGGACGATGTGCTCGATGCGGTCCGCAAGACCGGCGCCTTCCGCATGATGATGCCGCGCAGCTGGGGCGGCGCGGAGATGAACATCATGCAGCTCAACGAGGCGCTCGAAGAGCTCGCGATGGGTAATGGCGCTGTCGCATGGTGCGTGATGATCCAGACAGATAGCGGTCAATACAGCGGGCTGCTCGACAGTGCGATCGCACGCCAAATGTTTCCGCATCCGGACGTCACGACTTCGAATGTCATCCGCGCCGCGGGTCGCGCCCAGAAGGTCGACGGCGGCTACATGGTCAACGGTCGCTGGCCCTTTGCGAGCGGCTGTCTGCACGCCGACCTGTTTGCCGGCGGCTGCCATGTTTTCGACGGCGTCCGCCTTGTACTCGATGACAATGGCCAGCCCATCCACAAGATGATCGTTGCGCGTCGTGAAGACTTCATCATTCACGACACTTGGTACACCACAGGCTTGCGCGGCACCGGCAGCAATGACATCGAAGCGAAGAATCTCTTCATTCCGGAAGACCGCGTATTCGATTTTGATCGCCCATCCCACCCAGGGCCGCTGTACCTGTGGTCCTCCATCCTCTGCGCGAAGATGCCGGGTGTGGTGCTCGGCATCGCACGCAGCGCGATTGAAGCCGTTACTGAAACCATGCGTAGCAAGAAGGTGAAGTCCGAGTTCGCAGCGCTTGCAATCGCCGAGGCACACACGCTGTATGCCGCGTCACGCGCCTATGTATATCAATCGCTGGAAGCGGTCTGGAAGAAACTGGAAGCAGGCGAACTTCCGGATGAACAGGAACGTGCTGCCGTGTATCTCGCCCGTGCAAATGCCTTCCAGTCCTCGCGCCAGGCCGTGCAAACCCTGTTCGACGCGGTGGGTGGTCCGGCCGTGTACGGCAAGAAAATGCCGCTTGAGCGCCATCTGCGCGACCTGACAACGGCATGCCAACACACCTTTGGTCAACGCAAGGCACAGATCGCAGCGGCGGAGTTCATGCTCGGCACGCTGGACAAGCCCGTCCTGTTCCTCTGAGCCCTGAAAAGAAAAACGGCGCCGGATTCACGGCGCCGTTTTTCTTTGTGCGCGCAATTCTCCGCGCGCATGTCAGCCTGACTTACTTGCCATAGAACTTGGCGTAAACCGGCTCCAGTATCCACTCGAAAACCTTGCGGGTTTCGACCTGTATGTCCGCCTCGACCTTGATGCCGTCATGCAGCGCAAAGTCGCGGCCGTAGGCATGCACGGTCTGGCTTTCAGGCTCGACCTGCACGCGGTAGTAATTGTCCGTCGCAAGTGAAGCCAGCCTCAACTCACTGCGATCGAGTGCCACCGGAGAAATGGCCCGCACCGTGGCGTTGTATTCACCAAACTTCTGATAGGGATAGGACTCGTATCGCAGCTTGACCGCGTTCTTCTTCTGGAGAAAACCTATCGCGCTACTTGGCACGTAGAGGTTCACATAGAACTTCGAATTGGAGGGCGACACAGACATCAGGAGATCCTTCTCCAGCACAGTGTCGCCAAGCTTCGGCAGGATGGCTGCAACGATGCCATCAGTCTTTGCCTGGATCACGAACTCCTGGCGCGCCTGATAATCGATCGCCTCCTGGTTGGTGGATGACAAGGCGCGCGTGAGCGGCAACAGCTCCTTCTCCCTGCGACGGACCAGCATCGCCTTGTTGGCTTCGAGTTCGTCCACCGCCGACTGCGTGAAGATCAGCTCCTTCTTGGCATTCTCATGATCAGCTTCGGCCTGCAGCAACCTTCGCTCTTCGTCAGCAAGACCTTCCTTCGAAAGAAAACCTTGCTCCACCAACGCAGAGCGCCGCTTGTAACTCTCTTTCGCGAGATTCAGCACGCGCTCCTGAATACCTACGTTGGTCTGGATCTGAGACAACTCACCGCGCTTGCGCGTGATCTGATTGACGAGCAAGGCTTGTTCGGACTCATAGAGCGAATGAATGTTCGCCATCTCCTCGCGCAGCGTCGTACCTTTGAAGTTCGACGCCTTGACCTGAGCAAGCTCCGCACCGCCACCTGACCCCAGCTGGCGCTCGGTAGACAAGGTCAGCAGCGGCTGGCCCTTGCGTACGACATCGCCCTCCATGACGTGCTGCCGCACCACCACGCTGTTCAGTTGTGCGTAGATCTTGACCACGCCCTCTTCCGCGTCGACGCGGCCTTGCACGCGCTCCGAACGTGTGTAGGGAACGAAAATGATCACCACGCCGATGACGACGAGCAGCATCGCGCAAAACACACTGATGATCTGCAGGCTCAAAGGCGTTTTCGGCTCGCCGGTTTCCTGAACGACATTCTTGTCTTTATGTTCTGACATGGTCAGGCTCCCTAGTCAGGCATCAGACCGCCAACCTGGCGATTCCACAGATCATGGTAGTGGCCGTTGAGTTTCAACAGCTCCCTATGGTTGCCATCCTCGATGATGTTCCCGTCCGAGAACACCAGGATGCGGTCCAGCTCGCGGATCGTCGACAACCGGTGCGCAACCACGATGACGGTCTTGCCGATCATCGTTTCGGCAAGTGCATCCTGGATTTCCGACTCGGTGATCGAATCCAGGCTGGACGTCGCTTCATCGAGAATCACGATCGGAGCGTCTTTCAGCAAGGCTCGCGAGATGGCAATACGCTGACGTTGTCCGCCAGACAGGCGAATGCCGCGCTCGCCAACGAAAGTCTCGTATTTTTCGGGCAGCGACATGATGAAGTCGTGCGACATCCCTTTACGCGCTGCCTCGAACACTTCCTCCTCCGTGGCATCGGGCGATCCGTAGCCAATGTTGTCGCGAATCGAGCGGTGGAACAGGATCGGGTCCTGCGGGATGAGCGCAATCTGCTCGTACAACGCGGTGAAGGAGAGATTCTTGATATCCACGCCGTCGATCAGCACCTCACCGCCTGTCGACTCGTACAGGCGCAGCAGCAGATTCACGAACGAGCTCTTGCCCACGCCCGACAGCCCTACCAGACCAACTTTCTGTCCCGCAGGAATGGATACTGACAAGCCCTTGAGAATCTCACGATTGCTGTCATAGGCGAAGCGCACATCCTTGAACTCGATCTCGCCCTTGATGGCGATATCGGTCAGAGCGCCCGGCTTCTCCTTGATTTCGTGCGGCATCAGAATCGCCGCGATGCCACCATTCAAACGCTCCACGAAATCAAACAGTTCCAGCATGCGTTTGCTGCTGGCGTGCGCATACGTGATGACCACGTTGGCAAGGAATACGGAGAGCACGAGATCCGAGGCTGACAAGCCCTCGGCCGCCACCAGCCACACGGCGATGAACAAGGACGTCACCTTGAAGACCATCCCGAAGAAATACAGGATGAGCCGCGATTTTTCGGCCTCCATGCTGTACATCACCGCTTCGCGCTGCTCAGCCTCCAGCACCCGCTTGAAACGCGCTGCCTCGGCTCTCTCCTGCGCAAACAACTTGATGTTCAGCAGATTCGTGACCACGTCACCGAGCGCCCCCGCAATGCGCGCGCGCGCAGCACCCGTCTTCTTCGACATGGGGTGGCGCTGCTTTGCCAGGTACATGGCGATCACCGCGAACAGGAACGCCCACACCAGCACGAACATGCCGAGCCAGGGCTCGATGAACATCAGCATGATCGAAGACGCCACGACCACCACGCAGGCGGGCCACATCTCCGTCATCAGCAGCCACATGCCGTCCGTCACCGCAGTCGACGACTCCAGCATGCGCCCCGTCAGCACACCGGCTTGCGAGCGGGAAATGAACTTGTGTGAATGGAACTGCAGGTGATTGAAGAGACACAGCAGTGCAAAACCGCGGATCTTCGGGCCCACAACAGCTTGCTTGCTGGAGATGTAGCGCGTGCAGAGCACGTCAGCCACGGCAAAGAAGAGGAAGAACAGCAGATGCATGAACAGCATCGGCCAGCTCAGGTAGGCAACCTTGACGCTGGCCACGATCTCCCGGACCACATTGCTCAAGGCATACGGCATCATCACCTGGGTGAGTGCGGCAAAGCTCTGCGCCAGGAATATCACGGTCAAACCGCCAATATTCGGGCGCAATACCGGACCCAGAAAGCCCCACATGCTAGGGGTAGCATCACCCCAGACTGGAATCTTCGCGTCGTGTCTGATTGTTGTCATATTTTTATGAAATCAAGTCGGGTCTCTACCGACACGCGCGCACTGTACCAGAGGCACGCGTTCCGCAGCTCGAATCGCTTCGGGATTTCGAATCACTTTGACGCCCTGAACCCAAGGGGCTCCAACAGCACTCATGCACGCGCGGCAGTCACGAGCAATCTGCCGCGAACATCGTATGGTCAGCTTGCAAGCGCATTGTTACTACACAGCGCCTATTCCGGCACCAGGCAATAGCTGCAATCAATCGTGCAGCGCTCATTTTCCCCAAGTGAGTCGCCTCGCACAACGATCTCGGACGACGACGATTAATAAGCGTCGATCAGCGAAGGAATTGAAAAAATGGATGCCATGCCGGGCCAGAAACGCGATCCCGCTCGGCCTTACCCGATACGCGCGGTATACTTGCCCGCTTTGCCCAAGACCCTGCGACCCCGCAATCCCGGTAGCAGCTCTTAACGCGCAACCCATTCTGGAACTCGCCCATGCAGGACCAACGACTCGCCGAAGAAATCAGGCGCAGACGCACGTTTGCCATCATCTCCCACCCTGACGCGGGCAAGACCACGCTGACGGAAAAGCTGCTGTGGTTCGGCGGCGCCATTCAGGTTGCGGGCGAAGTGCGCGCGCGCAAGGCCAGCCGCCACGCCACTTCCGACTGGATGGAGCTGGAAAAGCAGCGCGGCATCTCGGTTACCTCCTCGGTCATGCAGTTCCCCTATCGCGATGCGATCGTGAACCTGCTCGACACACCGGGTCACGAAGATTTCTCGGAAGACACCTACCGCACGCTGACTGCCGTCGACTCCGCCGTCATGGTGATCGACTCGGTCAATGGCGTCGAATCGCGCACCATCCAGCTGCTGCACGTCTGCCGCATGCGTGACACCCCCATCCTGACCTTCATCAACAAGCTCGACCGCGAAGGCAAGGAGCCGATCAACCTGCTCGACGAGATCGAATCCACACTGGAGATGGAATGCGCGCCCATGACCTGGCCGATCGGCATGGGCAAGCGTTTCCGTGGCGTCTACAACCTGTATGACGACACCATCTCTTTCTTCGACCCGCACGCAGAGAAGGGAACGTCCGAGATCATCAAAGGCCTCGACAATCCGCGTCTCGATGAGCTACTGGGTGAGCAGGCGGAAGAGCTCCGCATGGAAGTTGAACTGGTGCGTGGTGCCTCACACACCTTCGACAAAGAGAAGTACCTCACGGGCAAACAGACACCCGTTTTCTTCGGCTCCGGCGTAAACAACTTTGGTGTGCAATCCGTGCTCGACGCCATCGTCGATCTGTCGCCACAGCCGCTGGCGCGCGCTTCGGAGAACCGCGAAGTCAAACCGGATGAGCCGAAGTTCTCCGGCTTCGTCTTCAAGATCCAGGCCAACATGGACCCCAAGCACCGCGACCGCATCGCTTTCATGCGCGTCTGTTCTGGTCGCTTCGAACGCGGCATGAAGATCAAGCAGGTTTCGCAAGGCAAGCAACTCGCAGTCAACAACGCCATCACTTTCATGGCGCAAGATCGCAATACCACTGACGAAGCCTTCCCTGGCGACATCATCGGCATTCCGAATCACGGCACCATTCGTCTCGGCGACACCTTCACCGAAGGCGAAGATCTCAAGTTCACCGGCATCCCATCTTTCGCACCTGACCTCTTCCGCCGCGCGCAGATCAAGAACCCTCTGAAGATGAAGCAGCTGCAGAAGGGCTTGCAGCAGCTCGCGGAAGAAGGCGCGACGCAGCTCTTCAAACCGCTCGCGTCGAACGATCTGATCCTCGGCGCAGTCGGCGTCCTGCAATTTGACGTCGTCGCACACCGTCTCGAATTCGAGTACTCCGTGGAATGCGTCTTCGAAGGCTGCTCATGGGCCACCGCTCGCTGGCTGCGTGGCAAGGACGAAGACATCAAGGCTCTGCTCGACAAAGCGCCTGGCAACATGGCACTGGATGGCGGTGGTGAGTACGTCTACCTCGCGCCGAACCGCGTCAACCTGCAGATGGCGCAGGAACGGCATCCGAACGTGAAGTTCCTCGAGACGCGCGAGATCTACTGATCCTCGTCCGCACCACACTCATCAGGGCGCAGTGACTGCTGCGCCCTGCGTCTTTTCCCCCACTTGAGCGCCTGCTCATGTAGCGCGGCACCCGTCTTCGTCGCCAGCTGCGATGCCTCAAACGCGCGCTTCCCAAGCGCATGCGGCCTGTTTCGTGACTCGATTGAACGCACGGCACTTTCCCATGTCTATGCGACCGGTTACGCTGTCTCTGCCGTTGAATTGCACGGAACCAAAACAAGGCAGAACCCAAGGCTTTTGCCAGCCCATTTCGACCACACGAGGAAGAACATCATGAGTCGTCTTACCGCACAGGATTTCCCACCGGAAGTAATGAAGTTGTTTGACAAGTTCGTTCATGGCGATATTTCACGCCGTGATTTCATCGAGTCCTCAGGGAAGTTCGCGGTTGGCGGTATGACCGGAGCCGGCTTCCTGGCAGCCCTGACGCCCCGCTTCGCAGAAGCACAGCAAGTGAAGCCTGACGACAAGCGCCTCAAGACGAGCTGGGTCGAGATTCCATCCCCTAACGGCAATGGCAAAGTTAGGGGCTATCTGGTGCAGCCTGCTGACGCAAAGGGCAAGCTGCCCGTAGTGCTGGTCATCCACGAAAACCGTGGCCTGAATCCGCATATCGAAGATATTGCCCGCCGTGTGGCGCTCGACAATTTCATCGCCTTTGCACCGGACGCGCTGTTTTCCCTCGGCGGCTACCCCGGTGACGAAGACAAGGCTCGCGAAGCATTCACCAAGCTTGATCAGACCAAGACGCGTGAAGACTTCGTGGCCGCAGCGGACTGGCTTGCCAAGCTGCCAGAAGGTAGCGGCAAGATCGGTGCAGTCGGTTTCTGCTACGGCGGTGGCATGGTGAACTTCCTCGCCACACGCCTGCCCGGGCTCTCCGCTGCCGTGCCTTACTACGGCCCGCAACCCGCCGAAGCCGATGCGGCGAAGATCAAGTCTCCCTTGCAAGCGCACTACGCAAGCAATGACGAGAAGATCACCTCCGGCTGGCCAAAATACGAAGCAGTACTCAAGGCCAATGGCGTCAAGAATGAGGGCTTCGTCTATCCCGGCACGGAGCACGGCTTCAACAACGACACCACGCCCCGCTATAACGAGGCTGCAGCCAAGCTGTCCTGGCAACGCACCATCGCGTTCCTGAACGCAAACCTGCGCGGCTAGTACGGCCTCCGGATCAGGACGCACTGCGTCCTGATCCTTCCCCTCTCCATGCGCCCTCACACCCCACTGCAGCGCTTGCTCCCCTCGCGCGATACCGCGAGAAACACCACGAGTCATTCTTCGTAGCGCTCCCCGCCTGACTCAAGTCGATAGCAGCGCATCGCACGCTTGACCACTCCCGACTGCGGCATCACTATCGAGATGTCGTACGCCACACAGCATGCAATCAGGGAGAAAAAGTGCGATGAAGCGACGCGTATTGCGAGCCGCTCGAGTTACCGGATTTCAAGTTCTAGCCCCGGCTCTGGTCTGCCTGAGTCTGACAATTCCATTTGCCCATGCGGCCGAAGGTGGGCGCTTCACAGACCCCGAAGACGGACGCTTCGATGCCAGTGAGCACCTCCTGAAATACCAGGGCATGCTCCCTGTGCCCATCATCGTCACCGAGCCGGCCATCGGCTATGGCGCCGGTCTGGCCGCAATCTATTTCGACGAATCCATTGCCGATGCTTCGCAGCACAGCATGGAGAAAACGGGACGTCGCGCGCCGCCCAACATGACTGCTTTCGGCGGTTTCAAAACAGGGAACGGTACATATGGCGGCTTTCTGGGCCACATGCATACCTGGAACGGCGACAACATCCGCTACCTCGGCGGTATTGCCAAGCTCGGCATCAATCTCGACTACTACGGCCGACGGGATGAGCCACAGCGCTACACGGTGAACGGCATCGGCCTCGTACAGCAAGTGCTGGCGCGCGTGGCTGACTCACCCGTACTGCTGGGCTTGCGCTATGCCTATTTCAGTTCAGAGATGCACTTCGATCGCGAGCGACCACTTGAACTGATCGACCAGACCTTCAAGCAGAATCTCGGCGCCGTCGGAACACTGATCGACTATGACACCCGCGATAACTTCCT
This sequence comes from Uliginosibacterium silvisoli, assembly GCF_036017035.1. Taxonomy (NCBI): domain Bacteria; kingdom Pseudomonadati; phylum Pseudomonadota; class Betaproteobacteria; order Rhodocyclales; family Zoogloeaceae; genus Uliginosibacterium; species Uliginosibacterium silvisoli. The sequence continues at coordinate 217,523 of NZ_JAYXHS010000004.1, read as the reverse complement.
CTCGCCCAATGCCGGCTCCTTTGCCGAAGTGGAGGGCAACTTCATGCGCCCCGAGTTCGGCAGCACGAACAGCTTCGACTTGCTTGGCGCCCGCGGCTATCACTGGCAACCACTGAGTAACCGACTGGTACTGGCGCTACGAGCTGATTGGCAGGGCGCGCGCGGCGACGTGCCGTTCTGGGCACAGCCCTATGTCAAGCTGCGTGGCATTCCAGCCGCTCGCTATCAGGACAGGCAGGCGGCAGCGGGCGAGATGGAGTTGCGCGTGGCACTGGACGAACGCTGGTCCGTCATCGGCTTTGGGGGCGTGGGCAAGGCTTATGGAAAGCGCACCAGCTTTTCCGATGCCGAGGATGTCACGACCATCGGTGGCGGTTTCCGCTACCTGATTGCACGCAAGCTGGGGCTACTCGTCGGTCTCGATATCGCACGCGGCCCGGACGACACAGCCTTCTATATCCAGGTGGGCAGCGCCTGGCGCTAAGGGGGCGTCGTGCGCCTCCCGGAAAATAAAGAAACCCGCCTGAGCGGGTTTCTTTTTTGTACGCAGCAAACCTTGCTCAGTACTTGATATCACGCGCTGTCTGGCGCCCATCCTGCTTGGCGCCGCGCTTGTCCTGACGACAACCTGCATTGCTCTTGTCGTCGGCAGCACGACAATCCCGCTTCTCTTCACGGGCGTCGGGGCGCGTTTCCTGACGCACATCGCGAGCCGCCTGACGTTGTTTGGATTGCGTCGTAGCGCTGGCAGGGGCCGCACAAAGCGCCATGCCAACAGCCAGCAAAACACCTGAAACCACCATGGGCTTGAGTTCAAACCGGAAAATTGCCATGTGCATACTCCTCTGTCAGCCAACGTTGAATACACGTGTCCCGCGAAGCGCGCGACTGGTCCGGGTCACCATACACGCCACCCCGTAACCTGTACATAGAGACAATCGGGAATGCTGCGGACGGTACAATGCCGCCCATGACATTGAACGCATTTGAAGACACCGCAGCAGACGCATCGCCCACTGCGATTTACGAAGACCGACTGTGGCGCGACAAGGGCTGGACCGCCCGCGTGATCAAGAACGAAGACGATGATGGCTGGGCGGTCGCCATGTACCTGGACGGCGAGTCTGAACCGGCGCTCGTCGGCCCCTGGACCATGGGCCGTGACAAGAAGAACCCGAAGCCACTGGACGCCTTCGCCTTCAGCACCCTGATCAAGACAGCTTCGGAAGTCATCCGCCGCCATGAGCAGCATCAACACGCAATGCTCAACAAGCGCCTGACTGTGGACACACCCTCGGGACGGCTCGACGTCACGCTGCAGATCGTGCCTGACGAAGATGCGCCTTATGCCCTGCTGAGCGCGCATGACGCGAATGGTGAGCAAGTTGCGCAGGTTCGCGTCGGGCCAGAATTCAGATTCAACCCTGGCAGCGCGCATGCCTGGGTCGAGGACGACTTCCGCAGGCCCGGCGACTGAGCTTGCGCATGGGTGCATGAGCGCCCACCCGAAGGTCCGCTTCTTGAAGGATGCCTCGCTCGCTAAGCTGCGGGGCTTCTTTCAGGGAGACCCATTGTGCATAGACGCCACTTCCTTGCAGCACTCCTTGCCGGAGCCCTCTCGCTGACGTGTGGCAAGGCAGCCCGCGCTGCCGACAGCAATATCCTGCTTGCCAACGTCTATCGCGACGACATAGACCCCGCCGACTACTGGGTCAGCGAAAAGCTCGATGGTGTGCGCGCCGTGTGGGATGGCAGCAGCTTGCGTTATCGCAGCGGCAGACCTGTGCATGCCCCCAAGTGGTTCATCGATGCGCTGCCAGGCATCCCTCTCGATGGCGAGTTGTGGATTGCGCGACAGCGCTTCGACAAGCTCTCCGCCATCGTGCGCAAGGAGGAGCCCATCAATGACGAGTGGCGCCAGGTGCAGTACATGATCTTCGAAATGCCGGATGCACTCGGCAGCTTTAGCGATCGCATCGCGCTGATGTCCGCCACGATCCGCAAGGCAAACCTGCCCTGGCTACGTCCTGTCGAACAATTCCGCATTGCCGATCGCAAGGCACTCAAGGCAAAACTCAAGGAAGTCGTCGCCCTTGGCGCGGAAGGCCTGGTACTGCATCGCGCCGACGCACCCTACGTGACCGGCCGCAGCGACGTGCTGCTCAAGCTCAAGCCAATGCTCGACACGGAGGCGACCGTCGTTGGCCACATTCCCGGCAAGGGCCAGAACGCAGGCAAGCTGGGCGCCTTGCTGGTGGAGACACCCGAAGGGCGGCGCTTCCGCATCGGCACCGGCTTCTCGGATGCTGAGCGCATCAATCCCCCACCGCTGGGCACGCTTGTGACGTATCGCTATCGCGATCTCACCTCTACCGGCTTGCCGAAGTTCGCCAGCTATCTTCGGATTCGCGAAAATCCCTAGCGCTGCTTACGGGCTGCGATCTGTCTTCACCACCAGAGACTCTTCTGTCTCCAAGGTTGCCGTCATGCGCTGCTTGCAGGCATCGATCCAGGCGAAAACAGCGTCGATGGCCGAAGTGGCTTGCGCAAAGTAACTGCCTGCGTCCATGCCCACAGTGTTCTTCTCAAGAATGCCCGTGCGAATCGTCGCCAGAAACTGTTCGACCGCCATGACCGTTACTGCCGCCGAAGGGTCTTTTGACTGCGAAGCCGCCTGATCGAGCAAGGTCTTCGCGCGGGCGACGAGAAACATCAGGCGCACGCGCGAAACCGAATTGCACTCGCCACGCGCCGTCACCGCACTGCCCAATGCGCGCGACTGCCCGAGGCATTCGGCCAAGGCCGGCAAGCGATGTGCAAAATTGCGCGCCAGGTCGACCGGCAAGCGCTCGCCCATGGGAATCTCCACCCGCGCTTCACCCAGCCCGGCGAGCCACTCCAGTACTTTCGAAATCAGTTGCGAATGTGCCGTGATGCTCTGATCAACCGAGCTGCTGTCGAGCCGTTCAAGCAACTCCTTCCAGCGATGCAGCAGCACGCCCATGTCGTGCACCGAGAAAACAGGGCGCAGGAATGTGGACTCGGCCCGCGCAAGCTCCTGCAGCTTCGGCGTCAAGCTCTGCACCGCCGCCTGCAGCGCATCCATCTTCAAGCGGAACGAGGCATCGCCCGACAGAAAAGCCGCACTGGCACCACGGTGCTGCTGAATCAGCTTGATCAGCTTGAGCAGGTTCTCGGCGCCATCGATCGCCTTGCGCACACTCCCCACGTCCCTGCCGCGCCTTTGGATGCGATAGAAATACGCGCAGGCCACCCCACACAGCAGCATGGCAACAATGGCAAAAGCGTTGATTGCGCTCATCGTCCACTCCGCCTCATTCGTAGCGATACTGCTGGATGGTCACGGTCAGCTGTTGCGCAAGCTGATCGAGATAGCGCGAGAGCTCGGTGTTGTCGCGCGTCAGTCGCTCACTGCGATCCGCCAGTTGTGCCACCTGCTCCACATCGCGCGCGATCAGCTGACTGGCCGAACTCTGCTCGGCGCTGGCAGCGGCGATCTCGTTGGCCAACTGCATGCTCTCTTCCGTCTTGCGCTCGACCTCGCGGATCCTCTGCAAGGCACCAGCGGCTTCCTGCTGGCTGCCCTGCGCACGCTCGCGCACAGTGTCCATGCGATCTACCAACGCATCGATCTTTGTGCGGATGTTGCCGATACGCTCATCCACCTCACGCGTGGCCGCAACCGTCCGCTCGGCCAGCTTGCGCACCTCATCAGCCACCACCGCGAAGCCACGCCCGTGCGTGCCTGCGTGCTGCGCTTCGATGGCCGCGTTCAGTGCCAGCAACTTGGTCTGATCGCCAATGCTGGCAATCACCTGCACGATGGAACCGATCTGCCGCGAGCCCTCGCCGAGCGCGGCCGCGCTCAAGGCTGTCTGCTCAACGGTGGTCGCGAAGTCCGCCAGCGTCGTCGCCAGCGCATCTACACTGCGCGCGCCATTGCCCAGGGTGTCGCGCATCTCGCGCGACACCTGCGCGCCACCACGTGCCATGTCGCTGGCAACGGCCAGGCTGGTCGTCAACTCCTCGAGCGTCGCAGCGGAAGACACCGTAACGTCACGCTGTACGCGTACGCCTTCGTCGCTGCCCACCGCATTTGCCGTACTTTCGTGCGCGACACTGGAAAGTTCATGCACGGAGCGCGACAGGTCGACAAAGATCCGCGCCAAGCGTCGCCCCATGGCATTCAGGCGCTCCGCAGAGTCCTCAAAACCGGGGCAAGTCGTCGGGTCGATGCGTGCCCGCAGATCGCCTTCTTCAAGCGCGGCTGCAAACGCACCCAAGCCACGCTGCCAGCGCCGATCCCGCCGCATCTGGCGCCAGCTGTAGGCGGCCGTCGCCATGACAGTAGCCAGGGCACACACGACGGCGATCCAGGACGCAGCCTGGAATACGGCCCAGCCCATGAACAGGCCGCTCAGACTTGAGAGTGCCCACTGCAGCAGTGCAGATGAGCGTGAGGAGGTTTCAGCAGCAGGCACTCCTGCTGGCATCGACGCGACATTGAAAGTCATGTGCGGGAAAGGTCAGACCGGAGATGAGTTACCTCTGACAGAGCAAGAAGACTGCCATATCGCCCCCGGGCGCCCAGCGCACCGTGGTGGCCGACGCGCGCGCTAAAGTGATGCCGGATGCCCCGCCCGCAAGAGCTGGCGCGGCGTGCCCATGCACAGCAATGACGCCAGATCGAAGCCAGACGCACCAAAGTCCCGCACGAAGCCTGCGAACTCACACAAGCGGGCGAAGCCATCCCACGAACCGGTATAATTGCAGATTGATTTCAGCCAGCCCGGACAACCATGGAAGCCGAACGCATCAACGCCATCAGTAATGCCCTCTCCGATCTGCGCGGCCGCGCGGAGTCACTGCGGAGGTATCTTTGACTACGACAACAAGGCTGAAAAGCTCGTCGAAGTCAGTAAACAGCTCGAAGACCCGAAAATCTGGGACAACGCCGAGCACGCTCAGGAACTGAGCAAGGAAAAGAAGGCCCTTGAGAACGTCGTCCATGTGCTGGACGAGATCAGCGGTGGCCTCAAGGACGGCGCCGAGCTGTTCGAACTCGCCAGCGCCGAGAGCGATGACGACACCTTCGAGGCCGTCGAAGCCGATGTCGGCACGATCGCTAAATCCGTCGAACTGCTCGAATTCCGCCGCATGTTCAACAACCCGATGGACCCGTGCACGGCTTTCATCGAAATCCAGTCGGGAGCCGGCGGTACCGAGGCACAGGACTGGGCGCAGATGCTCGAACGCATGTATCTGCGCTACTGCGAAAAGAAGGGCTTCACCGTCGAGCTGATGGAAGAGTCCGAAGGCGACGTGGCCGGCATCAAGAGCGCGACGATCAAGATCAGCGGCGATTACGCCTACGGTTACCTGCGCACCGAGACCGGCATCCACCGCCTCGTGCGCAAGTCACCGTTCGACTCCAACGCGCGTCGCCACACAAGCTTCGTGTCGGTCTTCGTATTCCCTGAAGTCGATGACTCGATCGAGATCGACATCAACCCGGCTGACGTACGCACCGACACCTATCGCGCATCCGGCGCCGGTGGTCAGCACATCAACAAGACCGACTCTGCCGTGCGTCTAACGCACGTGCCGACCGGCATCGTCGTGCAGTGCCAGAACGACCGTTCGCAGCACCGCAACCGCGATGAAGCCTGGAAGATGCTGCGCGCCCGCCTCTACGAAGCCGAGCTGCGCAAGCGCCAGTCGGAACAGCAGAAGCTCGAGGACTCGAAGAGCGACATCGGCTGGGGCCACCAGATCCGCTCGTACGTGCTTGACCAGGGCCGCATCAAGGACCTGCGCACCAACTTCGAAAGCGGCAACACGCAGGCCGTGCTGGACGGCGACCTGGACGATTTCATCCAGGCCAGCCTGAAGCAAGGCGTGTAAGCGACAGATGGCGCTGGATTTCAATCTTCAGGACTTCCTGACGCCGGGTGTCGAGCCGGACGACGTGCCCACCCTGTGGGCACTCGTTCGTGCGCGGCCAATGGTCGACACCTTCATCACCTTGTTCCGCGGCGGCGAAGAAGAGGTTTTCATCCGCCTGCATGTGCTGCGCGAAATCGGCGCACGCGCCGATCTGCCACGCTGGTTGCCGGAAGAGCTGCGCCGCCATTTCAGCTACATCGAAACCATCAAGCTGGAAACGGTGCTCAAGCGGCTGCGTGAGAATGGCCTGATGGCGTTCGGCGAAGACGGCACCTATCAGCTTTCCGATGCGGGCCGGAATGCAGTCGCCGCCGTCTCGGCGCTGTTGCGTTTCGGCGAGAACGAAGATGCCGAACTCGGCTTCCTCACGACGCAACTCGCCGGCATGCAGGCTACCGGTACGCTCACGCCGGAAATGCTGCAGCACTTGCTTGCCAAGCTGAACGCGCTGACCGCCTCGTTCGAAGACGCGATTGCATCCGGTTCGGAATTCCGCATTCTCGACGCGCGCTCGCGCCTCTCCAGCAATATCCGCTGGCTCGACAAGGGCACGCAGATTCTGCGTTCGCTGCTCACTGACGACAAGGATGAGGACGGCGACGTCACGCCCGACATCGCACGCACCGCGCATGCCATCGGCCTCGCGCAGAGCCGGCTGGCTCGCGTCGACGCCGCCTTCCAGCGTGCACTGAACAAGATCGAATCGCAGCGCGTGACCCTGGGCGCGTCCGGGGTGTCCTCTTCCGATGCAGCCGCCTGGCTGCGCAGTCTCGATATCCGCCGCATTGCTGCGCTTGCCGATGGTGCAATGGGCGCCGGCCCGCGTACCCAGTTCGTTGCTGGCGGTCACGAACTACTGGACCGCGCCGAAAGCGCCCTGTCGGAAGAAGTACGTCAGATGGAAGCAGACTCTTCTCTGCCGCCATCCGAAGAAGCGCCGACCGACCAGGCCAACGAATCCGAAGACCTGAGCCTGCTCACGCGCCTCTCGGAAAAGCTCTCGGGCATCCCGACCGCCGCGCCTGCGCAACAACTCATTCTCGGCGGCGGCTTCGGCCCCGCCAGCTATCGCCTGTCCCTGCTCTCCTTGCTTGGCAACGAAGAAGCACAAGCCGAAGGCCCTGTCGCCGACCTTACCCAGATGCCATACGACCTGTTGCTCGAGAGCTATCTCGTCGAGGTCATGGAGGACGAGGTGTCGCACATTTCGGCTGGCAACGTCGTACGCCGCGGCGCCTGAAAGGAAACCCATGGAACAAGACATCACATCCCTCACCGCACGTCTGCTGGCGCATCGCTGGTTGCCGCGCAATGACGTGCAGGTGCGCCGCGCACTCGTCGACGAAGCTTTCCGCCATGAGCTCGAACAGCGTCTCGCCAATGTCGGCCTGCAATTGCTCGACAACCCGTTTGCCGAGCATGTTGCCGTCGGCCTGAAGGACGACGTGCTCGACTCGGTGTTCGGCGGTCGTGACTACCAGGCCAGCACCATGGGCCTGACGCGCGACGAGATCGCGCTGCTGATCGTCATCTGGGCGCTGATCATCCTGCCAAAGCGCGAGCGCCAGCTCGGTCGTCGCACGCGCGAGGACGACGGCCAGAACGATATGTTCGGCCAGGAAAAGCCCATCGTGCATGGCGAGGAAGTATCCGGTGCCGTGTCGGAAGCTTCACTGCTCGCCGATTTCGGCACACAGCTCGGCGGCAAGACCAAGATCCGCAACTTCGCGCTCGGCAAGCTCGCCCGCCTCGGCTTCATCGAACGTCGCGGCGGCTACATCCTCGAAGGCCCGCTGCTCGATGTGTTGCTGGATTACCGCGTGCTCGCCGATCGCATCATCAACGGCACGCTGGCCGATGTGCTGGCTGCAGTAGGTCGGCAGTTGCCCACGCAGAGCGATCTGGATGACGAGCTGCTCGAAGAAGAATTCGGCGGCGATGCCGAGTCACACGAATAAAGATCAAGAGACCACATGTTCCACATACGCGATATCGAACTGGTCCACTGGGACTTCTGGCGCCGCTTCACGCTGCCGCTGGATGCACAGATCATCACCATCGTCGGGCCGAACGGCTCCGGCAAGACGACCCTGCTCGACGCCATGCGCACGCTGTTCGCGCTCAAGTGCTCGGGCAAGCGCGACTTCCGCCGCTACGTGCGCCGCGCCAATGCGGGCTTCGCGTGGATTCGCGCCAACGTCTCGAACAAGCCGGGCTCAACCGGCAAGCGCCCATTCTTCCCCTGCCTCAAGGACGATGTGACGCTGGCATGCCGCGTCAAACGTGCGGCGGGCGAATGGACGCGCGAGTACTGCATCGAAGACGGCATCGTGACCGTCGAGCAACTGGAAGAAAGCGCGCAGTTCATCGGCCTGCGCGATTACCAGTCGCGCCTCGCCTATGCGGGCCTCACGCCCGCCATCGCCAAGGTTTTGTCGCTGGAACAGGGCGACACCGACAAGCTGTGCGAATACTCACCGCGCTCCCTGCTCGATCTCGTCTTCGACGTGTTCGGCGACAAGGAAGTGCTGGACAACTACCAGGCCGCACGCGAAGAGCAGAAGAGCGCACAGCGCGAGCTGGAGTCCCTGGCGCTCGACCTCGACCGCCTCAAGACACAGTCGGAAGGCAAGCGCGTCGAAGCAGATCGCTTCCTGGAATGGCGAAGCCTGCGCGGGGAAGCCGATGCGCTGGAGAACGATGCTATCCCGCGCCTGGAAGTCGGGGATCTGCAGATCGAGGTCGACAGCTGGCGCGAGAAACTGCGCAGCGTGCGCGACGATCTGGCCTCGTCGGAACGCGTGCGCAGCGAGTCCGAAGCGCGCGTCGGTGGTCTCGCCGCCGAAAAGAGCAATGCCGAAACGCAACTCAAGGAAGCCGCCCAACGCGTCAAGGAATGCGATGCGCAATGGCTTACCGCACGCGACGCCTTGCGCGACATCGACAAGAAGCTCGGCGAGCGCGACGCCCTGCGTGAGCGTGTTGCCAAGGAGCACGGCTCCGATGCACTGAGCTCTGAAGACGCGGCCGCCAACGCCTATGCCGACTGGCAAGCGGCGCGCGCCAAGGTCAAGGAACTGACCGCGCGCTTCGAGGAAATCAGCGAGCGCCTGCGCGAATCGCAAGCACGCAGCGGCCCGCCGATGGACGCCGATGCGCAGCGCTTCCGTGGCGCCTTGAATGACGCAGGCATCGAACACCAGTTGCTCTCCGACATCGTCGAAGTCACCGACCCGGCCTGGCAAGGCGCGCTGGAAGCCATCCTGCGCCCCTACCGCTCGCTGGTGCTGCTGGAAGATGAAGGCGACCGCCACAACGCCTGGGCACTCGGCGAACGCGAACGCTTCCGTCACTTCATCGTCTCCGACCGCAGCCCTGCTCCCGCAGCCACCCCCGGCAGCCTGCTGGAGATCGTGAACTTCGCCGGTGATCCGCCGAAGTGGCTGGCTGAACTGCTCAACCGCATCCGCCGCGTCGACAACGCACAAGCCGCTGCCAAGCTGCCGCGCGAGCAGGACTGGATCACCAAGGACGGTTATCACCGCGAGCGTCGCGGCGCACGTCACCTCTCCGTGCCACTGGATTTCTGGTTCGGCGAACTGGCGCGCACTGCGCGTCTCGAAGCCCTGCAACAAGAGGTTAGCGAGCTCGACAAGCAACTCGCCTGGGCGCACAAGAAGCAGGAAGCGGCCGAGAAGACCATGCAATCGGCGCGCGAGAAGCTGCTCGGCATGCAGGCCGCCGAACTGATGCTGGCGCGCGCCGCCGAATTCGAGGCCGCAGCGCAAGACAGGCCTGCCGCGCAGGAAGCGGTCGGCCGCACCGAACAGACGCTCAATGCGGCCAAGGCCGAGCTGGATCAGTGCAAGGAGCGTCTGTCCGGCATCGCCATTGAGGCCGACCGTCGCAATCGCGACCTGGCCCAGGCGCGCGATACGCTCAATCGCCTCACGGCTGACGCACGCCCGCAACGTCTCGAACAGACCGCCCGCCTGTTGCGCCTGCGCAGCAAGCGCCGTGGCGTGCCGCGTCACTTGCTGGAAACCGATGCGCTCAATGAATTCGCCGAGCACTACGGTGGCCTCGCTGGCGCACGCAACGAGTTGTCGCGCCTCAAGCGCCGTCTCAACGAAGGTGAATGGCCGACCGACGAGAACGTGCTCATCGTGCGCGAGAAGCTCACGCAGGAATTGACGCAACGCCAGAATGACTATGGCCAGCGCATGTCCTATTCCGAGCGCGCCAAGAGCATGGTCGAGGACGCCCGCGCCGCCTACATCGCCAAGCTGCGCTCGACGGTGAAGCAATACGGCAAGAACCTGCGCGCGCTCGGCGACCTGGCGGGCCTGCATATCGAATGCCCGATCCCGACGCTCGACAACGATGATGCAACCCTGTCGGCAGCTGGTCTCGAAGTGCAGTTCGACTTCGACCAGAAGGGTGCGCAGAGCCTCAACGACGGTGAGGCCTCCGGTGGCCAGCAGGTCATGAAGTCCTTGATCCTGCTGGTCGCGTTGCTGATGGACGATGCCCGCCCGGGCGGCTTCGTCTTCATCGACGAGCCGTTCGCCCACCTCGACGTGGCCAATATCGACCGCGTCGGCGCCTTCCTGCGCGCGACGCGGGCGCAATACCTCATCACCACGCCGGTGACGCACAACGCCAACGTGTTTCAGCCTGCCCAATTGACGCTGGTGACGCGCAAGAAGAAACCGGTAGACGACTGGGCGCCGCCCATCGGCGTCTTGCGCCGCCAGATGGACTGATCGGGCGCCAGACAGGCTCCGGGCGGGCGCCCGGAGCCTGTTTTGGCAAGAAAAGTGCACAAGTGGGCAAGTTTCGCCCACCTTGCAGCACGTCAGGGTTCAAGCTGGCGACTCCGGCGGCCGTTACCTGTCTTTATGACAACCTGACCGCCGCCAGTGCACGACGATCTTCCGCCCTCGATGAGATCAGAAACCGCCCTACTGCACCTGCTGAAAAAGCTGCAGTCGCTCGAAGCATCGCGCGACAGACAGGCCATTGCAGAATCGGTCGTGGTCGCGGCTCTGGAGATCCTGAACGCCCGCTCGGCGATCCTGCACGGCGTGAAACCCACTCCACACGGCCTGGTCAGCATCCCCGTCGCATGGGCGATCCGCGGCGGCATCTCGTCGACGACAGATCTCGACAACGCCGACATTGATGACAACCTGATCGCGGCGGACCCCCTTCTGGAAGATTGCGCGGCATCCCCCGGCGGCATTGCGTCTGCCAAGGAAGATGATCATCTGCGCCTGGCGTTTTCCATCAGCCAGAGCAACACAACCGTCGCCATTTTTGAAAGCCTCTGCGACGAACCGCCGAGCGACGCCATTTTTGAATGCGTGCGTGAGTTACTGAGCATCTATGCCGAGCACCTCGTCCTGCTGGACTACGCCGAACTGGATACCCTCACCCGCTTGCACAACCGCAAGACCTTCGACGAGAACTTCGACCGTTTCATTGCCATTGCCGAGCAGGCGCGGCGGCGGAGCACGGACGAGCCGATCACGGCCGAAGGTCTGGCAGCCAAGCACTGCTGGCTGGGCGTGATAGATATCGACAAGTTCAAGCGCATCAACGACAACTTCGGCCATCTTTTCGGCGATGAAGTGCTGCTCCGCGTGGCAGAAGTGATGAAAAAGAGCTTTCGCGCCAGCGACAAGCTGTTCCGCTTCGGCGGTGAAGAGTTCATCGTACTGCTGCGTTTTGTCACGGCTGAAAACGCCCACCTCGTCTTCGACCGCTTCCGCCAGGCCGTCGAGCATCACGAGTTCCCGCAAGTCGGCCAGGTCACCTGTTCGATGGGCTATATCCAGATCGACCCGTCGCTGGCGCCAGCGGAAATCCTCGGCCGTGCCGACGAGGCCTTGTACTTCTGCAAGGAAAACGGCCGCAACCAGATCAACCGCTACGAAACCCTGGTGCAAACCGGCTTGATCCAGGGCCCTGTCGTTCCGGTTGCGAATGAGGATCTTCAGGCCGATATCGACGCCCTCTTCGATTGAAATGCTGGGTCAGGCTACTGCGTAGCCCGGGCTTGAAACGGTGCGGCTCGCTGGATCGAAGTGCAGCTCCGCCTCAGTTGGCAAAATCGGTTTCAATCGCAGGCCGCTCGCTACGCCTGCCACACCATTTCAAGACTTGCCTTGAATTCAAAACCCTTCTGGATGTGACACTTAGTCGCTGATCCGTCACAATATCGGGCTTCGCGCGCCATTCTGGCGCGGCCCGCATTGCGTATCGAGATCAGACCACATGTCCGGACAAGACAACCAGAACACCACTCCGGGTGCCGATCAGGCGCCCGCACAAGACGAAAACCACATCATCGCCGAACGCCGCGCCAAGCTCGCCAAGTGGCGCGAGACGGGCAAAGCCTACCCGAACGATTTCCGCCGCAAGGAACTGGCGAGCAATCTGCATGCGGGCTTCAGCGAGAAATCGACGGAAGAGCTCGACGCGAATCCGACCGTGGTGTCGATCGCTGGCCGCATCATGCTCAAGCGCGTGATGGGCAAGGCTTCGTTCGTGACCATCCAGGACATGTCCGGCCGCATCCAGCTCTACGTCACGCGCGATGGCGTGGGCGAAGACCTCTATGCCGATTTCAAGACCTGGGACATCGGTGACATCGTCGGCACGACCGGCCCGTTGTTCAAGACCAAGTCCGGCGAGCTGTCGGTGAAGTCGGAAACGGTGCGTCTGTTGTCCAAGTGCCTGCGCCCCCTGCCCGACAAGTTCCACGGCATGGCCGACGTCGAGCAACGCTATCGCCAGCGCTACCTCGACCTCATCACCAGCGACGAATCGAAGAACACCTTCATCGCGCGCAGCAAGCTCGTGTCCGCGATCCGCAAGTACATGGACGGCAACGGCTTCCTCGAAGTCGAAACGCCGATGATGCACCCCATCCCCGGCGGCGCATCGGCCAAGCCTTTCGTGACGCACCACAATGCGCTCGACATGCAGATGTTCCTGCGCATCGCGCCAGAGCTGTATCTCAAGCGCCTCGTTGTCGGCGGTCTCGAGAAGGTCTACGAGATCAACCGTAACTTCCGCAACGAAGGCGTGAGCACGCGTCACAACCCCGAATTCACGATGATGGAGTTCTACGAGGCTTATGCCGACTACAACTCGCTGATGAACTTCGTCGAAGACCTGCTGCGCCACACCGCACGTGAAGCGCTCGGCACCGAGACCTTCACCTACGGCGGTCGCGATCTGGATCTGTCGCAACCGTTCGATCGCCTGACCATGGTGCAAGCCGTGCTCAAGTACTGCCCGCAATACACCACCGAACAACTCGGTAACGAAGCGTGGCTGCGCGAGCAACTGGCCGGCATGAAGGTCAAGGTCGGCGCGGACACCGGCCTAGGCGGCCTGCAGCTGCTGTTCTTCGAGGAAACCGCTGAAGCCCAGCTGTGGAACCCGACTTTCATCATCGACTACCCCGTCGAGACCAGCCCGCTGGCGCGCGCCTCGGATGCAAATCCAGGTATTACCGAACGCTTCGAGCTGTTCATCGTCGGTCGCGAAATCGCCAATGGCTTCTCGGAGTTGAACGATCCGGAAGACCAGGCCGAGCGCTTCCTCTCGCAGGCCAAGGCCAAGGATGCGGGTGACGAAGAAGCGATGTATTACGACGCCGAGTACATCAAGGCGCTGGAGTTTGCGCTGCCCCCTACGGGTGGCTGCGGCATCGGCATCGATCGCCTGATCATGCTGCTGACGGACAGCTCCGCCATCCGGGATGTCATCCTGTTCCCTCAAATGCGGGCTGAATGACGGATAAATCTACTGCGCGGGCTGATCTTGAAACTGTGCTGCTCGCTGTACCAAAGTACAGCTCCGCTGCGCGTTTCAACCTCTACCCGCTCGCTACGATTTCTCCGACATTCAACTTTCGCAAGATCAAGAGCACACTCGGCGAAACGTGATAAAAACGCAGGGGAAGCGAGAAATCGCTTCCCCTTTTTCGTTTCTGCCCGAAGGTAATCCCCATGTCCGCAAACCTGAACACACCTTTCCCCGAACTCATCCGCCGCATCAAGGACGAAGGCATTGTTCAGGGGAACGACATCCTCAAGATCGACCACTTCCTCAACCACCGCATCGAGCCCTCGTTCATGCAGCGCATGGCGAAGGAAATCGCACTTCGCTTGCGGGACTACAAGCCCGAGTTGATCCTCACCGCAGAGGCCAGCGGCATCGCCCCGGGCCTCATGGTCGCGCTCGAGCTCGACCTGCCGCTGGTGTACGCGAAGAAGTACCACCCCGAAGTCGAAGTCCCCATGCTTTCGCGCGTGCTGCCCTCACCTACCAAGGGCGGCAGCTACCGCATGGTTCTGAGCCAGAAATACCTGCCTGAGGGCGCGAAAGTTGCCATCGTCGACGACTTTCTCAGCAATGGCCGCACGGCTACTGCGCTCATCGAGATGGCGCGCGAGGCGAGGCTGGATGTGGTGGCGGCCTCGTTCCTCGTTGCCAAGACATTCAAGCAGGGCTATCGCGAGATCGCAGCTGCGGGGGTGCCCGTGGTGACGCTTGCCGACGTCGAAGCCTTGCGCGACGGCAAGGCAATCATCCGCGAAAGCTGAATCTGCCACGGCGATTGGCGCCGGCTGCGTTCGGAGCTTCGTCGCCCGGTCACGCCAATACAAACACGCTGAGCACCGCGCTGGCGGACTGTCGGAATGCATGCTGGCGCCTGCGCAGCCTTGAAACCCTTCCGTCGGCCGCTCCACAAAAATCAATATATTGACTCTTAAGGAACATAAGAGTCATTATATTGATCATGCAATCCAATATTTCCAGATCCTTGCCACCCGAAGGCGTGCTCAAACTTGAACGTCTGGGCGAGCGCCTGCGCGCGCATCGCGTGCTGAATCAATGGACCGTCGCGGAAATGGCCGAGCGCCTGTTCTGCTCGCCCGGGACGTATCGCGCACTTGAGGCGGGCAAGCCAACGGTAAGCCTCGGCACGCTGGCGAGTGCGCTCTGGTTGCTTGGCCAGGCTGATACGCTCGATGCCGTAGCGCCAGCGCCTGCAGGGCTCGCAACGGGGCGCAAAGTACGGCGCAAGGCAGGCAAGCTGGCACCCGGAGAAATAAGCGAGGCCGAGCGTGATTTCTGAGCGCGCGGTCTATGTCGGCGTTGTTCTGCCCGGTCAGCCCGCGCCAACGCCGGCCGGCTTGCTCAAGCTCGCGCGCCGCGAAACCATCGAGTCTGGCTCGTTTGCCTATGGTTTGCGTTACCTCGACGCTGCGGGCGCGCTCGCACTCAACCCCGACCACCTCCCTTTACGCAAAGAGGTATTCGACCTGCCGGAGAAGCGCCTGCGCGACGGCGGGGCCCTGCCCTTGAGCCTGCGCGACGCATTGCCTGACACCTGGGGACGCGCGGTTCTCGAAGCCCAGCACGGCCCGATGGATGACATCGACGTCTTGCTGCAGACCAATGCGGATCGGGTCGGCGCGCTGGTTTTCTCGGAACAGCTACCCATGCCAGCCGGAACGCCAGACGCAGGGATCTATGAACTCGCGCAGCTGGCAGAAGCCGCACGCCGTCTCGAGTACCACATGGAAGTGCCCAAGGCCCTGCAGCGCTTGTTGCGCCAGGGTGGCAGCCTCGGCGGTGCGCGTCCCAAGGCAACTTTCGTGCATGAGGGGCGGCGCCATCTCGCCAAATTTCCTGCCCGCGACGACGAGCTCGATGTGCCTGTTCTCGAGGCGGGCACGCTGGCCATGGCGCAGGACTGCGGCATCCGTGTGCCTGCCTTCTTCGTGCAGCAGATCCCGAACGGCAGCGCGCTCGTGCTGGCACGCTTCGACCGCATCGGCCCTATCGAACGCGAACAACGCCTGCACTACCTCTCGGCCTCGGCCCTGCTCGATGTGCCCTATGAGTCCTCCGCCGGCAGCTATGTGGAGCTCGCCCAGGCTTTGCGCCGCATATCGAGCGAACCGGCTGCCGACCTCGAGGAGTTGTTCCGGCGCATGGTATTCAACATCGTCGTCGACAACTGCGACGACCACATCAAGAACCACGGCGTGCTTCGCATCGATCATGGCTATCGTCTGGCGCCGGCTTTCGATCTCGTCCCCCAACGCCTGCACCTCGGAAACCAGCAGTTGGCAATCCTGCCGGGGCGCTTCGACTCGCATCTCGACCTCGTGCGCGAGGCCGCGCCGCATTTCGGTCTGGGGATGGAGGCTGCGCAGAAGATCACCCACAGCATCGTGCAGATCGTGCGCGATACCTGGCAGGGGCGAATGGAGGAGTACGGTGCGCGCGAAGAGATGATTCGCGTACTCAAACCCCATATGGAACGTCAGCTGCTCGACATCAGCCGCTGACGAGAGATAGCAAGGGTCATATCGACTCGATCGCCGCGCGATCCATCCGCGCAATCGCCGCCTTCAGCGCCTCGAAGCACAGAGGATCGATCGCCGTTCCTACCGTTTTCGCCATCATCTGCAGGGTCTTGTCGATTGGCACGGCGGCACGATAGGGGCGATCTGCCGTGATGGCATCGAAAATATCCGCGGTGGTAATGATGCGTGTCTCGATACTGATGGCGTCGCCCGCCAGACCACGCGGATAACCGGTGCCGTCGAGCTTTTCATGGTGCGCACCTGCTACGCGCGCCAGCTCTGAAAAAGCGTCGATACGCAGCAGGATCTCTTCGGTGTAAGCCGCGTGCTTGCGCACCGCTTCCCATTCACTGATATCCAGCTGACCAGCCTTGTCGAGCACGGTATTGCTGACACCCAGCTTGCCGACGTCATGCAATAGCGCGCCGCGCTTGAGCCAGCGGCGACGCTCCATCGGGAAACCCATCGCCTCGGCGATCAGATCGGTAAACAGCGCCACGCGCGCACTGTGCCCGCTCGTGTAGGGGCTCTTGGCGTCGACCACCTGGCCAAATGCCGCAGCGATGTCGTCCAGGTAGTCGTCATCCAGCGCCACCTCTGCCTGACCTGGCGCCAGGGTGTAGATGGCCTGATCGATCTGTGGCGAAGCCAGCATGCCCCAGAACGCATCTTCCTTTGCCACCACCTGGAAAGCCCGCACCAGCCCGGGATCGAACCAGCGTCCTTCGCGACGCATGATTTCAGCGCAAGCAGCTTCCCGGCCATCACTCTTGAAGAACACATCAACAACCTGCGCCAGCAATGCAATGCGCGAGTAGACCGGGATCTCGTTGCCCTGCTTGCCTTCAGGCTTGCCGCTGCCGTTCCAGTGCTCGTCGAGGTTCTGAATGCCTGACGCGACACCTTCGGAGAAGCGCAACATGCGCGCGATCGCCGCGCCACGATTGCAACGCGTTTCGATCAGCTCGCGCGAGATTTCTTCTGCCTGCGTACACGCCGTCACGATTGCGCGGAAGCGCTCGGCAAGGCCCGCCTTCAGCCCGGTGTGCGACAGCACGAAATTGAGTGCCTTGGGCAGGCTGTCACCGACCCATTTGAAATCACGCTTGAAGCTCAGGTCGTCCGTGAGGTACAGCTCGCAGATGCGTGCAGCATTGCTGCTGCAACCCAGATCCTTAAGCAGCAGCACGTAGTAAAGCTGGGCCAGCTCTTCATCCGGCAGGCCGATCTGCTGACCGATATGCATGCCTATCCAGCAGCAGCGGACACAGTGCCCGGCGGGCTGACCCTCAGTCATATCGAGCGCATAGCTGAGGGCGCGCATGAGTTCGGACAAGCGCAACGCCGGGCGTTCTGCCTGGACGCCGAAGCGCCTCCTCGTATCCAGTGGTGTACTGATCATGCGTTCCATCAAGGTATTAACGGCCAGATCCGCCAGAGCGTATATCGCCGTTTGGTAAGATTCGTGTCAGATCGCACGCCCTTGCCGTGCAGGCTTTCTTCCGTCAGCCCTCCCAGCCTCGATCCTCCCCTCTGTCCTTCAGACTCGAACGTGCCTTTACCGACCCCAGCAACCCTGCAGCCAGCCTCCCTGACCTTGAACGGGGATGGCACGCCCTGGTCGGCGCAGTACGACGACATCTATCACAGCAACAAAGGGGCGCTTCTGCAGGCAGAGCACGTCTTTCTCCGGGGCAACGGCCTGCCGGAGCGCTGGCGCGACAGATCGGTTTTTGTCGTACTCGAAACGGGCTTCGGTCTTGGCCACAACTTTCTCGCCACGTGGCAGGCCTGGCGTGACGATCCACAGGCTTGTGCGCGCCTGCACTTCATCTCGGTAGAGCAGCACCCGTTCTCGGCGGAAGACCTGGGGCGCGCGCATGCCATGTCAGGCGCCCCGTCGTCACTGTCGCAACAGCTGCGCGCTCATTGGCCCATGCTGCTGCCCGGTTTTCATCGCATCGAACTCGACGGCGGCCGAGTGGTGCTGACCTTGCTGTTTGGCGAAGCCGCGCAATTGCTGCCGCAGTGTGTAGCCAGGGCCGACGCGATCTACCTGGATGGATTCGCACCACAAAAGAATCCCGACATGTGGTCCCCCGCCGTCTTCGCCGCCCTGGCAAAGCTCTCGCACGGCGGCACCAGCGTGGCGACCTGGTCGGTCTCGCCGCCCGTACTCGCCGGGCTTGCAGAGGCGGGTTTCGAGGTACGCAAGACGCAAGGCTTCACCGGCAAGCATCACATGCTGACGGGCGAATTTCGCGGCCAGACAAACGCAGAGACAGCGGCAGCCGCAATACCAAAGACCGCGCTGGTGATCGGCGCCGGCCTCGCCGGCACGGCCATCACCGAGCGCCTGGCGGCGCGCAGCTGGCAGGTCACGCTGGTCGATGCCCAGGCAGCGCCCGCCCAGGGCGCTTCCGGTAACTTCGCGGGGGCCTTCCGCCCGCAACCGAGCCGGGATGACAACCTCATGGCGCGCGTTACCCGTGCCGGCTTTGCGTACCAGTTGAACGATCTGGCGACGCTGGCCGGGCACGACAATCCCGCGCGCTGGTCGCAATGCGGAGTCCTGCATCTGGCACGCGATGCGGTACAGGCCGGCAAGCAGATGCAGACCGTCGAATCACAGCAGCCCCCGGCAGATTTCATGCAGTGGCTGGACGCTGAAAGCGCGTCACGGATTTCCGGCCGACCCTGCGCTTTTGGCGGCTGGTGGTTTCCTCGAGGCGGCTGGATCAGCCCGCCCAGCCTGTGTGCAGCACATCTTGCACTGGCTGCACGCTACCCGGCTGCACACATCGAAACGCGCTTCAACAGTTACGTCGCGCGTGTCGAGTACCGCGACCAGCAATGGCATGCGTACGACAAAGACGACGAGCAGATTGCCAGTGCAGCCCATCTCATCCTCGCCAATGCGCACGACGCACATCGCCTGCTCGGCAAGGAATGGTTGCCGCTCTACAGCGCACGGGGCCAGGTCAGCCATATTCCTGCGGAGCAATTCACTCCGCTCGATACCGTCATCTGCGGCAGTGGCTATCTCACGCCCGCCATCGATGGCTGGCACGCACTCGGCGCAACCTTCCTGGTGAACGATCCGGACACCGGTCTGCGTGCCGAAGAGCATTCGGAGAATCTTTCCAAGCTCGATCTCATGCTGCCCGGCACGGGCAAGGACATCGACGCGGCCTCGCTGGGCGGCCGCGCAAGCCTGCGCCCCGTGACGCCCGATCGCCTGCCGCATGTCGGTGCCTTGCCGGTGCAAACGCTGCGCACGACTACGCCACTAGCAGAGCTGCCGCGCGAGCCGCAGCTATGGTTGCTCTCAGGCTTCGGCGCGCGCGGGCTGGTATGGGGAATGCTGTGCGCCGAGTTGTTGGCTTCGCAGATCAATGACGAGCCATTGCCGCTCGAACGCGAACTGGTCGATGCGATGGACGCTGCGCGTTACCTGCCACGCAAGTAACCGGGGCGTTGGCGGCAAGTTCGGTCCGGCGCGATTCCTGAAGCAGGGGCTGGCCATGCCCGCAATACGACGGACACGACAATGGCCAGTACTGCTTCGTCACCTGCGTCATCGCGGGCATGGCCCGCTCCTGCAGCCAAGAAAAAAGGCCGGGGAAACATCTCCCGGCCTTTTTTCAGTGGCAATACAGCGCCGGTTTTACTTCAGGTACTGGACCAGCGGCGAGTTCAGGTCGCGCAGACCATCGACCACCAGCTGGCCGACAGCAATCGCGCCCTTCTCGCGGAAGTGCGTGTTGTCTGTCGTGTCAGAGGTATAGCCGGGGAAACCTTCCGACGCGAGCACATACAGGAAGTAGGCCTTGGAGCCCGCATCGCCCACGCCCTTGAAGAAGGTCATGCTGCGCGCGGTCAGGTCGATGACGGGCGTGCCCGTTGCCGAACCAAGATTGCGCACGGCTTGCGGGTAGTCACCACCCTTGGTCGTGATGTGGCTGTTCTTCATGTTGCCCGAGCCATCGGTAGCGAAGGTGCGACGCGTCACCGGCGTGATCAGGATCGGATGCGCGCCAACGCTCTTCGCGTAATCCACA
Source organism: Uliginosibacterium silvisoli (assembly GCF_036017035.1). Taxonomy (NCBI): domain Bacteria; kingdom Pseudomonadati; phylum Pseudomonadota; class Betaproteobacteria; order Rhodocyclales; family Zoogloeaceae; genus Uliginosibacterium; species Uliginosibacterium silvisoli. The sequence continues at coordinate 197,098 of NZ_JAYXHS010000004.1, read as the reverse complement.
TAGGTCTTCAGCGTGTTGTAGAAGGTCGTGGCAGCCGGGTTGCCGTCTTCGTCGTTGTGACCGAACTGGATCAGGATGTAGTCGCCCGACTTCATCTTCGCCTTGATGTCAGCGTAGTTCGAGGTCGTCAGGAAGCTCGTCGTGCTGGCACCCGACTTCGCGTCATCAACAATGGTGGCCGTGCTCTTGAAATACTGCTGGAACGGTTGACCCCAACCCATGCGCGGATACCTGTCGCTGCCGTACAGGCTGGCCGTCGAGTCACCCGCGATGAACACCTGGATGGCCGCGGTGCTGACCGAGCTGCTGGAGCTCGACTTGGACGACGACACGGACGAGGCCACGGATGAGGAAGAAACGGAAGACTTCGAGCTGGAGCTCGACGATGCCGCTACGGAGCTACTCGAGCTGCTGGCCGTAGCCGTTGCAGGGTTGTAAGAGCACCACGAGGCGTTGCTTGGCGCGCCCGGGAAATTTGCCAGCGAGCAGACGAAGCTGCCGGTACGCACGACATTGGGCGAGAACACGCCGGACTTGCCCATGGTGGTCTCATGGGTGCCGGTCATCGTGCAGGTGGCGCCAGGTTGTGCGCACTTGGTCCAGCCGGACGGTGCATCAGCCGCGGCAAATGCGCCGCTCGAAAGAACGAGCGCGAGCGCGCCCAGAACAAGCCTGAGTTTCATTTCTGTCTCCTGTATCACGGGGCATTTGCCGGCATGCGCTGCCGGTCTTGAAATACATGTCCCGCGTTTCTTTGTAATGGTCTGTAGCGCCATCCGTGCAGGATGGGCCGGGATGCAGGATGTCGTTGTTCGCGAGGCGGCGCTTGATCCGGATTGCCAAAATCGCGCCCGGCCGCCGCGATCTGTTGAAAATATCACCCACACCCCAACCATTGCAGCATGGAGAAGCGTCGCCACAGTCCTTTGGCGTACACGCCTGCGCTAAAATCGCGCCTCACCAATCCGCATCATTTATCAGAGAGTGACGACGTAATGGAATGCACGGTCAAGTGGGCGAGCGACGCCAAGTTCATCGCTGAAACAGGGAGTGGTCACGCGGTGATCATGGAAGGTGCGGGCGATCTTGGTGGCAAGAACCAGGCGCCGCGTCCGATGGAAATGATCCTGCTGGGTGCTGGCGGCTGCACGGCCTATGACGTGGTACTCATCCTGAAGCGCGGCCGTCACGCCATTGAAGGCTGCGAGGTCAAACTGACGGCGGAGCGAGCGGAAGTCGACCCCAAGGTGTTCACCAAGATCCACTACCACTACACCGTCACAGGCCGGAACCTGAAGCGCGAGGCCGTGGAGCGTGCCATCAAGCTGTCAGAGGAAAAGTACTGCTCTGCCTCGTTCATGCTGGCGAAGACTGCCGAGATCACGCACGACTTCAGCATCGTGGATCTGGCTGCAACGGCCTGAGCTTCACGGCCACGGGCCGCGATCTCCCGCGGCGCTCTTATGCTGGCTGTGCAGGGCCTTCGAGATCGACGTACGCCTCGACCACAAAACGGGGCGTACAGATCGCCAGGAACACAAGGTCGGCGTCGCCGGTATTGCGGATGCGCTGACGCTCGCCCGGCGGTATCACCACCACATCACCAGGCTCCACGGGCATTGCGGGCAGCTTGCCGACTTCGACGCTGCCCTTCCCTGCCAGGATCACGTAGCGCTCTGCGATGCCGTCGAGGCCGTGCCAGCGCGTCGTCACGCCGGGCAGGACGCGGGCACGGGCAATCGATGCGGCAGCGTCGTCCGGCGAGTTGGACCATTCGGTGATGTAGCAGCCTTCGCCAAAGAAATATTCAGGCGTGCAGGCGTTGAACAGGATGCGTGGCTTCATGCACGGCATTATGCCGCCAGCCGCCCCGTCCGCAGCCGCAGTGGCCAGCTGATGCGATGCTGGTGATAGGCCTCACCCCACACATGTACAAGACGCGCGGCGAGTAACAGCACGGGATCAACGCCTGTCGCCTGCCGATAAGCCTCGCTGGCCGTCCAGCTGCGCAGATAGCCCAGCAGTTGCGGCAGGCTCCAGCAGATTTCCAGCTTGAATGCAGGCGCAGCCTCGCTGCTTTCCTCGAACGGAAATGGCAGGTCAGCGTAGCCGTTGTCGACGTGACGACGCTCTTTCGGCCAGTAAGCGCCCACGATCCGCGTGCGGAACTCCTCCAGCAGGGCTGATATTTCTTCGTCCTCGATATCGGGCGCGCCATAACTCCATACGGCAAGTACACCGCGCGGCACCAGCACGCGCCTCACCTCCGCGTAGAAAGCCTCCAGATCAAACCAATGCAGCGCCTGCGCCACCGTGACGAGATCGACCGTGCCGCTCTCGATGCCGCTTTCGTGCGCCGGCGCCACCTGGTAGCGCACATCGCGACGGGGCGTGGCGAGGGCGATCTGTGCCGCGCTCAGGTCGGTGCCGATCACCGACACGAATCGTTCGGCCAGCCCTTGGGTCGCACGGCCACTGCCACAAGCGCAGTCCCAGGCAAGCTGGCGGCGCGGCGCCAGGCCCGCCAGGTAGTCGAGCAGACTGTCCGGATAACAGGGGCGAAACTTTGCATGGCCCTCGGCCACCCTGGAGAAGAGCCGTGCTGCAGTTGGAGCCGAATGTTCAGACACACCGCCACCTTTCACCCCGGCGTCATCAGGACGCCTGAAAACACTGCCATGCCTCGGTCGCTCCATGCGACGCCCATGACTTCACGATAGGAACCGGGGGGATATTCACATGGCTCGTCGCACGGCAGCCGTGCCCCTTGTCACGACTGGATGCGCAGTAAATATTTGCGACGCCCTGTAAGCTCTGGCGCGCTGCGCCGGTCTTTCGCTACAAGGACGCCACAACGGCAATCAGGAAACAATCAACGCCATGCTTGTACCGATTTTTTCGCGACTACGGCAGAAGCACTTCGATCAGGTGGTCCGCGCCTACAGCCCGGAGCTGTTCCGCTTCGCCTACTGGATGTGTCGCGACCGCTTTGTCGCCGAAGATCTCGTGCAGGAGACCTTCTCACGCGCCTGGACCAACTGGGACAAGCTGCGAGACCCCGAGAACCCCAAGCCCTGGCTGATGACCATCCTGCGTAACGAGCATGCGCGACTGTATGAACGCAAACAATTCGACTACGTGGACGAAGCGCCAGAGGACCTGGACATTGCGGCGGACCACGACGCCATCGAGCTCTACGATCTGGAAAACCTCATCGGCAGCCTGCCGCTGTCACTACGCGAACCCTTCCTGTTGCAGACGCTTGGCGGATTCTCCTGCAGTGAAATTGCCGAACAGCTCGAAACGACAGAGGGCGCCATCATGGTCCGTTTGACCCGCGCTCGGCAAACCCTGCGCAGCACGCTGGAAGCCAGTCCAGCCAATGCCAATAACTGGTCAAGGAAGTCGTCATGACCCAGCAAGCCACCCACAACACCGGATACTCCGACGGCGCAGCCTATGTCTGCCTCGATTTCCGTCGCGAGAAGCTCGCCGATCCCAAGCGTATTTCCAGCGCAGCGCAGGAACACCTCGCCAGTTGCAGCATGTGCCAAGCCTTCGCGCGGCGCATCGACAAGACGGAAGCCGCAGTCGCCGAAACGCTCTCTGTACCGCTGCCCGAAGGCCTCAACGACCGCATCCTCCTGCGCGTACACAAGGGTCGGAAATCCGCCTGGCGAGCCCTCGCGCTTGCTGCCTCGGTAGTGCTCACCGTTGCGGTCAGCCTGCACATCGGCAACGAATCTGGCGGAGACAGTGCCCAACTGGCGATGGCCGCTGCTGCACATGCGGGCGATGAAACGGCCGAGATCCACTCCCACAAGTCGCTCGACGCCAGCCAGTTCGGGCTTGTCCTGTCGAACTTCGGCGGCGCCATGCAACAGCCGCTCGGGCAGGTGCGCTACATCCACTTCTGCCCGATCGAAGGCTTCGGCATGGGCTGGCACATTGCCTACGACACACCGCAGGGCAAGGTCACGCTGCTGCTCATTCCGGGCAAGCACGGCGGCCCTGATACCCAGACCGTACAGCTTGAAGGCATGCAGGTGCGGGTGCAGCGCGCTGGCCAAGGCTATTACGCGATCATCACCAATAGCATGCCCAGCCTCGAAGCGGCCGACCGCGACCTCAAGACCAAGGTGCGCTGGTCGAGCTGAGTGTCGGGCCAAGGCTTCGACGGAATGACATTTGCTTGAATCCCGGTGCAACGCGCAACACCGCGCGTGAACAAGACCGGGGAGTCGGAATGAGCAATAGATTGTTCGTCTTCACAGGTGGCACCAGCGGGCCGTGGCGTGTGATCAGTGCGCGCACCCTTGCAGGTGAAGGGCTTCAGGAGGTCGGTCGGCTGCACGTCAGGGGTGCCGATGAGTCGCCCCCGGCCGGTGCATCGCAGTGGTCACTGCAGGGCATCACCAGCAACGAGCGCTACGTCGAGCGCGCGGAAAAAGAGCAGCTCGTCGCCAGACAGGAAGGCCTGGCACGGCCTGAAGCCAGTTGCGCCGCGCTGATCCCGATTCGCAAGAGCGCCGCGTGGTGGGCACTGACGCAAGACGAGCGCAGGCACATTCTCGAAGAGCAGTCCCACCATATCCGCATCGGGCTCGAGTATCTGCCCGCCATTGCACGCCGCCTGCACCACTGCCGCGACCTGACGCAGCCCGAACCGTTCGACTTCCTGACCTGGTTCGAATTCGCGCCGGAACACGGGAATGCCTTTGACCTGCTGCTTGAACGCCTGCGCGCATCGCCCGAGTGGCAATACGTCGATCGCGAAGTCGATATCCGCCTGACGCGCGACATGGCTTGAAGAAAGGCTGCGCTGCAACAGACAGATACGTCTCACCGCAGCGCACAAAGCCTACAACAGCTAAAATGCCGGTTACCCGTCTGCGCATGCGCGGACAGCCACATCAGGAAACCGGCCAGTGACCGACCCCAAAGACAAGCCCGCAGCCAGCACCAACTTTCTCAAAAACATCATCGAAGCCGATCTCGCGGCCAACAAATTCGCTGTCCGCCGCTGGGGTGGCCAGCCGGGAGACGCTGCAACGCACGCCGCCGGCGAGGCCGATCCAGCGAAGATCCGCACACGTTTTCCGCCCGAGCCGAATGGTTACCTGCACATCGGCCACGCAAAAAGTATCTGCCTGAACTTTGGCCTGGCGCGTGACTATGGTGGCGTGTGCCACATGCGCTTCGACGACACCAATCCCGAGAAGGAAGAGCAGGAATACGTCGACGGCATCCTCGACGCGGTGAAGTGGCTCGGCTTCGACTGGACGGCCAACGGGCAGGAGCATCTGTTCCACGCCAGCGACTATTTCGACTTCATGTATCACGCGGCCGAGCACCTGATCAGCCAGGGCCACGCTTACGTCGACCAGCAGACGCCCGATGAGATGCGCGCCAACCGCGGCACGCTGACCGAACCCGGCAAACCCTCGCCCTGGCGCGACCGCCTGGCCGACGAGAGCATCGCCCTGTTCCGCGAAATGCGCGACGGCATGTATCCGGACGGCAGCATGATCCTGCGCGCGAAAATCGACATGGCATCGCCCAATATCAATTTGCGCGACCCCGCCATCTACCGCATCCGCCACGCCGAGCATCACCGCGCGGGCAACCACTGGTGCGTGTATCCGATGTACACCTTTGCGCACCCTATCGAAGACGCGCTCGAACAGATCACCCACTCCATCTGCACGCTGGAGTTCGAAGATCAACGCCCGTTTTACGACTGGCTGCTCGCTCGTCTTGCAGAAGGCGGCCTGCTCGCCGCGCCGCTGCCGCACCAGTACGAATTCGCACGCCTCAACCTAACCTACGTCATCACCAGCAAGCGCAAGCTCAAGCAGCTCGTGGATGACAAGCATGTCGACGGCTGGGACGACCCGCGCATGCCCACCATCGTCGGTCTGCGCCGTCGTGGCTACACGCCGGAAGCCATCCGCCTGTTCTGCGAGCGTATCGGCGCGAGCAAGCATGACAGCTGGATCGACTACAGCACGCTGGAAGGCGCACTGCGCGAAGACCTCGACGAGAAGGCGCCACGCGCCATGGCCGTGCTCGATCCGCTCAAGCTCAAGCTGACCAACTGGGAGCACTGCTTCACCAGCCGCACCGAGCCCTGCCACGCGCCGGTGCACCCGCATCACCCTGAGATGGGTCAGCGCCGCTTCGACCTGACGTCCGAACTGTGGATCGAGCGCGAAGACTTTCTCGAAATGCCGACCAAGGGATACCAGCGCCTCTACCCGGGCAACATGACGCGTCTCAAGTATGGTTGCGTCATCAAGTGCACGGGTTGCGAGAAAGATGCCGATGGCAACATCACCGCCGTACTGGCCGAAGTCGTGCCCGACACGAAAAGCGGCACGCCGGGCGCTGACAGCGTCAAGGTCAAGGGCGTCATCACCTGGGTGTGCGCACGTGAAGCGCTCAAGGCAGAAGTGCGTCTGTACGACCGCCTGTTCAGCGAAGCCCATCCCGATGCAGGTGGCCGCGACTTCCTCGAAGCGCTCAATCCGGGCTCCAAGCGCATTGTCACAGCCTATGTCGAACCGGGCCTGGTCTCATCGCATGCTGGCGAGAGTTACCAGTTCGAGCGCCACGGCTACTTTGTCGCGGACCGCAAGGACCACACCTCGAAGACGCTGGTGTTCAATCGCACCACGACGCTGCGCGATACGTGGAGCAAGTAATAGCTGGCGCAAATAACAGCTGGGGCGAGCAAGCCCCGTTGCCACCAGGAGAAGAACGGAGATGAGGACTGACATGAAGATGCGGCCCGCAACACGACTCAGCTTTTTGCTCCTTGCTCTAGCGCTCCTGCTGCCCGGTTGCGGCAGCCTGCCGGGCTCAAGCACGCCCGGCAATGCGATCTCGCCGAACAGCAGTCACAAGTTCCAGTGTCACCCGGCCTCACCGGGCCAGTGCAGCTACGCGATCTTCAACGAAAGCGGCAGCGTACGGGAGACCTTCACGCTCGCGCCGGGCGAAGCGCATGAAGTCGCCAACATCCTGCCGCGCACGAAGTTCTGTCTCGCTGTCGAAAAACCTCTGGATCCCAGCAAATGCCAGCGCCTGGGGCTAGATGGCAAGCCGGCCAAGTGAGCCGCATTCTGCTGCACCGCACACTTCGCGCAAACGCCCGGCTTTCGCGACATTGCTAGTGACCCACTTCACGCGCTGCCCGACGACTTAGGTCGTACAGTCCCGTGCAGATTGCCCGGACATCAAAGGGGCCGTCACAACACGGGGAACTGCAATGAAACTCTTTGGCTGGCTTCGCCGGAAGCCTGTAAAAACTGAACCGGAAGAAGATCTGTACATCGTCCCGAATACCGTGACGGTAATGCCGGTAAATCGACGCAGGCAAAAGCGCATCGACCCTCGGCCAGGCACGCAAGTGCTCATCATCGACGACTCGACGACTATCCTCGGCACCCTCAATAAATACCTCAAATCAGTCGGCTGCCTGACGCTCGAGGCTGGCAATGCGGAGAGTGGCCTGGAGATCGCACGCAACGAACGTCCACACCTGATATTCCTGGATGTCATGTTGCCCGGCATGAATGGCTACTCCTGCCTGCGCAAGATCCGCCGCGACCCCGATCTGCAGAACATCCCCGTCATCGCCATGAGCGGCAGCGAAAAAGCCGCCGAGTACTATTTCGGCAAGCATTCCGACGCCGACGATTTCATGAAGAAGCCCTTCTCACGCCAGGAAGTCTTTGCGCGCATCGAACGCCTGCTGGACGTCAATCGCGTGCCACGCCGTGCCATCAACGCAACGGCAACGGGTGATGCGCTGGAGATCCAGGAGTAATCCGGACGGCGCCCTCACCGCCTGACACGTACAGGGCAATCCGGCGAGCCAGGCGCCGGATGCTTCCTGCTGCTTGACGAGCCCATGCGCTGATCATGCGGCCCTGAGCAGGCCAAGGTAGCCCTCGCCCGGCCGCCCGTCGCATCCTGCCCGGTCGAGAGCTTTCATCTTGTGCGTGGCGCTCTCGAAACTGAGGCAAACTACACCCACACTTCGAGCAGGCGACCGGGCAAGCGGATGGCATCATCAGCAGGTGGATGAGCCAGATCGCAACCAGCGCAGACTCACACAGTTGGGGGCGACATGAATTCCATTGCGATAGCGCTGGAGAGGCAGAATCTCAAGACCAAGCTGATGCTGGGTTTTGGCGCAATGCTGCTGATCACGCTGGCGATCGGCTTGAACGGCATCAAGATGCAGGCCGAGCAGAATGATTCGCTGCAGGACATCTACCATGACGACCTGCTTGGCATTACAAACGCCAAGGACGCACTGATCCATTTCTCGCAGCGCGGGCGATCCTTGCGCCAGGCCATCCTCGCCTCCGATGAGGCAAGCCGCGAGCAGGCGCTGGTACTGGTCGACGACGCCCAGACCTCACTGGACAAAGCACTGCAGGAGCTTCAGCCGCGCATCGTGCGAGAGGAAAACCGCAAGAACTTTGCCGAATTCGAAGTGGCCTATGGCGCCTACCGGACCCTCGTAGAGGTGGCCGTCGACAAGCTCAGACAGGGAAAGGTGGACGAAGCCCGGGCGGTCGCTGCTGACCCCGAGTTCCAGAACTTCGGTCTGCAGGCAAATGCAGCACTCGATCGGCTGACCAAGGTAAAGGAAGAAGCCGCGCACAAGAAGATCCTGGAGAGCGATCAGCACTATGTGCGGCAGCGTCGGTTTACCGCCCTCTGCCTGGGGCTAGGTCTGGGCTTGGGCATATTGTTCGCAGTGCTGGTGGGACGCTCGGTACGCCTTCCCAGCCAGCGCCTGCGCCAGGCAGTGGAGGACATGGCCGAGGGGCATCTGGACAAAAGCATCCCGCATACCGGATACCCGAATGAAGTCGGCTCGCTTGCACGCTCGATCGAGGTGCTCCAGACAGAGCTGCGCAAAGGCAGGCAGCTGGAAGAAGAAGTCAAGCGCATGAACTTCCTCTCCGACATGGCCATGGACCAGACCAAGGGCGGCATATGGGTAGTCGACTACGGCAACCCTGACTATGTCTTCATGCCGGAACGCACAGCAAGACTTCTGGGAGAAGAGATCAAACCGGGTGGCGGGCTATATCACTTGCAACACGAGTGGTACGAACGCCTGCTGGAGGCGGACAAGATGCTGGCACCGGAACAGGCATGTGCGGAGCAGACAGGAAAACGCTACCAGGCAACGATAGATGGTGAGAACGACAAGTACGAATCCGTCTATGCCTACAGGCGTCCTGCAAACGGCCAGATCATCTGGCTACATGCATACGGCAGAGCCGTGCGTGATGAGCAGACCGGCAAGATCCTTTTCATGTACGGCGCCTATCTGGATATCACCGCCCAGAAGGCAGCCGAAGACGAGCTCCGTCTGGCCCGCGAACAAGCCCTGACAGCCACGCGCGCAAAGAGCGAGTTCCTCGCCAACATGAGCCACGAAATCCGCACGCCGATGAACGCCATCATCGGCATGTCACATCTGGCACTGCAGACAGATCTGGACAAGCGTCAGCGCAACTACATCGAGAAAGTGCAGCGTGCCGGCGAAAACCTGCTCGGCATCATCAACGACATTCTCGATTTCTCGAAGATCGAGGCCGGCAAGCTGACGGTCGAGCACATCGACTTCAGCCTAGACGATGTCATGGATCACCTCGCCAGCCTGATCGGCCTGAAGGTCGAAGACAAGGGTCTGGAACTGCTGTTCCACATTGCCCCGGACGTGCCTACCGACCTGATTGGCGACCCATTGAGGGTAGGCCAGGTGCTGATCAACCTTGGCAACAACGCGGTGAAGTTCACCGAGCGTGGCGAGATCATCATCGCCATCGAGCGCGTCTCGGGCGATGACGAATCGGTAGAGCTGCACTTCAGCGTCCGCGATTCGGGCATCGGCATGACCGCGGAACAATGCGCACGACTGTTCCAGTCCTTCAGCCAGGCCGATGCGTCGACCACGCGTAAATATGGTGGCAGCGGACTCGGGCTCGCCATCTCGCGGAATCTGCTGGAGATGATGGATGGCCGCATCTGGGTTGAAAGCGAGGTCGGCAAGGGATCGACCTTCCATTGCCACGCCCGCTTCGGCCTGCAAAAGACTCCGAAGCCACGTCGCATGTTCCATGCAGATGAGCTGCTGGATACGCGGGTGCTGGTGGTGGACGACAATGCCGCGGCACGCGAGATCCTCACGGCAATGGCCAACACGTTCGGCCTCAAGGCGGACATCGCCACGAATGGCCGACAGGCTGTGGACATGGCCATGGAGGCAGAGCAACGCTCGCAGCCTTACGACATGATCCTGATGGACTGGAAGATGCCAGGCATGGATGGCGTCGAGACAGTCCGGCAACTGCGCGAGACGAAGCTGACGCAAGCACCCGCCATCATCATGGTGACCGCGTATGGCCGCGAAGAAGCCCTGAGCAGCGCCGCAGAGCATGGCGTCAACCTGGACTCCGTCCTGCCCAAGCCGGTTACGCCCTCTACCCTGCTCGAAGCCATTGGTCTCGCACTTGGCAAGGGCACTCTGCTGGAAACGCGCGCCAGCGAACGCAACCAGCACTACAGCGACGCCATGGCCAGCCTGCGAGGTGCCCGCGTGCTGCTGGTCGAGGACAATGACATGAACCAGGAGCTGGTCATCGACCTGCTGGGCAAGGCCAACGTCGAAGTCGTGGTGGCCGACAATGGACAGATCGCGCTGGACATCCTTGCGCAGGACACGCGCTTCGACGGCGTACTGATGGATTGCCAGATGCCCGTGATGGACGGCTACGAAGCCACGCGCCTCCTGCGACGCAACCCGGCTTTCGACCAGATGCCGGTGATCGCCATGACAGCCAATGTCATGGCCAGCGACAAACAGAAAGTACTCGACTCCGGCATGCAGGACCATGTCGCCAAACCCCTGAACATCGGTGAGATGTTTGCCACGCTGGCGCGCTGGATTCATCCCGGCGGGAATACCGCGCCAATCCCCGGGCGGACGACATCCACCGCAGCGGAGACCATTCCTGCCATTGCCGGTATCGACACGCAGGCGGGCCTGGCGACGAGCATGAACAGCGCAAGCTTGTACAGGCGCCTGTTGAGCAAGTTCCACGAAGGCCAGCACGACTTTGCGCAGATGTTCGCAGCTGCACGCCAAGGGCAGGATGCGAGCGCGCCGACACGCCTGGCCCACACCCTCAAGGGGACTGCCGGCAACATCGGTGCGAGAGGCATTCAGAACGCCGCGGCCGAGCTGGAAGCCGCATGCCTCGCGAATGCCCCCGCAACAACGATTGACGACCTGCAGGACAAGGTCCTGCGCGAACTGCATCCTGTGATGGCTGCGTTGAAAGCACTTGAATCCGAAGCAGACACGGCCACGACCGCGCCAGCCACACAGGTAGATGCCGATCAGCTACATGCGCAGACACAGCGTCTGAGGCAGCTCCTCGCGGATAGCGATGCAGAAGCATCCGATCTGTGGGATGCACAGGCCGATCTTTTCAAGGCAGCATATCCACAGCACTGGCGACAGATCGGTACGGCATTGTCGAACTACGATTTCGAAATTGCAGCGGCCACGCTTGAGGCTGCTGAACAGCTGCGCAGCACCTGACATCCAGGCCGCGAAGGGAGGGAAGCAAATGAGCACACTCGAAGAAGGCCTCAACCTGGCGCCCCGGCACACCGTCCTGCTGGTCGACGACACGGCCGACAATCTCACCTTGATGAGCGACCTGCTCAAGGACATCTACAAGGTCAAGGTCGCGAACAGCGGAGAAAAGGCGCTGCGTATTGCGCAGTCAGGCATGCCGCCTGACCTGATCCTGCTCGACATCATGATGCCGGAGATGGATGGTTACCAGGTATGCAGCGCGCTCAAGAGCGATGCCCGCACGCGCGACATTCCAGTCATTTTCCTGACCGCCAAAAGCAACCCGGACGATGAGCGCATGGGGCTGGAACTCGGCGCAGTGGACTACCTGACCAAGCCCATCAGCCCGCCCATCGCGCTGGCGCGCGTGCGCAACCACTTGCTGCTGAAGGCCAGTGCCGACTTCCTGCGCGACAAGAGCGCCTTCCTTGAACAGCAGGTCGAACAACGCACGCGCGAGGTCATGGCGATCCAGGACGTCACCATCCTGGCCATGGCCTCGCTGGCAGAAACCCGCGACAACGAAACCGGGAATCACATCCGACGCACCCAGTACTACGTCAAGGCACTGGCGCAGAAACTACAGGCACACCCGCGCTTCAGCGCCACGCTGACAGACGACTACATCAGCGTACTGTTCAAATCCGCGCCACTGCATGACATCGGCAAAGTTGGCATCCCGGACCGCATCCTGCTCAAACCCGGTCGTTTCGAGCCGCATGAATTCGAAATCATGAAAACCCACACCACCCTGGGGCGCGATGCCATCGAGCATGCAGAGAACGCGCTGGGGACGCCCGTGCCCTTCCTCGCCATGGCCAAGGAAATCGCCTATGCCCACCAGGAGAAATGGGACGGCTCAGGCTACCCGCAAGGAATAAGCGGCGACGACATTCCGTTGTCGGCACGCCTGATGGCCATTGCCGACGTCTACGATGCGCTGATCAGCCGGCGCGTTTACAAGGAAGGCATGCCGCACGACAAGGCAGTCCAGATCATCATCGAAGGCAAGGACAAACACTTCGACCCCGACCTGGTGGATGCCTTCATCGAACTGAAGAGTGAATTCCAGGCGATCGCCACGCGTTTCCACGATACGGATCAGGACATGGCGACGAAACAGGAACAGGTCAGCAGGCTTCTCGGAGAAGGCCAATGAGCACACAGACGACCCATAACGCGACCGGCAAACCGCAGACATTCAGACAGCAAGTCACACAAGCCACCTTTCTGGTGGTGGACGACTTCGAGCCCATGCGCAAGATTACCGCCGGGCAGCTGCGACAGCTCGGCGCCGAGCGCATCCTCGAAGCGGCCAATGGTGCAGAGGCGCTGAAGCTCATCCGGAACGGGCAAGTAAGCGTCGTGCTGTCCGACTGGAACATGCCCGTAATGTCAGGTCTCGATCTGCTGCGCGCACTCCGCGCCGACCCTGCACTGCACGCCCTGCCCTTCATGATGATTACGGTGGAGACCGAGCGCGAGCGCGTGCAGGAAGTCATCCATTCCGGCGTGTCCGAAGTGCTGATCAAACCGTATACGGCAGGGAATTTTGCTGAACGTCTGAAGCGCGCAATGACGCGTAGCTACCCGGCCCTGCCGACAGCCAGGCTACCCGCCACCGCACCCGAACAGCTAGCGGACGAGCAAGCCGAGCTGGGCGTCGCGACACCGCCCACCATCCTCGTGGTGGACGACACGCCCGACAATCTGCGCCTGCTGGCGCACATCTTCAAGGAAGAGTATCGGGTCAAGATCGCTCATAACGGCGAAAAAGCGCTCGCCATCTGCCATTCGGATACGCCGCCCGATCTCGTATTGCTCGACGTCATGATGCCTGACATGGACGGCTTTGAAGTCGCCGAGAAATTGCGCGCCCATCCTGCCTCAGAACACATACCGATCATTTTCGTGACGGCACTGAATGACGAGACCTCGCGCCTGAAGGGTATGACGCTCGGCGCAGTAGACTTCGTCTCCAAGCCCATCAACCCTGAAACCCTGCAGCTACGTGTAGGGAATTTCATGCGCTACATCGCGCTGCACCGGCAACTGCAATCCGACTACGACACGATGCTCGAAGTTGCGCGTCTGAAAGGGGACGTGGAGCAAGTCATCCGTCACGACCTCCGGGCACCGCTTGCCGGGGTGATAGGCCTGACTCAAGACCTCGTCGCACACAGCAACCTGCGCGAAGACCAGAACGACCAGTTACGCATGATCGAAGAAGCCGTCCTGCAGGCACTCAACATGATCAACCGCTCCTCCGAGCTGTACAAGATCGAGACGGGACGCTTCCAGCTCAGGCCCCAATCCGTAGCCGTGATAGAGATCGCACGACGACTCGCAGAGATCAACCAGAAGACCTTTGCCACCAAGACACTGGGGATTCACGTCGTGAATGCCGACAACGTTCCGGAGGAACAACTCACCATCAGCGGCGAACCCATGTTCTGCTATTCAGTGCTGGAGAATCTGCTGAAGAATGCCTGCGAGGCCGCACCCGAGCGCACCCCGATCAGTATCACGCTCCGTGCCGACACCGCCTTGTCCATCGTTATCGAGAACCAGGGCACAGTCCCCACAGCCATGCGCGGACGCTTCTTCGAGAAATTCGCAAGCTCAGGAAAACCGGGAGGAACCGGCCTCGGCACCTACTCCGCAAGGATGCTCACGGAAGCCCAAGGCGGGCAAATCGCCATGGAAACGGACGATGCGACAAACTCGACCCGCGTGACCGTGACCCTGCCCTTGAACACCGCCACCTGAGCCACGCAGACCAAGGCAGGCACAATAAAGCAAAAGCCCGACTTCCTGAATCAGGAAATCGGGCTTTTCCAATTTTGTGGCGGAGAGGGTGGGATTCGAACCCACGGTAGGCTTGCACCTACGCCTGATTTCGAGTCAGGTACATTCGACCACTCTGCCACCTCTCCGCGAGCCGCGCATTATAGCCAGCTCTTATCGCTCTGGCTAGTCGATTTGACAATCCGGCGCCTTATTGCGCCGCAAGCCGCTCCAGCCCGCCCATGTAAGGGCGCAGCGCATCGGGAATGATCACCGAGCCATCGGCCTGCTGGTAGTTTTCCAGCACGGCAACCAGCGTGCGGCCGACGGCAAGACCAGAGCCGTTGAGGGTGTGCACGAACTCGTTCTTGCCCTGTTCGTTCTTGAAGCGGGCCTGCATACGACGCGCCTGGAAGGCTTCGCAGTTCGAGACGGAAGAAATCTCACGATAGGCGTTCTGTGCCGGCAGCCAGACTTCGAGGTCATAGGTCTTGGTTGCGCCGAAACCCATGTCGCCCGTGCACAGCGCAACGACGCGGTATGGCAGGCCGAGCTTCTTAAGGATCGCTTCGGCGTGCCCGACCATACCTTCGAGCGCTTCGTAGGAGGTGTCCGGATGAACGATCTGGACCATTTCCACTTTGTCGAATTGATGCTGACGGATCATGCCACGCGTGTCACGACCGTAGCTCCCGGCTTCCGAGCGGAAGCATGGCGTATGTGCGGTCAGCTTGAGCGGCAGCTCCTCTGCCTTGAGCACGGATTCGCGCACGGTATTGGTCAACGAAATTTCGGCCGTGGAGATCAGGTACTGGGTCTGCGAACCTTCGCCACCGCGTTCAACCCGGAACATGTCTTCTGCAAACTTGGGCAGCTGCCCCGTGCCGTACAGCACTTCGGGATTCACGATGTAGGGCGTGTAATGTTCGACGTAGCCATGCTCGCCCGTTTGCGTATCGAGCATGAACTGCGCGAGGGCGCGATGCAGACGTGCAATGCCGCCACGCAGGAGGGTGAAACGCGCACCCGAGAGCTTGGCGCCAGTGTCGAAGTCGAGGCCCAGCGGACCGCCCACATCGACGTGGTCCTTCACTTCGAAATCGAAGCTGCGCGGCGTACCCACCTTGCGCACTTCGACATTGCCCGACTCGTCTGTACCCACCGGCACCGATGCATGCGGCAGGTTCGGCAAGCGCTGCAGGAAGTCTGTCATCTTTTCCTGCAGGGCCGACAAGCGCTCTTCCGCAGCCTTGAGTTCATCGCCAAGCCCGGACACTTCCGCCATCACGGCCGACGCATCTTCGCCCTTGCCCTTGAGCATGCCGATCTGCTTGGACAGGCTGTTGCGCTTGGCCTGCAGGTCTTGCGTGCTGGTTTGCAGAACCTTGCGTTCATCTTCAAGTGTCTGGAAAGCGACGGTGTCGAGCACGAATTTGCGGTTAGCAAGCGTTTGCGCGACGGTGTCGAGCTGGGTGCGGAGCAATTGGATATCGAGCATGGGATTGCCGGTTCGGAGTTGTTATCGTTGTTGCGCGGCACGCACGCGGCGCCGCAAGTCGTGAATTGTCTCAAAAATCGCGCACGGACGGCGGACCGCATTGCGTGACGGTCACAGCGCACCTATCCGCCCCTATCGACCACCTTCGCATTGATTGAAAAGCGCTACTGGCGTTTGCGGCCTGCAGGTATAGGCTGAACTCAGGGCACGGATACAACCATTCAGGGAAGGAATGCAGATGCTTTCAATGCGTGATTGTCTGGACTATTGCGATCTCACTGAGGAAGAAGTGGAGTTGTTTGCGCAACACGAGCACATCCCGTGTGAAGTTGCGGCAACGGTTGCATGTAGCTTGGTGCAGTCAGACAACGGCGTGATCCTGATGGATCAGTGCCTGGCGGAGATGCTTGAAGACGCGTTACGCGTCGGAGAGTCCGCCAAATCCGAACACGTGTTTCACGTGTATGCGCAGTTCCGTGCTGCGCACCCGCTCGCTCATTGATCTTTGCCGCCTCTCGCGCGGCGATCAAGCCCTTTCAGGTATGCGAGTTTTTCGGCGATCTTCGCCTCTAACCCGCGGTCAGTCGGCTCATACCATCTGATCGCGGGCACCCCTTCCGGCATGTAATCCTCACCCGCTGCATAGGCGCCCGGTTCGTCGTGCGCGTAGCGGTATTCCTTGCCATAGCCCAGTTCCTTCATGAGCTTCGTCGGCGCATTGCGCAGATGGATCGGCACGGGCCGGCTGCCATCGCCCTTCACGAATCGGACTGCTTCGTTGTAGGCCATGTACGCCGCGTTGGATTTGGCTGCACAAGCGAGATAGATCACGGCCTGCGCCAGGGTCAGCTCGCCCTCGGGTGAGCCAAGGCGCTCGAAGGTCTCACAAGCATCCAGTGCAATGCGCAGCGCACGCGGGTCCGCAAGGCCGATGTCTTCGCTGGCCATGCGTACGATGCGGCGACCGAGATAGAGCGGATCTGCGCCACCGTCCAGCATGCGGACAAACCAGTAAAGCGCCGCATCGGGATTCGAGCCGCGCACCGACTTGTGCAGCGCCGATATCTGGTCGTAAAACGCTTCGCCGCCCTTATCGAAGCGACGCAGGTTCTGCGACAGCGTGCTCGCCGCGAAATCACCATCGATCTTCGTGATTTTGGCGGCGCCCGCAGCCGTACGCAGGGTTTCGAGCACGTTGAGGAAGCGGCGTGCGTCGCCGTCTGCCCAACCGATCAGACGCTCTTTCGCTTCGTCCGAGAAACTCAGATCCGGCATGGCCTCGCGCTGGGCGCGCTCGAAGAGCTGCGTCATCTCCTCCGGCTTGAGGCTGTCGAGCACGTACACCGAGGCGCGCGACAACAAAGCCGAATTCACTTCGAACGATGGATTCTCAGTCGTGGCACCGATGAAAGTGACCAGCCCGGACTCGACGTAAGGCAGAAATGCATCCTGTTGCGACTTGTTGAAGCGATGCACTTCATCGACGAACAGGATGGTGTGACGACCGCTGCGCGCACGGCTGGCCTCGGCCTGCGTCATCGCCTCACGGATGTCTTTCACGCCGGAAAAGACTGCGGAAAGCGCCATGAACTCGGCATCGAAATGCGTCGCCATGAGTCGCGCCAGCGTGGTCTTGCCCACGCCAGGTGGCCCCCACAGGATCATCGAATGCGGCTTGCCCGACTCGATTGCCAAGCGCAGTGGCTTGCCCGCTCCGAGCAGGTGGGATTGCCCGACGACTTCATCGAGCGTTTTGGGACGTAGCTGCTCGGCAAGCGGAACATTGCCGGCCGGAGCCTGATCGGAGAAAAGATCAGACACAGGATCAGTCATCCGTACAGGTCACGGATTGGCGCCTTCGCCGATCACGTCAGCGCCCTTGGGCGGCACGAAGCGGAAGGTTTCCGCCGTCACCGAAACATTGCGCTCGAAGCCGACGAATTGCAGCACCGTGGTCTGGCCGAAATTGTCTTTCACTTCCATTGCCTGAGGCAGGCCACCCTTGAAACCAATGCGCACGCGCTCGAAGCCGGCTTCGTTGTTCTTGGGCGTGGCATCCAGCCAGGCCAGGCCGCCATTTTCGCCGCCGTCTTTCAGGTCGAAATTCTTCTCGAGTGCATTGTCACCGGCAAGCAGTGCCGCAGGGCTCGACCCAAGCGCCTGGCTCATCGGCTTGATGACGACCTGATTCAGCTCCTTGTCGTACGACCAGAGCTTGCTGCCATCACCAACGATGAGCTGGTTGTACGGCTTCTCATAGGTCCAGCGAAACTTTCCCGGACGCTGGAAGATCATCGAGCCACTGGCCTTCTGACCTTCCTTGCCGCTCTTGCTGATCACAGACTGCGTGAAGCTCGCCTTGGCTGTCTTGCTCCCCTCGAGAAACTGATGCAGCTGCTCGACTCCGTTGGCTGCGTACGCGGCCGAGGACAATAGCAAGCTCAGTGAGGTGACGATGAAACGCATGAGATATCCGATCAACTACTGCAAGGAAAAAACAGGACGCGCAGAAATCATTCCTCGCGCGGCGGCGGCGCGATGACTTCCCGATTGCCGTTGGCGCTCATGGCAGATACGACACCGGACTTTTCCATTTGTTCGATCAACCGCGCAGCGCGGTTATAGCCGATCCGCAGGTGGCGCTGGACCAGCGAGATCGATGGCCGGCGTGTCTTGACGACGATTTCCACGGCCTGATCGTAGAGCGAATCGGATTCACCATTCGGCTCCCCCCCCGCACCCTCAAGCGAAACCAACTCCCCGCCACCCTCGTCCGCGCCGCCACTCAAGATGCCTTCGACGTAGTCCGGCTCGCCCGTGGTCTTGAGGAACTCGACGACCTTGTGCACTTCCTTGTCGTCGACAAAAGCACCATGCACACGCGTCGGATAACCGCTCCCCGGCGCAAGGTAAAGCATGTCTCCCATGCCCAGCAGCGCTTCGGCGCCCATCTGGTCAAGCACGGTACGCGAGTCGATCTTGCTCGACACCTGGAAGGACATACGCGTCGGAATATTGGCCTTGATCAGGCCGGTGATCACATCAACCGATGGACGCTGCGTCGCCAGCACAAGGTGAATGCCTGCCGCACGTGCCTTCTGGGCCAGGCGCGCGATCAGTTCTTCGATCTTCTTGCCAACCACCATCATCAGGTCGGCCAGCTCGTCGATGACGATGACGATCATCGGCAGCGTCGACAGCGGCTCGGGATTTTCCGGCGTCAACGTAAAGGGATTGGTTAGCGGCTTGCCAGCCTTCTGTGCGTCGGTGATCTGCTTGTTGAAGCCAGCCAGATTCCGCACACCCATCGCAGACATCAGCTTGTAGCGACGCTCCATTTCGCCGACACACCAGTTCAAGGCATGCGCAGCGTGACGCATGTCGGTTACGACCGGCGCCAGCAGGTGCGGAATGCCTTCGTACACCGACAATTCCAGCATCTTCGGGTCAATGAGGATCAGGCGAACCTTGTCGGCCTCTGCCTTATAGAGCAGCGACAGGATCATCGCGTTGATACCGACCGACTTGCCGGAACCGGTCGTACCCGCCACAAGCAGGTGCGGCATCTTGGCCAGATCGGCCACCATCGGATTGCCACCAATGTCCTTGCCGAGAACGATGGTCAGCGGCGAGTTCATGTCGTGGTAGACCTTGGACCCCATGATCTCCGAGATGCGCACGGTCTGGCGCTTCGGATTCGGAATCTCGAGGCCCATGCAGGTCTTGCCCGGAATCGTCTCGACGACACGGATGCTGATGACGGACAGCGCACGCGCCAGATCCTTCACCAGATTCATGATCTGGCTGCCCTTCACGCCTGTTGCGGGTTCGATCTCGAAGCGCGTGATGACTGGCCCCGGATACGCAGCCAGCACCTTCACCTCGACACCAAAGTCGGCGAGCTTGCGTTCGATCAGGCGCGAGGTGTACTCAAGCGAATCCACCGATGGCGGCTCGACATCATTGGATGCGGCGTCGAGCAGCGACAGCGGCGGCAAACCACCCGTGCCGGTATCACCAAACAGCGATTGCTGCGACTCCTTGACCACGCGCTCCGACTTCACGATCTCCGTCTTCACGGGCTCGATGTGAATGGTGACCGGTGGTTTTTCCTCGCGCTTCTTGCGCTCCTTCTTGGCCTTCTCTTCGCGCTTGACGACCAGCTCCTGCCCCACGCGCCGATCCTGCCAAGTCTGGTATTGCGCATGGCACCACAGTGCCGAGGCCTCGAGCGCGTGCCCAAGTTTCTCGACGGCCACGACCCACGAGAAGCCGCCAAAAATGGACAAGCCGACGGCCCACAAGGTCAGCAGGAACAAGGTGCCGCCAGTAAAACCGAGGTAACGCACGCACAGCTCACCGATCTCCAGCCCAACCAGCCCACCAGGAGCGCCGGGCAATGTAGCCGTGCTGCTATAGAAGCGTACCGCCTCGATGCCGCTGCTGGACAACAGCACGATCACGAAACCGGCGATGACAATGAAGAAGGAACGGCGGTCGCCGGCCAGTTCGTCGCGCAAGCGACGGCCACTGAAGAAGAGACCCCAGAACAGGAACACCACCAGCCACCAGGCAGAGCTGCCCAGAAATGACAGAAGCATGTCCGCAAACCAGGCGCCGAAACGCCCGCCCGGATTCACGACACGCCCCGGCGGCACGGCATGAGACCAACCCGGGTCGCCCTTGTCGTAGCCGATCAGGACCATGGCAACGTACGCCCCGATGGCGCCCATGATCAACCAGCGAGCTTCGCGAACGAGCAGGCCGATTTTCTCGGGTAATGGCTGGGAGGCCTGGCGTGACACAAAACGGAAAAGCATGAGGGCGCGGTAGATACCGGGCTAAGGGAATGCCGGATTATAGCGTGTCAGGCCGACAGGCCACGCCATAAAAGGACAAGCCGCCGGGCGCAGGCGCGCCGGGCGGCTTGTCGGGATCAGCTCGGGTCTGACCCGGGCTCAGACCGTGTGGATCTGCTCGTACAGAATGACGCCAGAGTCGGTTTCATCGATGAGACCTCTCGTTTGCAGGTCTTTCATGACGCGCGACACCATCTCGCGGGAAGCACCGATCATCTTGGCAATATCCTGCTTGGATATTTTCTTGCGCACGATGGTCTGGCCATCGGAAGTTTCAGCCATGTCGAGAAGCAGGCGCGCGACACGACCATACACGTCCATCAGCGCCAAGCTCTCGATCTTGCGATCAGCTTCGCGCAGGCGGCGCGCCAGGCTGCCCATAATGCGCAGGCAGAGTTCGAAATTGTCCTGCAGGATGCGACGGAAATCGGCTTGCGCAATCACGACCAGATCGACCGCCGAAACTGCCGTCACGGTGGCCGAACGGGGCTCCTCATCCACCACGCCCATCTCACCGAAAATGTCGCCTTGCCCGATCATGGTCAGGATGACTTCACGTCCGTCTTCGTCGCTGACGACCACTTTCAGATTGCCGTTGAGGACGAAATAGACGTTGTCGGTAGTGTCACCCGCCAGCACGACAGCTGTGCCACGCGACACACGACGCAACATGGCGCAGCGCGCAACCATCTCGAGGCGCTCAGGTGCGATTCCCTGGAACATGGGCAGGGTTCTGAGGGCTGTGACAGATACGTGATTCGCGTTCAACATGCAGGTCTCCAAGACTCTATAGATGGCGTAGCGCGTGCTGCGCGACATTGCCCCGTGCCAACATCAGGGCAAGTTCGCTGAACGTAGTTCTTTGCCTGTGATCTGTGATGTTGTTCCTTGACGGCCCGGAACTGTTTTTTATTTTTCGGCACGAGTATAGATGATCGGTCACACACTGCGGAATCTTTAGCCTTGAAGGCTTGACGGGGACCTGCGGTCGATCAGCCATGCCGGCCGCGCGCCCGAGCACCAGCCTGTCGAGCTCTAGTCGCAGACAGGCGACAGCATTGCCGGCAGCTATCGCGCCGATAAGCAGTCGCCAAACAGGGCTCGGCTATAATCGGCGCAGATTCAGCCCCCAACCGGAAAGTCACATAGATGAGCACAACAACACGTCACCATCCCCTGATCATTCTCGGTTCCGGCCCTGCCGGTTATTCCGCAGCCGTCTATGCTGCACGCGCCAATCTCAAGCCGGTCCTGATCACCGGTCTGGCGCAAGGTGGTCAGCTCATGACCACGACTGAAGTCGATAACTGGCCTGCTGACGCAGACGGAGTCCAGGGTCCCGATCTGATGGCGCGCTTTGAAAAGCACGCCACGCGCTTCAACACGGAAATGATCTTCGATCACATCCACACGACCAAGCTGACCGAGCGCCCATTCACCCTGATCGGCGACACCGGCACCTACACCTGTGACGCGCTGATCATCGCTACCGGCGCAACCGCCAAATACCTGGGACTGCCTTCCGAGGAGAAGTTCGCAGGACGCGGCGTGTCGGCTTGCGCAACTTGCGATGGCTTTTTCTACAAAGGCCAGGAAGTCGCAGTCGTCGGCGGCGGCAACACGGCCGTCGAGGAGGCGCTGTACCTCGCCAACATCGCCACCAAGGTCACGCTGGTGCATCGCCGCGACAAGTTCAAGGCTGAGGCCATCATGGTCGACAAGCTGATGGATCGCGTCAAGGAAGGCCGTATCGTGCTCGAACTGGATTCGACGCTAGAGGAGATTCTCGGCGACAACAGCGGCGCGACCGGCATGCGCATTCGCAACGTCAAGACGGGTGCAGCGAAGGACATCGCCCTGAAAGGCGTCTTCATTGCCATCGGCCACGCACCAAACACGGAGATCTTCAAAGGCCAGCTGGACATGGACACCACTGGCTACCTGATCACGGAATGCGGCCGTAACGGCAATGCCACGCAGACGAGCATCACCGGCGTGTTCGCGGCAGGCGATGTGCAGGACCACGTCTATCGTCAGGCCGTCACTAGCGCTGGTACGGGCTGCATGGCTGCGCTGGATGCTGAGCGCTATCTTGATAGCCTGAAGTAGGCCCTACTCCGATGCACTGATCGCCACACCGTCAGTGCATCGGTCGCAACTCGGCAGAGAACATGAGCCGCAACAAGCTTCCGCCCCTGGCGGAACTCCGTAAGCAACTCAAGTCGCGCCCCGCCCCTGCTCCGCGCCCAGGTGACGCACCGCTCGACGACGTCTCCCTGTTCCGGTCTTCCGTAAAGGACGCGCGCGCGCTGCCAGCATCGGATCGCGCGGAGATCAAGCAAGCCCCACCTCCGTCAGTCCCCCGCCGCAAAGACACGACGGAATCGCAAACCGAGGCGTCCGCCCCAATGCAGCAGGATGCCTGGGTCCCGGCTCATTGGCTCGAGAGCCACAGCAGCAACTCCGTTACGGCATCGAGCGAAGACCAGCTACTTGCCAACGCCTTGCAGGGCGTCGTACCAATGCGCAGCGACAAGGTCTTCCTTGAAGCTCCGAAGCCACGCCCGGTGCCAATCCAGCATCAACTCGACGAACAGGCGGCGCTGTCAGAGTCGATCTACGCGCCGACGCCGCTCGAACTCGTACTCGAAGGCGGCGACGAGCTGTACTACCTCAAGGAAGGCATTCCGCGCACCACCTTGCGCGACTTGCGTCGTGGTCGCTGGGTAGTACAGGCCCAGATCGATCTGCACGGATTGAATCGCGACGAAGCACGCGACCGGCTTGCTGCGGCTTTTGCTGACTGGCGCAAACGCGACATCCGCTGTGTGCGCATCATTCACGGCAAGGGACTCGGCTCACCGGGAAAGGAGCCAGTCCTGAAGAAGCTCGTCGCAGGCTGGCTGATGAACTATGACGATGTACTCGGCTACTGCCAGGCGCGCGTCCACGACGGTGGTGCCGGTGCGCTGCTGGTCTTGATGCGCGCCAACAAGCGCTGAGCAAATCAACAGACGTAAAAAAGCCGCCAGTCCGGCGGCTTTTTTACGTCTGACACCATGCAAGCTCAGACAGCTTCTTCGCCTGTCTCGCCAGTACGGATACGGATCACCTGTTCGACGCTCGACACGAAGATCTTGCCGTCACCGATCTTGCCGGTACGGGCCGACTTGATGATGGCTTCGATCGCTTGCTCGACGATGCTGTCGGGCACGATCACCTCGACCTTGATCTTGGGGAGGAAATCGACCACGTATTCGGCGCCGCGGTACAACTCGGTGTGGCCCTTCTGGCGGCCAAAGCCCTTTACTTCCGTCACGGTCAGGCCAGTGATGCCGACTTCAGACAAGGCTTCGCGCACTTCGTCCAGCTTGAAAGGCTTGATGACGGCTTCAATCTTCTTCACGGTATTGCCTCCGGGTTGTGTCTTACAGTTTTCGCAAGTATAGCGGACACCCGCCCATTCCAGCGTGCCAGTTGTTTGATGAAAAACGGTTCGCGCCCGTCCTAGTACTCGTCTGCGTAGCGGTTGGTGATGGGATAGCGCCAGTCCTTACCGAAACCACGGCGGGATACGCGTATGCCAACTGGCGACTGGCGCCGCTTGTATTCATTGCGCTTGAGCATGCCAACCACGCGGCGTACATCCGTCTCGGCGTAGCCCATGTCGATGATCTCGCGCGGGCTGGCGTTGCTCTCCATATAGGCCTCGATAATCGCATCGAGCACTTCGTAGGGCGGCAGCGAATCCTGATCTTTCTGGTCCGGTTTGAGTTCAGCCGACGGCGGTCGCACGATGATGTTTTCGGGAATCACCGGCGAAAGCGTATTGCGGTAGCGGCAGAGCCGATAGACAAAGGTCTTGAGGATGTCCTTGATGACGGCAAAGCCACCGGCCATGTCGCCGTACAAAGTGGCGTAGCCCACCGCCATCTCACTCTTGTTGCCGGTGGTCAGCACGATGCCGCCGAACTTGTTGGACAGCGCCATCAGGTTCATGCCGCGGATGCGCGCCTGCAGATTCTCTTCTGTCGTGTCGGCACCCTTGCCCTCGAACAAGGGCGTGAGCATCTCGCCAAAGACCTTCATCGCAGGTTCGATCACCAGTTCGTCATAGCGCACACCCAATGCCTCGACCAGCTCACGCGAATCGTCCAGGCTCATCTGCGCGGTATAAGGCGATGGCATCATCACGGCACGTACACGTTCCGCCCCGAGCGCGTCGACGGCAATACACAAAGTCAGGGCCGAATCGATACCGCCTGACAAGCCGATGATGGCCGCAGGGAAGCCATTCTTGCCGAGATAGTCACGCACGCCCAACTTCAAAGCGGCGTAGACCTCGGCCTCGATGGATTGCGGCTCCACCAGCACGCCAGCACGAATCTCCCCATCTGCGTACTCGATAATATCGAGCCGCTCTTCGAACGAAGGCGCCTGGTAGGCCAGCTCGCCATCGGCATTGAGGGCAAACGAAGCACCATCGAACACCAGCTCGTCCTGACCGCCAACCAGATTGCAATACACGACGGCCATGCCACCATCCGCGATGCGCTCACGCAGCACTTCGTAGCGCTGCTGCTGTTTGTTCATGTGGTACGGCGATGCATTCAATACCAGCAGCAGCTTGGCACCGGCACGGGCAGCAGCTTCGGCCGGGCCGCGCTCCCAGATGTCTGCACAGATGTTGACGCCAACCTTGACGCCTTTCACCTCGAATACGCAGGCCCCCTCTCCCGGTTTGAAGTAGCGAACCTCGTCGAATACCTCGTAGTTGGGCAGGCGCACCTTGCGATAAGTGTGCAAGACCTTCCCATCGCGCAGCAGCGAGGCCGCGTTGTGGCACACCGACCCCAGCAGCTCGGGGTGACCAACGAGTACATCTATGCCCTGGGTCGCTTCGGCCAGCGCGGCCAGCTCCTGCTCGCAGGCACGGTAAAAATCCGGGCGCG
Source organism: Uliginosibacterium silvisoli (assembly GCF_036017035.1). Taxonomy (NCBI): domain Bacteria; kingdom Pseudomonadati; phylum Pseudomonadota; class Betaproteobacteria; order Rhodocyclales; family Zoogloeaceae; genus Uliginosibacterium; species Uliginosibacterium silvisoli. Next base: position 171,328 of record NZ_JAYXHS010000004.1, on the reverse strand, counting down.
TCAGCAGATCTTCAGGTGGGTAGCCACACAAGGCGAGCTCGGGCGCCAACAGGATATCTGCGCCAGCCGCACGTGCAGCGAGGGCCGCTTCGCGCAGCAGACGCGCATTGCCTGCTATATCGCCCACTACGCTATTGATCTGGGCAACTGCGACTTTCAACGCCGGGGTGCCTGGTTGCGGGAATGAGGTTACTGTTGTCACTGTCTGTTACTACCTTGCAAGGAATACTGTTGGCGTGGGGCAGCGCCCCGTCATCAGCCGAAACTATACCTTGTCCACCCCCACCCTTCCCGACCCACTCACCAGCCCCGGCATGTTCCGAATCATTCACGACATCAACCAGATCCCGGCAAGCGCCTGGGACGCCCTGCATGATGGACAACCCTTCTTGCGTCACGCCTTTCTCGCCGCCCTCGAAAGCTCCGGCAGCGTTGGTCCGGCCAGGGGCTGGGAGCCCGCGCATGCCACGCTATGGCACGACCAGACCTTGATTGCCGCCGCCCCCCTCTATCTGAAGTCGCACTCGTGGGGCGAATACGTTTTCGATTGGGCATGGGCCGACGCCTATGCGCGGCATGGCCAGAGCTACTACCCGAAATGGCTGTGCGCAGTCCCCTTCACACCGGTCCCGGGGGCACGCCTGCTGGCACGCACCGAGGCGCAACGTAGCGACTTGCTGCGCAGCATGCTCGAACACATTGCGGCCAGCGGGCACAGCTCCTTCCACCTGTTGTTTCCCGATAGTGATGCGCCCCTCCTTCAGCAGGAGCTCATGCAACGTCATGGCGTGCAGTTCCATTGGCATAACAAGGGCTATCGCCATTTCGAAGATTTCCTCGCCGGCATGTCTCATGACAAGCGCAAGAAAATTCGCCAGGAACGGCGCAAGGTTGCCGAGTCGGGCGTAACACTGGAGGTACTGGAAGGCACAGCCATCAGCACCAGCCATTGGGATTTCTTCTATCGCTGCTACGCCATGACCTACGCCCAGCATGGCGGCTCGCCCTATCTCACTCCGGATTTCTTCCAGCGCATTGGCACCGAACTCCCAGAAAGTTGCGTGCTGCTGCTGGCCAGTCGCGAGGGACGCGCTATCGCGTCCAGCCTGCTGATCCGCGATGACACAGCGCTTTACGGGCGTTATTGGGGGGCCCTCGAACACGTGTCCTGTCTGCACTTCGAGGCCTGCTATTACGCGCCGATCGAATATGCCATTGCACAAAAACTGCAGCGCTTCGAAGGTGGCGCGCAGGGCGAACACAAGCTGGCGCGCGGTCTCGACCCCACGCCGACACAATCCGCGCACTGGATCGCCGACGAGGACTTCCGCACCGCCATTGCACGCTTCCTGCAGCGGGAGTCGCTCGGCATGCAGCACTACATCAACGAACTGGGCGAGCACTCAGCCTATCGCGATCGGAGCAGAGACGAGGGAGCAGACTGACCCGCTCGTCCGCCCACAAGCCCATCGTCCTCTGCAATCAAGATCAAGGAAGTTCGTGCAGCCGGCCTGTAGTCGGCATGCCTGCCAGTGACTAGGGGAAACCCCGAGGCAGGCAATCAACGTTCTGATGGTAGCGTGCAGCACAGGGAACGGCAGGCAGCACCAGCCTTTCACGCAAGAGATATTCATCAACGTTCATGCGAGGAGTTTGACGATGGAAGTACTCTGGTTCGCGTTGGGAAGCGCCCTGCTCGCCGTACTGTACGGCGTCCTCACAACGAGATGGATACTCGCGCAACCCGCAGGCAATGCCCGCATGCAGGAGATCGCACAAGCCATTCAGGTCGGCGCAGCGGCGTATCTCAACCGGCAGTACACCTCCATCGGCGTCGTGGGCGCCATCCTCTTTGCAGTGATTGGTTTCACGCTCGGCTGGCCGACCGCGATCGGTTTCGCAATCGGCGCCATACTCTCAGGCGCGGCGGGTTACATCGGCATGAACGTGTCGGTACGCGCCAATGTGCGTACCGCCGAAGCGGCTCGCAGCGGCTTGCCTGCAGCTTTCAATGTCGCTTTCCGCGGCGGCGCGATCACCGGCATGCTGGTTGCCGGTCTGGCCTTGCTTGGTGTGGCCGGATACTACGGTTACCTGCATCAGGTTGCAGACGCAGCCACACCCCTTCCCGCTGTGCTCAAACCCCTTGTCGGGCTGGCATTCGGTGCATCCCTGATCTCCATCTTCGCGCGCCTCGGTGGCGGCATCTTCACAAAGGGTGCTGACGTGGGTGCCGACCTGGTGGGCAAGGTCGAAGCCGGCATTCCGGAAGATGACCCCCGCAATCCCGCCGTCATTGCGGACAATGTCGGCGACAACGTGGGGGACTGCGCCGGCATGGCGGCCGACCTGTTCGAAACCTATGCCGTCACGCTGATCGCCACCATGATTCTCGGCGCACTGACCCTCGGCGCTGCGCCGCTGGTGGGCGTGGCCTATCCACTGGCGCTGGGCGCAACAGCCATCGTCGCCTCCATCATCGGCTGCTTCTTCGTGAAAGTGACGCCCGGCAGCAAGATCATGAACGCGCTTTACCGCGGCCTGATCGTCGCAGGCCTGATCGCACTGGTCGCCTTCTATTTCGTCACGCAACGCCTGGTGCCGGACGATCTGCTCAACACAGCACTGGGCATCAACGGCGGCGCACAGATGCGCCTCTTCGGCACCACCATCGTTGGCCTCGTGCTCACTGGCTTGATGGTGTGGATTACGGAGTACTACACGGGCACGGAATACGCGCCCGTGCGCCACGTGGCGGCGGCATCGCAGACAGGTCACGGCACGAACATCATTGCAGGCCTCGGCGTCTCGATGAAGTCCACCGCCGGCCCGGTGATTGCAGTCTGCGTCGCCATCTGGGCCTCTTACTCGCTTGGTGGTCTTTACGGCATCGCCGTCGCGGCGACTTCAATGCTGTCGATGACCGGCATCATCGTCGCGCTCGATGCGTATGGCCCCATTACAGACAATGCAGGCGGCATCGCCGAGATGGCGGAGCTGCCCGACTCGGTGCGCGCCATCACTGATCCACTGGATGCTGTCGGCAACACGACGAAGGCCGTCACCAAGGGCTACGCAATCGGCTCAGCAGGCCTGGCGGCGCTGGTGCTGTTCGCCGACTACACGCATGCGCTGGAAGCGCTCGGCCAACACCTGAAGTTCGATCTGTCGGATCACATGGTCATCATCGGCCTGTTCATCGGCGGTCTCGTGCCCTACCTGTTCGGCGCCATGGCGATGGAAGCCGTGGGCCGTGCTGCCGGCTCGGTCGTCGTCGAAGTGCGTCGCCAGTTCAAGGAAATCGCCGGCATCATGGAAGGCACGGCCAAGCCCGATTATTCACGCGCCGTCGATATGCTGACCAAATCGGCGATCAAGGAAATGATGATTCCTTCGCTGCTGCCCGTGCTGCTACCCATCATCGTCGGGCTCTTGCTCGGCCCGAAGGCGCTCGGCGGCATGCTGATGGGCACCATCATCACCGGACTCTTCGTTGCAATCTCGATGACCACCGGCGGCGGCGCATGGGACAACGCCAAGAAGTACATCGAAGATGGCAACCATGGTGGCAAAGGCTCTGACACGCATAAAGCCGCGGTGACCGGCGATACGGTCGGCGACCCCTACAAGGACACGGCGGGCCCCGCCGTGAATCCGCTGATCAAGATCATCAACCTCGTGGCGCTGCTGATCGTTCCTTTGCTCTGAACTGACAAGCCAGCAAGCCCAAGGCCTTCGCAGGCCCTGGGCTTTTCGCGCGCTCAGCCTTGAGGCCGTGCAACTTTGCGCCAGCTCACATAGAGCACGAACGCCCCCAAGCCCAGCATCAGTTCGCCAATGCGCGTACTGACGTATTCCAGCATGGCACCAGCGCCCTGAAGATCATCGTTGAGGCGACACAAATACAGCGCAAAGCCCCACGCAAACAGATGGAAATCCAGGTTGCGGGCGTCACGCCTGGCCGCTCTCAATGCCGTGTCGCCAGCCGCCTCGCTGGCGGGGGCAAAGCGTCGATTCAGTGCTCTATTGGTCCAGCTGATCGCAGCATCGGCCAGCAAGAGATAGGCACCGACCATCAGCACAAAGAGGATGCCACCCATGAACGCTTCGACTGCGAGTGGCTGAATCGCGAAAACTGCCAGGGCAATCACGCATGCCCAGAGCGCAGCTCGTACGGGCCTGTCCAGAACCTCCGGGATGACAGTCATGACAACTCCTTGTCGGTCTCGAGTACCGGTGCTTGCGTGTAGCGATCCCAGTCAAAACCTGAGATCCAGTACAGGTTGAACAGATGCATGATGCCCAGCACGAGCAACACGAGTCCAAGCTTCGTGCTGAGGTACTCGATCAGACCCGCGATATCTACCGGTTGCGTGCCATAGCGCAATGCAACGCACACCCAGCCGATATTGACGAGATAGAAGCCGACCACCAGCAAGTGGTTCAGGGAGTCGGCGAGCGGCTCATTGCCGCGCAACTGGTGAACGAGGAAGGTACGACCATGCTGGCTCAGTGAGCGGGCCACCCACACGGTGACCGCAACGCTGATACAAAGGTAGATGACGTAGGTTGCTATGACGATCATGATCAGACTCCTTGGTTGGAGAAACAGCTATGAACAAAACATCAAAAATCTTTTATTTCTGTCAAAACAGAAATAGATATCTAAAAAAAAGGGAGCTTTCACTCCCGCTGCTTCTGACTGAGCTACGAATCCTTCTTTGAACCGCGCACAAACCCCTGGATGCGTGCGCCAAGCTTGAGGATGCGCATCAAGGTCTCAGGCTCCAGTCGCAGCATTTCATCAGCCCACGACGACAGTATCTCCATCAATGCCAGGGTTTCCTTGATCCGCAATTGGGTGCCAGCGTCCTCTTCGCCGATTTCAGGACTCTTCAGACACTCGCGCAACACCGTGATCGTAGGATCGAACTCCCGCGCCTTTCGCTCCGTCACGACAGTCTTGAAAAGCTCCCAGACCGCCGTTGTGCAATCGAAATGATCGCGCCTGTCGCCCAGCAAATGCACCACCCGGATGAGCTTCCAGCTCTGCAGTTCGCGCAAGCTGTTACTCACGTTTGAACGTGCCACGCCCAATGTGGACGCAATTTCTTCCGCATGCATGGGCCGCCCTGCGACAAACAGCAAGGCGTGGATCTGGGCAACAGTACGATTGACGCCCCACTGCGACCCCATCTCGCCCCAGTGCAAGACGAAGCGTTGTGAAATTGGTTTGAGTTCCATGGAGAGGATCCTGACAAATCCTTTCATTTCTGTCAATACAGAAATATAGAAATCTTGAGTCGGCGCTAGACAGGTCGGGCTGCGCCTTATCATTTCGAGACAGAACGAAGCATCGGAGGCGCATATCGGCATTTGCTTTGCCGAAAAACAGCAAGCCCCAGCCACCCCGTGACCCGATCATGGAAGACAGGTGGGACTTCCTCTCTTCGCAATGACGGCGCAGCACACGGCGGTCAGCAAGCACTTGGCATGTATCGCTTCACTGGCGCACACTCGCCAAGCCAGCACATCTCTTCCCCGAATTTCTCTCAGGAGCATCTCGCAATGGAACTGAACCGCTTCCTCCTCATCGAGTTTCTGGACGGCAAGAAAGAGTCCTTCTACTTCCCGACCCAGGCTGATACCGCCATGGCGAGAAAATTCCGTATGGAGGATTTCCTGAAAGGTCAGTTCATCACCATCCAGGTTGAAAATGAGCTCCTGCTTTACCCGGTCAGCGCGATCCGTTCGATCCGCATGTCCGGGCTGGGAGGGCCTGCACTCGAAGAGTTCATAGGCTCTTCACTGCCGATCTCGACCATCCGTGGGGCGGAACAGAACTACTGACTTGTTCCGAGATCGTCCACAAAAAAGCCCGGGACTGAAGTCTCGGGCTTTTTTAATGGGCGACAAGGAAAGTCTCAGCTTGCCGTATCGGAGCGGAACGCGCGTACGTCGTCATGCGTCGTGTAGTAGTTCAGGCGTCGCAGATTGAGCAAGGAGCGCCAGTAACCGCGCACGACCAGATAGGGATGGTCGCTACGCGTCGCAGCGAATACGCCAGGCAGGTAGCGATGCGACAACCATGGGTACTTGTGATGCACCTCATGGTAATTGACGTGGCTCCACAGCCACTCCAGCCAGGGCGCAGTCAACACCACCCAGCCGCTCACCGTTCGCCCCTCCCCTACCGCTGAGCCCTCTTCCACGTCGTACACATCACATCGCGTGCTGCTGCCACTGACAACAGCCGGAACGCCATAGTGATCCGACATGGCGCGGAAGGCGAACACCAGCGGAAAGACAACGACGATCGGCACAAGGGTGTACCAGACCGGCATACCCAGTGCGGGCAGAACCCCGAGGTAAATCGAGAAAACAAAGCCCAGACAGGCAAGGTCTTTTACGAGACGTACGACGTGACGTCTCTCGCCAAGTCTCCGCAGGTTTTCCAGCAAGAGAATGTATTGGGCATTCAAGGCCAGCGCCGATCCTATCGTTGCCGCGTAAAGAAAGGCGTGATGATGCTGCGCGTTCTCCGGATCGAGGCCGGGCTGATGTGCATAGCTGTGATGAGTCAGGTGGAACTGACGATTGGCGTTGAACGGAATCAAGGCAAACGCCGACAGCAGACCACCCCACAACTCGTTCCAGAAGGCCGATCTGAAGAGCACACGATGAACGGCTTCGTGCGCAAGAATGCCCATGCCAGTCAGCAAGATGACATTGAGGACGGCGAAGAGCCCGATCATCAGCCACTTGAGCAATCCCGCTACGCCACCTCCATCGTCGAACGATGCGGCCAGATGCGTGGCCAGCCAGAACGATGCAAACAGCAGCGCAAGTAACAGCACTGCCTTGAACAGGTTCTCCGCCTGGGGCAGCACCTGTTCCTTGGGCCCGGGAACCACCCCGAATCTGTTCGGCAACGTCATCTGCGACCAGACTGATCAAGCGTTCAGGCGCGCCAGCACGCGTTCACGCCCAAGCACTTCGAGCACCGCGTCAATGGATGGCGTCTGCGCGACACCCAGCAATTTCACGCGCAGCGGAATGGCGACTTGCGGCATCTTCACACCAAGCTCCGCGCAGGTTTCCTTGATGGCGGCGCTCAACGCGGCCTTGTCCCACGTGGCCAGCTGCAAGCGCGCGCTCAGTGTCGCCAACGAGCCACGTGCCGATGCGTCCAGGTGTTGTGCGGCGAGTTCTTCACTGATGGTGGGCTCAACGTAATAAGGCGCAACGGCATCAGCCAACTCGACGAGCGTCGACACGCGGTCACGATACAAGGCAATCACGGCGACGAGATCTGGTCCTGCGCTCACATCCACCCCGCGCCCTGCAAGACGTTTCTTAGCATCCGCAGCCAGCACGTCAGACGCAGTTGCCTTGATGTAGTGCGCGTTCAGCCACTTCAGCTTTTCGGTGTTGAACTGCGCCGCTGACGGCGTGATGTGATCGAGGTCGAACCACTCGACGAACTGCTCGCGCGAAAAGACTTCGTCGTCGCCATGGCTCCAGCCAAGACGCGCGAGGTAATTGATGACGGCCTCCTTGAGATAGCCGTCTTCATCGTACTGCATGACGCTGACGGCACCGTGACGCTTCGACAGCTTGGTGCCGTCGTCACCCAGGATCATGGAAAGATGCGCGTACTGCGGAACCTCGGCGCCGAGCGCCTTGAGGATGTTGATCTGGCGCGGCGTGTTGTTGACATGATCGTCCCCGCGAATCACCTGGGTGATGCCCATATCCCAGTCGTCCACCACCACGCAGAAATTGTAGGTCGGCGTACCATCTGCCCGGGCGATGACAAGGTCATCCATTTCGGCGTTGGCAATCTCGATGCGCCCTTTGACCAGATCATCCCAGGCCACCACGCCATCGAGCGGGTTCTTGAAGCGGATCACGGGTTGCACGCCCTCCGGCACTGCAGGCAGGACCTTGCCCGCTACCGGGCGCCAGGTGCCGTCGTAGCGTGGCTTCTCCCCGCGCGTGCGCTGGGCTTCACGCATGGCGTCCAGCTCTGCTGGCGTCGTGTAGCAGTAGTACGCGGCGCCGCTCTCGAGCATTTGCGCAATGACCTGCTTGTAGCGGTCCATGCGCTGCATTTGATAGAACGGGCCTTCGTCCCAACCCAGTTCCAGCCAGTTCATGCCATCCAGAATCGCTTGCACGGCCTCCGGAGTCGAGCGCGCTACGTCCGTATCTTCGATGCGCAGGATGAATTGCCCGCCATGACGGCGCGCGTAAGCCCATGAGAACAGCGCGGTGCGCGCGCCGCCAATATGGAGAAAACCTGTGGGGCTGGGGGCGAAACGGGTACGGACGGGCTTGCTCATGGATAGCGGGTGTCTGCAGAAATTCAGGAAGTTTGCATTTTACGGCATTAGACCTTTGACGAACGCGACTTGCCTCTCTATAATCCGGCCTCTCTCAAAGACAGCACCTTGTAGCGCAAGCGCAGCGTGATGCCTTCAGGCGGTTAGCTCAGTTGGTAGAGCACGTCCTTCACACGGACGGGGTCGTTGGTTCGAGTCCAATACCGCCTACCAGAAATCAGAAAGGGACCCTTCGGGGTCCCTTGTGGCGTTAAGCATAAAGTGGCCAAATTGCCAATTTATGCTTTATTTCCCGAACGGCCACATTTTGGTTGATTGCACTTTTCGTAGTAGCGTTAAAGGTTTTGCTCGTGATTGATGCCGAGCATCCAAAGAAAAAGGGACCCAAGGGTCCCTTTTTTCTTGCCAGCGTTTTCTTGCTACTAGTTCGTGCCGTCGCGAACTTGTTTGACGATGGAGAATGCATGACGCACGTTCCCCATACGCGTTCCCGCAATCTCTTTGCGTAAATCGCGGACGCTCATCCCCGAGTAGCCCGCTGCGACTCGAGCAGCCAACACTTCTCCCACCTGCTTTTTCAGCGCATCTTCCTGCTCTTGTTTGCGTTGCATACGGTATTGCTGGAAGCGGTCCGCAATTGCGCGAGCTTCGGCGGTCGCCCGCAAATTCAATTGCTTCGAATGAAGTCCCACACGCGCACTGGCCTCTTCTAGCGAGACTGGGATGCCTTCGAGCAAGATCGCACGCAGTTGGCCGGCAATTTCCTCCCAGTCGAGCGTACGAGACGGCTTTCCTTTGCGTGGTGCAGACGGCAAACCCAGTGAAAGTTGCGGCGGCTCAGCAGGCGGCACCCATCCGTCGATGCCTCTGCGTAAAAGCCTGTCCAATCCGACTCCTCCATGAAGACTGATTGCCAACCACGCGTGAATGGTCGGCAAGCCACCTTTCTTAGTCCAGTACCAGACGCCGCTTTTGCTCAAATCGAGACGGCGTGCAAAGTGCGCCACATTTCCGCCCATGCGTGAGATCACTTCACTCAGAAAGTCAGCAAGCGACTCGTTTTCATTGAGTGATGGCGGATCCGCGAGCATCGACCCAACCTGACGCGCTACCCATAGCGCTTCGGGTGTCGCCGGATCGGTTTCGGCATCGCCGAGGAACCCTCCACATGCCGTGCAATATCCCGGCACTACGATGGATGCACGGTTGCGCACGTTGCTTTTCTGACAGTGTGGACATGTATGGGTCAGCGCGACTTTGTGGGTCAGGCACGCCGTCACGGGAGCAACGTCCCACGCGAGGCGCAGATAAGGATCTAATCCAGCGGCCAGATCTTCCGTAAAACAACATGGACACCAGCGATCTGTTTTCGGGACCAGACCGGGGACGCCAACGAACTGACGCCATGGCGCAAGCGACAAATAATCGAGGTTGCCGACACTGGTCAGTTCGGAGATGTCTGCGGCCCATTGTTCGGTCTCCGTGCCCACACTGACGAAATTCCTCAGGTACCACTTATGGTCAGATGGCACCTCATGTCCGTTGCGTTTCAGGACCCAGCGAGCCAATTGCGCAGCCGACATGCAGTGTGAATATGCGAGCCGACAGAAGTACCCTGTCAGGCTCTCCACCTGCCCCGTTTTCTGACCCATCGGCTTCAGTGCGTGTAGTACGGAGCGCGGCGTCAACAGTTCAACACTCATCACGCAATCCTCCTGTGAGCAGTTGATGGCCCACCGGCGCGGGAGTGTTTCAGGCCTGGAGCAATACGTTCTTCACCGTCAGTGACCTCCTGCAAGATCTGCTGCACCTGTGCGTCGGACATCAGTGCGGCATGAAACACTTCGGTGGACCAGCCTCGCGCCGCGACCATAATTGAGAGGCGCACAAGAATGTCCCGTAGAGTCCCAATGCAACCGAGCGTATTTGCGTGAAGTATGTGGGCGTACGCCGGAAGGTCGACAGCAGCCAAGGCTGGTAGGGTCTCGGCAAACTTGGCTACGCATGAGCGAAAAGTCTGCACATCAGCTTCATCATCTTCCCGATAGCGAGAGAAATGGAGGACGTGCGTACGACGTGCTATCTGCCCACTCAGCGAAAGCAAATTGAAGAGGTCGTACGATCCCAGCAAAACCCACTGCACTCCGCATTCGTTGCTGAGGCTCTTCAATGTATCAAGCTGAGCCAAGTGACGATTAGGTGGACACTGGTTCATCACATGCGCGAATTCGTCCAACACAATGAATTGTGTCCGGCGCTGGCGTAACGTACGTTCGACAGCAGTTCGCAAACCGCCCAGGCGATTAGGCTGCGGTACAGGGCCGCCAACAACCCGGCCGGTACGGGGATCCACTCCATATGTCGTTCGGGGCGCGTCCAGATCGCCCTCCAAGGCAGAGAGGATTCGCTCGTACAACAATCGCCATGAGAACTCCTTTTCTCCTGACGCAGGGGCCTCAACACGGATCGCCGGCAGAAAGCCGGGATCAGTGACCATCTCAGCTCTTTGCGCGACAAGTTCTGCCTCAACGAGGTATTTACCAAGCGTTGACTTACCGGCGCCTGCCGGCCCACATACGAGCAGGAGTGTGGAACTCTTGCCGCCGTCAAGCAACAGGCCGACGTCATCAATAAGCGCTCCAATACGTCGGTGACGAATGCGTCCGCCTTGGGTTGGCACAGAGGAAGGCGGAGGAGAAACCTCGCCAATTGCATCGGCGTGGGCTGCGGGGAAAGCGGCACTACTATTCATAATAGGTAATCCAATCTGACTAGAACATTTCGAGGTCGTCATCCAGAGGCAACGTATGACTCTGGGCGGGCTTATCGATGGTTACAGGCACGGGGAGTCCGACCGACTGCTCGGACAAAACCGCGTGAAACGTCGTCAGAGACCGCTCTGACAGCAATAATTGACCTCGCGGTGCTACTTCGGCCAGACCGAGCGACTGGTACAACTGCCGATTCTCTTGTTGCCTTGCTAACTGCAATGCGCGCGCACCTTCCGGCGTAAACGTGCGCATGAACTCAACCAACCGTTGCACCGACAATTCGTCGTGTTTGGTATTGGGATATCGATTCACGTACTCCTCCGACAGGGCGGCACGCTCTTTCTCCGTCATGGTGTGGAGGTGAGCCAAGGTCTTGCACGTGGCTGGATGCCATCGCTTGTCGACCTGCACAAAAACAGTCGATACATCCCAAGGGTCATAGCGCACTGCCACCTTTGTCCCATGAAGTTTCGGGTTGCTGAATTCTGGGCACCAATAGAAGTAGCGGTCATTCATCTTTATCCCACGCTGCTTGTCCACCTTGCGAACGCCAGCCCGCTCGACAAGGGGACAAGTGAGAATGAGAAACGCCTTGGTCAGTGTGACTATGCAATGACTGCGCTCTCCAGATTGCGCCATGCCTTGGGCATACGCATCGCGCGGGCTCAGTCCTAGCGCTGGATGCTCCCGCTGATCGTAATACTCCGTCGCCCAGTATTCGATGCCGTAGTAAAGCTGCTCCAGCGTCCACTCGGCCAGGCGCGATGGCAGGAATTTTCCGGTGGTCTCGCGCACGTTCTTCGTGGCTTTGGTGTTGCCGGCGAGGTTATGAACGTACTCGGTATGCATGGATCCGAAGATGCGCTCCATCACAGCCCCATGGCGTGGGTTCCCTGCCGGACGGTAGCGCACGTGAATACGCATAAGCTTCGCAAATAGACTGAAGTCCTCACTGCGGAAGTCAGCCCCGTTGTCCACGACGACCATTTGCGGCAAGCGCCGAAAGCGCCTCACGATGTCTCGGAAGAGCATCATGTTCGACCGGTATGAAGGCGAATCAAAACTGAGGTACATGCCAAGAATGCGGCGTGTAAAGGCGTCAATTGCAAAGGAGAGCCATGGACGACCGAGGCCCTTGCCCGTACGGCTACAAACGAGCTCAATGTCCACTTCCGTGTGATCCATGTGAACGTATTGAAACGGCCGCACGCCATGTACGGGCGTATCCGCATGAAGTACGGAGACAAATTCTGCATTCTTGTATGCAACGCGCTTGCCGTAACGCGCGCGATCCGCGCCCGTACGCGGCAATTTCTTGAAATGAGCGATGAGTGTCGGATATGACGGAGCTTCGATCTGTTTCTCACGGCATAGAGCTATGAGGTGGTTGTGACAAGCCTTACGGTTCTGCGCCTTGCTGTTCAGGAAGTGTTTGCGCGTGATCTCGGCGATAGCATCAAGCTGCTCGGGTGACAGACGCGCTGTGCGATTGCCCCTGTCTCGCGTACGCGGAACCAATGCAGTCAGCGTGTCAAGGCCTGCGATCTCTGCGTGCGTAACGAGTTTCTTGAAGCGTGCTCGCGTACGAGGCGACAGCGATTCTCGCGACAGGTCACTCTGACGGCTGAGTGCCGTCCGCAATTCGTTTTCGGTGAAATCGCAAAGCCGAGGTCGCTGCAGATCCTCACCGCAGGCATTCTCCATCTTGAGATTACCTGTTGCGGCCAGCTCGCCAAGCGTGGAGAGCTTCAGTTCGATCATGTCCGCATGCTCGGACTTCAAAACAATCTGCATCACACCTACAAGACTTATCTCGTATGGCACGTGGTTGTAGAGCACTCTCGCGCCGACACGCAGGTCTAACGTACCGTCAACGGCTTGTGGCCTTGCGCGGCATTCTGTTAGCGCTCGCTCAAAATCGCGCACAGCGTGGTCGCGGAATACGCGGCAACGATGGGGCTCCGCCAGAAATTCACCGTCCATATCGGCGATAAGGATGCCGTCCGCAATAAGCTTGAACGCGTCATCCGGCGTGCATTGAGCCTTCTCGTAGAGCTCAGCTAGATAGAGCGTTGCATCTTCCTTCAGCGCCGATTCGACACGCATTGCGGCGTCAATCGGACATGCCATTGCGGACGGGTGAAGATAGTCCTCAAGGAATAGCGTGTTTTCGATGCGACGCTCGCCGATCCGCGTTTCTGTACATATCTGGTAGGTGATGCCGCGGTCTGCGAGCCAGTGCTCTATGTACGGCGAGCGCCATTGGCCATCATCATTAAGTTGGTAGCGCCACGGCGTACGACGAGCCAGTCCCTGCAATTTCTCCTCGGACTTCCACTCGTGCAGAAATACACCATCCGCCCTGATGATCAGGAAGTCGGGGATGTGGTCGATCTTATGGATCTCTCCTTGATCGTCGATAACTTCAAACTTCAAATGGCAGGGTTGAGCAAAGAACTCGAGAACATCAGGATCATGTTCGTAAGTCACCGCCGCCGGAAACTCGAGATGGCGGCTCTCAGTGTTGCTTTCCCGTTGCATCTTGCGGCTCTGATACGTAGTGAGCACATTGCCGCCACGCGATTTCACCGGGCGTACGGGAGAGTTGCGGACGGCATCAACGACAATGCGGCGGCCTTTCGGCGGTAGGCCGAGCCGATCCAGTAAGGCGTCGCGATGGTGGTGCTCAAGCATGGGTTGCCCTTAAAACGTTCTGGCAACCGTATAAGCAAGGCCAATTTAAAAGAGTCATAATTGACTCTATTGTCAATTCGATCAGGCGCGACGCGAGATGAGCAAGGTCCAGAGAGGGCGCTTCATTCGCCCTGAAGCGGCGGCAGCCCGCGGGGCAAATCCATGGGGCGCCTTCGCCAGCGAGCTCATCAAAGAGCGACTGGCACGCCAGGGTTGGGGCTACAGGGATCTGGCAGACAAACTTAGTGCGCTCGGTCTCGAGCTCGAGCCAGCCGCTGTGAATAGAAAAGTGAATCGAGGAGATTTCAGCGCCGGCTTCCTGCTGATGTGCCTCCATGCGCTTGGAGTCGGGCGCATTGAGTTTGAAGGAGAGCGCTCTGCCATGGCCGTTGGCGTTGGAGATGAGCCGCAATCCTACGCACCGAATGCCACATCGGCGGGCAATGACGGAAAGGAGCTGGATGCGCTTATAGGGTTCGGCGGCAGAAAAAAGAAGGCAAAGTGAAGCCTCGGCCTTTTCTGATGCCTGGGATGAATCCACGACGCCACTGCACTCTCGTGTTGGCGCCGCATACTTCTCGGACTGCTGACAACTACGTTCCATCACGCGGCCCCAATAATGTGATCCGTTCACAAAATGGGGCGCCTGGAGCTCATTTGAGCTCCATCGCGGAGTCGTCGTTACGTATTCATGGCCTTAAACAACGGCCAGTACGAAAAATATAGTTCAGAAATGCGGGTCTGCTTCTGCATTCGAACTTTGCCCCCTGTAATTGGCGCCTAACCTAAGTGAATGACATTTATCTCGCTTCCGACGCATTCCCGTGCCACATCTACCAGATGGTCATGATGCGTAAGAAAGATAACCTGCGTCTTGCGTGCCAATTGACCCAACGCAGCCAAGCCGGCACGTGAGCGGCTGTCGTGGAAGTTCACGAACAGATCGTCCGCGATGAAGGGTAAAGGGCGGTCGTTTTCGATCTGCATCTCCAGTGCGGCTAGGCGTAGCGCTAGGAAAAGCTGATCGCGAGTACCTTCGCTTAAGCCGTCAATGCCCACACGCTCGCCGCTGGCACGCACTGCGATCAGGCGAGGTGGCGTCACCTCAAAATCCGGAGATAACCGAGCAAAACCACCCAGCGTGAGCCGCGAAAATAACTCGCTGGCTTGCTGCAACAGTGGCCCCTGCTTCCGCTCGCGATAGCGGTCAATGGCCCAGCGCAGCAGACGGTGTGCGGTTGCGACCGTCATGTAGCGCTCTGCGGCATCGCCCAATTGCGCCAGCGACTCCAGCCGCTTCGACTCAGCTTGAGCCGCGTCCGCCCCACCCTGTGCCTTGTCCAGCTCGGCCTGGGCCTGCGCGAGTTCAGTCGCAAGGCGCGTCTGCCGCTCTACCAGAGCGGACAATTGCCCGTCCATTTCTTCGAGTCGGGGTTTCAACGTCTCGGACGCTACGGAATCGCAGGAGATCAACAAATCATCGAGTGACAATCCATCGCCCGCATTGAGAATGGCTTGCCTGTATTGCTGCAGCTCGGTGTCGAGCGCGCGACGGCGGTCACTGTCGGCAATGCGCGTGCGCAGCATGGCGTGATCCTCGCTCTCCGCAAGCGAGTAGAGCGACTGGAGTGCTGCGCGCGTGGTGGCCAGCGCAGCCTCGGCGGCGCGAACCTGTGTTTCGCTGTTGAGGATTTCGCCGGAAAGACGGCTGCGTGCCTGCTGCAATTCGCGCGCAGCTTGCAAGCGCTGTGTCAGGGCTTGCGCCCAGGCGAACGCATCTGCATCCGAGCGCCCCAGGGCGTGCTCCAGCACCTCGGCGGCAGCCTCGAATTCCGCTAGCTCGTTTTGCATGACTTCGATCTGACGCTGACGCAAGTCGTCGGCTTGCGCCATCAAGCCGAGCACCTGCTCAACCACTTCGATAGCATGGCGGGCCGAATCCGGCGTCAGCCAGTCCCCGGCCAGCGCTGCAGCCTTCACTGCACCATCCCATCGTGCCTGCCATTGCCCTAACGCTGTTTCACTCGCCCGCACGGCCAGCGCCTGATGGGTCAGTTCGGTCTGCGCCTCGGCAAGCTGCGTGGCCCGCTGGCCGGCCGCCACCTCGGCCGCCTGCCGCGTGCGGATCAAGGCAACGGCGCGCTGGCACAAAGCCGCCAGTGATTCGCCATCCAGGTCAGCCGCGCCAGACGTCTGCATAGCCAAGAGCAGCGTTGTCATGGCCGCCGCTTCATCCGCCTGCTCAGTGGCGAGCTCCGCAGCCTTGGCCTGCACCGCAGCAGCCGCGTCGAGTGCTGCCTGGCGCCGAACCAACCATGCTGACAGATCCAATAACGGCATGCCCGGCAGACCCATCGTCTGCGCCTGTTGTGTCCAGCGCGCCTCGAATGCCTCCAGCGCCTGCTGAGCTTCAACCAATTGTTCTTCACGCGCCGCTACGGCTGCGGCATCCCGTAGCTGCGTCTGGCGCAGGTTCAGCAGCCGGGCCGAATCCTCTGCGTGGTCACGCTGGCTATCGACCAGTCGGTCGGCTTCCGCGATGGCCTGATCCAGTTTCGGAGCACCTGATGGAAGCGGTATCTCTTCCTGCTTGATTTGCCCCCACATCGCATCGCGGGCCGTCCGCGCCTGCTGCACCTCGTCTAGCGTCACCACGCCGTGACTGGCCGCGAATTGCTCCAGCGCAAGCGCCGATTGCCGGTCCTGTTCCAGCGCCTGCGCACGCTGTTGCCTGGCTGTCTCCACGGCATTTATCAGACCAGCACGCTCAGCCTTCAGCATGCTCACCTGTTCCTCAGCAGGCGCTGGCAAGGCCGCCAGTGAAGTCAGCGTCAGACTCCAAGTCGACAGCGCCGCTAACGCAGATTCACGCAGCGCTTCCACCTGCGCCAGCTCCGCGCTGAGTTTGCGCTGACGGGCATGGCTCGTCTGCAAGGCTTGCGCGTCCTGCAGCGCAGCGGGCAATGCAGGCGATAAAGGGACCGACGCCAATTCCGGCGCGCCCGCCTGCGCTTGCAACCTGCTCAGCGCGGCCTCGGCGCGAACATGATTTAGCAAGGCCGACTGCTGCGCCTGTAGCAAGGCACCGCGATCTTCCAAGACACTCTCAAGAGTTTTGAGCGCCAACGCACCGGGCACCCGCTCCCGCAGCGTCACTTCATCCGTAGACCAGCCCAACTGCACGGCCAAGCTAGCTGCATCGCGCAGCAAGATTTGCAGCTCATGCTCAGCCCTGGCGATCTTTTGCCGGTGTTCCACACAGGCGTGGCTCCGTGCCACGAACGCTTCCGCCGCCGCTGCATGCTGGAGGACAGCCTCGTCGGACAGCAAGCCAGCCAGCTGAGTCTGTAGGGACGCAAGCGATTCACGATGTAGATTAAATATCACCGCCTGCACTGCCAAAGCCTCCTCAGCCTCGGCAAGGCGCGGCGCGGCATCCTGCGGAAATTCGACCACCTCGGCGAGCATCTCCAAGCGAGCCTGCACATCACGCAGTTGCGCCACACTCGGCGCTATGCGGCGGACGCGCTCCAATTTTTGGCGCTCGCCGGACAGGGCCTGGTACTGCGCTGACGCCTCTTTCTGCGATGTCTGCAGCGCTTCCACGCGATCCATCGCGGCCGTCCACTGACTCGTTTTCACGGTTGCACTGCGCAAGGTGTGTTTGGCCGTATCGAGCTGCTCCAGCGCTTGGTAGAACGCGCGCTCACCGGAACGACGTGGCGCAAAGAGCAGATCCGCCTCTTTGCCCAACGCATCTCGAACCTTGCCGAGGCTGGACAAGCCCGAGGCAGACTGAAACAACAGCTGGCCGACGTCGTCTGAGGCGTCCAGGATGCTCTTCCCGCCCGCCAGCAGCTCGGTCAAATCCAGGCAGAACATGCGCTTGAACATCGTCTCGCTAGTCAGCCCCAAGTGTTCGACCAGCGTGGCGTCCACCAGCGCTTCGTCGTCCGGTCGCCGCAATGATTTGCGCCCACGAGATCGATGGAAAGCCAACCCGCCAACGTCCGACTGGATCACTGCGCCAAGGCGCAAATCGGCTAGCGGATGCAGGAAATCCATCTCACTGCGCAAAGGCATGCCGAACAAGAGTTCAGACACAGCACGTCTCAGGGTGGACTTGCCCGCCTCGTTAGCACCAACGATCAGGTGAAAATCGCAGTCGGCCTTTGGGAAGTGCAATGTCTGCTCGGTGAACTTGCCATAGCGGATGAGTTCGAGTGTCTGCAGGCGCATCGGCATCAATCCTTCATTCCCAAGCGGGCCAGCAGACCAGGCAGCACATTGTCCAGCAGCGCGCCCAGATCGCCGTCGCGGGTAAGCTTCAGGGCAGGCACTTCAGCCAACAGATCGGGCGCTTTAGCCAGCATCTGGTTGAAGTCTTCACGCAGCTCCTGCAGCAGGGCTTGGTCGTGCCGAGCCTCACCTAACAGAGCTTCCAGCTCCGCCAGCGCATCGCCACCCAAGGCAGCATCCGTTTGCACAACCATAGGCCGCGTGGCGAGCTTCACCTTCTCCAGCCACAAGCGCTCCGGCGCGATAGCCGCGATCTCGGCCAGCACATGGGCGCGTAACTCCTGCTCACGCTGGAACAGCTCGCCGTGGATGGGAGATTCGCCCTGCAGGCTCACGCGCACTGCGCGCGGTACCTGTGCATCGCTCTCCAGCAAACCTATCAGGTGCCGACCCGTGGCAATGCCCACCGCGTCCAGACTGTCGCAGTCCGACACATCCACCATCACATGTTCCCAGCGCAGCACATCGATGAACAGCCGTTCCACCTGGGGCTGATGATCTTCGCCCACCGTCACCATTACCGCCCCGCGCCGGCCAGTTTCGCGGATGCTGCGGCCCTGCAGATTGCCGGGGAAGCAGATGGTGGAACGATCCGCCCACAGCTTGTACTCATGCACATGGCCCAGCGCCCAGTAGTCGTACCCCTTGGCGTGCAGCTCATCCAGCGAGCATGGTGCGTAATTCGCATGCCCACTGTAGCCCCCTTGAAGCGCGGTGTGCAGCACACCGATGTTGAAGTAATCGCGCAACGGAGCAGCGTATCCCTGCACGAGATTCTCTGTCGTCTCGCGCACTTTAAAGCTGCGGCCGTGCAGCGCGACCTTCAGTTGCTCAATGACATGCGTCTCACAAACCTTGGCCGAGAAGCAACGCACGTTGTCCGGCAGGCGCAACGCACGCGTCATGTTGCTCTCGGCATCGTGGTTGCCAAACAACACGAAAGCAGAAATGCCCGCACGCTGCAGGCGGCCCATCTCGGCGCAGAAGAACAGCCCGGTATTGAAGTCCGGCCAATCCCCGTCATACAGATCGCCCGCGATGATGACGAAATCTACCCTCTCTTCAATCGCTAGCGTGATCAACTGGCGGAACGCCTCGCGCGTGGCGCCACGTAACTGCTCGGCCGGAGCATCTTGATAAGCACTCAGGCCGCACAGCGGGCTATCAAGGTGGATGTCAGCGGTGTGTATGTAGCGCAAGGTCAATACCTCAAAATTGATCGCCCCGTTTCTCTGGCTAAGGCGCTAGCTCGATTGCATCCGCTCCGAACCAATTTTCGAGAGTTGCCATTGCGCTTGATGACAAGAGTTGGGTGAACAGGACGGCGAGCCGTTTCTGCGGTCTGGAACAGGCGACGTAGAACAAGTTGCGATTGCGCTCAAACGCCTCTTCCTTTGCGGCGGGAATCATTTGGGTGCCGGCAAGCTCCAGCATTTCACCGAAGTTGTATTGATTCCAGCCGCGTCCGACCACAACTAGGACGTTCTCGAACTCAGCGCCCTTGACGCCGTGCTTCGTTTCGAACGGCGAATGACCGTCGAGATAGCGACGGAGTGCCTTCACCTCCGAGTAGGAAACGTCTCGCAGCTTCTGCAGTTCCTCCAAAATTCGTGGCTTTTCGAGACCCGCACTCGTGTCGAACTCGCGTAGCTCTCGCTCACGCTTCTCAACGGCGTCCGGAAGCCTCGGCCTTCTCAGCGCACGCAGGTGGTCGACGACCTGACCGACAGTCCCCGCTTCTCGAATCTCAATCAACTGCGCCATCGCATCGTGCCAGTCTGCTTTATCCGAATGACTACGCAACTGTGGCGTAGTGCCGCCAAGCGCCTCGAACATCGCTCCGTACCTATGAGCAGAAAATGCATCGCAAGCAGGTTCCAGTTGGTCCACAAAGAAGGCGATGTGCTCATGTTCCTTTTTCGTGAACGATTCGTTGTAGCGAAACGTCGTCGCCAGATTCGAATAGCCTTGTTGGTTTGCCAAAAGCTTATGCGTCAGCATGAGGATCTTGGTTTGGTTGGGAGATAGATTCCATCCGTCCTGCTGCAATGCCATCTTGACGCGTTCCAACGTCGCCTGCCCGTCAGCCGAAGGCAGATCCCCGCCCCAATGCGCGCCTTTTTGACGCTCGCCATGCCAATTGTTCGTGTGAAAGATGCGCACTTGGCCTTCAGCCTCTAGATCTTCAACAAACTGCTGTAGCTCTGGTCTCATTCTATTGAGAGAGTCGACAACAACCTTGACCGACCGGAAGTTGGCTTCCTTGCCTATCTCGGTCACGCTGGGATGCTCCAGCTTGCCGCATCCACCACCATAGATTTTCTGCCAATGGTCGCCAAAGAAGCCAAACAGCGGCGCGTCCGGTTGCCCCAGAAAATGAGCCTTAATTGCTTCGATCCACTCGTTGTCCGTATCTTGGTACTCGTCGACCAAAATGATTGGAAAGCGATCTGTGATCATGCGACGGAACTTCTCATGCTCCATCAGCGAGATGGTTAGCGGCAGGACATCGTCATGATGAATAGACACGTGACTGTCGCGTATGGAACGATGCCCCAGGCTGTACACGATGGAGCGCGTTCCCAAACTTCCCCCAACCTCTTCAACTTTCTCTTTCCAAGCAGGCATCGCCTCGATTAGTGCTCTGACCGGCTTTTGAAAGCCACTAATGAGTGACCAACAGAACGCGTGGTTGGTCTCACAGAAGACCAATGGGCTCCGATCCGTCCGTGCAGCAATCTCGTCCTTCGCAACATTCGTGAAGGTGATACAAGCGATTTGCTGACTGCGTTTCGGATATAAGCCCTTGTTACGTTCAATTAGGAACCGAAGCGCCTTGATCAACGAGTAAGTCTTGCCAGCTCCCGCTCCGGCTTCCAAGCGAAAGCTCTGCCCCGCTTCAAGGCAGGCATACATGGACTCGAGCGCGCGCCGACTTGCAGCTTCTGCGGGGGACTCCATCTCAGGCATGAACGTCCGCTCCTTCCACTGGTGCGATTCCCGCTTCCGCAGCTAACGCCAATAGCGGATCCGGCGCGACAACATCGCTTCGAGCGAGCCAGCGAACTCCTTCCACGATGTACGCCGGTGCGACCCAGTCGGTCTCAGCGATTGCATGCCTCAATGCAAACTCCGACTTTTTCCATTCTTCCGCCTTGCGACGGGCTTCCAGTTCTAACCCCTGTGGAGTCTTCTCGATCAGGCCGAACAGGGTCGGATTCGCTAGGATGAATGCGTCTTCGAATGTTCGCCCGCAGGGACCATCCTTTTCCTCGGCATGTTGATAAGCGATGCGGTTCCCCTTGATTACCTTGTCTATCTCTTTTTTGCCACGCAATCCTGCCAACGTAAAGGGATCATCCTCCGAGAACCATGCCTTCAAACAAGCGTTGCTGGAATAGGTGCCGAGGTGAACCGCACACGCCTTGCCTCCAGGCTTCTCGACAGCATCTAAGTCTGTAATGATCAGACTGCGCAGTTCGAGAAACCTCAGCAGGTCGAAGAACAAATGTGCATAAGCACCGCCGACTTCCATTACCGTTGCATACTGGTTTGATAGCTTGGGACTCTCAGGCTCGGCGGCCTCGAGCTTTGCGACGATGACCGGCAGCAAAAGCCGCTCGCTCAGTCCTTCAACCAGCACGGCCTTGTCTGCGAAAAACAAGTCACAACGTGTCAACGTCATGTACTGATGAAGGAACTTTTTGTCTGCCGGCTTGATGTGATTCAGTCCCTTGCGCAGATCTTTGATCCTGGTTTTTCGAATGCCTTCTTGGGCCCCAGCCACAGGAGCACCGAGGAAGTAGCGGATGCTCTCGAAGCCGGCTGCGTTGGCAATGTGCGATGAATGGGTCGACACGACAAACTGAACAGGCCAAGGCCTTTTGTCTTCCATGCCGTCAACTAACTGCTGCGCAATTTTGGCCAGTTGGCGGATGAAAACCTCTTGCATCTGTGGATGCAAATGCGCTTCGGGTTCTTCGATGAAGACAAGATGCACACCGGGCTCAGCGACCTCGGCGCGAAACGCCTTATAAAATCCGGCCAATTGTAGAAGGATGAAAATCAGGTTACGCGCACCGAGACCGTTGTACGACTCTGGCAGTGTGATGCCGTTGTATCCCGCATAGCGAACCTTGGTGAAGTTCGATAACAGCTTCCCCACATCTAGAAGGGTTTCGGTGTGCAGCTCCTGTCCTCCAAGTCCGGGGTAGCCAAAAGTCTGCAGCGCCGGAATCAGGCCTTTGAGCTGGCCACTGAAGTTCGTATCTATTTGGGCCTGAATGTCTTGGACGGCACCTTTCAGGGCCTCAGCAATCTGCTTGTCCGCGGTATCAGCGGTTGCTGAAGAAGCTGTCGCAAAGAGGCCTTCCACTGTTTTAGCCAAGACATCTGTTTCCCGTGATGTCACATCATCAAGGCCTCGCTGCGCGTTAATAAAACCAGTCTTGACCAAACCGCGCAGTGCGCTTGGCTGCAGCTGACGGCGATTGTCCTGATCGTTGGGATCCTCAGCCCAGATCTTCACGCCAAAATCACTGGGGATGCGCTCTCGCAGAGTACGAAAGCACGCAATACGCGCTTCGGCGGTTAGCTCGTCTTTGGGCAGGCCTTCGAAGAACCGTGCTACCAGGCCATCCTTTAGTTCATAGCGAACTACCACCAGCGCCTCAGAACACGCAGGATCCAAGTCGATCACAAAGGGACTCAATGGGCCTAGCTGCGGCTGCGCGGGGTCGTAACAGAACTTCAGTCGGAGCTCAATGGCCGGGATGAGCGCGCGAACGGCATCATCCTCAGCACCTTGGTTCAGTCTCTCAAGCGCTTCACAGAATTGGTCGTAGCAGGCACTGGAAAAATCCTCGAGCCGAAACGTAGCGCTGCCATCGTTCAAGAGTCGACGCATGACTTCCGACAGAGAGGTTTTCCCGCTGTTGTTTCGGCCGACGATAACAGTGGTCTGATTCTCTAAGTCGAGATTGATATCAGCGAGAAGACGGAAATTCTTGATTTCAACGTGATGAATTTTCATTTAAGTCTCTTGGTGTTTATCAGTTCTGAGCAGAAGCGAGCACAAATTCAAGTCGGCCTCTACTCGCCGCCCTCAGCTTCATCAAGCCAATCTCCCGCGCCATTGCAATCAGCGCGTCTTCGCCTGACTTGCCGGTCCCGATGACCCAGCGAGCAAGCGACAGCAGTTCCTGCTCGCAGATTTCTTCCACGCCGCGTGCGCTGTCTTCGTCGGTTGGCCAGCGAAAGGCGACAGCTGATCCCGGCGCAACGCCGTCGGGCCAGTAAAAGCTCCCCGCAGATTCTTCGGTGCTGGTGAAGCGCTGCCGGGCCAACTGTTCGACGCGCTCCTGGATGCGGCTACCGGTGCGCTGAAATCCGTGAGCGCGGGCGATGCGACGCGCGAGCACGGCCTCGAGCACCGGGCCTTCGTGTTGCACTACCCACTCGACCATCGGTTTCAGCACCGCGTCATACGCATGTTCGTAAAACTGCTCGGCCGAGACGGCACCCGCCGATACGGCGTCTTCCGGCTGTGAAGCTAGGAACAGGCGATCCGTATCGGTGACGCTCGATTCGGTTGCCTCAGGGACTGTTACGGAGCGAGCGTAGAGATCCTCGGGCTCCACGTTGACTTGCTCCTGGGAAAGTACTGGCGACTTGGTAGCCGCTCGAGCGATAACGGCTGCAGCCTCCAGGGCCGCCGCGCTATCCAGCGCAGGGACATCCTGCTTCTGCACTGCCTCGCTTGCGGCTTGCAGTGCGCTGGCTTCGAGTGCGCGGCGCTTTCGGTCATGGTTCAGCAGTTCATTGAGACGCACATGCACGCACTCCAGCGTGCCACCCGGGTCTACCCACCAGTCGGTCGACCAGATACGTTCGATCTCCCAACCCAGACCGCGCAGTACCTGTTCGCGCAGTTTGTCGCGGTCGCGCGCGGTTGCCGAGCGATGGTAGGTGGCGCCGTCGCATTCGACGCCCGCGAGGTATCGCCCGGCGAGGTCAGGGTGCACAACACCGAGGTCGATGCGAAACGAAGATGCGCCAATCTGCGTATGTACCTGCCAGCCCTTGCGGCCCAGCGCAGCGGCAACGGCGGCTTCGAAGGGGCTGTCGAAATCGCCTTGGCTTCCTTGGTGCGCTTCGGCTAGGGCGCGAACGCCGCGCTCGGCGAATTCGAGAAAGTGCTTGAGGTCGCGCACGCCGATAGCCTTGGTGCGCGAGAGGTCCATCTGCTCGCCGCGCAAGCTGGAAAACACGCGAAGTTCGTGGCGCGCGCGCGTCACCGCGACGTTGAGTCGTCGTTCGCCGCCATCACGGTTGAGCGGACCGAAGTTCATCGATACCGCGCCGCTCATGTCCGGCCCATAGGTGATGGAGAAGTACATGATGTCGCGCTCGTCACCCTGCACACTCTCCAGATTCTTGACGAACACGGGCTCGAGTTCGACCTCGGAAAAGAAGGGTTCCAGGCCCGGATCCTTGCGGCGCTCCGCATCAAGAAGGTCTTCGATCAGCCCTTGCTGTTCTGAATTGAAGGTGACCACGCCAATGGTCAGACCCGACTGCCGGAAGCCCGGCGACTTGAGTCGCGCCACGAGGTCTGCGACCAAAGCACGTGCTTCGGGCTGGTTGATACGGGCGCCACCTTTTTCGTATTGCCCCCCGACGTAATGGAAGCTGACCGCGTTGTCCTCTGTTACCGGCGACGGGAAGGTGACCAGGCCGCCTTGGTAATAGCGATGGTTACTAAAGGCGATCAGGCTTTCGTGGCGCGAACGGTAGTGCCAGGAGAGATTGCGTGTGGGCAAACTGGCGCCCAAGCATTCGTCGAGGATGCTTTCGAGATCGCCTTCCACGTCTTCCCCATCGCCTTCGGCCGCTTCGGCTCGGCCGAAAAAATTGGTGGGCGGCAGTTGCTTGGGATCACCCACCATGACAACCTGCTTGCCGCGCGCCATGGCACCGATGGCGTCCCACACAGGGATCTGCGAAGCCTCGTCGAAGATGACAATGTCGAAACTGCTTGCGTCGGCGGAGAGGTACTGCGCGATGGAGAGTGGGCTCATCAGCAGGCAAGGCGTAAGCCGCAGCACCACCGATGGAATCTCTTCGAGCAACTGGCGCAACGGCAGGTGCATGCGCTTTTTAGTGATCTCGCGGCGCAGGATGCCCCACTCGCTGTTGCGCTGCAGATTCTCTGCCGTCGGGAGACCGGCGCAGAGTTTGGCGCGGACCCATTGGCGCGTGATCTTGGTGAATTCTTCGTCCAGCGCGCGGAATTCGCCAATGCGCCGCTCATGTTCGGCCGAGACAAAGCGCTTAAGCACTTCGTCTTCATCAACAGCTTCCGCCACCCACCAGCGAGCGTAGTTCACCTCGAAGGCTGCAGGCACCTGAGCGGGCGCAATATCGCCCGCTTCCATAACTCCGACCAGCGCAGCCAGGCCGGCACCGCGCGCGGCAGTCTGGGCGTTGCGCCAAGCGCACCAAGCGTGCAGGCCTGCATGCGCCTGGTCCAATCGCCGGGCTACATCAGCCATCTCTACAGGAGTGAGATCGGTGAAAACGCGCTTCGCGTCGTCGGGCTGCGCCGCGGTGTCGCCAAACGCAGTAACAGCGGCGTTCAACTCGGTGAGTTGTACCAGCATTTGTTGGCAAGCATTGCCGATAGCCCCGCCCTCGCCGAGCTCTTGCGCACGCTCGGCCAACACGTGGTGCAGCGCTTGGCGTATGACATCGACTGTGGCAGCGAGCAGGCCTAGCCCATTGAGCCCAGCATGGAGCAGCGAATGGAAACGCAGAGTCTGAGCGATAGCCTCGGTGTCGGTATCCAGCGCACGCCACACCGTCCCGCAATGGGTCGAGATGGCATTCAAACTGCCCAGCCGGGTTTCCAGGGTGGCGCGCTCTTGCAGCAGGGTATGCGCCTGTTGCAAACGTACCCCGCAGCGCCCCCCCGCGATGATGCTGTGTTCCGCTTTCAGTGCACCACGATCTTTCAAGCGCAGGCGCTCTTGTTCAAAGGTGAGTGCGGCACTTAGCAGATCCGCATCGGTGTCGTGGCCGCGCCAGAGGCCATCACTGGCTTCGGTCAGCGATGCGCTGTCGACAATGCGGTGCTCAAGGTCTTGCAGTGCCTTGAGGCGTTTCACCTCGACCACCCAGCGCTCACCACAATAGCCCTCTGCAGCCGGGTTTAGCCCGTCCAGCGAATATGGGCGCTGCGCCCGCGCGGCCAGCAACGCGGCATTGGCCTGAAGCGCGCTGCGGACGTGGTCGGTACGTGTTTTCTCTCCGGACCATAGCGTTTCGACGACCGCGCCAGGGTTCAGCTCGGCCACTTCCTCGCGCAGGCTCTTTATGCGTACAAGCGCGGCCAAGTCTTCGGCGATGCGTGGCTCATCGGTGTCTTCGATCAAGGCTTCCAGCACACCACGCACCTTGCGTTTGCCCAGCCAGGATATCGGCCAGAAGGATTTCTCAGCCTTGGCCCATTCGCGTTGTAGCAAGATGACATTGAGCTGTGCCACGCCGGCGCTGTACTTCACCGACAAGCCTGCTCGCAGTTTTGCGATCTCTTCGATTCGCTGCACACCGCGCTGTAGTTCGTCACTCACGGGCGTAGGCCATGCCTCCCCTAACTCGGCATGCACACGACGATGCTGCACCAGTAAATCCAGCGCCTGATGCAACTGCGATTGCAGCTCAGCGGGCCAAGCAGAACTGATCCGGGCAGACAGCTCACGCTGCTGTGCCAGCAGCTCGCTGCCCGCCTTCAACTCCACGCAAAGCGCTACGCTTTGCGGCAAGACACAGAAGCTCCACGCTTTGCCCGCCGCTTGCGGCAGGGCCTTGGCAATGATGCCCAGTGAAGAGCGAACGTTGCGGTGCAGAACGGGGGCGTCCACACCCAATTGCTCGCACAACTGGCGAGACGCAATCATAAGACGTTCGCATGCATCGCCCAGCGACTGCGCGGCGCGCACCATGTCTTGCTGCCAGCGCGCGGACCAGTCGCTCACATACACCGGAGTCAGCGGCCCTGCGGCGAGGTTGTTCGATCCGACCGCCATGGCATTGGCCTGCAGTCGGCCCGCCAACTCACGCAGTGCGGCCAGGGCGGCCGCGTCGTGCTCGCGTGGTGAGGACCACGTGAAGTGAAGATCCGGTAAGTCTGCACCACCGACCACGCTGCCAATGGCGCGGTAAACACTGAGGCCATTGCGATGCCCGTGATGCAAGCGTTCGACATAGGTGGACAGTTGTTGGCGCACTTGGCCGAGCTGCTGGGCCTTGGCAGCCCAATCGGCTGCATCTTCGCCACGCGACTCCCAAGCGTTTTGCAGCTGAGCCAACACGTCGAGCTTGCGGGTCTTGTTTGAGTGCAGTTCCAGGCAGAACTCGCCAAGACCGACCTCGCGAAGCCTGCGATAGACCACATCCAATGCGGCAATCTTCTCGGCTACGAAAAGTACGCGCTTGTCTTCGGCGAGGCACTGGGCGATCAGATTTGCGATTGTCTGGCTCTTGCCGGTGCCGGGCGGCCCGATGAGCACGAAGTCCTTGCCTCTAGCTGCTGCCATTACCGCCGAAAGCTGGGAGGAATCGGCTGGCAAGGGACTGAAAACCTGCTGGGGCGTGTAGTCGACATCCAGTCGGCGTATGTCAGGAAACGGCACGTTCGATTGGTAGGGCTCACGCGGCGTGTCGATCAGGTGGGCAACCACGGGGGATTTGCGCAGGTCTTCTGTCCGCTCCGCCAGATCCTTCCACATCAGGTATTTGGCGAAGGAGAACATCGACAGCACGACATCCTCGCTGACTTCCCAACCCCGGATGTCCTTGATGGCAGCTCGCACGCGCTTCCAGATGCCATCGATATCGAGCCCAGCGTCATCGCGCGGCAGGTCCCCCTGAGGTACGCCAAGTTCAAGCTGAAAGTCCTGACGCAACATCTCGACAAGCGTGGGATTGAAGCGTGGCTCGTCGTCGTGCAAATGCAGCGAGAAGCCGGAGCGAGCGCTCTTGCGATCCAGCGTGACGGGCAGCAGGATCAGCGGTGCCTTGACGCGGTGGTCTGGTTTTTCGGGTCGTGTCCAAACCAGAAAGCCCAGCGCAAGGAAAAGCGTATTGGCGCCACCTTCCTGCATGGCATTGCGGGCGCCGCGATATAGATCGACGAGACGGCTGTCCAGCTCCTGCTCTTCGAGTCGGATGAAAACTTCACGGCGCCTTAAGGCATCGGCAGCATGCGCCTTTCGCAAATCCTCCTGGCTGCGTGCCTCGTGTAGTTGCTGGCTGCGCGGGTCACGGCCCTGCATCAGCTCAGGGCTGGACAGCAGCTTAAGCGTCAGGCCCTCGGCCAGCGCGTCCTCCAGTGCAGGGGCGGCAACGTCAAGCTGCAGCGCCTTTTTGCCCTGCTTGAAGTTCAGCAAAGCATTTCGCAATGACAGATCGAGCAGCTTGCGCTGCCAACGCGCAAGTCGATCCTTCGGGTCAAGTTCTGCGGTGGGGGTTTCCTGCTCCACCTCGTCAGACAGGTCAGGCGCCTCCTCAACCGTGATCGCAACCTCGGGCTCATGAATTGGCTGTGCTTGGTCGGCCACTTTCTGCGCCAATGCAAGCGGTTTGATGCGCGACATGCGTGCTCGCTTTACATCCACCACCAGTTCGAACTTGTCGCCGTCCTCCTCAGACAGTTGGCGATTGCCTTGGGAGATGGCCTGACTAAAGCTGACGGGCTGACCTTGCGCGGCCAGCGTCGTCTCGAAGACCAGCATCTCTTGGAGCTGAAGGCGCTTGCGCACCGCCGTTATGTCATCGACTACCGCCGTAGAAAATTCTTCATCGCGTAGCCACACGCCCACGAAAGCATGGCCGTGCGTGAAGATCAGCAGAGGGTTGAGATGCGCCTGTTCCAGGCAAGATGCGAACAGCAGAGACAGGTCAAGACAGGTGGCCAAGCCTGCATCGAGGATCTGCCCCGGACTACGCACCTTCTGGCCGCGATGCTCGAAGCTAGCAGGGGGAAGCGCATAGTGAAGTTTGCGTTGCAGAACGGCTGTCCAGATGCCGGAAGCAAGTTCCCATGCGCGCTTGGCGCCATGCGTGTAGCCGTCAATGGAGCCTGACTTGCCATTCGCCTGCAGCGCCAGCGCAGCAGCTTTGAGTACATGATCCACGGCAGGATCATTGGGTTGAACGAAAGCTGCGACCATTTCAGGCAAGTAGCCAATGCCACCCCATTGGTTGCGCGCGAGGAGTTCGACAACCCGTTCATTCTTGGCAACGATTACATCAGGGGCTTGGCGGCTTCGGAGCTCGAAAACCAGTGTTGCTGATTCAGTCTCTGTGAGACGAGACAGCAAGGAGCCATCCAACTGCACATCCAGATCTGTGAGGTGATAGGTCTCTCCTGCTCCGACAGCATCCAGACTCCAGGTTCGAGACTTCAGGAATGCCGGCTCGGACGTGATGTTTATCGTCAATTCGCCGATTGAAATCAGCGTCTCATTGACAATCGCCAACTCGTGCAGTGCGGGGACTGAGTTCTGAAAGTCAGCGAGGTTCAGTTTCGCAACGGCCGCAACCTGTAGCCGAACCTCTGGCGCTCGCAGTGGCTCC
Source organism: Uliginosibacterium silvisoli (assembly GCF_036017035.1). NCBI lineage: Bacteria > Pseudomonadati > Pseudomonadota > Betaproteobacteria > Rhodocyclales > Zoogloeaceae > Uliginosibacterium > Uliginosibacterium silvisoli. The sequence continues at coordinate 141,582 of NZ_JAYXHS010000004.1, read as the reverse complement.
TTTATGGCGGCATCAACGCCTGGCGCCTGCCTTGTTTCTTCCCTCATGCGCGGCCCTCCCGAGCATATTCACCACCTATTCGGCGCTGTCATCGGCAGCTTCGAACAGTTTTTCAGCTCGTCTTTTTTCTATTTCTTTGACGAGCGCATATTTTTATCCATGCGCTTGGCGGATGTCGTTTGCTCCGCTCAGTTGGCAGTCATGGCATTAGATCGCCACAGAATCAAAATGCATACATACCCAAAAGGGCATAACACCACATGGATGTTGTCCGGGCAAACTGTCAATGAGACTTGCCAGAACGTCCACCATTTATGGATGGTGCGTTGAAGAGCAAATCCGGATCTACACATTTGGGGAGGCATTTGTGTCCAAAGTCAGCATCGAACGTATTACAAAGATTGTGCGTTTCATGCGCAAACGAAAATACGTCTCGATGGCGTTCCTCAAGTCAGAACTCGAGGTATCTGAGGCGTCAATCAAGCGGGACCTGGAGTTCCTACGAGACAGGCTCGGATGTCCACTCGAGTGGGATCGAAATCTACGCGGATATGTCATTCGAGACGATTCAGCTGCGCCGGGACGTTTTGAGCTACCAGGCGTCTGGTTTGATTCTTCTGAAATTCTCGCACTCTTGACCATGCTTCATTTACTTGATGGCATCCAACCTGGATTACTCGAGGAGCATGTCTCACCTCTCAAGGCGAGGCTTAGGAGCATGATTGCTCGGGGAGCAAAATCGCCCGCATCGCTTGAGCAAAAACTCAAGCTCATCCATTTTGCACCCCGTAAAGTTGAGCCCAAGCACTTTCAGACCGTAGTAGGAGCGCTACTCGCAGAAAAGCGCCTGAACCTGAGCTACTGGAATAGAGAGCGCAAGGAATTGTCCGAGCGAGCCATATCTCCGCAGCAGTTGGTGCATTACCGTGAGAACTGGGTACTTGATGCTTGGTGTCATCAACGAAATGCCCTTAGGTCCTTTGCGCTAGAGGCCATCCACAGCGTTCAAGTCTCGGATGAGACAGCTATTCAAGTTAACAAAGATACGATGGACCAACATTTCCGCAGCGGCTACGGCATTTTTGCTGGGGCAGCAACACATCGTGCTCGCTTGAAGTTCACCATTGAACGAGCGCAATGGGTTGAGAAGGAAACTTGGCACCATGACCAAGCTAACTACCATCTTGAGGATGGCAGTTATGTCCTGGAAGTCCCCTATTCAAATGATCAGGAATTACTCATGGACATACTCCGGCACAGCCCGGAGGTCGAAGTGCTGGCCCCTCCCGAACTCCGAGAAAAGCTCCTCGCCAAACTTCGCCTCGCTACGGAAAAGAATAACGACCTTCCGATCTAGTCGGTCACTATTTGAGCTAGTCCCCTACCGATAATGTGCTCAAGCCCGGAATGGACCGGGAAGGAGAAAATCATGAAAGTGAATGTTGCACATCTTCGTGAGCGCGCCCAAAGCGGGGGCTGGATCAATTTCGCAGTCTTCGACGCGCGCTCCTCATCTGGTTTGCGCGACGATAATGCGCGGCTGCTTGCGCAACTGACAGCTCAAGCACGTGCCGCCAATCTGCAAGTGGATCAATCGGCCCTGGCCTTTACGTCGGGTGGTCGAATTCAGTATTTCGGGACTCCATCGTTAGTGGACTACTTGGCACACAGTGGCGTGCCTCGTTGGACTCACACCGTTGACGTTTAATGGAAGGAGCTGACATGGCCAAAAATCTTCCAGTCGGCGACGATGCCCGGCGTGGCGCAGTGCGTGATCGGTCGCAAGTTTTCAATCCGAGAACAGAAACATGGACCAAGCGCGATACCGACACAGGCCAGTTCATGGATCAGAAAAAGAACGGTGAGCCCTTCAAGGGGGTCCGCAAGGAGCGTAAATAATGAATGGCCCGACACATCGGCTCGTCGCCGGATTAACTGTGGGTGTCTATCTCGCAGACAAAGAAAGCAAGGCAGGCACTACGACTTGCGCGCCAATCCTTGCGGGTGCCGGCGCTGCGTATTTGACCAGTCTGCCCGATATCCTTGAGCCCGCGACATCGCCCAATCATCGACAGTTCTTCCACAGCATCGCCTTTGCCACCTTGATTGGCGTCGGGTTATACAAGCTCAACAAGTGGCAACCGGAAACCGACTTGGAAGAGGCTTTGAAAGGAGTCGCCCAGCTTGCGGGCTGGGCCTATTTAATTCACCTGGCATTGGACTTCACGACACGAAAATCTCTACCATTGCTTGGTCGTATTTGACTTTCAATCTGTAGTTGACGGGTGCCATCACCACGAGACCAGCCTTTTTGAATCACTCTTGAAGCTACGCAAGAGAATATTGCATGTACAAATTAGGCTACGATCAGTGCTTTGTCATGCAAATGAAACTTCGCTTAACTCGAGGCGATTTGTATCGGGCAAACAGCCTCAGCTGCTAACCAGTGCCACTCGACTTTGAATCCCTCGATGCTTTACGCACGCACCACCCTGCGTGGCGACTCCTTCGTTCGGATCATGCGCCACTGGTGGCAAGCTTTCTGCACCGTACCTTCATTGCACCGAACGTGCGTGTTATGGCGGCGTCGGACTTGGCGGAAAGACTGGACGATGAGTTGTACGCTCTGCGGCAGCAGCTCGGAGACGACGCATTTCCAAAATCAGGACCTGAGTATCTGAATGATTGGGCCGCCCAGGACAAAGGCTGGCTGCGCAAGTTTTACCGTCCCGGAACAGACGAAGCTCAATTTGATTTGACTCCGGCCACGGAAAAAGCAATCGCATGGCTGGATCAATTGTCAGAGCGTCAATTCGTTGGCACTGAATCGCGTTTGCTCACTCTCTTTGACTTGCTCAAGCAGATGAGCGAAGGCAGCGAAACCGATCCGAGCAAGCGGATCGCCGAATTGCACAAGAAGCGCGATGAGATCGATGCTGACATCGCGCGCGTGCTGACTGGCGACGTTCCGCTCTTGGACGACACGGCCGTGAGGGATCGCTTCCAACAATTCGTGCAAGGGGCGCGTGAGCTACTCGCCGATTTTCGGGAGGTGGAGCAGAACTTTCGCCAGCTTGACCGCCGCGTGCGCGAACGCATCGCCTTGTGGGATGGCAGCAAGGGTGAGCTCCTGGACGAGATAATGGGGGAACGCGATGCCATTGGCGACTCCGACCAAGGAAAGAGCTTCGGGGCTTTCTGGGAGTTCTTGCTCTCGAGCTCCAGGCAAGAAGAATTAACGGCATTGTTGGATCGCGTGCTGGCGTTGCCCGCAGTCGCCGATTTAAGCCCAGACATCAGAACGCGTCGTATGCACTACGACTGGATGGAAGCCGGCGAGCATACGCAGCGCACTGTAGCGAATTTGTCTCAGCAATTGCGGCGCTTTCTCGATGATCAGGCTTGGCTGGAAAACCGCCGCATCATGGACATCCTGCATGGCATAGAAAGCAAGGCACTGAGCCTGCGCGATACTCCGCCCGTCGGAGATGTGATGGAGGTCCCCGAGCTCACTGTCGATATCGAGTTGCCGATGGAGCGCCCTCTGTTCACGCCGGCCATCAAGCCCATCATCGCGAATCTAGCTTTGCAGGTTGGGGACGAGAACATCGACCCATCTGCACTGTTCGACCAAGTGGTCGTGGACAAAACACGACTTGCTCGGCATATCCGTCACGCCCTTCAGGACAAAGCCCAAATCACGCTGAGGGAGCTGGTGACAACCCAGCCGTTGCAACATGGGCTCGCTGAGTTGGTGGCCTACCTACATCTTGGAAGCGAGACCTTTCGGACCGTAGTGGACGAAGGCACGCTTGAGCCTATCCCTTGGCTGACAGTTACAACGGATGGAATCGAGCTGAATAGACGTGCGCGACTACCCAGAGTAATTTTCATTCGTTGAGCATGATCGAAGAGGCAAGTATGGAAGAAGATCAATCAGTCTACGCGTCTGCATCTGCCCCCGCTTTCGATTTGTCAGTGCTACTCATCGGCTTGCTCAAGAGTGTGCTTTATCGCGAAAGCGACGAGCGTCAGTGGGCGACGCTGCTTGACCTGCAAGCCCGTGTGCGTGACTACGTCGCAGTGCTCAACCTGGAGCTCATCTTGGATGAGGCTGAGGGCTATGCTTTCCTGAAGAGCCGCCCGGAGCCCGAGGAGGATGATCCTGCGCAACGGCTCCCGCGCCTAGTCGCTCGCAGACCTCTCTCATTCCCCGTCAGTCTGCTCCTGGCATTGCTGCGAAAGAAGCTGGCTGAATTTGATGCTGGCGGTGGGCAAGAGGGTGAAGGCCTTCGTTTGATCCTCAGCCGCGATGAAGTAGTCGAGCTCGTACGGGTCTTTCTCCCAGGCGGCCCAAATGAGGCGAAGCTGGTCGATCAAATTGAAACCACGATAAACAAGACGGTCGAGCTGGGCTTCTTGCATAAGCTCAAACCCGCCACCGGAGCGTCGGCATCGGGACCCGGAAGCTACGAGGTGCGACGGATTCTCAAGGCATTTGTGGATGCCCAATGGTTGGCAGAATTCGATCTTCGGCTGGCTGCGTACCAGTCGCAGTTGTCAGGTGTCGCGCCTGCGCGGGAAGTTGTTAGTTATGAATAATCCCCAAACGCTTGGTCTGGATTTTGCTGCGGACGATGCTCTATCGGGTTTCCGACTGGCACGCCTCGAAGTCTTCAATTGGGGCACTTTCGATAGCCACGTGTGGCCTCTTCACCTTGATGGTCAGAACGGATTACTCACCGGGGACATTGGCTCTGGCAAATCCACGCTAGTGGATGCCATTACCACTTTGCTGGTACCGGCAAACCGCATCGCCTACAACAAGGCTGCTGGCGCCGACAGCAAAGAACGGACATTACGGTCGTATGTGCTCGGTCATTACAAATCCGAGCGCAACGAGATCACGGGCGCGGCCAAACCGGTCTCGCTACGAGATCAAAACAGCTATTCCGTCATCCTTGGCGTTTTCCACAACGCCGGCTACGACCAGACAGTAAGCTTGGCGCAGGTGTTCTGGATGAAGGACGCTCAGGCACAGCCGGCGCGTTTCTTTCTCGGCACGGAGCGCGCGTTGTCGATTGCTTCCGATTTCGCCAATTTCGGCTCTGATATTGTCCAGCTGCGCAAAAAGCTGCGTGCCTCGGGTGCGGAACTCCACGACAGCTTTCCGCCGTATGCAGCTTGGTTTCGCCGGCGCTTTGGTATCGAAAACGACCAGGCGCTTGAGCTGTTTCACCAAACGGTCTCCATGAAGTCTGTGGGCAATCTTACGGATTTTGTTCGCAGCCACATGCTTGAGCCGTTCGAAGTTGCCCCGCGGATTCAGGCACTCATAAACCATTTTGACGATCTTAGTCGTGCCCACCAAGCTGTAGTGAAGGCGCAGCGGCAAGTCGAGTTGCTTACGCCGCTCGTGGCCGAATGTGCCCGCCATAGCTCTTTGTCTTCAGAAGCTGCGGAGCTGACGCAATGCCGGGATGCGTTGCGCGGCTATTTTGCCGAATTGAAATTGGATCTACTGGAAAAACGCATAGACCGTCTGGCCGAAGAATGGGAAAGAGCCAACTCTCAGGTCACGCGCCTCAGGATACGGCGTACTGAGCAGGATGCGCAGGTAGATGGAATCAAGGAGGCCATCAACAGCAGCGGAGGCGGCCGCTTGGCACAGCTGTCCGCGGACATTCTCAACAAAGAGCAGGTCCAAAATGGACGAACAAAGAAAGCGAGTCGTTACGAAGAGCTTGCGAAGGAGCTTGGTGAAGACACGCCGCCTGATGAGATCAGCTTCGCACAACAGCGCAGTCGGATCGCACGCTTGCTCGAAGACGGCAAGAACAGGAGCTCCGAATTGGAAAATTTGTTGTCGGAGCATGGATTAACGCTCCGCCAAGGGCGGTTTGAGCACGAGCAACAGACCACCGAAATCGACAGCCTCAAGCGTCGACGCAGCAACATTGACGACCATCAAATTCAGATTCGGACTGCTATCTGCGGCGCCCTCAAATTGAATGCGGCCAGCATGCCATTTGCAGGAGAGTTGATTCAGGTTCGCGAGGAGGAGCGAGAGTGGGAAGGTGCAGCTGAGCGGCTCCTTCGTGGTTTTGGGTTGGCAATGTTGGTTCCCGACGAGCACTACAAGGTGGTTGCGGAATGGGTAGATTCAAACCACATGCGCGGGCGCTTCGTTTACTTCCATGTCCGTGTGCGCAAGGCAACCGATCTGCCTGTCATCCACAAAGATTCGCTGACACGCAAGCTCTCGATCAAACCCGACTCCCCTTTCTACGATTGGCTGGAGCGTGAGCTTGCTCACCGTTTTGATGTGGCTTGCTGCAAAACGCAAGAGCAATTCCGTCGTGAGGCGCGTGCCGTCACCCTATCCGGTCAAACAAAGGATCCTAGCGGCCGCCATGAGAAGGACGACCGGCACCACATCAATGACCGTGGTCGATATGTGTTGGGCTGGAGCAATACTGCCAAGATTGCGGCACTGGAGGAAAAGCGTCGCACGTTGGAGACGCGCCTCGGCGAGCTTGGCAGCGAGACTGCAGCGCTCGACAAGGAACGCAAGCTCATTGCAGTACGGCAGACGGCACTGACCAAGCTCGAAGAGTTCACCAGTTTTGAGGAGATCGACTGGCATTCTGTTGCGATAGAAATTGCGTCGCTACAAGATGAGTTGGCCAAGCTTGAATCGGCCTCAGATGTCCTCAAACAGCTACGTCAGAATTTACAGGCACTGCAGGACACTGTTAAGGCAACTGAAAAAGAACTGGAGGCAGCGCTTGATGGAGCTTCCAAACTCGATCAACGCAGCACGGACGCGAGGGAGCTTTACCAACAAACTGAGAAGCAGCTCCCACGCGAGGAGCGCAATGAAGCGCTGACAGCAAAACTCGAGACCGTGTGCTCCGAGGTACTGGCTGGGGTCTCACTCACCGTCGAATCTTGCACTCCGAAAGAGCAGGATATTCGAGGCGTCATTCAATCCAGAATCGACACAGAGGAGCGAAAGCTCAGGACGTTGGCTGAGCGCATCATCAAAGCGATGGCCGCCTTCAAGGAGGAGTTCAAACTCGAGACAGACGAAGTGGATACCAGCCTGGCGGCCGCTTCCGAGTATGAAAGCATGCTCGCTCAATTGAATCGGGACGACCTTCCGCGTTTTGTTGCCCGTTTCAAAGAGCTTCTCAACGTCAACACCATCAACGAGATCGCGAGCTTCAATGCGCAATTGGCCCGCGAGCGCGAACAAATCAAGGAGCGTATTGCCCACATAAATAAGTCCATGGGCGAGATCGACTACAACCCTGGGCGCTATATCGTGCTGGAAGCGCAAATCAGTCCAGATATGGAGATCCGGGATTTCCAACAAGAATTGCGCGCATGCACCGAAGGCGCAGTGACAGGCTCTGATGATGCACAGTATTCGGAGGCCAAATTCCTCCAGGTCAAAACCATCATCGACCGGTTTAGAGGTCGCGATGGTCTTTCCGAGCAAGACCGTCGCTGGACAGCAAAAGTCACCGACGTGCGCAATTGGTTTCTTTTCGCGGCAAGCGAACGCTGGCGGTCGGACGACATCGAACACGAGCATTACTCGGATTCCGGTGGTAAGTCAGGCGGACAAAAGGAGAAACTGGCCTACACGATCTTGGCCGCGAGCCTTGCCTACCAGTTTGGCCTGGAATGGGGCGCAGTACGTTCTCGCTCTTTCCGCTTCGTCGTCATTGATGAGGCCTTCGGTCGTGGCTCAGACGAATCCGCGCAGTACGGTCTGCAACTATTTCGCCAACTCAATTTGCAACTTCTGATCGTGACGCCGCTGCAGAAGATCCACGTCATTGAGCCCTTCGTAGCCAGCGTTGGCTTCGTACACAACGAGGGTGGGCGGGCCTCAAAGCTGCGCAACTTGTCCATTGAGGAATATCGTGCGCAGAAAGCCGCGTTGTCCCCGGACGCCGCGCAGGAGTTGGCATAGTGTCCTGGAGCTCCCCGAAGGACTTGAAAGCGCAAGTGGCGCGGCTGTGGGACCAAGGTGAATTATTGCGCGACGTCGTGACCTGCAATAAGCGCTTCCCTCTGCGTCTTGCACTCAAGTCGCCTGCATCAGCTGACATCACAAATCGCTTCGAACTGGTCCGCGCTTGGGCGACAGAGTTGGCTGCAGCGACGTCCTTACGCATCGAATGGCAGGACATTCGTCACCGCGTCCAAGGCCAGCAGAAAATGCCAGCGAGCGTGTGGGTTGCGACCATCGCGGATGCTGTTGCATGGCTTGGTAAGCACGAAGAGTGGAATCGTTTTGCAGGTCAAGTTGCAACGACCCGGCAACACAACCCCGCTCTGTTGCCTTGGCTTGAAAAGCGGCCTTTGCAAGCACTAGCACTTGAGCCTGAGTGGCCGCGGCTGCTGACTGTGGTGGACTGGCTTTCGGACCATCCCCGCCCCGGTATCTATCTGCGCCAAGTGGACATACCCGGTATTCACAGCAAGTTCATCGAAGGACATCGCGGGGTGCTCACCGAATTGCTCGATTTGGCGTTGCCGGCTGGCGCTGTTGACTTTGAGAAGAGCGGTATCACCCAGTTCTCCGGCAGATATGGCTTTCTGGACAAACCGATCCGGATTCGCTTCCGCGTGCTCGACGCTGCCATTCGAGCGGTAGCTGGGCCGATTTGTCCCGATGTTGCAATCGACGCCGACAGCTTCAGCCATCTGAACCTCGCAGTGAAGCGCGTATTTATCACAGAGAATGAAACGAACTTCTTGGCATTTCCGCAAGCAACAGATGCCATAGCCATATTCGGTGCGGGCTATGGCTGGGAGGCGCTAGCGCGTACTTGTTGGCTAAATGACTGCGAGATCTACTACTGGGGCGACATCGACACTCACGGTTTTGGCATTCTTAACCAACTCCGCGGAAAGTTTAGTCACGTAAATTCATTTTTGATGGACCGCGCAACACTTGAAGCCCACTCCGACTTTTGGGGGCATGAGGGTAAGCAACTGCAAGTGGACCTACATAGACTCACACGCGAAGAGAGAAATCTATACGACGATCTACGTGATAACCGCATCCGTGTTGGAGTCCGTCTGGAACAAGAGCATGTTGGGTTCCATTGGCTGACCAATTACCTTGAGACCCTCTTTCGGGTCATACCCAAATAGCGCACATCGACCACCCACAGACGAGACGAAAAGATGCAGTACTTGAAGGTCGCCCTTCTGACAATCATGCTTAGTGCATGTTCGATGTCTGAGCGGAGCAAACTTGAATCCGAATGCGCCACGGGCGCTCCGAAAGCTTGCCATCAACTCGGGAGGTATCTGGAGTACGAAGTGGGCGATGCGACTGCCGCGCTTCCACACTATATGTGGGCGTGCGACAACAACTACGCCCGGGCGTGCACAAACTTAGGTTCTCTTTACGGACGCGGTGTCGGCACTTCTCAAGATGACGTCAAGGCGGCTGGGTTGTATCGCAAGGGCTGCGATGGCAAGGATCCGATGGCCTGTGCGAACCTCGCTGATTTCTACCTGCGAGGCATCGGTGTCCCGGCGGATGCCGGAGCCGGGATAGCGCTGTACCAGCAAAGTTGCGAGGCGGGAGATGTAGTCGCTTGCCGCGATCTCGGCGCCATCTACGTGGCCGGCGAAGACGTGCCCGCAGATCCCGCCCTAGGCGCCAAATGGCTTCAGAAGGGTTGTGATGCGAGCTCTGCACAAGCCTGTGGCGACCTCGCAAACCTGTATCACAGAGGGGTTGGCGCCCCCCAAGACAGTGCGGCCGCACAACGTCTCTATAAGAAATCGTGCGACGGTGGGTACAAACAAGCTTGCAAGATGATCCCTTAGGGGGACCGGAGCCACCCGTACCGTTGAGCATCTTCACCGAGTAGATATCGTTTCATTGCTTCCCGTCCGGCCGAATCGAGCTGCCGGAATATGCTCCGCAGTTCGGAGTCGATCCCTTGTTCGGGGGCGCCCAATTGACGCGCCTTTGCATACCATTCATGTCCGAGTGCGAAATCACGCTGTTCCATGTACACCGCACCGAGCAGTGTGCATGGGCGGTAGTTCGAAGGCATAAGTGCGTGCGCCTCTTCCGCTAGCAGAATTGCCTCGGCCCGTCGCTCCAGATCGCGCATGGCGCCGCCACGAGTGGTCAGAAAGGCCGAACGAGTTTTGGCGTCCTTGAGACGACTGGGCGTCACCCTATCAAGCAGTCCAAGTGCGGAGGCAGATTGGTTGGCCTTCCGATAGTGCCCGCTCGCGTTGATTGCGCTCCGTGGGTCTTGGGTACGACGAAATGCATCGGCGTGCGATTCTGCCTCCAGGGCGTGGTAAGTCTCCCGGAGCTTCTGGCTGAAATGATCTCTGGCTTCGGTACCGAGCCAGGCGAGTTGTTCCTTGGATAGTCGCTTGCCAGCATTGATGTGCTGGAGCAACGTCGTCATCTGCGGCGTGAATGCGTCAGTCAGCGAAACGTCGTATTTCTTGTAGAGGGCTTGCAGCGCCATCATGGCGATGTATTCAGGATCGCTCTCGCGGGCGATACGCGCTATCTCGGCATCCTCCGCTCGGGCCTTGCACGCGACGGCCTCAGCTTCAGTTGCTCTTGCCGCTTTCAGGTACTCATTGAGCAACAACTGACCGTACGCCAATCGATGCAAGTCTTCAGGCGCTTTGAGCCTGAGGTGTGCCAATTCGTCTTCAGTGAGCTGACGGCCGCGGAAGAGCGCCTCCAGAATACCGCTCAGTGGCGGACAAACCGCCGCATTGATGTGAGTCAGATGAAAGTAGCGCGCGATGTCCGAGGCGGACAATTCAACGGCATCCGGGCGAGCCATGCGATCCAGATAGGCAGCGGCTGCCAGTTCCTGATTGCGTTCGCGCTGTACTTTGCATGCTGCTTGTCTGGCCCTCTGCGCATTGAGCACGGCCTCTGTTTCCTCGCGCTCGCGCTGATGGCGAAGCTTGCGTCGAGCTTCGGCATCCATTTCTGGTGCGGTGTTGCGGTCTGGCTGTGTAGTCTTCGATGTCGGATAGCCGTTCGCAAGCGCCTGCCGCTCGGCTTCCCGGATTTGATGCGCGGCCTGCGCAACACGATGCATTTCTATATGAGCTGAATCGAGCCCGGCGATGTAGGCCTCGTGACTGATCTCACCGCAGGCCAGTTGATATAGACCCGGCATGTTCTGCCGCCGCAGAAAGTCCAGAGCACCTTTTGTGAGCGGCTGCCCTTGATGCATGCACGTGAGAATGTCGCTGAGGCGCGAGCAAGGAATGCTTGCAGCGGGCACATGGCTGACGCGGAAATAGTCAGCGATGAGGTGAATCGAGCTTCCCATGGGCGACAAGGCGTAGTGGTTTTTTGGAATGGTCAATGACGATTATGACCGAGACCAATCGCTTGTTGCTGCGTGCCTTGCTGGTCACGAAATTCGACGACCTTTGCAGCGATTGTTGCTTCGGCCTTTTGCCGAAGCTCGGAGAATCGGCGAGTAACAATCGGATCGAGTTGCATGGTCAACTGATTTGGACGACACAATTTAGTCATTTGGTATATTTTTTGTCATTAAAACGACCCCAGCATCCCATACCAATTAATTTAGCGACTTCAGCTCGATGTTGTTAGCCCATCAAAATTCATAAATGGAGCCACTGATTCTGATGTCCAATCAAGTGGTTCGGAAAGCATCCAAATTTGTCCAAACTCTTGAAAGTACGCTTCAACTATTTCAGAGTTGTTGATGTAGAGCGAATTCTCTAGAGAAACCGATGCATTCGAAGAAAAATTAAAAGAACCAGTCCAAATAGCATACCTGTCTGTTTTGGTAGGCATTGATTCGTTCCACTTTGCAAAGACCAAAAATTTGTTGTGCATCAGCGGATGAGCAAATTCCTCTTTGCTCTTAATGCTTCCAACGCAAGTTACGGGGTCAGCAGGGTCGAAGAAGTAATACGCCTTCTCGCCTATCGCATTGTCAATGCTATGTAATTCTAAACAACAGGACAGTTTGGCGTACTCGGCTTGTAACGCCTGCATCCAAGCGTTTCCATTTGCAGATGGTTTTAAGAAAACCTCCTTCTGCACCACTAACATTACACATTTTTTCTGCATGGCTTTTATTATTTCCATATCTGTAATCCATGACACACACCCAAAAATTACATCTGCCTCATTTATATGGTCAATTAGGCGTTTCTTTACGTTTCTAAAATAAACACGGATGCTTCCGTCCTTCGAATTTGTAGAAAAATCATTTGGCGCATCAAGTGTTGATTCTGAAATTTCAGGGTTTGGTATTCTTGTTTCGTTAAGATTTTGCTTAGTATTTTTTGGCATTACATTTTCCCTGCGTGTCATACCCGGCTGGCCCGGATTTGTCGCGCCAGTCTGTGTTGATTTATGAACGTCCTCACGCTCCAATTCTGCTCGCAAGCCATCCCAAGTAGCAGAGGCTGGCCGAATTGTTACGGACGTTCACTAGCGTCAATAGGCTGACCTTTAGCGTTGCCTCAGAAAATATCGTTCTTCGGGCATCATCCCATAAGCCAGATGGAATATCTTTGCTCCCAGAGTTGGTCAGCAAATGGCGGCTTTACGGCAACATTGCCGACGTCGGAATTGGCCGACAGCAGACATGATAGTCCATATGCATGAATGGACGCTCGGACCGATGACCCGACAACCCACTTTGCATAAGGCAGCAGATCGGCCAAAGCGGTCCATCACGGAGGCGACCACTAACGTCTGCAACCAACGAAAAGCGGCCACTCATCCGCCGATGGGAAAAGGTCAACGTTTGACATGAGAGGTGCCGCCCGGTTTGCCGGAGATCGCCCTCTCGACGGAAGGGGTAGGCCCTATTAGAAACCGAACTTTAAGGACTCAGCGCGAAATCGATGGATATTGGCTTGCGTTTATACGGGAAAGTGCGCTGCGCGGCCCACGTTCGAAAAGTAGGCGGCGGCCGCAAGCCGTCCGCTTAACCGGCGGGGTGAGCAATATGCAGACCAAAGGACCAAGGAGCGACAGAGCAGACGAACTAGCAAGTGCGACCTATCCTGTCGTGGTTTCGATCAAAATGGTCAACATGGTCTGAAGCTCCTGGGACTTCCCGTGGCTCTCTTCCGAATCTGTCGTGGTATTCCTTTACAGCAGCCCGCTCCTTGGCTTCTCTTGCCTCGCGCTCTGCGCGCTGGATCCTGTCGCGCTCTGCGCAAAGGTCTCGAAGCGCATCATTCGCTTGGCAGTAATACGCATCAATTGCCTCGTGAATTATTCGGAAGGCACTTCCGACCGCGCCCGCTTGGCCGGTACGCGCACGCAATTGTACTTCCTCGGCTACTGACGCATACGTAGCTTGAATTTCCTGAAGTCTTTCGATGGGTATCCGAGCCACAAAGTCAGAGGATGGATGACTTGTCACGGCCTCATGGAAAACCTCCACCATTAGTAGTCGCTTTCCATCCAGAGGTGCAAGCAGATCGAACTCAATTAGTGGCCAGCAGCCTGATTTTCGCTCGTTGACGGTCGTCTCGAATTGTCTTCGATACAGTCGCATCAACGCGTACTTATAGGAAACTCGAGGGTCAAGAAAAGCTTGTGGGTCGACCGGCAAGTCAGGATCAGTACTCCTTGTCCATTGTGTATATGAGTTGATTCTGCCTTCCACCGTGAGGGCATGCACCAGCGCCTTGTCAATGGCTTCAAATTGGTGCTGAAATTTCGCAAGATCTTCTTGAGGCTCCTCAATTAAGTTCAAAGTCTCTTGATTTACGCGGGCGGTTGCCTGAAGCCTTAAGGCGGTGACAAACTCGAACTTGCCCTTGCCGGCTAGGCGTGAATTTATTTCCTCGGCATATGAATTGTATGACCCGTTCATGGCGATATCTCCTTGTTCTCAGGCACGAAAAATATATTCAGCGCTTTGCGCAACCCGAAGGCGCATTCGCCACCTTCGCGATAAATCTTCTCGCAGAATAGATGTTAATAAGTGTTGCATTTCGAAATAGCTTTATCTCAGGCTCGCTGCTTTTGGCAACGAAACTACCTGCAGACAAAATGGAATCTCGAGTGCCACTGAGCGACGCCCACGCATAGGCACTCCATTTCTCTCGACTGCCATCAAGAATCGGAGTTTGACAACCTATCGGTCTAGTTCGCTGACTCGCATAAGGGTTGTCGTGACAATATCGAATGGAAGATCTTGAAGCCTCGCGGAACCACAATTCGGCAAGCGTAGCAACCTCGTCTTGTGAGATATCTTGTTCGCTCAAATCAGCATTTAAAGTCACGTTTTCGGAGGAAATATCAGGCGACCATAGATTTGAGACTATTTCAAAGACAACTCGAAAAAAGTCCTCTTGGGGCGCTTTGCTATTAGAGGCTATAACGGAAAAGTTTCTCAACAATGCCGCGCTAGTTCTTAAATGGTGGGCCATGCATCTAGCTCGACCAACCCGCTCAGAGAATTTATCGGCGTTCACTTTGCCGAGCTCCCTGTCGATGTTGGTATCTAGGTCACGATCAAGGTGAGCCAACAAGATAGACTGGAGAAGAGATTCGGAGACCATAGGAGCGACTAGTTCAATAGTGTCCGCAAGGTCTTCAAATTCATCGGAGAGAGCACCTCGAGCTTTAGACAAGTGCCCTACTAGCGCTGTATGCGCCGATGCCAAGAGTCGTTCGCGTCGCTGTTTTAGTGCGCTATCCGTCTGTTGGAGTTGAGAGTCGATATCCGCGATCTCTAGCCGAATTGCTTCGGGAAGGTTCGCTGACGTAAGGTCAGTCTGAACCTGCTTCCGCAGATCGCGCACTCCGAACTCGGCGATCTGATTAATTGACTGCACGGAGGCAACGGCAATGAGAATTTCGGCTTGGGTATTCGATATCTGAAGTGGCTTTTTCGTCTCTGCTCGTATTTGTCCAGACGCGATGCTAGCCGTAACCAGTAGAGCCAGGATTGCCTTAAAGCGCATGTCGCCCCCCATTTTGTTCGTCCTTTTCTAGCCCCGCATTGTCCGCTGGGCTTACGCAGGCAGTATCAATGGGCCGAGGAGGCAGCGCAGGGTGGTCGAATGTAGAGAGCCTGCTTTGGCTCACTTGATCGGCCAATTGAAAATCGTCGCGACGCGCGACGGCGCCGCCATTTGGTATTAATTCCCGAAATGCCGACTACTGGACCCATTCCTATCGGGACACGCCGAGCGTGGAAACATGCCGCTCTACGTGTCAACGCCCACTGTCGTCCAACGATTGACATGAGCAGTATTCACGCTCTTCAGTCTTTTCTCTGGAGGGCCGAACGCGTACCTACATGAAAAGGTCTTGATTGTTGCGCGTCCCTCTAACTTCAGTGCCGCTTCCTCCCGGGGTCCCATTGTTGCCCGGTGAGCCGGCAATTCCTCCCTCGCCAGGGAGCCCAGCAGGCCCCCCGTTTAAGCAGCATTTGCATTGGTATCCACCTCCGCCCGCAGAACCGCCCGGGCCACCAACGCCGCCGCGTCCGCCAGCCCCGCCAGCCCCGCCGGGGGCCTGCAATTCGAAGAATCCGGCAATCGATAAATCAGGGCCGGCGATATAAATCGTTGGGCCGCGCCCCCCATTGCCTCCATTGCCTCCATTGCCGCCGCGGCCGCCCTTTGCACCCCAGCCCCCATGGCCCGGTGCGGCCTTGCATGCAACACAGGCATTCACCAATGGAACCATTTCACATTGTGAAGGGGTCCCTCGGCCGCCGCTGCCACCTTCGCCCCCTGGCGAGCCGTCACTCCCCCGTTGACCATCCTCTCCTCTCGCTGATATCCGAACGAAAGGGCCGGTGCTAGGCGCGGGGTTGTTTGTAGTGATTTTCTGGAAGAGGAAATAAAAATCAATTGCTTCCCCACTTGTGCCGTCAATCCCGGGTTGTCCGTCTGCGCCGGGTTTGCCATCGACTCCGCTGTCATACGCGCCATTCTCTCCCGACGCTGTAGGCGCAGCAACCAGTGAAGGCGATGGTCTCTCTGGCAATAAAAATAGTCTTGGCGCCAGATTTGTGTTTTGCGGAACTTCAATGAAAAGCTCCTCCACCGCGAGAATTACGGCATATGGTTTTGAGCCTCTCTGATAATTAGCAGGTTTCTTTACCTTCAGCCAAAGTGTCCGCGCTTGATTAAATGTAAGCGATTTGAATCGAAGCACATGCTCGATCTCTAAAACTAATTCAGGGCCGACAGTTGTGTCATCCCTTAATCGCACGGAGCGGACCATATCGACAATTTCTGGCGGTATCGTCAGACCGCTAGCTTGCGTTCGTGCCTGCGCAATCTTGTAGATCTCTTTTGAAGGCAAATTCTCGGCGTCTTGTGTCGTTGCGCAACCAAGAAGGCCCGAAAATACAAGGGCTGAGAGCCTGAGGAATAGACGCATTGCATTCTCCAGAAGGTGCGGTTTCGAGCGATAGCGATTTGGAGCTGAGTGTTCTTTAATCGTTGTTCGGGACGATGTGTACGCGGGCGCAAACAAGTGCGTGATCTGAAATACGTATCGTTTGAGTGCCGATATGCCGGTAGTAGCCACGGGGGCGCGTCTGGTGTGTGCTGCCGAAAAGCCAGGACTTAAGCTTGTCGCGGTCCGTCGCAAGGATGCCGTCGACTTTTGCCTTGGCGTCGGGCGACAAGCGGCTCCGCCATTTCATTGTCCTTCCCCCGTATTATTGACTTTAGATAAGCACAATATTGTGAGGGGGCCAACCTCTTGCCCAAAAGGGTGTAGTCACTATTTGTTCGACAGGCCCGAGGGTGTAGCTGCACTGATGATGCGGTCGAGGTTTGGAACCAATTAGGTAGTGACCGGCTCTGTATGTCCGTATGCACGGTTCGTTGCGGATGAGTCGTAAGCTTAGCGTTGAAAGCAGACGTCCTTGTAGCCGAGTCCCTGTGTCGGCTTTGGCCGATGACCTGCCAATCCATTCGGCATGCGGCAGAAGATCGGCCAAAGCGGTCTGTCGGTGCGTGGAGAGCGAACGGCAGCTTCCGCACCCCATTGCTGACACGCATTTGCAGGCGGGCGGCATGGAAGCGTCACCCGTGATCCAGAGTAGGAGTCCGACCAATCGCAGGGAGGGGAACACTTGAGTCGACGAGTTCTGTACGTACTCTGACAAGGAGCAGCAACAAGAATCTGCCCTAAAAGGCAGCCTGCGAGTAGTGCCGACAGGACGAACTACGCTACTAGCATAAGAACTAGTAAAACCACTCGGGGCGAGTCATGGTAGCGCTGTCATCTATTGCAGGTCTCGGAGGTTTTGCGCGGCATAGCAGCGCTGGCGTCTGCACCCTAGCTTTACTCGCCTTATTCCTTGTCGGATGTTCTAAGACAGAGGAAGCGCCTTCCGCTGCAGTGGAAGCCTCCGCGCCCGTAGCTGCTCCTGCGCCTGGTGCTGTAAATCAAGCGCCCACGGATGAGGCTGAAGTTGTAAGTCGATTCGAACAGGAGAGATTCAAGATCGCCAGATCAATTTCCAAAGATTTGGGGATTTCTGAATTGGACGCAGAGTCATCGACGTCTTCATGGTATGAAGTACATGAGTCCGGTCCTAAATGGTTTGTTTGGGCTCAAACCCCGGTCGACCTGAAAACGAAGCCTTCCCTCTTAAGGAAAATAGCGAACTCGAAAGAATTTTCGGTTGGCATTGATCTTTCCATGTTGAATGAATCCATCGACCTGCCATCATCCGAAATTAGTAAAAATCTGCGAGAAACTTTGGTCAAATCGAATGAAGATATTCTTCTCATAGAGGTCTTTGCAATACCCGATCCAAGATTTTTCTTAAGGGCAGAAAATAGCAAAAGGCTATTAACTTTCGAGGTGGATCTCAAGAAAATGCGGGAGCTCGGCGCATATGACGCGCTTCAGAAAAAACAGGGATCTTCATATACCGATGCAGACCTATTTGAGTTGCTTGACAAATTTAGCTTAGGCAGAAACTACTTCACTTTCCGATCAACACAAAAACAAGGAGAAGGCTCTATAGCATTTTCCTTTTGGGTTGACAGGCGTCCGATTGATGAAATTTCGCTTAGTTTATGTGTGGGTGGCAGCTCTGCCATTAAGTGCGGACCCTCTCCCCATATAAGTCGGCCACCTGTCGGAATGCTGGGAAAACAAAATTCAAATGCCCCCGATGCATCTTTGCATTTGCTCGATCTCGGTGAAGACGCATTGGCTGCTGTTTTTTATTGCCAAACATGTGGTGACAATTCGAGGCCGGGCTATGTAGGATGGCATATCCCAATTACGGCAGATAGCCTTGAAAATATTGTCACGACGCAGATAGTCCCGTCCTTTAACTCAGTGATTGCGCAGCCTATAGAACGGCCGAAGGATAACTCTGCCTTTTTACAAGGAGGGAGAGCGCTATACAACGCCTTGTTTGATTATCCCGACGTGGATGCACGCAACGCGGAAGACGTTTTTCGTTCTTTCGTAAAAAAGGCCTCTATAGCCGAAGGGGCGCCGATATTGTATATACGGACAATCAAGAGAGATCAGCGATTTAGCTTATTGCCGTTAAATATGATGGTAGTTCCGCTGTCGGATGGGGAGGAGGCATTCTTGGGTTTCGATGTAAACATTGAGGGATATCTGTCTGACCGTCCATATCTAAGCTCTTCGCAATGTATAAGTCGATGGTTTTTTTTAATTCCTGACGCCCGTGAAGGGCTGTTCAAGAATGCATACAATGCCTTTAAGGATTGGATTCCGCGATATAAATCGGCTAGCGAGAAATCTATTTTCAGCGAAAACGAAATTCCCGAATTCTCTCAGTGGATTGGCGCTTCGGATGTTGAGTCTAGCGGCCTTGCTTTGGTTACGTTAAGTCATCATGCACCGGGGCGACTTTGCTATGCAGACGAGCTCTGCGAAGAAGGGGGGGACTCCATTATGGCGAATGCTCTTCGCAGGCGTTTTACATTCCCGTCCATAGCTATTCTTAACGGCTGTGGGACGGTGGGAATTGGTCAGTCTGAGTTTGTTCAGAAACTAGCGGAAAGAGACATGAGCGCCATTATCGCGACTTCAGTTAAGGTTGATGCCGAAATGGCTGGCACATTTCTCAATCTTTTTTCAGATGTACTACAAAAAAATGGCTCTGATGCTTCGTATTCAATATCAAGAGCAAGATTTGACGCTGTTAAGCGGCTCAAGGACGTCTCCCCGCCAGGTGGGCATCCATATGGGCCCGCTGCATTGGCTTATATGACGCTTGGAGATGGTGGAGTTCGCGCATGTGTTCCACCGGGCCCAGGAAATATAGATTCTGTAATTGCAAAAGGGGAAAATCAATGACATTTCAGAAGTTATTTGTCTTTCTCTCAGTAGTGTCTTTATTTTTGTCCGATAGCGCATTCGCACAGCTGGGGGGAGGAAGAATTGTAAGGGTTGACGAAGAGGCCCAATCTCGCTGTATAGATCCATATAAAGATAAGCTTTGGCTTACCTTGCGCAGTTTGGTGATAAGCAAAAACTCACAGTTCCTGACGAAAGACAAAGAGGTATCCATAATAATTAAAGCCAAAGTTCAAACTGATCCGGTTCCGCAGGTGCCAATTGTCTACCCCCTTATGGCGAGTGCCAAAATTGGCGAAGGACCTGCAGGCCAGTACTCGATTCCAATTGAGTATTCTATTGTGAGTGGGCTGGTTTTAAAGCAAGATTCCGTTGTGTATTCTGGAATCGGGGCGGATATAACGTTAGTGAACGTGAAAGATAGATCCGGGTGGGGCACGGCTTTGCAAACACTTGATTCAATCACGAGCGGGTCGAAACTTCCAATACCTTCTTCGCCGTACACCCAAGCTGCAAGTTACCTTATATCCTTTGCGAATTCAGCCGTGCAAAAAGATATTGACGCACAAAATTCTGACAACAAAGCAGTCGCCGGTTCGATGCAATTCAATTTTGATCCAAACGGCCAATGCGCAGGGGATTTTGAGCAAACGGGTACAAAAGCTTTGATCTATGCTCAAGGCGATACGACGTCCGGTGGATATGTGCCACTTAACGAGATTGAGAAGCGATGTTTTAGTGCGCAATTTTTGCCCAGCTTTGTACTGAAGAGCGCACCTCGCCCCGTTAGCGGCGACTGCAGAACTGTACAAGCCGGGCAGTTTCAGTCAGTGGCAAATAACTATCTTGCTTTTTATCTGAACAAACAAACCATAACGAAGACTTTGGGCGCCAATAACTTGGCTACCCGTGATATGAAAGAATCCTTGATGCGATGCAAGGCCAATGGAGTTAGCGACAAGAAATGCTTGCAATGATATTTTTTCTGCTGAGTGGCGGATTAGCATGCAAAAAATTACGTTTAAAAAAAGGATAGGCTATAGGGCCTAGTTATAATTTTTCCGAGAAATAAACGTTGATTTGGCTAGCAATAGCCTCCGTGTAAATTTTTTTGACGATCAACTCCCCCCAATAACTAGGGCGATGCCGGCCTCCAGCAACTCGCGGAGCACGATGGCTTGGCCGCTGTCGGGGCTGCTGACTAATAGCAATTGGCCGGTTGGATGAGGTACCTAACGGCAGCTTCGTATAACAGCATTGACCAACAATTTGGTTTTGTTGGGCGGCAGTTGTTGGGCCGCTTTGGTCTTCGTGCGGTATTCGCTTGAAGTGCCAACCGGTCGTTCGATCCGGTCTCGACCCTACGACCGCTGCTCTGCCAATTGCCGCCATTGAAAACCTGACTCCCGAATGCCCGGATTGGCGGATGACCTGCCGATCTGCCTTGCATAAGGCAGAAAATCGCCTGAAGCTGTGATCCCTTCCCGGCAGATCACGCAGTAAGTTCGACTACGGCAGCCCCGGCAGGTCGACGTATCATTGGCACAAGGAGAGTTAGAGGCGCCGAATACATGTCACCGCGATTGAAGAGCGTTATCAGCAGCCTGTACCGGCCCGCATTGGGCAAGGGGCGACGGGTTTTTGCTGTATCTCGCGCCGAGGCGGAACAGTTACCACGCCTGCCGGCCGTTGCGGTGGTGTCCATTACGGCCCCCGCTCGACCACCTGCATCTCTCGAAGGATTCGATTTCTTGCTGCGACTGCAGTTCGAAGATGTCGACTTCTTAAATCCAGACCTCTCAAACAGAGCGAAGGAGAAGATGTCCGGCGCATTTACGGCTGATCAGGCAGCGCTCATCCTGGGATTCGTCGAGAGCCTGCCGGAATCGATACACACGATTGTCATCCACTGCGAGGGTGGGTTCTCAAGGTCCAGCGCGGTTGCCCTGAGCCTGCATCGACTCTATGACTACCAAGTTGAGATAGACCGTCTCGAGCAGGCAAATCCGTCCGTAGTGGCGATGCTGACTCGCAGCGCGTCCTCACTAAAGAAAAGCAAGTAGGCCCAAAGTCTCTCGTTATCGTCGCATGGGACAAACGACCACCAGGTCGCTCAACCTCGCTAGTGCGCAAGTAGTCGATTCTGCTATGCGTCTTTGACGTGTGGAGCACGCCATCAAAATCTTGAACCGCCTTGGCATGTGGCGCCTTCAATGGCCGCCACAGAAGCTGGACTTCTGCGCCATCGCAGCGAATGCTATCGTTCTAGCATGAGCGATCTTCATGCAGAGCTCACAAGGTTGTCGAACGCTTGCGACGAGATTGAGTTCGAAGCAGCGCTGACTGAGGCTGCTACGCGGATTCAAGGTCTCGTCTTGAATGCCAGCCATGACATCAGTCAGTTGTTGACGGGCCTTCCTCCGCACTTTCACCCCCTGCTGTATCGGACTCTTGAGAGAGCCATCAGCATCCATGCGCTGCCGGACGGAGCCGTACTGCGGCTATGGGCGTTGCCTGCTGTGTTGCAGGTAGCGAAAATCGGTCGGCAGTTAATTGAGGTGCCAACAGGCGGGCTAAATCTGATCCGACTGAACGCTACTCTGCATGCCAACCTGGCAATGCCAGGCACCGGTGGTTGGAGCAATATGTTGCCTGTCCTGCTTTCGGATACCTGCCGCCAAGGACTGACGCTTCATCAGTTGATTGAGGCTCCTCGACGAATGAGACAGTACATCCGGGGAGAGGCATCCATGCCTTTCATCCGTGCAGAGGATTGTCCGGCGATTGCCGTCAAGCCAGGCTTGTACACGTACAGCGTGCCTTTCGTGTCATACCAGCCACCTGGTGCGCAAATTGGCGCGGGCTCATCGTCGCCAGAGCTGACGCACACGCTCACTGCCTGGCTGTCGAGCCTGCCTGATGGACGTAGCGGCAATATCACGGTCCGATGGGTCGGCCGGCCAAGGGCTTTTTC
Source organism: Uliginosibacterium silvisoli (assembly GCF_036017035.1). Lineage (NCBI taxonomy): Bacteria > Pseudomonadati > Pseudomonadota > Betaproteobacteria > Rhodocyclales > Zoogloeaceae > Uliginosibacterium > Uliginosibacterium silvisoli. The sequence goes on along the minus strand of NZ_JAYXHS010000004.1, from coordinate 119,260 downwards.
GCAATTAGTTGAAGACGGGGATGCCCGTTGGCCGGTTGGGCTTGCAGGGTATCCATCGTATTTGAGGCATTGAGTGCGCTCTCTCGCGGGTCTCGTAATGCTCTTCTGTTTCGACTGCGCGGCGAAGCTACGGCCTTGAGGTTGGAGCCGAGTATCAAGGCTTGATGGCTCGATAGGATCGATGCCACGCTCGTCCCCTACGGCGGATCGGACATGGGCAACAGCAACTAGCAGCAGCCTGTGACGTTAGCGGCTATCTGTGTCGGGGAGCGAGCGGGGGATTTCCGGTGTGCCAGCGTTTGGACATTGTTATCGCTTCCTCGACCGTGTATTTAAACCCAGAGAAGGCAGGCGGTCTGGGCAAATAGAGATTGATGCCCGCGGTCGTGCTTGGCGTCGATTTTGAGTCGTCACGCCGTGCAAGTTTGCTGTACATCCAACCAAAGAGTTTCATATTCCCCTCCTACGCCTTAAGACAGTCTAGCAAAAAGCGATAGCAAGAGCCTGTAACGTCTGAGACGCCATTCAATCGCTGAATGGACTTCGCCTCCCGCACGCGAAGCGCGCCACGGTTCGCCGAGTGGACTCGCCGAAAGCATTTTCGCAACAGCTGGAAGATGGATATGTGAGCAGGCCTTTTGGATCGGCGGCGCAGCTCTCGCACATTCTGCATTGAGGGTACGCGGCAATCTAGGCTCGACAGCCCTAAATTAGCGACAAACATACATCAATGCGACTATAGTTAGCGTTTAAGTTACCTAAAATAGGCCGGACGATGGCTAACTTAGCGTTAAAGCGAACAAAGCCACAGCCCGATATCCCGGACGTCTGGATCCCATTGGAGCCCACGGAAGGGCGCCGCGCCCAAAAGCTGGCGCGTTCGGGCGCGATAACGCGCGTGGCTGCGGGGGTCTATGTCAATGCTGTCGATCCTGAGAAAAGGGCGTCGGACGAGTTGGGGCCGGTAGCACTTCTCACTCGCCGCCACTGGCAATTCATTTTAGGGCACATTGCGCCGGGGGCCGTGATCTCTCACTTGTCCGCGATCAGCAGTGGCATCACCCCAGGCAACGAAATCACGCTTAGCCATCCAACGAGGTTCAATACAAAAGTCAGGCTGCCGGGCGTCACGGCGGTCTTCCTGCCCGGACCAGGGCCACTGCCTGGCGATTTTCCGCTCGGCACGAGTGGGCTCTACTGGTCGTCCCGTCCTCGGCAGTTACTGGAAAACCTCGGTCGCGTCTTAAAGGCCAATCCTCGCACGACGGGCCGTGCGGGCGTTGAGGAAAAACTCATCGAGATCTTGAATGCGTCGGGAGAGCGAGCACTCAATGCGATTCGGGACGAAGCGCGTGCCTTGACCGATCCCTTAGGCGCGCAAGATCGTTTTGAGACATTGAACCAGATAATAGGTGCCTTGCTCGGCACTTATGCCAAGGGCTCACTTGTTACCAGACATGGTGCCCTCGTTGCCAGCGGCACACCTGCAGACAAAGAACGGCTGGGCCGCTTCACCATCTTGGCAGACGCGTTGCGAGCTACCCCACTGCCGGACCTAAACGATGTTGCAGCCACCGACCCCAGTCGAACGCATTTCGCTTTCTTAGAGAGTTACTTCTCGAACTTCGTTGAGGGAACGCGCTTCTCCATTAAAGAAGCAGAGGAAATCGCTCTTCACAACAAGATTGTCCAGAATCGTCCGAAGGACTCTCACGACATTCAGGCTGTGTTTCAGATGATATTGGATTCAAGATATCGCGCAGTCCTGCCTACTGCGGTCGACATCCTCGATGGCCTGCGTGAGAGGCATCGTCAGATGCTGGAAAATCGACCCGAGGTAAGTCCCGGTGAATTCAAGACCGAGGTCAATTTCGCGGGCACAACACGATTTACCGAACCGGCCTTCGTGCGAGGGACATTGCTTGAAGGCGTCAAGCTTGCCAATAGCGTGCCAGAAGGACTGCCTCGGGCAATTTACTGGGCTTTTCTGGTCTCGGAGATCCACCCGTTCTCAGACGGTAACGGTCGACTGTCTCGACTGCTGATGAATGCCGAATTATCCCGTTGCGGCAAATGCCGAATCATCATCCCGACGCTTTTTCATGACGAATACGTAGACGCCCAACGGGCTCTGAGCCGTGGGGACAATCCGGCACCCATGATTGCCGCGCTCGGTTACATCGCCAAGTGGGGCACGGCGTTCAACTATGGCAACCTGGAAGAGGTCATCGATGTCATGCAACGGGCAAACTCGTTCCAGGAAGACCGACGAGAGTTCAAGTTGCTGATGCCGGAGCAACTCGCCCGGAATTGAGATTTCCTCTGGAATGTCAGACAGATGTTCCGCCGGTCCTCCGACATTGGCAGTGTTTGATACTCAATTGAGACCTTTGCAGACGAAAAACTCCTGTCCACAAAGGGAGTTTTTCCTTGGCCAACTTATGCTTTATTTCGTGTCGTTCGGCCAGCTTATGCTTAATCACGATGGGCGCTCAGCCCCTTGATCCATACGAAAACGTGCCACGTTATACTTAATTCCCAGACAGGAAATGCTTAACGGCACATCCCTTTCGCATTTGTGGCCCGCAATCAACTCCTCAAGGCAAGACAGCGGCGCAGCCCCTGCAGGTGCGCCGCTGTCCGAAGCCCAAGCCGCCTAAGCCGCCTTGACCAATCCCTGATACAGGTCCAGATATGACTTCGCCGCGACGTCCCAGGAGAACTCCTGGCGCATCGCGCGTCGCATCATCTGCTGCCACTGCGCGGGACTTTTCTCGTAGAGCGTCATGGTGCGCTCGAGCGTCTGCTCCAGCGCAGCGCCGGTAGCGGCGTCAAACATGAAGCCGGTAGCCTTGTCGGCGGTCAGTGTTGCGTCATTCGCATCGACAACGGTATCGACCAGACCGCCAACATGCCGCACAACCGGCAAAGTCCCGTAACGCAACGCGTAAAGCTGTGTCAGGCCGCATGGCTCGAAGCGTGATGGCACGAGCAAGGCATCGGCACCGGCGATGATGCGATGAGCCAGGGCCTCGTCGTACGCGATCTTCACGGCCACCTGCCGTGGAAACTGCAACGCAGCCGCGCGGAAAGCCTCTTCCAGCGTGGGCTCACCGTTGCCTTGCAGAACGAGCTGACCGCCACGCTTGAGTACTGCAGGCAGTGCGGCAAGTACCAGGTCGAGCCCTTTCTGCGAAGTCAGGCGACTGACCACGCCGAACAGCGGTGCATCGCTACGCACTTCCAGCTTCATCTCTTCCTGCAAAGCGCGCTTGCAGAGCGCCTTGCCATCGAGCTCCTCGATCGTGTAGCAGCGCGCCAGCCCCAGATCCTTCTCAGGATTCCACACCACCCCATCCACGCCGTTGAGAATCCCCGACACATCCTTGCCGCGGCCGCGAATGACACCTTCAAGCCCGCAGCCGAATTCCGGCGTGGCGATTTCCGCCGCATAGGTCGGACTCACGGTCGTGACGCGATCCGCAAACTTGAGCCCCGCCTTCATGAATGACAACTGGCTATGGAACTCCAATGCCTGTGGTGCCATGAAGCGCGATTGCAAACCGAGCAGATGAAAGTCCGTCTGCGGGAAGATGCCCTGAAACGCCAGGTTGTGGACCGTAAACACCGACGCAGCCGTAGTCGGCGGATGACTGTCCATGTACGCGCAGGCCATGGCAGCATGCCAGTCGTGGGCGTGCACGACGTCGGGCGTCCACGTCGTGTCCAGCTCCCCTGCTGCCAGATGCGCGGCAATCCAGCCCAGCAAAGCAAAACGCTGCAGATTATCGGCCCATTCCGTCCCGTCGCTGGCCTGATAGGGGCTACCACCGCGACGATAGAGGTATGGTGCGTCGATTACATAGACCGGCACATGGCTGTAGGGCAACTGCGCGCGCCGTAGGGTAACGCGCCCTGCTCCGAATACGCTGCCGATCTCACAGACCTTCTTCGACGACAGCACCGCGTCGGCGATGGCAGGCAGCCCAGGCAACAACAGACGCACGTCGGCGCCTTGTGCAATGAGAGCCTGCGGCAATGCGCCAACGACGTCCGCGAGTCCACCGGTCTTCACAAGCGGGAAGACCTCCGCTGCTACATGCAGAACCTTCATTGCCGGCCCTTTACGACTGCAATGCTTTGAGCATGTCGCGCGTCACGAGCGTGATACCACTCTCCGTGCGATAGAAGCGCTTGGCGTCGAGTTCGGCATCTTCACCGATGACCATCCCATCAGGAATCACGCAATCACGATCGATCACGGCACGCGTCACACGCGCGCCACGTCCGATCTGCACGCTGGGCAAGAGCACCGACCAGCTTACGACTGCATGCGAATGCACACGCACGGTATTGAACAGCAGCGAGCGCACGACCTCGCCGGAGACAATGCAGCCTCCCGAGACCAGCGACTCCACGGCCATGCCGCGGCGACCCGGCTCGTTGTGCACGAATTTGGCCGGTGGCAGCTGCGCCTGGTAACTCCAGATCGGCCAGCGCGTGTCATACATATTGAGCTGCGGCTCGGTTGCCGTCAGGTCGATATTGGCGTCCCAGTAGGCGTCGATGGTTCCGACATCGCGCCAGTACGGCGCTTCGCCCGAACGGTTGCGCACGCAGCTGAGGGAGAAAGGGTGAGCCGCAGCAAGACCATTCGCCACGGCGCGCGGAATGATGTCCTTGCCGAAGTCATGGCTGGAATTCGGGTCCGCCATGTCGCGCTCGAGCTCCTTGTAGAGATAGCGCGCGTTGAAAACGTAGATGCCCATGCTGGCCAGGGACATATCCGGGTTGTCGGGCATTGCCGGCGGATCAGCAGGCTTCTCGACGAAATCGGTGATGTTGTTGTTCTCATCGACCGCCATGACCCCGAACGCAGTCGCCTCGGCACGCGGCACGGCAATGCAGCCGACGGTGCACTCACGCCCCTTGGCCACGTGGTCGGCAATCATCAACGCATAGTTCTGCTTGTAGATGTGGTCGCCCGCCAGCACCAGCACGTAGTCGGCACGGTAGCTCGCAAGAATGTCCTGGTTCTGATAGACCGCGTCCGCCGTACCGCTGTACCAGCGCTCGTCTTCGGTCCGCTGCTGTGCCGGCAGCAGATCAATGAACTCGTTCATCTCCGGCTTGAGAAAAGCCCAGCCGCGCTGCAGGTGGCGCAACAGGCTGTGCGACTTGTACTGCGTGATGACGCCGATGCGGCGGATGCCGGAGTTGAGGCAATTGGACAAAGCAAAGTCGACGATGCGGAACTTGCCACCGAAATACACCGCAGGTTTGGCGCGGCGATCGGTGAGGTTCTTCAAGCGGCTGCCGCGTCCACCGGCGAGTACCAGTGCTACCGTGCGTTTCGGAAGATCCAGGCTCTGGGCCAGATCATTGTGGGCGGCCATGATGTTTTTTCCTTGTGATTATGAAATCGGCACTACAGGCACCAGTTTGAGCACTTAGTGTGCCACCTTGAGCTAAACAGGTGCGCACAGCTACGGTGCCAGTGATCCTCATGGCTCCACTTTGGTGAAGCCTTTGCAAATATGCAACTCGATGCAAACCAATACGAACCAAACCCCAGCGGTAACGAACAAGGCCCGCAAATTGCATGGGCAGAAGTCTATTGCTGCACGGGCCATGGAGCAACGACGCGATTCAGCGCAGGATCAAGGCTGGAGCCAATTCGCTACACTGTTGTTATCGTCTTACCCGTTGCAGCAACACGAACCCCAGTGATAGCCAAAGGAGACTCAGGTGAGCCCGGACACTTCTGCAGAAATAACCAGCCTGCGTTCCGCGATTGACGAGCAACTGCTGAAAAACGTGGGGGTTTCGACGAAAGACGCGACCCAGACGGACCTCATGAAAGCCGTAGCCCAGGTTGCACGGGCGCAGCTCTCCGAACGCTGGGTCGACACCCAGTCGAAGGACCGCGACACCAAGGCACGGCGCGTGTATTACCTGTCGATGGAGTTTCTCATCGGGCGCACCATGTCAAACGCGCTGGCGGCACTCAACCTTACCGAGGGTGCTGCAAAAGGCGTTACCGAACACGCACATACGCTGGAAGAGATCACCGCACGCGAACCCGACGCGGCACTTGGCAACGGCGGTCTCGGCCGCCTCGCCGCCTGCTTCCTCGACTCCATGGCAACGCTGGGCTTGCCGTCTTTTGGCTACGGCATCCGCTACGAATACGGCATGTTCGCGCAGGACATCGTGCGCGGCACCCAGATCGAGTATCCCGACCCCTGGCTGGCCGACGGCACGCCGTGGGAATTCCCACGCGCCGACATCAGCTTCCCCGTCTGTTTCGGTGGCTGGGTAGAGCATCTGGGCGACAAGGCCGTGTGGCGCCACAACGCCGAGGTGGTCGCCAAGGCCTATGACATGGTGATCCCCGGTCATGCCACCAAGAAGGTCAGCACGCTGCGCCTGTGGAAGGCCGTGGCCCCTGCCCACCTCGACCTGCATGCCTTCAACACCGGCGACTATGGCCGCGCGGCCACGGTCAAGAACGAATTCGAAAACATCTCATGGGTGCTGTACCCGAACGACAGCACCCCGGCGGGGCGTGAATTGCGCCTGCGGCAGGAATACTTCTTTGTCGCCGCTTCGGTGCAGGACATCCTGCAACGCCACATTTTGGAGCATGGCACGCTCAAGAACCTGTCAGAGAAGGTGGCCATGCACCTCAATGACACACACCCTGCGATCGCCGTCGCCGAGTTGATGCGTGTCCTCTGCGACGCACACAACATGCCCTGGGCCGAAGCCTGGACGCTGTGCAAGAACACCTTCTCCTATACCAATCACACACTGATGCCAGAGGCGCTGGAAACCTGGCCGGTGTCGCTGATGCAGCATGTACTGCCGCGCCATCTGGAAATCATCTTCCGCATCAATGCCGAGTTCCTCGAGATGGCGGCCAAGTTCCGCCCGGGCGACAACGGCTTCCTGTCGCGTCTCTCGCTGATCGATGAAGGCGGCGAGCGCCGCGTGCGCATGGCCAACCTGTCCATCGTCGGCAGTCACAAGGTGAACGGTGTGTCGGCCTTGCACTCCGACCTGCTGGTGCAAACCATCTTCTCGGACTTCGCTGCGCTGTGGCCGGACCGTTTCACCAATATGACGAATGGCGTGACGCCGCGTCGCTGGCTGTCGCAAGCCAACCCGGGTCTGGCGGCCCTGCTCGACAAGACCATCGGCACCAAGTGGCGTACCAAGCTCGATGAGCTCAAGCAGATCGAGGCACAGCTCGACAACAGCGCGTTCCGCGAGGAATTCACCTCGATCAAGCGCGCCAACAAGGCACGTCTGGCGGCCTACATCCTTGAAACGACTGGCATCAAGGTCAGCCCTGACAGCTTGTTCGATGTGCAGGTCAAGCGCATCCACGAGTACAAACGCCAGCTGCTCAACGTGCTGCACGTGATCACGCGCTATCAGGACATCCTCGCCGACCCGAGCGCTGACTGGGTACCGCGCGTGACGATCTTCGCCGGCAAAGCCGCGTCGAGCTATGTGTCGGCGAAGTCCATCATTCGCCTGATCCACGATGTCGGCTCGGTCATCAACAATGACCCGCGTGTAGGCGACAAGCTCAAGCTGGTGTTCATTCCCAACTACGGTGTGTCGGTCGCAGAGATCATCATGCCGGGCGCGGACTTGTCCGAGCAGATCTCCACGGCAGGTACCGAAGCCTCGGGTACCGGCAACATGAAGCTGGCCTTGAACGGCGCGCTGACGATCGGCACCGACGACGGCGCCAACATCGAGATCCGCGAGAACGTCGGCGACGACAACATCTTCATCTTTGGCTTGAAGACACCTGAAGTGCTGGCCCTCAAGCGCGGCGGCTACCAGCCGATGCGCCACTACGAAAGCAACCAGAGCCTGAAGGCAGTGCTGGATGCGATCTCCGGCGGCCAGTTTTCGCCCGATGAACCGGGTCGCTATCGCGGTCTGGTCGACTCACTGCTGTGGGGCGGCGACCACTACATGTTGCTGGCCGACTACGAGTCCTACGTCACGACGCAGATCAAGGTGGACGAGCTGTATCGCCAGCCGGCCGAATGGGCCAAGCGCTCGATGATCAACGTGGCGAACATGGGCGCCTTCTCCTCCGACCGCACGATCGCCGCGTATGCGGACGAGATATGGGGGATTCCGGTCGCGCCCTGATTTGCAGAGTCAGGCATTGGCAAGCAGCCCTCACCCGGTCCTGACGGACCACCCTCTCCCGCAAGCGGGAGAGGGAACAGCAAACGGGGCGCGGTGTTTCGAGCTCGCCCCATTCGTTGCAGTCCCCTCTCCCCAGCATGGGTAAGGGTGGCCGTCAGGCCGGGTGAGGGCAAGATCACCCATAACAACGCAGCCCTACATCCCGGCCCCACACCATGAGCAAGCTGAATGACTTGACGAATGACTTACATGCGGCATCTGGGTTACCTTGCGGCATGCTCTCCAAAAACGATCTTGAACTCATTCTCGGGGCGCGTCACAACGACCCCTTCGCCGTTCTCGGCATGCATGCAGCGGCAGACGGCGTCTTGTGGGTACGCGCCTTCCTGCCGGGCGCGACTGCGGTGGAAGTCATCAGTGCCAGCACCGGGCGCCTGCGCGGCAAGCTGGGACTGCGGCAGGACGGCTTCTTCGAAGGCCCTCTCAAGGCCGCAGAGCGCTTCCCTTACCAACTGCGCGTGACCTGGGAAAGCGGCGAACAAGCGCTCGTCGACGACCCCTACCGCTTCCCGCCGATTCTCGGCGAGACCGATGTCTGGTTGCTGGGCGAAGGCTCGCATCTGCGCCCCTACGAAATTCTCGGTGCACGCCAGCGCGAACTTGAAGGCGTGGTCGGCACCAGCTTCGCCGTGTGGGCCCCTAACGCCTCGCGCGTCGCAGTCGTCGGCGACTTCAACTTCTGGGACAACCGCCGCCATGCCATGCGCTTGCGGCGCGAATGCGGCGTGTGGGAAATCTTCCTGCCCGGTGTACTCGAAGGCGCCTGCTACAAGTTCGAGGTCCGCGCGTCGAATGGCTACACCCTGCCGCTGAAGGCCGATCCGTATGCGCTGCGATCCGAACTTCGCCCGTCGACCGCCAGCGTCGTCAGCCACCTGCCGGAGCTGGTGCCAGCTTCGGCCGAGCGCCAACGCGCCAACGGCCTCGATCAGCCGATCAGCATCTACGAGGTGCACCTCGGCTCCTGGCGCCGCAAGAACGAGGGACGTGACTGGCTCGACTGGGATGAACTGACCGATACGCTCATTCCCTACGCACAGGACATGGGCTTCTCCCACCTCGAGTTGATGCCGGTCAGCGAACATCCTTTCGATGGCTCCTGGGGCTACCAGAGCATCGGCCTGTATTCGCCCACTGCACGCTTCGGCGACCCGCACGGCTTCCAGCGCTTCGTCGATCGCTGCCATGCCGCCGGTATCGGCCTGCTGCTCGACTGGGTGCCGGCGCACTTCCCCAGCGATGCGCATGGCCTGGCGAATTTCGATGGCACGCACCTCTACGAGTACGCCGATCCACGCGAAGGTTTCCATCAGGACTGGAACACACTGATCTACAACTTCGGTCGCACCGAGGTGCGTAACTTCCTCGTCGCCAACGCGCTTTTCTGGCTGGAGCGCTACAACGTCGATGGCCTGCGCGTCGACGCAGTCGCCTCCATGCTTTATCGCGACTACAGCCGCAAGGAAGGCGAGTGGATTCCGAACGCCTTCGGCGGCCGCGAGAACCTGGAAGCGATCGCCTTCCTCAAGCGCATGAACGAAGTCATCGGTGGCGAGCGCGGGCAGGCCATTACGCTGGCCGAGGAATCGACGTCCTATCCCGGCGTGTCGCGCCCGACCTATTCCGGCGGCCTCGGCTTTCATTACAAGTGGAACATGGGCTGGATGCACGACACCTTGTCGTACATGGCACGTGACCCTATCCATCGCAAGCATCACCAGAACGAGATGACCTTCGGTCTTGTGTATGCCTTCACTGAAAACTTCGTGTTGCCGCTGTCGCATGACGAAGTGGTGCACGGCAAGGGCTCCTTGCTCGACAAGATGCCCGGCGACCGCTGGCAGAAGTTTGCCAACCTGCGCGCGTACTACGGCTTCATGTTCGGCCACCCCGGCAAGAAGCTGCTGTTCATGGGTTGCGAGTTCGCACAGAGCAAGGAATGGAACCACGACCAGAGCCTGGACTGGCACCTCCTCGAGTACTCGGAGCATCAGGGCATGCAGCGCCTCGTACGCGACCTGAATCATCTCTATCGCGAGATGCCGGCGCTCTATGAACGTGACTTCGAGCCGGGCGGCTTCGAGTGGGTAGACCACAACGATGCCGACAATTCGGTGATCAGTTTCATTCGCCATGGCAAGAACGGCCAGATGATGCTGATCCTCTGCAACTTCACGCCAGCACCGCGCGAGCAGTATCGTGTCGGCGTGCCACGTGCAGGTGTCTACGCTGAGCGCCTGAACACTGACTCGACCTACTATGCCGGCAGCAATATCGGCACGCCGTACGGCCACGCCAATAGCCAGGATGTGCCCTGGCACGGCAAACCTCACTCCTTGCTGCTGACCGTGCCGCCGCTGGCCACGCTGATGTTCGAATGGAAAGCCTGATGACGCCGTTGTCTGAATTGCTGCACGAAGAAGAAGTCACGCAACCCAAGCTCCTGTCCGGCCATCCCTGGCCGATGGGCGCCAGCTGGGATGGCAAGGGCGTCAACTTTGCAGTGTTCTCGGCTCACGCAGAAAGCATCGAGCTGTGCATCTTCGACGTGCAAGGACAGGAAGAACTGCATCGCCTGAAACTGCCTACACGTAGCCAGGATGTGTGGCACGGCTACCTGCCAGGCGCTGGCCCGGGCATGCTGTATGGGCTGCGAGCCAACGGCACCTGGCATATCGAGGATGGCCAGCGCTTCAATCCGAACAAGTTATTGCTCGACCCGTATGCGCGCGACATCTTCGGCCACTTCAGCTGGGGCGATGAGCACTTTGGCGGCGCCCGCGAAAACCCGCACGAGATGGACACGCGTGACAACGCTGCGACAGCGCTCAAGGCACGCGTCGTTGCCGACAACTTCGACTGGGGCGACGATCAGCCGCCGCGCATCCCGCTGGCAGACAGCGTGATCTACGAGCTGCACGTCAAAGGCTTCTCGAAACTCAATTCACAGTTGCCGGAAGCGATTCGCGGCAGCTATGCAGGCCTCGGCCACGAAGCCTCGATCGCACACCTGAAACGTCTCGGCATCAATGCCGTGAGCTTGCTGCCGGTGCATTACCACCTCGACGAAGAACGTCTGGTGCAGATGAAGCTCAGCAACTACTGGGGCTACAACACACTCGGGTTTTTCGCGGTTGATCCACGCTTCGCTTCGGGCGTCGGCGAGCAGTCGTCACGCGACGAGTTCCGCAGCATGGTCAAGGCCCTGCATGCTGCCGGCATCGAGATCTTCCTCGACGTGGTGTACAACCACACTGCCGAGTCCGACGATGCGGGGCCGACCTTGAGCTTCCGCGGGCTCGACAATCTCAGCTACTACCGCCTGCGCGCCGACTCGCGGTCGCAGTACGTGAACCACACAGGCACCGGCAACACGCTGGACATGTACCACGCCAAAGTACGGCAGCTCGTACTCGACAGCCTGCGCTACTGGGTCGAAGAAATGCATGTCGACGGTTTCCGCTTCGACCTGGCCCCGGTGATGGGGCGCGGCGTGAACGACTTCGACCGGGACGGCCCGTTCTTCACGGCCATTGCGCAGGACCCGGTGCTGTCACGGGTCAAGATGATTGCTGAGCCGTGGGACATCGGCCCCGGCGGCTACCAGGTAGGCAACTTCCCGCGTGGCTGGCTGGAGTGGAACGATCACTTCCGCGATGCCTCACGCAGCTTCTGGCTCAATGCCGGCAGCACACGCGGCGACCTGGCGCTGCGCCTGTGCGGCTCTTCCGACCTGTACCACTCGCGTCGCCGCGAGCCGGTCGAATCGGTGAACTACGTCGTCTCGCACGATGGCTTCACGCTACGCGATCTGGTCAGCTACAACGAGCGTCACAACGAGGCCAACGGCGAGAACAACCGCGACGGCCACGGCCACAACATGAGTAACAACTGCGGCGTGGAAGGTCACAGCGACGATCCGGCAGTACGGAACATGCGTGGAAAATTCCAGCGAGCCCTCCTCGCCACCACCCTGCTTGCCCAGGGCACGCCCATGCTGGCAGCCGGTGACGAACTGGGCCACACGCAGAATGGCAACAACAACCCTTACTGTCAGGACAACGACATTACCTGGATCGACTGGTCGCAAGCTGATCAGGATCTCATCAATTTCAGCGCGAGCCTGATTTCACTGCGGCGCCAGGCACTGCCGTTCGGCAACCACTGGTACAGCGGCCTCTCCGACCCGCTCGGCCTGCATGACCTGACCTGGCTACATTCCGACGGCAGTTTGCTGCAGGGCACCGCCTGGCGCGACCCGAACTCCCGCGTCTTCGGTTGCCTCATCGGCCAGCCGGGCCGGGCCCGCGCACCATTATTGCTACTCGTAAATGGCGACAGCATCGACCGGCCATTCATGTTGCCCGCAGGCGTCTGGGAGGCACTCATCGATACCGATCACCCGCGCGGCTACGCGAACTTCCATGGCCAGGGTGAAGTGCGTTACCCGCTGCGCTCACACAGCGTGGTGATACTCACGGCAGCCGGGAATGTGATCAAGTTGTAGGAAAGTTGTAGGCAAGAAGCATCGGGTAAAAGACACCAACCCAACGGAGAGAAAATTGCGACTTCCCCGCGCCAGTGGCGTGCTGTTACACCCAACCTCCCTGCCGGGCCCGCATGGCTCCGGCGACTTCGGCCCCGCCGCCTATCACTTCGTAGACTGGCTGCTCGCAGCAGGGCAGAAGCTCTGGCAGATACTGCCCTTGGGCGGCATCGGCCCCGGCAATTCGCCCTATATGAGCAGCTCCGCTTTCGCTGGCAATGTATTGCTGATCGATCTGGGCGAATTGCAGCAACAAGGCTGGCTGGACGTGGCGGACCTGCAACCCGGCGACGGGCTTGTCGATCAGCGCGTCAACTTCGCAGCGGTCGTGCCCTACCGCATGGATCGGCTGGCGCGCGCCGCAGCGCGTTTCGCGGACAGCGGTACGGACGAAGCAAAAGCAGCCTACGACACCTTCTGCGCTGCCCACGCGGACTGGCTGGAAGACTATGCGCTCTTCATGTCACTCGCCGACGAGCACAACTGGCAGGAGTGGAGCCAGTGGGAAGAACCGCTCGCCAAACGCCGTGTGGCGGCATTGCGCTCAGCACGCAAGAAACACGCGGAGCGCATTGCATTCTGGAAGTTCTGCCAATGGTGCTTCTTCCGCCAATGGTTGAACCTGAAGGCGTACGCCAACCAACGCGGCGTGCAGATCGTCGGCGATGCGCCGATCTTCATTGCCTACCAAAGTGCCGAAGTATGGGCGCGGCAGGACCTGTTCGAACTCGATGAAACAGGTCGGCCCAGCGTTGTCGCCGGCGTCCCGCCGGACGCCTTCAGCGACACCGGCCAGCACTGGGGTAACCCGCTGTACCGCTGGAAGGCGCATGCCAAGGAAAACTACGCATGGTGGGTGGATCGCATCCGTCGCACCTTCGAATTCGTCGACATCGTGCGCATCGATCATTTCCGGGGCTTTGCGGCTTACTGGGAAATTCCTGCAACGGAGAAAACGGCCATCAACGGCCGCTGGATGCCCGGCCCTGGCAAGGCGCTGTTCGATGCGGTGTACACCGCGCTCGGGCCAATCAAGGTCATTGCGGAAGACCTTGGGGTGATCACGCCAGACGTCGACGCCCTCCGTATCGACTGCGGTTTTCCCGGCATGCGCATCTATCAGTTCGCGTTCGGTTCAGGCAGCGGCAATGCCTATCTGCCACACAATCACGCCCGTGACACCACCGTCTACACCGGCACGCATGACAACGACACGACACTTGGCTGGTGGTCGCAGGCAAGCGATGCGGAACGTCACCACGTCTGCGAATACTTCTCCACCGACGGCCATGAGATTCACTGGGATCTCATCCGCGCCGCGTGCGCCAGCGTGGGCGACATGGCGGTTCATCCCATGCAGGACGTGCTCGGCCTTGGTGGCGAGGCACGCATGAACTTTCCGGGCAAGGCCGAAGGCTACTGGGAATGGCGCTTTCACTGGTCGCAGGTGCACGACTGGCATGCACAACGACTGGCGGGGCTGTGTCGCCTGTACGGACGCTGAAACAACCGGGCCCCTTGCGGGGCCCGATTTCATTGCATCAATACGCTGACGAGACAGGCCTTCACTAGCTGATCCTGGCTTTCTGCATCAAGGACTGGATCTCCTTGCTCAGTGCTTCCTGCTTCATGCGGTCGCTGATCTCTGCCTGGTAGGACTCGTAGCTCCCCACCGGCAACTCGCGTACCGCCTCCACCAGAATCACGTGATACCCCGCATCTGTCTTCACCGGCTCTCGGGTGAAACCACCTGCGGCCAGCTTGCGCACTGCGTCGGAGAACGCGGCAGGAAAAGCCTCGCCCTTTTCATCGCCTTTGGCGCTCACCTTGACCCAGCCAAGGTCACCGCCTTCGCCCTTGCTTCCCAGATCCTTTGACTCGCCGACCAGGCTGTCGAACCTGGCGCCTGCGACGAGCTTGCCAATGACGGCCTTGGCCTCAGCCTCGGAGTCGAGCTGGATGTGTCGCACCTTGTACTCCGTGCCACCCTTGCCCTGCGTGATGCGTTTGTACGCTGCGCGCATGGCGGCATCGGTCGGCACATTCTTCTTCTCGAAGTTGTCGACGAAGGCCTGCGCCAGCAAGCCTTGCGTGTTGAATGCAATACGCGCGTCGAGCTGTTCCTTCGGCGCCTTCTCGAACTGCTTCTGCACGCCCAGTTGCATTTCGCGCAGCTGCGCCTGATAAGCAGGCGCCTTGTCCAGCTTCAGCGCCTGCGCCTGTTGTGCCATGACTTCGCGCTGGATCAGTTGCCCCTTCGCGTAATTGCGGAACTCAGCCTCTTGCGGCTTGCCCTGCATGCCTTGATCCGCCACCAGTACATCCAGGATGACGCTGGAAATGGCCTTGCCGTTCACCGTCGCCAGGGCTTCCGGTGCGGCATGAACGGCCAGCGCAGAACTGGCAATCACTGCCCACAAGGTGCCGCGGACATACGAGGTCAATCTGGATTTCAAAGTGGTCTCCTGAAATGTCTGCCGCGCAAGCGGCTGCAAAGTGATGAAGGCCGACAAGAGTACATCAGGCCAACGCCTGCAGTCGTTCGCGATACACATTGGCCTGACCTTCATCGCCAATGCGCTCGTAGTACTCCAGCGCGCGCCAGTTGGCGGGTTCTATTGCCTCGCCATCGCGGGTCATGGCCAGCTCCAGATAGTGGATGCCGCGAGCGTCATCGGCCTCCAGCATCAGGCAGCCGGTGAAATAGGCAGCCTCGGCGGTACCGCCATGCGCATCCGCTGCGAGATGCAGCACCTGCAACGCGTTCGACTTGTCGCCAAGGGTGCGGTACGCCATGCCCAGCCGCATCAGATTCGCCGCGCTCATGCCACGTGGCTCCTGCTCGCCCAGCTCCGCAATGCTGGCACGTGCGCCCTGCACTTCATTGTGACGCTCCGACCAACGCTCACGACTCGCCAGCCACCAGTCCTTGTCGAGACGCTTGATGAGATCTTGCAGACAACCTTGCAGCAGCGTCTGCGCGGCACTCGCCTTGAGGGCTGCCGGCAACTGCGCTTTGTGATCGAAGGCTTCGAGACGCTCGCGCAGGCAGGGGTGCGTGTCGTGCGTATCCGTACGCTCGCGCAGCGCCTCCGCCAGCCAGTCTGCAGCTTGCGTCCCTTCTGCTCCCAGCTTGATAGCCGTGCTCATGCCCGAGAAGGGCATCAACGGTGGCTGCGCTGCGTGATCCGCGGCCCCCCACACTTTCGGCCAGTAACTCTCGTGCAGGAAGCGCGCTTGCAGGTTCACCGCGACCAGGGCATCGGCCGCATTGTGCGCCCCCGCCACTTTGGCCGAAATGCGATCAGCATCGAACTCCTGTTGCCGTGCCAGAACGAAACTGTAGGCCTGGAAGTACGGGATATACCAACGCAGGAAAGCACGCGCCGCGGCATCGATGACCGAGTCGCGCTCGTCGAAAGATTGCAGGATGCGCGCCCAGGTAGCGCGCAGGCGATAGACCCACGCTCCCATCTTGCCGTGCGCACCGACCAGATGACCGAATTCGTGGGCCAGCACGGCGGAGAATTGCGACACGCTCAGCGCCTGCATCATCGGCAGCCCGATGATCAGGCTATTGCGATACCAGCCGAAAAGGCCGAGTCGCGGCGTCTGGCAGATGGCGGCATTGAGCTCATCGACCAGCAGTACCTCATGCAGTTTGGGGCCCCCACATTTCTGGCGTACTTTCTCGACCAGCTCGAACAACTTTGGCGCTTGCTCCGCGCTGAGCCTCAGACCTTGCGGGCGATCGAAACGGACCCATAGCGCCCGCACGACCAGCACGCTCAAGGCGCCGAAGATGAACATCACCTTACCGCCAACCAGGGTGTGATGACTCGTCACCATGCTCAGGCCCAGGGCGACGCCACCGAGGCTCACGGCCAGCAGACCGAACACGTACAAGTAGCCCAGTGCGGCGAGCGCCACGGTGCGCATCCGGTATGCGTCAGGCGTTGCGTCAGCATCCAGTTCAAGACGTGCGATGAGTCGCTTGAACTCCTGTTCGGTCATTGCATTGATCCTGCCGGCAGCGTGCGTCCCCGTTCCCCGCACCTTCTGGCAGCCACCGTCCGACGACGAACGAGCGCTGGAAGATGAGGCCCCGCGGAATGATAACCACGCGTGCTCAGCCCGCCAGCGCGGATCTGACGCTGTTCGTGACCACTTACCGCATGCAGTAGCTCTCCGCCCGAGGGGCGTCGTGATCGTCAGGCTGCCGAAACTGCTGCGATGCAGTCGGCAAGTATCGCCAGGCCCCGCTCCATCTCGGCCGGCGTCGACAGGCTGTAGTTGAGACGCATCGTGTTAGTCGGCTTCATCGGGCCCGGGTAGAAGCTCTCGCCTGGCATGAACACCACGCCACGCGCCAGCGTCGCGTCCAGCGTGCTGCGCGTCGCCTGGTGTTGGCGCAGCCGCAACCAGAAGAACAAACCGCCCTGTGGCACATCCCAATCGGCGAGATCACCGAAATGACGTTCGAGTGCGGTCTGCATGGCATCGCGGCGCAAACGATAGCCTGCCCGCAGCCGGGCCAGGTCTGCATCGCGCTGGGCGTGCCGCAGCCAGTTGGCGACGGCCGCTTGCGCCGGGCGCTGCGTGTGCAGATCGCTGGCCTGTTTGAGGCGCACGAGATAGGGCATCAACTGCGGCGACGCTGCGAGGTAGCCCACGCGCCAACCGGGCCGCAGGATTTTCGAGAAGCTGCCCAGATAGATCCATGGCACACGCTTCAGATATGAACAGATCGGCTGCATCGGGTGCGTCACATCGAGCGACACGCTGCGATACGGATCGTCTTCGATCAGCACCGCGTCATGCCGATCAAGCACCTCGGCAATCACCTTGCGCACCTCAGGCGAATAGCAATACCCACTCGGATTCTGGAAACTGGGAATGAGATAGACGCAGGCCGGCCGATGCTGACGCAGCAAGGCGTCAAGCGTGGCGGGATCAGGGCCATCGCGCCCCAAGGCCAACGGCAGCACGCTTGCGCCGAACAACTCGAACACCTGCAGCGCGGCAAGGTAGCTCGGTGATTCAGTGACGACGGGTGTGCCATCGTCGATCAACAGCTTTGCAGCGAGATCCAGGCCCTGCTGCGAACCCGACAAAGCCAGCACCTGCGAGGGCGCCACCGGCAAGCCATTGTGCGTGATCCACTCGGCCACCGCGCTGCGGAAGGCAGTCTCGCCCTCGCTCGCACCGTATTGATCGAGCGCTGTATCGGGATCGATGCAGTCGCGCATGTCCGGCATCAGATCTGGCGCGGGCAAGCCACCAGCGAACGAGATGATGCCGGGCTTGTTGGCCACGGCGAGTATCTCGCGTACCAAGGATGGCTTGAGACGCTCGATGCGGGTAGCGAGGCGTGCTGCGGTCGGCGAATGATTCATGCTATCTTCCATAAAGGTCAATAATATTGACCAACAAGGATCAAAATATGAGCCCCCGCAAAAACAATGTCAACTCTGTTGACTCAAATCCTTCGACGGCAAGCGCCCCGTCGGACGAGGCGCTGTTCTCCGCCATCGAGTTGTTTCACTTTGCATTCCGCGCATTCACGGCACAGCCCGATGAAATCCTCGCCGGCCTGGGACTAGGGCGTGTACATCACCGCGTGCTGTATTTCGTCGGCCGCTCGCCCGGCCTGCGCGTATCCGATCTGCTCGCGACGCTGGCCGTGTCGAAACAGGCCCTGCACGGCCCGCTGCGACAACTCGTCGAGGCCGATCTGATCGTCGTGCAAACCGACAGCAGCGATGGCCGCGTGCGGCGTCTGTCGTTGAGCCGCAAAGGCAGCGCGCTGGAGCAGAAGCTGTCGAGCACGCAGAGCGAGATCCTGGCGCAGACCTTTGGTGCGACCGGCTCCGAAGCAGAGGCCGGCTGGCGCCAGGTCATGAGCGAGATCGCAGCCCGTATCCGTCATGCAGACGAGAAGCCCGAAGAGTGAGCCGCCACCAATTCGAGGCAAAAACCTGCCGCACCCGAACCTGAAGGTAGTTCGACAGCGCCCCGCTCGGCTATGCTGTCACACAGGCACAAGGCCGAATGAGCTTCCCCGGCATGTCGTCGGCATTCGCATCAGGAATGCCTGCTCAAGTCGATGATGTTCATGTGAGTTCAACTTTCGCGGGAGACGTGCATGGCAGGTTCGAAGAAGAAGATCGTTGCAGAGGCTCCGACCACACTGGAGCCACTTGGCAACAAGGAATACGAGAAGAAACTGCGCCATCTGCACGTGGAGTTGGTGAAGCTGCAGCGCTGGGTCGTGGAAAAAGGGCTCAAGGTCTGCATCGTCTTCGAAGGCCGCGACGGAGCCGGCAAGGGTGGCACGATCAAGGCGCTGACCGAGCGCGTCAGCCCACGCGTGTTCCGCGTCATTGCCCTGCCCGCGCCAAATGACCGCGAGAAAAGCCAGATGTACCTGCAGCGCTACGTCAAGCATTTGCCAGCAGCGGGCGAAATCGTGATCTTCGATCGTAGCTGGTACAACCGTGCAGGTGTCGAACGCGTCATGGGCTTCTGCACGCCCGAGCAGGTCGAACGCTTCCTGCAGCAAGCGCCTTCATTCGAGAATTCGATGGTGGAGTCCGGCATCATCTTGCTGAAGTACTGGCTGGAGGTCAGCCCGGAGGAACAGGAGCGACGTCTGCGTGATCGCGTGAACGATGGCCGCAAGACATGGAAGCTTTCGCCGATGGACATCCGCTCCTTCACCATGTGGGATGAATACACGCAAGCACGCGACGAGATGTTTGCCAGCACCGATACGCCGTGGGCCCCCTGGTTCGTGGCGCGGTCCGAAGACAAGAAACGCGTACGCCTCAATGTGCTCAGCCATATCCTGAAGCAGATTCCCTACGAGGATCTGCCCTCGAAGCCCGTCAAGTTTCCCAAGCGCAAGATCGGGCAGCGCTACAAGGCCGTACATCATCCGTTCAAGTACGTACCCGAGACGTCCTGAAGAGATGCCCCTTCACGGGCCGGCTGCATTTCACACGTAGTGAAGTGACCAGCGGCCCTTGTCTCTCACTTGTCATGGCAAGGCAGCATGGACACCTCTCACACGCCACCCGCAATACCGGGCCCCTCGCTGCGATTTGACTTAGTGGCCGGCCTGACCGCAGCAGCGGTCGTGCTGCCCAAGGCGATGGCCTATGCCACCGTGGCGGGACTGCCGATTGCCGTCGGGCTGTACACAGCATTCGTACCGATGCTGATCTATGCCTTGCTGGGCAGCTCGCGCGTGCTCAGCGTCAGCTCCACGACGACCCTCGCCATTCTCGTCGGCAGCGAACTGGCACGTATCGCGCCGGATGCGGATCCGACTACCCTGCTTACCGCCTCAGTCACTCTCAGCGCGCTGGTCGGCGTGCTCCTGCTGGCAGCGAGCGTATTGCGTCTGGGCTTTGTCGCAAACTTCATTTCGACGCCGGTACTCACCGGCTTCAAGGCAGGTATCGGCCTGGTCATACTGCTGGATCAATTGCCCAAGCTGCTGGGCCTGCATATCCACAAGGAAGGCTTCTTCCACGACCTGCTGAGCATCATCAACATGCTGCCGCAGACCTCGTTGATCACCCTCGCCGTCGCCGCCCTGACGCTGGCAGCGTTGCTCGCGATGGAATACAGGTGGCCCCACTCTGCTGCACCACTCGTGGCGATCGGGGGCGGCATAGCGGCGACCTCGTTCCTGGGCTTGCAGGCCCAAGGCGTGTCGATAGTCGGCGCGATTCCCCAAGGTTTGCCGTCACTCACACTGCCAGACCTGAGCCTCGTCCAGGAGTTGCTGCCCGCCGCACTGGGTATTGCGTTGATGAGTTTCACCGAAACAATCGCGGCGGGTCGCGCCTTCGCCATTAGCGGCGAGCCAGCCATCAATGCCAATCGCGAACTCGTCGCCACCGGTGTAGCGAACCTCGGTGGCGCCTTCTTCGGTGCGATGGCAGCCGGTGGCGGCACCTCGCAAACCGCGGTCACGAGAGCCGCCGGTGCGCGCAGTCAGAAAGCCTCTATCGTGCAGGCTGCAGCAGCGCTGGCCACCATGCTGTTTCTTGCACCTGTGCTGGGCCTGCTGCCCAATGCCTGTCTGGCAGCAGTAGTGGTGGTGTACTCCGCCGGCTTGATCCAGCCGCGTGAGTTCATGGCCATTCGCCGCATCCGCAGCATGGAGTTCTATTGGGCGCTGGCGGCCTGCCTCGGCGTACTGTTCTTTGGCACCCTGGACGGCATCATCGTCGCCATCATCGTGTCCATGCTGACCCTGATGAGTCAGGTCACGAATCCGCCGGTATATGTGATCGGCAAGAAACGCGATGCCGATGTGCTGCGCCCGATATCGCCCGAGCATCCGGATGACGAAACCTGGCCCGGCCTGCTGATCGTGCGGCCAGAGGGTCGTGTCTTCTTTGCCAATGTCGAAGTGATTTCCGACAAGATCCGCGCACTCGTTGCCGAGCAGCAGCCGCGCGTACTCGCGATCGACATGAGCAGGGTTCAGGACATCGAGTACTCTGCCCTCGTCATGCTGATGGAAGCCGAGCAACGTCAACGCGAGGCAGGCCGTACGCTATGGCTTGCCGCGCTGAATCCAGCCGTAGCAGAAATGGTCAGGCGCGCAGGGCTCGCCGATCGACTGGGCCCGCGCCTGATGTTCAACGCACGCGAGGTTATCCGCCGCTATCGCGAGCAGTACCCACCCCAGGTTTGATTTGCGAGCACCGCGGGCACTAACTGGCCGCAACCGATCATGCGGTGCCTGCCGCCACAAGCATCGGGATTTCCTCGGGCTCCGACACGTGCGCCAGTGACTCGATGTAGCTCGAGACCGAGGGCGGCTTCGCGGGGGCCCAGGGGTTTGGCGATGCCTTTGCCGGATCAACCAGACAGGCCGGCACACCCACAAGAAGGCTATCGCTCGGGAAAGAACGATTGACGACCGCATTGGCGCCCACCCGGACGTTGTCTCCCAGTTCGACACCGCCGTAGATTTTCGCCCCTGGGCCGATGTAGCAGTTGTCGCCAAGCACCGGAGCCGCACCACTATTGGCGCCGATGCAGGTACCCGGGTGAATCCGGCAGTTGGCGCCAACCCGCGCCTTGCTGTTGACCATCACATTGCCCCAGTGCGCCAGCGCCAGCCCCGGACCGAACACATTGGGCGGTATCGACACGCCGATCCGCACGCTGTGCATCAGGAAGCGGTAGTTCGCCCAAGCCACGTAGGGGCGCCATAGCCAGGTGGTCCTGCAATTGCGGAGGTATTCGATTCGACGCAGGCGCCGCTGAAAGGCAAGGACCGGATATTTCAACGGGTACCAGAAGCGCCACCGCTTGATCGCCGGACGATGACTGGCCATATCGGCCCGCAGGTACTCATTCAAAGCTGCCTTTGAATCAATCATTCCTGTCTCCTTTGTCTGTGTCCGACCGGCTGTCTCGCCGATTGCGGTAGCGCTCAAAGCAAACGATTTGCCTGCGCCAAAATGTAAAACAGTGTGTCTCTGGGCGGTACTGTAGCGGCAAACGCCGGGATTTGACACTGCGTCGGTCGGCCCGGTCTCAGCCAGAGACAATGGCACCGGCAGCATGGTCACGACATCGTCAACGAGCAATCGGAGAAGGATGTACCGCGCCCCTCACGCGCGAGATGCCGTGACGGAGCGTGAGTGACTAAATAAACAGGTGCCGGATCGGCTCAGGACGAACGGAAGACGCGGAGCACCGACGCAAACCCTGTTCTGGCGAGGCGCCAGGGGCCTGCAAACCTGGCTTGCATCGCCGGCCCCGTCACGGCGAGTACCAGGACGTCGAGCACACAATAAAAGGCGCCTGCGGCGAGGGGAGGATTGGTCGTCGGGAGCCCCAGGATCGGCACGACACGCTGCCAATGCCAGTTGCCGACCTGTGTAGCGAACACTTCCATGATCAGGGCAATGACGAACATCCAGGCATAGAAACGCGGCGTACTCCCCCACACGCGGCAAGCCAGGAACATCGCCCACAAGAAGATGCTCAACCCGTCCTGCGAAGCCAGCGCAAGGACAAGCGCCAGCACGCCACTGACTGGCAGCACGCTATCGAGCAGACGCCCCGGAACGCGCGCCACCGTCTGCAGGCCGAACCAGAACAGCAGCACATGCCCCGGCGGCACGAACAAGGGAATGTTCTGGAGGCGGTAGTCATAGAGCCCCCAGACCAGCGACAACACCATCTCACCCAGGGTCGCAAGGACCAGGCACGCGACGAGCGCGGGTCTCGCCTGCGCACTTTCGATCCACAACAGGAAAACATACGCCAGCCATATGACAAGGCTGACAACGGGCTGCCCCCAGGGAGTGCAGTACTGATCGACCAGCGCGCCGAAGCCGATCAGGAACGGAATTGCGTAAAGAAGGGCTTTGCGCCCTCCTTCGGTCTTCCTGTTCTGAGCCAGTCGACTCAAAGATCTGCCTCAACCAGATTGCCCTTGGCTTCCATCCACGCACGACGGCCGGAAGCTTCGCCCTTGCCCATCAGCAGGTCGAACAAGGCCGAAGTCTGACCGTTGAGTTCTGCATCGATGGTCACCGGCAGCACGCGACGCGTGGCGCGATCCATGGCCGTTTCGCGCAGCTGGTCTGCACGCATTTCGCCAAGGCCCTTGAAGCGGCCAAGTTCGAGTTGCTCGGGGCGGTAGCCTTCCTTCATCAAACGGTCGCGGAAGGCCGTGAGTTCCTGATCGTCAAGCGCATAGAAGCGTCGTGCCGGGCGTTTCTTGCCTTGAGCCGGCACGTCGATGCGATACAGCGGCGGCAGCGCGATGAAGACGTGGCCGCTGGCAACGAGGCGCGGGAAGTGACGCAGGAATAGCGTCAGCAACAAGGTCTGGATGTGGGAACCGTCCACGTCGGCATCGGCCATGATGATGACCTTGCCATAGCGCAGATTGGCGAGCACCGAATCCGGCGCATCGAAGGCATGCGGATCGACGCCCAGCGCGACGGAAATGTCGTGGATTTCCGCGTTGGCGAAGAGGCGATTCGGATCGACCTCCCATGAGTTCAGCACCTTGCCACGCAGCGGCAGGATGGCTTGCGTCTCACGGTCGCGTGCCAGCTTGGCCGAGCCGCCTGCGGAGTCACCTTCGACGAGATACAGCTCGTTCTCAATGATGCTTTCGCTCTCGCAATCGGACAGCTTGCCTGGCAACACGGCTACACCGCTGCTCTTGCGCTTCTCGACCTTCTGCGCATCCTTCAGGCGCGACTGCGCCTGCTTGATGGCGATGTCCGCGATCGCCTTGCCGAACTCACCATTCTGGTTGAGCCAGGCTTCGAATGGATGCATGAGCATCGAGGAAACCAGCTTCACGGCTTCGCGCGAGTTGAGCTTCTCCTTCACCTGCCCCTGGAATTGCGGATCGAGAATGCGCGCCGAAAGCACATAGCTCATCTTGCCGCAGACGTCGTCCTGCTGGATCTTCACGCCCTTCGGTAACAGGTTGTGATGTTCGATGAAGCTTTTCACCGCTTCGAAAACACCCGCGCGCAGACCGGATTCGTGCGTGCCGCCATTCACCGTGGGAATCAGATTCACGTAGCTTTCGCCGAGCTGGTGACCGTCGAACCAGCCGAAACTCCAGGCCGCGCCTTCGCCCGGCGCGAAGTCTTCGTCCTTCCCTGCGTAGGACTCGCCCGTGTAGAGCGGCACGAGTGTTTCGGCACCGGCCGACATCTCGCGCAGATAGCCAGCGAGGCCATCGGCGTAGCGCCATTCCTGACGCGCGAATGTGCCATCAGCCTGCTCGATGTCGAGCACGACCTTGACGCCGGGCAGCAGCACGGCCTTGGAGCGCAGCAGGCGCTCGAGCTCGTTGAGCGGCACCTTGGGCGAATCGAAATACTTGCCGTCGGGCCAGACGCGCACGCGCGTGCCGGTCTGCTTGGCACAAGGACCTGCATCGACGAGATCACTGATCTCGCGGCCGCCCTTGAGGAATTCAATCTGGTGAATGCGCCCTTCACGGCGCACCTCGACTTCGACCCGCGTGGACAACGCGGTCGTCACGGCCACACCGACCCCGTGCAAACCACCCGAGAACGCATAGGCGGAGTTGCCACTGCTCTTGTCGAACTTACCGCCAGCGTGCAGCACCGTGTAGGCCAGCACGACCACCGGCATCTTCTCAACCGGATGCAGGCCAACCGGAATACCGCGACCATCATCGGTCACGGAGACCGAGCCGTCGCGATAGAGCGCGACATGAATATTCTTGGCAAAGCCGCTGAGGGCTTCATCTGCCGCGTTGTCGATGACTTCCTGCACCATGTGGCAGGGCGAATCGGTGCGGGTGTACATGCCCGGCCGCTCGCGCACGGGCTCCAGCCCCTTGAGAACGCGGAAGGAGGATTCGTCGTACTGTTTTTCTGTCATTGCTGAGGCGGAAAGTAGCGGAAGTTTGGATGAAGCAGTGAATCGGGAAGCCCGCCGGGAGCTTCCGTGCAGTGCGGCATTGTTCCATAAAACAGGTACGTAATTGGCGCCAATCACCGCTGCAAAACGCCCGGCGCGCATTCCCCGACAGTCATTGCTCTGCACTGCCTCAAGTTTGCGGCAGACAGGCACGTAAAGACTGGGATGGAAAGGATGAGCATGCCCCTCAAGCATCACGTCACGGCGGATCTGCTGCAGCTTAACAAGCCGCTGCCGTGGGACGTGTTCGATGGCACAGGCCAGCTATTGCTGTGCAAGGGCTATGTCATCAGTCGCGAGTCGCAGATGCAGGTCTTGCTCGCACACGGCCTGTATGTCGACGAATCGCTGATCCGGACGACGCCTCTGCCCTCAGCGGCACGGCCCAGCGCGCACTACGATCCATTCCGCCTGTGGGAACACATACTCGATGAACTTGGCATCCTGCTGCGCACGGTGCACATCGAACCTGAATTCCTGACGCAGATGAACAGTCTGGCGCGGCTCGTCCAGATGCTGGCCGAACGCAGCCCGGACACAGCCCTGGCGGCCATGATCCTGACCGAGCAACGTCGCTACCCGATCATCCATAGCCTGCACACCGCCATCCTGTGCGAGCTGATTGCGCGCCGCCTCGGTTGGGACGAGGCTCGCCGCACCAGTCTGTGCTGCGCAGCCATGACCATGAACCTCGCGATGCTGGAGCTGCAACAACAGCTGTGCTCCCAGCGCCGTGCCCCGACACCCGAACAGCGCCGCGACATCAATCGCCACCCTGCTCTGGGCGCTGAAATGTTGCTCAATGCCGGCGTCACCGACGAAGTCTGGCTGGCTGCAGTCCGCGATCATCACGAGCGTCGTGGCGGCGGCGGCTACCCCTTCGGCATAACCTCGCCGAGTGCGGAAGCGCATCTGATCCAGACCTGCGACATCTTTTCCGCCAAGGTCAGCCCCCGTGCCGCGCGCGCACCGATCACCGCACAGGAAGCCGCACGCGCGCTGTTCGTACAGCCTGACGGCGGCGGTCAGAACCCGTATGCGGCAACACTGATCAAGGAAGTGGGAATCTTTCCGCCAGGCACTTGCGTCAATCTCGCCAATGGCGAGACGGGCATCGTCCTGCAGCGCGGCGCAAGCGCCAACACACCGCTGGTCATGAGCCTGCTCAACCAGAACGGTTTGTCGTATCAGCACCCTTTACGGCGCGATACCTCATTGAAGCTCTACGAAATCACCTCGGTCGTACCGCGCGACAAGGTACGCGTGCGCTTCGACCCGGAAGTGCTCTGGCGTAACGCCTGATCAGGAAACTACAGGCTCCGGTGGGGGCAGCCACAGGCACTTCGCCTTCTTGGCAATTTCCTGCAGCACCTTGTCATGCTCGACCAGCTCGCCCTCGCTGGCACGAACGACGCGCAGACGCGGCCGCTCCGCAGCAAGCCCTGTGCGGTCGCGCTGCTGATCGGCCACACCCGGCTCATCCAGGCCAATGGTGAGCGTCTCCTGTCCACGCGTCATGGCCAGATACACCTCGGCCAGCAGCTCCGCATCCAGCAAAGCGCCGTGCAAGGTGCGGTGGGAATTGTTGATCGCGTAGCGATCGCACAGGGCGTCCAGCGAAGCCTTCTTGCCCGGGAACATTTCCTTGGCAACACGCACCGTGTCGATGACGCTCGGACACAGCACGTTGACGCGCGTCAGCCCGAGACGCTCAAGCTCCATGTTAAGGAAACCGACGTCGAAGTTGGCGTTGTGGATGACCAGCTCAGCGCCGCTCACATAGTCGATGAACTCGGCGGCGATCTTCGAAAACAGCGGCTTGTCAGCCAGAAACTCGTCCGACAAACCGTGAATACGCTCCGAGTCGCCAACGTCGCGTTCGGGATTCAAATAGACGTGGTAATTACGACCGGAAAGTTTGCGATTGAGAAGCTCGACGCAGCCGATTTCAACGACACGGTCACCGGTGCGCCAATCAAGCCCGGTGGTTTCCGTGTCGAGCATGACCTGACGCATCAGGCCTGGCCCTTCTTCGCACTATCCTTTGCCGACTTGTTCACCACGTTATCCAGGGCCTTGTAGATCGCCACGAATTCGTCTGCATTCAGCGCGGCGGAGCCAATCAGGCCACCATCCACGTCAGGCATGCTGAATACGCTTTCTGCATTGCTGGCCTTCAAGCTGCCGCCGTATAGCAACGTCAGCCGTTGTGCAAAATCGGCATCGCGTTGCGCAATGCGCGCACGCAAGAAGGCATGCTCTGCCTGGACGATCTCAGGCGTCGCGGCAATGCCGGTACCAATGGCCCAACGTGGCTCGTAGGCAACGATGATTTCGTCATGTGCCGTGCGGATATAGCCGAAAGCCGCATCGAGCTGACGACCAAGCACTTCGTGCGTGCGACCCGAATCGCGCTCTTCCGCCGTTTCACCTACGCAGATGACGGGGATCAGACCTGAATCGATGGCAGCCAGCGCCTTGCGGCCCATCAGGCCATCTGTTTCGCCCTGGTAAGAACGACGCTCGGAGTGACCGATGATGACGAAGCCACACCCCAGCTCCTTGAGCATCATCGGCGAGGTCTCGCCGGTATAAGCGCCTTTCAGGTGATCCGAAGCATTCTGGGCACCCAGCATGATGCCCGTATCGGCAACCAGGCCCGCCATCTGCGACACATAGGGCAGCGCCGGGCACAGCACCATGTCGATCGATTCAGACAATACGGGCAGACGCTCACGGATGCCGTCGACCAGCGCCTTGTTGGCTGCGAGGTTGCCGTGCATTTTCCAGTTGCCGATGAGCCAACGTTTTCTCATGTTCATTCCTGCAAGTTGCGAATTCGAATGGGGCGCAGTTTACAGGCTCTGTCCGTCCTGATGCGTTATTGATTTACCCTGACTGCGTCAGCAGTCACACGCCTGCCCTGCTGCAATTTCAACGATCACGCCATTCCCGCAGGCATTCCAGCGCCTGATCGATGCGATCGACGGCACGCACCTCCATGCCCGGTATGGCTTGCTTCGGCGCATTGGCGGTAGGGATGAGCGCAAGATCGAAGCCCAGCTTGGCAGCTTCCTTCAATCGCTCTTGACCACGCGGTGCGGGGCGAATTTCGCCGGCCAGACCAACCTCTCCAAAAATCACCAGCTTGCGCGGCAAGGCACGGCTCGTCAGCGATGACACGATGGCAATGCATACCGCCAGATCGGCCGCTGGCTCAGAGATTTTTACTCCGCCCACCGCGTTGATGAAAACATCCTGATCGGAACAAACCACACCGGAATGACGATGCAATACCGCCAGCAGCAGCGCCAGACGATTCTGCTCCAGCCCCACCGACAGGCGCCGTGGACTCGGGCTGTGTGCCGTATCGACGAGCGCCTGGATCTCTACCAGCAGCGGTCGCGTACCTTCCTGCGTCACCATCACGCAGCTGCCAGGCACCGGTTGCGGGTGTTGTGACAGGAACAGGGCCGATGGATTGCTGACACCGCGCAGGCCCTTTTCCGTCATGGCGAAAACGCCCAGCTCGTTCACTGCGCCGAAGCGATTCTTGATCGCGCGCACGAGGCGGAAACTCGAATGCGTATCGCCTTCGAAGTACAGCACCGTATCGACGATGTGTTCCAGCACACGCGGCCCGGCCAGCGCACCATCCTTCGTGACGTGGCCGACGAGGATGATGGTCGTACCCGACGACTTCGCATGACGCGTCAGCTGCGCCGCACATTCGCGCACCTGCGCAACCGACCCGGGAGCCGATTGCAACACCTCTGAATACAAGGTCTGGATGGAGTCGATCACCGCAACAGCCGGCTTCTCATCCCGCAAGGTGTTGAGGATTTTCTCCAGCGAGATTTCTGGCAACAAGGGTAATTGCGCGCAATCGAGCTGCAGACGCAGCGCACGCATGGCCACCTGCTCGGCCGACTCTTCGCCAGTCACGTAGAGCACCGACTGCTTTGGCGCAATGCTGGCCAGGGCCTGCAACAACAGCGTCGACTTGCCGATACCGGGATCGCCACCGATCAGCACCACCATACCCGGCACGAGGCCACCGCCCAGCACGCGATCCAGCTCATCAACACCTGTCGCCTGACGCGGTGCTTCACGTGGATCGATTTCGCCGAGCTTCTGCAATTTGCCCGTGCTGCCGACAAGCGCCGCAAACCGCCCCGTCGCCGCAGCCTCGGCAACCGCCTCGACCATGGTGTTCCACGCGGCGCAGCCAGGGCATTG
Organism: Uliginosibacterium silvisoli; assembly: GCF_036017035.1. Classification (NCBI taxonomy): domain Bacteria; kingdom Pseudomonadati; phylum Pseudomonadota; class Betaproteobacteria; order Rhodocyclales; family Zoogloeaceae; genus Uliginosibacterium; species Uliginosibacterium silvisoli. The sequence continues at coordinate 89,781 of NZ_JAYXHS010000004.1, read as the reverse complement.
CCCCTGCCACTTGATGCTCTGCGCTCCGCACTCGGTGCAGGAGAAAATGGATTTCTGCTTAGCCATTCTTGTTGTCTGTCGTTGTCACCAGCACGCGTCGGGCGAGAGCGCAGAACAATTCATAACTGATGGTACCGGCGGCCGTGGCGACTTCATCAGCCGGCAAACCTTTGCCCCAAAGCGTCACTGGCGAGCCAATGGTCGCATTCGGCACCGGAGTCAGGTCAACGGCAAGCATGTCCATCGATACCCGCCCGAGGGTGCGCGTGCGCACACCGTCAACGAGAATCGGCGTTCCTGTAGGTGCGTGACGCGGATAGCCGTCGGCATAGCCGCAGGCCACGACTCCCACACGCATCTCATGCTCAGCCGTAAAAGTTGCGCCATAGCCTACGTGCTCGCCCGCGTGTAGCGTTTGCACGCCGATAAGCTCGCTGATCAGCGTCATGACGGGTCGGACGCCAAGATCCGCGGCAGATTGCGAAGCTGGCATCGGCGAACCGCCGTAGAGCATGATGCCAGGCCGCACCCACGCGCCATGAGTTTCTGGAAAACGCAGCAGGGCCGCCGAATTGGCGGCGCTGAATGGCAATTCACTGCCCGCCATGCAGTCGGTAAAACAGGCCCATTGCGACGCAATGCCCAGACCGTCCGCGCAAGCGAAGTGCGTCATCAGCGTCAGGCTGCGCACATTGCCACAGGCGCGCAAACGCGCCAGCACCTTCGGCACATCAGCCGGCACAAAACCCAGACGGTTCATGCCGGTATTGATCTTCAGGAAGACGTCCAGACGCTGCGACAACACGGCTTCCTCGAGCGCGTCGAGTTGCGGCATGGCATGCACGACGATGGCCAGATTCAGCTTGGCGGCTTCATGCAGTTCTGCCGCATCGAAGCCCCCCTCCAGCAGCAAGACGGGTTGAAGAAAGCCTTCGCTGCGCAGCCAGGCCGCTTCGGCCATGTCGAGCAAGGCAAACCCGTCGACCACGTCGCGTACGGCTTCGGCGCAATTCGCCAGGCCATGGCCGTAGGCATTGGCCTTCACGACACACCAGGCACGCGACTGTGGCGCGTGCTGCTTGGAGAGCAGGTAATTGTGCCGGAAAGCCGCCGTATCGATCCGGGCGCGGATGGGACGAGCCATGAATCCCTGCGCTCAGGGCTGTGGATTGTTGATGGCGAGCTGATTGTCGACGGACGCATCGGCCGCCGCCTCGTTGGACTTGGCGTAGTCGCTCAGGTGCTGGACCACGAACTCGGCGAAGGTCGAATGCAGGCGCGCGCGGAAGCGATCCTTCGGCACCAGCACATTGAGTGACGAATACAGGCGAGGCTCGAGCGAAATCGCCTTCAGCGTGCCGTCGCGCAGTTCGCGATTGAGCGAGGCGCGCGAAATGATCGCGAAGCCCATGCCTTCACGCACCAGTTGCTTGATGACGGCGAGGCTACCCAGCTCTGCCGTGCGCTCCAGCGATTCCGGCGCGACGCCACCGGCGCGGAAAAACTCTTCTGCCAAACCGCGAATCGCAGCACCTGGATCGCGATCGACAAAGGGAATCGGTTGCAGCTGCGCAGGGCTCAAGGACTTGGAGTTGCTCAACGGATGGCTCGGCGGCATGACCGCCATCAGCTCATCGCGATAGGCCAGCGTGCACTCGAGATCTGCATCATTCGTGTCGCGCTCGACGAGACCGACATCAATGTCGTGTGCCAGCACCCGATTCTGGATGCTTTCTGAATTGCCTACGAAAACCCGTGGCACCACGCGAGGGTACTTGTGCTTGAAGGTCGACAAGACCTGCGGCAGCCAGTAGGCCGCAATCGTCGGGCTGGCGCCAATCGTCAGCACGCCGGTGAGTTCATCGGTCAGCTCATTGATGCGCGTTTCCATCTCGTCGGACAGGCCGAGGATGCGATCCGCGTAGGCAAACACGATTTCGCCTGCTGGCGTGAGCGTGACCTTGCCGTGACCGCGATCGAGCAAGCGCGTATTGAATTGCTCTTCTAGCTGCTTGACCTGGAAGGTCACCGCAGGCTGCGTCATGAACAGGGTTTCAGCAGCCCTGGTAAAGGAGCCGTGACGGGACACGGCGTGGAAAACCTGCAATCTACGGTCGGCCATGATGCTGCCTCGCAACATAAGTAACTCTTATCGCGAATTGCATCACAAACACCCACACAAGAAAAGCCCTATCGTCGCGACTGCCCGTGCAGGCAGCCCGGCCAGATCACGCTGAGCAGCCTTGTTTAGCGCTGCAGCAAACCCCATGTGGTATAAACGGCGCTTGCTGCCGGCCGCTGGGCTGGCCAGAAGGCGCATTTATCGTGCGAGCCGTCATCACATTGCAACTTGCATGGGTGTGACGAATCAGAAAACAAATCGCAGCGACAGCCTTGGCTAGCCGCAGTCAGCCGCACAGAGAGACAAGGGTTCCGGATGGGTGCAGGGTTCTACATCGTCATGGCAGCGCAGTTTTTTTCTGCGCTGGCGGACAACGCATTGCTCATTTGCGCCATATCCATATTGGTCGACCTGCAGGCTCCACCCGAGTACGCCCCCCTACTCAAGACCTCCTTCACACTCTCTTATGTCGTGCTTGCCGCCTTCGTAGGCGCTTTTGCCGACTCGATGCCGAAATGGCGCGTGATGTACATCAGCAACGCAATCAAGATCTTCGGTTGCGCCATGATGCTGTTCGGCGCCCACCCATTGTTCGCTTACGCCATCGTCGGGCTCGGCGCTGCGGCGTATTCGCCAGCCAAGTACGGCATCCTCACGGAAATGTTGCCGCCCGCGAAGCTGGTCGCAGCCAATGGCTGGATCGAAGGCCTGACGGTGGGCGCCATCATTCTCGGCTCCCTGCTCGGTGGCATGCTGATCATGCCAAGCTTCGCGACCTGGTCGATGAGTCTGCATCTGCCACTGATTACCCACTCGGCCCAGATCAGCCTGCTGCTGGTCGGGCTTCTGTATGTGATTGCAGCGATCCTGAATCGCTATGTGCCGGACACGGGCGTCGTCCACACCTCGCTCAAGCACGATCCGATCTACATGCTGCGCGAGTTCATCCACTGCACGCGCCTGCTCTGGCGTGACAAGCTCGGCCAGATTTCCCTGGCTGTGACGACCTTGTTCTGGGGGGCCGGCGCAACCCTGCAGTTCATCGTGATCGACTGGGCCGGCAAGATGCTGGGGCTCGGCCTGTCGCAGTCCACCCGACTACAGGGCGTCGTAGCAATCGGCGTGGCAATTGGTGCCGTGCTTGCCGCGCGCATGCTGACGCTGAGACATTCGATGAAGGTGATCCCCATCGGCATTGCCATGGGGCTCGTCGTGCCATTGATGGTCGCTCTGCCCTACATGCCCAAGCTCAATGTGCACTTGCCGATCTTCGAGTTGCTGGGCATGCAAATGCAGTTTGATCTGCACCTGCGCACCATGGCGGTCATGTTCATGATGATCCTGCTCGGTGCCTTGTCCGGCTTTTTCGTCGTGCCGATGAATGCGCTGCTGCAACACCGCGGTCACGTGCTGATGGGTGCCGGGCACTCGATTGCGGTCCAGAACTTCAACGAGAACCTGAGCATTCTCGTCATGACCTTCCTGTACTTCTTGCTGGGCTGGCTGGGCGTGTCGGTGAACATCACCATCGTCGCCTTCGGCCTGTTTGTTGCCGGCATCATGTATCTGATCAAGCTACGCCACGTCCGCAACCAGGCCGAGCACGACGACCTGGCTTTGCTGGAAGATCACCCGCACTGATTTCGCCCTCGCGAGCCGAAGGCGAAGCGGGCGCGAAGCAAATGATCAGTCACGCGACTGCGCTATCGTGTCCGCCGCAAAACACATATCCACCCAGGCCTTGGCCTTGTCCGGGAGATTCCGCAGCAAATAGGCGGGGTGATACGTGACCACGACGGGAATCGCGCCGCCCGCGTGCGCGTATTGATGCAATTTGCCGCGCGCTGATGCAATGCTCATCTCGCGCCCGAGCAAGGCTTGCGCTGCCGGTCGGCCCAATGCAATCAGCAATTTCGGTTTGACGAGCTCGATCTGGCGATCGAGGTAAGGGCGACACGCCGCGATCTCGTCGGCCTCCGGCGTGCGATTACCAGGCGGGCGACATTTCACCGCATTGGCGATGTACACCTTCTCGCCACGTTTGAGTCCACTGGCTTCCAGCATTGCGTCGAGCAGCTTGCCGGCCTGGCCCACAAAAGGTTCGCCGCGCTCATCCTCCTCCGCACCCGGACCTTCACCTACGAACATCCAGTCAGCCTGCCTGTCGCCCACACCAAAGACGGCCTGCTTGCGAGCCTTGCACAGACCACAGGCACGGCAATCGGCCACCGTGCTGCTGAGCTCCTCCCAACCAAGCGCGGACACACCGGATGTTTCGGTCTCCAACACAGATTGAGTCGCCAATTGACGGACGATTTGCGCCAGCTCCGGCTGCATGGCCGGAATCGGATCAGGCGCCCTTTCACGCATCGGCTCAGGCGCCAACGCAATGCTCTCCTCCGCCCGCGCAGGTTGGGCCAGCGGCTCACGCAGGCGCCACAATGGCTTGATGCCCATCTCTGCCAATACGCGTGTCTTGTCGACGCTCATCCGCAAAACCTCATGATTCCCGACTCATTCTTGCCGACCCATTTCCCGCCTCATCACAATGGCATCTTCTCGTCCATTGACGGCCGGGTAATAGTCCTTGCGCTGACCTATCCGTACAAAACTCCATTTGTCGTACAGCCGTAACCCTGCCTCGTTCGAGGCGCGTACTTCGAGGAACATCTGAACACCTCCCGCGCGCGAAGCGACGGCGCAGACATGCTCCAGCAACAAGGTCCCCAAACCGCGCCCTTGCAGTGCCGGCTTGATGCTGATGTTAAGCAGATGCGCTTCATCCATGACCAGCATCAGCACCGCGTAACCCACGGCCTGGCCATCGACAAGCATGATCCAGCTGCTGTAGCCAGCAGATAACGAGTCAGCAAAATTGGTGCGGCTCCACGGAAAAGCATAGATACCCTGCTCTGTCTGACTGACCCAATCCAGATCCTCTTCGGCCATTGGGCGAAAGACCACATGCACCGCCACCTGCTCCTGCGCGCTCAAGCCTTGCCCCCTTGGGCCAGACGCTCTGCCGTCGTCAGCGCAACGCGGTTACGCACATAGTCTGGCGCCGCCAGTGCCGCATCGCGCCAGAGCGCCGGAGCCGCTGCCGCGAGGCGTGCAACGCTCCCCGCACAGGGCACGGCAAGCGCGTCCAGTACCTCTACCCGGCCACCCAGGCGCTCCGCAAGCTGCGGCGCATAAGCAGAGAATGCAGTCCCTACGCCTGACCAGATTCCGTCATCGGGCACAGGTGCGGCATCGGGCGGGACGCATACGACCTCATCTGGCGCCTGCAAGGCGCCACTGGCTACGACATACATCGCCGCGTAAATCTCGCTCATGCGCGCATCCATAGCGCAATAGAGCCTTTCTGCTCGCTGGACGAAGGGTAAGGCCAGAGCCTCAAGCGAACTGATCGCCGCCACGGGCAAATCTCCGCCCAGGGCCAGCCCCTGCGCCACGCCGCACGCCAGACGAACCCCCGTGAAGGCGCCCGGGCCACGGCCAAAAGCAATGGCATCGAGAGCACTGACTGAGGCATCTGCTTCGGCCAGCAATTGCCTGATTGCGGGCAGCAATGCTCCCGAGTGCGTATTGCCGCCGACAGGTAGCAGGCGGCTCAGTAGTTCATCACCACGCAGCAGGGCAATCGAGCCATGCTCGCAGGAAGTCTCGATGGACAGGATCATGCTCATGGCGGCATTGTAACGTGCGACCGCACAGACCTTTGCCCGCCACATCCCGGATCCATGGTGCGGCGGCCGCTTCGATACGAGATTCCATGGCAGATTCTGGTCTAGTATCGCCTCACTTTTCAGGCACGACACCGCCCTTTGCTTTCATGAAACCCACGTCAATGCCCCCTGCCACCTGGCGACCCACCCCCTTCCTGCAAGCCTCTCTCGCCATACATGGGGGCGCGATCGCGGTGGCAGCCACCACACCAAGCCTCATGCCCTGGGCCCTGACGACACTCCTGCTGGATCACGCCCTCGTTGCAGCAACGGGTTTGTGGCCACGCTCGACCTGGCTGGGGCCGAACATGTTGCGCCTGCCCGAAGCGGCTGCAGTACGCGGTGAAGTATGGATCACGATCGATGACGGCCCTGACCCCAGGATCACCCCGAAGGTCCTGGAAATTCTTGAAAGGCATCGTGCACGTGCGAGTTTTTTCTGTATCGGCAAGCACGTCACCGCCCACGCCGGACTAGCACGCGAAATCGTTGCTGCGGGCCATTGCATCGAGAATCACTCAGAGCAACACCGGCACAATTTTTCCGTACTGGGGCCGCGCGCGATGAATGATGAAATTGCGCGCGCCCAGGACAGCATCGAGAACGCGACCGGACGACGTCCGCGTTACTTCCGCGCACCGGCTGGCCTGCGCAACCCCTTCCTCGATTACGTGCTGCACAAACAAGGCTTGCAACTCGTAAGCTGGACCCGACGCGGTTTTGATACACGCGAAGGCGATGCGGAAGTCGTGATGCGCCGCCTGACCAGGGACCTTGCAGGAGGGGACATCCTGCTCCTTCACGACGCGCACGCTGCACGCACCACGGAGGGCCGCCCCGTCGTGCTGGATGTATTGCCGCGCTTGCTGGAACGCCTTGCAGCTGAACGACTGACAACGGTGACGCTGTGAAGTGACGGGCCAATATCCCGGACATCACTTACTGCCCGCGATAAACGTCCCGCCCCGCGTTGTGCAACTGGCGCCTGAATTCCTGGCGCTCTTCCGGCGTCAATCGACGCATGTTCTCGCGTGCACCTTCGCGCAAGCTCTCGCGGATACTTTCGTTATCGCGCAATAGTGGCGGCATCGGCGGGCGCATGGGGTCGCGACGATCCGGCGCCATGCGATGGACATCGCGCGGCAGATCCTCGTCGCGAAAAGGGCTACCGTACGACCATGGGTGCGGCCCGCCATTCGGTCCGGGTCGGGGCTGGGTGCGCAACATCTCCTCGCGTAGCCCGCGCAGCCGTTCACGCCGTTCGGCAAAGCGCTCCATCCGGCGACGCTCCATGTCGTCCCGCTCAGCATCGTTGCCAACTGCCTCACGCGGGCCGTCGCGACGTGCAGGCTCACGCGCATGCAGTGACGATGCGTGGCCGAGCAAAACAACAATCATCACAAGGAAGAGACGCTTCATGTCTTGGCAATATTACCTGCGGGGCGAAGTGCAGCGCTCAGGGCGCGCCAGCGACTCACCACATCCACATCTTCGACCACCGCGCCAACCTTTGTGCAAATGTTTGGCAGTGGCTTGTAAGCAAATGTAAAGAGCCCCGGAGTTGGCAACAGTTGCTCACACTTGAGGCGTCCTGCGTGTTGCGCCAAGCTGACAGGTTGCGACGTTGCGCATAGGATGCAGGCATGGACAAAGAACGTTTCCGCATTCTTGTCGTCGATGACGACGCCCGCCTGCGCAACCTGCTCGACCGCTATCTCGCCGAACAGGGCTTCACCGTCAAGGCCGTTGCCGATGCTGCGCAGATGGATCGCGCCATGGCACGGGAACACCACGACCTGCTGGTGCTTGATCTGATGCTGCCGGGCGAAGATGGCTTGTCGATCTGCCGGCGTTTGCGCGCCAATGACAATACCCTGCCCATCATCATGCTCACCGCACGAGGTGATGAGGTCGACCGCATCGTCGGTCTCGAAGTGGGGGCTGACGACTACCTGCCCAAACCCTTCAACCCTCGCGAACTGGTGGCACGGATCCATGCGGTGCTACGCAGGCGACCAAAGAATCTGCCAGGCGCTCCGGCGGAAGAAGAAACGATCATCGAGTTCGGTCAGGTCAGAGTCGACCTCGCCGCGCGCCGCCTTATCCGCAAAGGCGAGGACGTTTCACTCACGACAGGCGAGTTCGCATTGCTCAAGGTTTTGCTGCAGCACCCGCGCCAGCCACTCTCGCGCGACAAACTCATGGAGTTGGCGCGAGGCCGCGAGTACGACGTTTTCGATCGCTCCATCGACGTGCAGATTTCACGCCTGCGCAAACTCGTCGAAGAGGAAGCCGCCAAGCCGCGCTACATCCAGACGGTATGGGGCTTTGGGTACGTCTTCGTACCCGATGGCGCACGCCACTCCGAGGGCGCGTAATAGGTGTTAGCCGACAGAGGCCGCGGATGGCGCCAACACGTCATGCGCTTTCCATGGCCACAGACACTACTGTGGCGGACCTTTCTGCTGATCGCGCTCCTGATGGGGCTGTCACTGTTTGCATGGTTCCAGATCTACAACCAGTTCGCGATCAAACCACGCACGCGCCAGACCGCCCAGATGCTGGTGAGCGTCGTCAATCTCACGCGCGCCGCACTTCTGGCGTCAGATGCGAACCAGCAAACCGCCCTGCTACGCAACCTGATCAGCATCGAAGGCATCCGCATCTATCCTGCCGAGCCCAGCGACCTGGTGACGCCGGTTGAAGATTCAGAACTGATCCGCAATCTCAGTACCGAACTGCGTCAACGCCTCGGGCCTTCGACCCGACTCGCGTCTGCCATCGAGGGGCAGCCAGGCTTCTACATCAGCTTCATTCTCGACACTGAAGTTCCGGACGATCAATACTGGCTGATGATTCCCGCCGAGCGCGTGCCGCACAGGGGGGTGGCCGGCTGGATCGGCTGGGGTATCGCCACCGGCCTGCTGTCATTGGTTGGCGCCTACCTGCTGGTGTTCGGCATCACGCGACCTCTCAAGGCGCTGGAGCAGGCTGCACGCAAGGTCGGGCAAGGAGAGCTTCCCCCGCCCCTGACAGAACGAGGTTCACGCGAGATCGTGGCGGTGGCCAGCGCGTTCAATCAGATGTCCCGCGACCTGACCCAGCTTGAATCGGATCGGGCACTGATTCTTGCCGGGGTTTCACATGATCTGCGCACGCCCTTGTCGCGCCTGCGCCTGGGCATCGAGCTCTCTGGCGCATCAAGCGACGACGTCAGCGCCATGGGGGAAGACATTGATGAAATGGATCGCATCATCGGCCAGTTTCTCGATTTTGCTCGGGATGCACAGGCTGAGATGGCTGAGCCCTGCGATCTATCGGCGTTCATGAACGACATCGTCGAAGCCTATCGTCGTCGTGGCTTGCAAATCACGCTACATAGCGACGCACTTCCCCCCCACGCGGTTCGAGCACACTCCTTGCGACGCGCAATTGCGAACCTGATCGACAACGCCTGGCGATACGCAGGAGAGGAGCTGCCGATCGAGCTCGCGCTGACACGGGAAGGTGCGCAGCTGAACATCGATGTTGCAGACCGAGGCCCCGGCATTCCGCCAGACCAGGTAGAACGGCTCAAACGGCCTTTTACGCGCCTTGAGGAAGCGCGCAGCAATGCCCGCGGCTCTGGACTGGGGCTGGCCATCGTAGAGCGCATAGCACGCCTCCACGACGGCTCACTGGAACTACTGCCCCGCCCCGGCGGCGGTCTGCTCGCGCGAATTTCCCTCCCCGCATGATCTCGTAATGGATGCGCCGTAGCCGCGCATCGACGCAAGCCTCCCCGTCACACACACTCGACTATAATCCGCAGCCATGAAATTCCTCTTCGATCTGCTGCCCGTCATCTTCTTTTACGGTGCATTCAAGTATTCCAAGGCCCATAGTGATTGGGCTGCGCAATTAGCGACCGATTGGCTCGGCTTCATGGTTTCGGGAGGCGTTGTGGGCCCCCAGGAAGCACCGACAATTCTGGCGACTGTCGTAGTCGTGATCGCCATTGCGCTGCAAGTGGTGTGGCTGAAGGCACGAAAAGAGCCTGTGCCGAAAGTCCTGCTGGTAGGTCTGGCGCTGGCAGTCGTTTTCGGCGGCCTGACAATCTGGTTCCACAGCCCTACATTCATCAAGTGGAAGTTCAGCATTTTCTATTGGCTGCTCAGTGCCGCTCTGCTGCTTGGTCAGCTTGTCTGGAAACGCAACCTGCTCAAGACCATGCTGGGAGGAGAACTGGAGCTCCCCACGCCCCTATGGAACAGGCTCAACGCGGCATGGATCGTGTTTTTCGTGGCCATGGGCCTGCTGAATATCTACGTCGCGTACAACTACTCGGAAGATGCCTGGTTCAACTTCAAGATGTTCATCAGCACAGCCTTGATGTTCCTTTTCATGCTGGGGCAAGGCGTGTTCATCTGGCGCCATCTGCCGCATGAAAGCAAGCAAGGCTCATGAGCGCGTCGACAACCCTGGAGCGCATGCGGGAAGGTCTGGATGCACTCTCGCCAACGCTCGTCGAACTCGACGATGACAGCCTGCGCCACGCCGGGCACGCGGGTGCCGCATCGGGCGGTGGGCACTATAATTTGCGCATCATTTCGACACGCTTCACAGGTTTGACGCGGATTGCGCGTCACAGGCTTGTCTACAGCACACTCGCGCCTCTCATGCAGCGCGAAATCCATGCCCTGAGTATCATTGCGCTCACGCCCGATGAAGCCTCGGCGCAACAAGAGCCCGTCTGACCCCGATCACGGACCGGCAAGAACATACCAACTCTCGTCCACCCACAAGGAAAGTCGATGCATCTCAAACTCTCACTCCTGGCTGCTGCACTGATCGCCACCGCAGCAAGCCTGCCGGCCGTCGCTCAGACCAGCAAGAAGCCCGCAGCTGGCGCGGCAACAAGCGCGCCCGCCATCGGCAGCAAGGCTCCTGTGGCCACCGTCAACGGCAACCCGATCAGCGCCGGCATGGCTGAACTGCTGGTTAACGAGCAGCTGGCGCAAGGCCAACAAAACACCCCGGAATTGCGCAACGCAGTGCGCGAGGAACTCATCAAGCGCGAACTTCTGGCCCAGGAAGCACGCAAACGCGGTCTCGACAAGAGCGAGCCCGTGACATCGCGTATCGATCTTGCCCGCCAGAGCATCCTGCTGGGCCTGTACCTGGACGCTTACCTGAAGGAGCATCCGATCTCTGATGCAGAGGTCCGCGCCGAATACGATCGCCAGATCGCCCTGGCTGGCGACAAGGAATACAAGGTTCGCCACATTCTGGTGGAAAAGGAAGAGGACGCCCAGGCCATCATCAAGAAGCTGGCGGCCGGCGGCAAGTTTGAAGAGCTGGCCAAGGACTCCAAGGACACGGGCACCAAAGACAATGGTGGCGATCTTGGCTGGGGCCGCGCGGTCGACTACGCAAACAACTTTGGCAACGTCGTACCAAGCCTCGAAAAGGGTGCGTACACAAAGCAGCCGGTGAAGAGCAATTTCGGCTACCACGTCCTGATGCTGGACGACACACGCAAGCCTGAGCTGCCGGAATTCGCTGCAGTCAGCGACAAGGTCAAACAGGCCCTGATCCAGCAAACCGTACAAAAACGTATTGCTGAACTCATGAGCACGGCCAAAATCCAGTAACAGGCAGCACGCAGTTCCTTGCATGGAGCCCGAACACGGGCTCCATGCCGATCCGCCTCAAGGATCAAGGTCACGTGCTCCCCGCACGATCAAGGCCTCACCGCTATAATCCCGTTTTTTTGTTCTGGAGAATTACATGGGCTTTCTGTCCGGCAAGCGAATCCTGATTTGCGGCCTCCTCAGCAACCGCTCGATTGCTTACGGTATTGCCAAGGCCATGCACCGGGAGGGCGCAGAACTGGCCTTCACCTATCAGAACGAGCGTTTCGAAGAGCGCGTCACCAAAATGGCCGCCGAATTCGGCAGCAAGCTCGTTTACGCGTGCGATGTGCAGGAAGACGCTCAAGTCGATGGCCTGTTCGAAGCACTCGGCAAGGACTGGGACGGACTGGACAGCCTGGTTCATTCTCTGGCCTTCGCACCTGGCGAAGCATTGACTGGCGACTTTCTCGATGGTTTGAGCCGCGACGCATTCCGCACCGCGCATGAAGTCAGCAGCTACAGCTTTGCCGCATTGGCGAAAGCCGCACGCCCGATGATGAAGGGCCGTAACGGATCTCTGCTGACTCTTTCCTACCTCGGCGCCGTGCGTACCCTGCCCAACTACAATGTCATGGGTCTCGCCAAGGCCAGCCTCGAAGCATCGGTGCGCTACATGGCGACAGCGGTCGGCCCTGAAGGCACTCGCGTCAATGCAGTATCTGCCGGTCCGATCAGGACGCTCGCAGCATCCGGCATTGGCAGCTTCGGCAAACTCCTGGCGTTCAATGAAAAGAACGCGCCACTCCGTCGCAACGTCACGATCGACGAAGTCGGCAACGTTGCAGCGTTCCTGTGCTCGGATCTCGCCTCTGGCGTTACCGGCGAAGTCACCTACGTCGATGCGGGCTTCAACAGTGTCGCGGTCGGCACGACTGACGATCTCTGATTCACGCCTTACAGACCAAATAAAAAGCGCTGCCATGGCAGCGCTTTTTATTTGCCTTCGAACCAGCAACAGCTTGCTGTTGCTGGTTCAGGACGCGATTGACTACTCGGTCTTGCTCGTCAAGCGATCGTAGTAGATTTCAGTTCCTTGGCGGGCACGCAACCCCGCCAGAACGCTGCGCAGATCTGCCGCCCCATACAACTGGGAGAACTGCTGGCTGAACATGCCTACACGCGGATCGTCGAGCGCAACCGTCGGTTTATTCACTTGATCGATGCGATAGATCACGAAGCCATCTGCGGTTGCAGCACCAACATACGCAGGGAACTTCGTGAGCCCTTGAACGAATACCGCCTTGCGTGCTTCGTCGCTGCTCAACTCGTGGCGATGCACCGCATGCGCAGCACCCCAGGTCGCGGTAACCGGAGTGCCCGCCGCCAGTTTGGCCAGCCGCGCTTCGCCCTCAGCCTTCGCCAGCTTGCCTGTTTCTTCCAGCGTCAGGACCTGCTCGATCTGCGGACGCACATCGGCAACGGGCTTGAGCTTCTTGGGCTGATAGTCCAGAACACGTACCGACACCAGGGTGCCCTGGCCCAGATCAAAAGCTTCTGAATTGTGGCGCTCCTTGAGCGAATCAGCCGAGAAAATCGCAGCCTGAATCTTTGGATTAGCCAGAATGCCGCCCGCTGGCACGCCACCCTTTTCAATCCAGTCACTGCGTTGAATCGTCAAGCCGAGCTTTTCAGCAAGAGGCTTGAAAGTCACCGGTTGCTGAAAGACCAGGTCGTTGAATTGATCCGTTGACTCTGCCAGGCTCTTCGCGCCCGCCTGCTTTTGCAGTTCGGTGACGATCTCGGCACGAGCCTCATCAAAGGACTTCACTTTGCCACCGCGCACTTCAGTCAGCTGAATGATGTGATAGCCGAACTTGCTCTCCACCACACCACTGACTTCACGTGGTTTGAGCGCAAATGCGGCATTTTCAAACTCCGGCACCATCGCACCACGCCCGAAGAACCCGAGATCACCGCCTTGCTCTGCCGACCCGTCAGTCGAACTCTCCTTGGCCAGACGGGCAAAGTTCGCAGGGGCTGCCTTCACCTTCTCAAGCAGCTCTTCAGCCTTCTTCTTGGCAGCAGCCTTCTGCTCCGGCTTTGCATCTTCAGCCACGCCGATCAGGATGTGGCTGGCACGGCGCTCTTCAGGTTGCACGTAGTCCTTCTGATGATCGTCGTACCATTTGCGGGCATCAGCATCACTGACCTTTGCCTTGCTGGCGAGCTCTTCAGCATTCAGGACAACGTATTCGATTTTTGCGCGCTCGGGAGTTTCAAACTTTGCCTTGTTCGCGTCGTAGTACTTTTGCACAGCGTCATCGGCAAGCTTTACGCTTCCCTTGAAGGACGCAGCATCAATCTTCCACTCAGCCACCGTGCGTTGCTCTTCCGACAGAGCCACCCAACGCGCCAAGGTTGCCTTGGATACTGACGCAGCTTGCGCCAGCGGCACCATCAACAAGCGCTGCGACAGCATGCCGCTCACGCGCTGCTCGAACGCATTCTTGGTCAGGTTATTTGCCTGCAGGACATATTCCGCTTTTTTCGGCGAGAACTTGCCGTTCTCCTGAAACTCGGGCTCGCGCAGATATGCGTCCTGAATCATGGAGGTCGGAACGGACAAACCGGCGGCCGAGGCTGTCAACTCAATCGCCTTTTCGTTGAGCAACGCATCCAGCACTTGATCGCGAAATGCCGGGCTGCTGGCCACCGCGGGATCAACCTTGTCACCCGCCGCTTCACGCACCTTGTTAGCCAACTCGGTGCCCGTAATCTTGGTTCCACCGATTTTTCCTATTACGTCGGTATCACTCGAGCCGTCGCGGAAGTAGGACTCCACTCCGAAAAACGCAAAAGGCAAAGTGATCACAGCCAGGAAAAACTGGACAATTCTTCGATTGTTTCGAACAGCCTCAAACATTGTGCACTCGATTCAGGATTCAGAAAAATGACATCGCCAGTCCTACGCAATGCCACTTTGAAAGTAGGCAATCAGATACGAAAAAGGCGAACACCTGTTCGCCTTCAGCGCTACAACCAGAGACACCTTCGACCGCCGCATTGTTATCAAGTTCTGGCGACAATTCGATGGTGGGTGCTGAGGGGCTCGAACCCCCGACATTCGCCTTGTAAGGGCGACGCTCTACCAACTGAGCTAAGCACCCTTTTTACTTCATTTGGACGACAGACTCGCCAACTCCCGCGACGCTGTCGTCGGGGCATTAGTTTACAGCATCTTTCAATGCTTTGCCAGGGCGGAACTTTGGCACCTTGGCAGCTTTGATTTTGATGGTTGCGCCAGTGCGTGGATTACGGCCGGCACGAGCAGCCCGCTTGCCGACAGAGAACGTACCAAAACCAACGAGTGTTACGTCGTTGCCTTTCTTGAGGGACTGCTTGATTGCTGCAATGGCGGCATCCAGCGCACGACCAGCGGCAGCCTTCGAGATTTCGGATTGCTTCGCGATTACTTCGATCAGTTCGGATTTGTTCACTTAAACCCCCTCAGTGTTATCAAGTCTTCAACGGACGGTGCCTCGCTATCACCCGTCGATGCATACCCCGATAGATCCCTTGCAGGTAGCCGCGCATCGAACATTCGAAAGCCAGCGGGAAATCTTATAACAAGCCGAAAATCCTTGTGTCAAGCGGCTTCGCAGCGAATCATGCGCCACAACGGACAAGCGATGCAAGCGCCTAAAAAAAACGGGCGTACTTTGCAGTACGCCCGTAGATTTACCAGTCATTCAAGCATTTGATCAGTGCGTCACAACCCCTGGCACGGCAGCTGCGTCCGCTACGACTGCAACCTCCTGGGGCGCAGCAACAACCTCGGGCAACGGCTCGGGCAAACGCTCGAGCGCCAACTCCAGCACCTGATCAATCCAGCGTACTGGAATGATTTCAAGACTGTCCTTGATGCCCGGCGGAAGCTCCGCCAAGTCCTTGACGTTCTCTTCAGGAATCAGCACACGCTGGATACCGCCACGGACGGCAGCCAACAGCTTCTCCTTCAGTCCGCCAATTGGCAGCGCCTCGCCTCTCAGGGTGATTTCTCCCGTCATGGCGATGTCGGCGCACACCGGAATGCCCGTCAGGATAGACACCAATGCGGTAGCAATACCGATACCGGCAGAAGGGCCGTCCTTCGGCGTAGCGCCTTCAGGCAAATGAATGTGGATATCGCTCTTCTGATAGAAGTCTTCTTCGATACCCAGCTGACGCGAGCGTTTGCGGACCACAGACAAAGCGGCTTGGATTGACTCCTGCATCACCTCGCCGAGCTTACCCGTCGTCACCACCTTGCCCTTGCCTGGCAACACAACGGCTTCGATCGTCAGCAATTCACCGCCGACTTCCGTCCACGCCAAGCCAGTCACCTGCCCTACTTGGTTCTGCTTCTCGGCAACACCAAAGCTGTAGCGGCGCACGCCAAGGTATTTGTCCAGATTCTTGGCGTTTACGATGATCTTGCTGTTGCGCGCACGCATGACAAGCGACTTGACCACCTTGCGGCAGATCTTTGACACCTCGCGCTCCAGGCTACGCACACCTGCTTCACGCGTGTAGTAGCGAATGATGTCGCGCAGCGCATCTTCCGTGACGGTCAGCTCGGTCGGCTTCAGGCCATTGTTCTTGATCTGCTTCGGCAGCAGATAGCGCAGGGAAATATTCACCTTCTCTTCTTCCGTGTAACCGGAAAGGCGAATGATTTCCATACGATCAAGCAATGGCGCTGGAATATTCAGCGAATTAGCCGTCGCCACGAACATGACATCGGAGAGGTCATATTCGACTTCGATGTAATGATCGACGAAGGTCGAGTTCTGCTCCGGATCCAGCACTTCAAGCAGCGCAGAGCTTGGATCGCCGCGGAAGTCCTGCCCCATCTTGTCGACTTCGTCGAGCAGGAAGAGAGGATTGCGCACACCAACCTTGGTCATGTTCTGCAGGATCTTGCCCGGCATGGAGCCGATGTAAGTTCTGCGGTGACCGCGAATCTCAGCCTCATCGCGCACACCACCCAAGGCCATGCGAATGAATTTGCGATTGGTCGACTTTGCGATGGACTGACCCAGCGAAGTCTTGCCCACGCCTGGAGGACCAACCAGGCACAGAATCGGCGCTTTCAATTTGTCGACGCGTTGCTGGACCGCGAGGTACTCAAGGATGCGCTCCTTGACTTTATCGAGACCGAAGTGATCCTTGTCGAGAATCTTCTGTGCTTCAGCGAGGTCCTTGCTGATGCGGGACTTTTTCTTCCACGGCAGACCAGTGAGCGTCTCGATGAAATTGCGCACGACAGTCGCTTCAGCAGACATCGGTGACATCAGGCGTAACTTCTTCAGTTCGGACTGAGCCTTGGCCGTAGCTTCCTTCGAAAGACCGGCGCTCTTGATCTTCTTCTCGAACTCATCAAGATCAGCACCGTCTTCGCCCTCACCCAGTTCCTTCTGGATGGCCTTGACCTGCTCGTTGAGGTAGTACTCGCGCTGGCTCTTTTCCATCTGCCGTTTGACGCGGCCGCGGATGCGCTTCTCCACTTGCAGGATGTCGAGTTCGGTTTCGAGTTGCGACAACAGACGCTCGAGACGCTGAGCGATATCAAGCAACTCCAGCACCATCTGCTTTTGCTCAAGCTTGAGCGGCAGATGTGCTGCGATGGTGTCCGCAAGACGTCCAGCCTCGTCGATACCTGCCAATGAAGTCAGGATCTCAGGCGGAATCTTCTTGTTGAGTTTTACGTACTGGTCGAACTGGCTGATGATCGCGCGACGCATCGCTTCGATCTCGTGGTTCGTAACTTCGCCACTTGGTAGCGGCGTGACACGCGCCATGAAGACATTGCGCAGATCATCCACGTCTTCGATACGGGCGCGCTGCGTACCTTCGACGAGAACCTTGACGGTGCCGTCGGGCAGCTTGAGCATCTGAAGGATATTGGCGACGCAGCCAATATCGTAGAGATCATCCGTCGAAGGCTCATCCTTGGCCGCAGACTTCTGCGCCACCAACAAGATGCTCTTGCCCGCCTCCATGGCGGTCTCGAGGGCCTTGATGGACTTCGGTCGCCCCACAAAAAGCGGGATGACCATATGTGGGAACACCACAACGTCGCGCAATGGCAACAGTGGAAGTTCAATAACCTCTGGGGGTAGTTCAGGCTTGCTGGACATGGTTGTTCCTTTTAACAGCACCCTGTGGAAATGGGGGCCGACACCCGCGTTTCAAGCTTGTACTGTGCGTGTGTCCGCGCCCCCGTCAGTTAGACCCCGCTACCTTGGGCTGGTCTTCGTAAATCAGAAGCGGCTGCGCACCGCTTTCGATCACGTTCTCTTCGATTACAACCTTCGAAATACTTTCCATGCCGGGCAACTCGTACATGATGTCCAGCAGGGCTGCCTCAATAATGGAACGCAAACCACGCGCGCCCGTCTTGCGTTTCAGAGCCTTGCGAGCAATTGCATGTAGAGCCGTCTGGCGTACTTCAAGTTCAACACCTTCCATCGAGAAGAGTTTCTGGTATTGCTTGACGAGTGCGTTCTTCGGCTCGACCAGAATTTCCATCAGCGCTTCTTCACTGAGTTCATTCAGCGTCGCCACAACAGGCAAACGACCAATGAACTCAGGGATCAAGCCGTACTTAATCAGATCTTCAGGCTCAACCTGACGCAGTGCGTCGGCTACGCTACCTTCAGCACGGCTCTTCACTTCGGCGCCGAAGCCGATACCAACTTGTTCCGTCCGGTTACGAATAACCTTGTCCAGGCCGTCGAATGCGCCACCGCATATGAACAGGATGTTGGTCGTATCGACCTGCACGAAATCCTGGTTCGGATGCTTGCGACCACCCTGCGGAGGCACTGCGGCAACAGTGCCCTCGATCAGCTTGAGCAAAGCTTGCTGGACGCCCTCACCCGAAACGTCGCGAGTGATCGAAGGGTTATCGGATTTGCGAGAAATCTTGTCGATTTCATCGATGTACACGATGCCCTGTTGCGCACGCTCGACATCGTAGTCGCACTTCTGTAGCAGCTTCTGGATTATGTTCTCGACGTCTTCACCGACATAGCCCGCTTCGGTCAAGGTGGTCGCATCGGCCATCACGAAAGGCACGTTGAGCATGCGCGCAAGCGTTTGTGCCAACAAAGTCTTGCCTGAACCAGTAGGCCCGATCAACAGGATGTTGCTCTTGGCCAGCTCGACTTCGTCTGTTTTGGACAGGTGACGCAGGCGCTTGTAGTGGTTGTAAACAGCCACAGACAAACTACGCTTGGCGCTGCTCTGACCGATCACGTACTGGTCAAGCAGCTCGCAGATTTCTTTGGGTGAAGGCAAGTCGCCCTTGTCCATGCGCGACCCCGCATCACCACCGATTTCATCGCGGATGATGTCATTGCACAGCTCAATGCATTCATCGCAGATGAATACAGAGGGACCGGCGATCAGCTTGCGGACTTCATGCTGACTCTTGCCGCAAAACGAGCAATAAAGCAGCTTGTCAGTACCGCTGGACTTTTTTTCGGTCATGTTGCGTTCCTTCGTCCTTTTCCTTGGCTCTTAGTCAGCACCTTGGCGCTGTAACGCTCAGACCGCAGCAGCCTCGTTGCGATTCTGAAGAACCTTGTCAACCAAACCATAGGCCTGCGCGTCGGCTGCTGACAGGAAATTGTCACGGTCGGTATCTTTTTCAATACGTTCGATGCTCTGGCCAGTATGTTCAGCCAGCATTTCGTTCAGGCGGGCCCGCAGGTACAGGATTTCACGGGCATGGATTTCGATGTCCGAAGCCTGACCCTGGAAACCGCCAAGCGGTTGATGAATCATGACGCGAGAATTCGGCAGGCAGAAACGCTTGCCCTTGGCACCAGCCGATAGCAGGAAAGCGCCCATGCTGGCCGCTTGACCAATGCACAGCGTGCTGACGTCAGGCTTGATGAACTTCATCGTGTCGTAGATGGCCATCCCCGCACTCACGGAACCACCTGGCGAATTGATGTAGAAGAAGATGTCCTTGTCCGGATTCTCCGACTCGAGGAACAGGAGCTGCGCAACGATCAGATTGGCCGTGACGTCATTGACCGGGCCAACCAAGAACACGACGCGCTCTTTGAGCAGGCGCGAATAGATGTCATAGGCACGCTCGCCGCGCCCACTTTGTTCAACGACCATCGGTACGAGACCGAGGCCTTGGGGATTCCAATCACTGCTGTGCTGACCTTGCACGGGTCCGAACTGTGTCATTCCAAATCCCTCAAAACATGACAATGGTCCCCGATACATTGGGGACACTGGCCGACAATTCAAGCAAAGATCAAGCCGCTTGCGGATTGTTCATCAGTTCGTCGAACGTGACACTCTTGTCCGCAATACGAACCTGCTTGCTGATCCATTCGATCATGTTGTCTTCAACAGCGATGTCTTCAACATTCGAAAGACGTTCTGGATTGGCGTAGTACCACTTCACCAGCTCCTGCGGTTGCTCGTAGCTCTGCGCCAGATCTTCCACATGCTTGCGGATCTGCTCTGGAGTTGGCGCCAGACCATTCTTGCCGACCAGATCGGCAACAACCAGACCAAGCTTGACGCGCTTCGTTGCCTGATCGACGAACCAGCTCGGCTCGACCGGAATCTTCTTCGGGTCCATGCCACGCTTGGCCATGTCGTCACGAGCCGCTTCTGCCATACGCTGCGATTCGGATTCGATCAGCGCCTTAGGCACCTGGAAAGTTGCTGCCGTATCAAGGATCTCGAAAGCGCGATCGCGCAATGCCGTGCGCACGCGACGCTTCACTTCGCGCTCAAGATTGCCCTTGATTTCACCGCGCATCTTGGCCACGTCGCCATCAGCTACTCCAAGCGAACGAGCAAACTCTGCGTCAACTTCCGGCAGCGCCGAAGCTTCCACTGACTTGACGACGATATCGAACTCGACTTGCTGGCCCGCCAGATTCTGTGCGTGGTAGTCAGCCGGGAAAGTCAGCGGAAAAGTCTTCTTGTCACCTGCTGAGACGCCAACAAGTTGTGCATCGAACTCAGCAAGCATCTGACCGCCGCCAACCTGCACAGCGAAGTCACTTGCCTGACCGCCTTCGAACACTTCGCCACCCTTGCGGCCAGTGAAATCGATCACGACACGATCACCCTCGACCGATGCACGCGTAGCAGGCGAAAAGACAGCGCGCTGCTTGCGCAGAACATCCAGGGTCTTGTCGACTTCTGCATCGCCAATGCTCAACACCGGGCGCTCCATGTCGTAGCCACCGAGTTCACCGATGACAACTTCAGGATAGACCTCAAAAGTTGCGCTGAACTCGAACTGACCTTCGGCCGAGTCCGTCTTCGGCTCGATACGTGGATAGCCGGCAACACGCAGGTTCTGCTCACGGACCTTTTCGCCAAAGGTGCGCTCAACAGTATCGCCAAGCACTTCGGAGCGCACTTGCGGGCCATAGGTTTGCTCGACGATCTTGAAAGGCACCTTTCCGGGGCGGAAACCGGACATCTTCACGGTGCGCGCCATACGGTTCAGACGCTCTTTCACGCCCTTGTCGACTTCGGCCAGCGATACGGCCATTTCAATGCGGCGCTCGAGTGCGCCCAGCGTCGCTTCAATCGTTTGCATCAGGAATTTCCTTGGTCTAACTAGTGTGGGACCGGCTATTACGGTGCATTCGGGCGCCCTGTTCGGCACCAATCTGGCACCAATCGCGCAGTTCCGTTTGCAGCAGAGAAAGTACCGGCAATATGAAACGCTAACCCTGCCGAGTTTACCACAATGCCGCGACGGCCTTGACCGGCACCAAATTCGGGCTCATTGGCACGCTACATGCATCTGTAGCGACAATAGCTCCGGTTCTGCAGCAAGGAATTTCAGGGAATCATTTTCAAGCGCATGCTGTCTTTGAGATGAGGTGCTTGTGCCGGAGATGTGCGATTAAGACGATGGCGAAATGTTAGTCATCGCGAGGCACTGGGCAAGCGTTGATAAGCGATGCAAAAGCTGTTCGCTCCGGGCTTAAGGAGCACCCAGGCTAGCCGTTAGTCTGTTTACCGGGGAGAGAGATTTCTCTTTTCATGACGCGTCGAGGAGGTGTTGCATGAGTATTTTCAGTGCGTACCAGGCCCGCTTTGAGGTCAGCAAGGAAGAAGAATATTCCTTGCAGGAGTACCTCGAAATCTGCAAGGCAGACCGGAGCGCTTACGCGACCGCAGCCGAACGGATTCTGATGGCGATCGGCGAACCGGAAATGCTGGACACGCGGCTGGACCCGCGACTGTCTCGCATCTTCTCCAACAAGGTCATGAAAATCTATCCGGCCTTCCGTGAGTTCTACGGAATGGAGGAAGCGATCGAGCAGATCGTCTCCTACTTCCGCCACGCTGCGCAGGGCCTCGAAGAGAAGAAACAGATTCTCTATCTGCTCGGTCCGGTCGGCGGCGGCAAAAGCTCCCTGGCCGAAAAGCTCAAGCAGCTTGTCGAAAAACTGCCCTTCTATGCAGTGAAGGGGTCTCCCGTTCATGAATCGCCGCTCGGCCTTTTTGATCCGGATGAAGACGGCCGCATCTTCGAAGATGACTATGGCATTCCCCGTCGCTACCTGAACACCATCATGTCGCCGTGGGCAGTCAAACGCCTCAATGAATTCAACGGTGACGTAACAAAGTTCCGCGTCGTCAAACTGCGGCCTTCATCGCTAAAGCAGATGGCAGTAGCCAAGACCGAGCCGGGTGACGAGAACAACCAGGACATTTCCTCGCTCGTCGGCAAGGTCGATATCCGCATGCTGGAGCAGTTCTCGCAGAACGATCCGGATGCCTATTCCTACTCCGGCGGTCTATGCCTTGCTAATCGCGGCTTGCTGGAATTCGTCGAAATGTTCAAGGCGCCGATCAAGGTCTTGCACCCATTGCTGACGGCAACGCAGGAAGCGAACTACAAGGGTACGGAAGGCTTCGGCGCGATTCCTTTCGATGGCGTGATACTCGCCCACTCGAACGAATCCGAATGGCAGTCGTTCAAGAACAACAAGAACAACGAAGCTTTCCTCGATCGTATTTTCACGGTCAAGGTGCCTTACTGCATGCGCGTCTCGGATGAAGTAAAGATCTACGAAAAGCTGCTCGTGCACAGCTCTCTCACCGAAGCGCCTTGCGCACCGGACACGCTGAAGATGCTGGCCCAGTTCGCCGTACTCTCACGCATGAAAGAGCCCGAGAATTCGAGCATCTTCAGCAAGATGCGCGTCTATGACGGCGAGAACCTGAAAGACACCGACCCGAAGGCGAAGAGCTACCAGGAGTATCGCGACTACGCGGGCGTCGATGAAGGCATGACGGGCTTGTCAACGCGCTTTGCGTTCAAGGTGCTGTCGCGCGTCTTCAACTTCGACCATCGCGAGGTGGCTGCCAACCCGGTGCATCTGATGTACGTGCTGGAGCAACAGATCGAACAGGAGCAGTTCCCGCCCGAAGTCGACCAGCGCTACACCGCCTTTATCAAGGAATATCTGGCGCCCCGCTATGCCGAGTTCATCGGCAAGGAAATCCAGACAGCCTACCTCGAATCCTATTCGGAGTACGGTCAGAACATCTTTGATCGTTACGTGACTTACGCGGACTTCTGGATACAGGATCAGGAGTATCGCGATCCGAATACCGGCGAGATTTTCGATCGCTCCTCGCTCAATGACGAGCTGGAGAAAATCGAGAAGCCCGCGGGCATCAGCAACCCGAAGGACTTCCGTAACGAAGTGGTGAACTTTGTGCTGCGGGCACGTGCCAAACACAGTGGCAAGAATCCAAGCTGGACGTCTTACGAAAAGTTGCGTGCGGTGATTGAGAAGAAGATGTTCTCGAATACCGAAGACCTGCTGCCGGTCATCTCGTTCTCGCCAAAGTCCAGCGCCGACGAGCAGAAGAAGCATCAGGACTTTGTTAACCGCATGGTCACCAAGGGTTACACGGAAAGCCAGGTTCGCCTGTTGTGCGACTGGTATCTGCGCGTGCGCAAGTCCTCGTAATCATTTCGTTGTAACGCTGGCTGTTCCGCCTGTAGGGACAGCCAGCCGCCCTGCCCTCGACAACCGCAAGATTGATCTGGAACCACCATGGTCCGCATCATCGACAGACGCTCAGACAGCAGGAACAAAAGTGCGGTCAACCGTCAGCGTTTCATGCGCCGCTTCAAGGGGCAGATTCGCAAGGCTGTAGCTGACGCCATTGACGGCCGCTCCATCAAGGATCTGGACAATGGTGAAAGTGTCACCATCCCGTCCAAAGACCTTTCCGAACCACATTTCCACCACGGAGATGGCGGCGTTTGGGATCAGGTCTATAGCGGCAATGATCAGTTTGCACAGGGTGACGAGATCAGCCGTCCACTAGGCGGAGGTTCTGGCGGCGGAGGCAAGGGCGCGAGTGAAGATGGCGAAAGCGAAGACGAGTTCGGCTTTCAGCTGTCGCGCGAGGAATTCCTGGACGTATTCTTCGACGACCTCGCACTGCCCAACCTGATCAAGACGCAGCTCGCCAAGATTCCAGAGTACAAATCGCACCGCGCCGGTTTTGCTTCGGACGGCGTGCCGACGAATCTCAACCTCGTGCGCTCCATGCGTAGTGCGCTGGGGCGCCGGCTCGCACTCTCCGGCCCCCACTCGGCACGGTTGCGTGAGTTGCACGCGGAGATCGAAGAGCTCGAAGCGCAAACACCGCGCGACGACGAAGCCATCCGGCTACTCAAGGAAGAGGCCAGACTTCTTCGCATCAAGATCGAGGCGATTCCTTTCCTTGATACGTTCGACTTGCGCTACAACAATCGCGTGCGCACGCCGGTGCCATCGACCCAGGCCGTCATGTTCTGCCTCATGGATGTGTCCGGCTCGATGGACGAAGAGAAGAAAGCGACAGCCAAGCGCTTCTTCATGCTGCTCTACCTGTTCCTGACACGCACCTACGAGCACATCGAAGTTGTGTTCATCCGTCACCACACAGTCGCCAAGGAAGTGGACGAAGAAAACTTCTTCCACTCCCGAGAGTCGGGAGGCACGGTGGTATCGAGCGCGCTCGACATGATGCGCGACATCGTGCAGGAACGTTACGCCTCCGGTCAGTGGAACATCTACGGCGCCCAAGCTTCAGACGGTGACAACTGGGAGAACGACTCACCACGCTGCAAGGAGTTGCTGTCCCAAGCCATCCTGCCCTTCATGCAGTTCTTTGCTTACATCGAGATCACACCAGGCGAGCCGCAGAACTTGTGGCGCGAGTATGAAAAGCTGGTCGGCGCACATGGAAATTTCGCCATGCAGCGCATCGAGAAATACGCTGACATCTATCCGGTCTTTCGTGAACTCTTCAAGAAGACACTCGTATGAGCGAATCCAAGGCATCTGCAAAGAAGCGCACGCGAAAGCAACTCCCGGCTCCGTCGGAGTGGAACTTCGAACTTATCGACGAGTACCACAAGGAAATCCGGCGTGTCGCCGAGAGCTTCGGGCTGGACACCTACCCCAATCAGATCGAGCTCATTACGGCCGAGCAGATGATGGATGCCTATGCTTCCGTTGGCATGCCGGTGAACTACAGCCACTGGAGCTTCGGCAAGCAGTTCATCTCGACTGAAAAAGGCTATCGCCGTGGGCAGATGGGTCTCGCCTACGAGATCGTCATCAACTCCAATCCCTGCATCTCCTATCTCATGGAAGAAAACACCATGACGATGCAGGCACTCGTAATTGCCCATGCGGCGTATGGCCACAACTCCTTCTTCAAGGGCAATTACCTCTTCCGCGCCTGGACGAATGCAGATGCAATCATCGATTACCTGATTTTCGCCAAGAACTTTCTCGCCGAGTGCGAGGAGCGATATGGGGAGGAAGCAGTCGAGTTGCTCCTGGACTCATGCCATGCGCTGATGAGCGTCGGCGTAGACCGCTACAAGCGCCCACCCAAGCTGTCGCTCGAGAAGGAAAAGATGCGACAGAAGGAGCGCGAGGACTACCTGCAATCGCAGGTCAACGATCTGTGGCGTACCTTGCCTTCGCAGGAAGCCAAAGCCTCGCAGGCAGTGGAGCGGCGTTTCCCGTCGGAGCCGGAAGAAAACCTTCTTTACTTCATCGAAAAAAGCGCCCCGCTGCTCGAACCCTGGCAACGCGAGGTGGTGCGCATCGTGCGCAAGGTCTCGCAGTACTTCTTCCCGCAGCGTCAGACGCAAGTCATGAACGAAGGCTGGGCGACTTACTGGCACTACACGATTCTCAACACCATGTACGACGAAGGCCTGCTGGCCGATAGCGTCATGCTGGAGTTCCTGCACTCGCACACCAGTGTCGTGATGCAGCCACCCTACAACGTGCCCTGGCACCGCGGCATCAATCCTTATGCACTGGGCTTCGCGATGTGGACCGACATCCGCCGCATCTGCGAAGAACCGACGGAGGAAGACAGGCGCTGGTTCCCCGAAATTGCAGGCTCGAACTGGCGTGAGACTTTCGACTTTGCAATGCGCAATTTCAAGGACGAGAGCTTCATCGCGCAATTCCTCTCGCCCAAGGTCATTCGCGACTTCCGCTTGTTTGCAATCACGGATGACGACGATGAAACACGTCTGAAGGTTGCAGCCATTCACGACGACGCTGGCTACCAGCGCATTCGCGAAATCCTGTCGGAGCAATACAACATCGGCTCCAAGGAGCCGAACATCCAGGTATGGAATGTGGACGTGCGTGGCGACCGCTCACTCACCTTGCGTCACCAGTCCTTCAAGCGCCGCCCGCTTGCCGCGAGCGCGGACGAGATGCTCAAGCACGTTGCGCGTCTGTGGGGCTTCAGCGTGCGGCTCGAAACGGTGGATGACGATGGCAACGTGCAGCGTACGCGTGAATGCCGCATGGAAACCCGTGCGGCCATGCCAACGCTGATCTGACTGTTCTTGATCCGGGAACCCGCGCTGCGCACGACCGTGCCTGCGCGGGCAGGGTCAGATGATGTAGCCCTGCAGACGGCTCTCGATGATGCGCGGGTTGTCGCCATGGGCGATACGCACAATGCCTTCCAAAAGCATTTCCCTGACGGCCACGAGACGCATGATGTTCGCCTGTATCTTCTTCGCTACCGGCAGGAAGATCAGGTTGGCTGAGCCAACGCCATAGATCGTCGCAACAAAGGCAACGGCAATGCCGCTACCTAACTTGGCCGGATCCGAAAGATTCTCCATGACATGGATCAGCCCCATCACGGCACCGAGAATGCCGACCGTAGGTGCGTAGCCCCCCGCTGCGTCCCAGATCTTGGAGGCCTGTTTCATCTCGGTCTCCCAAGTCGTGATTTCCACTTCCATCACTTCGCGGATGTGTTCGGGTTCGACACCATCGACGAGCAATTGCACACCCTTGCGCATGAACGGATCGGTCATGCCTTCCATCTTGTTCTCAAGCGACAGCAGCCCTTCGCGGCGAGCGATATTGCTCCAGCCCACGATCTGCTCGATGAGTTCGTGCAATGGCGGTACCGGTGGCTTGAATACCCACATGGAGATGCGCAGCCCCGTCACGAAGGTTCGCCACGGGCTCTGCAACATCACGGCACCGATGGTGCCGCCCAGCACGATCATGAAAGCCGTCGGCTGGATAAGCGAAGCAATGTGCCCACCTTCGAGGACTTGCCCTCCCACGATGGCCACGATTGCAAGCAGCAGACCCGCCAGGCTTATGACGTCCATTGGTTCCGTTCAGCAGGGAAATATCGGAAAGACAGTTTAAGACCCGCAGCGTCGCGACAGTAAGAACGCGATGCCTATGCGGCGCTGGCGCGGCGCCCGCCGGTCGCCTGCATGGACGACTCGCGGCCGCTGGCAATACGCGAGCGCAGACGGGCAATGGCCTGGCTGTGCAGCTGACAGACACGCGACTCGGAAACACCCAGCACCTCACCGATTTCGCGCAAATTGAGATCTTCTTCGTAGTACAGGCCCATCACCATCTTCTCGCGATCGGGCAGATCTTCGATGGCCTTGATGAGCACGCTGCGCATACTGGCGTCTTCCAGCAGATCAAGCGGGTCACCGCTTGCACCCACGATGTGACGCTCCAGGTAGTCGTCTTCGTCTTCGTCGCCAAAGTCCTCGAAGTACACGAGCTGGTAGCCGCGCGCTTCCTGCAACATCTTCTGGTAGTCGGCGAGCGTCATGCCCAGGGTTTCGGCAAGTTCGCGCTCGGTGGGCTGACGGCCATGCTGCTGTTCAAGGCTGTGAACAGCCGTTTCGATACGGCGCATTTCGCGGCGCAGGCTGCGTGGCAGCCAGTCGTTCTCACGCAAGCCGTCCAGCATGGCACCACGGATGCGCTGCACGGCGTAGGTCTCGAATTGCGCGCCAAGACCTTCCTCGTAGCGACTGATGGCATCCAGCAGACCGATCATGCCGTTCTGAATGATGTCCTCCACCTGCACGCTGGCCGGAAGCTTGGCCATGAGGTGGTAGGCAATTCGTTTGACCAGGGGCGCGTAGCGCGCCACAAGCTGGTCTTTGTCCAGGGTTCCCGCTGCGTTGTACATGCCGCTCTCTCAATCAGACTCAGTCGGAATTAGTTGACACATCAGCAGCAAATGCCACTCCCTGATGTGCGCCCTGCCGTGAAGCCGGTTGTGCCCCAGCACGGTGA
This sequence comes from Uliginosibacterium silvisoli, assembly GCF_036017035.1. Taxonomy (NCBI): domain Bacteria; kingdom Pseudomonadati; phylum Pseudomonadota; class Betaproteobacteria; order Rhodocyclales; family Zoogloeaceae; genus Uliginosibacterium; species Uliginosibacterium silvisoli. The sequence continues at coordinate 61,652 of NZ_JAYXHS010000004.1, read as the reverse complement.
ATTCATTGTGCTCCGGCCCCTCGCAAGCTGCCTTGCGGAAAAAGACCTGTGTTCGTGCCCTATTCGGGCCTAGCGGAAGCGCTCACGCCCTGCGTCGTTACCACGCCATTGCCGGACCACGGCTGAAGCCCATGATGGCGGTCGTCGTCGCGCTGCGTGCGCGGCCCAGTAGCTTCTCGGCAAAACTGTGACCTGCATGACCACCCAGCTCCTTGCCGTGGCTACCGGCGAGGCACAGTGCTTCGCCAAGGCTGCTGACGGCTTGGACCTCGATACCCAGTTGAGATTCAGCCAGTTGCGTAAAACGGGAGATAAGCAGCCGCGTGGCAGCCTCATCGGCACTTACGACGCAAACGCCAACTGCAAGAGTATCGGCACCGCGCACCAGTCTCTTGAGGGCTGCGTAGGCCTGGGTAATGGCGCGCTCCTGCGGTTCTATCACGAGCAACAGACGTGGTGCGGCACGCGCAAAAGACGACAAGCCCGTCAGATCACAGGGGCGCGCCAACAACAACCATTCATCCGAAACCGCCTGCAGGCGCAGCAGGCAATCTGCCGTACGCTGCTGCAGGATGCGATCCTCATTGATCGATCGTGCCAGCTTGGCAACCGAGAGCACATGCAATCCGCAGGCATCGGAACCCGCATCGCCCCCTGTCGTCGCACCAGCGGCCATGCAGTCATCGAGACTGACCAACCCTTCGACGGCTTGCTGCAGATCGAAGCGCGGTGACACGCCTACACAGTCGGAGAAATTGCCGGATATCTGCCATTCATCGAACGCCAGTACGCGTTGCCCGAGTGCGGCGCGTTGCAAAGCCTGACGCGCCATCCAGCGCATCGACGCGGCGCCACACGGCACAACAGCGAGCACCTCTGGTGGCACTTGATTGAGCATGGCACGCAAACCCGCAGCCTGGTCCCGATGCAGTGAATCCGTCATACGCCAGCTGCTCCTCGTGTAGTGCTCGGTGCGCGCGCGGTGGCCATCAACAGACCAGTATCGGCGCGGTCGATCTTGTGCGGTGAATCCGCGGCAATCTCACGCATCGCGCGGTGAATCAGGTAAGTGCGGTTCGGCACGTGCAGGTCTTCCGGCACGCGCTGACCGTTGGCGATGTAGAACAATGACAGCTCGTGACGCATGGCTACATCCAGTGCCGGCGCCACCGAGGCTGCTTCGTCGAGTTTGGTGAATATGCAGCCGGCCAGATCAGGGCCTTCGTAGGCGCTCACGACGTCGTCCAGCGTGTCGCCGCGCGCCGTCGCGTTCAGACACAGCAGACGACGTACATTGCCAGCGGAGGTCAGCATCGCCGATTGCTCGTTGACCATCTTGTCGCGCTGGCCCATGCCCACCGTGTCGATCAGCACCATGTGCTTCTTGCGCAGGTCCTGCAGGGTCTGGCGCAGATCTGCGGCATCGCGCACCACATGCACCTGCACGCCGAGAATGCGGCCATAGATGCGCAACTGTTCGTGTGCGCCAATCCGGTAACCGTCCGTAGTAATCAACGCCAGCTGTTCAGCACCATGGCGAACCACACAACGCGCCGCCAGTTTGGCTGTCGTCGTCGTCTTGCCGACCCCGGTAGGACCGACGAGGGCATACACGCCGCCGCGATCGATGATGTCATTGGTATTGTCTTGCACGCGCAGGTCACGGTTGATCATGCGGCGCACTTCGTCACGCGCTTCATTGATCTGCGCTTCGCCGGGAATGTTCTCGGTCAGGCGGCGCGTGAGCTGCGCGGAGAAACCAGCCTCCAGCAATTCGCTCATCATCTGCGTACGAGCAGGCGCGTTGCGTGAGATCTCACTCCAGGCGAATCCGGCCAGTTGGCGCTCGAGCATGCCCTTGATGGAGCTCAGCTCTTGCATGAGCTGGGCATTGGTCGCTTCAAGACTTTGCACGCGCGCATCGTTGGCATAGCCATCCTCCACGGCGGCACGGCGGCGCTCCGGCAAATCAGGACGATCCGGACGCGTATTGCGTGGAGCCTCGGGGCGTGGCGGCTGATGCGAAGGAACCACGCGGCGATCCGCATCCAGCGTCACGCGGGGAGGATTGAAGCTGCGCACCATCTGATGACCGCCGGTGTCTTCATCGTGTGCCGGAGCATCGATACCCGTACGGAATACCGGCTTCGGTGCAGACTGGCTACGGCGCGCCAACTGAGCGGCAATCTGCTTGCCGATGTTGGCACTGTGCTCGTCTTCAGGCGGGAAGTCGCTTGTCGGCAAGGTGCGGCTGGGCATGGCAGGCGGTGGCGCAGGCTGACGAGCCGCACGCACGGTGGCATTGAGCTCACCCATCGATTCGGCCGGCAAGGCCACGATCTCGACGCCCCCTGCGACGGCGCGGTTGGACAGCACCACGGCATCGGCCCCCAGCTCCGACTTCAAGGCGAGCAAAGCTTCGCGGGCTGTTTTGCCGAAAAATTTGCGGACACTCACCATGACGCACCTCCCTCAAACATTCACTGCCAGCGCTTTTGCAGAGCAGATCTCTTTTGCCTACCGAACCGAAGCAGGCAACCAGAAAGTCACCATGCCGTAATAGCGCGATTCTTACAGGGAGCGAGGCGCAGGCTTACGCGGGAATGAAGGGGGAATGCTGCGGTTATTCAGCCACCACCCACAGCATGCAAGACTTCGCGACCCGGCCCGCGCGATGAGCGCAGGCCAACGGGACTCGATCTCTAGCCGCCACCGATGACGGCGGTGACGCGGATGGTTCGCGATTCCGGCACCTCGGAATGCGCGACGACCTTGAGCGAAGGCACGGCGCGGCGCAGGAAGCGCGAGAGCAGCCAGCGCAAGCCGTTCGGCACCAGCAAGACCGGCGTGAGCCCCAGATCTTCCTGACGTTGCGCAGCCGTTGCCGTGTCGCGTAGCAAGGTGTCGGCGAGGCCTGGCTCGATCGCCGCCGCATCCGGTCCGCCGCTCTGCATGGCTTGCTGCAGCAAGCGCTCGAGGCTCGGATCCAGCGCGATGACCTGCATCTCTGCATTGCCCGGGAAGAGCCCTTGCACGATTGCGCGGCCCAATGCAGTCCGTACGCGCGCCGCCAGCTCGGCCGGATCCTGCGTACGCGAGGCATTCTCGGCGACCGACTCGACGATGCTGCGCATGTCGCGGATGTTGACGCCCTCCTCCAGCAGGTTCTGCAGTACACGCTGCATGACGTGCAGTGGCAGCGCCTTCGGTACCAGATCCTCGACGAGCTTCGGCGCATCCTTGGCGATGTGATCGAGCAGCTGCTGCGTCTCCTGACGACCGAGCAAGTCGGCCGCATGCGACAGGATGACGTGATTGATGTGCGTGGCGATGACGGTGCTCGCATCGACCACCGTGTAGCCCAGCGCATGCGCCTGATCGCGCAGCGCCGAGTCCACCCACACGGCAGGCAGACCGAACGCTGGATCCTTCGTCTCGTTGCCGGGCAAACGGCCCGATACCCGCCCCGGATTGATGGCCATGAACTGGCCCGGATAGGCTTCGCCCTGTCCGATCTCGACGCCCTTCAACGTGATGCGGTAAAGGTTCGGGCGCAGCTCGAGGTTGTCGCGGATGTGCACCGGTGCCGGCAGGAAACCGATGTCCTGTGCAAATTTCTTGCGCAGGCCGCGGATACGCGTCAGCAGCTCGCCGTTCTGGCTCTTGTCGACCATCGGAATCAGGCGATAGCCGACTTCGAGGCCCAGCACATCGACCGGCGTGACATCGCTCCAGCTGGCTTCCATTTCGGCAGCGCTGGCGGCAATCTGCGTCGCAGGCTTCTCCACTTCATCCGTCTTCGCAGCGCCGACGCGCTTGCCCTGCTTCCACGCCAGATAGCCCAAGGCACTCGCCAGCAGCAGGAAGACCAGATTTGGCATGCCGGGGATGAGACCGAGCAGGCCCAGGATAACGGCCGTCAGCACCAGCACCTGCGGATTGTTGAAGAGCTGATTGACGAACTGCGCGCCGATGTCGCCGTCTTCACCCACGCGCGACACGACCAGACCGGCCGCGACGGAGATGATCAGCGCTGGAATCTGTGCGACCAGTCCGTCACCAATGGTCAGCAGGGTGTAATCGTTGGCAGCCCGGCCTATCTCCATGTCGTGCTGCACGACACCGACGATCAGGCCGCCAATGATGTTGATGACGAGAATCAGGATGCCGGCGACCGCGTCGCCGCGCACGAACTTCGAGGCACCATCCATGGCGCCGTAGAAGTCCGCTTCAGCGGCGATTTCACCCCGGCGCCTCTTGGCTTCCGCATCGTTGATCAAACCCGCATTCAAGTCAGCATCGATGGCCATCTGCTTGCCTGGCATCGCGTCCAAGGTAAAGCGTGCGCCCACTTCGGCAATACGACCAGCACCCTTTGTAACCACGACGAAGTTGATGACCGTGATGATGATGAACACCACGATACCCACGGCCGTGTTTCCGCCAATCAGGAAGTGGCCAAAAGCTTCGATCACCTTGCCGGCCGCATCGGCACCGCTATGCCCTTCACTCAGGATCACGCGCGTAGAGGCCACGTTGAGCGACAGGCGCAGCAGCGTGGTGATCAGCAGGACCGTCGGGAAGATCGAGAAATCCAGCGCCTTGCGGTTGTACATCGCCACCAGCAACACGATCATCGAGATGGCGATGTTGAAGGTGAAGAACACGTCGAGCACGAAGGCCGGCAGCGGCAGCACCATCATCGACAGCACCAGCAGCACCAGGATCGGTGCGGCCAGTTGCCGGATGTTGCTCGGCGCGAACAGCTGTCTCAGATCAAGCGAATTGGGTCCTGCGGTTGCCATATTTCAGTAGTCCTTGATGTCTCGTCTTGCTTGCCAGCAGCACTCGGTTGCTTCGGGAATCTGTATGCAACCCGCATCTGGCAACGATCGTCGATCAGTGAAGCGTGGGCGGGGTTTCAACCCCGGGGTCCATGCCTTCGGGCACGCCAATGATTCCCGGCGCCTGGGGTGGCAAGCCACCTTCGGCAATGAACTGGTTGAGCTGATAGATGTAAGCCATGACCTCGGCAACAGCGGTGTAGAGCGCGGCCGGGATCTGTTGATCAACCTTGGCGTGATGGAATAGCGCACGTGCCAGCGGAGGCGATTCGAGCAAGGGCACATTGTTTTCCTTCGCCAGCTCGCGGATGGTCTGCGCGAGAAAATCAGCGCCCTTGGCCACCACGGTGGGCGCGCCCATCTTGCCGGACTCGTACTTGAGCGCCACGGCAAAGTGTGTCGGGTTGGTCACCACGACATCGGCCTTGGGTACTGCCTCCATCATGCGGCGACGGGCCATCTCCTGCTGACGCTGGCGGATCTTGCCCTTGACCTGCGGATCGCCTTCGGACTCCTTGTTCTCGTCCTTTTGCTCCTGCTTGGTCATGCGCAATTCCTTGAAGTAGTGCCAGATCTGGTAAGGCACATCCATGGCAGCAATGAGGGCAAGACTGCTGCTCAGGGCAAACGCAGCAATCATCAACATCTCCGCGAAGCGCTGCAGGCCCACATTGAGTGGCATGCCCATCAGGCCCAGCATCTCGAAGCGGTAGCGCCAGACGAGATAGCCTGCCACGCCGAGAATGAAAACCGATTTGAATACGCCTTTGACGAGCTCGACCAGCCCGGTGATCGACACAAATCGCTTCATCCCCTTGACCGGATCCATGCGCGTCAGGTCGAACTTGAAGACCTCGCCGCTGATCACGAAACCGCCCAGCACGATGTGCGACGCCACGCCCGCGATCATGATGATGATCAGCAAGGGCGCCAGCGTGATCATGCCGTTCGAGAACAGCTCAAGCAGCGCCTTGCCCATCATGTTTGGCTCAAAGGCCTGTTCGCGCGTGAGCGAAAAGCCCTGACGCATCACACCGCCGAGGCGCTGGTACATCCAGCCCGACATGATCCACAAGGTAGCTACGCCGACGATCAGGACCAGGAAAGACGAGAGCTCTTTCGAACGAGGGACATTGCCCTGCTCCCGTGCCTGGTCGATCTTTCGGCCAGACGCGGCTTCGCTCTTATCTGCATCACTTTCTTCTGCCATAACCCTGGGTCAGATCGGTCCGTGTGGCAATTTGCCAATGGAGGCGATTATTTGCCGGGGAGGCAATACTTGCCGGGTAGAGAAAATGCAGAAATGCCGGCCTTTTCATCCGGCACAAAAGCAAACGGCCCCGGAAGTCCGGAGCCGTATTGGCTTTGAGCAGGCTTTTGCCGGCTGCTTCAGCTGAAACGCTGGGGGCGTTCGCCGTTTTCCATCAGGGCTGCATAGCAGTGCGCCAGCAGCACATCACACACCGGGTCAGCAGGCTCGCTCGTATTGCTCGCATCTGCAGCAGCCTGAATCACTTTCGCCGATTCGCGCCCTGCTTCACCCATACGCGCAGCGTCAAACATGGCGTTGAGGGCCAGCAATTGCGCCAGCGATTTGCTGGCTTCAAGGGACTGCAAGGACGATCGACCCATGACTCGAATTCCACTCACGTTCAACGACGACGGTAAAAAAGAACGACCCTGTCTGCTTGGTGTAGTGCGCCGATCCTTACAAATCAAGGCACTTGAAGAAAAGAGCCGCCTCTTGCGAGGCGGCTTCAAGGAGAGAGTCGATGCGTGGAGAAACCCCACAAAATTCTTTACGGCCGTCCGGTGTCGAACTTTAGAAAAAATTTCGAAGTGATCGAAAATATTTCAAAGCCTTTTCATTCTCTAAAGGAATCAAAGGCTTGTACATCAATCAGGCAGGCACGACCTTGATGATGGCGAGGGAAATATTGTCACCCATCCCTTGGGCGCGCTTTCTGGCGGCATCGATAAGGGTGCGCGCTGCAGTACGTGCATCCTGCTCGTGCAGGGTCTGCCCCAGCTCTTCGTCCGGGAAATAGGCCCACAAGCCATCAGAGCAGATGATGAAAGCATCGCCCGCCTGCAAAGCTGGCGTGCCGCCGGTGTCGATACGTGGATCCCGTTCGGCCCCCAAGCAGGACAGCAGCAGGTTGCGCTGAGGATGCGTCTCGGCTTGCTCCTCGGTGATACGCCCCGAACGCAGCAGCTCTTCGACGAGGGAATGATCTGGCGTGCGCGCGACCAGAGCGCCATTGCGGAAATGGTACAGGCGCGAATCGCCACAGTGCGCCCAGTCCGCATGGCCGGGACGCAGCATGAACACAACCGCCGTGCTGTGTGGATCCTGCTCGCTGGTGAAGCGCGTGAGCTTGATGATGACGTGCGCGTCGTCAATGACGTTGCGCAGGAATTCGGTTGGTGATTCGCTGGAGGGCGCGTAGCTCGCAAAATTCTGGCGCGCTTTCAGGATGACCTGCTCAGCAGCCATGGCCCCGCCGGAATGCCCGCCCATGCCGTCTGCCAGGACCGCCAGCATGCAACCCGGGCGGCTTGGATGAGGAAAAATGGCCAGTCGGTCCTGCTGTTCGGAGCGGTCTCCAATGTGCATTGCTGCGCAGCTATCAATGCTGATCGCCATGAGCGGCCCTGTTAAATTTGTTGAATATGGCGATATTAACGATTTTTAGCACAATATTACCGACTCTCCGATTGGCGTCGGTACTTGTTTCACGCTTCGCCAACACCCTGCCGTGAGTTCGTCTTTCAACGGCGAACGGGGGGGTGAACTTTACCCCGCACGGCAGTACGGGTCATGGCACAAGTTCACATAAATTGACATTTCTCGTGTGACACCGGCGTGACGGGAATCTACGCGATCGCAGAGCTCCCACGCTGCAGATTACCTGTGGAAAGCTATCGTTTATCCGGCAGTGAGAATGGCTCAACTCTGGGCCAGAACCAGAAGTACGTCAGATCGCAGCGATCATCAGCCGAAGCGGTGCCAACAACGCCAGCGCCCACACCAGGCTGCGCAAGCTGGACTGGTTGGCAATGTAGAGAATCGCGTAGATCACGCGCGCCACGATGAACCAGACAGCCCAGAAATCCAGCGTGCCCTGCGGCACTTGCGAATGCGCCGCCATCAGCACTCCGGCGACGAAAATGGGCAGCGCCTCCCAGCTGTTCTGCTGGGCCGCGTTGGCGCGGCGCGGCCAACCAGCCAGATCGCCCAGCCACACGCGCGGCTCGCTGTTGTCGTAGCGCTTGTCGCGGGCGCCGCCTGACTTGGCGATGACAGTCAGGATCAAAGGCATGAAACAGGCGATGACGATGCTCAGGAAGGCGATGTTCATTGAGGGCTCCGTTCGGGCAGGATCGAAAACACAGCCTGCTCATGCCAGAGCATCTGCAAGGTCGTGTTCATTTGCTGGTGGTCACCGCTGACCCAGAAACGCTCGCTGCCCACGCCTTGCGGCAAAGCCAGCGCGGACGCGGCGATGAGCTTGCGTTCGAGCTGCGCAGCCACCGCGGCGCCGGTATCGATGAGTTTCACTGCGTGGCCGACCAGCGACTGCACCAGCGGACGCAGGAAAACATAGTGCGTGCAGCCCAGCACGACGACGTCCGCATCGGCTTGCATCAAGGGCTCCACGTAAGAAGTCAGCAGTGCGCGCGTCGCCGGCGACTCCAGTTCGCCGCGCTCAACACATTCCATGAGCCCGGGGCACGGCTGCGTGACCACTTCAACTTCGCTACCAAACGTGTCGAGCAAAGCTGCAAAGCGCGCGCTTGCCAGCGTGCCCACGGTAGCCAGCACGCCGACCACGCCGCTGTGCGTCGCCGCTGTCGCGGGCTTGACGGCCGGCTCCATGCCGATGATGGGCAAGGCCGGCCAGCGCGCGCGCAGGTAATCGGCGGCAGCCGCAGTCGCGGTATTGCAGGCGATGACGAGCGCCTTGCAATCGTGCTTCAACAGGAACTCAGAGAGGAACAACGAGCGCTCGCGGATCTCCTCCGGCGAGCGGCTGCCGTAAGGTGCGAAACCGGAGTCAGCGCAATAGATCAGGTCTTCGTGTGGCAGCCTCGCGCGGATTTCGCGCAGCACCGACAGGCCGCCAACGCCGGAATCGAAAACGCCGATCGGGCGCGGATCAGCCATGCCTTGCTTTGCCCGATCGCTTGCCTGATCGCTTACCCGAACGGCGCAGCACCATCAGATTGCCTTGGCAAGCGCCGCAGCAGCGCCGATGTAGCTGGCAGGTGTCATGTCGAGCAGACGTTGCTTGTCTGCCTCAGGAATCGCCAGCTTGCCGACGAAGGCCTGCAGCGCTTCCATGGTAATGCCCGTGCCGCGCGTCAGCTCCTTGAGTTGCTCGTATGGCTTCGGGATGCCGTAGCGGCGCATCACGGTCTGGATCGGCTCAGCCAGCACTTCCCAGGCAGCGTCCAGATCGGCGGCAACACGCACCGGATCGGACTCGAGCTTGTTCAGGCCGCGCAGGCAGGACTCGAGGCCCAGCAGCGAGTGACCGAAGCCCACGCCCATATTGCGCAGAACGGTCGAGTCGGTCAGGTCGCGCTGCATGCGCGAGATCGGCAGCTTTTCGCTGAAGTGCTTGAGCAGGCTGTTGGCCACGCCGAAGTTGCCTTCCGCGTTTTCGAAGTCGATCGGATTGACCTTGTGCGGCATCGTCGAGCTGCCGACTTCGCCAGCCTTGAGCTTCTGCTTGAAGAAGCCCAGCGAGATGTACATCCAGATGTCGCGGCAAGCGTCGATGAGGATCGTGTCCAGACGTGCGATCGCGTCGAACAGCTCGGCCATGCTGTCGTGCGGCTCGATCTGGATCGTGTAGGGATTGAACACCAGACCCAGCGACTCGATGAAGGTCTGGTTGAACGCCGCCCAGTCGGTTTCCGGGTAGGCCGACAGGTGGGCGTTGTAGTTGCCGACTGCGCCGTTGAACTTGGCGGTCATCTCGACAGCCGCGATGGCCTTGCGCGTGCGGCGCAGGCGATAGACGATGTTCGCCATTTCCTTGCCCAGCGTCGTCGGGCTGGCCGTCTGGCCGTGCGTACGCGACAGCATGGCGAGGTCAGCATGCTGATGCGCCAGTTCGACGAAACGCGCGATCACGCGGTCGATGGCCGGCAGCAGCACCGCATCGCGCGCTTCCTTGAGCATCAGCGCATGCGAAGTGTTGTTGATGTCTTCCGAAGTGCAGGCGAAGTGAATGAACTCGGAGGCCTTCGACACTTCGGCATTGCTTTCGAAGCGCGCCTTGAGCCAGTACTCCATGGCCTTCACGTCGTGATTGGTCGTCGCTTCAATGGCCTTGATGGCCTCACCGTCGGCTTCGGAGAAATTGGCCACGACCGCATCCATCTCGGCAATCGTCGCGGCGGAGAACGGCGCGATCTCGCCAACATGCGAGGCAGCCGCCAAGGCTTTGAGCCACTCTACTTCCACGCGCACGCGGTTGCGGATCAGGCCGAATTCGGAGAAATGCGGACGCAGCCCGTCGCCTTTGGACGCGTAGCGGCCATCGAGCGGTGACAGGGCAGACAGGGTATTGAGCGTAGAAGACATGACTTTTGGAGCTGAGGCGTAGCTGAAAGAATCGCGGATTATAACTTTTGCAGCTCAGGCAGTCCTGCACATTGATGGATCCTCGATACGGCGGGCCGAATCAGGCTTCCGCTAGAATGGCCTGACGACCCGCGCAACAGACCGCAAAGCGCGGCCGCATCAATCATAAAAACGACGACAGAGGACGACAAAATGGCAGATATCCCGATCGACAAGAAGTTCTACGACCGTGCCAATGAATACATCAAGCTGGCCAACGAGCACTGTGACGGCACGCTGGGCATCAGCCTGGTCAGCGGCTCGTTCATGTTCGCCTTGTCGCGATTCAATTCATGGGTTAGCGCCACCGACTTCGAATCCGGCGCTGCGATGAAGGAAAAGCGTCAGGAAACGATAGACCTGCTGGTCAATCAGTACCGCTCCATGCTCGAACAGAATCTGGACGACCACATCAACAACTTCGACAGGTTGATGACGCCTCCGGCGCCCTGATCAGTTCGCTCAAGTAGCGCGCTGCGGCACGAGATCTTCGTATAGCTCGATGTAGCGGCGCGCCACGCCGGAAATGGCCAGCTCGGACTCTACCCGGACACGCGCAGCCTTGCCGCGCTGCGCTAACAGGGCCGGTTCCATGACAACGGCAGCCGCCATGCCGGCCGCCAGCGACGCCGGTACACCGGGCGGCACGACCCAGCCTGTATCCGCCACCATCCACGGCGCATCGCCCACCCGTGTCACTACGCAGGGCACCGCACAGCTCATCGCCTCGGCCACAACATTCGGCAGGCCTTCACTCAGTGAGCTGAGCACGAATACATCGAGCGCTTGCATCAGCTGAGGCACGTCATTACGCGCCCCCAGCATTGCCACCCTGCCCTGCAGCGCCGGATGCGTCAGCAAGGGCGCCAGCGCAGCGTTGCCTGCATCCAGCCCGGCCCCCGCCATGACGAATCTCACATGCGCGAAACGCTGTGCCACCTCGATGGCGGCCTTCAGGAATCCAGCATGGTCCTTGACGAGGTGAAAACGGCCGACCGTGCCGATCACGAAATCGCCGTCGGCAAAGCCCAGATGCTTGCGCATGCCTCGCCTGACTTCTGCGTCTGGCGCAAAGCGCCGGGTGTCGAAGCCGTTAGGCAACACCACGGCAGCACGCTTCGAATAGGCATGCGCCACGTGCTGCTCAGCCGCGCTATGGGCGACATAGATCGTACGACTCCCCAGATGCGACAACAGCGCATCGAGGCGGATCACGGCGCGTGTCGTCCAGGGATCCAGTTCCGGACGCGCAAGCGTCTGGTGAACCGCGCCCAGCACAACCGCGCGCGGCGCGGCCAGCCGCGCAATGTGCGCCGCGATATTGCCGTGATACATCCAGCCCTGTATGACATCCGGCTTGAAATGCCGCACCACCCGGAACAGGCGTAACAAGCCTTGCAGCGAAGGCTTTGGAGGCTGCATGCCCAAGGCGTGCACGGTGATGCCGACAGACATCATCCGGGCGCCGACTTCGCCTTCTTCGCGCAAGGACACGACCTCGCATATCACCCGCTTGGCCTGCAGGTGAGGAATCAGACGCTCCAGCGCGGTCTCGGCCCCCCCAACGCCCAGTCCGGAGGAAATGAACAGCACGCGCATGCTCAGTGGCTCCCGGCTCGCTGTCGTCTTCGCAGCGCCAGCCAGCTGCGACGAAACCAGATCATGTGCACTGCCGAGCACAACAACAAGACGCCGAGCAGACGCCCCTCCGCCACGCCGAGGCGCCAGGCCACGAAGGTTGCAAGCGTCACCAGCGCCGAGGCCAGCCAGATGACCCGTACTACCGTCGCGGCAGGCAATCCGATTTCGAGCAGCAGGTGATGCGAATGACCACGATCGGCCTGCATCGGATTGCGGCGCTCGGCGAGACGCCAGAAAGCGACGACCAGCATGTCTATCATCGGCACCGCCAAAGGCGCCAACGCCACGGTGACCGGCACGCGAATGCCGCCGGGCGTGAGCGACAACTTGAACACCAGCCAGCACAGCAACATGCCGACACCCAGTGCCCCGGCATCGCCGAGGAACATGCGCGCACGCGCTTGCCATGGCAGCCGCGCATTCCAGATGAGGAAGCCCAGCACTGCTGCGAACAATGCCAATGCAATCCCGGCAAGATCGCCATGCCCGGTCACCAGGCCCGCATAGGCTGCGCCCAGCGCCGCGATGGCCATGCATCCGCCAGCCAGACCATCAAGCCCATCGATCATGTTGATGGCATTGAGCAATGCCACAACAAGCAGCATGGTCACCGGTGTCGCAAGCGAGCCGAGTACCCACTGCCCGTGGGCAAACGGCGCGGGAATGGAGAACAGGGCCGCATCCGTCAGGTTGATCAGCCACCAGGCGGCCAGGATCTGGGCGAGGAGTTTGAGCGATGCCCGCATGCCGCGCATATCGTCGGCCACGCCAATCACGAATAGCAACAAGGTGGGCAGTAAAGCCTCCAGCGGCAAGCGCTGACCGCCCGCTGCCATCGCCAGCAACAAGCCTGCCAGGATGCCGATACCGCCTACTACAGGAATAGCATCGTCATGGCGCTTGCGCTCGTCAGGCAGGTCCAGCAGACGCAGACGCGGCGCCAGGCGTGCCAGCGCGAGGCAGATCACAGCGGAGAGAGCGAATGCCAGCAAGGGCACGAGAAAAAAAACGTCAGGCATTTGCGGCCGCATCGTACACGGCAAAAGTCTGGCCAGTGATGCACTGGTCTGAAAAGCGCTGCTCGACCAACTCGCGTGCAGCAAGTCCAAGCCTGGCACGCAAAGCAGCATCCTTGAGCAGGCGCAGGATCGCCTCGCTCAGCGCGCCCGAGTCGCATGGCGGCACCAGCAAACCGGTCTGCCCATCAACAACCAGTGCGCGACATCCCGGCACGTTCGTCGCAACGAGAGCCCGACGACAGGCGGCCGCCTCCAGCAGGGAACGCGGAATACCTTCGCCCTGCGTACTGGCCAGAACCGCCACGCTGCAGGTCTGGTTCAGCGCCAGAACATCGGAGCGGTGACCAAGAAACTCCACGACGCCCTCTGCTTTCCAGGCAGCCAGCGTCGCTGCATCAACACTTTCAGGATTGCCCGGGTCAGGCTCTCCAGCCAGCAGGAAGCGCACCTGCGGCATGGTGCTACGCACACGCCGTGCGGCCTCGACAAACTCCCGGATGCCCTTGGGATAAAGCAGCCTCGCCATCATCAGCACCACGAGTTGCTGGCCCTCGCTTTGCGGGGGCACGAAGTACGCCGAGTCCACTCCGTCGCCGGCAATTACATGGACCTTGCTGCGCGCCAGCACACCCTTCGCGGCCAGCGTGTCGCGATTGTCCGCATTCTGGAAGACCACCTGCGTATTGCGCAGCGCAAGCCGGTACAGCGCCAGCACCACGGGACGGATGCAACGCGCCTTCAAAGTATCGGCCAACAATGCAAAGCCCAGGCCGGTCACGGAATTGACGATCCGCCTTATGCCGACACGCCTCGCGGCAAGCGAGCCGTAAATAACGCACTTGATGGTGAAGTGATGTACGACATCCGGCCGTACATCGCGGTACAAAGCCTCCACGCGACGTATCGCTGCGAGCTCGGCCAGCGGATTGATCCCGCTACGCGACACGGGCAAGGGCTCCCAGCGAAATCCCATCTCGCGCAGTCGCGGGCCATACTCACCGGGCGGACTCAGCAACACCACCTCATCACCGCGTGCACGCAAAGCCTTGGCGAGCGAGAGCTTGAAGTTGTAGAGAAACCAGTCGGTATTGGCGAAGAGCACGATCTTCATGGCGTACGCCTCAACGCGCCCGCGATGCGCGCGCGCGCTCCATCGAAGTCCAGCACCAGCAGCACCAGGGCGTAAATCAGCACGGCAGTCAGGAAACGGAGCAGCAAGCCGGCAAAGCCGCCTGGTTGCCACGCCCATAGCCCACACCCCATCACCGCACTCGCGACCAGCACGGTAAATAGCTGGCGTGATCCGAGGCGGTGATGCAACACCGCCCTTCCCATCAAGAAGCTATAGAGCAAACCCAGTGTCTGCCCGCACAACAAGCCCATTGCAGCGCCGCTGATGCCATGACGCGGCAAGGCCCAGCTCATCAATACCAGGGACATTGCAGCCGACAAGGCAATGCCGCCAGCAAGCTGCCACGTGCGTTCGGCAAGCAACAGCGGCACGTCGAAATAGAAGCTCTTGCAACCACCGACTACTGCGGCAAGCACCAGCAAAGTCGGCAAGTTCGGCGGTAGATCAGCAAACCCCTGCCCGAATAGCAGTGCGGCCGCAGGCGACAGCAGGAATGAAAAGCCGATTGCAGCGGGCATGACCAGAGACACCGCAATCACGGCGTAGCGCGAAAACAAGCGCTGCGCCTCCTCACGCTGGCCCGCTCCCCAGGCCTGCACGATGCGTGGATACCACGCCGCCCCGAGCCCGCTGCATACCAGCACCAGCGTCTGCTGAGTCAGATCGGCGAGCGCGCTGTAACGCCCAAGCTCCGCCATCGGTACGAAATGCATCAACAGGTACCGGTCGCCCCAGTTCAGCAAATAACTGAGAAAGCAGGTCACCATCAGTGGCGCGGCAAACCCGGCTATGCGCGGCGCGAGGGACGCGTCGCAACCGCGCAGGGAGAATCGCCCGCGCATACTGCCGGCAACCGAAATCATGCATGCCATGGACATCGCCAGAAGCAACGCCGGGGCGCCATTGAACAAGTGAATTGTGGCGACGCCCAGCCCGATCACGGCGACGGCTTTGACAAGTAGAAGATAGCCGTAGCGTCGCGTCTCCAAAGCTGAGTTTGCGCGTTGTACGGAGAAGTCCAGCACGCCCTGGGTCGCCGCAAACAAGGCCGCGGCGGGCAGCACCCAGGGAGCCAGCCACGATGCGCCAAGCCACTCTGCCACCAACGCCGCGACAAGCAGCCCACCCCCGAATCCCAGCACGGCGGCCAGCAAACTGGCCTGCACGCGAGCGCGCAAAGTGCTATCGCCATACAAACGCGCCAGCGTAGTGTTAAGCGGAATCATCAACACCGTGGAGACCAGCGCTGCGGCCGCCAGGCCCAAAGCAAAGTTCGCATACTCTTCTGCACCGAGGCCACGCACGAACAGCGACAGCGAGCACACCGATAGCACGCCGGAAACCGCACGCACCGTGATGTAGGCAAGGGACGCACGCAAGCTCATGTGGATGCTCTGCCTTGCAATGTTCCAGCCAGATCGATCCACTGCGCAGCAACCTTGTCTGCTGCAAAACATTGCACACGTTCACGCAGGGCCAGAGACAAAGCCTCACGCTCAGCCCGACCGAGTGCCGATGCCATCTGGATTCCCTGCGCCAGCGCCGCCACGTCATCTGGCGCTACCAGCAGGTGAGCCAGATCTTCGCCCAGAATTTCCGGTGGCCCATACGGACAACGTGTCGCAACCACAGGGCATCCTTCTCCCATGGCTTCCATCAACACATTCGACCAGCCCTCATAGCGCGACGCCAGTACGAAGAGCGCCGCGCGACGATAGAACGGTCGCGGATCCGTCAGCCAGCCGGTAAACAAGACCTCATGCTCCACGCCCGCGCGCCTTGCATCCTCTTCGACAAGCTTGCGGTCAGGGCCGTCACCGACGATGACCAATCCCGGACGCGGCGTCGGCAAAGATGCATAGGCCGCAATCAGCACGTCCAGACCCTTTGTATATCGATCGATACGCCCGACTGCGAGCAGGAAGCCATTCGGCATCCTGTCGTCCAGCCCGTTCGCGACATCAAGGGACTGCGCTTCAACAGGCACTACACGCGTCACCAGGGGATTCGGGATATGACGCAACCGCTTGGGCTGCAAGTGCAAAGCGCCCACCAGCTCGTCGCGCACGCCCCTTGACACTGCGACCACCGCTGCAGGAAACCGATAAAACAAACCCAGCAGGATACGCCGCCAACGCGGCATCCATTGCGGATTGTGATGCACGCTGACGATCAGGCGTGAGAGCTCACCCCGAGTCGCCGCAGCCAACACACAAGGCATGCCCGCCTCGTCCATGAAAGCCATCACCACTTCTGGACGAAAGCGCTGCATCTCCTGTCTGACAAGACAGACACGACGCCACACATTGCGCAGTTTTCTCGCAAGGCCTTGCTGCACCCCGAGATTCGCAAAACGCACCGGAACACCGAAATCGAGAGACTCACCGGGCCCCTGCCAGGCCAGCACGCGCACCTCATGCGCGCCACTCCATTCGCGCGCCAGAATGGCGGCGACTTGTTCCGCTCCCCCGCCAAACACCGTGGGAATGACGACAAGAATCCTCATGCACCAACCAGTTCACGGCCTGCGGGTACAGCCAGAATCATCAGATAGGCATCACCCGCAACGGGCGCCTCCAAACGCCTCAAGCGCACATGCTCGCCGCAGAACAAGCGCCTCAGCCAGCCAAAAGCTGACGGCTTTGCGCTCGTAACCGAACTCTCGATTGCGTAGAAACTTGCATACCCTGCCCCACGCAGGAAAGAGAAAATCGCCAGCCCGCCGCTCTCTCCGTCCGTTCTCAAACTCTCGAAAATGACGAAAGGTTTGTCACGCGCCAGACACTCGGTGAGCCCACGCAAGGCACTCAGCTCAGCCCCCTCGACATCCAGTTTGATCAAGCCGATACGAGGCGCACCATCGACACCAAGCACCTCCTTCAGCACCGCGTCGCCACGTCGCGCAGCGCATTCGATCTGTTCCCCGCTGCGCGCATCCGTTGGCCCCTGCGCGAACGCAAAGCCGGAAGCGCCTAGATTGCCTTGATGGTTCGAAAAAAAGCTCAGAGCGCCATCTTGATCCGCGAAGCCAACTGGCAACACCCGGACATCCGCCCCGCTCAACGCGGCATTAGCCCTCAGGATGGTAAGCGTGCGTGGATTGGGCTCGACAGAAAGCACCGTGCGAAAGTGGCGCGAAAAGAACAACGAATGATTGCCGATATTGGCACCGACATCGAGAGCCACTTCATTGGCAAAGTGCGGCTTGTGAGCAGCAAGAAAGTGATCCATCAAAGGCTGCAACAACTGCCCCTCGTGAATACCCGCCACCAGCATCTCACCAGACACTTCATCACCGGGCAGCAACACATGCAGAGGCAGCGCTGTGGTATCGCGCCCACGCAGAACAAAATCCAGCAGACGGCGACTGATCGCCATGCGAAGAGACGCCAGACCACCTCGATGTTTCACTGAAAGCATTGCCCCTGCGCCCGAGGCGCCCACAACGGAATGGGCGGCAGTATACGGGCAAAGCGCAGTCCAAACGCCGCTGGCGCCCGGCCCCGTTCGCCCCGCGGCAACTACAGGCAGCGCCCTTGTGGCGGCAAATTCCAGCCACGAGGGGCATAAAGCTTCTGCGCGTACTCGATGAAAGGCCGACTATGCACCGGCGCAAAGGCACCACAGACAATCTCGTTGATCTGATCAGCCTCAGCCTTGCGGCCGCTCAAGGTATACGCCGCCACGCAGGCCAGCAGCGAGTTGTACTGTGGCTTGATCTTCAAGCTCTCATCACACACCTGCACGATCTCCGGCACGCGCTGCAGATCGTTAGTACGCCACGCACGCAAACGCAGGATCGCCGCCTGTGGAGCCATCAATGAAGTCTGACTGATCGAAGCCCCCACGGCATCCAGCTCAGCCCACGCATCCGACTTCGCGCCCGGGCCTTCATTCAAGATCTTATAAGCAGCCTCAAGACGACGGTAATCCTTCCATGTCGAACCGAGCACCAGCACCCCCAACAACACCGGAATCAACAACCAGCGCGCGTTGAAACGCAGGGTCGGCAAGCGCTCGTCCCCCGCATCAATCACACCGATGGCGCACGCCAAAGGCACGAGGAAATAGGCATACCACAACGGATACTCAACCATGCTGTGCGCCCCAAGCACCGCAATGACCCCGAGCCCCCACAAGCTCTCAAGCGTTGGCGCCTCCTTCCAGCGACGCCACAACCACGCGGCAATCAAGCTCAATACGACAACAATGAATAGCAACCCGAATTCGGCTGCAAAATGCAACACGGTGTTGTGTGCATTCTCACCTATGCGCACGTAGTTGACAGGCGCTAGACCAATCGTCCCAAGCGCCGTTTGCCACGGAAACATGCCTGGCCCAACCCCTGTCAGCGGATGTGCGAGCATCGTCTTGGCGGCAATCATCCAGTCGAACATTCGCTGCCCGTTTGATCCGCCTTCGCTGACGCGATCTATCGCAGAAGTCACACCAAGTGCCGCCTGCGCACCACCAAACGCTAACCAAAGTTGGGAAAGCACGCTCAGCAGTAGCTGTATGCCAACGCCTATCCATACTCTTCTCTTTTCAGCCAATACCATGCGTTTCGCATATATGACAGCAACAAGCGGTAGAGCCCCGGTATAAAGCCAAACAGCTCGCGATACTGATAAGGCTGAGAACATACAGAGCACAGCACAAACGATTAACGCAAGACTGCTCGGAAAGCTATGCTTGAGCCACAGATAGAGAAGCGAGACAAGCCCCAGCCAAAGCAAATTCGCGAAATGGTTCTCTTGTGCAATGTTGCCGTAAGCGGCATTCATCAACTTCACCATGATCCACCCAGGTGAAGATACCCCCTTGAGTTGAAGTGCAGACACCACGCATTGCAAACATGCGACGACCAATATCCCCCAGGCACACAGGCTAGCGACCTGCGCGGTCCCTTGTATCTGAGCCACGGCTTGTATCGCTATGAGCCCACACAGCACTAGCATCACATAACAGATTAGTCCCTGAGATGCTGAAACACTCCCCCCTGCCGCCATTGCTTGCCACAAGCCGCTCGCGAGAACTACGCCTATCAACACGAGAGCCCACAGAGAAACTCGCCATTGAACTTTGCCCACGAGACTCAACGCCCCGACTAACGCCATGAGAGCTACTGCTCCAGCGAATTCGTTATAGAAAACAGTCTGAGGATAGCGATGCGAGGCAAACAACGAGCCGAACTGTGCCGCGATGATCAGGATAGACAAAGCCAAGGCTGGAAAATTTCGAGGCATCAGGTTAGAGGAAGAAATCGAAATGTCACGCATTATGCCTGTTACCACCAAAATTATGATGGAGGTGAAATTTACGAACTTCACACAACACGATTGAGAAAGACGTCGGAGCCACGAAACAGCAATACCAGCGGGTCAATCACCCCCGCCAACTGTAACAAGCAAAATGACAATTTTCGCCAAGTGCAAGCAGTACAGACAGCGGCGCTTAGTGCCCTGACTTTGCGGTAGAAAACCGTTGAAAATATCAGTGAGCAAGGGGATCAAGCCCAGTTGGTATGGCAGCACAAAAGCATGCAGACAATGCTAACCCAGGCACTTAATGGTGATCCGGCCACACAAGTACGCCCACATAACACGGAGCGGCATCGGATTGGTCTGGATGCCAAGTACTGCCTCATAGCTCCCTTGCCTCAAACCATATATCGCTCCGAAGATCGCAACCGGATCTCAACTATTGACTGCAGAAAAACCTTGGGGCCTACTGTGCTAGACCAAAGCATGCAGGAACACCAGATGTCGACTAGACCAGTCTTTGTCACCAAACCTCATCTACCGTCTCTAGAAGATTTCATTCCCTACCTGCGGCAAATATGGGATAGCAAGAACCTCACGAACGGAGGTCCGTTTCACCATCAACTTGAAGACGCTCTTTGTGAGTACCTAGGCGTCAAACACATTTCGCTTTTCACAAACGGGACCTTGGCTCTCCTCACGGCGCTCCAGGCACTCCGGATTACCGGGGAAGTGATTACGACTCCGTACTCGTTCATTGCAACCTCCCACGCGTTACTCTGGAATGGGATAAAACCCGTTTTTGTCGACGTCTCTCCAGTCACGCTCAATATCGATCCTGCAAAAATCGAAGCTGCAATCACACCACAAACAACGGCCATCATGCCGGTGCATTGCTACGGTCATCCCTGCGACATAGCCGACATCCAGAAAATCGCTGATAACTACAACCTGAAAGTCATCTATGACGCAGCACATGCTTTTGGCGTCAAAGATATGCAGGGCAGCATCCTTAATCATGGAGACCTGTCAGCCCTCAGTTTCCATGCGACAAAGGTGTTCAATACGTTTGAAGGTGGAGCTATCGTGTGCCATGACGAGAAAACCAAAGTGCGCATAGACCAACTCAAGAATTTCGGGCACGTCGGCGAAGTCAGCGTCGTCGCGCCAGGCATCAACGGCAAAATGAGCGAATTCAACGCAGCACTTGGGCTGTTGCAACTACAATCCATCGATCTGGCAATACAACGACGCCGCGAAATCGACGCAGAATACCGTCTGCGCCTGGCCAATATCAAAGGAATAACCTGCCTGAACGAATCAGGGGAAACACAAGCAAACTACTCATATTTCCCGATTCTGGTTGGGCCTGACTACCCGATCACCAGAGACGACCTCTATCAGTCGCTCAAAGATATTGACATTCACCCGCGTCGATACTTCTTCCCCCTCATTTCAGAGTTTCCGATGTACAGGAGCCTGCCGTCTGCCCACAAGGACAACCTCCCCGTAGCGATGCGAGCATCACGCCAGATACTTTGCCTGCCAATATATCCAGATATGGAAGCGGAAACTCTCGAAGAAATTACAGAGTTCATTGCATCCAGAAAGGCAACAAACTAAAACAGGGCAGAGCCTGAAGATATCTATTATGCAGCCATAGTTTTTCCGTATATTGGGCACTAGCCAATCATGAAAAACACCGACGCACTCGTTTACGACAACATCAAGCACACAAAAATGGATGAATCAGTAGAAGCAGGACGTTGCTAAACGATCAATCCGAAACACTTTCTCTTCCAATAAAAATCAACTCGGATGCACTCGATGTTTTTGAGAAAGAGAGCTCTAACGAATTCACTTTCAAAGAGCCAACCAACGAGACAAGAGAAACCGGTGGAGCTCACTGAAGACGATCACCAATTAAATCTCCTCGGCCTTACATTCGACTAGATCTTCAACAGGTGCGCACACCTTGGCCTCACAGCAACAAAAAATTGCATCAACGTCGATAAACACCAATCACGAATTATCGGAAAGGCGAGGGTTATTTATATGCATAGAACTCTTGGAAATTTGCGCCATGCCTATCGACAATAGGCACCATGATGTTTAATGACATAAAAACAGCACCAAAAACCCTCAGAAGGAATTCGAGCCCACATAAATTTTCTGTAAAAATCTGAAAAATATTGACACCAAGAGACGCCACCGCCCCCCATGGTTTCGATAGTTCGCACAAGCATCGTCAAACATTTTTTGTATGCTGACATAGCTGAAAATTGGAATTTACATGCTAAAAAACCTGCTTGCCGATATTTTTTATCGCACTTTCAGAAAACGCCATGAAAGCCCCGCATCCAGCAGCCCCAGCCACCTGCAGATGAAATATCAGCGCGGAGGAGTAATCGTCGGGATTCTCCCACCAAGCGAAGGGGATGCCCTCAAGGAACACACGCTTGAAATTTTAAAGCCTCTAGAAAAACTGGCAAAAGGCATAGTTTTTATAGATATTTCCAAAGACGATTGGCTGTCGAACCTACAGAAGGCCTGCGAATCACCCATATGGTTTGCCATATCACCATTCGGGGTAGGGGAACTACTTCCAACAAGCGAAGGAAGTGCGATAGCCCCTTGGGCATCAGCGGACATTCCATTTCTAAGACTTTTTGGAGACTCTCCAGCTTACTTCCCTTCCAAGCACGTACAGGACTATAAGAACTCCATCAATGTGTATGGGCACAAGGAACACCATGCTTACTTCAAAAAATGGTTTCCTAATGCTGGCATATCCGCAAACATGCCATTATTCCCATTCGACAGAATAGAAAAACAGAGAGTCGACTTTCATTTAAAATCCAAAGAAAATCTGATAATTTTTCCGAAGAACGGAAATTGTCCGGAGCGGCTGAAAGATTTTTGGCGACGAAGCCTTCCACCGGCAACGGGTAGTTTGCTACTCGACATCTCCCGCGATCTGGAGGCGCGACTTGATGACGCGGCAGATACTTTTGTAGAGATTGAGAAATACTTCACCAATTTGGACATTGAAGTCCAGCGGGACCAAAGGCTATTCTTTTTCCTTTCAGCTCAGCTGGACGATTATTTAAGAAGGGTCAAAAGCACATTGATCGCCAAGACTTTGTTGGACTTCCCCGTCACGATACGTGGCGTCAATTGGGACCATGTTAGCTTCTCTGGAAAACAAGCAACTTACGACCCTCGTTCTGATTACGCGGGAACACGACAATTAATTGATCGCGCCCTTGCCGTGGTTGACATGTCCCCCAACACCTCAACCGGCGCCCATGATAGAACATTGCGAGCATCCGGTCGCTACACAGCGTTTCTAACAAACCAACAAAGCTTCTTTGTAGACAACTTCACCGATCATTCAATTTTTACATTCAGCTTCTCAAAAGACTCCATTGCAGAGCGGATTGATTTTGCGTTGAAAAACCAAGAAATCATTATTCAGATCGGAATCGATCAAGCGGAGAAAATGCGGGAACTGCTTACCATTGAAAGATATACGGAGCAGATGCTGACCACCCTAGACGCTTGTGCGCTAGCAATGGGTAACAGGCCAGAAGGAACGCAAGTATTTGTGGATTATGCGCACCTAAATATCTAGCCAGGGCAATTAAGACAACAGTTGTCTTGATGTAGATATAGCCGTCACAAGCAAAGCTACTTCGAACAACGAATTACTCAGACTCTTTCATGCGCTTAATTACCATCTGTTTGAATTCTTCAACAGCCCTCTCAACTACATCACTATCTTCCTGTCCTCGTATGACAAATTCAAATCCGGAATTCGTCAAACGAGTCATTGCCAGAAAACGATCGGCGTGCCCGCCATCCTTGCTCCAAACACGATAAGACACAACATCAATCTTGCCCAGCGAACCGCAATTCATCAATGCCTGCATGAAAGCAACATCTTCGCCACCATTTGGCCCACGAAATACGACATCCTCAGAAAACCCTCCCATCCGCAGAAACATGTCCCGTTGAATGACCGTTGCGCATGCGGAACTTAGAACTGCCGGCACATAGCGTGGATCGTAATCCGGCAATATCCACCCCTTTACCGGATCAAAAAACTCCATATTTGCTTTGATTGCGCGGATCGATGGATCTTGCCGAATGACCTCCTGGGCCTGTTCATAAAATCCGGCATTGATTAGCTCGTCATCTGCATCAAGAAAGGCCAAATACTGCCCACCGGCCTCGTGCACACCACGATTTCTCGAATATCCTGGCCCAGAATTTTTTGGGTTGCAGAAATAACGGATATTTTTACGCTCAGCCGCAATTGATTGAATAAGTTCTAGAGAATTGTCTGTCGAGCAGTCATCGACAATGATGACTTCGCACACCCCCCTGACCTTTTCCGCGGAGTCTATCGCGCGCAACAAGCTCGCCTCATGATTGAAGCACGGAATGATTATTGAAAGCATCGCTTAGCTCTGGACGGTAATTTGGCGAATCACTCCTTCCGTTATCGCCTCGGAGAATCCTTTTGAATAACCTTTCTCGATCAAACGCCAGCGCACTGCGTTGCCGAACCTTGCCTTGCCTATCCAACCTAGTCGATTCTTTTGCTGAAATATATCGATATCCTGCATAACAGGCTCGATAACGCCCTCCAGCCTGCGCTGAGCGCCCTTTTTACCCAACTGAGCCTCGCTCGCAGGAGGAAATTGACGGGCGATTTTAACAACCAACTCGTCGGCAAAGACCACTGGGGCCTTCGAAAAAATATCAGACAGTAATCCCACTCCGGCTCCTCTCTCCAATAGTACGTAGTATTTCGTTATTAAAAACAACCGCCAGTACATTTGCCCACTCCCCGGCGCGCTGCTGACGAAAAACCCTCACAGACTCATACCAAGGATTCTCCTCCCCTTCCATCCCCCAACGCCATTCGTAACGAAAAGGTAGCAGCAGTAACGTCGGTTTTCCAAGCGCTCCTGCAATATGGACAATCGACGTATCAACTGTAACGACCAGGTCCATCTCTTGAATAAGAGCTGCGGTATCTCCAAGGGTCATCATCTCGGCAGATACATCAATCAAATTAACTGGCCGTATGTCAGGAACAATTTTCTGAAGAGCAAAAAAATCAGCATCACATTCTCTAATCCAATTAGCTATTAGAGAAAAGGAAATAGAACGTCGGCGATCTGCACGATGTATGGATTGCCCTGACCAAGCAATCCCAATACGTCTCCGCCGCGCGTCTGGAGCTAGGCCCTCAACTCGTGCCCTCCAGTACTCCAGACAATCTGAAGGTGCTTTCAAATAAGAAAAACGGCGCGGAATGGTGTCAATTTCCGTTTTGAAAATTAACGGCAGACTCATCATACCAATCCAATGATCAAATTTCACATCGGGTAGCTTCCCGTACTCTCGAGGAAAAAACTGGATTTCAGGAAAATTGTATTGCAGAAAAGAAAGCGCCTCGACCTGCACCTCCACTGCAAGCCTGCCACCAGTGACTGAAAATAAATCAGGTATATATCGAGCCATCTGGACACTATCCCCTAGACCCTGCTCTGCGCTTAACAAGAGTCCTTTCCCTACCGACTCAACACCATTCCAATGCTTGGTGGAGGTTAGGGCCTTGTTCAAATACCGGTTAGTTTCGTCCATCTGATAGCGGGCTTCCATCCTCTCAAACCCCTCAGAATATCGCCCCATTGCAAGCAGCACGAGCGCATATGCATAGCCCGTGTCAAAGCCAAGCTCACTCAGTCTATCAAATGCAGCCTTGAATTTTCCCTGAGCCCCTAACTCCCAGTATATGGAAACTGCATTCTCTAACACGATTCTATTTTTGGGTAAAATCTCCAGCGCACGATCTATCGCAGCATGTGCCGCAGTTACATTACAAACCGACCAGCTAACCACCGCACGTAAGACCCAATAATCGTCGCGGGCACTTAACTCATCCCTTTCTTCGGACACCGCTGCCATCAGCGAAGCAGCATCTTCAAACTGGTTGTTGCGGTACAATATCCCAATACATAACGTGAAAATATCGGCATCAAACCCTTCATCCGGCTCTATGAATCTCCGGGATAACTCGAAAGCGCGCGAATAGTCATTGAGATAGTAGCTAATTATTATTTTAATTTTCTCACAGGCTTTTTCATTCCACCCGCGACGCTTTGCTGCCTCAAGCAATTTTTCTTCATCAACAATGGCATTGACCTGCGTACACCACCGCTGCAACTCCACGGAAAGGTCTGGATAAGACAGCGCGTCTAGAGCGGCAATCAAGCTATCCGGAATTCGGCATGGGGGTTTGCGTGAAAAACCAAACATTAAACTGGCCTTTCAGTAGCTAGAACCGAATTCTCTTTCCCAAAAATTCTGTGAAGCACATCCGTCCAGTCTCCATGGCAAGACTGTCGAACCACGCGCACCGAGTCATACCAGGCGTTAGCTTCACCCTCCAGTCCCCAACGCCACTCATACCGACAAGGCAACATCAAAAAGGATTTCTTGCCCAATGCACCAGCAAGATGAATTACAGAAGTGTCCACTGAGATCACGATATCCATCAATTCAATAAGAGCCGCGGTGTCAGACAATGTAACAAACTCCTCGGACATTACGTGAAGATTAGCGGGATGAACGTCCGGAGTGCTAGTCTGAAGCGCAAAAAAATCTATCTCTGGCCACAACCGCACATATTCTGCGATTTCGTCAAATGTAAGCGAACGCCGTTTGTCGAATTTGTGGTCTGGATTTCCAGACCATGCAATACCAACCCTTAACTTGCCCAAAGAAAACCTGTTTTTTATTCGATCAGACCAATAGGATTTTTGATCTCTCGGCCCAACAAGATACCCTTCCTTACGTGGGACATTCACAATCGTCGTATTTAAATAATAAGGGAGACTCATCATGGGGGCCCAAACGTCAAACTCCACATCCAGATAGTCTTGAGGGGAACGCGGTGTGTAGGTGATTTGAGGAAAACTGCTCTCTAGAAGAGATATGACTTGCTGCCTTGCCGCAAGAATCACTTTAACCCCTTTTTCTATCAGCCCAGCAAAATAGCGTGCCATCATTATGGTATCGCCAAGTCCCTGCTCTTCATATATCAGGAGACGCATCCCTTGCATGCTCCTGCCATCCCAACGCTGACGCACCCACACTCGGTGAGGCACCTCCCCCTTGAGCTCAGGCAGCTCCATGCGAGCCTCCAGCAAACGAAATCCTTCTGGGTAGTAGCCTCGCGCAAGCTCTACCCACCCCAAGCATTGAAGTACGGACGAATCCTTTACCGCCTCATTTGCAATATACGCACACAAAATCCTGACTTTGTCGAGATCGCCGAGTTCAAAATATATAATAATGGCATTGAGGGCAAAAAAAGTGCTTATGTACCCTTGCTCCATAGCCTTGTCGGCATAGTTGCGCACCTCTCTTATATCTCGCTTTGATGCAACGAGTAACGCGACGCTCAAACCGTAATACCTGCTCTCCTGACCAGCAGGAACGTCCACAAATCTGAATGCAGAAAATATCTGCCAAGCCTCTTGGTAGCGTCGGTAGTCATGGCATCGCGAGGCGGTTTTCGCCATCAATTCAAAGTCACGTTCTGCCAATCCTTCTCTGATTACACGACGATACCCTTGCTCCACCTCATCGCCGCAAAGCTCCCGATAGGCGCACAGCTTTTCGAGCAAACCGCCATTCCAACCCCAAGACTGAGCCTCATCCCGTAAAAGAGCGAGAGTCGGCAAGGCATCCTTGGCAGTATTCTCAATAAGGACTCTCAATTCCTCAATATGTATTCCCTGTAGAGCAGGAAGCCACTCCTTCGGCAACACAGAATTATTCTTCGAACTACGCCAAAGAAACTTTCCAATAATATGTTTCATGCCATAAAAATCCGTGGTTTTCTGTCCCAGAAAATCTGATCGCCGAAGGGTCACAGCAAGATCAAGCATGAGGCCTCTATTAACCTTTAGCACATATAAAAAAAGCCACCCCTCAGGGTGGCTTTTTTTCCAATAAACCGATTAGCCCCGGCAAGAACCAGGCATCAAGCTCAGCGGGCTACCAGAGCAGGTCCAAGTCAAAGTGCCGTTCGAGCCGGTAATGCTTGGCGTCAATGCCACTGTTACACCAGCAACGTCACCTGCACCACTTACAGTAATATTGCTTGTCGTAACCACAACACTGCCTGCGTATTTTGTCGTGGTCGTTGTTCCACAGCTGCTAACAGTGCTCGGAATCGTCGAACCACCGCTAGATTGGAAAATCTCGGTTACGCAAGTACGAGCAGAGCTTGCCGCTAGCACAACTTCCGAAACTTTTGCTTTCTTTGTGTAGTCCTGATAAGCCGGCAAAGCAACTGCGGCCAGAATACCGATGATGGCAACAACAATCATCAGTTCGATCAGCGTGAAGCCTTGTTGGATGCGTTTCATGTTACTCATATGAATCTCCCGTAATGGAGCGGACAGCAATCCGCACGCAAAACAATAAGCGACCGGCGTGCCAGAAAAGCGCTTAGCTATCAAAAACAACACATTCCCATAATTATCAGAAGGTTGCAGTAGGCAGGTCACTCTATTCCAACTGGCCGAGACAGCGCTTTGCGCTCATCGCATGACAAAATTCGTCACATCAAGCCGCAGTATGGCAGGCATAAACTATCTCTGTTGTCTCCAGCGGCACAGTATCGACGAACACCACCTAGTGACGCGATTGCAATGGGATCGGCCCTGACGCCGAATCCGCCCTGCTGATATCATCTCTTCACTAATGCGTGGCGCACTTCTGCAACGCAACTTTCAAGGTATGGCAATGGCTGTTTTTCTTCTGGATGACCGCGCGCCTGTTCTTGGCGAAGATGCTTGGGTGGCAGAAAGCGCAGCAGTATTAGGCACTGTGGAGCTTGGTCGCAACGTGAGCGTATGGTTCAACGCCGTTCTGCGCGGTGATAACGACCCCATCATTGTGGGCGAAGGTTCGAATGTGCAGGATGGTGCAATCCTGCATACGGATGACGGGGTGCCGCTGACGGTTGGTGAGCACGTCACGATCGGGCACATGGCGATGTTGCAT
Organism: Uliginosibacterium silvisoli; assembly: GCF_036017035.1. Lineage (NCBI taxonomy): Bacteria > Pseudomonadati > Pseudomonadota > Betaproteobacteria > Rhodocyclales > Zoogloeaceae > Uliginosibacterium > Uliginosibacterium silvisoli. The sequence goes on along the minus strand of NZ_JAYXHS010000004.1, from coordinate 33,027 downwards.
GGTTGCACCGTTGGCGATGGCTCGCTGATCGGTATCAATGCGGTCATCCTGAATGGCGCGGTGGTGGGCAAGAACTGTCTGATCGGTGCTAACTGCCTGATTCCGGAGAACAAGGTCATCCCGGATCGTTCCCTGGTCGTTGGTACGCCAGGACGCATCATCCGCCAACTTACGGATGAAGAAGTGGCGGGCATGCGGGCCAATGCAGAGGTGTATGTGCAGAATGCAGCTCGCTTCCGCCAGGGCTTGAAGCGCATCGCTTGATCTGACTGGCAGGGGAGATTCCCAATAGCGGCAAGTTGCGGGGGCGGCTTGCGATTGATCTCTAGAGGTACTGCATGCAGATAGCAGCTTTCGCCGTATGTTCATTGAAACGCGCTCTTGCTCCACTTTCCCTTCTCGCCTCTCTCGTTCTGTTTTCCCTTCCAGCTGCGGCACAAACGCCCGCCAAGGCAGAACTACCTACCCTCGAATTGAGTGCCGACGCTTCGCGCAGTCTGCCTAACGATTTGGCGCAGGCGCAGGCCTATGTCGAGCAGACGGACGCTACGCCAGCAGAGCTCGCGAAGCGCGTCAATCAACGCATGAATGAGGCCTTGGCGCTGGTTAAGACTTATCCGGCGATCAAGGTCAAAACAACCAATAGCCAGACCTGGCCGGTCTACGCGCCGAAAACGCCCGGCCGCATTGACGCCTGGCGCATGCGGTCCAGCATCAGCCTGAAATCACGGGACATTGCTGCGCTGTCGGAGTTGTTGGGAAAGCTGCAAAATCTGACGGCGGTGGATCAGGTCAGCGTAGGTTTCGCGCCGGAGACACGGGCCAAGGCATCGGATGAAGCCATGGTCGATGCACTCAAAGCTTTCCAGGCACGGGCGGCCTTGGCCGCACAAGCCTTGGGCAAGCGCTGGCGCATCAAGAACATCAATGTCTCCCAGGGCATGGCACCGCAGCCGTACCTGCGTGCAGCCAAGGCGAGCATGTCGATGGCCGAAGCTGCGCCGGCACCCATTGAAGCGGGTGAAGGGCTGATCACGGTAACAATCAATGGCAGCGTCGAGCTGATCGATTGAGTGTGGAAATTGCCGATTTACATGCCGGGACAAAGAACAATGGAGAAGCCTGCGACGTGATTGCATTGATTCAACGCGTCAGCGAGGCGGCCGTGCGGGTCGAAAGCGAGATCGTCGGTGCGATCGAAACGGGCTTGCTGGCGCTGGTGGCAGTACAGCCCGGAGACACTACGGAGAAGGCCGACCGCCTGCTGGAGAAGATGCTCAACTACCGAGTGTTTTCAGATGACACGGGCCGCATGAATCGTTCGCTTCGCGATACGCAGGGCGGACTGCTGCTGGTTTCCCAGTTCACCCTCGCCGCCGATACAACAAAAGGCACGCGCGCAAGCTTTACCTCGGCAGCCGCCCCCGATGTTGCCGCTGAACGCTTCGACTACCTGGTCAGCACTGCCAGACAAACTCACCCTGATGTTGCTTGTGGCCGCTTTGGCGCTGATATGAAGGTCAGCCTGGTCAATGACGGGCCGGTTACTTTCTGGCTGGAGGTGTAATGACTGAACGAGGACCGCTGCTGCGCAGATCTATGTGCTGCTTGATCCTTGGCTGTCTTGCCGCCTGCAGCAGCGCCCCCCCTGCTCCGCCAGCAACGCCGAAGCCCACTCAACGCCCGCCAACCACCGCGGCATTCCGGCTTGATCAGCCAGACCATGCCAGTGAGATCGTCATTTTTTCGCTGGGGCTGCTCAATACGGGCTATCGCTTCGGCGGCAGCAATCCGGATGCGGGCCTGGATTGCAGTGGCATGGTGAGCTATGTCGTGGAACGCGTGGCTGGCAAGCGCCTGCCTCACAACGCAGCACAGATTGCGGCGATCACCCAACCGATCGATCGCGCAGAGCTCAAACCGGCAGACCTGGTGTTCTTCAACACCAGCGGCCAGACCTATTCCCACATGGGGATCTATCTCGGCGACGGCCGCTTCGTGCATGCGCCTTCGAGCAAAGGCGTCATCCGCATCGAGCGGCTCGACAGCACTTACTTCGCCAGCCGGTTCACGGGTGCGCGCACGCTGTTCTGAGCTGGCACTCCCTCACTTGCCAACAAGAGTGCGCAGATCGGCTAGCACCTGCGCCGCGTGCGTATCGGCATCCACGTTGAGATAAGCCTTGCGCACCACGCCTTTGGGATCGATCAGGAAGGTCTCGCGCTTCGCGAATTTCACGACCTTCCAGTCAGACAAGGCACCGTAGCGCGCCGCTACGCGACCATCCGTATCCGCCAGCAATGGGAAGGGCAATTTGTGCTTTTCGGCGAATGCGCTGTGCGATGACGTATCGTCGATACTCACGCCAACCACTTGTGCGCCCAACGCGCTGATCAACGCCTGCCCGTCGCGGAAGCTGCAGGCTTCGGTGGTACAACCCGGCGTATCGTCTTTCGGATAGAAATACAGCACCAACCACTTGCCACGAAAATCCGTGAGCTTGCGTACCTGGAGCTGCTGATCCTGCAGACTGAAGTCTGGCGCGAGGGAACCCACCGCAGGCGTTTCGGCGCAGGCCGCCATGGCAGCACCGGCGGCCAGAATAGAAGCAACGCACTTTCGCAGATTAAGCATGCTGGAGTTCCTCATAGAGAGCTTGCACCGTAGCACCACCACTTTGATCTGACCAGCCGGCGCGATTTGCGTTCCGGACCGCCGCCCCGCCAAGCCGCGCGCTGTGGCGTAAAATCCACGTACCGATCTTCCCGCCCTCTCCGCAGCTTCCGCGATGTATGCACCACCCCCTCACCTTGGTCTGGACATCGTCTATCAGGACGACACACTCCTGATCGTCAACAAGCCCAGCGGACTCCTGTCGGTCCCGGGTCGGGGTGATGGGAAGCACGACTGCATGGCGTCGCGGGTACAGGCCGAATACGCCGATGCGCTCATCGTGCATCGGCTCGATATGGAGACCTCCGGTCTACTGGTATTTGCACGCGGCGCGGCGGCGCATCGTGCCCTCAGCTATGCATTCCAGAGTCGGGCAGTCGACAAGCGCTACGTAGCCGTCGTTGACGGCGCCCTCGCAGCCTCGTCAGGCGAAATTGACCAGCCCCTGATCTGTGACTGGCCCAATCGCCCGTTGCAGAAAATCGATCACGAGATCGGCAAGCCCTCGCTCACACGCTACAAGGTATTGCATCGCGATCAGGAGGCATGCACGACCCGGCTTGAGCTGGAACCCATTACAGGCCGCTCCCACCAACTGCGCGTGCACATGCTGTCGCTCGGCCACGCCATCCTGGGCGACATGCTTTATGCGAGCGACGCGGTACAGAAAAAGGCGTCCCGTCTGCTGCTGCATGCCTGCTATCTGAGCGTTCCGCATCCCGTCACCGGAAAGGCCATTGCGGCCACCAGTGCGGCCGATTTCTGAAGACCAACTAGAGGGACACTATCGCCATGCCAGGTTCAGGAAGATCATTGTCAGTATGGCTCGCAGCCCTCGTCATTGCGGTTCAATGCAACGCAAGCCTGGCGCAATCGAACGGAGCAAACACTCCACAGGAGCCGCGCGCATTTCCCGGCGCGGTGGGCTTCGGTTCGGAAACCAGCGCAGGTCGTGGTGGCCGCATCATCCGTGTCACCAATCTCGATTCACGCGGCAGTGGGAGCCTGCGTGCCGCGATCGAGGCAGACGGCCCACGCATCGTCGTGTTCGAAGTCGGCGGCCTCATTGATCTGGACAAGGCAGATCTACGCATCCGCAATCCCTTCATCACGATTGCTGGCCAGACAGCGCCCACACCCGGCATCACCATCATCCGCGGTGGCATGAAGCTTCAGACGCATGACATCCTCATGCAACACATGCGCTTCCGCATGGGCGACGCTGGTTTGCCCAAGAAGTATGGCTACGAGAGCGATGTTTCTGTCGAGAGCGGCAACGCCTGGAATGTGGTCGTCGATCACTGCTCGATGAGCTGGGGTACCGACGAGAATCTTTCCGTTTCGGGCCCGCTGGATCAGGGCCCCAACAACACCGCACATCGCGTCACCTTGTCGAACAACATCATCGCCGAAGGCCTGTGGGACTCCGCCCACGGCAAGGGCAAACATTCGATGGGCTCGCTGATCCACGACAACGTGCAGGACGTCGCCATCATCGGCAACCTCTACGCCCACAACAACGACCGCAACCCATACATGAAGAGCAACACCACGGGCGTGGTGGTCAACAACCTCATCTACAACCCGGGGAACTGCGCAATCTGCCTGGGCGGCTATCCGCCTGAATGGGTCGGTCGCGAGATGCCGCCTCCGCCGCGCATCACCGTCGTCGGCAATGTGCTTCAGCACGGCTCTAACACGCGCAAAGGCTTGCCGCTGATACGCCATTCGAATACAGGCGTCACCGCTGACGCCTACGTCGAGGACAACCTTGCTTTCGACGCTGCGGGACAGCCCGCCAGCCTGATGACCGACAGCATCCGCATGCTCAAGGACAAACCCGTCTGGCCCGCCGGACTAACGGCTCTACCCGCTGCGCAGGTCAAGGAGAACGTACTCACGCACGCAGGCGCGCGCCCTCGCGAGCGCGATATCGTCGACCAACGCATCGTGGCAGACCTGCGTCTTGGCAAGGGGCGCATCATCGACAGTCAGGACGATGTCGGTGGCTACCCGAGCGTGCAAGCCACGCGTCGCACACTGGACATTCCCTCGACAGACATTGATGGCTGGCTACGACGGCTTGCCCTCGACCTTGAGTGAGCCACGACTCACCGTAACAAGCAGGAGCCGCACGATGATCTATAAACGCGCCGAAATGATTGAGGAGCATCGCACCAACGTGCACGACGGCAGCGGCGAGGTCTCCCTCGCCTACCTCATTCCGCGCAACACGCATCCGAACCTGCGGCTGCTGACCTACATGAACGTGGCACCGGGCGCGACGATCGGCTTGCATCATCACCGTATGGAGACGGAGTACTATCTTCTGCTGAAGGGCAATGTCACCATCGACGACAATGGCCACACCGACACGATGCAAGTGGGCGATCTACTACAGACCGGCAGCGGCCAGTACCATGGCCTGAACAACACCGGTAGCGAGACCGCCGAACTGCTTGTGTTCGTTGTCACCCATGCCGGCCATCCGCAGAATCTGCCTGCCCCGAACTGAAATCACGAACAAGCACCATCATCCCACCGAGCCACACAAGGAACGCGTCATGAGCATCTCGATGTACCAGGCATTCATTCCCGGCGCTGTGCGTGCGCTGGAGAACCTGACCGACATCCTCAACAAGGTTGCGGCGCATGCCGAGGCGAGAAAGATCGACCCTGCAATCTTCATCAACGCGCGCCTCGCACCCGACATGTTTCCCTTGTCGCGCCAGGTGCAGATTGCAAGCGACACCGTCAAAGGCGGCGCGGCACGTCTCGCCGGCGAAGAGCCGCCAAAGTACGACGACTTCGAAACCACTTTTCCCGAACTCGTTGCCCGCCTGGCAAAGACCATCGACTACCTGCGGTCTTTCAAGCCGGCGCAGATTGCTGGCAGTGAAGAACGCCCTGTCGTCATCAAGACCCGCACCGGCGAACTGAACTTCAACGGCCAGAGCTACCTGACGGGCTTCGTCCTCCCCAACCTCTATTTCCACGTCACGACGGCATACGCCATCGCGCGTCACAATGGCGTAGAACTGGGCAAGAAGGACTATCTGGGCAAGGCTGGCTGATCAGGAGGCACCGGGCATGCGCATCGCGGTATTCGATACACACAAGTACGACGAGCGAGCACTCAACGAAGCAAACGTCGGGCAGCAACATGTGCTCGAATTCTTCGAAGAGCGCCTGCACGACAAGACCGTAGAGCTGGCACAGGGCTTCGATGCGGTCTGCCCCTTCGTCAACTGTCGCCTGACTGCGCCGGTCTTGAAACGACTGGCCGAAATCGGTGTGAAGCTGGTGGTACTACGCGCAGCGGGCTTCAACGGCATCGACATCGCCGCTGCGCAGGAGCATGGCATCCGCGTGGCGCGTGTGCCCGCCTACTCACCCGAGGCGGTCGCCGAGCATTGCTTCGCGCTGCTGCTGACCCTGGTGCGCAAGACGCATCGCGCCTTCAATCGCGTGCGTGAGCAGAACTTCTCGCTGGACGGGCTCGAAGGCTTCAATCTGCATGGCAAGACTTTTGGTGCGCTCGGTGCCGGCCGCATCGGGCAATGTGCCATGCGCATCGCGCGGGGCTTCGGTTGCAAACTGATTGCCTATGATCCGTACGAAAACCCGCAGATCGCCAAGGACGTTGGTTTCGACTATGTCGCCCTGGACACGCTGCTGCGCGATGCCGATATCATTTCATTGCATCTGCCACTTAGCGCACAAAGCCATCACATCATCGACGCCAATGCCCTGACCTTGATGCGGCAAGGTGTCGTCATCATCAACACCAGCCGCGGCGGCCTGATCGATACACCGGCCGTCATCGAAGCCCTCAAGAGTGGAAAAGTAGCCGGCGTCGGGCTCGACGTGTATGAGATGGAAGAAGGCGTCTTCTTCCACGATCTCTCGAACAGCCTGATCCAGGACGACATGCTGGCGCGCCTGATGACCTTCCCGAATGTGCTGATCACCTCACATCAGGGCTTTCTCACGCGCGAAGCACTGCACGCCATTGCTACCACCACGCTGGGGAACGCCGATGCATTCGCAGCAGGCGGCCCCATCGTCAATGAAGTGAAGGCTGAAGGCTGACGGCGCCAGCCTTCGGCCTGCACCTGCGGGCTCACTAGCCTTTCTTGTAGACGATCTTGCTAGCCCCGCCGCCGCAACTACCGACGACCTTCTGCTCCTTCACGTCGGCGGTCGGCACCACATCCAGCGTAAAGCTCTCGACGCCGTGCCCTTTGATCTTTCCTTCGATCTCGGTCTTCAGTTCATCGCATGATTTGGCGGCGAACGCCGGCGCCATCATGGCCACCAGACCCAGCGCAGCAAATGTCTTGATCATCGAAACCCCCTGTCAGTTGAAATGTCGCTCGTCATCAATCCAGCCACGTCGGCCACTACCCACATCAGGCCAGCGCAAAGGGATTTATAGGACAGCCCGGCAGACGAAGCCACATTACGAACGGGTATCGAGGCAGCCGCGCCGCCCTTATACGACAATTGCGCAACACCTGCAGATGGACATTCCACCATGACGAGCGAAAAGCTGATCGACACCAAGAACCTGGAAGCCACACTCGCCGAATTTGCACGACAGCGCGATTGGGATCCATTCCACACGCCACGCAGCCTGTTGCTGGCGCTCACCGGAGAGGTCGGCGAACTGGTCGAGATCTTCCAGTGGATGACAGATGCGCAAGCTGACAAGATCATGCAGTCAGAGAAGGCCGAGCACGTGAAGCAGGAAGTTGCCGATGTCCTGCTCTACCTGATGCGCATCTCGATGGTGCTGAAGATTGATATTGATGAAGCGGTGCGCAACAAGATCGCACTCAACGCGGCGAAGTACCCGCCCTTGCATGACTGAATGAAAAACGCCCGCGAATCGCGGGCGTTTTTTCTTGTAGCTGACCTTCGCTTCGTTATGCCACCCACTTGCGCGCATTGCGGAACATGCGCATCCACGGCGAGTCTTCGCCAAGCGTTTCCGGGGCCCAGCTCATCTGCACAGCACGACGACTGCGTTCCGGGTGCGGCATCATGATGGTGAAGCGACCATCGGCCGTCGTGAGTCCGGTGATGCCGTCGGGCGAGCCGTTCGGGTTGAACGGATAGCTGCCCGCCACCGCGCCCGTGTTGTCGATGTAGCGTGCCGACACCAGCGCCTTGGCCTGATCGCCTGCATTGGCGAACACCGCCCTGCCCTCGCCGTGACTTACGACGATAGGCATGCGACTGCCCGCCATACCGGCGAAGAACACCGACGGCGATTCGAGAATTTCCAGCATCGCGACGCGCGCTTCGAACTGCTCGCTCTTGTTGCGATGGAAACGCGGCCAGGCTTCGGCGCCCGGGATGATCTCGGCGAGATTGCTCATCATCTGGCAGCCATTGCAAACGCCCAGCGCGAAGGTGTCGCTGCGCGAGAAGAAAGCCGAGAACTGTTCGCGCAGCTTGTCGTTGAACAGGATGGACTTGGCCCAGCCCTGACCCGCACCGAGCACGTCGCCGTAGGAGAAACCGCCGCAGGCCGCGAGGCCGTGGAAATCGGTGAGGCTGACGCGGCCGCTCATGAGATCGGACATGTGCACGTCATGTGGCTGGAAGCCTGCTGCCTCGAATGCGGACGCCATCTCGTTCTGCGAATTGACGCCCTGCTCGCGCAAAATGACGACCTTCGGACGCGCTTTCGCAATGTACGGTGCGGCGATGTCATCAGCCGGATCGTAAGTCAGCGACATCGACAGGCCGGAATTGCTCTTGTCAGCCAGCGCGGCAAATTCCTGATCGGCACTCTCCACATCGTCACGGATGCGTGCGATCTCGTGGCTGACTTCGCTCCAGACTTGCAGGAGTTCATTCACGCCAGCTTCGAACACCATCTTGGCGTTACGACGGATGCGCAGATCGCCACGGTCGTTCGGATAGCCAATGAAGTGCGTCGCAGCGCCGAGGCCTGCTTCGCGCAGCACCGTCTGCACGCGTTCGCGATCAGCACGCTTGATCTGCACGACGGCGCCCAGCTCTTCGGCAAACAGCGCGCCGAAGATGCGGTCGTTGAAGCGGCCCTTGAGCAGATCCGGACGCTTCTCGCTGCCGTCCACATCGCTCATCAGGTCGTCGTAGCAGACCGAATCCAGCTCGATGGAGAGACCACTGCGCGATGCGAAAGCCATTTCGGCAAGCGTCGCAAACAGGCCGCCGTCCGAGCGGTCGTGGTAGGCCAGCAGCAGGCCTTCGCGCTTGAGTGCCGCGACACCGGCAACGAACTGCTTGAGCGTTGCGGCGTCGATATCCGGCGCGTGCTCGGCAACCGAGTTATAGGCTTGCGCGAACACCGAGCCGCCGAGGCGATGCTTCTGCATGCCAAGGTCGATGAGTACCAGCTCGGTCTCGACGCCATCTTCGATCTTCAGTTGTGGGGTGAGCGTCTTGCGGATGTCTGCGACTGGCGCAAAGGCCGTGGCGATCATCGACAGCGGCGAAACCACCGCTTTAGCGCCACCTTCGTCACTCCAGGTCGTGCGCATCGACAACGAATCCTTGCCGACCGGAATCGACAGGTCAGCCGCGATACAGAAATCGGACACAGCCTTGACGGTCGCGAACAACGCCGCATCTTCGCCACGATGACCCGCAGCAGCCATCCAGTTGGCGGACAGCTTGATGTCGCCGATGTCAGCCACATCCGCGGCCAGCAGATTGGTGATCGACTCACCGATCGCCATGCGGCCCGAAGCGGTCGGGCTGACGCAGGCCAGCGGCGTACGCTCGCCCATGGCAAAAGCTTCGCCGGTGTAGCCCTTGAAGCTCATCGCCGTCACAGCCACGTCGGCCACGGGCACTTGCCATGGGCCGACCATCTGGTCGCGCGCAGTCAGGCCACCGACCGAACGGTCGCCGATGGTGATGAGGAAGTTCTTGCTCGCCACGGCCGGCATACGCAGCACGCGCAGTGCGGCTTCCTTGACGTCCATCGCGGTTACGTCAAACGGCGGCAGGAAGACCTGGCGCGTCGCGACATCGCGCAGCATCTTTGGCGGCTTGCCGAGGAGCACCTGCATTTCCATGTCGACGGCGTGATTGTCGAAATGGCTGTCAGTGACCTGCAGACGGCCATCGTCGCTTGCAGTGCCTACAACAGCAAACGGGCAACGCTCGCGTTCGCAGATGGCGCGGAATTCCTCGAGACGTTCCGGCGGCAGCGCAAGCACGTAACGCTCTTGCGCTTCGTTCGACCAGATCTCGCGCGGGCTCATGCCCGGCTCTTCGATCTGCACCTTGCGCAGCTCAAAATGCGCGCCGAGCTTCGCCGAATCGGCCAGCTCGGGGAAGGCGTTGGAGAGACCGCCAGCGCCCACATCGTGGATCGCCTTGATGGGGTTCTTCTCGCCCATCTGCCAGCAGGCGTCGATGACTTCCTGCGCGCGACGCTCGATTTCCGGATTGCCGCGCTGTACAGAAGCGAAGTCCAGATCGGCCGTATTGCTGCCGGTCGCCATCGACGAAGCTGCGCCGCCGCCCAAGCCAATCAGCATGCCGGGGCCGCCGAGCTGGATCAGCAGCGTGCCGGGCGCGAACTCTTCCTTGAACGACTGCGTCGCCTGGATGTTGCCGACGCCGCCGGCGATCATGATGGGCTTGTGGTAGCCGCGCACTTCGCCCTGCACTTCCTGCTCGAAAGTACGGAAGTAGCCGGTCAGATTCGGGCGGCCGAATTCGTTGTTGAAGGCTGCCGCGCCGAGCGGGCCGTCGATCATGATCTGCAGCGGCGATGCGATGCGTTCGGGCTTGCCGTAGGCGACAGAATCAGTTTCCCAAGGCTGGACTGCGCCGGGAATCTTCAGGTTAGAGACGGTGAAGCCGGCCAGGCCCGCTTTCGGACGCGAACCACGACCCGTTGCGCCTTCATCGCGAATCTCGCCACCGGCACCGGTCGACGCGCCCGCAAACGGCGAGATCGCCGTCGGGTGATTGTGCGTCTCGACCTTCATCAGGATATGCGTCAGTTCCTGCTTGTAGGACCACTTGCCATCCGCTTCCGGATACAGGCGCTCGATATCGAAGCCTTCGATGATGGAGGCATTGTCGGCATAGGCCATCACCGTGCCTTGCGGGTGCGCCTTGTGCGTGTCCTTGATCATGCCGAACAGGCTCTTGTCCTTCTTCTCGCCGTCGACGATCCAGTCAGCATTGAAGATCTTGTGGCGGCAATGTTCGGAGTTGGCTTGCGCGAACATCATCAGCTCGACGTCGGTCGGGTTGCGGCCGACGCGCGTGAAGTTGTCGACGAGGTAATCGATTTCGTCTTCCGACAATGCAAGACCCAGCTCGCTATTGGCAGCCACCAGGGCGGCACGTCCGCCCCCCACTACGTCGACGCTCGAAAGCGGCTTCGGCGAGTAATGTGCGAACAAGGCTTCGGCTGCGGCCACATTGTCGAGCACCGACTCCGTCATGCGGTCATGCAGGACCGGCAGCACGGCTTCGCGCGCGGCGGCATCCAGACTCTTCGCGTCCAGCGTGTACATCGTGCCGCGCTCGATGCGCACGACCTTGTCGAAACCGCAGTTGTGCGCGATGTCCGTAGCTTTCGACGACCAGGGCGAGATCGTGCCGAGACGTGGCGTGACCAGCACATTCACGCCGGCCGGCAGCTCTGCCGACGCCGGATGCGCAGCCAGCAGATCGACCAGACGGGCCTGCTCCGTGGCGTTCAGCGGCGCATTGATCTCGATGAAGTACCAGTGCTCGGCAACCAGACCGCGGATACGACTGGCCGCAGCAGAGACGGCATCGGCAATGCGGGAGGTACGCACGGCAGAGAAAGCCGGTGCGCCACGAAGCTTGAGGATTTCGGACATTGAGGACTCGCGATGGGGACCAACAAGGCAGTCGCCGGGGAGCGGCTACCGAAGAAAGGCCTGAATTTTAACGAAAAACGCGTCGCTTTTCGACCCAAATCTGTCTCAGGGTCATGGAAAACCGGGGGCACAGGGCGGCATTTGCCGGCCTCGCCAAGAACCCTGATGGCTTGCAAGCCTGGCCCCAGGAGCCCCGCAAATCCTGACTTTCGACGGAAAAAGCCATGTCCCACGCCCTGACCAAGTCCCAACCGGTGGGCTGCGTTCAGCCCGACCGGAAGCAAGGCCCTGGGCTGACAGGGAGCAGTCCCGTCCTCACTTGCCCGTGTCTACCTCACGCCCGGAAGGCGGTCTGGCGACGACTTGCAGTCGCAAGGCGCGCAACACCTCTGAGTCGAACTCGCGGCGGGCCAGCACGACGAAGATCAAGGTGGTGGCGATGATGAACAGCCCCGGCATCACCATCCAGGCCAGGATCGCCATACCGAAGTAGTAGGCGCGAATGCCACGATTGAAATCGTCGCCGGCGCAGGTGTTCACAGCCGCCGTGCGCTGGGCGAACAGCTCCAGCTCTTCGGTATCGTGCTCCTTCGGAGGTACGGCGCCCATGATGATGGACAGCACGTTGAACTCGCGCAGCGACCAGGTGAACTTGAAGTAGGCCACCACGAAGACGGCGATCAGCATGAGCAGCTTCAACTCCAGCGCTTCGCGCGAGATGGCGTGCGCGAAAGGCAGGTCAGCGGCGGTTTCCATGAAGCGATCCAGCGCGCCGAGCGTCGCGAACAGGCCGGCAATGATGTAGATCGAGGTGTTGGCGTAGAAGGACACGCTGTGCACGAGATTGCCAACCAGACCGACATCGACGATGCGGTTCTCACGGATCAACATCTGCCGCGCCCAGTAGAGACGCAAGCGATGCGTCTCTTCAAGCAAGGTGATGCGGCCACGCCAGCCGCGGTCGACGATGCGCTCGTAACCGGTCCAGCACAGCAGGAACCAGGCGAGCCCCAGCCAGTCCAGCCAGGTGAATTGCGAGAGAAACTGGTTTACGAAGTTCATGCGTACTGTTCCGGAAGACGTTGGCTCATGCGGTCCGCGTCTCCGCGAGCAGGAACTCCCGCACGATGTTGATTTGCGCCGCATCCATGAGCATGGGCGCATGTCCTACATTCGGGATTTCCACGGCCTTCGCGCGTGGACCACGGCGCGTCATCTCGGTGACAGTCTCGGGCAGGAGCAGATCAGAGCTCGCGCCGCGAATCACCATCACCGGGCATTTGATCGCATCGTAGATCGGCCAGATCGCAACGTCGCCAATCGGACCTATGCGGAACGCGTCGCCAATGCCCGGGTCATAACGCATCCTCCACACGCCGCCCTCCTCCTTCATGGAGTGCAGGGTCACGTGCCGCCATTGCGCATCCGTGAGATCGCCGAACCCTACGCTTACGGCTCGGATGAAGCTCTCGGCCGCTTCCAGCGTCGGAAAGTCCGGCGCACGGCCCACATATTCTCCAATGCGCTGCAGCGATGCGCCAGTGATGACCGGCCCCACGTCGTTGAGCACCAGGCGACGGATCGGGTTGTGTGGCTGTGCCGCCAGGCCCATGCCGATCAGCCCGCCCATCGACGTGCCGACCCAGTCCACCTCCTTGATGCCGCGCGCCTTGAGCATCATGAATATATCGGCCGCATACTGCGGAATCTGGTAGTCGAGCTTGTTGAGCAGCCAGTCACTCTCGCCACGCCCCACCACGTCCGGGCAGATCACGCGGTAGTGCGTACTCAAGGCCTGAGCCAGATCGTCGAAGTCGCGCGCATTGCGCGTCAAGCCATGGACGCATACCAGCACGCGCGGATTGGCAGGATCGCCCCACTCCACGCAAGACATGCGATGCACGCCACCCTTGCCGAGACAACGCGCGTCCCAGCGACGGAATGGCTTGTCCGCTGCAAGCTGTACCGGCCTGCGACGCACGAACAATGACTTGAGAAATCGCCACAGCTTTTTCATAGGAATCCTCATTCAGAGTGGCTGGCGACGTCGCCGCAGCCCTGCCCGCTTGCCAACACTTCTTGTACCACTACTTGCCTTGCCAGTAACGTGCCCGCAACTGCCTTTCCCAAACTGGCTGCGGTTCGCCTTGTGCTGTCTCTTCAAGTATTACGGCGCCATGCGTATCGGAGCGCAGCAAGTTCGCGCCCGTCGCAGCATAGCGCGCGACGATCTCCGGCGCGGGATGATGGAAACGATTGCGATAGCCGGTGGTGAAGATCACCGTGCGCGCAGCAACAGCATCGACGAAGGATGGCTGTGACGAGGTCTTGCTGCCATGGTGTGGCGCGACCATTACGGTGCTGCGCAGACGCGCGGCATTGTTTGCCAACAGCTCGTTCTCTGCCGGCGCCTCGATATCGGCTGCGAGCAGCAGACTCCAGTTCGCGTTGCTGACTCTCAGCACGCAGGAGCGGTTGTTGTCCTTCACCGCCTGAACCTCGGCCGCAGGATGCAGTACTTCGAAGCTCACGCCATCCCAATCCCAGCGATCGCCACGCGCACAGGGCTGTTGTCCGCCGGCCTGCCGGACGAGCACATGCTCCTCCGGCAGGCTGCTCATGAATGACCGGACCGGCAGCAGCTTCAGCAGCGAGGCCGCGCCACCGCTGTGATCGAGATCGTCGTGCGAGACGACCATGCGATCGAGTTGCTGGACGCCCGCTGCGCGCAGGAATGGATGAATGACGCGCTCGCCACTATCGCTCTCAGGCGTGTACTGCGGGCCGGTATCGAACAGCAGGTCATGACGTGCCGTCTGCACATGCACGGACAGGCCTTGTCCGACATCGATGATGGTGGCATCGAAACGTCCGACGGCAGGCCGCAATGGCGTCCACATCAACAAGGGCAGGAAGACCAGCAAGACCACGCGCCGACCCGGCACGCCGCGCGGCAGCAGCGCCCAGAAAGCCGCGCACACGCCGAGGACGATCAACCAGCCTGGCGGCGCCGCCTGTTGCCAGCTGGCCATCGGCAACAGGGCGAGCCATTCGAGAAAGCGCATCAGCAAGTCCAGCAACCAGTGCGCGAGCTCGGCAAGGCTGGGCAAGGGCAGCACGGCAAAAAGCAAGGCCAGCGGCGTGATCACCGCGCTGATCAGGGGGATCGCCAGCGCATTGGCGAATGGCGACACCAGCGAGAATTGCTGGAACAGGCCCAGCAGAATGGGCAAGGTCAGCACGATAATCGCCCACTGCGCACGCAGTTGGGTACGCAACCAGGACAGCACGGAATTCTCGCTATTGACCAGCTCCCGGCCGACCCAGAACAACACCGCTACCGCGCCGAAAGACAACCAGAAGCCCGGAGACAAGACCGCCCACGGGTCATAGAGCAACACGACCAGCAGCGCGGCCGACAAGCACCGCACCGCCCCCGTGCCTCGCCCGAACCAGATGCCGGCGGCCGCCACGAGCAGCATGTAAAGCGTGCGCTGTGCGGGCACCCCGAAGCCGGACAGAAGCACGTAGAAGAAAGCGGCCAACGCTCCAGCCACAATCGCCGCTTTCTGTGCCGGCAATCTCAGGCACAGCCGTGGAAAACGCGACCAGGCACGCCGCACCAGCCACGCAATCAACGCAGCAAACAAGGTCACGTGCCCGCCCGAGATGGACATCAGATGCGTCACACCCGTCTGGCTGAACAGCCGCCACTGCTGGGCCGACACAGCCGACTGGTCGCCGACGGCCAATGCACTGAGCACGCCTACCCAGCGCCCCTGCGGCAACGCGCGTTCAAAACGCTCGCGCACCACCTGGCGTGCATGCTGGATATGCGCGGCGATCCCGTATGCAATCACCTCCTTGCGTTGATTCACCTCCCGACTGCGGACGTAGCCAACCGCGCGGATGTCCCGCTCGAACATCCAGCCCTCGAAATCGAAGCCATGCGGATTGAGATTGCCGTGCGGCCTGCGCAGGCGCACGGTCAGTTGCCAGGCCTCGCCCGCGCGCAAGGGCGGCACAGCCTGTTTGCCATCGGCATACCAGCTCAGAGAGATATTCTCCGGCACGCCCGCCGGACGCTGCTCGGCGCGAAACAGGAAGCGCGTACCGCGCTCGCCGCGATCTGGCAGATCGGCGATGTAGCCCGATACGACAAAGTCTCCGCCTTCCATCGCGGCGGGCAGTGTTTCGGCCAGTCGCATCTCCGCGCGCCAGGCAGCCCAGACAACGCCGCAGGCAAACATGAGCAGGCAGGCAACGACCTGCATCAGTTTCGATGCGCGCCAACGCCACGCCAGCGCACAGCCAAGGCCCAGCACGATTGCATAGGCCAGCAACGGCAACAGCGGCGGCAATACTGCCTGTTGCTGGCACCACCAGATTCCCGAAGCGAAAGCCACCACCCAAAAACGCATGGAACGAATTTAACCATGCTGAGCGACGCACTTTGTGCACAGATGCTGGTCACACCCAGCACGCACCCGGCTTTCGCCGGCGAGACTACAATCACAGTTGAATCAGAGAGACCGCTGAATGCGCAAGTTCTTCCAACGCTACACCCCCGATCACGCCACGCTGGGCAAGAACCGTGTATTTGCCATGCTGGGCAAACCGCTGCAGCACCCTTGTCTGTGGCATCTGAACCGCCACTCAGCCGCCCGCGGGATTGCCATCGGCATGTTCTGCGGCCTCATACCGGGGCCCTTGCAAATGCTCGGCGCAGCCATCGCTTGTATCGTAGCGCGGGCCAATCTGCCGCTGGCGCTGGCCACGACCTTCTATACCAATCCACTGACCATCGTGCCGCTCTACCTTGTGGCGTTCACGATAGGCCGGGCCGTCACAGGCTCTGATGCACAGTTCGTGATGCCACCGGAAAAAGGAGCGCAGTCCCTGCTCGAATGGGGCTCCGCGCTCATGCAGTGGTTGATCAGCCTTGGCAAGCCGCTTGCATTTGGCCTGCCGGTACTCGCCGTGGCACTGGCAGTAGCGGGCTATTTCGCGGTGAAGGTGTTATGGCGCCTGCATGTGCAACGCGCCCTCAAGCGACGTCGCGCACGTCACGCCACCTGACCCTCCGCGCCAGGCAAGCTCAGATCTGGAAGCGCCTCACCACCGACAGCATGTGCTGCGACAGCTCGCGCAGCTGCGTTGCCGTGCGCGTCGCATCAGCAACTGCACCGTGATTTTCATCAGCCATGGCGGCGACGCGTTCAACATTGCGCGCCACTTCGCTGCTCACCGTGCTCTGTTCGCGCAGTGCGGCCGAGATCTCGGCGATGACCTCGCGCACCTTGTCCGAGCCTTCGCGGATGCTCTGCATCGCGCTCCCCGCATGCGCGGTCGTAGCGACACTTTCGTGCACCTTGCCGACTCCGCTTTCCATGGCCTCGACGGCGCGCACGGTACTCTGCTGGATCGAACCGATCACGGCGCCGATTTCTTCCGTAGCACGTGCCGAACGTTCGGCCAGCTTGCGCACTTCATCAGCCACCACAGCAAAGCCGCAGCCTGATTCCCCTGCCCGCGCAGCTTCAATGGCGGCATTCAACGCGAGAAGATTCGTTTGATCGGCGATTTCCTTGATCACGTCGACCATGTGTCCGATGCGCGCCGACTCCGCGCCCAACGCGCGAATCTGTACTGCCGTTTCAGTGACCAGATTCGCTACGCCTTCAATCTCGTGCACCGAGCGCGCAACAGCCTCCTGCCCACGGCTGGAGAATTCGCGGCTTTCCGAGGCATGTCCTTCTGCGTTGACGGCGTACTGCGACACTTCAGCGATGCTCACCGTCATTTCCTCGACCGCGGCAGCCATGTGCGAAGCCGCATCGTTCTGCTGACCCGAGCTTTGCGACAACTGAGTCGCGCTATTGGCGAGATGGCCGGCCGAGTCGCTCACCGCGTTGGCGCTACGCTGCACCTCGGTGACGGTCTTGCCGAACGCATCCACCATCAGATTGAATTCGCTACCGACCACGGCGAGCTCGTCCTTCGAGTCGATGTTCACACGCTCCGAAAGATTGCCCGCCGCAACGCGTTTCGATGATGCAACCAAGGCACGCAAGGCACCGTTGAGTGACAGGTAGAAACCGACGAAGAGATAGAAGCAGCCGAGCACGAACAGCAATGTCAGCCCACTGAGTGCCGCGAACTGAATGTCGTAGTGGCGCGTGCGTGAGGCGAGCGCATTTTCGATGTCGACAAGAATGGTCTTGTCGTTGAGTTCATTGAGCCGCTTGATCGGCAAGGTAACGAGATCGAAATACTCTTTTGCCGGCATCGACAGAGACTGCTGGATGATCTGCTTCTCCGCCGCCGCACGGATCGCCGCCACTTCGCCGCCCAGGCTGCTCTGGGCATCTTTCAGGGCGCTCGTGCCTTGCTTCGCATTGCGCAAAGCGTGATTGAGCCCGTCATCGAAATCGGCAAGCTTGGCATCGAGGCCGCCAAGGAAAGTCGTGAATTGCGTGATCTGCAGATCAGTCATCTGCTTCGACGCGAGAAAGCCAGCCCCCATGCCACGGATACGACCCAGGCGCTCGGTCAAGGCAGGCACGTGCTGCGAGGCGAGCACGATATCGAAGTAGGTCTCGGCTTCCGGGTCGAGGATCAATGCGAACTCCTCGGTCAGCATCGAGATGAAGATCTGCAGGCCGTCGATGAGCTTCGTATGTGCCGCAAAGTTGGGCGTTTGCGCCATCTGCATGCCGCCATCACGCAGGCTTTTCCAGTCGCCAGAGAGTTGCCCCCAGTGCTTGCCGAGTTCGTCGCCGAAATCCGCTTCACCGAGAGCCTTGGCCACGACATCGAAGGCTGCATCGGTCAGCTTCGTCTGCTCGGCAAGCGAATCCCGCATCGCCTTGTCACCTCCCAAAGCCACCGATGACATGCCGCGGTGCGCCTGGGTCATGGAGACCGCCTTCAGGAGTGGTCGCAGCACGGCGACGCCACGCAATTCAGCGTGAGCGGCACTGCGATTCGCCTGGAACTGCTGGAAAGTAGAGAGCAACAGACCGGCCACCAGCACCATGATCGCGGTACTGATGGTAAAGAACTTGCCCGAGAAGGACAGGCGGGACATCAGCCACATGGCGGGCCCGAAAAACCGGTTCATCAAGAGTCCTCGTTGACTGGCGATGGCGAGTTGAAACGGCCTGCACTGGCCGTATTGATCCTATCGACAAGCGCACATCAGTCTTGAGGGAAATCCTTGCAGTCGAGGGTCCCGGCCCCGACTGCGGCATTCAGGCAGGCACTGCGTCGCCGAGCACACCGTCCTGCAGATTGAGCACGCGCGAAGCACGCAGCGCGAGCTCGGGGTCGTGCGTCACCACTACCAGCGAGGTGCCCAGCCGCTCATTGAGCGACAGCATGAGTTCGAACACCGTGGCAGCGGTACGTCGGTCCAGATTGCCAGTCGGTTCGTCCGCCAGGATGCACTTCGGCTCGGTGACCAAGGCGCGCGCAATCGCTGCGCGCTGACGCTCGCCGCCGGAAAGCTCGCCCGGGCCATGCTCCAGCCGATGCCCCAGCCCAACCGCAGCCAGCATCGCCGCAGCACGTTCGTGCGCTTCCGCTTTTGGCATGCGACGAATGATCAAAGGCATGGCGACGTTCTCCAGCGCGGAGAATTCCGGCAGAAGATGATGAAACTGGTAGACGAAACCAAGGGCGTTATTGCGGATATCGCCGCGCTCAGCTTCCGACAGCTTGCTCATGGCGCGCCCCATGATGGTCACGCTGCCCGTACTCGGTGAATCAAGGCCACCCAGCAAATGCAGCAAGGTGCTCTTGCCGGAGCCTGACGAGCCGATGATGGCGAGGGTCTCACCCGCCGAGACGTTCAGGTCCACGCCGCGCAATACCGGCACGGCCGTCTCGCCACTACCGTAGGTCTTGCCCAGACCAATACACGAAAGAATGCTGTCTCTGACCATGGTCGGATTATTCATAGCGCAGTGCCTCGGCAGGATTGATGCGCGACGCGCGCCAGCTCGGGTAGAGGGTTGCCACGAGGGTCAGGATGAAGGAGATGACGATGACGCCGATCAGATCGCGCCACTGCAGCTCCGAGGGCAGGGTCGAAATCTGATAGACCTCGGGTGAGAGGATGTGGAAATTGAACAGGTTCTCGATGAAGGGCACGATGGTGCCGATATTGAGCGCCACGGTCACGCCGAAGACGACGCCGATACCGAGACCGATGAAGCCCATCAACGCGCCTTGCACGACGAAGATGCTCATGATGGAACGCGGGCTGGCTCCGAGCGTGCGCAGGATGGCGATGTCGGCGCGCTTGTCCTGTACGGCCATGACCAGCGCAGACACGATATTGAAGGCGGCCACTGCCACGATCAGCGACAGGATGATGAACATCACGCGTTTTTCGATTTCCACGGCACGGAAGAAGTTGGCGTGGCTCTGCGTCCAGTCAGTGACATAGGCCTCCGGCGGCATCTGCATGCCGAGCTTCAAGGCAACCTTCTGCGCATCGAACAACTCGGTCAGCTTGAGGCGCACGCCGCTGACACCCTCTCCCATCTGGTAGAGCTTCTGCGCGTCGTTCATGTGGATCAACGCGAGGCCCACGTCGTATTCGTACATGCCTGCTTCGAATACCCCGACCACGCGGAATTGCTTGACCCGCGGCAGGACTGCCGCAGGCGTCACCAGTCCTTGCGGTGCTATGAGCGTCACCTTGTCACCCATCTGCACGCCGAGGGAGCGGGCCAGATCAACACCGAGGATCACGTCGAACTCGCCTGGCACGAGGTCGGTCAGTTTGCCCGCCTTCATATACTTGGCGAAGTCGGCTACGGAGTCTTCGAGCGCCGGATCGATGCCGCGCACGATGGCCCCCTTGACGGTGGCATCCAGCGAGAACATGGCCTGCTGTTGCACATAGGGTGCAGCCGCGGATACCTGCGGCAGCGTGCGCGCAAGCTCGGCGTATTTTTGCCAGTCCTGCAGCTCGCCTGTGTAGGCCGAGATCTGCACATGCGAAGCCACGCCAAGAATGCGGGTGCGCAAGTCGCGCTGGAAGCCGTTCATGACCGACAGCACGATGATCAAGGCCCCGACGCCCAGCGCAATGCCGGCCATCGAAACGAAAGAGATGAAGGAAACGAAGCCGCCGCCACTGCGTCGGCGCTTGGCCCGCACGTAGCGCAAGCCAATGGCAAGCTCGAAAGAGCTGAAAATTCTGCGGAAGATGTTCATGGCGGGCTGCATGCTACACCGCGCCGCATGGCGATGCACAAAAGGCTTTCGATACTTGGCGAGCGCCTCGACCCGGCTTTGCGCGCGAGCCTGACCGCCAGTCTTGGTACCATCGCGCCATGTCCGCACCCATGCTCGCTTCCACGTCGATCCTCTGCGTCATTCCCGGTTTGATCTGGCCCGCAACGGGCGTGGCTGACGCCTTGTCGCCATACGACCTGCCCGGCCTGTCAGCGCTACTGGCGCGGGTAGAGGAGCACATTGCGCCGCCCTGCCCGTTGGATGCCTGGCTGGCTGAGCAATTCGGATTGACGGGCGAGTTGCCTTTTGCAGCGTTGCGACTGGCGGGCGACGGGATCGCAATGCCAGACAGTGACGCCCTCTGGGTCTGTGCCGATCCGGTCAGCCTGCGTTTCGCACGCCAACACCTGCTGCTCGATGCCCCGGAAACGCTGGCTTTGCAGGCCGACGAAATGGACAGCCTGCTGCGCGACCTGAACACGACCTTCGCCGACATTGGCGAGTTTTCGCGTACCTCGCCCGAACACGCCTACCTGATGCTCAAACCCGAGCATGCCGACAAGTTGCCTGTCACGCTTGCGCCCTTGGCAGATGTTGACAGCCGGCCCGTCGCGCAATTCCAGGCAAAAGGCGAACATGCGGCATGGTGGTCGAAGCTCAATAACGAGCTGCAGGTGTTCTGCCACAACCACCCG
Source organism: Uliginosibacterium silvisoli (assembly GCF_036017035.1). Lineage (NCBI taxonomy): Bacteria > Pseudomonadati > Pseudomonadota > Betaproteobacteria > Rhodocyclales > Zoogloeaceae > Uliginosibacterium > Uliginosibacterium silvisoli. Next base: position 11,540 of record NZ_JAYXHS010000004.1, on the reverse strand, counting down.
GTCAACACGGCGCGCGAGGCACGCCGCGCACCGGCCCTGAATGCGCTCTGGCTGTGGGGCCTCGGTAGCCTGCCGCCAACGCTGGCCTCTCCTCACCCACAGATGGCTGCTCGCCAAGGCACACCGAACGCCATATTCAACGGCCTCTCACGCCTGGCTCACTGCAAGCCCGCGGCCTTCGATGCCCGACAACCCGCGGCCTGGTCGCTGATCGACGATCTGCATGCGCCCGCCCAGCAACGTGATACAGGCGCCTGGTCGAACGCCTTGCAAAAGCTGGATGCGGAGGTTTTCGTACCGCTCGTGCACCAGTTGCGCAGCGGACGCCTGCATCATCTACGCATCGTCGCCCCGGGCGATACTGCGCTCACCCGGCTCGATATTTCCCCAACGCCACGCTGGAAATTCTGGCAACGTGGCGCCAGCAAAGCGCAGCTCATCGCCAGGCTTGGCAGGCCCGCTGAGTAAGTCGGCCCCACCCCGTCCCCTTTTCCCGAACTCATCTGCATGACCCGCATCGTTCAACGCTCCGTTCCACAACAGGCAGCCCGACAACTGCACAACGCCGGGCAGCATCCGCTGTTCGCGCGCCTTTTCGCCGCACGCGGCGTCGCGCATGTCGATGAACTCAAGACAGACCTGAACGCCTTGCTACCGCCCGCAGGTCTCAAGGGCATCGATGCAGGCGCCCGCTTGCTCGCCGACGCGATCGAGGCTGGCTCGCGCATGCTCATCGTGGCCGACTATGACTGTGATGGCGCAACAGCCTGCGCGGTCGGCATGCGCGCGTTGCGAAGCATGGGAGCCAGGGTCAGCTATCTCGTACCGAACCGCTTCGAGTACGGCTATGGCCTGACTCCAGCCATCGTGGATCTCGCTGCCGGCCTCGAGCCCGAGTTGCTGATCACCGTGGACAATGGCATCGCCAGCATCGAAGGCGTCGCCAGGGCCCGCGAACTGGGCATGGCAACACTGATCACCGACCACCACCTGCCCGGCGATTCGCTACCCGAGGCAGATGTCATCATCAATCCCAACCAGCCTGGTTGCGATTTCCCGAGCAAGTGCATCGCCGGTGTCGGCGTCATGTTCTACGTCGCCCTGGCCCTGCGCGCGGAGCTTCGCGAGCGCGGCTGGTTCGCGGCCAATGACCGCGCCGAACCAAAGCTGGGGGAATTGCTGGACCTGGTCGCGCTCGGCACTGTCGCCGACGTGGTCAAGCTCGATGCAAACAACCGCATCCTCGTCAGCCAGGGGCTCGCGCGCATGCGCGCCGGTCGCATGCAGGCTGGCTTGCGAGCGCTCTTTGCGGTCGCCGCACGCGAACCCGCGCGCGCCAGTACCTTCGACATGGGCTTCGCCCTCGGACCACGCCTCAACGCAGCCGGCCGCCTGACCGACATGTCGCTGGGCATCGAATGCCTGATTACCGATGATTTTGCGCGTGCCATGAACATCGCGCAGGAGCTGGATCAGCTCAATCGTCAGCGCCGCAGCATCGAAGAGGAGATGAAGGATGCAGCACTGGCCACGCTGGAGTTCACCGAAATCGGCGAACAGGCAGGCATCAGCCTGTACGAACCCGACTGGCATCAGGGCGTGATCGGCATCGTCGCAGGCCGCATCAAGGAACGCGCACACCGCCCGACGATTGCCTTTGCCCCCGCCAGCAGTGACGGTAGTACCGGCGAGCTGAAGGGCTCGGGGCGTTCCATCCCGGCCCTGCATATGCGCGACGCGCTGGATCTGATCAGCAAGCGCCATCCGGACTTGATCCTGAAATTCGGTGGCCATGCAATGGCGGCTGGCCTGTCGATCCGCGAGGTCGACTATCCCCGCTTCGCCACGGCATTCGCCGAAACAGTTGCCGAACTGCTCACCCCCGCCGACCTGCAGCGCTGCGTGGAAACCGATGGCGCGCTGGAATCCGGCTACATGTCGCTGGAGATGGCACGCATGCTCGAAGCCGCCATCTGGGGCCAGGGCTTTGCCCAGCCGCTCTTCGACGATGTCTTCGAAGTGGAGAGCCAGCGCATCCTGAAGGAGCGCCACCTCAAGCTGCGTCTGCGCAAGGGCGGTAACAGCTTCGAAGCCATCCAGTTCAACTGCGCCGAGTCGGTTCCCAACCGCATCCGCGTGGCCTATCGACTATCCGTTAATGAATACAATGGCGTAGCGAGCGTCCAGCTCATGCTGGAGCATTTCGAGCCGGCCTGATGGCAAACCGTTCCGGTAACGAGGCTTTTTTGCTATATGTTCCGCGAAACAAGCGAACTTCATTGCTTTTTGTAGCTCTCATAGCGCTGCCGTTATCGCGGCAGCACGATATTCATCCATCACCTCACTAATGGACTTCCAATGAGCTGGCTTGCCGACCCGAATGCATGGATTGCCCTTGCAACCCTGACCGCCCTTGAAATCGTGCTCGGGATCGACAACATCATCTTCATTTCGATTCTGGTGGGAAGACTGCCGGAAGCTCGCCGCAATATCGCACGCCGCCTCGGTCTCTTGCTTGCCATGGGCTCGCGTATCGTGCTGCTGCTGTCACTTGCGTGGATCATGCGGCTCACTGAACCACTCTTCAACTTCCTGGGGCAAGACGTATCCGGCCGCGACCTGATCCTCATCTTCGGCGGCCTGTTCCTTCTCTGGAAAAGCGTGCATGAAATCCACGGATCGCTGCAGCTACCGGAACACGACGAGCACGCACCGACAAGTGGCGCGAGCAGCTTTGCTGGCGTGCTGGTGCAGATTGCCATCATCGACATCGTGTTTTCGCTGGATTCCGTCATTACCGCAGTCGGCCTCGTCGACCAGGTCGAAGTCATGATCATCGCCATCATGATTTCCGTCGGCATGATGATGTTTGCCGCAAAATCGATCGGTGACTTCGTGGATGCAAACCCCACAATCAAGATGCTGGCGCTGTCCTTCCTGGTGCTGGTCGGCGTGACACTGATCGCTGAAGGCTTCGAAACCCATATCCCCAAGGGCTATGTATACTTCGCGATGGCCTTCTCTGTCGTGGTCGAAATGATCAACATCCGCCTGCGCAAACGTCTGGCCATCCGCCTCAACAAGAAATCCCCCGAATAATGACGATTACGCTTTACGGCATCCCCAACTGCGACACGGTCAAGAAAGCGCGTACCTGGCTCAGCGAACAAGGGATTGCCTATGTCTTTCACGACTTCAAGAAGGAAGGCCTGACTGCAGAACGTCTCCAGGACTGGATGCAGAGGGCCGACTGGCAGAAACTCCTCAATACTCGCGGCACCACCTGGCGCAAGCTTCCCGAAAGTGATCGGGAAGCGCCGGATGCCGGCAAGGCCAAAGCCTTGATGCTGGCCCAGCCCAGCCTGATCAAGCGCCCGGTCGTCGACACCGGAAAAGGCTTGCTGGTCGGCTTTGACCCGGCTGCCTGGCAAACAACATTCAAGTAACAATGCAATGAACGATTCCGTGTCTTCGCAGGATTTCATCCAGCGCTTCTTGCTCGATGAACTCGACATCCACGGCGCCCACGTGCGCCTGACGGAAAGCTGGCAGCGCATGCGCGCCCGCCGCAACTACCCGCGTGCCGTCACGCAATGCGTTGGTGAAATGGCGGCCGTGACTGTCCTCATCGGCGAGCGCATGAAGGAGGCCGGCAAACTGAGCTTCCAGCTGCGTGGCAATGGCAAGGTGCCGATGATCGTTGTCGATTGCACCGACCAGCTGAATGTTCGCGGCTATGCCAGCGTAGAAGGCGATATCGGTGCGGAAGACGGCCTGCACGCTTTGCTCGGCGACGGGCGCCTCGTCATGACGCTCGATCTGGCCGGTTCGAATCAACCCTTCCAGAGCTTCGTGCCGATCGAAGGCAATTCGCTCGCAGCGGTTTTCGAACACTACATCGCGCAGTCGGAACAACAGGCAGCCTGCCTGATCCTGAGCGCGAATGAGACCAGCGCTTCCGGCCTGTTGCTACAAAAGTTGCCGGGCGCTGACGCGCGCGACCTCGACGGCTGGTCACGCGTCATGCAACTCGCACAGACCTTGCGCGATGATGAATTGCAGACACTCGACACCGAGACCCTGCTGACACGCCTGTTCCACGAAGAGACCGTACGCATATTCGAACCACGGCCGGTGACGCATCACTTTCCGCCTGATCCGGACAAAGTGCGCGCCATGCTGAAGAATCTCGGACGCGAAGAGGTCGAACGCATCATTGCTGAACAGGGCAAGATCGTCGTCGATGATGACCTTTCGAACAACCGCTACGAATTCAGCGCAGAAGAAGGGTTGGCCTTGTTTGCCGAAGAGGCCAGGATTCCGCCGACCTTGCACTGAGCAGCGCACGTGACATCAGGAATCAAAGAGCAATAAACGAAGAATAAAAAATGGCGGCCGGTTTCCCGGCCGCCATTTTTTCATCTGAATGCGCTGAGCTTACTTCGGCGCAGAAGCCGCAGCAGCCGGCGCGGAAGCTGCGACTGGAGGCAATTCCAGCGGCTTGCCTTTGAGGAAATTCAACGCCTGTGCGAACTGGTAATCGTCCTTGCTACCGAATTCGATCGGCGGCGGAATCGGATCATCATCGTTACGACGCTTTGCTGGTTGCTTCGGCGCAGCAGGTGCTACCTCCTTGTCCTTGTCGTTGATCAGGTGGCGCTCAAGATCGGCCTCACGCAGGAACACTGGTGCGCTACCTTGCAGGGAGTCTTCCACAATCACATCAGGGGTGATGCCCTTGGCCTGGATCGAACGGCCTTGCGGCGTGTAGTAACGCGCCGTGGTCAATTTGACCGCCGTAGTTTCGGACAACGGGATGATGGTCTGCACGGAGCCCTTGCCGAAGGTCTGCGTACCCATGATGGTGGCGCGCTTGTAGTCTTGCAGGGCGCCTGCAACGATCTCCGACGCCGAGGCCGAACCACCATTAACCAACACCACGATAGGTACGTTCTTCACACCGGCGGGCAGCGCCTTGAGAACGTCTTCCGAGCCGCGCGCGTAATCCTCAGGCGAAGCAAAGTACTTGTGGCGTGAGTCTTCAACGCGACCGTCGGTATACACAACCATCGACTTGCTTGGCAGGAAGGCAGCCGATACGCCGACCGCGCCACTCAGCAAACCGCCCGGATCGTTGCGCAGATCAAGCACGAGACCTTTCAACGGGCCCGACTTGTAGAGACGGTCGAGGTGCTTGACGAGGTCGATCGTCGACTGCTCCTGGAACTGCGTCAGACGCAGGTAACCATAGCCCGGCTCGACAAGCTTCGAGCGCACACTTTGTACCTTGATGATTTCGCGCGTCAGGCTCACGTCGAACGGACGGTTTTCGCCCTTGCGCGCGACCGTCAGCACCACCTTGGTCTGCGGCTTGCCGCGCATGCGCTTGACGGCGTCATTGAGCGCCAACCCCTTGACCGGCGTATCGTCGATCTTGACGATCAAGTCGCCCGACTTGATACCTGCGCGGAAGGCCGGCGTGTCTTCGATCGGCGAAACGACCTTGACGAAGCCATCTTCCATACCGACTTCGATACCGAGGCCACCGAACTCGCCCTTGGTTGAGTCTTGCAGATCCTTGAAGGAGTCGGCATCAAGGAAGTTGGAATGCGGATCAAGGCCGGCGACCATGCCGCTGATGGCATTGTCGAGCAGCTTCTTGTCTTCGACAGGCTCGACGTAGTTCTGCTTGATCGAGTTGAAAACCGCCGCAAGGCTACGCAGCTCCTGCACGGGTAGCGACGATGGCGGCACCTCGCGATCCGCACGGGCCGCGAAATTCAGGCTGATGAGCACGCCAATGCAGACGCCACTGAATACCAAACTGAACTGCTTGAACTTGCTACTCATCATTTCTCCGAGTGGAATCCTGCGGGAATCCTGTAAACCTGTCGTACGACTACTTTATTCCGTCGCGAGTCTGGTGACTCTGAATATTGCTACTTTGCTGCGACCCACTTTGAGGGGTCGGTCGGCTGTCCGCGATGCCTGATCTCAAAGTATAAACCTGATTCTTCCTGCCCACCGCTAGCCCCCACGCTGGCTATCGCCTCCCCGGTGCGTACAGCCTGCCCGGGGTTCTTGTATAGCGAATCGTTGTTGCCGTAAATCGTCATATACCCGTTACCGTGATCGACGATGATCAGGTTGCCGAAACCTCTCAGCCAGTCGGCATACGCCACTTTGCCATCGGCTACCGCACGTACCTCGCTACCTTCCGCCGCGCGGATGAAAACACCCCGCCACTGGCCGCCCTCACTTCTTGGAGCCCCGAAACGGCCGAAGAGTTCGCCCTTTACCGGCCAACGCAAACGACCTTGCAGTTGTGCAAAATCGGCACTGGGAGCTCCTGCCTCCGCCACGCGATCAGCAATACCCGCTCGCCGCGGAGCCCCTTCAGAGGAGGCCTGTGCGCTGCTGCGGGCTTCGCCACGTCGGCTGGACTGCGCGCTCGCCCTTGCCGCGGAAGATGAGGCCGCCGCCCTGGCGGCTGCCGCTGCCGCAAGCTCACGGGCACGCGCTTCCTTGGCTGCCTGCTCGCGGGCAATACGCTCCAGCCCGACCAGCAATTTCTCCAGACGGACCTGGCTGCGCTGCAGTGTCTGCATCTCGCGACGTTGCGCACTGACGCGCTCGGCCACTTCCACCAGTACGGTCTTGCGCTTGGCCCGCTCATCCAGCAAACGGCGCTGCTCACTTCCACGCTCGGCTTCGAGGCTCAGTAACTGTTCACGGCGCGCTTCGGCATCTGCTTGAATCCGCTGCAGGTTGACCAGCGCAAGGCGAGCATCCTGTATTGCAGCCGCACGCTCTTCAGCAATTTTCTGCAGGTAGTAGGCGTCGCGCGACATCTGGTTCGGATCCTTGCCGCCCAGCATGCGTCTCGCGCCGGCTTCGCCGCCCTCCACGTAGATCCGGTAAAGAGTCGTCCCCAGCTGCTTGCGCGCCTCCGCGAGTTCACCGTCGAGACGGTCGTGCTCGGCACGCAGGCGCTTCACTTCCGCCTCGACCGCCTGCTTTTCACCGACGATTTCGCGCAGCCGCCGTTGCGCACCAGAAATGGCGCGTTCTGAATCAGCCAGCTGATCTGCCGCTTCGCCGCGATCTTCTTCGCCCTTGGAAATATCGGTCTGCAGACTGCGAATCTGCTCACGCAGGGATTTCAGCTCGTCACGGCGCTCATCCAGCGGCGGCGCTGATGGCGCGGCGACGACCATCGGCACGGCAAGACAAAAGAAAAGGCCCGCGCCTGCGAGCGCGAGCCCCTTCTTCATCAGCTTCCATCCGGACATCGAGTGGAACGAAACGATCACGCCTTGGCTTTGCCCTGGTTGGCAACAGCATGCATGGCTGCAGCAATCGCGTCCGCATCGCCCAGATAGTAGTTCTTGATGGGCTTGAGGTCGGCATCCAGCTCGTACACCAGCGGCTGCGCGGTCGGCACGTTAACGCCGACGATTTCGTCGTCCGGCACGTTGTCGAGGTACTTGATCAAGGCGCGCAGGCTGTTGCCGTGTGCTGCAATGATCACCTTCTTGCCCGACTTGACGACCGGCGCGATGCTTTCGAGCCAGTAGGGCACGAAGCGCGCAACCGTATCCTTGAGACACTCGGTGCGCGGGAAATCAGCCGCGGCAACGTCTGCGTAGCGCGGGTCATCGAGATTCAGACGCTCATCGCCTTCTTCCAGCGGAGGTGGCGGCACGTCGTAGGAACGGCGCCACACCAGCACCTGGTCATCGCCAAACTTGGCCGCAGTTTCAGCCTTGTTGAGACCTTGCAGCGAACCATAGTGACGTTCGTTGAGGCGCCAGTGATGCGTCACCGGAATCCACAACTGGTCGAGTTCTTCGAGCACGACGTTGAGCGTTTTGTTGGCGCGCTTGAGAACCGAGGTGAACGCCACATCAAAACTGTAGCCTTCCTTCTTGAGAAGCTTGCCTGCGGCAATCGCTTCTTCGACGCCTTGTTCCGTCAGATCCACATCGGTCCAGCCGGTAAAGCGGTTTTCCTTGTTCCAGGTGGATTCACCATGGCGCAGCAATACGATCTTGTACATGTCACGAGCCTGATTCTTGGGTTTTAGGGGAATGTGCGGCAATGCACGCAACGACAAAGGGGACTGCAACCGGCCTCCGCCACAGGGTCGCGCGGTGGCCGGGATTGATGATATTGTAGCGGATCATCTTTAACGGTAAGCGCCCGCAAATAAAAGCTGCGACGCGCTGTCTTACGCCTAGCAAGGCAAGTCGCCCTGCTCGTCTGTCCTCAGGTATCCCATGCAATTCTTGCTGCAAAACTATAACTACCTCTGGCTTGTGCTGGCCATCGTTTCCGGCGCACTGTTGTTCGTGCCGATGCTGCGTGGCAACCCCGATGCGGTGTCGCCACAACAAGCCGTGTTGCTCGTCAATCGCGAGAACGCCGTGATTGTGGACGTGCGCGACCAGACTGAATTTGCTGCAGGTCATCTGCCTGCCGCGCGCAATATCCCGTTGAACGAAATCGAAACGCGCAGCAGCGAGTTGAAGAAATTCATCAAGCGTCCGCTGATCGTGGTTTGCCAGAGCGGGAATCGTTCGCGCAGCGCGCTGGCCGCCTTGCGCAAAGCCGGTTTCGAACGCGTCGTGAATCTCGATGGCGGTTTCGCGGCCTGGTCGCAAGCCGGGCAGCCGGTGTCACGCGCCTGATCTGTACGGCCCCCGCAACCAGATTCGCTAGAGCTGTCCATGCCCAAGATCTTGATGTATTCGACCGGCGTGTGCCCGTACTGCATCCGCGCCGAACAATTGCTACGCCGCAAAGGCATCGCCGAGATTGACAAGGTGCGCATTGACCTCGATCCCGCACGGCGAGACGAGATGATTGCACTGACCGGCCTGCGCACCGTTCCTCAAATCTTCATCAACGACAAGCATATTGGTGGCTGCGACGAGCTTTACGCACTCGACCGCGCCGGGCAGCTCGACCCCTTGCTCGGCTAGGTCACAACGAACTGCTTCAACCGCAATTCTTCAATTGATCCATCGCAATAAACCTCACCAGAACGGAATAAGAAAATGGAACAGCAAAACAACAACGCACCTGTCTTCAATATCGAAAAGCTCTATGTGAAGGACCTGTCGATCGAAGTGCCTAACGCACCGCAGATCTTCCTGGAGTCGCAAACGCCTGAAATCAACGTTGAACTGTCGACCAGCACTGCGCCTCTGGACAATGGCTTCTTCGAAGCCGTCCTGCGCGTGACCGTGACGGCCAAGCTGCCGGAAGACAAGACTGTGTTCCTGGTTGAAGTCGCTCAAGCCGCCATCTTCCAGATCCGCAACCTTGGCGAAGCTGAGCTCGAGCCTGTGCTGGCAATTGGTTGCCCGAACATCCTGTTCCCGTACGCTCGCGAGACCGTGACCTCTGCCGTGACGCGTGCAGGCTTCCAGCCTGTGCTGCTGCAGCCGGTCAACTTCGAAGCCCTGTACCACGCTCGCCAGCAACAACTGGCTCAACCTGCGGGCAACGCCTGATAGGGAATGCGCATGCGCCTGTCTGCCCTGCTCCTGCTGCTGGTATCTGCATTGGTCCCTCTCGGGGCGCAGGCGCTGGACTATCGCTCCCTCAGCGATAACACGCAGGTCTTCGACGCGGGCTCGAAGCAGGCAAACGCGCAATTCATTCTGCTCAAGGGCACGCCGGTTGAACTGATCGTCACGCTGGACCGTTGGGCGAAAGTCCGCGAAGCCGGCGGTGGCATCGGCTGGGTTGAACGGAGCTTGCTATCGGAACGGCGTCAGCTGATCGTCACGGCCGTGACGGCTGACGTCAGACAATCCGCCGCTGCCGATGCGCCCGTCGTCTTTACGGCCAGCAAGGATCTCTTGCTGGAGCCGGTCGACAAACCCGCTGGCAGCTGGGTCAAGGTCAAGCACCGCGACGGCCGCACCGGCTTTATTGAACTGAAGGCTGTCTGGGGCTCCTGAGATGGCAAAACTAGCGGTACTGGGTGCAGGCGCCTGGGGCACTGCATTGGCGATGACCTATGCGGGCAGCAACCACGATGTCGCGCTATGGTCCTTCGAAGCCAGCCATGTCATGCAGATGCGGGAAGCGCGCGAGAACGCGCGTTATCTGCCCGGCCTGCCTTTGGCCGCGAGTATCCGCATCGAAGACAGCCTGACGCGCGCTTGCGAGAGCGCCGAACTCATCCTGATCGCCACGCCGGTTGCCGGCCTGCGTGAAACCCTGCAACGCCTGCAGAAGCTGGCCGTCACGGCGCCGATCCTGTGGGCCTGCAAAGGCTTCGAAACAGGTAGCGGTCTGTTGCCGCATGAGGTTGTTGCCGATGTATTGGGCACCAACCATCCCTGCGGCGCGTTGACCGGCCCGAGTTTCGCGCAGGAAGTCGCTCAAGGCTTGCCTTGCGCCATTACGCTAGCGAGCAAGGATGCCGTGCTGGCAAGTCACTGGGCGCGCGAACTACACCACCCCCGCTTGCGCCTCTACGCCAATGACGATGTCGTAGGCGCCGAGACCGGTGGCGCGGTCAAGAATGTGCTGGCCATTGCGGCCGGTATTTCCGATGGCCTCGGCTACGGTTTCAATGCGCGCGCCGCCATCATGACGCGCGGTCTTGCTGAGATTGCACGCATGGCCGAGGCACTGGGTGGTCGCCGCGAGACCCTCATGGGGTTGGCCGGCATGGGTGACCTGATCCTGACGTGTACCGGCGATCTGTCGCGCAACCGTCGCGTGGGACTCGCACTGGCAAGCGGCCAGCCGCTCGCCGAGATCCTGCGCACCCTCGGCCATGTCGCCGAAGGCGTGCTGACCACCCAGGTTGCGGTACGTCGTGCCGAGGTACTCGGCGTAGACATGCCGATCACGCGTGCCGTACACGATGTGCTGGCTGGTCGCGTATCTCCCCGCAGTGCTGTCGAGCAGTTGATGGCGCGCGATCCGCGACCCGAGTAACCCCCTACTCCCCGTTTTACTCCCTGCACTGCCCTCTCACGCCACCCGGCGTAGTCGTTCTACACAACTACTGATTGCATTACCGCGTGCGATTTCTCACGTCTGACCGGCAGAGATAACCGGTGGTCGTACGTGCCGACACCCGGAATTTGCGCTGTCAGCACCTGCCATGCACTCAAAAAATCCAGTAATGACGGGGCTTTCGTGGGCCATCGCGGGTGCTTTCCTGCCCGCCACCCTGCAGGTCAGGTAACCCTGTGGAAACCCCTGAGGCCGCCGTTGATGGATTCACAAGGCACATGATCGAAACCAAATTACAGGCCTAAACGCCTTCAATTTAAAGCTTCATCGGTGTCGGGTCGTTAAGTAGTCAGGCAAGTGACAAACACTGCTGACCGCCTCGCGGCCAAAGTGAGAAACGCACATAAAAAGGAGTTACCAACATGGCAATGACCATCAATACCAACGTCTCATCGTTGAATTCGCAACGTAATCTGAATACGTCCCAGTCATCGCTGGCGACTTCGCTGCAACGCCTGTCCTCGGGCTTGCGTATCAACAGCGCCAAGGACGACGCC
>NZ_JAYXHS010000003.1:385829-727852 GCF_036017035.1 Uliginosibacterium silvisoli | reverse complement strand
TGACCGAGGCTCACCGTGAAGTTGCCCGTGGCGGCGCCTTCGATGACAGACGATGGGCCGGTGATGCTCACCAGCACCGTGTCAGGCGTCGCCTCGTCCGAGATCGTCGTCGTCACGCTATTGCCGGACGGATTGGCGGCGATGGCTTCGAAACCGCCGCCGCTGATCGAGCCCAGCGAGACGATGATGGTCTCGCCGGAGTCGGCGCGCGCATCGTCGATGGTCGGGATCGTGAAAGTCGCGCTGGTCGCACCCGCTGGCACCGTGACGCTGACGACACCGGTGTAATCCGCACCATTCGTGGCGGTACCGGTGTAGGTCAGATTCACCGTGACAGGCGTAACCGCAGCCTGGCCGAGCGTGATCGTGTAGTTGGTCGTCGTATTGCCTTCCGTGACCGTGGCCGGGCCACCGATGCTCACCAGCACCGTATCCGGCGTCGCTTCGTCGCTGATCGTCGTGGTGACGCTGTTGCTCGAAGGATTCGCAGCGATGGCTTCGAAGCCGCCACCGGAAATCGAACCGAGCGAGACGATGATGGTTTCGCCAGAGTCGGCCAGCGCGTCATCGATCGTCGCCAGATTGAAGGTTGCATTCGTCGCGCCAGCCGGGATGGTGACACTCACCACACCGGTGTAATCCGTGCCGTTCGACGCAGTGCCCGTGTAAGTCAGATTCACGGTAACCGGCGTGACTGCAGCCTGGCCCAGCGAGACCGTGTAGTTGCCCGTTGCCACACCTTCGACAACCGTTGCCGGGCCGGTGATGCTGACCAGCACGGTGTCGGGAGTAGCTTCGTCGGAGATGGTCGTGGTGACGCTATTGCTCGAAGGATTCGCAGCGATGGCTTCGAAGCCGCCGCCGCTGATCGAGCCCAGCGACACGATGATGGTTTCACCGGAATCGGCCAGCGCATCGTCGATGGTCGCGAGACTGAAAGTCGCGCTGCTTGCACCTGCCGGGATCGTGACGCTTACGACGCCGGTGTAGTCCGCGCCGTTCGCAGCGGTACCCGTGTAGGTGAGGTTCACCGTGACGGGCGTGACTGCAGCCTGGCCGAGCGAGACGGTGAAGTTGCCCGTGGCTGCACCTTCGATGACAGACGATGGACCGGTGATGCTCACCAGCACCGTGTCAGGTGTGGCTTCATCGCTGATCGTGGTCGTGACGGAGTTCGACGCAGGGTTGGCTGCAATCGCCTCGAAACCACCGCCGCTGATCGAACCCAGCGAGACGATGATGGTCTCGCCGGAGTCGGCGAGCGCATCGTCGAGTGTGGCGAGATTGAAGGTGGTGCTCGTCGCGCCAGCCGGGATCGTCACGCTGACGACACCTGTGTAGTCCGTACCGTTGGTGGCGGTGCCGGTGTAGGCCAGGTTCACCGTCACGGGTGTGACCGCAGCCTGAGCGAGCGACACCGTGTAGTTGCCGGTTGTATTGCCTTCCGTGACCGTTGCTGGCCCTGCAATGCTGACCAGCACCGTGTCGGGTGTCGCTTCATCGCTGATCGTGGTCGTGACTCTGTTATTGGTCGGGTGCGCTGCGATGGCCTCGAAGCCACCACCGCTGATGCTGCCCAGGCTCACGATGATGGTCTCGCCGGAGTCGGCGAAGGCATCGTCGAGCGTGGCGAGATTGAAGGTCGCGTTGGTCGCACCTGCCGGGATGGTGACGCTTACCACGCCGGTGTAGTCCGTGCCGTTCGAAGCCGTTCCGGTGTAGGTCAGATTCACCGTTACCGCGGTTGCCGCGGCCTGGCCCAGCGATACCGTGTAGTTACCCGTCGTCGCTCCTTCGGTCACGGCAGCAGGACCGGCAATGCTCACCAGCACCGTGTCCGGCGTGGCTTCATCGCTGATGGTGGTGGTGACCGAGCTGGCGGATGGATTCGCTGCAATCGCTTCGAAGCCGCCACCGCTGATGCTGCCCAGGCTGACGATGATGGTCTCGCCTGAATCGGCGAGCGCGTCATCCAGCGTCGAGAGATTGAAGGTCGCGTTGGTCGCACCAGCCGGGATGGTGACGCTCACCACGCCGGTGTAGTCCGTGCCGTTCGTGGCTGTGCCCGTGTAAGTCAAATTCACGGTGACAGGCGTGACCGCGGCCTGACCCAGCGAGACGGTGAAGTTGCCGGTTGCATTGCCTTCCGTGACCGTTGCAGGACCGGCGATGCTCACCAGCACCGTATCCGGTGTGGCTTCATCACTGATCGTGGTCGTCACACTGTTGCCGGACGGATTGGCGGCGATGGCTTCGAAGCCGCCGCCCGTGATCGAGCCGAGCGACACGATGATGGTCTCGCCCGAATCGGCGAAAGCGTCGTCGAGTGTTGCGAGGTTGAAGGTGGCCGTCGTCGCACCAGCCGGGATCGTGACACTCACCACACCGGTGTAGTCCGAGCCATTGGTCGCGGTGCCCGTGTAGGTGAGGTTCACCGTGACAGGCGTGAAGGCGGCCTGGCCCAGGGTCAGGGTGTAGTTGCCCGTGGCTGCGCCTTCCACCACCGATGCAGGACCACTGATGCTCACCAGCACCGTATCGGGCACTGCTTCATCATTGATGGTCGTGGTGACGCTATTGCCGGACGGATTTGCAGCGATGGCCTCGAAGCCACCGCCCGAGATCGAGCCCAGTGTCACGATGATGGTTTCGCCCGAGTCGGCACGCGCATCGTCAATGGTCGGGATCGTGAAGGTTGCAGTGGTGGCGCCAGCGGGTACCGTGACACTCACCACGCCGGTGTAGTCCGCGCCGTTGGTCGCGGTACCGGTGTAGGTCAGATTCACAGTGACAGGTGTGACGGCCGCCTGGCCGAGCGTGACCGTGTAGTTGCTCGTCGTGTTGCCTTCGGTGACCGTTGCCGGGCCGCCGATGCTCACCAGCACGGTGTCGGGCGTGGCTTCGTCGGAGATGGTCGTGGTGACGGAGTTCGATGCCGGGTTGGCGGCAATCGCTTCGAAGCCGCCACCGGAAATCGAACCGAGCGAGACGATGATGGTCTCGCCCGAATCCGCGAAGGCATCATCGATCGTGGCGAGATTGAAGGTCGCCGATGTTGCACCGGCAGGCACTGTGACGCTCACCACGCCGGTGTAGTCCGTGCCATTCGCAGCGGTACCGGTGTAGGTCAGATTGACCGTCACCGCCGTCGCAGCCGCCTGGCCGAGCGACAGCGTGTAGTTGCCTGTCGTATTGCCTTCGACGACCGTTGCAGGGCCTGTGAGGCTCACCAGTACCGTGTCTGGCGTTGCTTCGTCATTGATCGTCGTCGTGACACTGTTATTGGTCGGGTGCGCAGCGATGGCCTCGAAGCCGCCGCCTGTGATCGAACCCAGGGACACCACGATGGTCTCGCCCGAATCGGCGAGTGCATCATCCAGCGTCGAGAGATTGAAGGTTGCACTGCTCGCACCGGCTGGAATCGTGACACTCACGACGCCGGAGTAGTCCGTGCCGTTGGTAGCCGTGCCCGTGTAGGTGAGATTCACCGTCACGGCGGTTGCTGCGGTCTGGCCCAGGCTGACCGTGAAGTTGCCGGTGGCCGTGCCTTCGATGACGGAGGCGGGGCCCGTGATGCTCACCAACACCGTGTCCGGCGTGGCTTCATCGGAGAGGGTTGTCGTCACGCTATTGCTGGACGGATTCGCCGCGATGGCCTCAAAGCCACCGCCCGTGATCGAACCCAGGGACACCACGATGGTTTCGCCCGAATCTGCGAGCGCATCGTCGATCGTTGCCAGGCTGAAGGTCGCGCTGCTCGCACCGGCCGGGATCGTCACGCTGACGACGCCGGTGTAGTCCGTGCCATTGGCTGCAGTACCCGTGTAAGTCAGATTGACCGTGATGGGCGTGATAGCCGCCTGGCCCAGGGACACCGTGTAGTTGCTCGTCGAGAGGCCTTCCACCACGGCGGCCGGACCGGCAATGCTCACCAGTACCGTGTCGGGCGTCGTTTCGTCGTTGATCGTCGCAACACCTGTCGCCGCACTGTTGGCGGTTGCGCCAGCGGTGACAGTGGCGGTCAGCGAGAAGGTTTCGCCGGAGTCGGCGATCGCGTCATCGATCACCGGCACGCGGACCAGTACCGGACCAACGCCGCCTGCTGCAATGCTGGCGCTCGTCGCAGCGCTCCAGCTTGCACCGCCGTTGGTCGACACCTCCAGTGAATTGGCATAGTCGGCGCCTGCCGTAGCGCTGCCTGCGGCCAGCCCCAGGGAGAAGGTCGTGGCGGTGGCACTGGCGTTCGACAAGCTGACCTGGAAGACGGCAAAACCTGCGTCTTCCGCCACGGTGACATCGGAGACCACCAGCGAAGGCGTGCCGTCATTGTCGATCAGGCTGGTCGTGACGCTGCCGGCGCCGCCCGCGATCTGCAGGCTTTCGAAGTTGCCGCCCGATGCGCCTGTCATCGTGATCGTGAAGCTCTCGGCGCCTTCGGCCAGCGAATCGTCGATGGTCGCAATGCTGAAATTGGCCGAGTTCGAACCCGCCGGAATGGTGACGGTGGTCACGCCGGTGAAGTCCGTACCGTTGGCGGCCGTGCCCGAGTAGCTCAGCGTGACAGTCACAGGCGTGCTCTGTGCTGCGGAGGACAGGGTCAGCGTGTAAGTGGCCGAAGCACCTTCCGCGACCGAACTTGCTCCCGTGATGGCGACGGTCGTGACGTCGCTGTCTTCGGTGATGGCTGTCGTGACGCTGCTCGTGGTGTTGAGCGCTTCGAAGGTGGCGCCCGACGTCCCCGTGATGCTCACGACCACCGAGCCACTGCCCTGTACGTACACATCGTCAGCGCGTGGCGTGTAGGCGGCAGAGGAGGCGCTGCTCGCGCCGACCGGGATGGTGATGGTCTGGCCGTTGGAGAGCGTCACCACGAGTGGCGAGCCCTGCACCTGATGGTCGACGCTAGCCGTGTAGGTCACGGCGCCGCCTTCAACGACAGATGCAGCCGACTGCGTCAGTGTCACCGTCGTCGCATCGCTGTCTTCGGTGATGGCCGTGGTGACCGTGCTGCTCGTGTCGAGCGCTTCGAAGTTGGCGCCAGAGGTGCCCGTGATCGCGACGACGACCGAGCCATTGCCCTGCACGTAAAAATCGTCTGCACGTGGCGTGTAGGCGGGGGCCGAGGCGCTGGTCGCACCAACGGGAATGGTGATGCTCTGGCCGTTGGAGAGAGTCACCACCAGCGGCGAACCCTGCACCTGGTGATCAACGGTAGCGGTATAGGTAACGGCGCCGCCTTCCGTGACGGAGGCGACTGACTGCGTCAGCGTGACCGTCGTGGCATCGCTGTCTTCAGTGATGGCCGTGGTGACCGTGCTGCTCGTGTTGAGCGCCTCGAAGCTGGCGCCAGAGGTACCGGTGATCGCGACGACGACAGAGCCATTGCCCTGCGTGTAGAAGTCGTCTGCACGAGGCGTGTAGGCGGGCGCCGAAGCGCTGGTCGCACCAACGGGAATGGTGATGCTCTGGCCGTTGGAGAGGGTCACCACCAGCGGCGAGCCCTGCACCTGATTGTTCACGGTCGCGGTGTAAGTGACGCTTGCGCCTTCAAGGACCGACGCGGTCGATTGCGTGAGCGTGACAGTGGTCGTGTCAATCGTGTCGGTGATGCTTGTCACCACTGCAGCGGGATTGAACGACAGCGACTCGAAGCCGCCGCCAGCGGTCGACGTGATGGCCGCCGACACGGAACCCGCGTCGACATACACGTCATCCGTAGGTGCTGCGACCGACACCGTGCCTGTCAGCGCGCCGGCAGCGATGGTGATCGTCGCGCCGTTGTCGAGCGTAACGGTGAGCGCCGTGGCTGCAGCATTGGACAAGGATGCCGTGTAGGTGATGTTGCCGCCCTCGGCGACCGAAGGCGAAGCAGACAATGACAGCGTCGTGACGTCACTGTCGTCGGTGATCGTCGTGTTGGCCGGCGTGCCGCTGGCGACGAGGTTCTCGAAGTTGCCACCCGAGATCGTGCTGATGGTGGCCGAAGCGGAACCGCCACCGGCATAGACGTTGTCGCCGGCAGGCACGCTGACCGTGCCGCTGCTGCTGCCGACGGGGATGGTGATGGTCTGGCCGTTGGAGAGTGTCGCAACTACGGCCGAGCCCGTGACGTTCGCGGGCAGGGACAGCGTGTAGGTGATGGAGCCGCCTTCGACGACGCTAGCTGTAGCCGTCAGCGTGGCGGTGACCGTATCGATGGTGTCGGTGACGTTTGTGGTGACCGGCGTCGCATCGCGCACCAGGTTCTCGAAACCACCACCCGTTGCCGTGCTGATGAAGGCAGAGACAGGCGCACCGTCCACATACACATCGTCGCCTTGAGCCGCGACGATGGCCGTCCCCGTGAGCTGACCGGCCGCAATCGTGATCACCGTGCCGGTGTTGAGCGTGACGGTGACTGCCGTGGCTGCTGCGCTGGTCAGCGTCGCGGTGTAGGTGATGCTTCCACCCTCCGAGACGCTTGGCGTGGCCGACAGCGAGACCGTGGTGGTGTCGCTGTCGTCGGTGATCGTCGTATTGGCTGGCGTGCTGCTGGCCACGAGGTTCTCGAAGTTGCCGCCCGAGAGCGTGCTGATGGTGGCCGAAGCGGAACCGCCACCGGCATAGACGTTGTCGCCGGCAGGCACGCTGACCGTGCCGCTGCTGCTGCCGACGGGGATGGTGATCGTCTGGCCGTTGGAGAGTGTCGCAACGACGGCCGAGCCCGTGACATTGGCAGGCAGGGACAGCGTGTAGGTGATCGAGCCGCCTTCGACGACGCTGGCCGTAGCCGTCAGCGTGGCGGTGACCGTGTCGATGGTGTCGGTGACGTTGGTGGTGACCGGCGTCGCATCGCGCACGAGGTTCTCGAAACCGCCACCCGTTGCCGTGCTGATGAAGGCCGAGACGGGCGCGCCATCCACATACACATCGTCGCCTTGAGCCGCGACGGTGGCCGTGCCCGTGAGCTGGCCTGCGGCAATCGTGATCACCGTGCCGGTGTTGAGCGTGACGGTGACTGCTGTGGCGGCTGCGCTGGTCAGCGTCGCGGTGTAGATGATGCTTCCACCTTCGGAGACCGAAGGAGTTGCTGCCAGCGACACCGTGGTGGTGTCGCTGTCGTCGCTGACCGTGGTGGTGGTCGTGCTCGAGGTGTTGAGTGCTTCGAAATTGCCACCGCTGTAG
The DNA here is from genome assembly GCF_036017035.1 of Uliginosibacterium silvisoli. NCBI lineage: Bacteria > Pseudomonadati > Pseudomonadota > Betaproteobacteria > Rhodocyclales > Zoogloeaceae > Uliginosibacterium > Uliginosibacterium silvisoli. The sequence continues at coordinate 720,688 of NZ_JAYXHS010000003.1, read as the reverse complement.
CTGGTGATGCTGACCGTGGTCGCAACACTGCCCTGGGCCAGTGCGTCATCAGGACGCACATTGACCGGGGCGCTGCTGGCCGAGCTCGCACCGACCGGGATGGTGATGGTTGCGCCGTTGGACAGCGTGAGCACCAGCGGGCTGCCAGTGACCGGATTGTTGACGTTGGCGGTGTAGGTAATGGTGCCGCCTTCCGTGACGCTGGCCGGGGCACTCAGGGTGACCGTCGTGGTGTCTATCGTGTCGGTGATCGTCGTGGTGGCAGGTGTCGGATCGATGGCGACACCGATGCCGCCGCCGCTGATGCTGCTGATCGTGGCGCTGACCGAGTCGGTCTCGACGTAAGCATCGTCGCGCGCAGCGAGCGGCACGTTGACGCTGCCCGTGAGCGCGCCGGCGGCGATGTTGATCGTTGCGCCATTGCTGAGCGTGACGGTCAGTGCGCTGACAGGTGCCTGGGTCAGCGTGGCGGTGTAAGTGATGTTGCCGCCTGCTTCCGTCAGGGTTGGCGTGGCCGACAGGCTGACGTTGGAGGTATCGCCATCGATGATGTTTGTCGTGACCGAGCCACCGGCACCGGCGGCTGCCAGGACCAGGTTCTCGAAGTTGCCACCCGTGGGCGAGGCGAGGGTGATGGTGAAGCTCTCGGCACCTTCGGCCAGGCCATCGGTGATCGCGGATATGTTGAACGACTGGCTGCTGGCGCCGGCAGGAATGGTGACGCTGGTGACGCCGTTGAAGTCGGAGCCATTGCTGGCGGTGCCCGAGTACACCAACTGGATCGTGACGCTGGTGCCGGCCGGGCTGCTCAGGCTGACCGTGTAGTTGGCCGTAGCAGATTCGGCAACGCTGGCCGGGCCGCTGATGCTTGCCGTCGTCACGTCGCTGTCGTCAGTGACTGTCGTAGTGACCGTACTCGTGGTGTTGAGCGTTTCGAAATTGCCACCGCTGTGTGCAGTGATGCTGACTGCAGGCAGGGTGACCGTGCCTTGCGCATAGGCGTCGTCGGCACGCACGTTCACGGCGGCGCTGGAGGCCGAGCTGCTGCCGACGGGAATGGTGATCGTCGCGCCGTTGGACAGTGTCAGCACCAGCGGGCTGCCGGTCACGGGGTGGTCGAGCGAAGCGCTGTAGACGATGCTGCCGCCTTCGACGACGCTTGCTGCCGCCGTCAGCGTGACGGTGGTGGTGTCGAGCGTGTCGGTGATGCTGGTGCTGGCTGGCGTGGTATCCCTGACGAGGTTTTCGAAGCCCCCGCCGGTCGCGGTGCTGATCACTGCCGAGACTGAACCGGCGTCGATGTATACGTCATCGCCAGGCGCTGCGACGATGGCGCTGCCCGTGGTCTGGCCTGCTGCAATCGTGATCACCGTGCCGGTATTGAGCGTGACGGTGACTGCCGTGGCTGCTGCGCTGGTCAGCGTCGCGGTGTAGGTGATGGAGCCGCCTTCGGCCACGCTCGGTGTCGCGCTGAGCGATACCGTCGTCGTGTCGCTATCGTCGGTGATCGTCGTGTTGGCCGGCGTGCTGCTGGCGACGAGGTTCTCGAAGTTGCCGCCCGAGAGCGTGCTGATGGTGGCCGAAGCGGAACCGCCACCGGCATAGACGTTGTCGCCGGCAGGCACGCTGACCGTGCCGCTGCTGCTGCCGACGGGGATGGTGATCGTCTGGCCGTTGGAGAGTGTCGCAACGACGGCCGAGCCCGTGACATTGGCGGGCAGGGACAGCGTGTAGGTGATGGAGCCGCCTTCGACGACGCTGGCCGTAGCCGTCAGCGTGGCGGTGACCGTGTCGATGGTGTCCGTCACATTGGTGGTGACCGGCGTGGCATCGCGCACCAGGTTCTCGAAACCGCCGCCCGTTGCCGTGCTGATGAAGGCCGAGACAGGCGCACCATCGACATAGACGTCATCGCCCTGTGCGGCGACCGTGGCCGTGCCCGTGAGCTGGCCTGCCGCAATCGTGATCACCGTACCGGTGTTGAGCGTGACGGTGACTGCCGTGGCTGCTGCGCTGGTCAGCGTCGCGGTGTAGATGATGCTTCCACCCTCCGAGACGCTTGGCGTGGCCGACAGCGAGACCGTGGTGGTGTCGCTGTCGTCGGTGACGGTGGTATTGGCTGGCGTGCTGCTGGCGACGAGGTTCTCGAAGTTGCCGCCCGACAGATTGCTGACCGTGACGGAAGCGCTGCCACCACCGGCGTAGACGTTGTCGGCCGCCGTGACACTGGTGGTACCGCTGCTGCTACCTACGGGGATCGTGATGGTCGCGCCGTTCGACAGCGTGGCGACGACGGGCGAGCCCGTGACGACCGCAGGCAGGCTCAGCGTGTAAGTGATGGCAGCGCCTTCGACGACGCTCGGCGTGGCACTCAGGCTGGCCGTGACGGTATCGAGCGTGTCGGTGATGCTGGTGCTTGCAGGCGTGCTGCTGACGGTGAGGTTTTCGAAGCCACCGCCTGTAGCGCTGCTGATGCTTGCACTGACGGAGCCGGCATCGACATACACGTCGTCAGTGGGCGCTGCAACGCTGACGCTGCCCGTGGTGCTGCCGGCGGCGATGCTGATCGTTGCGCCATTGTTGAGCGTGACCGTGACCGTGGAAGCCGCAGCGCTGGTCAGCGTAGCGGTATAGGTGATGGAGCCGCCCTCGGCAACCGATGGCGTGGCTGAGAGCGAGACCGTCGTCGCGTCACTGTCATCGGTGACGGACACCGTCGTGGTGCTGCTGGTATTGAGGGCCTCGAAGTTGGCACCCGAGTGCGACACGATGCTGACCGGGACGTTGCTCGTGCCTTGCGCGTAGGCGTCATCCGCGCGCAGCACCACGGGGGCGCTGCTGGCACTGCTGGCGCCGACGGGAATGGTGATCGTGGCGCCGTTGGACAAGGTCAGCACGAGCGGGCTGCCGCTCACCGGATTGTTGACGCTGGCGGTGAAGACCACGCCAGCGCCTTCAAGGGCGCTACCGGGTGCGCTGAGGGTGACGGTGGTCGTGTCTATCGTGTCGGTGATCTGCGTGACAGCAGGTGCAGTCGTCGGTGCGAGATTCTCGAAACCACCACCGCTTGCGCCGGTAATCGTTACCGATACCGTTGTGCCATTTGCATAGACATCATTGCCGGGGGCGGCGACCGAAATCGAGCCCGAGCTTGCGCCCGCTGCGATGGTGATGCTGGCGCCATTGGAGAGCGTGACGGTGACGGGCGTAGCGGCCGCGTTGCCGAGCGTGGCGGTGTAGACGATGCTGCCGCCCTCGCTGACGGAAGGTGTGGCAGACAGGTTCAGTGAGGTTGCATCGGCGTCGTCGCGTACGACGGTCGTTACCGGCGCGCCGGTTTCATAGGATGCAAAGCCGCCACCAGAGGCTGAGGTGATGGTTGCCGTGAGCGTGTCGTCGGCTTGCGCGTAAGCGTCGTCGGCGCGTACGGGCACGGGCGCGCTGGAGGCGCTGCTTGCTCCGACGGGAATCGTGACGGTGATGCTGGTATTGCCGACTGCCAGCGTGACGACCAGTGGCCGGTCGACGACCGGGCTGCTCGCCGTCACCGTGTAGACGATGCTGCCACCTTCGGTGACCGAGCTGCCGGCTGCCGTGCTGAGTGCGATGACGTTGGGCGCGGGCGGGGCAGGCGGAGTCGCAGGGGCTTCTTCCGAGCGTACTGCGTCGCCGTTACCGGGAAGGATGAAGGTGTCGGCGGGCTCCAGCGGGGCGCCGGTTGTAACGCCCGTCAGGCTGACCGCTTCGCTGATACGCAGCAATTCCACGAAGCTGTGGCCGTTGTCGGCACCGCCACCGCCCAGGCCGGCTGCTGCGGGATCCACGGCTGCGAAAGGGTCCTGGCCAGCGTTCAAGGCGGCGATGACGCGTTCGGCATCGCTGTCGAGCGGCAGGATGGCGGCTTCGGACTTGTCCGCAGGGGCCTGGCCGAGCACGTCCTGATCGGCCAGAACGGTGCGATCCGGGCCGATATCCAGCACCGGGCCATTGGCACGTGCCAGTTCTACATGGCCGTTATGGCTGGTGACGATCACGTCCCCCGGGTTGATGTGATCGCCCGGCTTGAGCACCACCATCTGGCCATCGGGCAGCTTGCGCCAGGCAGTGCCTTCGATGCGTTGGACGGTGGCTTGCAGTTGCGGGTTGTTCATCTCGGCCATGTTGGCTAGCTCCAGCGGGTGTCGGTGCGCGGTGCCGGAACTGCCGGGATGGCAGGAAACGGTCTCCGCGAACTTTTAACGGTCTATGTCACGGGAGACTAAAGACGCAGCCAGGGCGGCGCATCGTACGTGGGTACAGTTAGGGTTTAAATCCGGCGGGCAGGGCGGCAGATTCCGTGACGTGTGTCACGGTGCATCACGCGCTGTGCAGATCCCCGGGGGAGTGGGTACGCAAAGCCGTGGAAGCTCCGCTTCCACGGGGCAAGAGAGCCTTGGCTGCCGGGGCTGGCTCTTGGGCTGGTTGCACGGCGGACTCCTGCCCGCGTTACATGCCGCGAAACTGCGCTGCAGAGCCAGACAGCCGTCGGGTCTGTGCTCATGCAGCTCTGTGGCCCACGCAAATCCTCCTGTCTATCCGGCGGCCACCCGGGCGCGCGCAGCGTGCAGTTTCCTGTAGCTATCGATCAGACGCTGATGCCGGTCGAGCCCTTCCAGCTTCATGCTCGTCGGCGTCAGGCCGTGGAAGCGCACGCTGCCGTCCACCGAACCGATCACCGCATCCATGCGCGGGTTGCCGAACATGCGGCGGAAGCTGGCTTCGTAATCGGCCAGCTCCAGCTCGTCGTCGAGTACTACCTCCAGCACCACGTTCAGGGCCTGGTAGAACAAGCCGCGCTCGACTGTGTTCTCGTTGAACTGCAGGAAAGTTTCCACCTGTTCTTTCGCCTCTTCGAACTGCTTCAAGGCAAGGTGGATCAGCAGCTTCAGTTCGAGGATCGTCAGCTGTCCCCAGTCCGTGTTCTCGTCGAACTCGACGCCGATGAGGGTGATGATGTCGGTGTAGACATCCAGCTCGCTGTCTTCGAGGCGTTCGAGCAAGGCTTCCAGCGCGTCATCGCCCAAGCGATGCAGATTGAGGATGTCTTCGCGGAAAGCCAGTGCCTTGTTGGTGTTGTCCCAGATCAGGTCTTCGACCGGATAGACCTCGGAGTAACCCGGCACGAGGATGCGGCAGGCCGTAGCGCCCAGTTGGTCGTACACGGCCACGTACACCTCCTTGCCCATCTCTTCGAGGATGCCGAACAAAGTCGCGGCTTCATCGGCATTCGAGTCTTCGCCTTGGCCGGAGAAATCCCACTCGACGAACTCGTAGTCATGCTTCGCGCTGAAGAAACGCCAGGACACCACGCCGCTCGAATCGATGAAGTGCTCGACGAAGTTGTTTGGCTCGGTGACGGCGTTGCTCTCGAAGGTCGGCTGCGGCAGATCGTTGAGGCCTTCGAAACTGCGCCCCTGCAGCAGTTCCGTCAGGCTGCGCTCCAGCGCCACCTCGAAGCTCGGATGCGCGCCGAACGAGGCAAACACGCCACCCGTTCGCGGGTTCATCAGGGTGACGCACATCACCGGGAATTCTCCACCCAGCGACGCATCCTTCACCAGCACGGGAAAGCCTTGCTCTTCCAGGCCCTTGATGCCGGCGACGATGCCGGGGTACTTCGCCAGCACTTCTTGCGGCACGTCCGGGAGGGCGAACTCACCTTCGAGAATCTCGCGCTTCACTGCGCGCTCGAAAATCTCTGACAGGCACTGCACCTGCGCCTCGGCCAGCGTATTGCCGGCGCTCATGCCGTTGCTGAGGAACAGGTTGTCGATCAGGTTTGTCGGGAAATACACCACTTCGCCATCCGACTGACGCACATAGGGCAACGTACAGATGCCACGCGCAGTGTTGCCGGAGTTGGTGTCGTACAGGTGGGAGGCGCGCAGCTCGCCATCGGCGTTGTAGATAGCGAGGCTGTACTCATCCAGCATTCCGGCTGGCAGCGCATCCTTCTTGCCGGGCTTGAACCAGCGCTCGTCCGGGTAATGCACGAAGGGCGCATTGGCGAACTCTTCGCCCCAGTACTGGTCGTTGTAGAAGTGGTTGCAATTCGTGCGTTCGATGTACTCGCCCAGCGCCGAGGCCAGTGCACTCTCCTTGGTCGCGCCCTTGCCATTGGTGAAGCACATCGGCGAGTGCGCATCGCGGATATGCAATGACCATACGTTTGGCACGATGTTGCGCCACGAAGCGATCTCGATCTTGATGCCCAGATCTGCCAGCAGACCCGACATATTGGCGATGGTCTCCTCGAGTGGCAGATCCTTGCCCGCAATGCGCGTGCTCACACCTTCGGCACTCGGCAGCAGCAGGGCCTGCGCATCGGCGTCGAGGTTTTCCACTTCCTCGATGATGAAGTCGGGCGCGTTCTGCACCACACGCTTCACCGTGCAACGGTCGATGGAGCGCAGGATGCCCTGGCGATCCTTGGCCGAAATGTCCGGCGGCAGCTCGATCTGGATCTTGAAGGTCTGCTTGTAGCGGTTCTCCGGATCAACGATGTTGTTGTGCGACAGGCGCATGTGCTCCGTCGGAATGCCGCGCGTGTCGCAGTACGCCTTTACGAAGTACGCCGCGCACAAGGCCGACGAGGCGAGGAAGTAGTCGAACGGGCCCGGCGCCGAGCCATCGCCCTTGTAGCGGATGGGCTGGTCGGCAATGACCGTGAAGTCGTCGAACTTCGCTTCCTGGCGAAGCTTGTCGAGAAAGTTGACCTTGATTTCCACGTGCGGACTCCTCAATAGCGATCAAAACGAATTGGCCGCTATTGTCCGGGTTTTGAGCTGGAATCCCGATCTTTTCGGCAAGGACTGCCGGGTTTTCGCGCTGGCGGAGGCTGTCCGGCGCAATACTCCGCGCGGGGCGTGCATCCACGCAGGGGGCTGTGCGTCGCGGTCTTGCGAGGGCTTTATTTGACGCCGTGCACCTTGAGCGCCAGCTGCAGACGATCGGCGACATCGAGCTTGTCGAAGATCGAGGTGAGGTGGGCTTTGACCGTGCGCTCGGTGATGCCCAGCACCTCGGCAATGCCGATATTGGATGCGCCCTGTGCCGCCATGCGCGCCACCTCGGCTTCGCGCTCGGTGAGCTTGTCCTGCCAGTGGGGGGCGATGGAGGGCGGTTTGTGCTGCGCCAGGCCACGGTCGACGCCTTTGAGCAGCCGCGTCAGCAGACTGCGGCCGACCCAGAGCTCGCCGCTCGATACGACCTCGACCACCTGCTTCAAGATGGCCGCGTTGGCAAAGGCGTGGCAATAGCCGGAGGCGCCGGCATCCATTGCGGCAATGCCTTCGGCGTCCTGTGGTTCGCTGCTCATGACGATGATGGACAAATGCCCCGCCCACACGCGCCAGCGCGCATCGGCCCAGTCCGGGCGTTGCGGATGCGCGTTGTCTATCATCACCAGGCTGCCAACCGGCAGATTGTCGAGCTCGATGGGGCGCTGCAGTCGTTGCGCGCGCCATGGCCAGTCGCCGGCCGGCCGCCCTTGTTCGTCGCTGTGCTCCATCTCGCGAATGCGATGGAACACGGTGTCGTCGGCCGTGAGGATATGCAGGGCAGGGCTGTCCAGACGTCGCATCATCTTTCCGTCAAGGCGGTTTCGCGTGCGCGCAGTACGGGCTTGAGCAGGTAGGCGAGGATGGATTTCTTGCCTGTCAGGATGTCGACCTCGGCCACCATGCCCGGAATGATGGGTAGCTTCTGCTGACCCAGTTCAGTCGTGACCGTGCGCACCCGCACGATGTAGAAGGCATTGCCCTTCTCGTCAGTAATGGTGTCCGCGCCGATGTGCTCCAGCTTCGCTTCCAGCCCGCCATAGATGGAGAAGTCATAAGCTGTGAATTTCACCAGGGCCAGCTGGCCGGGGCGCAGGAAAGCAATGTCGCGTGGCAGTACGCGTGCCTCGAGGAGCAGTGCGTCATCGCTTGGCACGATCTCGACCACTTCCTTGCCCGGCTGCACCACGCCACCGACCGTGTTGACCAGCAGCTGCTTGACCGTGCCATTCACCTGGGAGCGGATCTCCGATTGCTTGACGCGGTCAGCGAGGCCGACGCTGCCTTCACTGACGCGTGAGAGCTTGGCCATGGTTTCGGAAAGTTCGGTACGTGCCTGATTGCGGAAATTCAGTTCGACTTCCTGGATCTTGCGCTGCGACTCACCCATTGCCGCTTCGATACGCGGAATCAAGGCGCTCGCCGAATCACGCTCGCCCTTGTAGCGCGCAACCTCGCGTTCGAGGCGCAGCAATTCCACTTCGGAGACGGCGCCGGTCTTGAACAGCGGCCGCGTCTTGTCGAGCTCGGTCTGTGTCAGTGCGAGGCCTTGCGAGGCGCTGTCGCGGCGCACCTTCATCTCGGCGAGTTCCTGCGCGCGCTGCGTCAGTTGCTGGCGCGCAATGCCGATATTGGCGTCCATCTCGGAGCGCTTCGACAGATAAAGACTGCGCTCCTCGTCGACCGCGGCCGCCGCGCCGGACTGCACATCGGCGGGGACTTCGAAGGGCTTGTTCTCGGCCAGCGCTCGTAGGCGTGCGGCCTTGACCTGCAGCGACAGGTAGTCAGCGCGGTTTTCGTTGAGGTTGGAGACCGAACGCGTCGGGTCGATCTTCAGCAGTAATTGCCCGACCTTGACCTGCTGACCTTCCTTGACAAGGATCTCGTCGACGATGCCGCCGTCGAGACTCTGCAGGATCTGGATCTGCCGCGACGGGATGACCTTGCCTTCGCCGCGGGTGACCTCGTCGAGCTGTGATAGCGAGGCCCAGATGATCAGCACCAGCAGGAACAGGCCGGCCGCCCACACCGCAATGCGTGCGCCGCGAGGCGTCTGTTCGCTGATGGCCCAGTCTGCGTCAGCCTGGAAATCGTCTTCCGGGTAGCTGGCCATGCGCTCGGTGCGTGACATGAATCGGTCATACGTCTCCGAGAACCAGCGGTAGAGCTTCTTGATCATGCGGCCCTCCCGATACGGCCGTGCTGCAGGGCTTCGACGACCTGCGCCTTCGGCCCGTCAGCGACGATGGTGCCGCTGTCGATCACGATCAGGCGGTCGACCAGGTCAAGCAGGGATGTCCGGTGCGTGATCAGCAGCACCGTCTTGCGTGCTGCGAAGTTGCGCAAGCGCTGCTTGAGCTGCTCCTCGCTCTGGTGGTCCATGCTGGCGCTGGGTTCGTCGAGCAACAGGATGGGCGGGTCGGTAATCATGGCGCGTGCAATCGCGACGGTCTGGCGCTGACCGCCAGACAGTGATTCACCGCGTTCGCCGATCACCATGTCGAAGCCTTGTGGATGCGCGTTGGCGAATTCCGACACGCCCGCCAGCTCGGCTGCGGCAAGAATGGCGGCGTCGTCGGCGAAAGGCGCGCCCATGGCGATGTTGTTCTTGAGCGAGCCATAGAACAGGGTGACATCCTGTGGCACGAAGCCGATGGCACGGCGCAGTTCAGCCGGATCGATCTGGCGCGCGTCGACACCGTCGATCAGCACCGCGCCTTCGGTAGGCTCGTAGAGGCCGAGGATGAGTTTTTCCAGCGTCGTTTTACCGGAGCCGATGCGACCGATGACGCCGACCTTCTCGCCTGCCTTGATGCGGAATGAGACCTTGCGCAGCACCTTCTGCTCGCGTCCGGGATAGGCGAAGGCCACATCCTTGAACTCGATCTCGCCCTCGAATTGCGGACGGTGCACGAAGGGCGCATCCGTCGGCCGCTCGATGGGCAGCTTCATCTGCGACTCGAGCGAAGTGAGGCCGGTGCGTGCGCCCTGGAACTGCATCATCAGGCCGGCGACCTGACCCAGTGGCGACAAGGCGCGGCCAGACAGCATGCTGGACGCGATGATGGCACCCATGGTGATCTTGCCATCCGTCAGAAGATATACGCCTGTCATGATGGTGGTGATGTTCACCAGCTGTGAGACGGTCTGGGAGAAATTCACCGTGCCGGAGGAGAGCAGGCGGGTACGGTTGCTGACCTGGGCAATGAACTGCGTGGCGCGCTCCCAGCGGCGCTGGAATTCGCCCTCGGCGCCGAGTGTCTTGATCGTCTCCAGTCCGACCAGGCTTTCGATCAGCGTCGCATTGCGTTGGGCGCTGGCGCGATAGGTCGTCTCGGTGAGTTCGTGCATCTTCGTTTGCGTGATCCACGCTACGCCGATCACGAGCACCATGCCGATGAGGGCCGGTATGGCCATCCATGGCGAGATCCATATCAGCACGAACAGGAAGATCAGCACGAAGGGCAGGTCGATCAAGGCCGTGACGGTGGCCGAAGCGACGAAATCGCGCACGCCTTCGAACGATTTCAGGTTGGCAGCGAAAGAGCCGACCGAGACGGGGCGCGAAGCCAGCTTGACGCCCAGCACGCGCTCCATGATGAGTGCCGACAGCGACACGTCGATGCGCTTGCTGGCGGTGTCGATGATGTAGGCGCGCACGGTGCGCAAGGTCAGGTCGAAGACCAGCATCAGCAGCGCACCGATCGACAGCACCCATAGCGTTTCGACGGCGTGATTCGGTACGACGCGGTCATACACGTTCATCGAGTAGAGCGGAATGATGGTGGCGAAGATGTTCACCATCAGCGCGGCCAGCAAGGCATCGCGATACAGACGCCAGTTCGAGAACAGCGCACCCCAGAACCAGTGACGTCCGCGTACGGTGCCGACTTCCGGCGTGCGTGCGTCGAAGCGGAAGCGTGGTTTGACGATGGCGGCGGTGCCGGTGTAGATCGCTTCGAGCTGCACCAGGGGGATGTCGACGATGCCATCCGGCGATTCAGGCTCGCGAATCAGGCAGATGCCATCAAGGCGCCTTTCGATCAGCAGGCAGGCGCGGCGATCCTTGAGCAGCAGCAGTGCTGGCAGGTGGTGTTCGCGTAACTGCATCAGCGGACGGCGTGCCAGGGTGGCCGAGAGGCCGGCACGGCTGGCTGCGCGCGACAGTTGTGAAGGCGGCAGCAGGTGGTCAACGCAGGGCAGGCCTGCGACCAGAGCTTCGGCTGTCCATGGATTGCCGTAGTGACGGGTCAGCAGCACCAGGCAGTCGATCAGCGGGTCGACATGGGTGGCGTGCGGGCTGACGCGCCACGCTGCTGCAGCTACCGGTGGTATGGCATCTGCATTGACCTCAGGGGCCGGACGGGGGCGTGGTTGTGACGCCGTCTGGCCTTGCGGGCCGCTCGGCTGCTCGCCCTGCATCTGGTTGTGCACCTCGCTCATAGGCTTCTCACCGGAGTTGTTCGTGCTTGATCAGATGACGTCACGATCACCCAGAAGGTTCAGCGCGCCTTTCAGTTTGCGTCGCATGTCCTTGCGAGCCAGCAACTTGCGCTGGGCGTCGACGGGCAGATCGGTGAGGCGCAGCACGCCTTTCTCGATCAGTACGTCAATAAGGTCTTCCATGACGCGAATGAAACTGGCATCAAGTCCGCTGAAGTTTTCCGCAGGATCCGTGCCGAGGAAGGCAATGACCTCGGGGTGAGTGCCCGGCAGTTGTTCGATGCTGTAGGCGGTCAGGTGCGCATACGATGCGGCTTCCTCCGCATCCAGCAGGGCGACGATACGGCCTTCGGCATTTCGGCGTACAAACGGCATGGCGACTCGCTTTGCTAGGCACCCCCGAATTTAACAGCTTGCGGTCTGGGCAGGGAAGTACACACACCGGGTAGCTTGATCAGTGTCGATGTGTGTGACCAATGCCACATTTTTTGCAGCGATGGAGGCTGCAGCCGGGGGCTACTCATGCTTTAACGGCCGCAAGATGGCTACGCTTTAATGCGTGCCACCCTGCGGCCGTCAGGGGTTTTGCCGGCTGGTCGTGGCCTACTGGCAGTCGACGATGTGCGAGAAGATGTTGCGTGCCTCGCACTGGGTCTTCGAGAGCGGAGTGTGATTGCTCAGTGGAGCGAAGAAGGCGAAGGAGAGGCTGATAGCAATTGCCATGCCGCTGGCAATCAGCAGGCGCGTGCGGGTGCGCAAGGCGTGCAAATCGGTCAGGTACTGGTACTGCAAGACCACCAATACGTAGGTGATCAGCAGGCCGAGGAAGTAGTGGTAGAGGTACATCACGCGCTGCGTACCGAGATAGAGATGCAGCACCATGAAGGTTGCATAGAGGGCGGTGAAGACCTCGATCAGGTGGTAGGTCTGGCGATTGCCGATGGCGTTCTTGAAGAAGCGGTGATTGACGATCAGCGCGACCGACAGGAATAGCGAGACCAGGCCGAGGTACCAGCTGACCTGGTTGCCGACGAGCTGGACATAGCGGGTCTTGCCGTCGGCCGAATCCCAGCGGTAGTTGATGGTCTTGTCCATGATCAACCAGTGCAGCGGGTGCGAGCCGTTTTCGCCGGGCTTGCAGATGTCCAGCTTGGGTACGCCGAGGTGGTCCTTGTCCATGAACTTGAAGTAATCGCGGGTGATGGACATGACGACGCCGGGTGTCAGCGTGCCGTGCTGGGTCAGGTACTCCTTGTAGGTCGGCGACATGTTCTCGATGTCCTGCTTGCCGGCCGAGCTTTCCGGGTCCGGCAGCTTGCGGCCGATGGCGCCGTGGATGGCGAAGATGGTCAGCACCACGACCAGTATTGCGACGATGGCCGAGCCGGCCTTGGCAATGAAGTCCTGGGCCAGCCTGGCGAACTCGAAGTTGAAGTGCGTCGCGACATCCTTGAAATACAGGATGGGGAAGATGATCAGCAGCAGGGCGGCGTTGATCTTGGCCATGATGGCCAGCCCGGCGAGCACGCCGAGCCAGGCGTAGGCCTTCCACGAAAGGGTGTCAGGACGTTTCCACAGGCGCACGAATTGCCAGATGGTCGCGAGGCAGAAGAACATCTGGATGCTGTCGAGGTGCACTGCACGGAAGTGCACTACGTAGGCGTTCTCGAACACGTAGAGCGTGCTGAATAACAGGGCGATGAAGCGGTTGCCGGTAAGCGTGTACAGCAGACCGAAGAACAGCAGGGCGCCGAACGCGGCAAACAGGCTGGGCATCAGTCGCATGCCGTTATAGGAGAAGCCGGCCGGCATCTTGTTGCCATCGATGTACTTGTCGATGACCAGCTGGTGCTTGTCGATGTCGGCATTCGCGCCAGAAAGCTTTTCGCCGGCGGCGATGAGCAACAGCGCGAGTGGTGGATGGGGTTCGAAGTGGCCAATGCCCTCGATGTAACGCTGGCCCGACGTCATGTGGTAATTCTCGTCCCAGAACGGGTAGGGCGGCTCGCCCTTGTTGACCACGTAGGCGCAGCTTGCCGCGATGGCGATCAGCAGCAGGCAGACAATCGTGCGCACCCAGGTCGGCACGCGCTCCATGAGTGGCAAGACCTTGCCGTCGAGAAAGCCCTGCGGTGCTGCGTTTGCCGGGTTCTGCCCGGTGCTCGTGTTGTTGCCTGAGGCGTTACCTGAGCCGCCTGCTGCCTTCTTCTGCTTCGCCATTGTGTTGTCTGTCCCATATGCGGAGTCGTTCGGAACACCCTCTGCCGGTTGCTTTGTAGAAAGGTCCGGCGGGCTTGCTGCGCTCCGCTGTTGTCTGAATGTCGGGCGCGAGTGTGCAAGGGGGCTGGCCCAGGTGTCAATGCAGCAGCGCCGCAATTAGTTGCAAACGACAACTTCTGGCGGGCCTGGTGGTCCGTGGGCAGTCCTTGAGTCTTCCCGGCACAGGTGCAAAGCCCGGAGCAAGGCTTCTTCAAGCTTTTGTTTCTTGTCTTGGATTGCGCTATCCGAGGCGTAAAATTGCGGTTCTCCCTCCTCGTCGTCACGCGTCGTTGCCGTTCCGGTTGCGGCGCGGCCCGCCCGATCCCGCCACGGAGCCCGCATGCAGTCGGTCAAAGACCCGAAAGACACTTCCCGCTTCAGTTTTCTCGATGTCCCGCGCGCACTCTGGTACTTCCTTGACCACGAGCGCTGGAAATACCTGAGTTTCACCATCGTGCTCATCGTGGTGCTGTCCTACACCATGGTGCCGCCTTACATCATTGGCCTCATCGCCAATTTCCTGATCGGCTATGTCAAGGCCGACGCCCTGGCGCGCCCATCTGCGGCGCCCTTGTTCTGGATGGTCGGTTTGCTGGCGGGCTCGCATGTGCTGATTTCGATGGTGCGCCTGCTGAGCAAGCGCGTGCTGGGCCGTATCAGCCTGAACGCGCGTTATCGCGCCAAGGTGTGGGGTTTCGAGCGCCTGCTCGACTCTTCGCTGGCCTGGCATCAACAGGAGAGCACCGGCAATAAAGCGCAGCGCATCCTGACGGGGGCAGAGTCGGTGCGCGAGTGGACCGGCGACATCATCAACAACCTCTTTCCGGCGGTCGTCGCTTTCATCGGCTCGCTGATTGCCTGCGTGATGCTGCACCCGGCTTTCGTGCTGTTCTTTGTTTATTACCTTGCGGTGTTGATGGGCACCGAGGCGTATTTCGACTACCGCATCGCGCGGCTCTCCGACCGCATCAACAAGTCGATGGAAAATGCCAGCGGCACCTTTGTGGAAAGCGCGTCGAACATCCTTGCCGTGAAGGCCATGGGCGCGGCCGACGGCATGACCAGCAATATCGCTCAGCGCGAGGAGCAGGCGCGCCTGCTGTCCTACGAGCGCCTGCGCCTGGGTAATACGAAGTGGATGTGCTTCCAGTGGCACAACGGCATCAGCTGGGGTGCGTACCTGCTTGTCATTGGCTACATGGTCATGAACGGCAATCTGCTCCCCGGCTTCTTCCTCACCTATGCCGTGTACTTCGACAAGCTGCGGGATTCATCGGTGGAGTTCACCGATCGCATCCAGCTCATGATCGAGCGCAAGTCCAACCTCGGCCGCATGATGCCGCTGTTCTGGACGGACAACAGCCTCGCCAAGGGCGACCAGAAGTTTCCGCAGGACTGGCGCAGCATCACGCTCGACAAGGCGATCTTCCGTTACGGCGACAAGCCTGCCGTCGGGCCGCTGTCGCTGGAGATAAAGCGTGGCGAGATCGTCGGCATCGCCGGTCACTCGGGATCGGGCAAGTCGACGCTGATCAAGCTCCTGCTCGGCCTGTATCACATCGAACAGGGCGAGATGCGCATTGGCGACGTGCCGATCCAGAGGATCGATCACGAAGACCTGACCGCGCACGTTGCCGTCGTATTGCAGGAAACCGAGATGTTCAACTTCTCGCTCAAGGAGAACATCACCATGATGCGCGACGTAGCGCCGCAACTCCTGCAACGCGCCTGCGAAGCTGCCTGTCTGGATGATCTTATCGCGCGTTTGCCGGAAGGGCTTGAGACGGTGGTGGGCGAGCGAGGGTATTCGCTGTCGGGGGGCGAGCGTCAGCGTGTCGGCATTGCGCGCGCCATCTGCCGTAATGCCCCCATCATGCTGCTCGATGAGGCCACCTCGGCACTCGACTCCGCGACTGAGCAGAAGGTCATGCAGGGCCTCATGACGGAATATGGCGACGGCCGCACCATGCTGATCGTCGCGCATCGCATCAGTACGCTGAAGGAGGCCGACAAGATCGTCGTCTTCGAGCGCGGCGAATTGGTGGAAGAGGGCGGCTTCCAGCAACTGGCGCACGACCCGGCCACGCGTTTTGGTGCGATGTACGCGATCCAGCAGGCTTGATCGCCGGGGCTCTCGGCCCTCAAGGAATATCGAGCTTGTTGAAGCGGCCCGCCTCGGGCCGCTTTGTTTTTGCGCGCGCGGTTGTGCCGCCCCGCACTTGTGGTGAATTTGGCGTTTATCTGAAAGCTTGTTGCGGCGCGCCGTGACTTCCGCGTGTTACCGGTTCACCCTGCGCAACTGGCAGGCAGCATAGCTAGCCCGATTCCCGGTAGTTGGCGTCACGTTCAGTGCGTGTGAACACAGTGGGAACGGAAACATAACGATATCCAGACCGGAGACAAACCATGCAAAACAAGCTTCTTCTGGGCGCTTTGGCGCTCGCCTTTTCAGGCAGTTCGTTCGCTGCAACCGACTACCCCTCGGGCTACACCAAGTGCGCGCAGAACACGGGCGCCACTTGCACGATGACCGGCACCAACAATGTGGCGCTCGGCAAGGCCGGCTCCTTCGTCTATGCCGTGAAGACCGGCAGCTTCGCCTGTATCGGCTCGGCTTTTCCCTCGAACAGCTACGCGACGTCGGCGTGGTGCTCGGTAGGACCGGCAGCCAGCACGCCAACACCCACCCCTACGCCAACACCCACCCCTACGCCAACACCCACCCCTACGCCAACACCCACCCCTACGCCTACTCCAACACCCACGCCGACCCCCACCCCAACACCCACTCCAACTCCGACCCCTACGCCCACACCAACCCCAACCCCCACTCCAAGCGGCACCCCAGCCCCTTCGACCGCAACGCGTCCGCAGTTGAGCACCTCGGTTGCGGCTAACTACACGGTGGCCAAGTTCCTGGGTAGCTGGACGCCCGCGGTGATCAGCACGCCTTCGTCACCGAGCTATACGGTCAGCACCAGCGGTACCTACAAGACGGTGCAGTCGGCCATCAATGCCGCGATCAATGCAGGCGGCTCGACGCGCAAGTACATCCTGGTCAGCCCGGGCACGTATAACGAGATGGTGTTCGTGCCATCGGGTGTGCCGATCACGCTGTACGGCACGGGCGCATCCACGGCCGTGAAGATCCAGATCGCAACCAGCGCGTTGCAGACCGGTAGCGCATACAAGTCGATGGTCGGGACCAACTACACGAGTGCAGGCCAGTCGTGGGTCAATAGCTGCGCCAGCAAGAGCGCCATCGGCACCACCTGCTCGGCATCCTTCGTGATCCAGAACACCGGCTTCGAGGCGAAGAACCTGACCATCACCAATAGCCGTGTCGAAAGTGGCTCCGGTACCGATCAGGCCGTCGCGGTCTACACCACGGCCGACCAGGTGCACTTCGACAACGTGAAGATGTACGGCAACCAGGACACGCTGTGGATCGACGGTGCAGGCAAGCGCTTCTACGCGCAGAACTGCTTTGTCGAAGGCGACGTGGACTTCATCTTCGGTGCAGGTACCGGTGTGCTCGACAACTGCCAGATCAACTACACGGCAGCCCGCGGCAAGAACGGCAGCACGATCGGCGCGCCGAGTACGCAAGCCAGCAATATGGGCATCCTGATCAACGGCGGTTCGATCACGGGCTCCAACGGCGCCAGCGGTGTAGCGTTCGCGCGCCAGTGGCCACAGAGCAGCCTGTCGAGCCCGGTCGGCAAGATGATCATCCGTGGTGCCAATATCACCCTGAGCGTTGATAAGTCGCGTCCTTGGCGCGATTGGGATAGCTCGCATCCGATGAACTACGGTTCGAGCTCTTCCCCGAACGTGGGTGAGTTCCAGAACAGTGGATCAGGCTCCGCCCTCTAAGCAAGAAAGAGAACGCATGGCGCGCCCGAGATCGGATGCGCCATGCGTGTGACACGAGCTGGAAGATTGCAGGCCGACGCGAAAGCGCCGGCCTTTTCTTTTGCTTGCCGCTTCATGGTCGCCCCCGTTCTATTGCGTTCAACTTGTCGTACCACTTCAAATACTTATTTATTTTTCAGATCACCTGCTGCGATGCGGCACGGGAATCTTAAGTTCGTGATTTTCTTAACAAAACTTAATGCAAATATCAAAATCAACAAATACAGCTAATTCAAAAATCTTTTTCGTATCAGTCGCTTGCAAGCGGCTAGTCAGGGTGTTTCCGGTAGACCACGGGCATGTGCGCCGCAGCGCAAGCTTGCCAATCAAAAAGCAGCTGCTAAGTTTGTTGGGCAGTTTGATCAAACCATGTTCCGCACAAGCGGAGCAGGTACAAAAAAAGCAGCAGGAGACACTTCATGTTTGGAAAACCTTCGTGGCTTTCGCCTGCCTTGGCGAAGCCCGTAGCGCCTCCGTGGTCGGCCTTTGACCGCGTCTCGCATCCCTTCATGGCGGGCCCCCGCTGACACAGTCGTATACCGGTCAATGCACATTGCATGACCGGCATGTAGCACCCGTGTTTGTTCAGTCGACATTCAAAGGAGACAGCTCATGAATATGCGTTACCTGATGCTTGGATTGCTCGCGGCCGTAGCACTGGGCGAGGCGCATGCCGCCAATCGCCCGGCTGGCTACGTCACCATCTGTACTGAAGGAAAGACCTGTTCGGTGTCAGCGTCGACCAACGTGGCCTTTGGCCGCGCCGACAAGTTTTTCTACAAGGTCCTGACAGGCAGCTTCGTGTGCAACGAGGCTACTTTCGGCGGCAAGACCGCAGGCGGTGTGAATGAATGTTCCGTGCCAAGCGGTACGTCGTCGAGCTCGTCGGCGCCTTCGTCATCGAGCTCCTCGAGCTCCAGTTCGAGCACCACTTCCAGCTCGTCGTCTTCCACTTCCTCGACTGGCGGGCTGGGCTACTACCCCGGTTGCCAGATGCCGACGGCCACGGAGACCGTGCAGTCGACGGCCACCATCATCGTGCCGGCCGGCACAGTGTTCGATGGCGGCAACAAGCGCTACAACCTGTCCGGCGGCAGCCAGGCTGAAGGTCAGCCAGCTGTCTTCGACGTACAGGAAGGTGCAACGCTGAAGAACGTCATCATCGGCACGCTGGCCGCTGACGGCATCCACTGCCTCGGCAACTGCACGCTGGATCACGTCTGGTGGGAAGACATCGGTGAAGATGCCGCGACGGCACTCGGCGCTGCCGGTACCGTCATGTCGATCAACTGCGGCGCTGCATACAAGGGTTCCGACAAGACCTTCCAGCACAATGGTCGTGGCGAACTGCGTATCAGCAATTTCTACGCAGCCAATGCGGGCAAGCTGTATCGCTCCTGCGGTGATTGCACTGGCAATGGCGGACCACGCAAGGTCACCATCAACAACGTGATCACGCGCGATGTACCGACCATCGTCGGCATCAATAGCAACTTCGGCGACGTGGCGACGATCCGCAACCTGACGCTCAATAACAGCAGCAATTCCAAGACCAAGATCTGCCAAGTCTACAAGGGTGTCGTGAAGGGCTCAGGCAGCACCTCGGCTCTCGGCGTGGAATTCAATACGCCGAACTGCAATGTCAGCCAGTCCGACGTGACGCTGATCGCACCGAGTGCCATCAATACCAGCGCCTGCGCCGGTTCGTGCCCACAGCCGTAATGCAGCAACAGTGAAGCGCATGAGCCAGCCGCAGTCGGGCTGGCTCATGCTCGTAGCATGCATGGAAAAAGAGTGGTCCCATGGCCGATGGTGCAGCGCGTCTGCGCACGAGCCTGATCTGCCAACGTAGCAGGCACGAACAGACAGGAGACTGAGATGATCAAGATGCGATGGATGATGGGTGCGCTGGTGTTGCTGCTGGCCCAGAGTGCCTGGGGCGCCAACCGCCCGAGTGGTTACGTGACGATCTGCAATGAAGGCAAGACCTGCTCGGTCAGCGCTGCGACCAGCGTGGCATACGGCCGTGCCGACAAGTTCACTTTCAAGACGCTCACCGGCAGCTTTGTCTGCGGTGAGGTCACGTTTGGCGCTGGCAGCAAGGTCGCGGGCGGCACCAACGAGTGCTCGGCTCCGTCTGGTGCAAGCTCATCGTCGGCAGGCAGCTCGGTATCGAGTTCGTCCTCAAGCAAATCGTCTTCTTCATCCTCGTCGTCCTCATCTTCTTCGACAACGACCTCCAGTTCGTCCTCGAGCAAGTCTTCGAGCTCTTCCTCGAGCGGCGGCGGTACGGCAGGTACGCGTCCGCAGCTCAGCGATGCCGTAGCTGCGAACTACGATGTGGCGCAGTTTCTTGCCAAGGCGGGGCCGCTGACCGCACTGGTGACGGATAACTGGAATCCGCGCACGACCGTCATCCAGACGCCAGCCAGCCCGGCATACATAGTTGCCAAGAGCGGCGGTACGCACACGACGGTGCAGTCTGCCGTGACGGCCATTGCCGCATCTGGCGTCACGACGCGGCAGTACATCAAGGTCATGCCGGGGACATACAACGAGCTGGTCATCGTGCCGCTCGGCACGACCATCACCCTGTACGGTGGTGGCACCGATCCGGCGCAGACGGTGATCGCCTTGCCGACAGCGGCCAAGCTGACCGGTGCGCAATACGCTGCGCTGGGGAACCCGGGCGGCGCGGTATTCACCAGCAGCACGCCGACTGCGATCAAGTCGGTGTACGACGCCTGCGCCAGCAAGTCCGGCAGCATTGGTACCACTTGCTCGTCGCTGTTCGTCGTGACCGCGAACAACTTCGAGATGACCAACGTAACGGTGCAGAACACCTACGATGAGTCTGGCGGCGAGAGCCAGGCCGTCGCTCTGATGGTGGTGGGTGACCGGAATCTGTTCAACAAGGTACGCCTGCTCGGCAATCAGGACACGCTGTACATCAAGACAACGGCGCTGGACGTGGTGGCACGCAGCTACTTCGGCAACAGCTACATCGAAGGGGATACGGACTTCATCTTCGGTCGCGGCACCGCGGTGTTTGATGCCTGCACGATCTACTTCACGCGCGTGCGCAAGAACAGCAGCACCATCGCCGCGCCGAGCACGGCGACCAGCAATCCGTATGGCTTCCTGTTCACGAGGAGCATCTTCAATGCGGATGCAGGCGGGGCGACGATTTCCTTCGCACGGCAGTGGCCGGAGTCTTCCTCGAACGGCGGCACGATAGGCAAGGTGATCGTGCGCGAGTCGACCGTCAGCGAGTTCATCAAGAACCCGCCCTGGGCAGACTGGAGCAGTAGCAATCCTGCCCAGTACGGCACGGCCAGCAATCCTTATCTGGCCGAGTACAAGAACGTCGGGCCAGGCGCTGCGCAATAGCCCCGGCCTGAAGTTGAATTGAGTTCTGCAGTACGGAGTCGTCGCGCCTGAGGTGAGTCCGGCGACTCCGCCATAAAACCAGCCTGCATGCAGCAGGCATACCAGGAGACTTGCATGACCTTGAAGCACCTGTTTTTCGGCCTGGCGGCCCTCGCCGTGGCGGGCAGTGCCAGCGCGGCCAATCGCCCTGCAGGCTACGTGACGATCTGTAATGAAGGAAAGAGCTGTTCAGTCGCAACGGCGACGAACGTGGCTTTTGGTCGTGCAGACAAATTTTTCTACAAGACACTGAGCGGCAGCTTCGTCTGTAACGAAGCGACCTTCGGTGGCAAGGTGGCTGGCGGCACCAATGAGTGCTCGGTGCCTGCGAAGAGCAGCAGTTCTTCGTCGAGCAGTATCCAGCAGAGCAGCAGTAGCAGTAACTGGAGTTATGACAATTGCAGCAACCCCGGGCCGCTGCCGTCGTGGTGCTCCAGCTCGTCTCGCACTTCATCGAGCAGCTCTTCCTCGGGTACGGCATCTTCGGCGAGCACCGGTTCTTCGAGCAGCGCCGCGACAACCTCGTCGTCGAGTAGCGCAGCTTCGAGCATCGCTTCCGGCGCGTGCGTGGCCGGCAGCGTGATCAGCAATACGACGGTCGACTGCGGTGGCATCACGGTGGGTACGTCGTGCGCGGGCGGGAGTGAATCGCAGCAGCCGATCTTCACGCTGAATAACGCGACGATCAAGAATGTGCGTCTGGCCTCGGGCAAGGCAGCTGATGGCATTCATTGTGCCAGCGGGAATTGTCGTCTCGAGAACGTGGTGTGGGAGGGTGTCTGCGAAGATGCGGCGACCAACAAGTCCGAAGGTGGCACGCTGACCATTTCCGGCGGCTCGGCGACGGAAGCACCGGACAAGACCTTCCAGCACAACTCGAAGAACAGCACGACCGTCATCGAGAACTTCCAGGTCTACGGCAAGATCGGCAAGCTGTGGCGCTCCTGCGGTGATTGCACGAACAACGGTGGTCCGCGCTTTGTCAGCATCAACAACGTGACCATCAATGGCACGGTGAGCAGCACGGTGGTGGGCGTCAATCGCAACTATGGCGACAAGGCCACGATCCGCAATCTGAAGGTGAAGGGTCTTACTCGCCCGACGGCCACGACCACCAAACCGCGTATCTGCGAAGAGTGGAAGGGTATCGAGAAGGGCAGTGGCTCGACCGAGAAGTATGGCGAGTTCTTCAACACGGCGTATTGCGACGTCAGCCCGTCTGACGTGACGAGTTTCTAAACGCTACAAGATGTCGTTCCGATGCCGCCCCGCTTCTTCACTGAATCCGGGCGGCATTTTCGTATCTCATTTTCGTATCTGTCTGACGTAGAAAACGGAGGTAGGTCGTGAAGAAGAATCTGTGGATTTCAGCCGCCTTGCTGGCGGCTCTGAGTGCAACAGCGGGAGCAGCAAATCGCCCAAGCGGATACACGACGCTATGTACTGAAGGAAAAACCTGTTCGGTCGCAAGCGCGACCAATGTGGCCTTCGGTCGTGCGGACAAGTTTTTCTACAAAGTGCTGACCGGCAGCTTTGTCTGCAATGAAGCGACTTTTGGCGGCAAGGTGGCGGGGGGTGTTAACGAGTGTTCCGTGCCCACTGCAACGGCCAGCAGTTCGTCGTCGAGTACAGGCCCATCCTCGTCGAGTAGTTCGAAATCTTCTTCCAGCAGCAGTTCGAAGTCATCCAGTAGCTCGAAGACTTCATCCAGTAGTTCGGTCAGCAGTGCGACGCCCAACTCATGCCAGGCAGGGAGCGTCATCACCAATGCGACTGTCGATTGCGGCGGTATCACGGTGGGTACTTCCTGTGCCGGCGGTAGCGAAAGCCAGCAACCGGTGTTCACGCTCAACAATGCAACGATCAAGAATGTCCACCTCAAGGCTGGTGGCGCCGCCGACGGCATTCATTGCGTGGCAGGCAACTGCCGGCTTGAGAACGTAGTGTGGGACGATGTTTGCGAAGACGCTGCAACCTTGAAGGATGCAGGGGTGACGATGACCGTGTCGGGCGGTTCGGCGAATGCTGCTGACGACAAGGTCTTCCAGCACAACTCGAAGAACTCGACGATCTACATCGAGAACTTCTCGACGACTGGCCGCATCGGCAAGCTCTATCGCTCTTGTGGTGACTGCACCAACAACGGTGGCCCACGCTTTGTGAACATCAACAACGTCACCATGAACGGCTCGACAGGCACCATCGTCGGCGTCAATCGCAATTACGGCGACAAGGCGACGATCCGCAACCTGAAAATCAAGGGCTGGAAGTATCCGGACAGCGGTGGCGAAATCTGCATGGAATACATCGGCGTCGAGAAGAGCAGTGGTAGCAGCAGCGAGCTTGGCCTGTTCTGGAATACGGCGAGCTGCGATGTGAGCCCGACAGATGTAAGCGGATTCTGACTCTGAGAAACCGTGCCGCCCCGGATGCTCGGGGCGGCTTCTTGTTTCATGGCCAGGTGCCATCTGCAGCCAGAGGACTGCCGGGTGATGCCGTGGCCATTTCTTTCGAGTGGCGCGACCGTGACCTTTCAGTCGCCGCCACGTCAATGCAATTCGCGCCGCAGGAATGCAGCAGATCGCATGCGCATTGTTCCCTCCGTCATCCCTTGGCACGCTTCCGACGCCCCGGGTTGCTCTCCGGGGGCGAGAACACGAGCGGCGAAGCATGGCATTGGCCGCCAGACCTGCAGACCAATCAAAGGAGAATGAAATGGGAAAGACCCCGAGCCGGTGGCTCTTGCATATCGCTGTGGTGCTCGGACTGCTGGCAGGCCACGCCGCCTGGGCGCAGTCCTCTTCGTCAAGCAGTTCGTCCAGCAGACCCGCGACCTTGCCGCCGCTGCAATCAGGGTTCATTGAATGTGCTCTCCAGGGGCAGACCTGTAATTTCACGGGCACCCGCACGGTGCTCACGGATAGCTGTTTCGAATACACCTGCTGGTCTTCGAAAGTCGTGACAACGGCTCCCGTCGTGTGCCGGGGCTACCTGATGGGCGCCTCTGCGCGCTGCGCGTATTCTGTCGGCGAACTCGGTGCGACAGCACCATTTCCGGGGCTGACGGCGAGCGCTTCGACCCAGTCGGGTACGGGCCGGACTGCCGCGAAGGCCATCGATGGCGATGCTGATACGCGTTGGGAGGCGAGCAACTCCACGGCCGGCAGCTGGCTGCGTGTGAGCGGCTCCGAGCCAATCTACCTTTCGAAGATCGAAGTGTTCGAAGTGGGTTCGAAAATCCGTGGCTATCGCGTCGAATACCTGCAGGGCAGCGTGTGGACACCTCTCACGGAAGGCAGTGTGGTCGGCCCGCATCTGGTGATCGACATGGCTGGCCGGACGCCAGTGCTGACGACCGCCGTACGCATCATCACGACCGGTGCTGCTGCGGGACAACCCTCGATCTCCGAACTGGTCGTCCTCGGGAACAGACCGCGGCCAGCCAGCTCATCCAGCTCGAGCAGTTCCAATGGCATGTGCGGCCCTAGCACCGGTTCCTGCTGCAACGGCGTGCCCTGCGACATGACCTGCCAGAACCCCGCAAACTGGAACAAGCCGCCTTGCAATACTTCCAGCTCCTCGAGCAGCGCCTCGCCGGCCGCTTCGACACTGAAGAGCAGTGGGCTGCGTACATCACCGGTTGCTGCCCT
The DNA here is from genome assembly GCF_036017035.1 of Uliginosibacterium silvisoli. Lineage (NCBI taxonomy): Bacteria > Pseudomonadati > Pseudomonadota > Betaproteobacteria > Rhodocyclales > Zoogloeaceae > Uliginosibacterium > Uliginosibacterium silvisoli. The sequence continues at coordinate 696,174 of NZ_JAYXHS010000003.1, read as the reverse complement.
GGCGCGCACTGCCGGTCCTGTGAGCCGTGATGCAGCGAATCGTGTCGACATGACGTTGGCGAATTCGCTGTCGCGCGCAGCGATGACTGTCCGGCCTGTCTGAAGCATGGGAGCAGGCCTCGTGGCTATCACGGTCACGAGGGCTGCATGCCTGATGCGTATTGATCGCACCATCTGATCGCGTTGAACTCTACTGCGGAGAGCAGCATGAAAACACTCGTTACGGAATGGACGTTATGGTTCCAGCGAATTGCTCGCTATTGTTCGTGGGCGGTGCGTGGCATGCTGCTGGCGTCGGCGGCGCTGCTTGCCGGTGGCGCCATGGCTGCAGGTTCGTCAGCTTCATCCAGTGCGCCCGGCGGCATCTTCGATGTGTCTCCGCCCGGGTTCAAGCGTTGCGCTTTCGCCGGCGCAACGTGCAGTTTCTCGGGCACGCATTCGGTGATTGCGCAGTGGTGCAATTCGACCGATTACTGTCGCTATAGCGCAGCAATCACGGCCACGAATGGCGTGCTGTGTACGGCTGAAGCCCTGAAGATTGCAGCACCCGCCGACCTGCCGAATCTTGCATGCTTCGTGAGCATCACCGAAGGCGTGCTGACCCGATGGAACGGGCCGGCGAGCGCGTCGACGCAGTCCGGCAATGCGCGGGCGGCGGCATTCGCGATCGACGGCAAGCTGGATACGCGTTGGGAGGCGAGCAACTCCACTGCGGGAAGCTGGTTGCGCGTGAACGGTGCGGAGCCTACCTACCTGTCGAAAATCGAAGTGTTCGAGGCCGGCTCGAAGATTCGCGGCTACCGGATCGAATACCTGCAGGGAAGTGTCTGGGTACCGATTCTGGAGGGTAACGGGGTTGGGCCACGCCTGCTGATCGACATGGCCAACCGGGCGCCGGTACTGACGACGGCAGTGCGCGTCATCACGACCACCACCGCTGTCGGCCAGCCTTCGATAGCGGAGATCGTGGTGGAGGGGACTGTGCCGGCCAGATAGCGCGGTAGTTCCTGTGGTCTGCGGAAGCGCAGACGATCGATGAAAAGCCCGCCAGCGCGGGCTTTTTTTATGAATTTACGCATCGTTTACCTGGTTTTCAGCGTGTTCCCTGGCGTGATGTGACAGGATGCCGCACTGGCCATTCAGAACCTCGGGGAACATGATGAACAACAAGAAAAGATGGGGGCAACGCGGGCTTGAGCTGTTGGGGCTGCTCTCCGCAGGCTTCGCGGTGACACTCTCCTGCACCAACGCACAGACGCAGGTACAACCAGAACTGGAGTGGGCGCGCCAGACCGCACCCGCCGGTGGCTGGGCGGCCCAGAGCGGCGGTACGCAGGGCGGCGCCGAGGCATCGGCCAGCCGCATCTACACAGTGACCAACGCAGACGAGCTGCGCGACGCCGTCATGGGCTTCCGCTCGCGCATCGTGTTGATCAAGGGGACGATCGACATGACGGAGGGGCGGCCCTTTGCCAGCACTGCCGACCAGAAGCTGCGCGGCATGATCAATGTCGGGCCGAACACGACCATCGTCGGTCTTGGTGGTGATGCTCGTGTCATCAATGGCAACTTCATGATCGAACGCACTTCGCAGGTGATCTTGCGCAATCTGACCATAGAGAACCCCTGTGACGTGGCGCCCAGCTTTGATCCGGGCGATGGACCGGACGGAGCGTGGAATGCCGAGTTCGACGGCGTAACGATATTTGCATCGCATCACGTGTGGATCGATCACGTCACTTTCACTGATGGCAGAAAGACCAACGACCAGATGCCGGTGTCGCAGGGCCATGTCATGGAATGCCACGACGGTGCGCTGGATATCAAGAAGGCCGCCAACTACATCACCATCTCCAACAATGTCTTCACGCTGCACGACAAGAACAATCTGGTCGGTCATAGCGACAAGGAAGGCATGGATGGCAGTTATCTGAAGATCACCTTCAATGACAACCTGTTCCGCGATATCGGCCAGCGTGCGCCGCGCGTGCGCTACGGGCAGGTGCATGTCTACAACAATGCCTACATCGGCTCCAAGACCCACAAGGCATATCCCTACGTCTACAGCCTGGGGGTTGGCGTCGCGTCGCGCATGATCTCCGAGAACAATAACTTCGCCATCGATGGTGTGGATAGCTGTGTCGGAGTGATCAAGAACTTCGGTGGCAAGACCTTCGTTGACCGCGGCTCCGTGCTCAATGGCAAGGCGCTCAATGCCGATCAGTGTGGTTACGACAGCGACGTGGGTTGGAAACCTCCGTATGTATACACCCTGCGCCCCACGGCGGAGGTGGAGGCCCATGTGCTCGCTCATGCCGGCGTCGGCAAGCTGAGCACTGCGTCTGCTCCGTAAGGCATCAACGCAGGTCGGGGGAGTCCCGAGCGGACCCCCGACCTGTCCCGGCTCCGGCCGGGTCTTGACTGCATCTGGCGCAGTGGCAGATCAGTCGGCCGAGCCGCCCTTGCTGTGCTGCCGCAAGACTTCCGGCCTGCCTCCATGCTTGAATGTTACCGGTCTCATTGCGTGTCGCCTTGCTCGATGCGTGATTGGACGACCGCAATACACATACAACAAGGAGACGAATCATGAAATTCAGGAAATTGCTCCGCAGCCTCTGGATGGGCGCGCCAGTGCTGGCATGCTCGTTGGCTCTGGCTTCCACTTCGACTGCAACGCGACCCCAGCTCTCAAGCTCGGAGGCCGCCAGCTACACGGTGTCCACCTTCCTCAACGGCTGGGCGGCGGGAGCGGTGAGTACAACGACCGGCAACTACGTGGTTTGCTCGAGCTGTACTTACACGACCGTGCAGGCCGCGGTAAATGCGGCCATCAATGCGGGCGGCTCGACGCGCAAGTACATCCAGATCAAGGCCGGCACCTATACCGGTCTGGTGGTGATCCCCTCCGGCACGCCGCTGACCATCTACGGCGACAGCGAGACCGGCGTAGTGCTGCAGCTGGGTGCCAATTACGCGATGACCGGCGCGGCTTTCAAGACTGCGGTTGGCAACAGCAGCAACTTCGGCTCGTCAGCGCCATCGACCGTGCAAAGCTATTACAACGATTGCACGACGCGCAGCACCTTGCAGACCAACTGCACCGCGACGGTGGTCAGTTATGCCAGTAACCTGAATATCAAGAATCTGACCATCAAGAACAGCTACGGCGAGAACAACTCGGCGGCCAACGGCCAGCATCAAGCCGTCGCATATCTGAACAATGGCGGTGACCAGGTCACGCTGGATACGGTCAAACTCATCGGCAACCAGGACACGCTGTGGCTGGCTGGTACGGGCAAGCGCACCTACATCCGCAACAGCTACATCGAAGGCGATGTGGATTTCATCTTCGGTGACATGACCGGCATCTTCGACGGCTGCGAAATCCACTACACCAACGCGCGCACCAGCACCGGCGTGATTGCCGCGCCGAGCCATCCTTCAGCGAACAAGGGCTTCATCTTCAGCGGCGGCTCGTTCACGACGTCAGGCGGCACGAACACCGTGTCCTTCGCGCGTCAGTGGCCGCAACATGGCTCGACGACCGGGCAGGTGATCATCCGCGGCGCCAACATAGGCGCGCATATCAAGACGGCCGCGCCCTGGATGCAATGGAGCAGCTCGTACGCGATCACCTACGGCAGTTCGGGTAATCGTCGTCTGGCCGAGTACAGCAATACGGGGTCCGGCGCGGCGCCTTGATACGTCGTCAAGTTCGGGACGTCGCTCCGGCAATCGCTGCAGTGACGTTCCGTTCAGACTTATTGACGTACAATCCATTTGTCATCATTGATGAGTGGATTGCGATCTTGTTTCCTGCTGCGTTTCTTGTCGATCTGGATGGCACGCTCGCGGATAGCGAGCCTTTGAAGGGCCTTGCGCTTGCCCGGACTTGCGGCATGTACGGAGGCGAGGTCAGTGTCGAGGTGTATGCCGAGGTGATGGGGGAGGATTGGCCCACCGTCACCCGACACATCTTCCGGCAGGCGGGCATCACGCCGGATGTCGATGCGTTCAACGAAGATTTTCGCGCGACTTACCTGCAACTATTGAGTAGTGAGGTCGAGCTGACGGCTGGTGCGCAGCTGTTCCTCGATGCCGCGCGCGCCAGCGCCATTCGCCTTGCGCTGGTCAGTTCAGCCATGCCCTGGATGGTCTCCGCCGTACTGAGCAAGCTGGATCTGTTGGGTGTTTTTGATCTCGTCATCACGCAGGCGGATGTGTCGCGGCACAAGCCCGACCCCGAGGCCTACTTGCTGGCGCTCAAGCGCCTCGCGCTGCCCGCTTCAGACGTCGTGGTGATCGAGGATTCACAGGCGGGCCTGCGTGCCGCAGCGGGTGCCGGTTGCCGCAGCATCGCGATACGTCATGCATTCAATGCACGGCACGACCTGTCCCTGGCGACCCGGACCGTAACTGACTTTCATGCGCTGCTGTCAGGCGACGTGGTACGCCCCGGTTTTGCCGGCTTCATGCCGTTGCCCGGTTGATATCGCAAACAAAAAAGGCCCGCGAGTGCGGGCCTTTTTGTTTGGCGCGAGCCTGATCATTCGCGCACGGGTTGCAGGTCCTTCGGAATCGGGAAGACTACATTTTCCGTCACACCCTCCAGCGTACGAACGGTTTTCGCGCCCAACTCGCGGATACGTGCGACGACTTCATTGACCAGCACTTCCGGCGCCGATGCGCCAGCTGTGACGCCGATGCGTTTCTTGCCTTCCAGCCATGCCGGGTCGATGCCGGAGGCATTGTCGACCAGCCAGGCAGGTACGTTGCGCGCAGCGGCGACTTCGCGCAGACGATTCGAGTTCGAGCTGTTCTTCGAGCCAACGACGATGACTGCGTCGACCTGCGGGATCATGAATTTCACGGCGTCCTGGCGATTCTGCGTTGCGTAGCAGATGTCGTCCTTCTTCGGGCCGACGATGGCCGGGAAGCGCGCCTTGAGTGCATCGACGACGACTTGTGCGTCATCGACCGACAGCGTCGTCTGCGTCACATAGGCGAGCATCGCCGGGTCGGTTACGTTCAGTTCGGCCACGTCTTCAACGGTCTCGACGAGGTACATGCCGCCTTCGCTCTGGCCCATCGTGCCTTCCGCTTCGGGGTGGCCCTTGTGGCCGATCATGATGATCTCGCGGCCCTGTCCGCGCATCTTGCTGACTTCGACGTGCACCTTGGTCACCAGCGGGCAGGTCGCGTCGAACACGCGCAGGCCACGCGCTTCGGCATCGCGACGCACGCTTTGCGGCACGCCGTGGGCGGAGAAAATCAGCGTGCTGCCGGAAGGCACGTCTTCGAGCTCCTCGATGAAGATCGCGCCTTTGGCGCGCAGGTCTTCGACGACGAACTTGTTGTGCACGACTTCGTGGCGCACATAGATCGGTGCGCCGTGAATGGCGAGTGCGCGTTCGACGATGGAAATCGCACGCTCCACGCCGGCGCAGAAACCGCGCGGATTGGCGAGCAGGATTTCGGCTTCGTTGATTACGGTATCTGTCATGGTTCTCTTTCAGATCACGCCGATGATTTCGACTTCCACATCGACGGCCTTGCCTGCCATTGGATGGTTGAAGTCGATCAGGGCTTCCGTTTCCGTCAGCTCACGCACCAAGCCCGGATAAGTGCTGCCGTCGGGTGCAGGGAAAGAATAGACCGTGTCCTGCTCGAGATACAGGCTTGGCGGAATGTGCTTGCGCTGTACGCGTTCGACCAGTGCCTCGTTGTAGTCGCCAAAAGCTTCGCCGGGTGCGAAATGGAAGATCTTGCGCGTGCCGGGGGCGAGGCCGATCAGGCGCGACTCCAGCGAAGGCATCAGTTCGCCGGCGCCGAGTTGCATCGTCGCGGGCGTGGCGCCGAAAGTGGTGATCAGCGTCTGGCTGGTCGCGGGATGCGTGACGCGGAAATTCAGCGTGACGAGGCTGTGCGCATGGATTGCGCCTGCTGCGGTGCCTGTGGTCGGAGTACTCATGATGCGGAAACTTTCTTTGCTGCGCGGGCTTCGCGCAATTGCGACAGGATCATCAGACCCACGCCGAGACAGATGGCCGAGTCCGCGAGATTGAACGCGGGCCAGCCGTGTGCGCCGATGTGGAAATACAGGAAGTCGACCACGGCACCGATCTGGAAGCGGTCGATGACGTTGCCGATCGCGCCGCCAATCACCAGCGAGAAGGCCAGTGGTTGCAGCGTCTCGGCCTGGTGCTTGCGCACCAGTGCGACGAGCCATGAGCAGATCACGAAGGCCAGGACGATGAAGAACCAGCGTTGCCAGCCGTCATGGTTGGCCAGGAAACTGAAGGCCGCGCCCGGGTTGTAGAGCAGCACCAGATCGAAGAAGCTGGTGACCTGGATGCTCTGGCCATAGGTCAGATGCGCCAGCACGACCTGCTTGCTGACCTGGTCGAGTACGACGACCACGACAGCAAGGATCAGCCAGAAGATGAAACGCTTCGACGTTGCCATGCTCATGCGTATTTCCGTTGTTCGCCGCTACCGTGCAGGTTGGCATCACAGCGTCCGCAAAGTTCCGGGTGTGCGGCGTTGCTGCCGACGTCGGCGCGGTAGTGCCAGCAGCGCGCGCACTTGGCGTGGCTGGTCGGCGTCGCGACGATCTTCTCGTCCGCTTCGCTTACCACTTCGCTGACTTCGCTGCGCGAGGTGATGAACACGAAGCGCAGATCATCGCCAAGCGAAGACAGCGCGCGGTACTTCGCGCCGCTTGCCGACAGGCTCAGTTCGGCCTGCAACGACGAGCCGACCTTGCCCTCGGTACGCACGGCTTCGATGACCTTCATCGCTTCGGCACGCACGGCGCGGATCGTCGACCAGCGTTCCAGTGCGTCGGCATCGATGTTGGCGTCGGGCAATTTGTGGAAGGCGTGCAGCATGATGCTGTCGTCGGCATTGCCGTTCAGCACTGACCAGATTTCTTCCGCGGTGAACGACAGCACCGGCGCCATCAGCTTCACGACGGTCTGCGTGATGTGCCACAGCGCGGTCTGTGCGGAACGACGTGCAACAGACTTCGGAGCGCTCGTGTAGAGACGGTCCTTGAGGATGTCGAGGTAGAAGCCGCCGAGGTCTTCCGAGCAGAAGATCTGCAGCGCCTGGATCACGCGCTGGAAATCGTAGCTGGCGTAATCCGCTTCCGCCTGATCGGCGAGCTGGCGCGTGAGTGACAGCGCGTAGCGATCGATCTCGAACCATTGCTCGACCGGCAGTGCCTCCGCCGCGAAATCGAAGTCAGCCGTGTTGGCAAGCAGGAAGCGCAGCGTGTTGCGGATGCGGCGATAGGTCTCGACGACGCGGTCGAGGATTTCCTTGCTGATCGACACTTCGCCCGAGTAGTCGGTCGATGCGGCCCACAGGCGCAGGATTTCCGAACCGAGCTTGTCCGACACCTCCTGCGGCACGACCGTGTTGCCGAGCGACTTGCTCATCTTGCGGCCTTGGCCATCGACCACGAAGCCGTGCGTCAGCAGCGCCTTGTATGGCGCGCGGCCGTCGATGGTGCAACCCGTCAGCAGGGACGAGTGGAACCAGCCGCGATGCTGGTCCGAGCCTTCGAGATAAAGATCGGCCGGGTAGGCGTGCTGATCGGCGTGCGAGCCGCGCATGACATGCAGATGGGTGGTGCCGGAATCAAACCACACGTCCAGCGTGTCGTTGATCTTGCGGTACTGCGACGCTTCGTCGCCGAGCAGTTCGGCTGCATCGAGCTTGAACCAGGCTTCGATACCGCCTTGCTCGACGCGCTTCGCAACTTCCTCGACCAGTTCCAGCGTGCGTGGGTGCAGCTCACCGGTTTCGTTATGCAGGAAGAACGGGATCGGCACGCCCCAGTTGCGCTGGCGCGAGATGCACCAGTCGGGGCGATTGGCGAGCATGGCGTGCAGACGTGGCTTGCCCCAGGCCGGGAAGAACTGCGTTTCCTCGACGGCTTGCAGCGCGCGCTCGCGCAGGGAAGCACCATCTCCGGGGCGCAGGTCCATGCCGACGAACCATTGCGCCGTGGCGCGATAGATCAGCGGCGTCTTGTGACGCCAGCAATGCATGTAGCTGTGCGTGATGGTTTCGTGCTTGAGCAGCGCACCCACTTCGGCGAGCTTTGCCACGATGTTCGGATTGGCCTTCCAGATGAACTGGCCACCGAAGAATTCCAGGCCCGGCACATACACGCCATTGCCCTGGACGGGATTCAGGATCTCGTCGAAGCCACGACCATTGGCGCGCCAGATGTTGAAGTCGTCCACGCCATAGGCCGGTGCGCAATGCACGATGCCGGTACCTGCATCGACGCCGACGTACTCGGCGAGATACACGGGCGAGACGCGGTCGTAGAGCGGGTGCTTGAATTCGATGCTGGCCAGACGCGAGCCCTTGGCCGTGCCGATCACTTGGCCTTCGAGGCCATAGCGCTTCAGGCAGCTCTCGACGAGCTCAGCGGCCAGCACCAGCAGCTTGTCGCCGATATCGACCAGCGCGTAGTCCAGTTCAGGATGGATGTTCAGCGCCTGGTTGGCGGGGATCGTCCATGGGGTTGTCGTCCAGATCACCGCGTAGGCGGTCTTCGGCAGGCTATCCAGATGGAATGCGACGGCGAGTTGCTCCGGCTGGCCGCAGGCGAAGGCCACGTCGATGGCGTCGGACTTCTTGTCTTCGTATTCGACTTCCGCCTCTGCCAGCGCCGAGCCGCAATCGAAGCACCAGTTCACCGGCTTGAGGCCCTTGAACACCCAGCCGTTCTTGACCATGGTGCCGAGCGCGCGGATCTCGCCGGCCTCGTTGCCGAAGTCCATCGTGCGGTAAGGATTGTTCCAGTCGCCCAGCACGCCGAGGCGGATAAAGTCTTTCTTCTGGCCTTCAACTTGTTCGGCTGCGTAAGCACGTGAAAGTTCACGCACCTTGTCGCCCGGCAGGTTCTTGCCGTGCGTGACTTCGACCTTGTGTTCGATCGGCAGGCCGTGGCAATCCCAGCCCGGCACGTAGGGCGCGTCGAAACCGGCCAGCGTCTTCGAGCGGACGATGATGTCCTTGAGGATCTTGTTCAGCGCGTGGCCGATGTGGATGTTGCCGTTGGCATACGGCGGGCCGTCGTGAAGAATGAACTTCGGGCGACCGGCAGACGCAGCACGAATCTTTTCGTACAGCTTTTTCTGTTGCCATTGCGCAACCCAGCCCGGCTCGCGCTTGGGCAGATCACCGCGCATGGGAAACGCGGTGTCGGGCATGTTCAGTGTCTGTCGGTACTCGGCCATTGTTTTCTCGAAAAGCTCGATTGAGGTCAAAAATTCGTTGGTTCAGTGCAGTGCTCAGTAGTTGTCGCCGGTGGCGAAGTACTGCCGCACTTGCTCACAGTCCCTGGCAATCGCCGTTGTCAGTTCTGTGAGCGAATCGTATTTCGCTTCGTTGCGGATCTTGCGCCAGAAGCGCACCCGCAACTGCTGGTGATAGAGATCGCCATCGAAGTCCAGCACGAAGACTTCGAGGCGCAGCGCCAGCTTGTCGCCAATCGTCGGGCGTACGCCGAGGCTTGCTGCGCCGGGCACGTGATCGAGCGGGCCACCGGCAACCGTCACTGCAAAGATGCCCGACAAGGGCATGGTCTTCTGGCGCAGCTGGATGTTCGCCGTCGGAAAGCCGATCGTGCGGCCGATCTTGTCGCCATGCATGACGCGGCCGACCACTTCGAAGGGCGCTCCCAACAACATATTGGCATGCACCATGTCGCCTTCAAGCATGGCGGCGCGAACGGCGGAGCTGGAGACGCGCTCGCCGCCCAGGTCTACGGTGTCGAGGGCTTCGACGCGGAAGCCACGCAGATCACCGGCGGCGCGCAGGGTTTCGAAATTGCCCTGGCGGCCCTTGCCGAAGCAGAAGTCGTCGCCGATCAGCAGGTGCCGTGCGCGCAAGCCACGCACCAGCACGCGATCGATGAAGTCTTCGGCCGACAGCGACGAAAACGCGGCGTTGAAAGGCTGCACGTAAACCTGATTGACGCCTTGCGCTTCGAGCAGTTCAAGCTTGCGGCGCAAGCTGGTCAGGCGTGGCGGTGCGTCGTTCTGGGCGAAATATTCGCGCGGCAGCGGCTCGAAAGTCATGACCGCAGAGGGCAGCCCGAGCGTGGCGGCGCGGTGGCGCAAACGCGCCAGCAAGGCCTGATGGCCAAGGTGCACGCCATCGAAGTTGCCGATGGTCAGCACGCATGGACGCTCGTTGTATGTGGGGATGCCGCGGAAAACCTGCATAACTTGCTGAGAAAAAAGGTCAAATTATAACAGGGGCGGCCCTTCCGGTCTCCCGTCAAGTGCGTCGGCCGTGGCCTTGCAGCCTGCGACGACGCACTTTTTGACCTGCCTTCAGAACGCCGGGATGTCGGCCAGGTACACCGCCGGCATGCCCTCGAAGTCGCTGGTGAACAGGACGCGTTTGTCGTCTGGCGTGAACGAGGGGTGCGGATGGCTGGTCTGGTGGCTGCCCTTGTATTCGCGCCAGGAGCTGTTGTGCGCGCAGATGCGTTGCGTCGTGCGGCGCTTCAGGTCGAAGACGTGCAGGTAAGGGTCTGGCTCGAAGGCGTGGCCTTCCTGGTCGGAGACATCTTCGAGTTGCCCCGCGCCGTCGCCTACAAGCAGCGTGCCGTCGTAGTTGCTCATGATGTGCGAGCAGGGCGGCATGGGCATGAGCATTTCGTTTTTCAGCGTGACCGGGTCAGCTGCCCAGACGAAACGGTTCTGCTCACCCTTTACGTAGCTCACGTAGATCATGCGCGAGCCATCCGGCACCCAGAACTCGTGCATGCAGCTCTCGCCGGGTGCGTGGGTCTTGACCTTGCGCAGGTGCTCGCCGTTTTCGTCGATCAGCCACATGCGCGCATCGACGAGGTCGTGCGGGCCCTCGTGGCAGAAGCCCATGGTCTCGTCGTGGAAGGGGCGGTACATGGGGTGGCCCATGTACATCCGTTGCTCAAGGATCGTCTTCGCCTTACCGGTCGTGCCGTCGATGGAAATCAGACGGCTGCGTGGTGTTTTGTAGAACTGTTTGGTGAAGCGTTCCCAGCCTGTGCTGTCGGTGACGCGGTCAGCCTCCCAGATCTCCATCGCAGCGAATTTCGTGCACGCCGTGTTCGGTACCCAGGTGCCGGCACCTTTCCAGAGTTCGGGCACGCCATAGACCACCTCCTCATCCAGCGTCTGCAGGTCGACGCGGCGCAGCTGGTCACTATTGCGCACGTAGTAGAGGTGCTTGTCGTCTGGTGACAGGAAAGCGCCGTGCGTGTTGCAGCCAGAACCCTCGGTGAGCTGGCGGGCGAGGCCGGTGCCGAGATCGACCAGCCAGTGGTTCATGGTGCTGTCGAACTCGGAGCCGAACATCAGCTGCGAGCCATCGTTGAAAAAGCACTTCTGATAGAAGTAATTGCGGTGACTGATGATCTCGGGCGGCGTCAGGCGTGTGACGCGCATGCCTGTTGTCGGGTCGGAGAAGTCGTGGAAGTTCAGTTGACGCGTAGTGCCTTTGGCCATGATCGGGCTTTCTGATTCCGGGAGCGTCCTGGGGCCGCGCGCCGTGATCTGGTGTGGCGTGCGGTCATCGTCATGCTTTGCGGCATTATCGCGCAGACCGTTCGCGCGTGCCGAGCAAAGCCGCTTGTGCTTCGAGCTGGCGTTGGTGGGCCAGTTGCAACCATCCCGGCTGTCCGGTCATCAAGCCGCGCGCAAGCAGTTGTAATGAGCTGCCATGCAGGCCGGCGTAGTTGAGCAAGGCCTGGTGGCGTGGCCGGTCGGCGTCTCCTGTCGGGATCGAGGCCAGGCGGTTGATCTGCATCTGCCAGGCGGGCAGCAATACCTCGTCGAGCTCACGCCCCGCCGCGACCGACGCAATCTGCCGTTGCCGCACCTGCTCCAGCAGTGCTTGCACCTGCTGTTCGAGTTGTGCGTCGTGTTGAGCGAAGTTGCGTGCGACTTCGGCGAACTCCACATGTTGTTGCCAGGCCACTGCGACCTGCGGCGTGGTGCGCCACAGGGCTGTCGCGCATGCTGCCGTGGCCAGTAGTGCCAGCCAGGTTGAGCGGCGGCGCCATTGGCTGGCAGGAGACCGGTCGAACGGTGCTGCCATCCCGAGGCTTAACAGCATGCCTCCCAGCAGGCCGCCGATGTGAGCGGCGTTGTCTATGCCGGGCAGGGCGATGCCAGCGAACAGGGAATAGCCGATGAAGCCGAGGGTGCCGCTGCGTAGTTTCTTGAGGATCCCCATCGGCACATCGTGACGGCGACGGATCAGCCAGACCAGCAAGGCTCCGTAGAGGCCGAAGATTGCGCCTGAAGCACCGACGCTGAGCCCTTGGGTGCGCCACCAGATGCTGGCCAGCGAGCCCATCAGTCCGCAAGCGACGAACAGCAGCAAGGCGCCGCTGCGTCCATATATGCGTTCGATGAAATGGCCGATCTGCCACAGCGCCAGCATGTTGAGCGCGAGATGTAAGGGGTTGCCGTGCAGGAATACGGCGCTCAACAGACGCCAGGTTTCACCGCTTTGCACCTTGGGGCCGAAGCTCGCACCCATGCTCAGCAAGACATCGCTGCGCACCGTCCACCAGCTACGCGACTGCCAGAGTTCAATCAGGAAAACGACTGCGCAGGTCGCGATCAGTGCATAGGTCAGCCAGATGCGTTCGATGCGCGTGTGCAGGCGCTCGATGAATTCATCTTCGTCCAAGCGCGTCGGGTCCCGGCGTTACTGCAATCGTTTTCAACGATTGCGGGCGTTCTGACCCGCCCAGTCGACGTGCTTCTGCCGTTGCAGCGAAGCTGCCTGGATGGCTGTCTTCTGATCATCTGTCAGTGGCTTGCCAAGGCGCTGCTCCAGCCCGGCAATGAGGCGGGCGACCGGGTCGGTGATGCGCCCGTGCTCGGGCATGATCTTGGCCACGGTGCTGCTACGCGTGCCGACGATCTCGGCGACGTCCTTGACGTAGGCCTCGTCGGCCTTGCGCGTTTCAGCCTTGACGTAGGCAATCTGTGCGGGCGTGAGTTGCTGGGCCTGCGCTGCGCCGATACCCGCGGCGAGGCTACCGACCAACAGGAGTCTGCCGAGATGGGAGGCGAGGCGCTGCGACAGACGCGAGGAGCGGGTGTTGTGGGTCATGGTCGGTTACGGGAGTGTCGGGTGGTGATGCGGCCGCATGACATCGTGATCGGATGGCAAGGCCAAGCAGGCTTTGTACCACACGTTTCTGTCAGGCGCCTGCCTGCTGTCGGCCAGTCAGGTCAGTCAACGCGCCACTTGAACTGCAAGACGACGGCACCGTCGACGTAGGGCTTGATCGTAGGTATGACGAGGGCCTGCAGGCCGAGGCGCTGGAAACGCCATTCAACAAACGGAAGGACCAGCGGTACGACGGCTGACTGGTGGTAGCCACTCGACAGGCCGGCCATGGCGCCGACTCTCCAGCCTTCGGCGGGGTGCCATGGGGCATAGCTGAGCGTGCCGTAGAAGGCGGCACGACGCAGGCTGTTCTTGAAGACGCCGAGTTCCCATGACAGATCCATGTCCGGGTGGCTGTCCCAGGTGAAGTCACGGCCATAGCCGATGCCGGGATTGACCTCGTTGAGATCGAGATCCCGGTCAAAGTGACGTGAGAAACCGCCGAAGCTGAGGTACTCGGCTGCGGAGGCGGTCTGGCTCCAGCACAACAGGCTGGCAAGCAGGGTGCAGACGAGCTTGCGGGACAAGTGATCCAGGAAACGGCGGCAGGGTTGGGCCGGAGGCATCAGGCGTCCTCATGAGCGAGCGATTGAAATGAGCGCGCATTGTAGCGGCCCATGGCTCACCCGCGGCCCTGCCGTTCAGCTCAAACCTGGCGGCGCCTGCGATAGCACATCAGCACGCACATGCCGAGTGCGCTCAGGGCGAGGGACGATGGCTCGGGGACCGGGCTGACATCGCTCCATGCCGTGCCCAGGCGCAGGTTGTCGATCAGGACGGTGTCGCCGCTATCCAGATTGACGCTGCGCAGACCCAGAGTGCTGAGTGCACTGAGGCCGGAGTTGCCGCTGAAGCTGGCGTCCGGGCTGGAAAAATCGCCGGCGCTCGGGTTGAACCACAGGTCGAACTGGTTGTAGTTGGTCGAGGAGACTTTCGACAGCTTGCCCACTACGAGGAAGGTCTGGCCGGCCACCACATTGCTGTCCGGGGCTACTGCACCGCCGCTGCCAGTGGTGCGCGCGAAGATGTCATTGCTGCCGCTGATGTCGGCCTTGATGCCGATTTGCGGACGCGTCGTGTGGGCGCCGCTGGTGACGATGTCGAACCACAGGCTGACGAAATCATTGCTGCTCACGGCACCACTGCCGACCTGCATCAGCATGCTGACGTAGACGTCGCCGGAGTAGCTGTTGGCGAGCGTGCGCCAGGCGAGATTATCGCTGTTGGCCGAGACGGCCAGTGCGCGATTGCCGCTCAGATCGATGGCGGGATCGACGATGGAGGCGCCGCTGCTGGCAGTCCATGCGCCTGCCCAGCCGTAACCACCGTTCGCACCGCTCAGGGCGCCGAGGTTGTAGTTGAATTCGTCGGAAGCAATCAGCGTCGCCGAGGCGAATGGGCTGCTGAACAGGAAAAGGGCTGCAGCAATTGCTTGGGTGTAGCGGCTGCGCGATGTGGCTGGGTGACTCACGAGGGACTCCTTGCAGGCAGGCTTTGCCAGCTTTTTTGACGCCCCAAGCATGGCAGACACTGCAGCCGAAAGATCGTGAGTATTTAACGATTTTATTAGATTTGACGAATTTGTTTGTGCTGCGCGCAAGCGCTGAAATACCCGGCTGATGCGCTTTCAGGTCGCGTCGTTGACTATTTTTGGCACAATGCAGCAATTGCAGCGCATCCCCAATCCGGAGAGGAAATGCCATGAAGCGCGTCGTGTTCAACCAGAAGGGCGGCGTCGGCAAGTCGACGATCGCCTGCAATCTCGCGGCAATTTCGGCTTCGAGAGGGCTGCGCACCCTGTTGATCGACCTCGATCCGCAAGGCAATTCTTCCCACTACCTGCTTGGCGATGCGGCGGACGCGGTCGAGCAAACCAGCGCCGAGCTGTTCGAGCAGACCCTGACCCTGCGCTTCGAACATCTGCCCGTCACGGGCTATCTGCAAGACAGCCCGTTTCCGCATCTTGCGGTGATGGCGTCGTCGCCGCGGCTTGAAGAGCTGATGGGCAAGCTCGAGTCGCGCTACAAGATTTTCAAACTGCGCGAGGCGCTGGAAGAGCTGTCGGCGGATTTCGATTTCGTCTACATCGATACGCCGCCCGCGTTGAACTTCTATACCCGCTCGGCCTTGATTGCGGCTGACAGTTGCCTCATTCCCTTCGATTGCGACGACTTCTCGCGGCGTGCGCTGTACTCACTGCTGGAGAATGTCGAAGAGATCCGCAGCGATCACAACGATAACCTGCATGTCGAGGGCATCGTCGTGAACCAGTTCCAGCCACGCGCCAGCCTGCCGCAGCGCATTGTCCAGGAACTGAAGGACGAGGGCTTGCCGATCCTGGACAGCTATCTGTCGAGCTCGGTGCGTATCCGCGAATCACATCAGCAGAGCAAGCCGATGATCCATCTGGATCCGCGCCACAAGCTGACGCAGGAATACGTGGCCCTGCACGACTCGTTGAACGGCTAGCCGGAGCGTCTCAGCTATTCGCGAGTGTGGTCAGCGCCGCGACCTGATCGAGGATGGGTTGTGGAATGGCCATGCTGCCGTCGAGCATGGCACGCACGGTGGCGGCGTTGTTCTCTACCGAGCATTCGTCGCTGGCAATCGCCTCTGCTTCCAGCGAAACTTGTTCGAAAAGTTCGACGGCTACGCCGCGCTGGAAGCCCAGCAGGCGTGGGCGGCGGCGCGGGCTCGCATAGGCTTCGCCTTCGGTGCCACGCATCAGCAGGGCGGTCGCGCCTTCCTGTACGAGGAACGCTTCCATCAGTGACAGATATTCCGGATGCGTAACCGCGACGACGCGCACGGTGCGACCCGGCGCAGGGTCGAGCAGCTTGGCAAGGGTGTGGCCACTATTGCGCACGCCAAGACGCGGGCGCAGCGCAAGCAAACGATCCATTCCAGGGCACAGGGCTTCGAGTGGCAGGCAGGCGATACGCGTGTTCTGCAAGCGTTGCGCTGCCTCCGACATGGTGGCGCAGACAGGCACATCAAGTGCTGCCAGCAGCTCGAACGGGCTCACGCGTGAATCGAAATCATGGCGGCCCTGGATCAGGACAGGAATGCCCTGGCGTGCGAGCAGTTGCGCCACCACAGGCATCAGGTTGGCCTGCTTGCGTGCGCCGTTGTAGGTTGGCAGCACCACGCAGCGCGGGCCAGGGGGTACGACGATCTGGCGGCAGCGACTGTCCATCGCGGCCTTGAAGCCCGTCATCTCACCCAGATCTTCGCCTTTGACACGCAGCGAGAGCAGGATCGCACCCAGCTCCATGTCGGGCACGATGCCATCGAGAATCGCGGCGAACAGCAACTCCGCCTGCTGTGTCTCGATGGGGCGGGCGCCCTTGGCACCACGGCCGATTTCCTTGATGATCTGTGCGTACTTCATGGTGCTTTCGGGGTGTCGCCGTGAGGTGAGGTTGGAGAGGAATGGTCGTGCGCATCAGAGCATTCTGCGCATGCGGAGCAGGACGAAATTATGCGGGCTGTGCCGGGTTTGCACCAGCGCAGTGTGGTGTTGTTGTCGAGAGAATTCAAAATTCGAGGATGGATGTAGTGAAAGCAAGATCATGGGTGTCAGGATGGGGTGTTGCGCTGCTGGTGCTCGCGTTGTCAGCGTGCGCCAGCCTGCAGTGGCACAAACCGAAAGTCACGCTGGCTGATGTGAAGGTCAGCGGTGGCAATCTGCTGGAGAAGCGTTTGCTTCTCACGCTCCGTGTACACAATGAAAATGACAGGGACATCGTTCTGGATGGTCTGGTGTTCAGTGTCATCGCTGGAGATTTCGTGCTTGTCCAGGGCGCACGGAATCAGCCCGTCGTCGTGGCGCGCATGGCAGATACGCTGGTCGATGTCGAGGCGACGGCGCGTGCGCTGGACATGCTGGCACGCCTGCCCGGCTTGGTTCAGAAAGATGGAAGCCTGGAATATGTCGTCAAGGGCGAGGCCCTGATCCGTGACTACGGCAAGGTGCCGTTCGATCATCGTGATCGTCTGGATGTGCAGAAACTTCTCGGCGGTGCATCGCCCAGGCCGCCTGCCGCATCGCCCGCAGCACCACAATGAGCACATGAGCGCTTAGACTCATGGCTTTCGACGACTCTTCCGGCAAACCGACCTCTGCTCATGCGTAATCTGCTTCTTTTTCTCTTGATCCTGATCGGTGTGTATTACCTGCGTCGCCTGCTGACGGGCGATAGGAGCGAAGGCGCGGCGCCGGGCCAGGCGCCTCCTGACGTGGCGCCTCCGCGCGAAGCCGAGCTGGTGCTGCCCTGCGCGCAATGCGGCCTGCTTGTGCCCGCCAGCGAAGGCGTCGAAGCACAAGGCCTGTTCTTTTGCTCCCCCGAGCATCAGCGACTGGGCCCGACCCGGCAATGAGCGTGGCCTCAAGCGCACGCCTGCATGGTGATACCTCACGCAGCGTATCGATACGCTACTTCAATTTTTATCGATTCGTCATTGCCAGCCTGCTGGGCATTTTCGGCGCGGTATTCCAGATAGGCGAGTTCGCGCCGGCGGTATATGCGGCCGTGGTCTTCATTTACTGGCTGGCTGCTGTCGGCTTCATGCTGATCACGCCGCGCACGCGTCATCAACTCAATACCTTGTTGATGTGGCAGGTGGCGCTGGATGTGATTGTGCTGACTGCCGTCATGTTCATCAGCGGTACGCAGCGGGGTTCGGTTCCCTACTTGTTGATGACGACCCTGGCGGGGGCGGCGCTGGTCGGCGAGGGGCGCATGGTGCTGGGTTTTGCCGCCATGGCCACCATTTCGGTACTCGCCGAGCAGGCCGTGCGCATCGAGTTGCTGGGTGTGCGTGCTGACGACCTGACACGCACCGGCATCACCTGTCTGGGGTACTTTGCAGTGGCCTTGCTGGCCCGCCTGTTGGCGCGGCGAGCGCTGGAGAACGAGGCGCTGGCCTCGCAGCGTGGGGCGGCATTGCAACGGCAGGTTCGCGTCAACTCGCGCATCATCGAAGACATGCAGGATGGCGTGGTGGTGGTCGACGTAGTGGGGCTTGTACGACAGATCAATCCGCGCGCCGTCGAATTGCTGGGCGTGGAGCTGGTCGAGGGTGAGCGCATCGACATGCGTGTGCCTGAGCTTGCTGCTGGTTTGGAGGCATCGGTGGCGGGCGAGTCGCCGTTGCTGCGTATCGAGCGCACTGGCAAGGCCCTACGCCTGCGCCGCGTGGTGGCCAGCGAGGGCGGTGATCAGGTGCTATATCTCGAAGACCTCGCCCGCGTCGAAGCCCAGGCGCAGCAACTCAAGCTCGCCGCACTGGGAAGGCTGACAGCCAATATTGCTCATGAGATCCGTAACCCGCTTGCTTCCGTGACCCAGGCTGCCGAACTCCTGCAAGATGAAAAGCGGACGCAGATGCAGCAGCGTCTGTCACGCATCGTGCTCGACAACTCGGCACGCATCGAACGCATCGTGCGCGACGTGCTCGAAGTCGGCCGGCGTGACCGCGCCACGATCGAGACGCTGGATGCCACGGCCTTCGTGCGTAACTTCGTTGAAGAGTTCGCCATGCACACGCCGCTGGCGACGGAGTGTGTGCGTCTTGATATCGAGGGGCAGCCGAAGATTCTTTTCGACCGGGTGCATCTGGCGCAGATACTTGGCAACCTGCTGGGCAACGCGCTGCGTTATTGTCGCCAGCAGTCGGGTTCGGTGCATCTCGTCGTTGCATTGCAGGGGCCAGAGCATCTATTGGTGTCCATCAGTGATGACGGTCCCGGGATTGCGGCGGAAGAGCGTGAGCGCATCTTCGAGCCGTTCCACACGACGGATCCAAAGGGAACGGGGCTGGGCTTGTACGTAGCGCAGGAGTTGGCCGACGCAAATGGTGCGCGTCTGTTCCTCGCCGAGACAGCAACCGACAAAGCAGACAGAGCGACCGATGCTGCAGGCGTCACGGAATTGCGTGGTGCCGAATTTCATTTGATAGCGAGAGGGCTGGCATGAGTGTGCAATCCGGCGAACGCCGCACGGCGCCGCGAGAGGCCGATGTACTGATCGTCGATGACGAGGACGATATCCGCGAGTTGCTGGAGATATCGCTGATGCGCATGGGGCTCGGTGCCGACAGCGTCGGCAGCGTAAGCGCCGCGACGAAGTTGCTGTCGGAGCGCAAGTACCGGCTGGTGCTCACCGATATGCGCCTGCCCGATGGCGAGGGGCTGGAGGTCGTGCGCCATGTCGCCGCGCTGGCGGCCGATCTGCCCGTGGCCGTGATTACGGCGCATGGCAGCATGGACAACGCGGTCGCGGCGTTGAAGGCCGGCGCCTTCGACTATCTGTCCAAGCCGGTTTCGCTTGAGCAGTTGCGCGCATTGGTGAAGTCGGCGCTCGATGTGCGCTCGCGCCAGTCTGATGCGCCCGCCGACAAGACACCGCAATTCACGGGTAGCTCGCAGGCCATGGAGCAGGTACGTTCTCTCGTGGAGCGCCTGGCGCGCAGTCTCGCGCCGGTCTACGTTTCGGGCGAGTCGGGGAGCGGCAAGGAGCGCGCTGCACGCATGATCCATACCCTCGGGCCACGCGGCGGCCAGCCCTTCATCGCAGTGAACTGTGGAGCCATTCCCGAGAACCTGATGGAGTCGGAATTCTTCGGCTATCGCAAGGGTGCTTTCACGGGCGCCGAGACAGATCGCGATGGCTTCTTCCACGCAGCCAATGGCGGCACGCTATTCCTCGACGAGGTCGCCGATCTGCCTCTGGCCATGCAGGTCAAGTTGTTGCGCGTGATCCAGGAGCGGCGCGTGCGCCGCCTCGGCGACACGCAGGAGCAGGCGGTGGATGTGCGCATCATCTCGGCGACACATCAGAGTCTCAAGGAAGCGGTGGATGCCGGCCGTTTCCGTCAGGATCTGTTCTACCGCCTCAACGTCATCGAGATGCACATGCCCGCATTGCGTGAGCGTCGTGAAGACATTCCCGAACTGGCGCAAAGCATCCTGCAGCGTCTCGCCAATGACAGTGGAATGGGCTCGCCGCGCCTCACGCCAGCGGCCGTCAAGGCGCTGGAGCGTTACGCCTTTCCCGGCAATGTGCGTGAGCTGGAAAATATTCTGGAGCGTGCGCTGGCGCTGTCCTCCGGCGACGATATAGACGAAGCCGATCTGCGTCTGGAGCCCATCTCTCTGACGACAGGTGAGCTGTCCGCAAGCGGCGCCAGCGAAGGCGGCAACCTGCAGGACCACCTTGATCGCTTCGAGAAACTGGCGATCGTCGAAGCGCTTGGCAAGACTGGTGGCAATCGCACACGCGCCGCGCAATTGCTGGGTGTGACTTTCCGCTCGTTGCGCTACCGCATGGAGCGCCTGGGCATGAAAGAGCAACAATGAGGTAAGGCGGAACTTCCGCCGGATCAGGGCTGAGACGTACTTTGCATATTGTCGCTTTGCAGCGGCTGGCGGAACCTCCGAAGGCGTTCCGCCCTACGAACGCCGCCGCCACAGCGCGGAGCCCAGCACAAATCCCATCAAACCAATCACTGGCCAGTTGCCCCAGCGCGCAAATGGCGTCAGGCCGGTGTAGCCGCGCACTTCGGTCTTCAATGCCCCGCTCGTGAAAGCGGGCAGTACTTCCGGCACCGATCCATCCGGCATGACGACAGCCGTCATGCCGGTGTTGGTACTGCGCAGCATCGGTCGACCGGCTTCCATCGCGCGCATGCGCGCGATCTGCAGGTGCTGGGGTTGGGCATGTGAATCGCCGTACCAGGCGAGGTTGCTCATATTGAGCATCAGCGTGGCTTGCGGCAGGGCATAAATCAATTCCTCGCCGAAGACGTCTTCGTAGCAGATGTTGACTGCGACCAGCTGGTCGCCGACTTGCATCGGGGCCTGCCTGGCGCCGCCGCGCGCTTGATCGGCCATTGGAATGTTCACCAGATCGAGCAGCCAGCGCATCGAGGAGGGGACGAATTCACCGAAGGGCAGCAGGTGGTGTTTGCTGTACACCTGCCGTGGGTGAGCGCCCAGCGAAATGGCGCTGTTGCGATACTGGCCGTCGGCATCGCGCGTGAAGGTGCCGAGGATCACATTGCCGTCTAGGCGCCGTGCCGGTTCGCTGAGCGCAGCGAGATAACCCTCGGGGAGTTGCTCTTCGAGCAAGGGCAGCGTTGTCTCGGGCAGGGCGGTGAGTTGCGCAGGATGCTGGCGCACCAGGTCCAGGTTGAGTTGCAGCCAGTGCTGAAGGCTATCGCGGTTCCACTTCAACTCCTGCGGAATATTCGGCTGGATCAGCGAGATACTGATCGGCTTGCCTGTCGGCGAGGTCCACTGCACCCAGCGCAAGCTGTTGCCGACGATGACAACGGCCAGCGCGAGCAGGCCGGCGCGCAGACGTTGTGTCTTGTCGGTCAGGGCGAGGGCAATCAAGGCGGTAACCCCGGTCAGGATGAAGCCAACGCCGTAGACGCCGAAGAGTGGTGCGTAACCCGCCAGCGGACTGGGTGGCGATTGCGTGTAACCCACGGCCAGCCACGGCACACCGGTGAACACCCAGCCCCGCAGCCATTCGCCGAAGGTCCAACACGCGGCAACGAGCAACACATCGAACAGCGGTCTGCCGCTGCGCAGACGTGCGTACAGCCAACCGGCCAGCGTGCCCCACAGCGCAAGGTAGGCAAAGAAAATCGACAGCAGGAAGACGGTGAGCCAGGGGGCCATGCCGCCATAGGTATGTAAGGCCACGTACAACCATCCGCCACCCGTCCAGAACTGGCCGAAGCCCCAGCACAGGCCCAGCCATGCGGCGCGACGAGGCGAAGCGCCTTGCCATAGCAGGTACAGCACGCCGAAGCAGATCGCCATCAGCGGGAACACGTTGAAAGGTGCGTAGGAAAAGACGCTCAGCGCGCCGGCGAGCAAGGCAAGCCAGCTTTGCGTGCGTGGGCGCAGCGTGTGTAGTGACAGCATGTTCGGGAAAGAAGGGCGGCTGGATGAAGGGGCTTGCATGCGGCGGCGACAGGGTGGATCAAAAGAGGGGGCGGAAGGGAGGCCCGATTAGACCCGCAAAGTGTTGCGCTGACTAGATTGATGGATCATCGAAAACTTCAATTGCGAATGATTCTCATTTGTGTAGAATGGATTTTCCGATTGACCCGATGCCCCAATGACAGGAGAGCCTCATGCCCGTTTCAGGAAACGATTCCCCGCTTGTACCCGTGGCAAACCCCTTGATGTCACTCGCGGGTGCCACGCTGTTTGCCATGACGCGCTACGTGGAATGCCCGTGCGCCGAAAACGCGGCGCTGGTGGCGCGCCATCTCGAATGCGCGGCGGAGCAGAACGTGGGGGATGCGCATCTGGCCGACCTGTGCAGCGCGCTGGCCTTCCGCTGGCGCGGTCGCATCATGCAGCAGCTCACCGAGCAGCTCATCGCCCAGCAATTCGATCGGGCGCACTGACATGGGTACCTGGGAACTCGACATGTGGCTGACCGAGACGGCGCTCTCGGCCAGCGCTCCGGCGCTCGCCAGCAGTCTGGTGGCGATGACGCAGTTCGCCGAGCGGCCGTCGCCGGAGGCGGCGCAGCGCATCGTCTGCCAGCTCGATTGCGCCAGTGAAGACGAATCCTGCGACGCCGCCACCCGCGCCATCTGTGCGCTGCTCGCGCGGTGCTGGTTGTACGGCCCGGACGCCGCCGCCTGCGACTGGCGCGGCTCGTTTCGCGCCAGGCCTTGAGCAAGGCTCTGGCTACTTCGGCGCGTGCGACTTGTCTGGCGTATTCAGCGCGAAATGGGGCAGGCGCAGTGCCAGAACGATGGCGAAGCAGATGATGACCGCGCAAGCCAGCCAGGCATGGTGCACGCCGCTGATCAAGCCGTCGCGTGCGTGTTCGAGCAGGTTGGCGGCATCGAATTGCAGGGTCTTGCCGAGCTTGAACAGCGTAGCCTGGTCCTGCTCGCGGATCAGGATCTGTGGTGTATCGAGCAGATCCCGCACGGGCGCACTCGTGATTCCGGTTTGATCAATAATGCCATTCACATGGCGCGAGAAACTCGCGTTGACGATCACGCCCGCCACACTTGTCCCGATCATGCTGCCAAGCATGCGGGTCGTCTGGATCAGTGCCGATGCAATGCCGACGTCGCGGCGCTCCACCACGGCCTGGATCTGCAGCGTCAGGTTCGGCAGCTGGAAGCCCAGCGCCAAGCCGCAGACACCGAAGGCCAGCATGGCGAAAGCATGGCCTGTGTCGGCATGCAATTGCATCAGCAGTACGCAGCCGCCCAGTAGCAGGACCTGCCCCCAGGCCACCAGGCGCTCCGGCTTCTTCAAGCGCGAAATGAGGCGACCATTGATGATGCTGCCTATCGTGATCAACACCAGCAACGGCGTCATCACCAGCCCCGAGGTGTTGGGCGACAGGCCGAACCCGCCTTGCAGCAAGAGCGGCGAGTAATAGATCAGCACGAACATCACGAGGCCGGTCAGGGCTCCCAGACTGATCAACTGCAACACGGCACGGTTGGAAAACAGGCGTGGCGGAATGATGGGGGCTTTCGAATGATGCTGATGCCATATGAACAAGGCACCGGTGGCGACGGCGAGGATGGCCAGACCGATGAACAGCGGCCGGCCGAAGCCATGTGCCTGGCCTTGTTCGGTCGCCAGCAGCAGGGCGCTCACGCTCACCGCCAGCAGCACGGCACCCAGCCAGTCGATGGACTTGTCTTTGCCCTCGTGATGCACGATGTGCGGCAGGAAGCGCCACACGACAGGCAGCGCCAGCAAGGCGACCGGGACGTTCACGTAGAACACGCTGCGCCAGCCTGCGTGCTCGGTCAGCCAGCCGCCCAGCGACGGGCCGATGGCGGAAGAAATGCCGAAGGTCGCCGACAGCATGGCCTGCCAGCGCACGCGCTGCAGACGGTCCGGGAAAAGATCGCTGACCGAGGCAAAGGCGACGCCGACGAGCATGCCACCACCAATGCCCTGCATCCCGCGGGCGAGTACCAGCATGATCATGCTCTGCGAGAAAGCACACAGCACCGATGCGAGCGTGAACACGATGATGGCGCCGAGCACGAAAGGCTTGCGCCCGTACAGATCGCCAAGACGCCCCATGATGGGAATCATGATGGCATTGGTGAGCAGATAAGCCGATGCCGTCCAGGTGTAGAGCTCGTAGCCCTTCAATTCGGCAATGATGCGTGGCATGGCCGTGCCGACCACGGTGCTGTCGAGCGCGATCAGCATGATGACGAGGCAGATGCCTATCATTGCCGAGAGGGATGCGCCGAAACTGCGAGGGGCTGCGTTCATGGATGTGTCCTGTCTTGTCCCGCGTCACTTCGTGCGGGACGCGCTGAAATTTTCTGAAGAGTCTTGCTGTGCGCTAGGAGCCTGTCGCGTCATCGTGCTTGCGCAAGGCCTCGCACAATTGCTGTAGCGCGCCGACCACTGCTGGTCGTGATTCGGCAGACAGATGATCGAGAACGCTCATGGCGTGAGCGTTGAGGTAGTCATCCATCTCGCGTGCGGCGGATGTTCCCGTCGCCGTCAGTTCCAGTTGCATGTTGCGGCGATCGGCCGGGACCGGGCTGCGTATCACCCAGCCTTGCTCGACGAGCTTGTCCACCGAACGGCTGACCCAGCTCTTCTCCAGCCCCAACAAACGACCGAACTCGGCCTGGGTCATGGTGCCGCGACGCAGCAGCATGATCAGTAACCGCGCTTGCGGTGGCGAGCCTTGCTCGGCGAGTACGCGGCGTTGCGCCTGTATGAACAAGCGCATGGCCTCACGCAGCACCGCAGAGTCTTCGCGAGCCTGTTTGCGCTGCGTTTTCTGTTGCGTGCGCTCCTGGCTCACTTCTCCTGCTCCCCGGGCGCTGCGAGCAGTAGATCCCGCTGGCGCCCGTGCAAGAGTCCGGTTGCATGGACTGTGTTATAGCCCGCCGACAGGCCGATTACCGTCAATGTCGGCCGACTCCGGACAGGGTCGGGCATCTGCCTGTGCAGCGAAGGGGGCGCCGGCATTCGCCACAGCAGTAGCGGCATGGGGGCGATCAGGGCTGTGCTGTAGTGAATCACGAAAGAGGTGGCGAGGCTGTGAAGAGCTTCTCAGGTTAGATTAAAAGGTTGCTATTAGCAACCTTTTGGGTGGCTCTGAAAGGCAAATTGTGTGACGCCGGGTGTCAGCACCGTCCTGCCGCATACGTGTAATTCTTCATGCCAGCGCCATGACGGATGTGGTTCAATCGGCAGCCCCGATAGCCCCTCTGCCGCCATGCCTGATCTGCTTGTGGTTTCCGTGTTGCGGTCTGTCCGTGCCTGGGCTGTGATGAGCTTCGTGCTCGCGCTGGTGTGCGCGTCGTCTGCCTTGTGCGCGGCAGAGGACAGGTACGACGAGAGGAACCTGATCCCGTTTCGCCAGTACCAGATCGTCACCTATGTGTATCGCCCCGAGAAAGAAGCGGCGACATTCCCGATTGTCATTTTTTCGCACGGCCGGGCCACGACTGCCGAAGCACGAGGCAGGGTCGATCAACCGGCACGCAGCATCATCGACTTCTGGTTGAAGCGTGGCTTTGCCGTCGTTGCGGCTGTTCGGCCAGGCTACGGCGCTACCGGCGGCGGCGATCGGGAAGTATCGGGTTCGCGCTGGGTCGAAGGGCCCGACAGGACTTTGATCTGCGAAGGCCGTGGCGACTTCCAGGCCGTCGCCGAGAAGTCGGCCGAGGCGGTCAGCAAGGTCATCGAATGGACGCGTGCGCAACCCTGGGCTGATCGCAGCCGAATTCTCCTGCTCGGGCAATCCGTCGGCGGGCTGACGACGGTCGCCCTCACCAGCAAGCAGATCGAAGGTGTGGTCGGCGCGATCAATTTCTCCGGCGGGACGGGCGGCGAGCCGGTACGTTCGCCGGGCATGAGCTGCAAACCGGAGGCTATCGCCGCCCTGTACCGGGCCTATGGCGCCAAGGCGAGCGTGCCTTCGCTATGGCTCTACAGCCGCAATGACCAGTTCTGGGGCGAGGCCGCGCCACGCGACTGGTACGCGGCCTTCTCGGAGGGCGGGAGCGATACGCGCTTCTTCCAGGCGCCGGCGCTGCCGAACCGCGATGGCCATCAGCTATTGCTCCACGGGGCGAATTACTGGATGCCGGAGGTCGATGCATTCTTGCGCAAGCTTGGCGTGATGCGCACGGATCCGTAAGCGAGTCAGGATACGTGCGCCATCCTGGCGCCCCAAAAGCAAAAGCCATCTTCGCCGTAGCGAAAATGGCTTTTTTCTTGTGTCGGGCTGGGCCGCGACTCAGCGGTACTGATTGATCTCGTCGCGCGTGGCAATCGCGGCCTTGCGTGCCGCATCGGCAAAGTCTTCGCCCTTGCCCGCGTAGAGAATGGCGCGCGAGGAGTTGATCATGAGTCCCGTCCCTGCGGCGCTCTTGCCCGCAGCGACGGCCGCCTGCACATCGCCGCCCTGTGCGCCGATGCCCGGCACCAGCAAGGGCATGTCGCCAATCAGGCTGCGCACTTCGGCCAGTTCCGCCGGGACTGTCGCGCCGACAACCAGTGCAGCCTGGCCATGCGGATTCCATTTTTCGGCGACCAATGTGGCGACATGCTGGTAAAGCTTCTTGCCGCCATTGACCTGCAGGTTTTGCAGGTCCGCACCGCCCGGGTTGGAGGTGCGACACAGCACGATGAGGCCGCACTCCGGGTACGCGAAATAAGGCTCGACCGAGTCGAAGCCCATGTAGGGATTCACCGTCAGCGCATCGGCCTGGTAGCGCTCGAAAGCTTCACGTGCGTACTGGGCTGCCGTGGCTCCGATGTCGCCGCGCTTGGCATCGAGAATGACAGGCACATCCGGATGATTGAGGTGGATGTAGTCGATCAGCGCTTCGAGTTGTTCCTCTGCCGACTCGCCCGCGAAGTAGGCGATCTGGGGTTTGAAGGCACAGACCAGATCGGCGGTGGCGTCGACGATGCCCTTGCAGAACTCAAAGATGGCATCCGGTTTGCCCTGCAGATGCGCGGGGAATTTACCCAGATCGGGATCGAGGCCGACACACAGCAGCGAGTTGTTGCGTGCCCAGGCGGCCTGGAGGTCTTGGATGAAGCTCATGGGGAGATCCTGCGGAGAGAGTTGAGCAAGTTTACCGTATCGCGCAGCAGGCCCGAAAAACAAAGGCGCCGGGGTTGCCGGCGCCTCTGTGAGCTGGATCGCAAGCGCGACCTACTTGTCTGGCGTGCTGATGAAGCCCAGCTTGGTCAGGCCCGCGCGAGCGGAACTGGCCATGATGCGTGCAACCGTTTCGTACTGTGTCGCGCGGTCGAAGCGGAATTGCAGCTCCGGCGCCTGTGCCGGGTCGGTGACGGCCTTGCCGGCCGCCATCAGGCGCTCGTTGAGCGTCTCTTCGGCCACGGCCTCGCCATCCCAGAAGATCGTGCCGGCGCCATCCACGGCGATCTCGATCTTGTTGGGCGTCTGCTTGTTCTCGGCACTCGAGGCCTTGGGCAGATCGACTTTCACCGCATGCGTGAGCAGCGGTGCCGTCAAGATGAAGATCACCAGCAACACCAGCATCACGTCGATCAGCGGGACCATGTTGATCTCCGCCATCGGCGCGCTATTGCCCTGTTTGTTGAAACCACCGAAGGCCATTACGCAGCTCCAGAGATATTGCGCACGCGGGTGGCGCTCGGCGTCTGAGCTGCCTGCGTGCCCGTGGTCAGGTAAGAGAACAGATCGTGTGCGAAGGCGTCGAGGCGCGACATGGTGACGCGGTTGGCGCGCGTGAAGGCGTTGTAGCCGACGACGGCAGGCAGTGCCACGGCGAGGCCGAGGCCGGTCATGATCAGTGCTTCACCGACCGGGCCGGCAACCTTGTCCAGCGTGCCGGCGCCCGACATGCCGATCGACACCAGCGCGCCATACACGCCCCACACGGTACCCAGCAGCCCCACGAAAGGTGCGGTCGCGCCGACGGTGGCCAGCAGGGTCAGGCCGTTTTCCAGTTCCGAGGTTTCTTCGTCCAGCACCTTGCGCATGCTGCGCGTCAGCGAGTCGCCCAGCGTGCCGGCATCGCCGATCTTGCCGCCTGCGCGGTCATGGTGTTCGGTGGCGTAGATGGCGTGGCTGGTGAGGTGCGAGAAGGGCTCGTGCGCACCGTGGGTGGCGATCTCGTTCTTCACTTCGTCGATGCTGGTCGCATTCCAGAACAGATTGACGAAACGCTCGCTGGCACGGCGCTGACGCAAGTGGTTTACCGCCTTGGCGGCGATGAAGTACCAGGATGCGATCGACATGATCGCCAGCAGGATGAAGAGCGTCTTGCCGAGACCATCGGTTTGCGCGAGGAAGTGGGAAAAGCCCAGGGTTTGTTCGGTTGGCATTGCTGATTCCTTGTACGGATCGTTTTGTTAATTGAGAGAGAGTTCAAACACGACGGGCACACGCAGCCAGCCGGTATAGCCTTGCTTGCCCTGACGCAGCGGGCACACCCAGCTGCTGGCAATCGTTTCGCGCGCCGAGCGATCGAGTCGCGTATGGCCGCTGCTCTTTTCCACTTCCACACGCAGCGGGCGACCGCGTTCATCGACCTGCATGCGCAGCAACACCGAGCCTTCTTCGCCCAGCGTCTTCGACGCCGCGGGGTAGACCGGTTGCGGGCTCTGCGTGCAATCGACGCTTGGCTTCAGGTTCGGATCGATCGGCGGAGCAGACGCCTGCACCGCCTGGGGCTGTGGCGCAGGTGCGGGTGGCGTCGGTGGGGCAGGCGGAGTTTGCGGCGCCTCGACGGCCGCTGCAGTGGTGGCCGGCGCCTGGATCATCGGCGCTTCCACCGGCTTCACCTGCTGTGGCACCGGCACGGCCTTCTGCACCGGCTCCGGCTTCTTCTTCGGCGGCTCTTTCGGCTTCTCTTGCGGCTGTTTCTGCTCAGGCGCCTGCTGGGTGGGCACCCACTGAACGCTCAAGACCGGCGGTTCGATCTCGGCCGGTGCGCGCAGTTTCATGGCCACCAGGAAGCTGCCGGCCAGCACGTGCAGCCCCACGACGCCAATCAGCGTGCCGTAGCGTTGCGGCCAGGCGCTGTGTTCGTGGTGGACGACCGGTGGCCGGATGTCTTTGAGGGTGCTGCTCATTGTCATGTTCATGTAGGGGTCAGAGCTCGGACCACATCCTTAGCAGGTTGTGGTACGTGCCGGTCAGGGCAACGAGGGGCTCGGTGTCGCCTTGTTGCTGGCGCAGGGTGGCGATGGCGGCGTCCATGTTGAACAGCAGTTCGCGCTGGGCGTCGTTGCGCACCATGCTCTGGATCCAGAAGAAACAGGCCTGACGCTCGCCGCGCGTAACCGGCGTGACACGGTGAAGGCTGCTCGAGGGGTAGATCACCATGTCGCCAGCGGGCAGCTTGACGCTGTGCTCGCCGAAGGTGTCCTGCACGATCAGCTCGCCATCCTCGTAGTCGTCCGGCTCGTTGAGGAACAAGGTCGCAGAGATGTCGGTGCGTACATAGCGGCTGCCGTCCGGTACGAGACGCACAGCATTGTCCACGTGGGCACCGAATTTTTCGCCGACACCGTAACGGTTGAACAATTGCGGATAAACCGAACGGGGGAGCGTCGCCGAGAAGAACAAGGCATGGCGCGACAGGGCGGTGCCAACGATGGCGCGGCACTCGGCCATCTGTGGCGCGCTCTCTGGCAGCTGA
This sequence comes from Uliginosibacterium silvisoli, assembly GCF_036017035.1. Taxonomy (NCBI): domain Bacteria; kingdom Pseudomonadati; phylum Pseudomonadota; class Betaproteobacteria; order Rhodocyclales; family Zoogloeaceae; genus Uliginosibacterium; species Uliginosibacterium silvisoli. The sequence continues at coordinate 666,285 of NZ_JAYXHS010000003.1, read as the reverse complement.
CGATTCTGCTTGGCTTTGGCCGCTTGCGTGCCTGCGGTGATACGGCCGTCCGCCCACGGGGCTGCGTCAAGCAGTGCGCGCAGGCGGGTGAGTTCTTCTGCGTTGAGGACGTTCTCTACGTGGATCAGCATTGCATGTTTCCGGAAGTGACCATGCCCGCCATTGTGGGGCGGGCATGGTGACTCGACCATTGTTGTAGATCAGAAGCGGATGGTGGTCGTCAGTTCGAAGTTACGACGCGGGCCTGCAACCGCCCAGCCGTTATAGATCTGCGGGTGGTAGATCTTGTCGAGCAGGTTGTTCGCGTTCAGCTGAATGGTGTAGCTCGGCTGTTCGTAGGCCAGCATTGCATCGTACTTCACGAAGCCCGGTGCGTAGTTGGTCGAACCGATCGCGTAGTTGCGCCTGGTTTGACCATCGCCACCAAAACCGACGCTCCAGTTGGGCACGAAGTCGTAGATCATCCACACGGAGCCGCTATTGGTCGGCGTGTTGGCTGCGGGCTGGCCGAGGTTTGCCTGGGCATTTGGCGCGTTGCCGACGGCATCAACCTTGGACCACATGTGCGCGAAGTTCGCGAAGATTTCCAGTTGCTTGGTGATGTGGCCCGTTGCTTCCAGTTCCCAGCCGCTGGTGTGGCGCTTGCCCGACAACAGATTGCCAGCACCCGCAACGGTTGCGGTGTCGGTGCTGCGCTCATGCAGCTTGGTGGACTTGAACAGTGCTGCACGCAGCGACAGATCGCCTTCGAACAGCTCCCACTTTGCGCCGATTTCCTGGTTGAGGCTCTCTTCTGGCGGCGTGTTGGCACCAACCTGGTCGTAGCTGTAAGCGTCGCCCGAGGTGTTGAACGAGGTGCTTTGCGAGATGTACAGGTTGAGGTTAGGCGTCGTTGCCCAGATCAGGCCGAGGCGGTAGCTCCAGTCGTTGTCTTCGCGCTGGTAGCGCGTGGGCGCAGCCATCGAGCCAGCCTTGTAGTCGCCGTAGAAACGGTCGAAGCGCCCCCCAATCAAGGCCTTCCAGTTCGGGATGAACTCGATGTTGTCCTGCAGGTAGAAGCCCTGGGTGTAGGCGTCGAAGTAGTTGTAGTTGGTACGCGTCATGTTGTAACGCGTCGGGATCACTGCTTCCGTGTTCGGATTGCCGACCGTGGTAGCTGGTTTGTTGGTTGGCGTGCCGACGTAGCCGAAGCGGTCCGACGATTCCTTGCCGATTTCGACACCGGCCAGAGCTTCGTGCTTCATGCCGAACAGGTCGAAGCGCGAGGTCAGGTCGGTTTGCCAGAACATGTCCTGGTCGTTGGCGCCGCGTGCCGGTGGGCTGGCACGGTTGACCGTGTTGGCGCCCGTTACGGGTGAGCCGACGACGGAGAGTTGTGTCGCCCACAGGTCACGCTTGAACTCGCCGTAACGGAAGGCGCTGCGCACCTGGGTCTTGTTGCTGAAGCGGTGGATGTATTCGACCGTTGCGAGGTCTGCCGAGTCGGTCTGGTAGTCGCTCTTCAGGCCGTAGAACTTGTCGGAAGCGTCGTCGTAAGGACGGCCACCGACCCACGGGAAGGCAAAGTTCGGCGTGTTGTCGTAGTTCAGGTGGTAGTAGCTGATGCCGAGCTCGTCGCTCGTACCAATCCCCCAGCGGAAGCTCGGTGCAATACCGAAGCGCTTGCTGTCGGCGCCCTGTGGCAGGCCGCTGTCATTGGTGTACATCGTGTTGAGGCGGAAGGCCGAGGTTTCGCCCGTGACCTTGTTCAGATCGAGAGTGCCACGGTAGTAGCCCCAGTCGCCCAGCGAGAGGCTGGCTTCGTTTTCGTCTGCCAGGTAAGGCGTCTTGCTGACCTGGTTGATCACGCCACCGGACGAGCCGTGGCCGAACAGCATCGAGGCCGAGCCGCGCAGCACTTCGACGCGTTCGAGGTTGAACACTTCGCGGTTGTACTGGGCGATGTCGCGCATGCCGTCGAGGAAGATGTCGCCGTAGGAGATGAAGCCGCGCAGGTTCAGGTTGTCGCCGATACGGCCGCCTTCACCGGAGTTGAACGAGATGCCGGAGACGTGTTGCAGGGCGGAGGTCAGGCTGTCGTTGCCACGGTCGCTGATCAGCTTGGCCGGGACGATGGTGATCGACTGCGGAATATCCTTGGGCGCTTCATCGGTCTTGCCGACGCGCGTGGTTTCCGTCTTGTACTGGGTTTCGGAAGAAGGCTTCGAGGTATCGCGCTGGGCCTTGACGACCACGGGCGCTACGGTTGGCTCGTCAGACTTGGCTGGTGCCGTTGCGGCAGGCACGGGAGCGACTGCGTCAGCTGCAAAGGCTGGCGTGATCGCCGATGCGCCTGTCAGCAGGGCCATCATCATGTGCGATGGCGCTTTCCCCCGGGGGTACTTCGAGTGCTTGATCATTTCTTCTCCGTCAGAACGAATTAAATGCCGACCCTCGTCGCGGTAAACCCGCAATTCTCGTCGGCACCCACAATTTGATTTTGCGAATTGTTCTCATTTGTAACAGTTTTGTCAACGCGAATTATTCGCATTTGTGTTGTGTCAGTTGCAAAGATGCTGAATTGGGCTATGGAGACGGGAAAGACGGCAGAGGAGAGGGCGAGGCTGGAGCAGGCGAAGAAAGGCCGACAGGTGTGGGGGCCGCAGGGCGGAACGCCTCCGGCGGTTCCGCCAGCCGCCGGGAGGCGGCTTTACGCAAGGTGCGCATGGGCCCTGACCCGGCGGAACCTCCTGCGGAGTTCCGCCTTACCCCAATCAGGCGACGGGCAGGCCGTAGGATTGGCGATACATCAGGTCGAGATGCTCACCTGCCGAGCGGGGTTCGAAGCGTGGCGAACCGTCTGGAGGCATGAAAGCGGACAGGCATTCCACGCGGGCGTGGTAGTCCAGGTCCATGAAGAAGGGCACGGAGTAGCGATGACGATGGGGTGAGCGGTTGCGCACGCGGTGCAGGTTGGAGTGGTACGCGCCATTGGTCCAGATCGGCATCATGTCACCGATGTTCACGACGAAAGCGCCAGGCATGGGATTGGCATATAACCATTCGCCGCTCGCTGCCTGCACTTCGAGGCCGCCCGTTTCGTCCTGCATAAGGATCGTGACTGCACCCCAGTCGGTATGCGCGCCGCAACCGATCTGGTTGTTCACGATCTCGTCGGGCTGCGGCGGGTAGTGGACCATGCGCAGCGTCGCCATCGGATCGACCAGCAGGGGCGCAAAGTGGTCCGGCGCCAGGCCGGCAACGGTCGCGAAGATATTCATGAGTACTTCGGCGATGCCGCGCGCATGCTGGAAGTAGCTTTCGCAGAAAGCGCGGAAGCCGGGCAGGACGTTTTCGTCGGGCCAGACGTTAGGACCGTAGTTGGGCAGGCCGGCCTGCACGTATGGATGATCCTCGCCTGTGCCATGACCGATCAGGAACGACTCCTTGAGGTCGGGCGGCGAATCGAAATCCAGCGACTGGAACGCGAAGGGCTCGTAGCCGCGCCGCGAATGACCGACGAGCATGTCGCGCTTGACGCTGTCCTGCAGCGCGAAGAGTCGCTCCGCCTGCGTCAGCACACCCTGCATGCGCTCGACGGGCATGCCGTGGCCGACAAGATAGAAGAAGCCGATCTCGCGGCAGATGCGGTCGAAGCGCGCGGCCACGCCGGCCTTGTCGCTACCGTCGCGCCATGGGCCGATATCGAGGATCGGCGTGAGCGCGCGTGTCGGGGCTACATAGGCAACCATGCTGATCAGGGCGTCGGCAGGCCGCTGACGAACTTCAGCGTGTAGGCCTGCTTGTAGTCGGTCGTGGCTTTGAGCAGGCCGAACTTGACCATCACGTCGGCGGTCTGTTTCCAGCGTGCATCCGTCATGACGCCCAGGCCGAGCTTCGCCGCATCGCCGCCGGTGACGATGCCGTATTCCTTCATCTTGGCGATGCCGAAAGCCAGCTGGGCATCAGTCATTTTCGGATCGTCCTTCTTGATCAGCGCGTTGCCCGGCGCCGGGTCTTTCAGGTAGCTCACCCAGCCTTCGGCCGAGGCCTTGACGAAGCGCGCCAGCACGTCGCTGCGCTTGTCGACGGTGGCGCGCATGGTGACCAGCGTGTCGGCATAGGGCGGGTAGCCGTAGTCCGCCATCAGGAAGATGCTCGGCTTCACGCCGCCCTGTTCCATCGCGTAGGGCTCGGAAGTGATGTAGCCCTGCTGGGCCGATTTCTTGTCAGCCAGGAAGGGTTGGACGCTGAAGGAGTAGGGACGCTTCTGCGCGTCGTCGAAGCCGTGCAGCGACCTCAGCCAGGGCCAGAAGGTCGTGTCCGCCGCCGATGACAGATAGATCGTACGGCCCTTCAGCTCTTCGAACTTCTTGACGTCTGGATAGGCGAGGATAGCCTGCGGGTCTTTCTGGAAGAAGGCCGCGATTGTCGTCACCGGCACACCTTGCTCGGAAATCAGCAGGGTCTGGAAGTCGTAGCCGAGGAATACATCGATCACGCCGCCGGCAAGCATCTGCACACCGTTGACCTGCGGGCCGCCCATCTTGATGGTGACGTCGAGGTCGTACTTCTTGTAGATGCCCGTGGCGAGCGCTTGATAGAAGCCGCCGTGCTCGGCTTCGGCAAACCAGTTGGTACCGAAGACGAGTTTGTCGGCTGCGTGCGCGCTTGGCGACAGCACCAGCAGCGCAAGCAGGCTCCGGAAGATGCAACGCAGGGATCTCGACATTTTCAACCTCTCGCGGATGACGGGTAGATGGCGGCCTCTGCGTGCCTTCAGGATTCAGTGCGCTACATGGCGCTGGCTTGCCCGCGGTGCGCCCAGCGCGTCAGACGACGCTCCAGCAGCGCGAACAGCTCGTAGGTGATCACGCCCATGGCGCCGATCACGATCAGGCCTGCGAAAACCAATGGCATGTTCATCGAAGAGCTGGCGCTCATCATCAGGTAACCGATGCCCAGGTTCGAGGCGACCGTTTCCGAGATCACCGAGCCGACGAAGGCCAGCGTGATGGCGACCTTCAGCGAAGCGAAGAAGTAGGGCAGCGAACGCGGGATGCCGACCTTGCGCAGGATGTCGATGCGCGAAGCACCGAGCGAGCGCAGTACGTCTTCCAGTTCGGGTTCCAGCGTCGACAGGCCTGCCGCGACGTTCACCACGACGGGGAAGAAAGAGATGAGGAAAGCTGTGACGATAGCGGGAATCGTGCCGATGCCGAACCACACGACCAGCACCGGCACGAAGGCGACTTTCGGAATGCTGTTGAAGCCGACCATCAATGGGTAGAGCGCCTTGTACACGATGGGCGAGGAGCCTACGATCATGCCCAGCAGGGCGCCGACGACGACAGCGATCGCGAAGCCTGCCAGCGTGGTCATCAGCGTATGCAGGGCATGCATCATGATGGGATCGGCCAGCTCCTTGCCGACCTTCCACACCAGGCTGGGCGAGGGGAACAGGAAGGGCTTGATATCAAAGCCGCGGCAGATGATCTCCCAGCAGATCACCACGAATATCGTCAGCAGCCAGGGCGACAGGCGCGAGACAGTGTTTGCTTTCAGCTTCATGCTGTCTCCCTCACGCGGCCGATGGCTTCGCGCAGCACATGCACATGCGCGGAGAAGGCATCGGTGTAGGTAACTTCGATATCGCGTGGGCGCGGCAGATCGATCTCGCGGCGCACGAGAATCTTGCCCGGCCGCTTGCTCATGACATACACCGTGTCGGCAAGGAATACGGCCTCACGCAGGTCGTGCGTGACGAGGATGACGGTGAAAGGCTGTTGCTGCCACAGGTCGCGCAACATGCACCAGAGTTCTTCGCGCGTGAAAGCGTCGAGCGCGCCGAAGGGCTCGTCGAGCATCAGCAGGCGTGGTTTGTGGATCAGCGCGCGACAGATCGAGGCGCGTTGCTGCATGCCGCCGGACAGCTCCCACGGAAACTTGTCTTCATATCCGGCGAGGCCGACGCGCTTGAGCTGCGCACGCGCCATCTCCTCGTACTCGCCGCGCTTCTCGCGCAGCGTGCTGCGATAGGGCTCGACGATCTCCATCGGCAGCATCACGTTTTCGAGGGTCGTGCGCCAGGGAAGCAGGTTGGCGGCCTGGAAGGCCATGCCGACGATGCCGAGCGGGCCGCCGACCTGGCGCCCATTGACATAGACATATCCCGAGGTCGGCGGCTTGAGGCCCGAGATGAGCTTCATCAAGGTCGATTTACCGCAACCGGACGGGCCGACGACGGAGATGAACTCACCTTCCTTGACGGTGAGATCGATGTCCTGGATGGCCAGAGGACCATCTTCGGAGTAGGCGAGGCTGACATTCTCAAAACGGACAAAGCTCATCGGTCGACACTCACGGGCAGTACGGGGATTCGGGCTCAAGCAACGTGGCGGCGCCGTCGCCGGACATGTCGTCCGGCAGCGGTGCCGCCAGCGGGATTACTTGATCATGCGATCAGCCTTGGCGGGCAGAAAGGCCGAGGTGAACAGATCCTTGGCGTTCGGCACAGACTTGAGGTTGTAGGCCGAGGCCGTTTCGGCCATCGAGCGCTGCAGGCGATCGTCTGTCACGCCACCGAGGCCGTTGGCCTTGGCCTCTGGTGTAGCCACCACGGAAGTCATCGCCATCTTCAGGCGGCGCGTTTCCAGCGGCAGGTCGGCCAGTGCATCGGCGGCCTTCACGTAGGCAGCGGCAGCATCCGGGTTGGCAATCGTTTCCTTGAGCGCCTTGTTGAAGGCACGCAGGAAGCCCTTCACCAGCTCCGGCTTTTCAGCCATGAACTTCGGCGAGGCGATGATGGCATTGCCATACAGCTCGACGCCGTAGTCGTTGTAGAGCATCACATTGAGTTCGTTCTCTTTCACGCCGCGCGCCTCGAGGCTCAGGATGCTGGTGAAGGAGAAGCCGGTGATGGCATCGACTTCGCCACGCGCCAGCATGGTCTCGCGCAGGGCCGGATCAACCGATTGCCACTTCACCGCAGCGGGATCGACCTTGTTGGACTTGGCGAACGCCGGGAAGGCCTTGCGACCGGCATCGAACACCGGCGCGGCAAGCGTCTTGCCGATCAGATCAGCCGGCTTGGTGATGTTGGACTTCTTCAGCGTCACGACGGCGGCTGGCGTGAAGTTGTACACCATATAGACACCCTGGATTTTCGACCCCGGGTTCTGTGCATCGTATTCAGCCAGTGCATTGAAATCGGCAAAGCCCATTTCGTAGGCGCCGCTGGCAACGCGGGTGACAGCACCCACCGAGCCCGAGCCGCTATCAACCGTGACGTCGAGGCCTTCAGCGGCGAAGTAACCCTTGGCCTTGGCCAGCAGGAAGGGGGCTGACGGGCCTTCGAAGCGCCAGTCCAGCGTGAATTTCATCTTGTACGGTTCGTCCGCAGCGTGGGCATTGGCACCAAGGCCGACAAGTACGCTGGCCAGCAAAGCCGTTGCCGAGCGGCGGAAGAGTTTTGTAAACGTGGATTGCAACATCAGGGTCTCCTGGGGATTCGTGACAGCAAGGCTCAAGAGCAACGCCTATGCCATGCCGAATCAGGAGCGTTAGGGCCACGAAATCAGTGTTCGGCACCAGATTGGCGCATGCTCGGCAATTTCAGGCTTGCTGGGCGCCAAAATGCGGATGTTTTGCGCCTTGGTTTGGTGCGCACACCCAAATCCTTATGGAAAACCTGAAAATGGTTATTTGCAGGCGCCCCGGTTTGTGGCGGCACGCTTCTGGCTAAGACTGGCGGTGGCACTGCCTTGAGGCGAAGGCGGTATCGCCTGGCGGTGCCCTCGTAATGGGCTTGGGGCACAATAAGCGTCTATCCAGGAGGCCGAATCATGCGTTTTGACGACGACAGTGAAAGCAGCAATGTGGATGATCGCCGTGGCGGTGGAGGCATGCCGCGCGGAGGCACGATCGGTATCGGCACCGCCGTCCTGGCGCTGGCCGCGTGGTACTTCGGCATAGACCCTTCGATTGTGATCAATGGCAGCCGCGCGTTGCAGCAGAACTCGCAGCAGGAGCAGGGCAGCGGCAGGCCGGTGGATGCCAGTCCCGAGGAGCAGAAGTCAGTGCACTTCGTGAAGGTCGTGCTGAAAGACCTCGAAAAAACCTGGCAGGAACAACTGCCCGCGCAGACCGGTCGCGCCTACGTCGATCCGCGCCTCGTGCTGTTCCGCGGCGCTACCCAGACGGCATGCGGAACCGGCCAGACAGCGATGGGGCCCTTCTATTGCCCGGCCGATCAGAAGGTCTACATCGATCTGGCCTTTTACGACGAACTGCAGCGCCGCTTTCACGCGCCGGGCGACTTCGCCCAGGCTTATGTGATCGCCCACGAAGTCGGCCACCACGTGCAGCAACTGCTTGGCATTTCCGGCAAGGTGCATCAAGCGCAGGAGCGGGCGAGTCAGGCACAGGCAAACGCCTTGTCGGTGCGCCTCGAGCTGCAGGCAGATTGCTTTGCTGGTGTATGGGCCTATTACGCCAACAAGGAGCGTCATGCACTCGAGCCTGGTGATGTCGACGAAGCGATGGCGGCGGCCAAGGCCATTGGCGACGACGCCTTGCAGTCTGCACAGGGGCGCGTCGTACCGGACAGCTTCACGCATGGCACTTCCGAACAGCGCAAGCGCTGGCTGCAGCGGGGCCTCGAGTCCGGCAGCATGGCCCAGTGCGATACCTTCAAGACGCGCGATCTCTGAGTGGTTCGTTTCCCCAAAAACAAAGGCCCCGGTGCGCAATCACCGGGGCCTTTGTTCTGTCAATGCTGGCAGATCAATGCTGCAGGATCTTCGACAGGAACTGCTGGGCGCGTTCCGAGCGTGGCTGGCCAAAGAACTCTTCCTTGCCAGCGTCTTCAACGATCTTGCCCTGGTCCATGAATACCACGCGGTTGGCCACCTTTCGCGCGAAGCCCATTTCGTGGGTGACGACCATCATGGTCATGCCTTCGTGCGCCAGTTCGACCATGACGTCGAGTACTTCATTGATCATCTCGGGATCGAGCGCGGACGTCGGCTCGTCGAACAGCATGCAGATCGGGTCCATCGACAAGGCACGCGCAATCGCCACGCGTTGTTGCTGGCCACCCGACATTTCGCCGGGGAATTTGTTGGCGTGTGCTTTCAGGCCAACGCGCTCCAGCAACTTCATGCCTTTGGCGCGGGCCTCTTCCTCGCCGCGCCCGAGCACCTTGATCTGACCGATGGTCAGGTTCTTGATGATGCTCATGTGGGGAAACAACTCGAAATGCTGGAACACCATGCCGACGCGCGAGCGCAGCTTTGGCAGATTGGTTTTCGGATCATTGATGGCGGTACCGTCTACGGTGATGATGCCTTGCTGGATGGGCTCCAGGCCGTTGACGCATTTGATCAGGGTGGACTTGCCCGAGCCTGAAGGGCCGCACACGACGACGACTTCGCCCTTGCCGATGGAAGTCGTGCAGTCGGTGAGTACCTGGAAGCTGCCGTACCACTTCGAGACCTTGCTGATTTCAATCATTGCGGATTCCCGTATGTCTGGATAGTTGGCAAACGAATTCGAACGCCGTGCTTAGCGAATGATCGCAATGCGCTTGTTGAGATATTTCACGAACATCGACAGCGAGAAGCAGATGGCGAAATACAGGACGGCAGAGAAGAGATACATCTCGACGGGCCGGTTGTAGTTCTTGCCCGTGATCTCGGCGGCTTTGAGCAGGTCTTTGGCGCCGATGGCGTACACCAGCGAGGTGTCCTGGAACAGGATGATGGTCTGCGTAAGCAGCACCGGCAGCATGTTACGGAAGGCCTGGGGCAGGATGACATGGCCCATGGTTTGCCAGTAGCTCATGCCGATGGCGTAACCTGCATTGATCTGCCCCTTCGACACGCTCTGGATGCCGGCGCGCATGATTTCGGCAAAGAACGCCGCTTCGAACAGCGTGAAGGTGATCATCGCCGACTTCTCCGCACCCATGGGTGCGCCGGTGAAGATCGGGATGAGGAAGAAGAACCAGAGGATCACCATCAGCAGCGGGATGGAGCGCAGCGTGTTGACGTACAGCGTCGACACGGTGGCGAGGAATACACCACCGGAGAGGCGCGCCAGCGCCAGCAGGGTGCCGAGAATGATGCCGCCCGTCATGGCCGTGAGCGTCAGTTTCAGGCTGTAGAGCAGCCCGCTCCAGATGAAGGGCAGGCTGAGCGGGATGACGCCGAAATCGAGTGTGCTGAACATGGCGCCCCCTATTTCGCGAGGATGAAGCCGGGCACGTGCGAGCGCTTCTCGATGAAGCTCATCACGCGATTGGCGGCGAGGGCGCAGATGACGTACAGCACGGTGGCGGCCAGCAGGCTTTCAATGACCTGACCGGACTCTTCGACCATCTGCCGCGACATGAATGTCAGGTCCATCACGCCGATGGCAAAGGCCACGGCCGAGTTCTTGAAGGCATTCATGAATTCGGAGGTGAGCGGCGGAATGATGAAACGGAAGGCCATCGGCAAGATGACATAGCGATAGGTCTGCGTCTCGGAGAAACCGATTGCCAGCCCTGCATTGCGTTGTCCGCGCGACAGGCTCTGGATGCCGGCGCGTACCTGTTCGGCAACCCGTGCCGACGTGAACAGGCCGAGCGCCATGACGGCTGTGAAGAACTCCTTGGCAGGCATGTCCTGCTTGACCCACAGCGAGAGATCGTGCGGCAGGAGCTCGGGAACGACGAAGAACCACAGGAAGAGCTGCACCAGAATGGGAATGTTTCGGAACGACTCGACCCAAATGGTGCCGATCAGGGCGAGCGGCTTGTTTTTCACCGTACGCAAGGTGCCCATGATGCTGCCGAGGATGAATGCGATGACCCATGCGCTCAGCGCCACGGCGACGGTCCAGCCGAGGCCGGTGATCATCCAGTCGAGATAGGTCTCGTCGCTTGACGACACCTGTTGGAGGAAGATTCCCCAGTTCCAATGGTAGTTCACGCATTCCTCCCGGAAACTGCTGCTACATGGAGCGGCCTGTACTCAGGCTCGTGACAACATAGAGCGCCATTTAAATGCAAAACGACGCAGCCCGCGCCCAGGGGCGCAGGCTGCGTCACGACATGCTATTAGCGTTTGTAGCTTTCAGCAGGATTGTCGTTGGGGGCTGCAATTACATTCTTCAGCGCGTCGCTCATCGGGAAGTTGAGATTCACGCCTTTCGGTGGAATCGGCGACAGGAACCACTTCGTGTAGAGCTTGTTCAGCTCGCCACTCTTGGCCAGATCCTTGACGGTGATGTCGACGATGGCCTTGAAGGTCGGGTCATCCTTGCGCAGCATGATGGCGATAGGCTCGACAGACAGCGGGGAGCCCACAATCGCGTAATCCTGCGGAGCTTTGCTGCTGGCGATGAGGCCCAGCAGAAGGTTGTCATCCATCACGAAAGCAACAGCGCGGTCCGTTTCCAGCATCAGGAACGAGTCGGCGTGGTCCTTGCCGTACACCTCCTTGAAGTCGATGCCCTTGCCTTTTTCGTTCGAGCGCATCAGGGCAACGCTGGTCGTGCCGGTCGTGGTGGCCACAGGCTTGCCGCCGAGCTGATTGATGTCGGTAATGCCCGAGGCCTTCTTCACCGCCATCTTCACGTTGGTGACATAGGTCGTCGGTGCGAAGGCGACCTGCTTCTGGCGGTCAGCATTATTGGTGGTCGAGCCACACTCGAGGTCGACCGTACCGTTGGTCGTGAGCGGGATGCGGTTTTGCGACGTCACGGCTTGTTCGGCCACTTTCAGGTCAGGCATCTTCAGGCGTTTCTTGACGGCGTCGACGATCTTGTAACAGACGTCGATGTGATAACCGACCGGTTTCTGGTTGGCATCCAGGTAGGACAGCGGGAATGAAGATTCGCGAATACCCAGCGTGATCGTGCCGGAATCTTTTACTTTCTTGAGTGTGCCGAATAGCTCTTCTGAAACGGCGGGAGCCGCTGCCGGCGCCTTGGCTGGCGCAGTCTTCTTCGCGTCCTGGGCGTAAGCCGCCTGACAGCAAAGGCCGGCAAGGGTCATGGCAAGAACACTGACTTTCAACATGTAGATTCTCCGGTGAATGCCCGGTTGAAGCCGGGACAGGGGACAGAACACGACTGCGTGTGGCGAATCCTGATGCAACAAATGCGCCACGGCTACGATAGAGGCCGGTTTGTGACCTTATTTGACATAGCCCTTTGAGCGTGAGGGCCGTCCTGGGCGACCTTGTGGGTATCTTGTCACGTAGTGGCCGATGGGCAAGCCCTATACTGGCGGGCGAAATATGGGCTATTCAAAGGGTCACCCGGCCGACAACTGGGTCGGGGCCCTCGAGCATGCTGGAATTCCCCGAAATCATTGTCGAGTCAGTATCGACCCGTATCGTTTGAGGTTACAGATGGTGGAGATATCGTCCTTGCTGAGCGTCAATATCAGACGTCTGGCCTGCGTGGTATTGCTGGCCAGCCTGGCTGGCGTTACCTGGGCGGCAGACACGGCGCAGGCCGGGAAGTACTACGAAGATGGTCTGGCGCGTTTCCGGAAAAACGATATGGATGGCGCCGTCATCCAGCTCAAGAACGCTTTGCAGCAGGACAATCGCTTACTCGCCGCGCATGTCCTGCTTGGCCGGGCGCTGTTCCGCAGTGGCAATATTTCTGCAGCCGAAGCTGCCTTCAATGACGCTCTGCGGCTGGGCGTAAATCGAAGCGAAGTGCTGGCCTTGTTGGCGCGCGTGTATCTGCTGCAAGGACAGCCGAAAATGGTGATCGAGCGGATCACGCCGGACGGGCTGCCGCCGGAGGCCAAAGTGGAGGTGCTGTCGCTGCGTGGCCTGGCCTTCGCGGACATGGGCGATTATCCGCAAGCCTCGCGATCCTTCGAGGACGCCCGGGCGATCGATCCGGCCTCGGTCGTGCCGCTGCTCGCCGAGATTCCGATCCTGCTGACACAGCGCAAGATGGATCGCGCGCGCTTTCTGGCCGACCGTGCTGTTGCCCTGGCGCCGACCAATGCAGATGCTTGGAACATGTCCGCCTCCGTGGCGCATGCGACGCTGGACTTGAAAACAGCGCTGGATCGCTATGGCAAGGCGCTGGCACTTGATCCCGGGCACGTCGATGCGCGCATTGCACGCGCTTCGCTCTTGCTGGGACAGCAACGGGATGCAGAAGCCGAGCGTGATCTCAATGAGCTGAAGAAGCTGGTGCCCAAAGAGGCGCGCTACCTTTATCTGAGCGCCGTCCTGGCTGGGCGACGTGGCAAGTCCGACGAAGTCCGTGCGGCGCTGGTGGAAATCGCACAAGTCGTAGATGGCCTGCCAGCCAGCTGGCTGGCAACGCGTGAGCAGTTCCTCATGCTCGGCGCAGTCGCGCATCACGGCCTGAGTTCGCGGGTCAAGGCCCAGGCCTATCTGGAAGCCGTGCTGACGTTGAATGTTCGCAACGTTGGCGCGCGCAGGTTGCTGGCGTCGGTGCTGCTCGACAAGGGCGACTACGGCGCGGTCGAGCGGACGCTGGATCCGGTCTTGCGCGACTCGCCAAACGACCCGCAAGCGCTCTATCTCATGGGGCAGCTGAGGTTGGCGCAGAAGCGCTATGTGCAGGCCAGTCAGTTGCTGGACCGAGCTGCGCAGCTCGGTGGCGACTCCGCTGAAATCCGTGCTGCTATCGGTTTCACGCAATTGGGGCTGGGCGATGGAGGGGCCGGCCTGAAGAGCCTGGAGTCGTCCTTTGCCAAGAAACCCGGAGATGCCAAGGTCGGGCTGGCACTCGCCATCCAGTACGTTCGCTCAGGACAAGGCGCGAAGGCCGTAGCCGTGGCGGAAGCGGTTGCCAAGGCTGATCCCGCAAACATCGCAGCGCTCAACGCGCTGGGAGCCGTACGCGGTGCTGTGGGTGACAAGGCCGGAGCACGCAAAGCCTACGAGCAGGTTCTGGCCAAGGATCCGTCCTTTGCTCCGGCGCTGCTCAATCTTGCCAAGCTGGATCAGGCCGATGGCCGGACAGATGACGCGCGGAAACGCCTCACGACCTGGCTGGCGCGCAATGGAGACGACGACAACGCCATGTATGAGCTGGCCATGATCGAGCTCAGCAGCGGACGTCGCGCCGAAGCGCAGCGGTGGCTGGAAAAAGCCTTCGGGCAGCGCTCGACCAATGAGCGTGCCGGCAGGACGCTGGTCGATGTGCAGCTTGCCCAGGGCGCCGTCCAGCCCGCCTTGAAGACCGCAATCGAACTGGCGGATGCCAATCGCACCAGTCTCGACGCGCAGGCCGCGCTGGTTCGCGCCCAGCTGGCGGCGGGGGAGCGCGGCAAGGCAGTCATTACGCTCAAGGAAATGACTCAGATGGCTGAATACGATGCCGTCGTGCAGATCCGCATTGGTCGTTTACAGTTGATGGCGGACAACCCGGATGGTGCGGCCTACAACGCGCAGAAGTCACTGACGGCCGTGCCCAATAACCTCGCAGGCCTGGCGTTGATGGCGGATGCCGAGCTCACGCGAAAAGACTTTCTCAAGGCCGAAGCGATCAGCAAGGACATCATCACGCGTTACCCCACCAGCGCCGAGGGCTATCGTATCGGTGGGGACGCTGCCGTCGGGCGAGGCAACCCTGCCGCCGCGACGCAAGCTTACCGTGGCGCGCTGGAGCGCGACCCCAGCTCCACCAACACGCAGCGGGTCGCGCACGCGCTGGCCCTGGCTGGAGATCTGCCACGTGCCCAGGAGGTGCTGGGCGGGTGGCTCAAGTCCAATCCGAACGATCTTGGCTGCCGCGCTGCGCTGGCCGAAATCAACATGCGCGCGGGCAACTGGAAAGGCGCCCGGGAACAATACGACAAGGTGCTGGCGGCGCAGCCGAATGCGGTGAATATCCTTAACAATCAAGCTACTGTGTTGCAGCGCCTCAATGACCCTGCGGCGTTGGGCATGGCCGAGCGAGCCTACAAGCTGGCCCCGCAAGATCCGCTCGTGATCGATACCTATGGCTGGGGGCAGGCTCAGGCGGGCAAGCTCGATGCGGCACTGAGGTTGTTGCGGGATGCCCGGCTGCGCTTGCCGGAGAACGGAGACATCCGCTACCACCTGGCGTGGACGCTTGCCAGGCTTGATCGCAAGCAGGAAGCGCGTGAAGAGTTGGCCTACGCGCTGAAGGCCAGCGGCAGTTTCGAGTCGATCAATGACGCCCGGACGCTCATGAAGGCATTGGGCGGTTGAGCCGTCGCGGGGGCGGTGTCGCGGAATTTGACGCTTTGCATGCCGAAGTGTTGCGACTTGTTTTTAACTGATTGAATATAAACCGTTATTTTTGAGTGGACTGATGTTTGCTTCTCAACGTCCAACTTGTACTAAATCATCTGGAGCGACTCTCATGAAACGACTTGCCTTGGCAGTACTGGCTGTCGCAAGCGCGTTAGGCGTGCAGACGGCATTTGCCGCCGCCACCTACACGTTCGGCTCCGCCAGCGTCGGCTCCTGCGGTTCAGTGCCGACCGCGTCGAATAGCTCCTGCTGGGGTAACACCCTCACGTATTCGGCGTCAGGCACGACGATTACGGCGACCGCAAAGGCCTATTCCAACACTGCGGGCACGGGTACCAACAGCAATGCTTCAGCTGCGTTGCAGACTGCTTACCTTGCGCAGTATTCGGGCGGCCTGGGTGTGTACAACCGCGACTACGCAACGTCGACGGACGGAAACAGCACTGCCGATATCGATACTTCAGAAACTGGCTCCCCGGAGCACGCAACTGACAACAATGAACGCTACGACGCGGTCTTGCTGACCTTCTCGAAGGATGTGAGCCTGGGCAGCGTGACATTGGGTTGGGCGCAGTACGATTCCGACATCACCATCTGGGCTTACATCGGCGCGACGCCCTCTGCACTGGAAGGCGCGACCTATGCCAGCCTGATGACGACGCCCAGCGGTCTCGTCAATAACAGCTGGGTTCTGGTCGGTAACTACGCCGACATCGGCCTTGCAGAAAAGACGGTCAATGCTTCCGGGCTGACCTCGTCTGCCTGGTTGATTGGTGCCTACAACCCGGGCGGAACTGCCGCGGCCTGCACAGGCACGAATTCGACCGCCAAGGATGGTCTGGATTGCGGCGACGACTACGTAAAGATATTGAGCGTGTCGGCTACGCCGACAACAACGACCACGACCACCCAAGTGCCTGAGCCTGGCTCATTCGCACTGGCAGGTCTGGCGCTGGCGGGTTTGGTTGTTTCCCGCCGCAACAAGAAATAAAAAGAAGAGAAGTCGATGCAGTACGGAAATGGCGCCTGAGGCGCCATTTTTATTTGTGCGCTCGTGTACGAATGTCGCCAGGATCCCGTTCGGGTGTCTGCCCGAACTGGCATTCAAGCTGACTGCGGGCCTTGCGCTGGCTGCGCAGGATTTCAGGCCCGGATTGGGCGATGGTTCTTGGCTTTGCGCAGGAAGCCGTTCTGGGCCAACACGGGCCCGGCTGCGCATGTGTGCAGCACGCTGGCCATTTGCATCCCTTGCGAGGGGACGCGCCGTAGCCGGTTTCATCAGCCTTCAGGCAAGCATGCTTTCTTCTTGCTGCTGCAAGGTCCACATCTGCGCGTAGGCGCCGTTCTTGGCGAGCAAGGTGCTGTGCGAACCGCGTTCGATGACTTGACCGCTTTCGAGCACGATGATTTCGTCCGCATTCATTACGGTGGATAGACGATGGGCAATGATCAGGGCCGTGCGTCCTTTTGCGGCGGCCTCGAGTTGTGCCTGGATGGCTTTCTCCGTCTTGGAGTCGAGCGCTGACGTGGCTTCGTCGAAGACGAGGATAGGCGGGTTCTTGAGCAAGGCGCGCGCAATGGCCACGCGCTGCTTCTCGCCGCCAGAGAGTTTCAGGCCGCGTTCGCCGACTTTTGTTTCGTAGCCATCCGGCAGGTCCAGGATGAAGTCGTGCAGCTGCGCAGCGCGCGCGGCGGCGATGACCTCGTCATGGCTGGCCTCGGGGCGACCGTACTGGATGTTGTAGAGGATGCTGTCGTTGAACAACACCGTATCCTGCGGCACGATGCCGATGGCCTTGCGCAGGCTGGCTTGCCTGATCTTGCGCAGATCCGTGCCGCCCAGCTGGATCGCTCCGTCGCTGACGTCATAGAAGCGGAACAGCAGGCGCGACAAGGTTGATTTGCCGGCGCCGGAATGACCGACGACGGCGACGGTATGTCCGGGCTGGATGTCGAAGTTGATGTGTTCGAGTACGGGCCGACGCGGATCATAGGCAAAGCTCACGTTGTCGAAACGCAGGCCTGCAGGCCCCGCCGGCAGCTCGACGGCGTCGGGAGCATCCTGCACTTCACGCTCGGTGCGCAGCAGGGTGAACATTCGTTCGATGTCCGTTAGTGCCTGACGGATCTCGCGATACAGCACGCCGAGAAAATTCAGTGGAATGTAGAGCTGGATCAGGAAGGCATTGACCAGCACGATGTCGCCGAGCGTCATCTTTCCGGCCGCAACGCCCGAAGCGGCATTCCACATCATGGCGGTGACGCCGCAAGCGATGATCAATGCCTGGCCGATATTGAGGCCTGAGAGGGAGTACTGATTGCGGATCTGCGCATTCATCCAGGCGCGCAGCTGATCGTCATAACGACGCGTTTCGTAAGCCTCGTTGTTGAAGTACTTCACCGTCTCATAGTTGATCAGGCTGTCGATGGCGCGCGAGTTGGCTGCCGAGTCCAGTTCATTGGCCTGGCGGCGCAGATGTGTGCGCCAGTTGGTGACCTTGACGGTGAACGTGATGTAGACGAGCAGGGTGGCGACGGTGATCAGTGCGAAGCTGATGTCATAGTTATTTACCAGCACGCCCAGCACGAGACTGATCTCGACGAGGATGGGCAGGATGCTGTAGATCGCGTAGCTGATCAACGAGCCGATGGAGCGCGTGCCGCGTTCGATATCGCGCGTCAGGCCGCCGGTCTGGCGCTCAAGGTGAAAGCGTAGGGACAGCGCATGGAGATGCTGGAAGACTTCAAGCGTGATGCTGCGCACAGCCTGTTGCGTGACGCGCGCGAACAGGATTTCGCGGAGTTCGGTAAAGGCCGAGGTGGCGAAGCGCAGCGCGCCGTATGCCAGCAGCAAGGCTGCCGGCACGACGATCAGGGCTTCCTTGTGGCTCAGATCGAGCGCGTCGACGACGTGCTTGAAGATGATGGGCACGCCGACATTGGCAACCTTGGCGAAGATGAGGCAGACCATTGCCAGCGCAACGCGGCCGCGCCATTGCCACACATAGGGCAGCAGGGATTTGATGGTTGCCCAGGCTTTCAGTTCGCCGGAGGATTGAGCAGGCAGGGGGAGCGAAGAGGCGCGTCGCATGCGGACATTCCAGGGCCAGGGGCGGCAGATGTTGTTGTCGTTGCAGGGCGTGCTGCAACGGTCGGTAGGGGATCAATGCAAGATGCGTCCGGCGCGCCGGAATTGCAAGAGGGAGGGGCAGCAACAACGCCGTCCCGTGCAGGCTTACTTCACCTGTTCGCTGATCTCGATCTGCAAGGGCTGGCTGTCGGACGCCTGTGTGGGCTTCGCAAAACCCTGCAAGTCGCCACTCTGGGCGATGGGCTTGCCGCTCTTCGATACACGCGCGCCGACGATGACTTGGTCCTGCGGGCCGACGCTGCCCATCATCATCTGGGCCTTGCCCAGATCGAAGTCGACAGGCAGCTCGCTGGCCTTGAAGCGCATGCCGGCGATGGGAGGGCCGCCTGCTGCGGGGCGCGCGAAGATGTACAGCGTATCGTCGGCGGTGATCTGTGATTTCAGTGCTGCGCTGATCGTGACGCGACCCTTGAGTTGCAGGGACGGTGCTGAGACCTCACTGGCCGGCGCTTGTGCAACCTGTTGCGCGGGCATGCCGGCGCGCTGACGTGCTTCGTTGATCATGCCGCGCACTGACTGGCCGAATTCGCTTTCTGCCGGCACGATGGCGGTGATCTTTTCCCACTCGGCGACGGCCTGCTTGTAGTTCTGGCGCTCGAAAGCCAGTGTGCCGGACAGTGCGAGCGCCTTGACGTTGCGCGGGTCCAGCGACAAGGACTTGGCGATCAGCTTTTCAGGCGTACCGGCCAGCTTGCGATCCTGCGCGCCTGCGGCGGCGTCGGCCCAGTCGGCAAACACCTGGGCATCTTCGGGCTGCTTCCTCGCGAGCTGTTCGAAGACAGCTGCCGCCTCGCTGAAACGACTGAGCACCATGTAGGAGCGGCCCAGCATCTCGAGACCCTTTATGTCGTCGGGGTTGGCCTTCACGCGCTCGGCCAGCTTTGCCACCATCGCATCGATCTGGTCAGGTGTAATGGACTGTTGCTGCTGTGCGACGGTGTTGGCCGGATCCAGGCCAGCCGGGTTTCCGATGATCAGATAAAGCGCGATGGCCGTGACGGGCAGGGCCGCGCCGATGGCAACGGCCCAGGCGAGGCGCGGCTTGCTCGTGACGACACGTTCCGGCGCGGTCGACTCCTCGAGCGCGCGTTGCTCGATTTCCGAAAGCGTTTGGGCGTAGTTGGCTGCGCTGATCCGGTCCGCTGCGTGCTCGGCTTCAAGGTCCGCGCGCTGCTCACGCAGGATCTTGAGCGCCGGGCTTTCGTCGGCCTCTGTCGTGACAGCTTGGCGCATCAGTGGCCACAGCAAGGTTGCGGTGACGGCCATCAGCAGGATGGCGGCGGCGATCAGGAACAGGGTCATGGTCTATGCAGTCAGGCGCGACTGTCGGTGGATGTATTGTCAGCGCGGTCGAGCAGGTTGCGGGCGCGGGCGCGCTCCTCTTCCGTCAGCACGGCAGGTTGGAGTTGCTTGCGGCGCGTGCGTACCGTCCAAGCGAAACCGCCCAATGCAATCAGCATCAGCGCGGCGGGGCCACCCCACAGCAACAAGGTCGTCGTCTGGAAGGGCGGGTCGTAGAGTACGAAGTCGCCGTAGCGCTCGACCATATAGGCGAGGACTTCCTTGTCACTCTTGCCGGCGACGAGCATTTCGCGCACCTGCCGACGCAAGTCGTTGGCGAGCTCGGCCTGCGACTCGGCGATCGACTGATTCTGGCAAACCAGGCAGCGCAGTCGCTCGGAGATGTAGGTGACATGCTCTTCCAGCTCGGTCTCGCTTGCAGGCTGGGTTGTGGCGTGCCCTGGCAGGGATGCCAGCATCATCGCCAGGATCGCCGTACGGAGCAGGGTCGGAATCAGTCTAGCCACGTTGCAGTTCCCGGATTTTCGGCAGCAAGGTCTTCTCGAGGGCTTCCGGCGTGATCGGGCCGATATGCTTGTAGCGGATGCGGCCATTGCCATCGATGAGGAAGGTCTCGGGCACGCCGTATACGCCGTAGTCGATGCCAACGCGGCCATCCGCGTCGACGATGGACATCGTGTAGGGGTCACCGCCGGCCGCCAGCCAGGCGAGGCCGTCGTCGCGCTTGTCCTTGTAATTGAGGCCGATCAGCGGCACGACTTTTCTGGCTGCAAAGTCGACCAGCACCGGGTGCTCTTCGCGGCAGGCGACGCACCACGAGGCCCACACGTTCAGCAGCCAGACCTTGCCCTTCATGTCGGCCAGCGACAGCGTCTTCTCCGGCGCGTGCAGTTGGGTGAGGGTGAAGGCCGGTGCGGGCTTGTCGATCAGGGGAGAGGGGATCTCACGGATGTCATGCGTCTGGGCACGCCACAGCGAGACGCCGAAAAAACCGACGAGGACGAGGAACAGGGCGAGCGGGATAAGGGCCTTGGCTTTCATCGTGGGCTCCTCAGGCGGCCGCTTGCGCGGTAACAGTCCTGCTTGCGTCACGTGTGGCCAGCTTGCGATAGCGCTTGTCGCAGGCTGCAAGCACGCCGCCAAGCGCCATCAGCAGGCAGCCTCCCCAGATCCAGCTGATGAAAGGCTTGTAGTACAGGCGCACGATCCAGGTGTCGTCGCTCGTGGCTTCACCCATCGATGCGTAGATGTCGCGGAAGATGCCGTTGTCGAGCGAGGCTTCCGTCATGGGCGTCTGCGTCGCCGTGTAGATGCGCTTCTCCGGGTGCAGCGTGTTGATATGCACGCCGTTGCGTGACAACTCGAGCACGCCGCGCGCGGCAACGTAGTTCGGGCCCTGTATTTCGTTGACGGCCTTGAGCGTGAAGTCGTAGCCCGCGAGTTGCGTACTGCTGCCGATCTTCATCGGTACGTCGGCATTCGTTTCGACACTCTTCACCAGCGTCACGCCGATGATGAAGACGCCGATGCCGACATGCGCCAGCCACATTCCCCACCATGCGGATGGAATGCCGGAAAGATTCGATGCCAGGCTGGCGCTCTTGCGTTCGCCGAGACGCTCCTGCAACAGCTTGAGGCCGCCGAGCATGACCCAGGCCGCGAGGCAGAGGCCCAGCACCGTGCGCCAGCCGAATGTGCGGGCCAGGGTCGCGCCAGCCAGACCTATGGCGAAGCTGGCCAGCAACACGGGGGCCAGCTTGCGCAGCAAGGGGTTGAGTGCGTGGCCCTTCCAGCGCACGAAGGGGCCGACAACCATCAGCAGCACGACAGGCGTCATCACCGGCAGGAAGACTGCTTCGAAGTACGGCGGGCCGACGGACAGTTTGCCGAGGTTGAGCGCGTCGAGCAGCAAGGGGTAGAGCGTGCCGAGCATGACGGTGGCTGCCGCGACGGCGAGCAGCACGTTGTTGGTCAGCAGCAGGGTGTCACGTGACACGGCTTCGAACTGGCCGCCGCCCACGAGCTTCTGCGCACGCCAGGCATACAGCGCCAGCGAACCGCCGATGACGAGGGCGAGCAGGGCGAGGATGAACACGCCGCGCTTCGGGTCGCTGGCAAAGGCGTGCACCGAGGTCAGTACGCCGGAGCGCACGAGGAAAGTGCCGAGCAGCGAGAAAGAGAAAGCAGCAATCGCCAGCAGCACGGTCCAGCTCTTGAAAGCACCGCGCTTCTCGGTGACCGACAACGAGTGGATCAGCGCCGTGCCGACCAGCCAGGGCATGAAGCTGGCATTCTCGACCGGGTCCCAGAACCACCAGCCGCCCCAGCCGAGTTCGTAGTAGGCCCAGCCCGAACCAAGGGTGATGCCGCAGGTAAGGAATACCCAGGCAGCCAGCGTCCACGGCCGCGACCAGCGCGCCCAGGCGGCATCGAGGCGGCCCGACAGCAGTGCGGAAATGGCGAAAGCGAAGGCCACGGAGAAACCGACGTAGCCCATGTAGAGCAGGGGCGGGTGGATGATCATCCCCGGGTCCTGCAGCAAGGGATTCAGGTCGTTACCCTCGAGCGCGGCAGGCAGCAGGCGGGTAAAGGGATTCGAGGTGAACAGCATGAAGGCGAGAAAGCCGGTGCTGACCAGGCCGAGCACGCCCAGCACGCGGGCGACAAAGGCTTCTGGCAGATTGCGCGCCAGCGATACGGCAAAAATCCACAGCGTCAGCATCAAAGCCCACAGCAATAGCGAGCCTTCATGGCTGCCCCACACGGCGGTGATGCGATAGATCAGCGGCAGCCTGGTATTCGAATGCGAGGCAACGTACATCACCGAAAAGTCGTTGTTGATGAACGACACGGTGAGGCACAGGAAGCCGATGCCGACCAGCGCGAACAGCAGGCGCGCTGCCGGACGTGCGATGTTGATCAGCGCCGCATCGCCGCGATGTGCGCCAAGCAGAGGCAGCGTGCCGAGCAGGATGGCAATCAGCAGGGCGAGGATGAGGGCGAGGTGGCCGAGTTCGGGGATCATGTCGGAGGTCAGGGCTTCGTGCTGTGTGCTGCGGTGGCCTTTGCCCGGTCTATCGCTTCCTGGGCTTCGGATGGCATGTAGTTCTCATCGTGCTTGGCCAGCACTTCACTGGCGATGAACTTGCCCGACTCGTCGAGCTTGCCCTGCGCGACAGCGCCTTTGCCGTCCTTGAACAGGTCCGGCAAGGCGCCTTTGTAGGTGATGGGAATGCTCTTGACGGTGTCAGTGAGTACGAAGCTGACGGTCAGCCCATCCGCTGCCCGCTGGATCGAACCCTTCTCCACCATGCCACCCACACGGAAGTTGCGCCCCTTGGGCACCAGGCCCTCGGCGACTTCGGTTGGCGTCTTGAAAAAGACCAGGTTGTCGTTGAAGGCGCCGAGCACCAGCGTGACGGCGATGGCAAGCAGCGCCACGGCAGCACCGATCCAGAGGAAACGTTTGTGGCGAGCTTTCACTGCGGGGTCCTGTTGCGTGCCGGGGTGGGCTTGATCGTCATTGTTGTTGTGGCTGCGTGTCGCGTGGCTCTTCAAGCTGCTGCAGGCGGCGCAGCCGCTGCAAGGTGTCTCTCCGACGCCGCGACAGCAGCCAGAGTTCCGCCACGATGAGCAGGAAAGTGACGCCGTAGGAGCCCCAGACGAAGGCGCCGCGCCCGCCCATGTCGATGAAGGCGGAGAAAGAGTCCCAGATCATGCCTTGCTCCCTTGCCGGGCGATCTCGGCAGCGGCCCATTCCGTGCGGCGCTCGCGTTCGAGAGTGATGCTGCGCACACGCACCAGCGTGACGGCGATGCTGTAGGCCCAGGCCGCCAGTGCCACCACCAGCATGCCGACGAGCATGGTGACGGCCATGCTGGATTTGGTCATGTTGATCGACGAGCCCTGGTGCAAGGTATTCCACCACTTCACCGAGAAATAGATGATGGGGATATTGATTGCGCCGACCAGGGCGATGATGGCACCGGCCTTGTCGGCACGGCGGGCATCCTCGATGGCGTTGGTCAGTGCGATGTGGCCGAAGTAGAGGAATAGCAGCAGCAGCTGCGAAGTCATGCGTGCATCCCAGGCCCAGTAGGTGCCCCAGGTCGGGCGACCCCACAGCGCGCCGGTCCAGAGCGCGAGAAAACAGAACATCGCACCGGTCGGCGCCAGCGCCTTCGACATGTAGAACGACAGGCGCGTGCCGAGGCCGAGGCCCATGGCCGACCAGAAGGCCATTGCCAGATAGATGACCATGCTCATCCAGGCTGCGGGGACGTGGATGAAGATGATGCGATAGACCTCGCCCTGCACCGCGTCCGTGGGTGCGACGAAGAAGCCGATATAGAGACCGGCCACGGCCAGGATGGCAGCAAGCACGCCGAATACTGGCGCAAGCTTGCCCGCCAGTGGGTAGAAGGTCTGCGGGGCAGAGTATTTGAACAGGTTCATGGGGTCTGGATAATGCCTGCCGGCATGTATTCGACGATGGTGCGCCGCTCTATACAAGCTACCGGCCCCGAAACGCCGGCACCGGATGATACGCACAAGCGTCCTGCCATGCTATTGATTGACTTCAACAAAGTGCGATTCGGTCGGGCGCCTGCGGGCGTGCCGCGCGGCGCTTCAATCCATCGTGATGCGCAGGGCTGCGGCGCTGGCAAATGGCGCGAGGGCCAGCGCCGCGAACAGGCCGCCGCCCATCAGGAACAGGTGGGCGCGCAAGCCTATGCCGCTGGCCCAGGCATCGACGCTGCCCGCGCCGAAAATCAGTACTGGCACCATCAAGGGCAGCACCAGCAGGGCCAGCAACGAGCCCGCGCCGCGCAGGCCCAGCGTCAGTGCCGCGCCGATCGCGCCGATCAGCGACAGGATGGGCGTGCCGATCAGCAGCGCCAGCGCCAGCACTTCGATCGCGCCTGGCGGCAGGCCATACATCAGCGCCAGCAGCGGCGAGACGACTACGAGCGGCAGGCCGGTGCTGAGCCAGTGGGCGGCGATCTTGGCGCTGACCCACAACACGGGCGGCTCTTGCGACAGCAACAACTGCTCCAGCACGCCGCTCTCGAAATCCTGGCTGAACATGCGCGGCAGGGCCAGCAGGGTCGCCAGCAGGGCCGCCACCCACACGACGCCTGGGCCTATGGCGCGTAGCTGGTCCGGGTCCGCGCCGACGCCGAAGGGGAACAGGCTGGCGACGATGACGAAGAATGACAGGGCGACCAGCAGGTCCGCGCGCGAGCGCCAGGCCAGCAGCAGGTCGCGACGCAAGACGGCAATGAACGCATTGTTCATGCTGCGTACCCGCTGATGTCCAGCGTGCGCAAGGGCACGCTGAAGCCGGCATCCTGATGCGAGGTGAATGCGACGGCGCCACCCGCGCGGGAGTGCTGCGAAATCACCTCGGCAAGCTCGGCGACGGCCGCTACGTCGAGTGCCGTGAAAGGCTCATCGAGAATCCACAAGGGGCGGTGCGCGGCGAGAAACAGGCGGGCGAGGCTGACGCGCCGCCGCTGGCCCTGCGACAACACCTTGGCGGGCAGGTCGAGCTGGCGCGCAAGGCCGATGCGGGTCAGGGCTGCCCTGCAGTCTGTCTCGCTGCTCGTATCGCCGGCTGCCGCGCAGGCAAAGCGCAGGTTCTCCAGCGGGCTCAGCAGGTCGTTGAGGGCTGGGGCGTGGCCAAGGTAGAGCAGGGCCGCGTGGAAGGCCTCGCGCTCGCGCTGGATGGCTTCGCCCTGCCAGCGAATCTCGCCGACTTCAGGCGTGGCCAGCCCACACAACAAGCGCAACAAGCTGGTCTTGCCGACGCCATTGGCGCCGAGCACACGCAGCACTTCGCCCTTGCCGAGCGCAAGGTCGAAGCGGCGGAACAGCAAGCGGTCCCCGCGCAGACAGGCGAGGTCTTTGACTTCGAGCATGAAGAAGGGCGGTCGCGGCGCCTGCCACGTCGGCAGGCAAGGCGCGATTGAAACACAAAACCGCGCCGAGCCTCTTCATGCCGTCATGGCGCTCAGGCCGTCACGGCGTGGCGGTCACGCAGTGCAAAGCGTGTGGCCAGCACGGCAAAGCCCCCAGCGAAGACGAGGAAGACCGACTGCAGCCCCAGCAGCTCGCCCAGCGCGCCGCCCAGCAAACTGCCGGTGAAGCTGCCGGCCGGGCCGGCGAGCGCGTTGAGCCCGGCGATCTTGCCGCGACCGAGGCGCGCGCCGATGCGTGCGAAGCGCGTCAGGTTGATGATCTGCAGGGTGCCGAGGGCGAGGCCAAGCAGGGCGCCGCCACCGAGCAGCGCCCATGAAGCGTGACCGAACCCCAGCAGGGCAGAGGCCAGTGCAGCCAGCGACAGGCTCAGCACATAGCCGCGCTGTGCTCCGATGCGTGCCATCGCCGAGCCGAGGCTGAACAGCGCGGCGATGAAGGTCAGGCCCTCAATGCCGATCAAGCGCGTCGCGGCAGCTGCATCCAGATGCAGGCCGTTGATGGCAATGATGACGATGAAGAAGCTGTAGAAAGCATTGCAGCCCTGACCGAAGAATTCGATGAGGCAGGCCGTGCGCAGCTCGCGCTCGCTGCCCAGCAAGCCGAGCTGCGCGATCACCGCACGTGGCGTGAGGCGCGCGCCACCCTTGGCTTGCACGGCATAAGGCCCGAACACGATTGGGCAGACCAGGATGGTCAGCGCGAAGAGAGCCGCGATGCTCCAGTAGGTGCCGGCGAAACCCAGTGCGGTGACCGCGCCAGCGGCGATCACTGGCCCGAGCAGGAACATGCCTGTCATATGCGTGCCGCGATACCAGCCGGCGCGCGCTTCACCGACCGTCTCCAGCTGTTGCATGAAGACCGTGTTGAGCGACACGAAACGGAAGGGCATAAAGAAGCTGATGGCCGCGGTGCAGGCCAGCAGGAACCATGGCGAAGCCACCAGCGGCAGCACGACATAGATCAGGCCGGCCACTACGGTGCCGAGTGTGAACAGCTTGCGCGGCCCCCATTGGTCCACCAGGAAGCCGATCGGCAGGCTCATGAACAGCACGCCCACCATCTGCGCACTGGCGATGAAGCCCAGAAGTGCGGCGGGCGTCTGCAAGTGCAGCGCATACAGCGAAGTGGCGACCTTGGCCATGCCGACGCTGGTTCCCATCAATGTCGACAACAACGCAAACAGCAGCAGGAATTTATGGCGTTCGAAAAATGGCGGGCGGGCGAGGGCTGTGCGCGAGGTCATCGTGGTGGCGTGGCGGAGGGCAGTCGAGGGGAAGCCCGTTGCAGGTTTCGCGCCAGCGCGATGTCGCGTGCCGTATTCGGCGCAGTGCGCCCGTGGCAGCACGCCGCTCATCCGTTTGCATAAATAAAAGTATGCAAAACAGGTTTTGTGATTTGCGCATTGTTCAACAGTCTGGTCTGCGGGCTGTTGCAATCGCCGCAGGCGCCGCCGTAACTCCGTTGGCTTGAACAAGGTCTCGTCCTTGCGCGGTAAGCCTGCGCATGCCATTGGCGGCGAATGGCACAGGCTTTGCAATGGTCAGCCGCGCACCTGTCTGCCAGGACTTGTTGCATTTCGATCACTAGCCACGGAGCCCGCCATGAACGATCGCCTCTCCCGCCTGCAACTCTCGCCCTCTGCCGCGGTGAAACAGCAACTTGATTACCCTGTCATCGACACCGATGTGCATGTCAATGACTACACGCCTGATCTCGAAGACTACGTTACCAATTACGGTGGCGTGCATCTGGTGGACGCGTTGCGCAAGGCTTCGGAAGATCGCATTGCGCGTGGTGGTGTCGGTAATGGCAAGAGCTGGTACGAGCAGACGCCGGAAGAGCGCCACTACTACCGTACCATCCGCTCGCCGTGGTGGGCGCGTGTCACCAAGAACACGCTCGACGTCGCGACCTATCACCTGCCCGAGCTGTTCGCCGAGCGCCAGGCCGAGCAGGGCTCCGATTACTCTGTGCTGTTCCCGAACAACGTGCTGGCACCGCTCGGTGTGCGCGACAAGGATTCGCGTACCGCACTCTCGCGCGCCATTAATCACTACCACGCCGATCTGTGGCGCAAGCACAGCGCACATCTCACGCCGGTGGCAGGCATCCCGCTGCACACGCCTGAGGAGGGCCTTGCCGAGCTGGATTTCGCCATCAATACATTGGGCCTCAAGGCGATCAACATCGCAGGTTCGGTGAGCCGCCCGATCAAGGCGCTGGCCGACAAATTCCCGCTCGACCAGCATCCTGAACTGAAGAAGTACATCTCGTACCAGGACTTCCTCGGCCTCGACAGCGAGTACGACTACGACCCGTTCTGGGCGAAGGTGGTCGAGCTCGGCGTGCCCATCCTCACGCACTACGGCAGCCAGGGCTGGACCGGCCGCAGCTCGACCTCGAACTACATGAACAACCACATCGGTCACTTCGCCGATGGCACCGAAGCCTTCGCCAAGGCGCTGTTCTTCGGCGGCGTGACCAAGCGCTTCCCCAAGCTGCGCGCCGGCTTCCTTGAAGGCGGTGCCGACTGGGGCGCACGCGTGTTCATCCATCTCGTCGACCGCTTCGAGAAGCGCAGCCGCAAGGGCCTGGAGAACTACGACCCGCTGGCGACCGACCGCGCGCAACTCGCGGCGCTGTTCCGCGAATACGGCGCCGAGCTCATCAAGGATCGTTCGCTCAACGGCGAAGACCTGATCCGCGATACGCTGGGCAAGGGTTACGTCAATGGTTCGCGTCGCCCCAAGGAGAGCGAGCTGGAAGACTTTGCCGCGGCTGGTATCGAGAGCGCAGAAGACATCAAGTCGCGCTGGGTCGACAACTTCTTCTTCGGCTCCGAGTCCGACGATCGCACGATTGCGGCTGCCTTCAACGACAAGGCCAATCCGCTGAAGACCAAGATCAACGCGATCTACTCGTCGGACGTCGGCCACTGGGACGTGCCTGACCTCACGCATGCACTGGCCGAGGCACACAACCTGGTCGATGAAGGCATCATCAGCGAAGCGGACTTCAAGGCCTACGTCTTCGAGAATCCGTACAAGCTCTACACGGAAGCCAACGCAGACTTCTTCAAGGGTACGGCAGTCGAGGCGAAGCTGAAGGCGACGGCGAAGGTCTGACGCTGCAGCAAACCATGACAACGCGTTGCAGTTTCCTCCCCCTTGGGGGAGGGTGGCCGCAGGCCGGGAGAGGGGAAATGGTACGTGCTTCAACAAGACTGTTTGGAGCGCAACCTGGAGTGCAACCATTTCGCCTCTCCCGACTCTGACGAGCCACCCTCTCCGTCCGAAGAGGGGACTGCTGAGCGTCGCGGGCACCTCCCGCTGTGCTCGCCGATTGCAACAACATCTATTTCGATATCAGATTTTCGTGGTTAGCCGTCCTGACCTGCATCAATAAAATCTCCTCTCTTCAAGACATATCTACAAGAGAGAACAACGATGTCATACGCCACACGGTACGCAACTAAGCTTGCTGGGCTGATCGCCGGCCTCGTGCTGTCTGCTTCGGCCTTCGCGCAGGGCGCGCCGCTCAAGGAGCTGAAGGTCGACTACGCCTACTACTCGCCATCCAGTCTCGTCATCAAACGCAAGGGCTGGCTCGAAGAAGAGTTCAAGGGCACGGACGTCAAATGGGTGCTCAGCGCCGGCAGTAACCGCGCGCTGGAATACCTGAACAGCGGTGCCATCGATGTCGGTTCCACCGCTGGGCTGGCGGCTGTGCTGTCGCGCGCCAATGGCAACCCCATCAAGGCCGTCTACATTTTCTCGCGTCCTGAATGGACCGCGCTGGTTGTGCCGAAGGATTCGCCGATCAAGTCGCTGAAGGATCTCAAGGGCAAGAAGGTCGCCGCCACCAAGGGCACTGATCCTTACCTGTTCCTGCTGCGCTCGCTGCACACGGTGGGCCTGAAGAAGTCGGACATCGAGCACGTCAATCTGCAGCACGCCGATGGCCGCGTCGCACTGGCGCAGAAGAACGTTGACGCGTGGGCGGGTCTTGACCCCTTCATGGCCGCATCGGAAATCGAGGATGGCGCGAAGCTCATCTATCGCAACGTGGCGTTCAACACCTACGGCTTCCTCAATGCCAGCGAGAGCTTCTACAGCAAGAATCCGAACGAGCTGAAGCGCGTCATCAAGGTCTATGAGAAGGCACGTGCCTGGATCCAGCAGAACCCTGTCGAGGCGGCGAAGATCCTCTCCGAAGAAGCCAAGCTGCCGCTCGGCGTGGCATTGCTGCAACTCAAGGAACGCACGGACTTCAGCAACCCGCAACCAGGCAAGGAGCACATCGACGCATTGCGCGCTGCTGCACCGATCCTGCTTGAAGAAGAACTGGTCAAGCCAGGTACCGACCTGAACAAGGTCATCGGTGATCTGGTGGATGCCAACTTCGCCAAGTCGGTTATCGCTACCAAGGCTGATCCACGCAAGTTGCCATGAGTCAGGCTGAACTCAGCCGAGGCTTGAACGCCGGTTTGAACCGGCGCGGCCGGGCCGTGCTTGAGCTCACTACGGAACCCGCTACTGCCATGCTCGCCAATGAGGTGGAGCACGTCTCGAAATCGAGGCGGCGCAACGATCTGTTGCGCTGGCAAGCGGCGGGACTACTCCTGCCGCTGGGCGTCTTCGGCATTCTCGAAGTGGTTGTGCAGAACGGCTGGATCGCGCGCAACCTGCTGCCAGCGCCCAGCGATGTGTTCGAATCGCTGTGGCAACTCGCAGGCGGTGATCTGTGGAAGCACATCGGTGCCAGTGGCCTGCGCGTGCTGGCCGGCTTCGTCCTCGGTGCCGTGCTGGCCATCGTGCTCGGCGCAGCGGTTGGTTTCAGTCGTCGTCTCGAAGCATTGCTTGAACCAAGCTTCCAGGGCTTGCGTGCGATTCCCTCTCTGGCCTGGGTGCCGCTGCTGTTGTTGTGGCTCGGTATCGACGAGTCGCCGAAGATCGCACTGATCGCCATCGGTGCATTTTTTCCCGTGTATGTGAATGTCGTATCCGGTGTGCACAACGTGGACCGCAGATGGGTCGAGCTGGGCAAGGTGTACGGCTTCTCGCGCATCGGTCTCGTGCGGCGCGTGATCCTGCCTGCATCCCTGCCGCAACTCTTCACGGGCCTGCGCTCAGGGTTGAGTCTGGCGTGGATGTTCATGGTGGCCGCCGAGCTCATCGCGGCGAGCAAGGGCCTGGGTTACTTGCTCACCGATGGTCGCGAGACGAGCCGCCCCGACCTCGTGCTGGTCGCCATCCTCGTGCTGGCGATTCTCGGCAAGCTCACCGACGAAGCCTTGCGCTACCTCGAGATCGCCTGCGTCGGTACGCGCGACACGCTCGGCAATACCCGCTAGCCATAGCCCGAAAGGGCGCTGCCATGCTGCGCCCATCGGTATAGATTGACGCCTCCGCGGCACGTCGCGTGCCGCCGCTTCATTTCAAGGATTCATCATGCCCCAGAGCGTTCATTCCGATTACGCAGATCGCGTCGAGAAGCTGGCCCGGGAATTCGCCAGCACTGCTATCGAGCGCGATCGTCAGGGTGGCACCGCGAAACACGAGCGCGACCTGCTGCGCGCATCCGGCCTGCTGACGATCAGCGTGCCGCGCGAACATGGCGGTGATGGCGCAACGTGGAATACCGTGCTGCACATCGTGCGCCGCATTGCCGAGGTGGATAGCTCGCTGGCCCACCTCTTCGCCTTCCAGCATCTGCAGCTCGCCACCGTGCGCCTGTTCGCCAATCCGCAGCAGCAAGCCGCGTTGCTCGGTGGTACGGCGCGTGAAAACTGGTTCTGGGGCAACGCCATGAACGCAGTGAATAACCAGGTCGTCGCGCAGGCAGCCGACGACGGTTTCCGCATCGATGGCGTCAAGGGTTTCTGTTCCGGCTCGCGCGATTCGGACCGCATCATGCTTTCGGCATTGCGTGAAGATGGAAAGGGTCTCATCGTCGCCGGCATCGAGAGCAATCGCGAAGGCATCGACATCCGCGATGACTGGGACAATATGGGTCAGCGCCAGACCGACAGCGGCACGGTTGCGTTCAGCAATCTCTTCGTCACCAGCGACGAAGTGCTCGGTCCGCCGGGGCCGCTCTCAACGCCTTTCTCGACGCTGCGCCCGACGCTGGCGCAGCTGATCCTCGTCAATCTCTACCTCGGCATCGCACGCGGGGCGCTCGAAGCCGCGCTCGACCATACGCGCACGGTCGCGCGACCCTGGCCGTGGAGCGGCGTGCAGGCCGCGGGGGATGATCCCTACCTGCTGCAGCGCTATGCGGAATTCTGGGTCGACCTGAAGGCTGCGACACGCCTTGCCGATGATGCCGCGACGCATTTCGACAAGCTGTGGCAGAAGGCCGAAGACATCACGGCTGATGAGCGCGGGGCAGTCGCCATCGACGTAGCCGAAGCCAAGATCCTGGCGACGCGTGTGGGTCTCGATATCACCAACGGCATCTTCGAACAGATGGGGGCACGCGCCACCAACGCAAAGCTCGGCTTCGACCGCTACTGGCGCAATTTGCGCACGCACACCCTGCATGACCCGGTCGACTACAAGAAACGCGACCTCGGGCGCTGGCTGGTGACGGGTGAGGTGCCAGCGCCGAGTTTCTATAGCTGAGCGCCCGCGCGGCGTGTTCGCCAGCGCACCAGACTATTGCCAGCAAGGTGCCTGAAGGGGATAGCGTCGGGTGGACCGCGGCTTGCGACGCAGCTCAGGACCCCGCCCGGAAAGCCTGAGCTCGCGCATGACTCGAGTAGTCGCATCGGGAGGGAACACCACCACCCGATGGAGACAGCATGCAGAGTCGTGACGCAAGGCCCCGGAGTCGGGAGCTGCCTGGATTCCCCGGCGCGAATCGCCACGGCGACGGGCCGACCTCGAGCGACGTGGCGGGCTGGCCCTGCCAGCATGCGCGAAAGCGCTGAGGACCAGCCATGGATGTGCTTGTCATCGATATCGGCGGCAGTTCGGTCAAGTTGTTCCTCTCATCGACGCGCGATGTGAAGCGCTTCGCATCCGGCCCCGAGCTGACTCCGCAGGCCTTCATGGCCGGCGTTCGCGAGCACATCGCCGGTTGGCGCTTCGATGTCGTCTCGGTCGGGTTTCCCGGGCGCATCGGCCCGCATGGGCCCACGGAGGAGCCCGGCAACCTCGGCAACGGCTGGGTCGGCCACGACTTCCAGACCGCCTTCGGCCGCCCGACCCTCATCGTCAACGACGCCATCCTGCAGGCGCTGGGCGGATATGCCGGCGGGCGGATGCTCTTTCTCGGACTCGGCACCGGCCTGGGCTCCGCGCTCGTCGCCAACTCCATCGTCGTTCCGCTCGAACTCGGTGGCCTGCCCTACAGGGGCGCGATGCTGTGGGGGCGACTGGGGCGGGCAGGGCGCGAGCGCTACGGTCATGCAGCCTGGATGAAGGTGCTCGATGAGGCCACCGTGCGATTGCGCAACGCGGTGTGTGCCGACTATGTCCTGCTCGGCGGAGGCAATGCCGACCTGGTCGATCCTTTGCCCGAAGGAGCGCTGCGTGGCGGCAATGAAGATGCCTTCACCGGCGGGATGCGCTTGTGGGAAGACGGCGTGAAGCATCACGACGGTTCGGCAACGCGCATGTGGTCCGTGCTCTGAGCACGCCTGCATCGACGTGTTCATCGAGAAGCACAGAAGGGAGGTTCGACGCATGCAATACCAGATACTCGCAACCGACTACGACGGTACGCTGGCCAAGGACGGCGCGGTAGACGATGCCACGCTCGACGCACTGCAGCGACTGCGCGCGTCCGGCCGGCGACTCATCATGGTGACCGGGCGTGAATTACCCGATCTCGCACGGGTCTTCCATCATCACGCGTTGTTTGACTACATCGTCGCCGAGAATGGTGCCGTTACATTCTGTCCTGCGACAGACGAGGTGCGTGCGCTGGCAGCGGCACCGCCCCAGGCGTTTCTCGACCGGCTGGCGGAGCAAAACGTCGGCGTATCAGTGGGGCACTCGGTCGTCGCCACCTTCGAGCCGCACGAACACGTCGTGCTTTCAGCCATTCGCGACCTGGGCATGGAGTGGCACGTCATCTTCAACAAGGGGGCCGTGATGGCACTGCCTGCCAATGTGACCAAGGCCACCGGCCTTGCCGCCGCCCTGCACGAACTGGAGGTTTCCCCGGAACATGTCGTCGGCGTGGGCGATGCCGAGAACGACCATGCATTCGTGCGTCGGTGCGGTTTTTCGGTGGCCGTCGCGAACGCGTTGCCCGCACTCAAGGCCAATGTTGACCTGATCACGCAGGGCGAGCGCGGCGCGGGCGTGACGGAACTCATCGACCACATCCTCGCCAACGACCTGCGCGATCTTGCACCCAACCCGCAGGTGCACGATCCACTGATCGAAGCCTAACCCGTCTTCGCGGTACTGGCGGTGTTCGCAGCCTTTGCCGCCCTTGCGCCACGCGACGGCCGTGGCTCGAAATCGTTCGTCTGCGGGATGCCCAGTTTCCCGAGCATGCTGAGCGCATTGCGCGGCGCATTGACCTTCTCGGTGTTGTCGAAGTAGCAGAACACGTCGCGATGCACGCGTGCGGGCGCTGCGGTGCCGCTGATGACGGGCATGTCGTCGGGCTGCCTGCCTTCGTACCAGGCGTGGATGCGTGCGGCCCAGGTGTCGATCACCTTGCCGATGTAGTTGCTGTGATACAGATCTGCCGCACCGTGCAGGCGCAGGTAGAGAAAGTCGGTGCACACATCGCCGAACTCCGGCCACTTTCCGCCCGTGTCCGCGACCACGAGCGCTGCCTTGTACTTGCGCAGCAGGGCGATGAAGGAAGGATCGACGAAGCTCTCGTGGCGCACCTCGATGGCGTGGCGCAAGCGGTGTTTCTCCGCTACCTCTGCGTGGTCGCCCGGTAGATGCTTCGCGATGAAGGCATGGGCGTCGGTGGTGTCATGCGGTAGCAGCGCGAGGAAGGCTTCGAAGCGCGCCGCGTCGAACTGCAGCCACGGCGGAAACTGCCACAGGATGGGCCCGAGTTTCTCCTTCAGCTCGAACAGGCCCGAGGCGAGAAAGCGCGCGATCGGCGCTTCCACACCCTTCAGCCCGCTGCGATGGGTGATGCGCTGTGAGGCCTTCACGCTGAAGACGAAATCCGCCGGCGTGTCGGCATACCAGCTGGCAAAGTTGGCTGGCGTCCTGAGACCGTAGAAGGTGCTGTTGATCTCGATGGTGGGCAGGGCGTGCGAGGCGTAGGCCAGTTCGTCTTTCTGCGTCAGTGCTTCGGGGTAGAAGTTGCCGCGCCACGGTTCGTACTTCCAGCCCGAGATGCCGATCCGTACATGCTTCTGCATGCGGGCGTCCGGTGCCGTTTTCTTCCTGTGCGTCGTCATCGTCATGTCCTCCGTGCGCTCCCGTTGTCTGCCGGTTCGCGGGCTGGCTTCAACGCTCGATCAGGTAGCGCTCGAACTCGGCATTGCCCAGCATGGTCTGGGCGTGGATCTGTTCTTCCGGTAGGTCATTCAGCAGCCAGTGCAGCATGCGCGCGATGAAGCCGTGCGCGACCAGCAGCACCGTCTCGCCCGCGTGCGTCTCGCACAGCTGCGCGAGGCCTGCTTCGACCCGCGTGCGCACCTGGCGCATCGATTCGCCGCCGGGCGGTGCATCGTCCCACTGCTGCACGATCTTGCGTTGCCAGATCTCGGCGTACTGCGCCTCGATGTCCTCGCGGTTGAGTCCTTCGAACACACCGTAGTCGCGCTCGCAGAAGGTCTCCATCAAGCTCACCGCCAGCCCGCGTGCACGTGCGACGCATTCGGCCGTCTGGCGTGCGCGCAACATGGGCGAGGCGACGATGCGCGTGATGTCCGGGGGCAGGCGCTGTGCCAGCGCCTCGGCTTGTGCCAGGCCTTCGGCGTCCAGCGGCGCGTCGGTACTGCCCTGGAAGCGGCGTTGCTGGTTGAGCGCCGTCTGGCCGTGGCGCGCGACGTAGAGTGTGATGACAGGCATGCGGAATCTTCGTGCGTGGATGGACCTCACTGTAGCAGCGCCGGCAGGCAAAAGAGGCATTGCGCAGAATCAGGCAAGTCTTGCTGAAAATGCTGCGTTTGCAGCAGCAGGGCTTGGTATTCGATCGGCGCAAATGCCACGACTGCTGTGCGAGAGGGCGCGGGAGCGCGTTGGCCCGGAATGTGCAAAGTAGTCCACTCCATGTTCCGGAGTGAAGGAAATCACATGAGTTATCGCACGCTCGGCAAGTCAGGTCTGAAGGTCTCCGTCGTGGGGCTTGGCGCCAATAATTTCGGCGGGCGCATCGACCTCGAGGCTTCGCGCAAGGTGATCGACGCAGCCATCGAACATGGCATCAACTTCTTCGATACCGCCGATGTGTATGGCAACAAGGGTGGCTCGGAAAGCATCATCGGCGAGGTGCTTGGCGCACGTCGCAAGCAGGTGATCATCGCCACCAAATTCGGCAATGTCATCGACGAAGAGAAGGGCCTGAAGGGGGCTTCGAGGCAATACATCGTCAGTGCGGTCGAGGCCAGCCTGAAGCGCTTGAAGACGGACTGGATAGATCTGTACCAGCTGCATCGACCGGACGCCGCAACGCCCATCGACGAGACGCTGCGCGCGCTCGACGATCTCATCCGCAGTGGCAAGGTGCGCTACATCGGCGCCTCGAACCTGCCCGCCTGGCAGGTGGTGGAAGCGCAGTACATTGCGCGCGAACTCGGCACGCATCGCTTCATCTCCAGCCAGGACGAGTACAGCCTGCTCAAGCGTGATGCCGAACGCGAGCTGCTGCCGGCGCTGAATGCTTATGGCATTGGCTTGCTGCCGTTCTTCCCGCTGGCCAATGGCCTGCTGACCGGCAAGTACAAGCGCGGCGAGGCGGCACCTGCAGGGACACGTCTTGCCGGC
Organism: Uliginosibacterium silvisoli; assembly: GCF_036017035.1. Classification (NCBI taxonomy): domain Bacteria; kingdom Pseudomonadati; phylum Pseudomonadota; class Betaproteobacteria; order Rhodocyclales; family Zoogloeaceae; genus Uliginosibacterium; species Uliginosibacterium silvisoli. Next base: position 629,686 of record NZ_JAYXHS010000003.1, on the reverse strand, counting down.
GACGGCGCGCGCGCCGACCGCATTCTCAACGAACACAACCTGGGCATCGTTGAACGCCTCGAAGCCTTCGCCCGCGAGCGCAACCATTCGTTGCTGGAGCTCGCTTTCAGCTGGTTGCTCGCCAACCCCGCAGTCAGCAGCGTCATTGCGGGCGCAACCCGACCCGAGCAGATCGAGCAGAACGTCAAGGCTGCAGGCTGGTTGTTGAGCGCGGCAGAGCTGGAAGAGATTGATCGCATTGCCGGCAAGGCACTTTAAGAACCGATCGTCATTCCCGCCGACGCGGGAATCCACGTTGCGGCTACAGATGAGTTTCGTGGTCAGAAGTGGATTCCCGCCTTCGCGGGAATGACATAGTTGGTGAGAACGAATCGGAGAGTCACATGAGTCAGAACCAGAAACGCCAGATCAAGCTCGGCGCCTTCATACCGGCCACCGGCCACCACGTCGCGGCATGGCGTCATCCCGAAGGGCAGGCCGATGGCGGCCACAGCTTCGAGCATTACAAGCGCATTGCGCTCGCAGCCGAGGCGGCGAAGTTCGACATGCTGTTCCTCGCCGACAGCGCGGCGGTGTGGGGCGGAGGCAAGGACGAGGAGACGCTGTCGCTCTCCGCACGCGGCGCGCATTTCGAACCGATCACGCTGCTCTCCGCATTGTCTGCGGTGACGACCAATATCGGCCTCACCGCGACCGTGACGACGACCTACAACGAGCCGTATCACCTTGCGCGCAAGTTCGCCTCGCTCGACCATCTCTCGGGCGGTCGGGCGGGCTGGAATCTCGTGACTTCTGCGAATCAGGCGGAGGCACAGAACTTCGGTCTCGATGAGCATGTCGCCCACGCCAACCGCTACGAGCGCGCCGAGGAGTTCATCGACGTCGTGACCGGGCTGTGGGATAGCTGGGAGGATGATGCCTTCCTGCACGATCAGGAGGCGGGCCGCTTCTTCGATCCCGACAAGCTCCACACGCTGCATCACAAGGGCAAGCATTTCAAGGTGCGTGGTCCGCTCAACGTTGCGCGCCCCGTGCAGGGTCATCCGGTCAAGGTGCAGGCGGGTTCGAGCGATCCCGGCAAGGAGCTTGCCGCGCGCACGGCCGAGGTGATCTTCACCGCGCACCAGACGACGGCCGACGCGCAGGCCTTCTATGCGGATGTCAAAGGCCGTCTCGTGAAGTACGGCCGTCACCCCGACGAGCTGAAGATCATGCCCGGCATCTTTCCCGTTGTAGGCCGCACGCAGGACGAAGCGGAGGACAAGTTCGCGAAGATCCAGGACCTGATCCAGCCGGCGGTCGGCTTGTCGCTGCTGTCGTCGATGATTGGTGGCTTCGATCTCACACAGTACGACCCCGACGGCCCGTTGCCGGAGCTGCCGCCTTCGAACGGCGGCAAGAGCCGTCAGGTGCTGTTGTTCGAACTTGCCCGCCGCGAGAACCTGACCATCCGCCAGCTCTACCTGCGTATCGCCGGCGCGCGCGGTCACAAGCAGATCGTCGGCACACCGACGAGCATTGCCGATCTGCTCGAAGAGTGGTTCACGCAGGGCGCGGCTGACGGTTTCAACATCATGCCGCCAGTCTTGCCGGTGAGCCTCACCGACTTCATCGAGCTGGTGATTCCCGAGCTGCGTCGTCGCGGCCTGTTCCGCACCGAATACGAAGGCCGCACGCTGCGCGAGAACCTGGGCCTGCAACGTCCGATCAACCGGAATCTGTTGCAGCCACAAGAAGCCGCTGCATAGTGCGATGAGCAGCCCGGGTGTGCGCAGGGACGCCGGAGCAGATCGTCACCATCAGGAAATCATTCACATCTACAGGAGCATGAAATGAGTCTGCAACTCGAGGGGAAGCGCGCCATCGTCACGGGTGGAAGCCGCGGTATCGGCAAGGTCATCGCACGCGAGCTCGCGCGCGAAGGGGTGGATGTGGTCATCGCCGCGCGGGGGCGCGAAGCACTTGAGGCCACAGCCAGCGAGTTGTCGAAGGAGACCGGCCGCAAGATCGTGGCCGTCACGTTCGACGCAACGAGCAAGGACTCCGCCGACGCGCTGATCGCGCATGCCATCGAAGCCCTTGGCGGCGTTGACATCCTCGTCAACGCCGCCGCCTTGCCGGGCGGCCTGTCGGCGGCGACTTCGCTTGGCGAGATTGATGATCAGCTCGCGCTCGAAGACATCAACATCAAGGTGCTCGGTTACGTGCGCACCTCCCGCGCCATCGCGCCGCATCTCGTCAAGCAGGGCTGGGGTCGCATCATCAATATCGGTGGTCTGGCACTGTTCAAGACCGGCCGGCCGGTTGCATCGCTGCGTAATGTCGGCGTTGCGGCTGTTACCAAGAACCTTGCCGACGAACTCGGGCCGAAAGGTGTGAACGTCGTCGCAGTGCATCCGGGCGCGACGCGCACCGAACGTACTGATGCAGCGGCGGCTGCCAAGGCTGCAGAAGGCAATACGATAGGCCGCATCGTCGAGTCGGAAGAGATCGCCTATCTCGTGGCTTTCCTGGCTTCGCCGAAGAGTGCTGCGATCAATGGGGCAGCCATTGCGGCGGGTGGGGGCACGCCGGGTACGATCAACTACTGACAAGCGTCCGCACCCAACCCGTTCGCCCTGAGCGTAGCGCAGCGAAGTCGAAGGGTTGCGGCCCGGGCACATGCTTCGATCCTTCGACAAAGCTCGGGACAGGCTTCATTGCGCTTTGCTCCACTACGCTCAGCACGAACGGTCTATTGTTACCAGACCAACTCGCTAAACCCGTCATTCCCGAACGCGGGAATCCAGCGTCGTTGAACTATTTCTCGCAATCACAACAGCGGCTTGAACAGGAAACCCACCATGCAATACCAACGCTTCGGCAACACCGGTCTCGAAGTCTCCCGCCTCACGCTGGGCACCATGACATTCGGCTTCCAGACGGATGAAGAAGTCTCGCGCCTGATCCTCGACAAGGCAGCGCACGCCGGCATCAACTTCCTCGACACGGCAGACGTCTATCCGCTCGGTGGTGGCCTGGCGAATGTCGGCCGCACGGAGGAAATCGTCGGTCGCTGGCTCAAGGGCCGGCGTTCAGACTTCATCGTGGCCACCAAGGGTAACGGCAAGGTCGGCCCCCGCCTGTGGGACCAGGGTAACTCGCGCAAGCACCTGCTGGATGCCATCGACAAATCCCTCGCACGTCTCGGAACGGACTACGTCGACCTTTACCAGTTGCATGCAGATGACCCCGATACCCCGCTGGAAGAGACGGCCTCGGCGCTCGACACCATCGTCCGTTCTGGCCGCGCACGCTACGTCGGCGTCTCCAATTTCCTCGCCTATCGCTTGTCGCGCCTGCTCGGCCGCGCCGACGCACTGAAGCTTGCACGGCCCATCTCCGTGCAGCCGCGCTACAGCCTGCTATTCCGCGAGATCGAGCGCGAGCTGCTGCCACTGGCACAGGAAGAGGGCCTTGGCGTCATCCCCTACAACCCGCTCGCAGGCGGCCTGCTTACCGGCAAACACAAACCCGGCTCGGCGCCCACACCCGGCTCGCGCTTCACGCTCGGTGCGGCCGCCGAGCGTTATCAGGACCGCTACTGGCACGACCGCGAATTCGCCACCGTCGAACAACTCAAGCAGATCACCGACAAGGCCGGCGTCTCGCTCATCACGACCTCGGTTGCATGGGTGTTGGCGAATCCTGCGATCAGCACCGTGCTGCTCGGTGCGAGCACGCCGGAGCAACTCGATGCAACTTTGGTTGCGACAGAGTTCAAGCTGGATGCCGAGCTGAAGAAGCAGCTGGACGATGTGACGAATGAATATCGTCGTGGTGATGCGGCGCGCTAAGAATCGCCAGACTCACAGTTCGTCATCCCGGTCAGCGTTACAGACAGCGGAGCTGCAAGAAGCTCTCCTCGCCTGCTTGCAGGAGAGGGGTGGGGGAGAGGGTTAGCCCGGACCCAGCTCCACGCGTATATCTGGATCCCGGCTTTCGCCGGGATGACGGCCCTGGCAGCGACACCGCCGGGTCAGCTCAATTGCCGATTCGGGAGAGTCTCAAAAATGGGCGCGACAAGAACTTGTTTGAATCGCGGTCGGACTCCCGGAAAAACGATAACTTTGCTCCGCTGATCTTGTAGCCCCATGTTTCCGAGCCGGCTCTGATCCAGTCATAAGGCGCTCCGATGTGGTCTGTGCCGATTGCGTACTTGAACTCCCTGTCTGGAAATACGGCAACCCCTTCCGGCTTGAACACATATCGATTGCCCTTCTGATCCTGATAGGTCCCGGCGACTGTTTGCCGATTCAGGAAGTTCTGGAAATCAGGCATGCGGTCAAAGCGGCCCGCGACATCCTTGTCGCCTGAGAGGGTAAAGGATTCGCTCGAAGTTATCTGAATGCGTGTGGGACCGAGATAGTCCTTGTCTTCCTCATAGATGATGAATTGACCATCCCTGGACAGGTGCCGGAAGACATCGCCTTCATGAAAATTCCATTCGAAAGCAAAGCCTGTATTCCCGTCTCTCTTCTCGACTCTGATAGTCATCACGCCTCCCCGTCCTTGCTTGAAACTGGCATAGGGCGAATGGGTACGCCGTAATGCTTCGAGATAGGTGCTGCGTACAAACTCGCCTTCGATCAGCTGCTGATTTGAGGCTAGCGATGCGCTTGAACCAGCTTGAGCCTGGGCGTATGCGGGTGAGGTCCCGAGCAGCACGATGCTGGCGATCAGGGGGAGAGAGAATTGGCGAATGCTCATCGCTAGTCATTTCATTTCTATAAGTAGGTGCAAGCGGCGGAGCTGGGTGCAACTGGGAGTCATATTGCACAGCGCTCCAATGAGCGCAAAACATGCGGTGTAATGTCCTGCGCTATTGCGTCTTGTCGGCCACGTTTTCTGCAGGGGGTTTTCCTGTCTTCTCCGTCTTCAATACCACCCCGCGCACTACCGAGATAACCAGATATTTTTCATAGCGGGATTCGTAGCCCCGATGCACGTAGCGGATCCGCTTTCCCTGCGGAATGATCAGTTTTCCCGAAAACCACGTGGCATGTACCGGCGCGCCCAACGCTTCGGGGAAGAATATGATCAGCGGAACGACCCCCGGCTCGTCATTGCAGGGGTCTGCAACGATAGAGGTCAGCAGCAAGTTTGTTTTCCTGATTTCCCAACGCGCCTGATAGCCGCGCCAAGAGCCAGTGCAGCTTTCGTGAATGTAAGAAAGCAGCTTGGGAATCTCCTTCCCGTTGGCGAAAAGATACTCAGACAGAGGCTCGCTAAACAGGGCATTCTCTTTGCCATCCAGCGTGATTCTGTCCGGGATCTGCGCCGTGCCATACGCATGACTTGAGATCAGAAGAAGCAACAATAGCCATACACGCATCGCACGGCGTAGCCAGCAGAGCTGGGCGGGCGCGAGAATCGTCAGATCCCCTCGATGATCCGGATCTCCCGGTCTGCACCGTCGCCCAGAGCAGCCAGTGCTTCCTGGTAGGCTGGGCTGTCATGCGTGGCAATAGCCTGCGCAACGCTGTCGAACTCGATCAATACCAGGCGCTGCTTCAAGCCGAGCTCGTAGACCGCTGCGGGCTCTCCGCGTGCCAGGAAGCGTCCTCCGCCAGCTGTGATCGCCGGGCCTGCCAGCTTTGCGTAGGCGGCGAGTTTGTCGGGGTCTTTCACCGCGCGATACGCGCTGATCCAATAGGTCTTTGGCATGTGATGTCCTTTCCGGTTGGGTGTGAGCCCTCAAGACTTCACGAAGGGCGGGAAGAAAGCAAGCCGCGCCATGCATCGGCCAGTGCAAAAGCCAGCAGGCAAGCCAGAGGCGCGGCCAGCAGGAAGCGCAGGAGCGGCGTGTCGACGACGTGGCGTACGAGTGCGCTGCAGGCCACCACCACGGGCGGGTGGATGACGAAGGCGGTGAACGCGTCGTCGGCGAGGCGTCGCCAGCGCGGCGCGGGCTTGGCCATGGTGCTGCGGAAAGCGGCAAGGCTGGCGAGGATGACGCCAGCGGCGATCACGGGCTCCCAGAGTGCATAAGCCAGGGCGGGCAGGTTCGCGCCGCCACGCCAGGCATCTCCGTCGAAGGCGCCGCCCAGCGCGGCGTAGATCCATAGCGTGGGGAAGACCAGCACGGCCGTGATGGCCCAGGGCCGGGCATGGCGCCATTCCACCGACTCCAGTGCGCGTGTGCCCGCCAGGGCGCAGCCGCCATAGAACAGCAGCAGGTACGAGGCGAAGTAGCCGAGTTGCAGCGAGAACACATTGCGACCCACGGGCACCCACACGCGCAGCGCAAATGCGAGCGCACCGCAGCCGAGCACGGCGAGTGCAATGGCGTAGTGCGGGTTGATCGAAGGGCGCTGCACGGCGCCCGGCAGGCGGCTCACGGCAATCCAGCCGGCGGTGAAGAGCAGGAGCGCGATGCAGAACCACAACGGGCCGGCGTCGAAGACGGTCGGTGGCCAGCGCGCGGCCAGCGCAGCAAGGAAGGGGGCTTCACCGCGTGTTGCGGCTGCCAGCGCGCGCGTGAGCGGGCTGAGCAGCAGGGCGAAAAGCAGCAGTGGCATGCCGAGCCGCCACAGGCGTTCACGGACGAAACGACTCAGGCCCTTGTGCGCCAGCGAGGGCGGCGTGAAGTAACCGGCGAGCAGAAAGAAGAAGCCCATGAAGAAGCTCTGGTTGCTTGCGGTGAATACCGATAGCAAGAGACGCAGCCACTCCGGCGAGCCCGCCTCCTTGTAGTACCAGTCGCCGCTGCCGCCGTAGGTGATCGAGGTGTGGTGCGCGATCACCAGCGTCGTGAGCGCGACGCGCAGTGGATCAAGGAAGGCGAGGCGCTGCGTCGGGGCGATGGGTTGAGGCGCGATCGGCATGGTGACGGGCGTTCAGTGCATGTGCGCTGCGTCGAGGCGCTGAGAGGCTGTGCGCGCTTCCCCTGCACGGCGTGCAAACACGGCGCAGATCATTTTCCTCATGGGCGTCAGCTCCTTGTCGGCGGTGCGACTTCAAAGGCGTGCATGGATAAGCGGGTATCCGCCCCGGCTGAAACGGAGCCTGCCGGTCAGCCCATGGCTCTTACGCGGCGCCAGTACAGCAGATGCGTAATCGCCATCAGTGCTGCGATGCCTGCCGGGGCGAGCATCGCATTGAACCTGTAGCTGCCGAACCAGAAGGCGCCCAGCACGCCGCCAAGAATGAAGCCCGTAATCAGCGTGAGATAGAGCACGACGCGCCGGCGATCGATCGCCTGCCCACGTAGCCGCAAACCGAAGGTGATGCCCAGGTCGGTGAACAAGCCGGTGACGTGAGAGGTTCTGACCACTGCGCCACTGAAGGTGCTGGTCATTGCATTCTGCAAGCCGCAGGCGCCCGAGGCCAGGTAGTGACCGAGATTCGAGCCCCGGTTCAGGAAGTACATGGCCAGCAGGAGAATGGCAGCCTCGGCGAGCAGCGTTGCGCTGTAGCGTCGGCCAAGCTTGAGCGATTCATTGCCGATCGCCAGGCCGCTCAGTGCCGCGCCGACCACGAAGCTCGCAAGGATGATCAGCAGGTGCATGACCTGCGGCAGGTTGCCATCTGCCAGCTCGACGCCAAGTTGGGTCGAACTGCCCGTCAGGTGCGACACGCCCTGGTGATTGAAGCCGAGCAGCGCGATGGCGTTGACGCTGCCTGCGAGCAGGGTCAGGAAGAACCCGCCGACTTCAACCCATCTTGGCAGTTTTCTGATCATCACGAAGCGGTTGCGCAGCAGGTGATTGAGCGGGGAGCGTCGAAGCGCCGGGACGCCTCGGGCTGGATGTCGCGGGCAGCGTCGAGTGCTCGCCCGAACATGGTACGCGCAACGCCCAGCTAGTCCGCAACCCGCGTCAAGACCAGGAAGGGTTGCGCCTCGTATTTTTCCGGCGCGGTCTTGGTCAGGTGGAAGAGCTGGAGCTCGGTCGCGCTCCTCTTGTAGCCCCAGGTTTCGAGGCCGATCTTGATCCAGTCATACGGCGCGCCGACGTGATCGGTGCCGATGTAGTAGCGGAAATCCTCGTGCGGAAACGATGCGTTGCCGCTCGGGCGGAAAACGTAGCGGCCGCCTTGCTTGTCCTTGTAAGTGCCGGCCACGGTCTGGCTGTTGATGAAGCTCGCCAGCGAGCCAATACGCTCGAAACGGCCGGAGACCTCCTTCGTGCCCGACAGGATGAAGACGCTCGGGGATTCGACGGTGATGGCGACCGGGCGATCATCCTTGCCCGAGTCATAGGCAATGCTTCTGCCGTCGCTCGACAAGGTCCTGGATTCATCGCCTTCGTGGAAATTCCAGCCGAAAGCGAAGCTGGTCTTCTTCTGCTTGTTGCTGACGCCGACCGTCATCAGGCCGCCAGGGCTCTTCTGCAGGCTGGCATAGGGCGAATGGTTGCTGCGCAGGTCCGCCAGATAGGTAGAGCGTACGAAATCGCCCGCCAGGAGTTGGGCTTCCGATGTTGCCCCCGGTTTTCCGGCGGCCTGTGCGTGGACTGACGGAGCGACAGCCAGTAGCGCAGTAGCAATCAAGCAGAGGGAGAGTTTCGTCGTGGTCATCGATGATTGTCTGAAGCGGCTACTGCTACGAGGTGTGAAAGCGCCGCCGGTGTTTGCACACCGCCGCGCGTCAAGTATGGGCCATGCTGGCGTGAGGCTGGGCGGCGTGCACAACGAGAAGATGTTGCACACCCTGCAAGCAGCCCCGTTGTAGGGTGGGTTCGGCGCGAAGCGACCACCCACCATCGTGCGCAATGACAAAGCGGTGGGTTGCTTCGCGAACCCACCCTACGGCCATGGCCGTGCGCACGGGTTTGGGAGTGTCTTGAAGCCTAAACGAAGGACGTGATGCGAGCAGGACGCGACGCCTCCAGCGGCTCGATTGTGCCCTACGTATCATTGACTAACGAAGACGTGCCGGTGGGGTCTCTGTCCTGAGGCCTATTTGTATCGTTTCTGCAGCTCATCAACATCCTCTCTTAACTGATTGACGATAGACACTACAAGGCGTTTTGTCGGATCGTTAGTGGGATAGATAAACACCAATGGCGGGAAATCTCCGCTCCAAATTCGCGATCCTGATCTTGAAGCCCCGCTCACTGTGGCAAGGGCTTGGGATCGGCCGTTAGCCCAGCCCTGCTCAAACACTCCCGTGAGAACTAGATCAGCATCTTTGGGGTCGTTAGCTGTGGTGAAACCTTGATCGGAAAGCTCTTGCTTCAGCAGCAATGAGAATCGCGCCGCAGCGTCCGTGGTTCCAAAGGAAGTCACGAAAACAGAAGAAGCGGAGCGAAGTGCAATCTCCACGGATGTCGCCTCGCTCAGCGGTCTGGCGACAATCGGTTTTGGGCTGCTACAGGACGCAATGAGAAGTGCACTTAGGATGATCAATGCAGTTTCTTGAAATGAGTAACGCATGTTGAGCTGCCTTTGGTGAGTTTCTGGAGGTCCGCTGTGATGGCGGCGGGGCTTACCGCGGACAAGCGACTCCTGCCTGGGTTCATGGTAGCAATAGGCGTCGAGCATCGCGCTGGATGTTGTCGCGCTGTTGGCAAGTGCATGCTGCAATGTCCTTTGGCTAGCACCCCCTGAGCGATGTACAAAACTCCTCACTATCCGACAGCTGTGTTGCCACACCAACAGCTGATTGATGCCCATCCAGGCCACGAGCACGTAAATACTCACTGAGCTGCCTATCTGCAATTGGCATATCTCTTGCCAGACACCATTATCCATTTGTGCAAACCGCGCGAATGTGTCGATGTCATCAGGAGAGTAAAGCCATGAGCACGATTGAAATCATCCCCGTTGCAGGCCGTATAGGTGCCGAGATTCGCGGTGTGCGCCTTGCCGCCGACCTGCCTGCCGAGAGTGTTGCGCAGGTGCGTGCAGCCTTGTTGAAACACAAGGTGGTGTTCTTCCGTGGCCAGCAACATCTGGACGATCTGCAGCAGGAGCAGCTGACACCGCTGTTCGGCGGCAAGCCCGTCGCACATCCCACGTCCTTGCCCAAGGCCGGCAGTGACAGCAAGGTGATTCTCGAACTCAATTCGCAGCATGGCGGTCGTGCGGATTCCTGGCACACGGATGTGACTTTCGTGGATGCGTATCCGCGTGCCTCCATCCTGCGCGGAGTGAAGATTCCCGCAGCGGGTGGCGATACGGTATGGGCGAACACGGCCGCGGCTTACGACAACCTGCCGGTGCATCTGCGCGAGCTGGCAGACAAGCTGTGGGCCGTGCACAGTAACGAGTATGACTACGCCATTCGCAAGGGAAATCCTACGCTCGATGAACTCAAGCACTACGCGCAGTTCTCGTCGACGGTGTACGAGACCGAGCACCCGGTGGTGCACGTGCATCCGGAAACGGGCGAGCGCTCGCTGATTCTCGGTCACTTCGTGAAGAATTTCGTCGGCTACTCCAAGGCGGAATCGGCGCAGCTCTACAGCCTGTTCCAGTCCTACATCACGAAGCTGGAGAACACCGTGCGCTGGCGTTGGACGGAAGGCGACGTGGTGGTGTGGGACAACCGCGCGACGCAGCACTACGCGATCAATGACTACGGCGACCAGCACCGTGTCGTGCGCCGCGTGACGGTGGACGGCGAGGTGCCTGTCGGCGTGGATGGGCGTCGCAGTGTCACGCGCAGCAAGGCGAAGAAGAAGGTGGAGCAGGCCGAAGCCGTGGCTGCCTGAGAGTTGTTGTAGCCCGGAGTGGTTTTCGCCCATCCGGGCTGCGCTGCCGTTTCTGCTTGAAGGTATGCGCGTTCCTTGGGCAACAGGCTGTGGTCGGGTTCATCTCGCCCTTGTCGAAGGGCTGGGACGTCGAAGCTTGCACCAGGGATGCAGCGCACTTGTACGCGGGAATGGTCTTTCATCCACGCGACCGGGGCGTTCCTGATAAACGCTGACTACCTCGCAATCGCCATCCCTCTCGTTCTTGTTTCTTCGCTGACGCTGCGGCGTCAGCTCAGGCCTTCGCGCACTTCTTCACCGTATCCAGCGTACGCGTGGTGATTTTCTTGCCGAAGGTCTTTTCCAGCAATCTCATGAAGACGGGGCCGTTGGGGCCCGGCGTGTAGGCACACAAGACCTCCCGGTCGATGATCTTCAGGATGCGTGCGTCCTCGAGCACGATGGGAAGCTTCAACGCCTTCGGTACTTCCTCAAGAAAGGTGACGACGCATTTGTCATCGGCACTGAGGGGAAATTCCGCGAATGGTTCGGCGGCGATGAGTTCCTGCAGGTGCTCCGCCTTGCGGATGAAAGTGCCGAAGCTGTTGCCGAGCGTGGCCTGCATGGCTTTCTCAGCTTTCTGCGCCAGCGCCTTCTCGCTCGCGGAGCGCGCGTTGAAGACCACGTTGCCACTCGACAGCAGGGTCTTCACTTCGGTGAAGCCTGCCGCTTCGAAAGCGCGTTTGAGTTCGGGCATCTTCGCGTTCATCGGGCTGACGCCGCGCAGAAAAGCTACGTAGCGGGGCATGTGGTTTTCTCCTCGAAGTCCGCTTTAGATGAAGAAGATGGGCTGCATGATTATCGACATGCGGGTTGCTGCCTTGCGTGGTGTGCAGCATACGCGATCGCCGCTGGAATGCCTGGCGTGCCCGTCGTTACTCACTTATGCCATATGGCATGCAATCTGCTAAATGCCATCACCCTCAACACCGATGGCATATGAAAGTGAAACGGAACATGACACGCACACTCAGATCGACGCTTCTCGGCTTTGCAGCTGCCTTTATCTCCGTCGCCGCTTTCGCACAGGCTGCTCCCAAGCCTGAGGTGACGGATATCCGCTATCAGGGATGGGCTACCCAGGTGACATTCCCGGAGCTGGCCGAAGACCTCGGCTACATTGCTCCCTTGAAGCTGAAGTGGGTGGGCAATACGATCAGCGGCCCGCAGGACGTGCAGTCCGTCGCGACAGGTGAGATCGACATCGGTGGTGCCTTCAATGGTGCGATCCTCAAGCTGATTGCAGCGAAAGCACCGATCAAGCCGGTACTCGGCCACTACGGCATTGACGACAAGAACTACCACGGCTTCTTCGTGCTCGATAACAGCCCGATCAAGAGTGCGCGCGACTTCATCGGCAAGAAGGTGGGCGTCAATACGCTGGGGGCGCACATCGAGTTCACCTTGCGCGAATACCTGACGCGCAATGGCCTGACACCTGACGAGATCAAGCAGGTGACGCTGGTTGCACTGCCGCCGGTCAACACCGAGCAGGCCCTGCGCCAGGGGCAGATCGACGTGGCTGCCTTGTTCAGCGTGCTGCGCGACAAGGCGGTGGAGCGGGGCGGTGTGCGTGCGGTGTTCACCGACTACGAGCTGTTCGGCAAGTTCACGGCTGGCACCTATGTGCTGAACGAGAAGTTCATCAAGGCCAACCCGAATGCCACGCATCTGCTGGTGACCGGCGTGGCGCGCGCCATTGATTGGGCGCAGACCCAGCCGGTCGAGGTCGTGCGTGCGCGCTTCGAGAAGATCATCGTCGCGCGTCAGCGCAACGAGGATACGTCCAGCCTCAAGTACTGGAAGAGCACCGGCATTGCCAACAAAGGTGGCGTGGTCGAGGACAAGGAGCTGCAGATCTGGATCGACTGGCTGGCCAAGGACGGTGTGATCAAGCCCGGTCAGCTGAAGGCCAGCCAGACCTACACCAACGCCTTCAACGATTACGCGAAGAAGCCGCCTGTCGTCGCGGCGAAGTGAGGCGGCCATGAGCATACAGACGACAGCAAGCAAGATCAGCTTCCAGCAGGTGCGCAAGGAGTTCCTCGTGCGTGGCAACGGGCCTGGCAATGCATCTGGCAAAACAGGTAGCGACGCAGCCCAGCGCTTCGTGGCGCTGGAAGACATCAGCCTGGATGTGAAGGCCGGTGAGTTCCTCGCGCTGGTCGGACCCAGCGGCTGCGGCAAGTCCACGCTGCTGGACTTGCTCGGGGGGCTGACCACGCCTACCAGCGGGCGTCTGCTGCTCGATGGCAAACCGATTACGGGGCCGGCGCGCGATCGGGGCATCGTGTTCCAGCAGTACGCGCTCTACCCCTGGCGCACGGCGCAGCAGAACATCGAGTTCGGGCTGGAAGTGGCTGGTGTGGCGCGTGCCGAGCGGCGCGAGAAAGCTGCGCATTACCTCGCTCTGGTCGGACTATCGGCGTTCGCCGACCGCTATCCACACGAATTGTCGGGCGGCATGAAGCAGCGCGTGGCCATTGCGCGCAGCCTCGCCTACGAGCCCGAGGTCTTGTTGATGGATGAGCCTTTCGCCGCACTTGATGCGCAGACCCGCGAAGGGCTGCAGGTCGAGTTGCTGCGCATCTGGCGGCGTACCGGCAAGACCATCCTGTTCATCACGCACAGCATCGACGAGGCGGTGGTGCTGGGGCAACGCGTGGCGGTGATCACCGCACGCCCCGGCCGTATCAAGCAGGTCGTGGATATTCCGGATGCATTGCATAGCGAGACGGAGGACGTGCGTTCCTTGCCGCTGTTCGGCGAGGTACGCCACCGCATCTGGGAGCTGCTGCACGACGAGGTATCGCGCGCGACCGTGCTCGGTCACAAGCCCGTCGCAACGATTGAGAAAGAGGAGTTGAGCCATGCCTAGTGCAGAACTGACGACAGCCAGCCTGTCATTGTCCGCAAATGGTGGAGAGGCTGCGCAGCACGACAGGCGCTTCCTGCGACGCCTGGCGTCACTTGCGTCGAAGGTGTTCGATCGCACGGCTGTCTTGCTGTTGCTGGCAGCCGTGTGGGAGGTGGCGCCACGCGTGGGCCTCACCGATCCCGTTTTCCTGCCGCCGCTGTCGGAGGTGCTCGCCGCAGGCTGGCAGCTCACGTTGAAAGGGCAGCTGACGGAGCACCTCGGCGCCAGCCTCGGGCGCGCCCTGGTGGGCTTTCTGCTGGCCATCGTGATCGCGATTCCACTCGGCTTGCTGATCGGTTGGGTGCCACGTGTGGCGAACTTCCTGAACCCGCTGATCGAGGTGCTGCGCAATACCGCGCCGCTGGCCTTGCTGCCCGTGTTCATCCTGCTGCTGGGCATTGGCGAAGTGTCGAAGATCTCGCTGGTGGTTTACTCGGCGGCCTGGCCCTTGTTGATCAACACCATCGGCGCCGTAAGGCAGGTGGATCCCCTGTTCATCAAGGCCGCACGCACTATGGGCGCGACGCCCTTGCAGCTGTTCCACAAGGTGATCCTGCCCGCAGCCTTGCCGAGCATTTTCGTCGGCGTACGTATTGCCAGCGCGAGTGCCGTACTGGTGCTGGTGGCGGCGGAAATGGTGGGCGCGAAAGCGGGTCTCGGTTTCCTCATCATCTACTCACAGTACAACTTCCAGATCGACCTGATGTACTTCGGTATTCTCGCCATTACTTCGATCGGGCTCGCCTTCAACTACGCGCTGCTGTGGCTGGAGCGTCGCTTCACCGGCTGGAAGATTTCGGCTGACGCGAAGGGGTGATGCGATGAGCTCATCAACCGCCAATCCTGGCGATCTGCCGGCCACCGAACTGCTCGGCCTGTATCGCAAGAAAGCCCTGTCGCCCGTCGAGGTGACGCAGGCAATCCTGACGCGCATCGAAGCAACGCAGCCGGCCTACAACGCTTATCGCCTGGTCGATGCCGACGCGGCGCTGGCCCAGGCGCGTGCCTCGGAGCAACGCTGGTTGCGTGGTGAAGCGCTGAGCGATGTCGATGGCATTCCTGCGGCGTTCAAGGACTTGTTGCACGTTCGCGGCTGGCCCACGCGCAAGGGCAGCCTGGCGACGCTGGACACGCCACAGGCGGAAGACTCGCCGGTCGCGGCACGCCTGCGTGAAGGTGGCGCAGTCCTGCTCGGCAAGACCAACACCGCGGAGTTCGGCTGGAAGAGCATCACCGAGAGCGCGCTCGCCGGCGTTACGCGCAATGCCTGGAGCACGGCACACACGCCGACCGGCAGTAGTGGTGGCGCGGCGACGGCTGCTGCACTTGGCCTCGGGCCGCTGCAGATCGCGACCGATGGTGGCGGCTCGATCCGCGTGCCTGCGTCGGTGAGCGGCGTGTTCGGTTTCAAGCCCAGCTTCGGTCGCGTGCCGGGCTACCCGCCCGCGCACAACGGCAGCCTGTTCCACCTCGGGCCGCTCACGCGCACGGTGAGTGACGCGGCGCTGCTGCTCAACACCATCAGCGGCTTCGACGCACGCGACTGGACCAGCCTGCCGCAGACCGGGCGTGACTGGCGCATCGGCCTCAATGACGGCGTGCGCGGCCTGCGCATCGCCTACAGCCGCACCCTGGGTTACGTGAAGGTCGCGCCGCATATCGCCGAGGTGATCGACAAGGCAGTCACCGTGTTCAGCGAGCTCGGCGCCATCGTGGAGGAGGTCGATCCGGGTTTTACCGATCCGCGGCCGATTCTCGATGTGCTGGCAGCGGAGCGCGCCATACGCCTCAAGCGCGAGATACCGCCTGAACGCTTCCATCTCGTCGATGAAGAGATCCGCGAGCATGTGGAGCGTGCCTCACCCTATACGCTCACCGACTACGTTGCCGCCAGCGAACAACGCCAGTCGCTGGCCATACTGCTACGGCACTTCCACGAGCGCTACGACCTGCTGCTCACGCCGGTACTGGCCGACTCGGTGCCGAAGCTCGGCGAGCGTGCGAACGCGCCGTTCAGTGTGCCCTTCAATCTCACGCAGCAACCTGCGGCCTCGGTGCCGGCGGGCTTCGATGTGAACGGCTTGCCGGTGGGCTTGCACATTGTCGGCCCGGCGCATCGTGATGATCTGGTGCTGCGTGCGGCGCGGGCCTTCGAGGCGACGCAGGTGCAGCGCTGGCCGTCGGTGGGGTGAGCCGAAGTAGCGCTTGGGCACCCACGTGGTGATGAGAGGCCGCTGGTTCAACCGAGGGGTATGCGCCGCAGTTCCCTCTCCCTGAGGGGCGAAGCAAGGGTTTCGTGCAGCATGCTGCACGCTTGCGTAGCCGACTGGCAGTGCAATGCCAGTCGTGGGGCGCGGAGCGGGGTGGTGCGTCAGCACCGGGAGAGGGGGAAAGCGTCCATGTACGACAGGCTTGGTTGTTGATTCCCCTTACCCCTCTCCCGCCCCTGACGGGGCACCCTCTCCCTAATGGAGAGGGAACGGCAACTGTTTGCCGGCGCTTTGCGTCGTGCCCTAAGCGCACAAACGAGGACAGCATGAGTACCACCCAACCCAACATCATCTTCATCCTCGCCGACGATCTAGGCTATGCCGACCTCAGCGTCTACGGACAGAACGAATACGACACGCCGCACCTCGACAAGCTCGCCGGCGAGGGCGTGCGCTTCACGCAGGCCTATGCGAATTCTGCTGTCTGCTCGGCGACGCGATTCGCACTGATCACCGGCCGCTACCAGTACCGCCTGCGTGGCGGTCTGGAAGAGCCGCTGGCGGGTACGGGCAGGGCGCATGGCTTGCCGCCCGAGCACCCGACCCTGCCATCGCTGCTGCGCGATGCCGGCTACACGACGGCGCTGATCGGCAAATGGCACCTCGGGCAATTGCCGAGCTTCGGCCCGCTCAAGAGTGGTTATGACCGCTTCTTCGGCAACTACGGTGGCGCCATCGACTACTTCACGCACAAGCCGGGCGTGGGCGACGCGCTGGCACCTGATCTCTACGAAGGCGAAGTGCCGGTCGAACGCACCGGCTACTACACGCAGATACTCGGTGACGAAGGCGCGAAGTACATCCGCGAGTCGACCGGCGAGAAGCCGTTCTTCCTGTCGCTGCATTTCACCGCGCCGCACTGGCCCTGGGTCGGGCCGGAGGACGAGGCTGTGTCGCGTAGCCTCGACGATCTGTTCCACTACGACGGTGGCAACCTCAAGATCTACGCGAAGATCGTGCAGGCGCTCGACGCAGCAGTCGGCCAGGTCACCGCAGCGCTTGACGAACGCGGCATTGCTGACAACACCATCGTCATCTTCACGAGCGACAACGGCGGCGAGCGCTTCTCGAAGATGTGGCCCTTCACCGGGCAGAAGACCGAGCTGCTCGAAGGCGGTCTACGCGTGCCGACCATCCTGCGCTGGCCGGCGCGCATCGCGCCGCAAGTTCAGGAGCAGGTGACGATCACCATGGACTGGCTGCCGACCCTGCTCGACGCAGCGGGCGCGAAGGTGGATGCCGATTACCCGCCCGATGGCGAGAGCATCCTGCCCGTGCTCACCGGCAGCCGCGCCAGCTACCCGCGTCAGCTCTACTGGCGCTACAAGGCCAATGCCCAGCGTGCGGTGCGCGACGGCAACTGGAAGTACCTCAAGATCAATGACCAGGAATTCCTCTTCGACGTCGTCGAGGACGTGCGCGAGCGCGCCAACCTCAAGGACAAGCAGCCGGAAGTCTTCCAGCAACTGCGCAACCAGTGGGAAAGCTGGAACAGCTGGCAGCTGCCGCTCAACGACGAGATCTACTCGGCCGGTGTGTCGCCGGACATCCAGGCAGACCGCTATGTGCCCGAAGCGAAGAAGCGGCGGCCGCCGGGTACGCCGTTGAGCTGAAGGCACGCGGAGACGTGTTGCATATGAAGCGACGCGTGACCTCGGTGCGATAGACCCCGACTCCGTCATTCCCGCGAAAGCGGGAATCCAGTGGCTTTGCCGTGCTGGCCTAGGCTGGACGACAAGTTCAACGTCGCTGGATTCCCGCTTTCGCGGGAATGACGGACAGGGGCACGATCAGTCCCCGGCAAGCTTGCGCTGAGTCAAGCAAACGGGCTTTTGCAAAGATGTTATCTGCGTAAGCTTCACGGTTTTTCTTGGTTGGGGAGCCGCCTGCGTCTGGGTATCGTCGGCTCCTTGATTGCGGGGCATCGGTGCTCCGCGAGCCCGGTACGAAACCCGTTTCATGATCAGGATAGAACACCTCTCCCAGCACTATCGGGACGCGCAAGGCGGCGAGCTGCATGCCGTGCGCGACGTTTCGCTGCACATTCCCGCCGGCCAGATCTTCGGCATCATCGGCCGCAGTGGCGCTGGCAAGAGCACGCTGGTGCGCAGCCTGAACCTCCTGCATCGGCCCACGAGCGGCACGGTGCATGTCGCCGGGCGCGCGCTGACAGCACTCACGCCGGACGCACTGCGCCAGGCACGGCGCGAGATCGGCATGATCTTCCAGCACTTCAACCTGCTGACTTCGCGCAATGTGTTCGACAACATCGCGTTGCCGCTGGAACTCATCGGCCTGAGTCGCGACGAGATCCGTCGTCGTGTCGATCCGCTGATCGAACTGGTCGGGCTTTCGGATCAGCGCTTGCGCTATCCGGCGCAACTCTCGGGCGGGCAGAAGCAGCGCGTGGGCATTGCACGTGCGCTGGCGAGCCAGCCCAAGGTGCTGCTGTCCGACGAGGCGACTTCGGCGCTCGACCCGGAAACCACGCGCGCGATTCTCGACCTGCTGCGCAAGATCAATCGCGAGCTAGGCCTGACCATCGTGCTGATCACGCACCAGATGCAGGTCGTCAAACAGATCTGCGATCGTGTCGCAGTGATGGACGCGGGCCGCATCATCGAGGAAGGGAGCGTCATCGACGTGTTCCGTGCGCCCCAGCATGCCGTCACACGCGCACTGCTCGGCGACGTGATCGCGCATGAACTGCCGGCCAGCGTGCTCGCGCGCCTGCGCAGTCAGGCCGTGCGTGGTCGCGTGCTGCGCCTGTCCTTCGTCGGTGATGATGTCGACCGGCCCTTGCTGTCGGAAGCGGTCAGGCGTTTCGGGTTGGACTTCAGCATCCTGCATGGCCAGCTCGACGAGATCCAGGGCCAGCCCTTCGGCAGTCTCACGCTGCTGAGCCAGTCGGACGCGCAGACAATTGCCGCGGTGCAGACTTTCCTCGCTTCGCATGGCGTGCGTAGTGAAGAGTTCGATGTCTTGCCTGCCGTGCAGCCGGTCGAGCTTATAAGTGAAGGAGAGCGCCATGTCGCCTGAGCTGCTCGCGCTTTTCTGGAGCTCCTTTCTCGAGACCCTGCTCATGGTCGGAGTCGCTGGCGCAGTCGGTGGCCTGATCGGTATCCCGCTGGGCATCGCGCTGCACGTCACCGATGCGCAAGGCATGCTGCCGCACCCCTGGCTCAATCGCGTACTCGGCATCGTCGTGAATGCCGTGCGCTCCACTCCGTTCATCATTCTGCTGGTGGCAGTGATTCCCTTCACACGCCTGCTCGCCGGCTCGTCCATCGGTACGACGGCAGCCATCGTGCCACTGACCATCGCCGCCGCGCCCTTCATTGCACGCCTCGTCGAGACGGCTCTGCGCGAGGTTGATCGCGGGCTCGTCGAAGCGGCACAAGCGATGGGCGCCACGCATGTGCAGATCGTCCGCAAGGTGCTGCTGCCTGAAGCGCTACCCGGCATCGTCGCGGCGCTGACCGTCACGCTCGTGAGCCTCGTCGGTTACTCCGCGATGGCTGGGGCCATCGGTGGTGGCGGGCTCGGCGACCTCGGTATCCGCTACGGCTACCAGCGCTTCCTGCCCGAAGTGATGCTGCTGGTCGTGCTGGTGCTGATCGGTTTCGTGCAACTCGTTCAAAGCCTGGGCGACCGGCTGGTGCGGCGTCTTTCGCATCGCTGACGCAGCCTGTGAGAGGCCGTCATTCCCGCTTTCGCGGGAATGACGGAATAGGGATTCGATTTCTTTCTTGAGGGGATATACACATGCAATACCGTCGTCATCTATTGCTCGCCACCTTGTTGGCCACCGCATTCAGCCTGCCTGTCGTGGCGCAAGAAAAACCCATCAAGATCGGCGTCACCGCCGGCCCGCACGCGCAGATTCTCGATGCCGCGCGCAAGGTCGCCGAGCGTGAAGGGCTGAAGATCCAGATCGTCGAATTCACCGACTACATCCAGCCGAATGCAGCGCTGGCTGCGGGCGACCTCGACGCCAACAGCTACCAACACAAGCCTTATCTCGATCAGCAGATCAAGGATCGTGGCTATCCCTTCGCCTCGGTCGGTTACACGATAACCTTCCCGATGGGCGTGTACTCGCGCAAGACGAAGTCGCTGGACGCGTTGAAGGAAGGCGCACGCATCGGCATTCCGAACGACCCTACGAACGGCGGCCGTGCCTTGCTGTTGCTCGAAGCCAAGGGCGTCCTGAAACTCAAGCCGAACATTGGCCTCAAGGCTACGCCGCTCGACATCGCCGACAACCCGAAGAAGGTCCGCATCGTCGAGATCGATGCAGCCCAGTTGCCACGTTCGCTGGATGATCTGGATGCTGCAGCCATCAATGGCAACTACGCCGAGAGCGCCGGCCTCGATCCGATTCGCGACGGCATCGCCGTCGAAGGCCCGACCGGCCCGTATGCCAACTTGATTGCCGTGCGCGCTGCCGACAAGGACAAGCCCTGGGTGAAGAAGCTGGTGACGGCCTATCAGTCGGCCGAAGTGAAGCAATTCATCCGCACGACCTTCAAGGATTCCGTCATCCCTGCCTGGTAAGCAGTCCGTACTGGCCCGCCCGCCATGGATGCCTTGATCCGCGCGCTGCGTGAAGCTCTCGGCCACGCCGCAGTGCTGACTGGCGAGGGGATTCCGGTCGCACACGAGCGTGACTGGAGTGTCGTTCCGGCACAGCGTCCGCTGGCTCTGCTGCGACCCGCGAGTACTGCCGAAGTCGCGAGCGTGCTGCGCCTCGCACACGAAGCTGGCGTGGCGGTGGTGCCGCAGGGCGGGCTGACCGGTCTCGTTGGCGGCGCCACGCCGCGTGCCGATGCGCTGGCGCTGTCTCTCGCGCGCATGAGCGCCATCGAGGAAATCGACGCCACTGCGGCGACGATCACGGCGCAAGCCGGCGCGACGCTGCAGGCCGTGCAGGATGCCGCGACGGCGGCTGGTCTGCTGTTCGGCGTGGATCTCGCCCCGCGCGGCAGCTGCCAGATCGGCGGCCTGATCTCGACCAATGCGGGCGGCACTGGCGTCATCCAGTACGGCAGCATGCGCGCGCAGGTGCTCGGCCTCGAAGTGGTGCTTGCCGATGGCACGCTGCTGTCGATGCTGCGGCCCATGCTCAAGAACAACACGGGCTACGACCTCGCGCATGCCTTCATCGGTGCAGAGGGCACGCTGGGTGTCGTCACGCGCGCCATCCTGCGGCTGCACCCGAAACCACGTACCCGCCTGACCGCGCTGGTGGCTTTGCCCGACTACGCGGCCGCCACGCAACTGCTGCAGACGCTGCGCAGCGCATTGCCCGGCAGCATCGCCGCGTTCGAGCTGATGTGGGACGACTTCCTCGCTGCGGCATCCCGTGCAACTGCACAGGCCTTGCCGTTCGCCGGCGCGCCGCCGCTTGCTGCGCTGGTGGAGTTCAGCGGGCCGGACGCTTCAAGCCTGCAGGCAGGCATCGAAGCGCCGCTGGCTGCCTTGCTGGAAGCAGGCAAGGTGCTGGATATCGTGCTGGCACAGTCCGACACGCAGGCCGCAAAGCTGTGGCGCTTGCGTGAATCCGTCGGCGAGATACTCATGCGCTTCACGCCGCTCAACTTCGACATCAGCCTCCCGCTGGCCGCCATCGGCACATTCGTAGCGGCTTGTCGTGCGCAGCTGCAGGCGCACTGGCCGGGGTGCGAGGCGCTGTTCTTCGGTCACCTCGGCGACGGCAATCTGCACATCATCATCGACGTGACCGGGTTGCCCGATGCAGGCGAAGCGATCGAGGACGCGATCTATGCGCTCGTAGCGCAGGAGCGCGGCAGCATATCCGCCGAGCACGGCATCGGCCTGCTCAAGAAGCACTATCTCGCGCTGAGCCGCAGCCCGGCAGAACTGGCCGCCATGCGTGCCATCAAGCGCGCGCTCGACCCGCGGGGCCTGATGAATCCGGGAAAGGTGCTGGACGTCGATTGAGTAAAGGGGCGCACGAGGGCGTCACCGCTGGAGCTGCAGGCACGGATGCGTGATAATGCCGAAGTCATGTCCGATTGCTGAAGGAATCCGCGCGTGAAAAGCTTTTACGTCTCAGACCTCGACGGCACCTTGCTGGACGGCAGCGGCCAGCTCTCGTCGCAGTCGCTGAACATCCTCAACGAGCTGTTGCATGATGGTCTTGTTTTCACCGTGGCGAGCGCACGCAGCGTGTCGTCCATGCGGCCGATCCTGCATGGCCTGTCGTTGAACCTGCCCGTCATCGAGTTCAACGGAGCGTTCATCACCGACTTCACCACCGGCGAACACCTGAGCGTCAATGCGATGCCGCGCGAAGTGGTCGAGAGCATTTGCGCGCGCATGCGCTTGCATGGCGCCGAACCCTTCATTTCGAGCTTCGACGGCGTGCGCGATCGTGTGCACTACAACGAGATGCGCAACCTCGGCATGCAGAACTATCTGGCGCAACGCCTGGCGCAGCGGGACCCGCGGTTCGGCTGTCCTGCAAAGCTCGAAAAAGCCTTCGCCGAACAGGTCGTGTGCCTGACCCTGATTGGCGAGTACGCACCGCTGGCTGCCTTGCAGAGCGAGATCGAGGCCTTGCATGCCGATGCCGTCGAGACGCACCTGTTCGACGATCTGTACTTCCCCGGCTGGCCCTGGCTCACCGTGCATGACCGGCGTGCGACGAAGGATCAGGCCATACACAGGCTTGCAGTCGACTACGGTCTCGAATCACACGAGCGTGTCGTCTTTGGTGATCAGCTGAACGATGTGGGCATGCTCAAGGCCGCGCATCGAGGCATCGCCGTCGCCAATGCCGTTGATCTCGTGAAGCGCAGCGCATCCCATGTCATCGGCCACCATACGGAGCATGCCGTTGCGCATTTCATCCGTGAGGACTGGCTACGGCAGTAGATCTCACCGGAAGCAGGGCGGCGTGCCAGATCCGACTTGCGTGGCGACCGGTCCCGGATTGCGCTTTGCTTATCCAGGCTACGCAAACTGCATGACGCCGACGCGCCCGTGACGTAGCCTGGATGGAGGACCGCAGGCCCGCAACCCGCGATCAGCCTGCTCAGGACGCGCGCGGCTTGCGCGCCGTGATGAAGATCAGGTAACGCTCGAGCAGGATGCCTTCCGGTTTGCGATAGGCCTCCAGCTTGGTCTGCAAGGCACCGCGGAAGCGCGTTTCTTCGCTGGGGTCGAACTTGCCAAGCGAGTTGCCGAAGGAGCTGCTGCGGCTCCATTCGAGCAGGTCCTGTGCGTGCGGTACGGTGTCGACGATGGTGCGCGTGCCGCCGCGGTAATCGCTGAAGCCGGCGGCGTCGATGAGGGCTTGCAGCTGAGCGTTGCTGACGGCACCGAGCTGGCGACCGTGCGGTTGTTTGTCAGCGGGAATGCCGGCGGCATCCGCTGCGTCGCGCAGCAGGGTGGCGGATTGATGCGGACGCTCAGCATCGCCGCTATTGAGGCCGAGACGGCCGCCCGGTTTGAGCACGCGGAAGATCTCGGCGAGGGCCTTTGGCTTGTCCTCGACCCAATGGAACACGCTATTGAGATAGACGACGTCGAAGCTGTTGCTGGCGAACTGCGACAGGTCTTCAGCGCGGCCGACATGAACCTCGAAGTTCGGCTGGCCCTTGCGTGCAGCGATGTCCACGCGATGAGGCAGGGGGTCGATGCCGAAGACGCGACCATTCGGCGAAACCTTCTCGGCCACATAGGCGCCCAGCAAGCCGGTGCCGCTGCCGATGTCCAGCACCTGTTCGCCGGGTTGCGGATCCAGGTCGGCGATGAGTTGCTTGCCGTGATTGAATTGACGCACGCCGACGCGATCGTAAGTCTCGGCCAGTTCGGGCGAGTCGAGATTGAAGTTGACCTGGCGACGCGGCACCGAGTCGAGGAGGTGTGTCTGACTCATGGCGATGACCTCATGGGATGGGTGGGTGGACCCTTGTCATGCAATATGGGTGCCATCTCGCGGCGGGGATTTGCCTGCCACGGCAGGCCTGTGCGCCAGCTGCATGCAGAGGCCCTTGCCCGGCGCAAGGCTTGCTCAGAATTGGCCACGTCGCCGCTGGCCTTGCTCGTTTGACAGCAGCCTTTTTGCGAATGCGTACGCATGATCTCCCGGCGCTGGCGGTCTTGCGCGACGGCACAGCTCTTGCCTTGTCTGTCTGGTCTTCGCATGCACTGCGAAGCTGGACCCATTATCCGGAGGACATGTCATGAGCATCGAACGTCGAAGTGTGAATACCGCGCGCCAGATCCTGCCCTATCTCTTTCGCGCTGCCGACGTCAGCGGTCGCGATGCGCCGCTGGTGGTCTTCCTGCATGGCGCGAAGGATCGCGGTACCGATCTTGGCCAGTTGCTGGCCTGGGGTTTTCCGAAGATCGTGGCCGAGGCCGATTCGCTGCCGTATCACTTCCTTGCTTTGCAGATTCCTGCCGAAGCCACCTGGCCGGATTGGCGTGACGAGTTGTTCAGCCTCATCGACTCGGTCAGCGCCAAGCACAATGTGGATAGCAGCCGCGTCGTGCTCTCGGGCTTCAGTCTCGGTTCTGCCGGCACCTGGCTGCTGGGCAGCGCCCACGCGGAGCGCTTTGCGGGTCTGGTGATCGTGTCGGGGCGCGTGCCCGAAGGCATTGACGATGCGCGCCTCGACAAGCTGCGCCATACACCGCTCTGGGTGTTCCATGGCGAGCGCGACGACAAGGCCCCGCTGATCGACGCGCAGCACGCCGTCAACGCGCTGCGTGCCAAGGGAAGCTCCGTGTTGTTCACTGTCGTGCCGGAGGGTGACCACTTCATTGCCGAAGCGGCCTATGGGGATCCGGCCCTGCAGCGCTGGCTGGCGAATATTCCAGCGGTGCGGCGGCCGCAGGCGGCTGCGGCTTGAGGAGACGCGACGGCGAGCCTGGCCTCGTCAGTGGCGGCGGAAGGGCGGCAAGGCGCGGAGCGTTCGCATCATTTTCCCTTGCGCGCCTTGTCGAACTTGCGCCAGTACTGGAAGGGGTCTTCGTTCACTTCGATGTCGAGGTCCCCGACCTGCTTTTGTAGCCGCTCCTGCACGTCGAGCACGGCCCGGTTATAGATCAGCGGGCCGATCTCTTCGATGAAGTAGCCAAGCAGGGCGCCGGCGGTGACGTTGCCGATCGGCTCCTCCATGTTCTCGCGGAAGTAGCGTTCGATGGAGGCGACGGCTTCGGCGCGGGCCTCCTTTGATATTTCGATTGTCATGATGTCGCTTCGCAATGATTGTGGGGAGGAACGCCAGCGCGCGTTCCGACTGCCTCATGCCGGGTTCAGCAGGGCCATGGCGTAGGTGTCACAGTACCTGCCGGCAATCAGGCTCGCATTGCGGCGGGTGCCCTCGTGCTGGAAGCCAATGCGCTCATAGAGGGCTATGGCGACCGGGTTGTCCACGCGTACGGAAAGCTCGATGCGCGTGAGTCCCTTGTGCCAGGCCTTGGCGATGGTGGTGTCGAGAAGCTTCCTGCCCAGACCCTTGCCGCGCACGCGCGGCAACAGACCGATGCCCAGCGTGCCGATGTGCGCACGGGATTCGCCCATGACGGGCAGGATGTCGCACCAGCCGACAAGCTCGTCAGCTTCAAGTGCCACGAACTGGCAAAGATCCCGGGCGATGATGTTGCGGTAGAACACGAGGGATTGTTCGAACGGCGGCGCTTGCACGAAAGCGAGGTAACGCTGTTCGCGAGCCACGACGTCGAGCACGGCATGGAGGCTGGCGAAATGTCGCTCTTCGTTGGGGCTGATGGTGAAGTCCATGGTATTCGCGACAGAGGCTGGAACAGCATTCTGCAGCCGCCCGCCAAACCAGGAAAGAGGCGCCTGCGTCAGCGCCCCCAGCGCTGCCGCAGGCGCCAGCCCAGCCACAGGCCTGCCAGCGCGGAGAGCGCGAACACCCAGCCCGATACTGCACCGGCCATGATGCCGGAAAGCAGGGTGCCCACCGTGCAGCCGAGGGCGAGCATGGCGCCCCAGCCCATCAGCACGCCACCGAACAGGTTGCGTGCGAGTGCGCCGAGACCGGGCTTCACGGGCTTGAATTCGCCGGCCAGAAGGGCCGATGCAAAAGCGCCGAGCACGAGGCTGACGACGAAGGCGCCGTTCTTCGACCACAGTGTTTCCTTGATGACGGTCGCGCAGCCGCTGAAGGTGTCCAGCCCCTCCAGTCGCTCGGGCAGCCAGCCTTGTGTATTGGCCGCCGTGCGGGCAATGCTGCCCAGCTCGGCGGTGACGCCGAGGGGGCCGACACGCAGGTAGGAAAGCGCGGCCAGCGTACCGATCAGGATGCCGCCGACATAGGCGGGCCAGCGCCGTTGCCACCAGACCAGGGGCGCTGCCTGCGCCTGCGGACGATGCGCATGCGCCAGCCACAGTGCGAGGCCGCCGAGCAAGGCGAGCTGCAGCGCGACTGAGCCACCGTAGCCGAGCAGATTGGGCAGCCACACCACGGGAGCCTCCTGGATGGTGGCGAGGTAAAGCGTGTTCCAGCTGGCGAAGCCAAGGATGAAGCCGATGCCTGCGCCGAGCAGGGCTACGGGCGAGGCCAGCGAGCCTTCTCCGAGGCGATAGAGATGTGCACTGATGCATGAGCCGGAAAGTGACATGCCCGCGCCGAAGCTGAACGCGCCTGCGGCGAGTACCCAGCTCAATGGGCCGACGTGTGCCTCCGGTGGCAGGCGCCCTGGTGCCGGCACCGGCAGGAAGGCGCCGAAGACGAGGTGATAGCCCAGCGTGCCGACGACCAGCGCGGCGATGATGCCGAGCAGTCCGCGTGCGTCACGCTGGTCGAGGAAGTCGCGCGTCACGCAGAAGAAACAGAAACGCGCGCGCTGCAGCAGCACGCCGAACGCGATGCCGAGCAGGGAGGAGAGCGCGAGGTCGCGCTGGTTCTCCAGGCCGCCTAGCCAGGCGCTCAGGGCGATGGCAAGTGCCAGCACGAGCACGGCAGGCAGCAGGCGCTTGAGCGGGGGAAGCGTGGCAACGGGGAGCGATGAGTCGGGTAGTGCAGACATGGTGGCTGGCTCAATGAGCTGAGGCGAACACATGCAGGAAAAAAAGGGCGCACTGTGCGCCCCATTGCCTTTGAGAGCCCATGAATCCGCAGGTCGGAAAAGCACGGGCTCCGGAAGGTCGCGAACCGCCTCTCGGCTTACTTGCCGCCCCACACCGTACCGGCGAGATTGACGACCGGCACGCCGACGGCGTTGCCGTACTCCGTCCAGGAACCGTCGTAGTTGCGGACGTCATAGCCGAGCAGTTTCTTCAGCGCGAACCAGGTGTGGCTGGAGCGCTCGCCGATGCGGCAGTAGGTAATCACCGGCTTGCTGCCATCGACACCGGCTGCAGCGTAGAGCTTGCGCAGCTCGTCTACCGACTTGAACGTGCCGTCGGCTGCGACAGCCTGGCCCCAGGGGACGTTGGCCGCTCCGGGGACATGGCCGGCACGCACGGACAGTTCCTGCACGCCGGCGGGCGCGAAGACCTTGCCGCTGTACTCATCGGCAGAGCGGATGTCGACGAGGACTGCATTGCTCTTCTTCTCTGCCGCAGCCACCACATCGGGCAGGCGCGCGCGCAGGGCATTGTTGGTCGCGCCGATGCGGATGGTGCCGGCTACGGGCGTACGTGCTACGGCTGCCAGCGGACGGTTCTCTGCCTCCCACTTCTTGCGCCCGCCATCGAGCAGTTTCACGTTCTTCACGTTGTAGATGTCGAAGACCCATGCACCCCAGGCGGCGAACCAGTTGTTGTTGTCACCGTAGAGCACGATGGTATTGCCATCCGACACGCCGGCCTGACGCAACAGTTTCTCGAAGTTCTGCGGTGTAGCGATATCGCGGCGCACCGGGTCGACCAGATCCGTGTGCCAGGCGACGTTGTATGCACCGGGAATGTGGCCGCGCTCGAACACGCCCGGCGTCACGCTCACCTCGATGATGCGCAGCTTCGGGTCGTTGATGTTTTTCTCCAGCCAGTCGGTGCTGACGAGGAACTCAGAGGCCTGCGCGAATGCGGCCGAAGCCCCCAGCAGCGCAGCGGCGGCGATCAGGAAACGGGTCGCCAGGAAACGACCGAACTTGCGTGCGCTTGCAGCACGAGGGTAATGCAGTGGCATGAATGAATCCTCCGTGAAATGACAAGTCATTCTGTAGAGAACTCCCCGGGTAGCAGAACGAATAAGAAATGAATTGCATTGCAGATGCAGCTACAAGCCGGCTCCTCCATCGGAGGTTTGCGCCGGCGCATCCGCCATTTCACGCAAGCCTCTCGGCTTGTCCTTTTGTCTGTCGGTTCGTGCGCAGCCTGTCTGCTGCATGGACAGCAGTGCCTGTTCATCGCGCTTGAATCCCGACAGATTTGATGTGCGCTCCACGTGCGGTCTTCAGGCGCAGGCCTGCTGCAAGCGCAGCAGTTCGGTGAGCACATGTCGACGCGTTGCGCGCAAGGCAGCACTTCAAAGGCCTTGTGCCCATGCTATTGCACTCAGGCAGCCAAGCTTATGCAAATGGCCTGCGTGGAACAGCCCTTGCGTTGTCGTCCTGCCGCGATCCGGCGCGTGGTGTGCCGGGCTTCGCGATGCCCATAATGCAAGGAGCAAACATGACGAAACAGCAGGACTTGGAAGTGCGTCCAGATACGGTGCCGGCTGTTCCTGCCGGCGAGACCATTCAGCAGGGGACTGCAAGTGGACGACGCGCATTCTTCGGCAAGGCCGGCGCATTGAGCGGAGCATTGCTGGCCGGCGGTGCAGCACAAGCGCAGAGCGATGCCGGCGTGCCGGATCTGCGCGTGTTGAACGAGCGCGGTGGCGACCTGAACCAGCAACTGCGTCGCGAGACGCTGCGTGTGCGCGTCGACCGCGCCAAGGCCAACTACGATCAGGCCATCCCTAACCATCAGAACAACGGTGACGAAGAGCGCTATGCCAACAAGATCGGTAGCGATACGCGCGGCCTGCCGCACAACGCGCGCGGCGAGGTCGATCTGAAGGCCTGGGGCGAGTTGAAGGCTGCGCTGGCGACGGGGCTGCCGGCGGACTTCGAGAAGGTCACACTGGGCGGCACGCGCAAGCTGGTGAACCCCATCGGTACGCTGTCGTTGAACCTCACCGGGCTCGGCCCGAACCAGATCGCCATTCCGCCAGCGCCCGCACTTGCCAGCCAGGAGAAGGCCGCCGAGGCGGTCGAGATCTACTGGCAGAGCCTGCTGCGCGATGTGCCGTTCAGCGAGTATCGCGACGATACGCGCAACGAGTTGGTACGTGCGGCAGCGGCCGAGCTGTCGCGCCTGCCGGGCTATCAGGGGCCGCGCAATGCAGAGGGCAAGGTGACGCCTGCGCTGCTGTTCCGCGGCACCGCGCGCTATGTCGATCCGTCGGACCCGAGTGGTCGCAAGGCGAAGAGCGTGGCGCCGGTGGGCGTGCTGGTCGGACCCTACATCTCGCAGTTCCTGCTGCGCGACGTGCCGTATGGCCTGCAATCCATCTCCGGCACCATCCGCGCGCAACTGCCGGGCAATGACTTCCTGCTCAATCCGGAGGAGCTGCTCGGCAATATCAGTGGCCAGGCACACAAGCGTGTCGTGCGGCTGGATGCGAAGCCGCGCTACCTGTCCACCGGTCGCGACCTCGCTGAATACTCACGCGGTGGTGCGCCGGGTTTCTGGGCGGCCTCGCAGATTCTCTCCACGGCGCGTAGCAATGATCCGCTTGTGGTGGGTGGCATCGGTGCGCCGCTGGCGGCCAGCAATCCCTATCTGAAATACAAGGTCACGCAAGGTGCCAACGCGAGTTTCGGCGCACCTTTCGTGCAGTCGCTGATTCCGCTGGCGACGACGCGCGAGATCCGCGCCAACTACTGGCAGAAGTGGTTCGTGCACCGCGTGCCGCGGCCGGAAGCCATCTCCAATCTCGCCCATCAGCGCCTGGCGAAAGGGGTGAGCGACATTCCGCTGCACGATGACTTCCTCAAGTCGGATGCGCTGTCGCGCAGCCATGCGAAATACGGCGTGCATCTGCTGTCGCACGCCTATCCTGATGGCGCGCCGTATCACAGCTCGTATCCAGGCGGCGCCTCGTCAGCTGCGGCCATCCACGCGACCCTGCTCAAGGCATTCTTCGACGAGAGCTTCGTGATTCCCGACCCGGTGCAACCGGACCCGAATGATCCGACGAAGCTGATTGCCTATGTCGGGCCACCGCTCACCGTGGGTGGCGAGCTCAACAAGCTGGCGGCGAATCTGGGGTGGGGCCGCAACTTCGGCGGCATCCACTTCCGCTCGGACGCGGGAGCTTCGCTGCCGCAGGCAGAAGAACTCGCGCTGAGTCTGCTACGCGATGAGCGCTACACCTTCCGCGAAGACTTCGCGGGCTTCAGCTTCACCCGCTTTGACGGTAGCAAGGTGACGATCTGATCGGGGAATGAAAAATGGCGAGCCTGGCTCGCCATTTTTTTGTAGGGCGTCAGTTAGCGAAGCGCATTGCGCCGGATGTTCAGAAGTGGATACGCCTCGCGCTTCTGGTAGGAGCGGGCCATGCCCGCCACATCATGCGTCCAATACCGGCCAGTGCTGTGGAGCTTCCTGCGTGGTCGCGGGCGTGGCCCGCTCCTACATCGCCAGTGATGACGCCCTCAAGCGTCTGTGGATGCAGAGAGCGTGAGCAGGCTCTCAGGGTTTGGGTCTGGCCGCAGCTTCCTTCAGCAGCGCCGACCAGTCGCCACGCAGTGAAATGCCGAAGTCATCGAGCAGGCTGACCGCGATGGCGTCCGCATCGAGTTCGCGTCGCTCGACCTGCCCATCCGCATGGCGGATCGTCAACTGCGCATTCACCAACACGTGGCGTATCGCGTCGCGTGTGCGGGTCACGACAAGATTCTGGTGAAAGCCCGAATCGGGGTGCGTCGAGATCAGCCAGTTGGCGGCCAGCAGGTCGGCAGGTGTTGCTGCGGGCACCACCAGATCGTAGATCGGCAACCACTCCCCGGATATCTGGTACTCGAGCCGCAGTTCACCGTCTATCGGTACGAGGCGCGCAGCTTCGTGATGGGTGGCCTGGGCTTCGTGCACATCCATGCGTAGCGGTGTCGTCAGCATGCAGGCACCGAAGCCGACATCGGCGAGCCAGTCGACGCCATCGAGGCGCACGCGCAGCGCCATGTGGGTGCGCACCATGCCCCGATCCCGCGACCGTGCCCAGCGCGAGCGCGCAATCAGCGGCTCCACCTTGAAGTCCAGCGTGCGCAGTACGCGCAGGAACAGCGTGTTCTGCTCGAAACAATACCCACCGCGCCCCGCGTGGATCAGCTTGGCATCGAGCGCTTCGGCATTCATGTGAATCGCCTCGCGCGCGAACACGTCCAGCGTCTCGAAAGGAATGGAGGCCGGGTGCAGGCGGTGCAAGGCTTGCAGCGTGGCGAGTGTCGCCGTGCGCGAACCGGTGTAGCCGATGCGCGCGAAATAAGCATCCAGATCGACTGGCGCGAAGTCGAGATCGCCAAGATAGAGGCCGCCCATGAGGTCCTTTGCTATGTCGTTGTGTGTGGGAGTTTCATGCCTTCTTGCGCCACGAGGCGAGCCAGCGCTGCAGGCCGGCGCCGACCAGCATGGCGGGCAGGAAGATCCAGGTCTCGCTGTTCGGCGCTGCCAGCGCAGCGATCGCCGGGCTGGGGCAGTAACCGCTGATGCCCCAGCCAATGCCGAAGAGCGCGGAACCGATCAGCAGTTGCGGATCGATTGCCGTCTTTGTCGATAGATGGAAATGCTCATCGAATAACGGTGCCTTGCGTCGCAGGATGAAGCGGAAGCTCACCAGCGTGACGGTGACGGCGCCACCGAGCACGAACAGCAGGCTGGGGTCCCACGCGCCGGCGAAATCCAGAAAGCCCAGCACCTTGGATGGCTGCGTCATCTGCGCAGCGGCGAGGCCGAGACCGAACAGGGCGCCCGCAGCGAGCGCGGCAAGTACTCGGGCGATCATCACTGGATACCCGCGAGGTGACGCACGACGAAAACAGTGACGATACCGATACCGAGGAACACCAGCGTCGCCACCAGCGAGCGCAACGAGAGACGGCCCAGACCGCAGACGCCATGCCCG
The DNA here is from genome assembly GCF_036017035.1 of Uliginosibacterium silvisoli. Lineage (NCBI taxonomy): Bacteria > Pseudomonadati > Pseudomonadota > Betaproteobacteria > Rhodocyclales > Zoogloeaceae > Uliginosibacterium > Uliginosibacterium silvisoli. Next base: position 597,648 of record NZ_JAYXHS010000003.1, on the reverse strand, counting down.
CTCGTGCAACCACCTGCCAGCGAAGTGCCGAAGCCGACCAGCAGACCACCCAGCGCCAGCAACCATCCCGGGAAGGTGGCACGCGCGAGGGGCGCGCCACCCCAAAACGCATAGTACGCAGCAGCACCCGCGACGAGGCCGAAGAGGAAAGCCAGACGCCACGCCCCTTCGCTTGCAGACCAGGGCAGCAGGCGCGAGACGACACCGCTGACGCCTGCAATGCGGCCCGTGAGCCATAGCAGCACGCTTGCGGCGCTGCCGATGAGCAGGCCGCCGATCAAGGCGCTGTAGGGGGTGAAGTTGCTTACCTGCATGGTTCAGGCCTTATCGGTTAAGTCCGGTATGTTGCCGCAGACGTTTGCATGAGAACGTCTTCGCATCTTAACGAGGTATGCAATGAGTCGATACCAGCGCATTCCGATGAAACCGATAGCCTTGCGCACAAGACATTCATGGCGACGATGACAGACCGTGAAGCGACAGCAGGCTGGATAACGAGCCTACGATCGCAAGCGACTCATCGGGATGAGCAGCAGTCGCATCGCGATTGAGCCAGACGCCCAGCAACCCGGCATTGCGCGCGCCCTCTGCATCGGCGCGCAGCGAGTCACCGACAAACGCCGCTGCCTCGGCCGGACAGGAGACGCGTGCGAGAAATCGCCTGAAGATCTCTGCATCAGGTTTGGCAACGCCCTCGCTCTCAGAGATCAGGATGGCCGAAAAGAAATCCGCGATGCCCAGCGCCTCGATGACCGAGCCTTGCAGGCGCGCCCGGCCATTGGTGATCAGTCCCAGGGTCAGACCGCGGGACCGGAGCGTGGAGAGTGTCTCGAGCGCATCCGCAAAGAGACATGCGGAGAGATGGAAGTTGTCCTCATAGTCGGCCAGCAGCTCCTGCCAGGTGCGGGGCAAGAGCCATTCCGTGGTGAGGATTTGATAGACCCGGTCTTTCCAGACCATGCCGCCCGCATCCAGCGTGATGAAGCGTTCGCGCCACGTGGCGAGCGGCACATGCGGTGCCAACGCAAGGCGCTCGTGCTGGGCTTCGATGAAGAGGCGCAGCGAGGTCTCGCGATCGTGCAGCGTGCCGTCGAGGTCGAAGCCGATTGCCTCGAGCGCTGGCGATGAGGGAGACGCTGCATGGGACATCAGCGGCTATGTCTGGCGAACATGGCGTAGCGCATAGACGTAAGACTTCACGCCCTTCTTGCTGATCCATTCGCACTCGACGGGATGATCGGGATGCTGGTGGCGCAGCTCATCGTCCCAGGGCCTGCCCGTCACCGTGCCGGTCTCGGGATCGAGGGCGACCCAGCCGAGCTGGCTGTCGTATTCGATGAAGAGCTCGGGCTTGTCTTCGCGTGCGAAGCGAGACACGCCGGATTCAGCCTGGACCCGGTGAAAGACGTAGATGAGCCCGTCCAGCAGGCGGTGGAGTTCGAATGTCCGGATTGCTGGAGGAGAGTGCTCTGAGCTCATGCGGTGTGGCAATTGGAGAAGCGCATTGCACCGGCTGTTCTGCACGAGCTGGCCATGCCTGCGACAGCGCACGTCCAATCAAGCTCAGTGCCATCGAGTTGCCTGCATGGCCGGCTCCTGCAGAGCATGGCGCTCAACGCACCGTGCTCGCATCCTGTCCGAAAAGAATCTTCTTCGAGACTTCATCCACCGAGGGCTTGCTGCCGGGATTTACTTCTTCAGCGCGGGCGTACGCACGCAGCGTCGCAGGCCGGGCCTTGATTGCTTCGAACCAGCGTTTCAGGTTCGGGAAGTCGTCGAGATTCTGGCGTTGCTTCTCGTGCGGCACGATCCACGGGTAGCTGGCGATATCGGCGATCGAGTAGTCGCCGGCGATAAACTCGCGATCGGCAAGGCGCTTGTTGAGCACGGCATAGAGGCGCGCCGTCTCTTTCACATAGCGCTCGATCGCATAGGGAATCGCTTCGCTGTATTGCGTGAAGTGGTGGTTCTGTCCGGCCATCGGGCCGAGGCCGCCCATTTGCCAGAACAGCCATTGGATCGTCTCCGTGCGGCCGCGCAGGTCTTGCGGGATGAGCTGCTTCGTCTTGTCGGCGAGGTAGAGCAGGATCGCGCCGGACTCGAAGATGGAGAGTGGCGCGTCACCGTCGGCAGGGGCGTGATCGACGATGGCCGGAATGCGGTTGTTCGGTGCGATCTTGAGGAAGTCTGGCTTGAACTGCTCGCCCTTGCCGATGGCGACGGGAAAGAGTCGATAGGGCAGGCCGGTCTCCTCGAGGAAGAGGGTGATTTTGTGGCCGTTCGGGGTGGTCCAGTAGTGCAGGTCGATCATTTTTTCTGTCTCGTCTTCTTTCTCAGTATTTACTCAACATGCGGAATGACTGGTCGGCGCTGCGCAGTTGCTCGCTGCCTTTGCTCCAGCCCACCGCTTTGCGATAGCCGCCCAGCAGGCCGGCTTGTTCGAGCGCGGCTTCGTCGGCGTGGTCAACGCCGTTCGCGTTGGGCGAGACGTACAGTGCATCCACCGGGCAATACAGCTCGCACATGAAGCAGGTCTGGCAGTCCTCCTGCCGCGCGATGCGGGGTGGCGCATCCGGCACTACTTCGAAGACATTCACCGGGCAGGCTGGCACGCAGAGGTTGCAGGCGATGCAGCGGGTTTCGCTGATGAGTTCGATCACGCTGCGACCTCCACACCTGCCGTGCTCGGCACGGGCGTCGTGGCGGGGCGCGTGGTCACCCAGATATCATCGAGACCGCCGGTCGTGATGAGGTGATGCTGGCCCGCATCGATGGCGGGGAAGTCCTCGCGCTTGTGCATGCCGCGGGTCTCCGTGCGTGCCAGCGCGCTGCGATACATCCAGCGTGCGGTGGCAGTCATCGCGGCGGCTTCGCGTGCGGCGATGGCAGACAAGGCGTCCGGCGCACGCGTGTCGCGCAGCTGGCGCCATAGCGTATCGAGACGGCCGAGGGATTGCGTCAGCGTGTCGGCATGGCGGAAGTAGTTGTACTGGTAGGGGAACACCTCCGCCTGTACGGCCTGCACCTGGCTGCGTACGTCGGCAACGTAGGCACCTCCCGCGACAGGACGCAGGTTGGCACCACCGGCAGACCGCAGCTTGCGGTGTGCCAGGCTGCCGCCTTGCTGGCGCACGAAGTCGGCCGCGCCGGCACCCGCCCAGTATCCGGAGGACATGGCCCATGCGGCGTTGTGGCTACCGCCGCCGGTGAAGCCGCCGCAGATCAGTTCGCGCGTGGCTGCGTCGCCGGCTGCGTAGAGACCCGCGACCGAGGTAGCGCAACTGTCGTCGAGGATGCGCAAGCCGCCCGTGCCGCGCACCGTGCCTTCGAGGCGCAGCGTGACGGGGAAGCGTTGCGTGAAAGGGTCGATGCCGAGGCGGTCGAACGGCAGGAAGAAGTTCGGCTGGGCCAGGCGCAGCGAAGCGTGCAGCGAGGGATCGGCCTTGTCGAGAATTGCATACACCTTTCCGCTCAGCAGGGTCCTGGCGATTGGCGAGCGATGCTGACCGCTGGCGCCTTCGATCACCGAGCCGTCTTCACGCAGGAAGGTCGCGTAGCGATAGAACGCCGTCTTGGTCACCGACGAAATCTCCGGCGAGATGCCGTAGGCACTGGAGAACTCCATGCTGCTGAGCTGGGCGCCGACTTCGGCCGCCATCAGGTAACCGTCACCGGTCAGCACATTGCAGCCCAGCGCGCGCGACAGGAAGGCGCAGCCGCCGGTGGCGATCACGACTGCACCGGCACGCACCTGCCAGTGCTCGTTCTTCTGGCGGCTGACACCCGATGCGCCGGCCACCGCGCCTTGTTCGTCGACCAGCAACTCGAGTGCAGGGCTGTGGTCGAGAATGCGCACGCCGGCCTGCTTCACGCGTTTGCGCATCAGGCGCATGTACTCCGGGCCCTGCAGCGAACCACGACGACGCTGGCCTGCCTCGTCGCTCGGGAAGGGGTAGCCCCACTGATCGAGTTGATGCACATTGGACCAGGTCTGGTCGAGCACGCGTGCCATCCAGCCACGGTCGGCAAGGTAGCCGCCAAGCTGCTCGCGGCTGGCCATCGCTTCTTCGCGCAGGGCCGGCTCGGGTGGAATGAACCACACCCCATTGCCGGAAGGCGCCGCCGCACCCGAGGTGCCGCAGTAACCCTTGTCCGCCAGGATCACGCGCGCGCCATGCGCCGCGGCATTCACGGCCGCCCATGTGCCGGCAGGGCCGCCGCCGACGACGAGAACATCCGCCTCGTATTCGCTCGAGCCCGCGTGACTCGCGATTTCCAGATGGCTATCGAAACTTCCCATATGACCTCCCTGACGACATGCGTGGCAATCAAGGATTCGCTTTCTGCAAGGGCTATGCCATGCGGTAGAGCGTGTCGTGACGGGAGATCGGGCGTTGCGGGTGGTCAGGAATGAACAGTGGGGGCAGCAGGGTGTGGAGGGTGGTGCAGTGGATAGATGTCGTGGGGGCCCGGAGATCGATCACGATACTTGAAAATACATCGTCATCCCGGCGAAGGCCGGGATCCAGATCGTGCGTCGGGTACTGGATCCCGGCTTCCGCCGGGATGACGAGCGTGCGAGAGGTTTTGCTGTCTGAACGCCTGGAGGCAATCTGTAGCGTGGATGCAGGCTCGCCGGAATCCGGGGCTCGCTACCCGGATTGCGCTGCGCTTCATCCGGGCTGCTTGCTTATTTCTTGCAGGGCCATGCAACAGTAAAGCCAACAATCAGGCCGGGTAATACGGCCTTGTTCAGTAGCTCCGGCCGTTGGCTTAGAAACTTGATTGCCACGCGCACAGTCTGCAGTAGTGATGCGTCTTCGGGGATGCAAAAGGTTTTCATGCTCTCCGGCAACATCAATGCCATTTCTGAAAAAGCCGTCATATACCCAGTGCACATAGTTCCGCGCATCAAGGTTTCCGGGTCTCTTGCTCCGCCATCGACGGCCTGCATCAAGCCGCTGCATTGCCTCAGAAATTCATTCCCACTGGTAAGGCCGCTCGCTTCTCCGGCCCGCACCCCCCCGATCATCAACGTCAACACGCAAACCATCAATGCTAATTTCATGTCCCCCCCCTTGCTTGTAAGCGCGACAATATACCCCTGCGGAGACCCGAAAACACCCCAATGGCGCGCTCAAGCCCCCACGGGTCGGTACTATTGGTGAATCAGCAAGCAGGGCGCAATAACCGAAGGGCATTGCGCCGGATGTTTCCACTTGTAAGTCAGCGCCGTGCTCCGGCGCAATGCGCTGCGCTTATTGACGCCCTACACGATGAGCCCAATCCACCGGCTTGCTGGGTGAAAACTATCTGTCATCCATCCCCTTACCCGCAAGTATCTGCGGGGTGCACTTCTCGACGCGCGCGGCGCGCGTGCTCGACTGCTTGGCCGATGAGAAGTGCAGCAGGTAGGCACGTTGACGTCCGGGGGTGAGGGCGGCGAAGGCTTTCTTGAGGGCGGGGGATTTGTCGAGCTGTACCTGGAATTCCGCGGCGACCTCGAATTCGGTCGTCTCCTTGTACTCGACCTTTGCGCCGGATTTCTCGACGTCGATGGCGGCCTGGATGTACTGCTTCAGTACGGCCTTCTGCGAAGTGATTTCCTTCAAGGTCGTGAAGCGGATCTGGCGGCCGCCCTGTACGTTTTTCGTCTGCTGGATGAGGATGCCGTTCGGGTCCGGCATCAGTGCGCCCTTGAAGAAGAGCAGGGCGCAGTACTCCTTGAAGCCGTGGATGATCAGGACATTGCCGTCGTTGATCGTGTAGCAGGGCTGGCCCCATTTGCGCTCTTCGGTGAGTTCGCTGGCGAGTGCGAGCTTGCGCAGCTCCGCAAGTTCGTCGTGCCAGGTCGCTTCTTTCTCGAAGAAGCTGTCGAGTTCCGGATTGGCTTTCGCTGCGGCGCTTTTGCTCATGTGATCTTCCTTAGCTACGTTGGACTTCGGCGGCGAGGCGCTGCAGGTTCTGCTCATTGGCGCCGGCCACGAACTGGGCGATGCCTGCGTAGTGCTCGATGGTGTCGAAGGTCTGGCGCCAGTACACGCCGGTACCGTCGCCCGAGGCTTGCAGCGTGATGGTCAGGATGAAGTGGTGGCCGGAGAGGTGTTCGATCTCGAAGAGTTCGCCGGGCACGAGGCGCGTGAAGCGGCTCTCGTTCGGGTAATCGGTGCCGTCCGGCGCGTGCATGGTGAGCAGCCAGGTGCCGCCGGGCTGGAACTCGAATTTGTGGATGGTATTGCGAAAGCCGTCCGGGCCCCACCAGCGTTCCACGCGGGACGGCTCGCTCATGGCGGCGAAGACCTCGGCGGGTTTCGCCGCGATGAAGATGCTGCGTGCATCCGAACGCTTGTCGATGGGTTCCATGCTGTGCCCTTCCGATTGATGGCCCGCGCGAACGCCTGGAGGCTGCCCGAGATTTCTCGAAACACCTGTCATGCCGGCGAGGGCCGGGATCCAGATCATACGCCGGGTGCTGGGTCCCGGCTTTAGCCGGGATGACGGGCTTGTTCCGGGGGAAAGGGTGTTGGGGGCGGTAGAGGTCATGGGGCCCTACGATGTGTCAGGCGACGTGGGGCGCCGCGCGCTCCTTCTCGTCGATGGCGGTGGTGGGGCTCTCGGCGGCTGCGCTGAGCGGCGCCTCGTTGTGTACCGGCGTGGGCGATGCTTCAGGCAGGAAGCCGCCGGCCTGGCGGCTCCACAGGCGGAAGTATTCGCCCTGGCGTGTCAGTAGCTCGTTGTGCGTGCCGTCGTCGACGATGCGGCCGTTGGCGAAGACGAGAATGCGGTCGAGGTGCGCGATGGTGGACAGGCGGTGGGCGACGACGATGACGGTCTTGCCGTGCATGACTTCGTCCAGCGTGTTCTGGATGGCATTCTCGGTGATGGAGTCGAGAGCCGACGTGGCTTCGTCGAGGATCAGTACCGGTGCGTTCTTGAGGATCACGCGCGCGATGGCGATGCGCTGGCGCTGGCCGCCGGAGAGCTTGACACCGCGTTCGCCCACCATGGCGGCATAGCCTTCCTTGATCTCGGCGATGAACTCGTGCGCGCTGGCCTTGCGGGCCGCGGCGACGACTTCATCATCGCTGGCTTCGACACGGCCGTAGCGGATGTTCTCCAGCAGGCTGCGGTGGAACAGGCTGGGGTCCTGCGGGATCAGCGACAGCTGGGCATGCAGCGAATCCTGCGTGACGTGGCGGATGTCCTGCCCGTCGATGAGGATCTGCCCACCCTGCGGATCGTAGAGGCGCAGCAGGAGGCTGACGAAAGACGACTTGCCCGAGCCGGAGAGGCCGACGAGGCCGACGCGTTGCCCGGCGGGGATGCTGACATCGAGATGCGAGAAGACGCGGGCGCTGTCGTCTTTCTCCCCGTCGTAGGCAAAGCTCACGTCGCGGAATTCGATGGCGCCGCGCGTCACGGCCAGCGTCTTCGCGTCGTCGTCATCGACCAGTTCGTGGCCCTGCACGATGGTGTGTACGCCATTGGCGACGTTGCCGATGTATTCGAAGAACTCGAGGAAGCGGCGGCTGAGGTTGCGTGCTTCGTTGATGATGAGCAGCGACAGGCTCACCGCCATCACGAAGTCGCCCACCGAGATCATGCCGGCATCCCACAGGGTCAGCGCGTAGTAGAGCAAGCCGATCTTGAGCACGGCGGAGGCAGAGAACTGGAACCAGCGTACGCGTTCGGAATAGCCGTTGGAGCGGCGCACGGCTTGCAGTTCGGAGGCCAGCGTGACGTCGAGGTTCTGCCGCTCGAAGCCGAAGCGCGCGAACAGGCGCGCGCTGGTGACATTGGTCACCGAGTCGACGATGACACCGGTGGTCTCGCTGCGAGCCGAGGCGGCCTTGAAGGCATGTGGCTGGCACTTCTTCGCCAGCCAGAAGGAGATGCCGATGAAGCACACCGCCCACACGGAGGCGAAGATGCCAAGCTGTGCGTGTGCGTTGAACAGCAGCGCGATGGATACGCCGATAATGATGGTGATCGGCCAGAACTCCGTGATGATGGACCACAGGGTTTGCGTGACGCCCATCGAAGTCTCGGAGATGCGATGCGCGAGTGCGCCGGCAAAGTTGCCGCTGAAATAACGGTGCGAGTGGTACTGCAGGTACTCATAGACGTGGCGCGAGACGTTTTGCCGCTGACGTGGCCCGAGGCGGATCTGGATCGCACCGGCGAGGCGGCCGAAGATCACTTCTCCGATGCTGAAGGCGAAGAACAGCACCAGGGGGCCGCGCAGGCTGTGGATGATGCTGCCCGCATGTGCGGCGAGCCCCTGTGTGGCGGTAACGGCCTTGATGATGGTCGACAGCGCGTACGGGATCAGGATGCCGCAGGTAGCGTTGAGCGTCTCGAACAACACCATGCCGGCGTAGCGCCAGCGGTATTGCGCAACGAAGTACAGGATGAAGCGGAACGGCGTGGCCGGCAGGTGCGGTACGCCGGGCGCACGCTGGAAGTTGTCGCCCTCTTGCGCGTGGGCGGTTGCGCTCACAGGCCGTGCTCCTTGAACCAGCCTTGCAGCAAGAGCCAGCCGTCTTCCGCCTCGAACTTGCGGAAGCTCGGCCGGTAGTCGGCGTAGAAGGCGTGCGGCGCCTCCGGATAGACATGGATGCGCGATGCGCTGTCGGCGGCAGTCAGCGCGTTCCGCAGGGCCTCGACCGTGTCCAGCGGTATGCCGGCGTCCTGCCCGCCGTAGAGGCCGAGCACGGGGGCCTTGAGTTGCGCAGCGACGTCGATGGGGTGACGTGGTTGCAGCGCGCTCTGGGGCCCGACCAGCTTGCCGTACCAGGCGACAGCAGCCTTCACGCGTGGCTGGTGCGCGGTGTAGAGCCAGGTGATGCGGCCGCCCCAGCAGAAGCCGGTGATGCCGAGGCGATCCACATCGCCACCGTTCGCCGCAGCCCAGGTGACCGTGGCGTCGAGGTCGGCGAGCACCTGCTCGTCGGGCACCTTGCTGACGATCTTCTCGCGCAGCTCGTCGATACTGGCGATCTTCGACGGATCGCCCTGGCGGAAATACAGCTCGGGCGCGATGGCGAGATAGCCGAGTTTCGCGAGACGACGGGCCACGTCGCGGATGTGCTCGTGCACGCCGAAGATCTCCTGCACGACGAGGATGACGGGGTGCTGCGTGCCGCTCGCAGGCGCTGCGCGGTAGGCGGGGATCTCTTCGGCGCCGCGCCTGATGGTGATGTCGCCTTCGATGAGACCTGCGTTATCAGTGTGGATCACGGTGTCGGTCGCCAGTGAAACGGCGGGGGAGAAACCTGCGGGCGTGGATGGCTGACTCATGACGTGCTCTCCTGAGTTCGGTTATACGATCGTCATCCCGGCGAAGGCCGGGATCCAGTACCGGACCTGCAATCTGGATCCCGGCCTTCGCCGGGATGACGGACTTTCGTTGGTGGTTCGGTGTTCTGTCAGATGCTTGCTTTGGCGGTGTCGAGTTCGGCGAGGGATTCCCCATCCTGCTGCCTTGCTTCCTGCCGTCTCTTCTCTTCGGCTTCGACATGCGGGAAGCGGTCCATGCGCGTCAGCACCGGGAAGCGCCACATCCAGAGTCCGGTGACGACCAGCGTTGCGACGCCGCCGATGACGATGGCAGGCAGCAGGCCGAAGGCGCCCGCGGCGAGGCCGGATTCGAATTCGCCGAGTTCGTTGGAGGCGCCGATGAACACCGCATTCACCGCACTGACGCGGCCACGGATTTCGTCGGGCGTTTCCGTCTGCACGAGGATGTGACGGATGTAGACGCTGACCATGTCGCCTGCGCCGGTGAGTAGCAGGGCGATCAAGGCCACGCTGAAGCTGGTCGTCAGCCCCATCATGATCGTCGCGGCGCCGAACACTGCGACGCCGCCGAACATCCACATGCCGACGTGGCGGCGGATCGGCAGGAAGGCCAGCACAACGGCGACCAGTGCCGAGCCCACTGCGGGTGCGGTTCGCAGTAGGCCCAGCGCTGTCGGCCCGGCGTGCAGCACGTCATGTGCGTAGGCAGGCAGCAGGGCGACGGCGCCGCCGAACAGCACGGCGAAGAGATCAAGCGAGATGGCGCCGAGCATCGCCGGCCGTGACCAGACGAAGCGCAGGCCTTCGAGTACGGAACGGGATTGGGTCGGCGCGGCGCTGGTCTGGCGCGTGGTGTGGAGCAACCAGGCCAGCACGGCGGAGATGCCCAGCAGCGCCGCCGCAATCGCATACACGGTCGTTGCGCCCGCGAGGTAGAAGAGGCCGCCCAGTACCGGTCCGGCAATGACTGCGACATGGAAGCTGGAGGAGCTGACGGCAACTGCCTGGCCGAAGTCTTTCTGCGGCACCAGGTTCATGATGATGGCCTGCTGCGCCGGCATGCTGAAAGCACGCGCTGCGCCGAACAGGGTGAGCACGGCGAATACCGGCCAGGCACTGGTCAGGCCGACGAAGGACAGGCCGAGCAGCAGCGACGCACAGATGAGCTGCAGCACGAAGCAGGCGAAGATGATGTTGCGGCGGTCGAAGCGGTCGGCGGCTTGCCCGGCAGGCAGCACCAGCACGATGAAGGGCGCGAACTGCGCCAGCCCGATGAGGCCCAGGTCGAACAGGCTGCCGGTCAGTTGATACACCTGCCAGCCGACCGCCACGCCCTGCATCTGCACGGCCAGCGTGCCGATCAGCTTGGCGACGAGGTAGAAAGAAAAATTGCGATGGCGCAGGACGCCGAGAGATTCTTTTCTAAGCAAGGACATTCAGAAATTACCGGGCCGCACTGAAGCGGTAGTGAGGCGAGGGGATTCGCCGGGCTGCGAGAGGAGGTGTGACAATTTTCCTCTCATGTCGTGCGGGCTGCTGTATCGATTTGTATGTGCTTAAGACCGCAAATCCCGCCATTTCCGTTCGGCCGCGCCGGGGCGCAATAATCGGTCCCGGTTTTGGCCGTTGCAGATGCGTTGCGTGGAACGCGCAGGTGGTATCGTCAGGGGAATCAAGAGGGCTCCGTATGAAACCATTTCGCATGAGCGTGCTGCTGGCGTTGCGCCTCGCCGGGGCCATGACGCTTGTTGCCGGCGGCTCGGCTTGCGCGCAGCAACTCGAACCGCGCGCCTATGCTCCCCTGCCTGTCGACCTGAACGTGCTCGGCTTGGCGGCAGCCTACTCGCGCGGCGACGTGGCGGTCGATCCATCGGTGCCCATCAGCAATGCGCAAGCGAGGCTGGTGGTCGTGGCGCCCTTCTACGCGCATTCCTTCGACCTGCTCGGCAGGCAGGCCGGTGTCTCGCTGGTGATGCCCATCGCCGACATCAATGGCCATGGCGAGCTGCAGGGGCAGGCGCGCGAGGTCAAGCGCACAGGGCTGGGCGATCCCGTCATGCGTTTCTCGATCAACCTGCTCGGTTCGCCTGCGCTGACCGCGCAACAGTTCGCGACCCGCAAGCGCGAGACGATTCTGGGCGCCAGCCTGTCGGTGGTGGCGCCACTGGGCGACTACGACTCGACGAAACTGGTCAACCTCGGCTCCAACCGCTGGGCTTTCAAGCCGGAGCTGGGCCTGTCGCAGCCCGTTGGCGATTGGGATCTGGAACTCTACGCCGGTGTCTGGCTGTTCACCGACAACGACAACTTCTACGGCGGGCTGGTGCGCAAGCAGGAGCCGATGATGTCCACCCAGAGCCACGTGGTCTACACCTTCCAGCCCGGCCTCTGGGCGTCGTTCGATTTCACGTACTACGTGGGCGGCGCGACGACGGTGGGCGGCAAGCCCAAGGACGACCGCAACGACAATAGCCGCGCCGGCTTGACCCTGGCCTTGCCGGTGGCACGCCAGCACGCCTTGAAGCTCTCGTGGTCGCGCGGCGTGACGGTGCGCATCGGCCAGAACTTCACCGTGCTCGGGGCGTCCTGGTCCTACGCCTGGTTCTGAGCCGCTCGTCACCACGAACCGTTGCGAGCCCGCACAGGAATGGCAACAACCGGGTTCGTTCATTTCAGCTCGAAGCCCTGCACGCCGAGTTGCTCCCGCAGTTTGTCGCGGCCGCGCAAGGCCGAGACGCTGCGCACGCGCTCGAGTGTGCGCTCCGTCCAGCGTGCTGGTGGCAGGCCTTGTGAGCGATTGAAGTCTGCAATCAGCGTGTCGTAGCGCGCGATGCCTGCATCGACAGGCGCTGTGTTGTATTGCTCGCGGTGCAGCACCAGCTCCTGCGGCAAGCGCGGCTTGACGCTGGCGGGGCGCGCTGCGTCGGGCACGCCGACAGCCAGTCCGAACAAGGGGAAAACGCCTTGCGGCAAGCCGAGCTCCCGGGCGACTTCGAGTGGCTGGTTGCGCAGGGCGCCGACGTACACCGTGCCGAGGCCCAGCGACTCTGCCGCAGTGACCACGTTCTGTGCGGCGAGCGCGGCGTCGATGGCGCCCATCAGGAAGGTGTCGAGATACTGCAGGCCTTCCGCCTCGACCTGGCCGGCATCGGCAATGTGCTGCAGGCGTGACAGGTCGGCCAGCCAGGCGAGGAACAGGGGCGCTTCTCGAATGAACTCCTGGTCCGCCGCGAGAGTCGCCACGCGCGATTTCCGCTCAGGCTCTTCGAGCGAGACGACGCTGAAAGTCTGCAGGTTCGATGAGCTCGGTGCGGATTGCGCCGCGGCGATCAGCAGCTCGAGAGTGCCGGCGGGCAAGGCGTCCTTGCGGAAACCGCGCACCGAGCGATGCGCGAGCAGCGTCTCCAGCACGGGGTTGATGGCGTCTGGCGCGTAGCGCGAGGCAGAGGCCGGGATGTGATCGGCACCGTAGCGTGCACGCAGGAGTTCGAGTGGATCTGACATGGTGTTTCCCCGTTTTGAATTTGATCTGATCTGTTGCAACAGAGTAGGCGAACTGCCGCGCCCGAATTAGAACCCCGTCATTCCCGCGAAAGCGGGAATCCACGTGTCCCACTTGTTTGTCTTCTTGGTGAGCGTGGATTCCCGCTTTCGCGGGAATGACTTGAGAGAGTGGGGCTGATACGTCACGCAAACCGCGCCACGCTGGTCCCGCGCCAGCCCAGCAAACGTCGCTCGGCAAGCTGCGACAACAGGTTCAGCGAGTAGCCCACCAGGCCGACGACGATGACGCCGAGAATCACCTGGTCGAACCAGAAGTGTTCGCGCCCGTCGACCATCAGGTTGCCGATGCCGGCGCCCGAGGTGAGGACGTATTCGGCACCGAGGGTGGCGATCCACGAGTACATCAGCGCCAGCTGGATGCCGGTGAGAATGGACGGCAATGCCGATGGAATGATCACGCGGCGTATCAGTTGCCAGCGCGAGAAGTCGAACACGCGTGCGACTTCGAGCAGCTCGCGCGGCACGCTGCGGATGCCTTCGTAGGTGTTGAGCACGGTCGGGAAGAATGCAGCCAGCGACAGGAAGGCCACCTTGGAGGGATCGCCCAAGCCGAACCACAGCGAGATGAGCGGAATCCACGCCAGCAGCGACACCTGTTTGACCGTGTGGAAGGTCGGGCCGACGATCTTGTCGACGAGGCGCGACATGCCCATCGCGGTGCCAACCACGAGGCCGATCACCGTGCCGATGGCGAAGCCGATGAGGTCACGCCGCAGGCTGGCGGAGAGCGACTCCCACAGGTAGCCATTGCTCGCGAGTTTCACGAAGGTGTCCCACACCTTGGCGGGTGGCGCGAGGAAGTCGGTGCGTATCCAGCCAAACGTGAATGCGCCTTGCCAGAGGAGCAGCAGCGCGATGGGCAGGGCGATGCCACGCAACGGTTTCTTCCAGCGCGCCGGAATGAAACCGCCGGAGCTTGTGTGTGTGTTCTGACTCATGGGTGTCCCTTAGAAACTCGCGCGGCGCCAGCGCAGCAGGCGTGCTTCGACGATGGCCAGCACTTTGTCCAGCGTGAAGCCGACGGCGCCGACGACGATGACGGCCGAGATCACGACGTCGAGCTGGAACAGCTGACGGCCATAGACCAGCAGGAAGCCGAGGCCTTCGCTGGAGGCCAGCAGTTCCACCGCGACCAGTGCCAGCCAGGCCTTGGTGAGACCGAAGCGCACGCCGCTCCAGATCTGCGGGAAAGCTGCGGGGAATACCACCTTGCGTAGCAACTGCCAGCGCGTGAAGGAGTAGACGCGGGCCACTTCGATGAGACGCGTCGGCACGTTGCTGATGCCCTGGTAGGTGTTGATCGCCACCGGTGCCAGCACGGCCTTGGTGATGAGGATGATCTTCAGCGACTCCTCGATGCCGACCAGCATCATCAGCAAGGGCAGCCAGCCCAGCGAGGGCACCTGCGCGAAGGCGTTGAAGGTCGGATAGAGATAGTCCTTGGCGACGGGAGACAGGCCCATCGCAGTGCCCAGCAAGAGGCCCGCAACGGTACCTGCCGCGAAACCGTAGAGCACGCGCTGCAGACTGATGTTCAGGTTGGTGAGGATGTCGCCGCTGTGCCACAGCTCACCGAAGGTTTGTGCGACGAAGTCCGGCGCGGGCAGGATCTGCTCGGCCACCCAGCCGTACTTCGCGGAAGCCCACCACAGCAGGAAGACCCCGAGCGGCAGTATCCATGCGAGCAAGAGACGCGCTGCCGAATTGCGCAGGCTGGAGAGCTGCTCACGCAACCAGTGTGCGATGCCTTTGCGGGAAGTTGCGCCAGCTGGCGCTTGCGCACCCAGCGGAAGCTCAGGCGCGCGCAGGTTGGCCTGGGGGGTTATGACTAGCGATGACATCCGGGTCTCCCGATGCTGAATGGGGAACTGAACAAGAATCTGAGTGCGATTCGCGAGAAGCATCGTCATCCCGGCTTTCGCCGGGACGACGGTCTATCTTTTGCCGAGCCGGCTTACTTCGCTGCCACCGTGCGCAGATTCGCAGCGGGCGCAGCAGCAGCCTTGGCGGCCGCTGCCTTGATCGGCTTGCCGTTCACGTCGTACGGCGTCCAGAAGTTCTCGAGCTTCAACTCCTTCAGTGCGGCATTGACGAAGCTGCGATCAATCCACGGTTCGACTTCGAAGGTCTTGCGTGTGAGCTTGTACTCGTAGGCGTCTTTCACCACGTCCTTGTAGCGACCAACGAGGAAGGGGTCGAACAGGGGGCTGAAGCGTGGGCTGAGGTCGGGGCCGTAGTCCTCGGCCAGCGTGCTCTCCGAGTACACGCCGGGGATGGCCCACAGCTTCAGCACTTCGGCGCGGTTTTCCGGCAGCGAGCCCCAGTGCGCAGTTTTCACCAGCACCTTGACGATGCGCTTGGTGGTCTCCGGGTACTTGGTCGCGAACTCGTCATCGACATGAACATGAGCCTGGCGCGTGTAGATGGGCGAGTCGCCATTGCTGGTGTAAAGGATCTTCAGCTTGCCTTCATCGCGCAGCGCGAGCAGGTCGAAGCTGCCAAACAACGCGTCGATATCACCATTGAGCAAGGCTGCCTTGCCCGAGGCGGTGTCGAGGTTGACTACCTTGACGTCGCGCTCGGTCAGGCCATTGGCACGCAGCAGGCGGTTGATCGGGGTCTGCGAGTTGGTGCCCTTGAAGAACGAGATCTTCTTGCCGCGCAGTTCCTTGACCGACTTCAGCGTGGAGTTGGGCGGGATGGCCAGGTAGATGTTGCTGCGTGCGCTATTGGGCAGCAGCAGGCGTGTCTTCAGGCCCGCTGCGCGGCCGATGGCAGAGGGCAGGTCGCCATGCATGGCGAAGTCGATCTGTTTGTTGGTGAAGGCTTCGTTGACTGCCGGGCCCGCGCCCTTGAAGAACAGGAATTCGAGCTTGGTGTTGTCGTTCTTGAACTCTTCTTCGAACCAGCCTTTGGCGTACGCGATGCCGGCGGTGCCCGCGGTGTATTGCGGTGGCGTGCCAACCTTGGGGCTGGCGAACGCGAAGCGGATGACAGGTGGTGGCGCTTCGGCCTGGGCCGACAGCGAGAAGCCCTGCGCGGCGATCAGCAGCAGGCCGGCGACCCAGCGTCGCAGGCTACGCTGTCGTTTCGATTTTTCTTCATATGCATTAATCATTTTGTGATGTTCCTGTTCAGTGTCGTGGAGGGTGTCGATGTGTGCCGCCACGCGAATGGCTGGGGTCACTGCCTGTGGTGCACGGACCATGCCAATGGCCATCCCCTTGATTTGAAAGCGTCGACGCAAAGCGACGCGGCAGAACTGCTGCGCGATCAACAGTGCGCTGCTTCGCGATCAGCAGGTGTGGGGGAATGGGCGTTCCGGATTTATTGACGACGCACGAAGAGCGGGCCGGCGCCATGGCACCAGCCCGTTCGTGTGGAGGTGCTGTTACTTGCTTGCCGTTCGCACGGTTGCGGGCGCGGCAGCAGCCTTGGCGGCTGCGGACTTGATCGGCTTGCCGTTCGCATCGAGCGGCGTCCAGAAGTTCTCGAGCTTCAACTCCTTGAGCGCTGCGTTCTGGAAGCTGCGATCAATCCAGGGTTCGACTTCGAAGGTCTTGCGCGACAGCTTGTACTCCAGCGCATCCTTCACCACGTCCTTGTAGCGACCGACGAGGAAGGGGTCGAACAGGGGGCTGAAACGTGGGCCGAGGTCGGGGCCGTAGTCCTCGGCCAGTGTGCTCTCCGAGTACACGCCGGGGATGGCCCACAGCTTCAGCACTTCGGCGCGGTTCTCAGGCAACGAGCCCCAGTGCGCAGTTTTCACCAGCACCTTGACGATGCGCCTGGTGGTCTCCGGGTACTTGGTCGCGAATTCGTCATCGACGTGGATGTGCCCCTGGCGCGTGTAGATGGGCGAGTCACCGTTGCTGGTGTAGAGGATTTTCAGCTTGCCCTCGTCGCGCAGGGTGAGCAGGTCGAAGCTGCCGAACAATGCGTCGATGTCGCCATTGAGCAGGGCCGCCTTGCCGGACGCCGTATCGAGATTCACCACCTTCAGGTCACGCTCGGTCAAGCCATTGGCACGCAGCAGGCGATTGATGGGCGTCTGCGAATTGGTGCCCTTGAAGAAGGACACTTTCTTGCCCTTCAACTCCTTTACCGACTTGAGCGTCGAGTTCGGCGGCACGGCGAGATAGATATTGCTGCGCGCATTGTTGGCAAACAGCAGGCGGGTCTTGAGGCCGGCGGCGCGACCGATGACGGAAGGCAGGTCACCGTGCGACGCGAAGTCGATCTGCTTGTTGGTGAAGGCCTCGTTGACTGCCGGGCCTGCACCCTTGAAGAACAGGAACTCGAACTTCGTGTTGTCGTTCTTGAACTCCTCCTCGAACCAGCCCTTGGTGTAGGCGATGCCTGCGGTGCCGGCGGTGTATTGCGGCGGCACGCCGACCTTGGGGCTGGCAAATGCAAAACGGATGACGGGCGGCGGTGCCTCGGCCTGTGCTGACAGTGACAGGCCTTGCGCCGCGATGAGCAGAAGCGCCCCTATCCAGCGTCGCGCGCGGCCCTGCTGTTTCGGGTTTTCTTCATATGCATTTCTCATGGTTTCATACTCCCTGTTGCGTATCGATATGTGCCGCCATGCGGATGCCTGTGGTCGCAACTCGTACTGCACGGACCATGCCAACGGTCATCTCCTTGATTTGAAAAGGGCGAGAGAAAATCCGCCGGCTCAAGGCGCTGCGAGTGCAACAGCGCACTGCTGTGCGATCACCACGCATGCTCCGTCTCGCAACGGCAAGGGCACATTGCCGTCACTGCACTGCGCATCTAGCGGATGTTGAAAGTGCAGCATCCCGGGCGCATGGGTGCTGGCGATGTAGCAGGCTGGCGGCCCTGTCATCGTCAGAAGCGCCGTGGCTGCTGAAAACCGGGAGTGGCCCGGCATTTGCAATGTGCATGCTTTGCAACCGACAGAGCACGCTGCCCATGCAAAATCCCTCGTGTGTTTCATCTTCCGCTGCACCGCGCCCTTGCCATGCAGGCGCGCGCCTGATTCGCCGCCTGCGCTCGGCGACAAATTCGCTGGCCTGCCGCGTCGCGTGTGGGCTCGGGGTGGCGTTGCTCATCCCGCCTGCAATTGCAGCTATTGCAGCTGATACGGATGCCCTGGCAGCACAGATTGCCTCGCCGCATCGCGCAGAGAGCAACCGTGCGCGCGATGCCTATCGTCATCCGCTGGGCACCCTGGAGTTCTTCGGCCTGCGCGACGACCAGACTGTCGTCGAGATCTGGCCCGGTGGTTCGGCATGGTGGACCGAGATCCTTGCGCCCTACGAGCACGCCAGGGGCCGATACATCGCAGCCATCCCGCCGGAGCAGGGCGCTTCGGAAGAGGCGCTGAAGGGCAACCGCAGCTTCGCCGACAAGCTGGCGAGCGACCCGGCGCGTTACGGCAAGGTGCAGCTCGCGCGGTTTCCCGCGCAGGACATCGTGCCTGCGGGAAGTGCCGACGTCGTCCTGAGTTTTCGCAACCTGCACAACTGGCTGACGACCAACTCTGCCGACGAAGCCTTCGCGAGCTTCTATCGCGCGCTCAAGCATGGCGGCACGCTTGGCCTGGAAGATCACCGCGCGCGCCTGGATGAGCCCGCCGATGCGCAACTGAAGAAGGGCTATGTGCGCGAGGAAGAGGCCGTGCGTCTCGCCGAGAAAGCCGGCTTCCGTCTGGTTGCGCGCTCGACGGTCAACGACAACCCGAAGGACACCAAGGACTATGCCGAAGGCGTATGGACCTTGCCGCCCACCTATCGATTGAAAGCCGAAGATCGCGCGCGCTACAGCGCAATCGGCGAGAGCGACCGCTTCACCCTGAAATTCGTCAAACCCTGAAGGAGGCCTGCATGAGCACAGCCATAGCCGAAAAGAGCCTTGAGAAGCCCGTCGAAAGAATCACCAGCGCCGCGTCGGACACCAAGGCGCTGGACAACACGCGCTTTGCCAGCGCGCCGCTGTTCACACAGTTGTCCCGCGCAGTGCATGACGCTTCGCATCGTCACGGCGCGCCACAGTCGGTCGCCGAGATCAGCATCACCCCCACGGGTGGTGGTGTGGGTGGCGTCGTGCGTAACCTGGACGCCAACCGCCCCTTGAGCGCAGCACTGGTGAGTCATCTGCAACAGGCGCTGGATGAGCACGGGATCCTGATCTTCAAGCAGCAGCGCCTCGCCGATGAGGCATTGCTGGCTTTCTCCACCTACTTCGGCCCGGTGTTCCACTCACCGGCGGATGTGCCCGTGCTGGGTTCGTCGGACCACGGTGGTACCGCGCCTGATGTCGTGCCGGTCGCCAACGTAGAAGGGGGCTACACCGGCCATGGTGAGTTGTTGCCGCACACGGACCATCAATGGACGCCACTGCCGTCCGCAGCCTCCTTGTTGTATGCCGTCGAAGTGCCTGCGCAAGGTGGAGACACGACCTGGTACAACCTCGCGCAAGCCTATGCCGATCTCGACGCCGACACGCGTGCGCGCATCGATACGCTGCAACTGATTACCTATAACCCCTTCGTGCGCACCGCCGGGCAGAAGCGGCCCCTGTATCGCACGCCGGACATTGCACCGCTCGGCCACGCCTTTCCGCACCCCCTGGTGCGTACGCATCCGCGCAGCGGCAAGAAGATCCTGTTCCTCGCCACGCATTCGGAAGTCGAGCTGGTGGGCGTTGCGCCCGAGGTGGGTGTCGCGTTGATCGCCTTCCTGCGCGCCCACATCCAGCAACCGAAGTACCAGTACACCCATCGCTGGGAGGTGGGTGACATCGTGCATTGGGACAACCAGGCGACCCTGCATGCGCGCACCGCTTTCGACGCGAATGACAAACGGGTGCTCAAGCGCGTCAGCCTGGCTGGCGCCCGCCCTTTCTAGAACCCGCAATAAAACGGGCTGCGCACGCGGCTGACGTCGTTGGCTCGCTCGCCGTGCTTGAGCACTGCTCTGCGCGAGCCGCCTTGTCAGCCACGCGCTCGCTCCATTTTCTTGCGGATTCTGGCCACCTGTTCTTGAACATCTAAACGAGAAAGAGAAACCTATGAGCGAACGCAAACTGCGCCTCGGCGCCTTCATCATGGCCACCGGCCACCACATCGCCGCATGGCGCCATCCAGGTTCGCAGGTGGACTCCGGTGTGAACATCGACCACTACATCGAAGTCGCGAAGACCGCCGAGCGCGGCCTGTTCGACCAGGTCTTCGTCGCTGACACGCCGGGCCTGCGCGAGCAGGGCGATCGTGAAGCCTTCAGCCGCCAGGGGCGTGTCTCGTACTTCGAGCCGGTGACCCTGTGGTCTGCGCTCGCGGTGGCGACCAAGCACATCGGTTTCGTGGCGACCGCCTCGACCACCTACGAAGATCCCTTCCTGCTGGCGCGCAAGTTCGCCTCGCTGGATCACATCTCCAAGGGGCGGGCGGCGTGGAATGTCGTGACGACGGGGGCTGACAACGTCTACGGCAACTTCGGCCTCGACAAGCATCCCGATCCCGAAGTGCGCTACGAACAGGCCCACGAGTTCGTCGACGTCGTGAAGGGTTTGTGGGACAGCTACGAGGATGACGCTTTCATCCGCAACGCCGAGACCGGCGTCTACTTCGACCCCGACAAGCTGCACACGCTCAATCATGTCGGCAAGTACTTCAAGGTCAAGGGCCCGCTCAATATCGAGCGCCCGCCGCAAGGCTACCCGGTGATCGTGCAGGCCGGCTCGTCCGAGCCGGGACGCGAGCTGGCCGCTGCAACGGCGGAAGCCATCTTCACCGCATGGACCAGCCTTGCCGAAGCGCAGGCCTTCTACAAGGATGTGAAGTCACGCATGGCGAAGTACAGTCGGCGCCCCGAAGAGCTGCTCGTGCTGCCCGGCATCTCGCCCGTCATCGGCCGTACGCAGGAAGAGGCAGATGCCAAGTGGGCCGAGCTGCAGAAGCTCATCCACCCCTCGGTGGGCCTCAACGAGATCGCCAAGTTCTGGCCGAACGACGATGTGTCCACCTGGGACCTCGACGCACCGCCGCCGTACTACCCGGAGCTGGAGAAGGGCCGCAACAGTCGCCAGAACGTGGTGCTCACGCTGGCCAAGCGCGAAGGTTTCACCGTGCGCCAGCTCTACGAATACCTCGCCGGTGCGCGCGGTCACTGGGTCGTCGTCGGTACGCCGCAGAAGATCGCGGATGAAATGCAGAGCTGGTTCGAGAACGGCGCCGCAGACGGCTTCAATGTCATGCCACCGGTATTGCCGGAATCGCTCAATGACTTCGTCGAGCTGGTCGTCCCCGAGCTGCAACGCCGCGGCCTGTTCCGCACGGAGTACGAGGGCAAGACGCTGCGCGAGAACCTGGGTCTGGACAGACCGGTCAATCAATATACGGTGAAGGGTGAGGCGAAGGCTGCGTAGGCTTCATTGAGCACGCGCCGTTCGTAGGGTGTGCACGCGCAGCGTTGCGCACGTTGTTCGTCCGCGTGCGCGAAGAAAAGCCTTTGCGCACCCTACGAGGCTGCCAAAGCCGCTGGATTCCCGCGTTCGCGGGAATGACGATGTTGGGGCGAGCTTTGGTAGATCATCTGTTTCACCGGGATGATGCATTCAAGAGTCAAAAAAATGGCTGCCCGCGGGCAGCCATTCTTTTTTCCACGTTCGGGACGCAATGCTCAATCGACGCGCAAACCCGGTGGCAGACTGAGCATGGCTTGAGGGCTTGCACCTGCCGCCGGTTTTACGTCGATCACGACCTTCTCGATGCGGCCATTGAAGTGGAACGGCACCTTGTAATCGCGCACGACAGGTGTGCCTGAATCCTCTCCGATATCGAGCGTCTCATCGGCAGAGAACCTGGATGGCACGGTTTCGGGAATGCGGCCCTTGGCGACCTCCTTGCCATCGGCCAGCAATCTTGCCGTGCCGCCCTTGCCCACGCCGCCGCCGTCATAGACAAAATCCAGCACGACCTGGTGCTTGCCCGGCGCCAATCGCGTTGGCGACTTGATCCGGTACTTGTGCTCAGGGTAGTGCGAGCGTGCGTACGCAAAGCTCGGCTTGCCATCCTGCAGCATCAGCGCCACGCCGCCGAACCAGCCACCCTGCGTCATGATGATGCCTTGTCCATTCTTAGGCACTTCGATGTCCGCCGTGATCCTGAACGAGGTGTTCTTGATGTCCGCTGCCATGGGCTCCGTGATACGCACGACACCTTCGCGATAGACGAACTGTGTGCGCCCCTTGTTGGGCTGCGGACGATTGGCCGGGTCTACGCGTTCGATGTAGCGGTCATCGAGTGGGAAGACCTTGTTCTTCTCCGCTTCTGTCTTGAACAGTGCCCGCATCTCTGCAAGCTTCTGAGGTTGCTGGGCTGCCAGGTTCTTCGATTGCGAAAAGTCCTCGGTCAGGTTGTAGAGCTCCCATTCGTAGTCGTTGAACGGATCGGGGTTGGTGGGGCCGCGTCCTTCCCACGGTAGCCGCTTGGGCGTGGTGCTGGCCATCCAGCCGTTGTGATAGATGCCCTGGTTGGCAATGACTTCGAAGTACTGCGTCGTGTGCCGCTCGGGAGCGCTTGCATTGTCGAAGGTGTAGAGCAGGCTGGTCCCGTTCATGGGCACTTGCTTGAAGCCATTGATGGTGTCCGGTGCAGGCAGCTTCGTCGCCTCCAGGATCGTGGGCACGATGTCATTGATATGCGTGAACTGGCTGCGGATGGCGCCTGGGTCCTTGATGTGCCCCGGCCATGAGACCGCCATGCCCGTGCGTGAACCGCCGAGGTGGGAGGCGATCTTCTTGTCCCACTGGAACGGCGTGTTCATGGCATGCGCCCAGCCGTGCGAGTAGTGGTTCTGGAACCACATGCCACCGAATTCATCGATGTTCTTCACCATGTACTCGGGTTTGTCCACGACGCCGTTGACCATGACGGCGATTTCGCTCGTCAAGCCGGTGCCCGTCGGGTCTTCTGCGCTGGCGCCGTTGTCTCCCATGATGTAGATCACGAGCGTATTGTCCAGCTCGCCCATGGCCTTGATGGCGTCAACCACGCGCCCCGCCTGGTAGTCGGCATGCGCAAGCGCAGCCGCATACACTTCCATTTCCCGCGCAGCCACGCGCTTCATGTCCGGAGAGAGCGTGTCCCAGCGCTTGTACTCCTTGGGGGTCGGGTTGAGCGCGGCGTTCTGGGGAATGATGCCGAGCTCCTTCTGGCGCTGGAAGGTCATTTCACGTTGCTTGTCCCAGCCCTGGTCGAACTTGCCCTTGAACTTCGCGATCCAGTCTTTGGGTGCATGATGAGGCGCGTGTGCAGTACCCGGGGCGTAGTAGGCGAAGAATGGCTTCTTGGGCCACACGGCCTTCTGTGTGTTGATCCAGCTGATTGCGTGGTCAGCCATGTCGGCATCGAAGTGGTAGGTGTCTTCCTTGCCGAGATAGGGGTCTATGGGCTTGGTGTTCTCGTACACGGCGGGGCGGAACTGGTGGGCATCAGCCCCCAGGAAGCCATAGAAGTATTCGAAACCGAGACCGGTAGGCCACAGGTTGAACGGGCCCGCAGGCGAGTTCTGCCAGTCCGGCACGTTATGGTTCTTGCCGAACCATGCCGTGGCGTAGCCGTTGTCGGTCATGATCTCGCCAATCGTGCCGACGCTGCGCGAAACCAGGCTGTGATAGCCCGGATACGGCGTCGAGAATTCCATAATGATGCCGGTGGAGGCGACATGGTGATTACGCCCCGTGATCAGCGCCGCACGTGATGGCGAGCACACGGCCGTGGTGTGGAAGCTGTTGTAGCGGAGCCCCTCGCGTGCAATCTTTTCGAGAGTCGGTACTGGCACGGGGCCGCCAAAAGGTGAGCTGGCACCGAAGCCGACGTCGTCCATCATGATCAGCAGCACATTCGGCGCCCCTTCAGGCGCGCTGATTTCGGTTGGCCAATCCAGCTTGTCGGAGTCGCGCACGGCCGGCGCCAGTTTGCCCGCCTTCTGATAGGGCTCTATCGGCAGGTGAAGGCGATCAGGCCAGGCGGCGGGGCCGCTCGTTGCCGTGGTCTGGGCCATTGAGGTCGAACACGCCAGCGCCGCGAGCAATGCAGCGGCGATGGCCAGGACCTTCGTTCTCATGCACATAGGTAATCTCCTTGACGGGGTATTTCCTGCTTCAGCCCACATGGCAACATGCCATTTCAGTAATCACTTGCTTGCGCAAAAAAGCTTTTCCACATCCTTCAAGTGCAATGGCAGTTGCGGAGGCTTTGAGAGCGGGGTTCATGTCGAATCCTGTGATCGTGCGCAGCAAGGCATCTAGGCATGCGACCGGAGAGCGCTCAAGTCGCGCGACAAGGGTGGTCTCTATAGCAGCTTGCCGCATCGTCCCAAGGTGCAGGGCAGCTTGCACCTTGGGGCAGATGGGCGCGTACGGAAGGTGCGCTGCTCCGGTGCGGTCGCCGATCAGCTCAGGCCGGAGTGTGGGAGCCGGGGCGGAGAAATGCTGCTCCAGCCCTCAGGGCCGAGGACTCAGCGATGGACCAGGGAATGCAGGGGTGCGATGTCATCGCGACGCCCGACAGGCACAGCAGGACTATCTAGAGCCCTTGCACTTGAGATCAAGTGACCTCTTCACCCGCGCACCTTCACCGCACGCCCGATGAACTGGATCGGTCCCGTCGGACGACCGATCGGCGATCCGTTTTCCGGTTCAAGCGTCAGCTCGAACAGCTGGTTCGGTTGCAGCGGCGGCAACTTGTCGAGGGTGATCCGGCGCGTCTCGCCAGGCTTGACGAGACCGAGTGAGACGGGGCCGGACCAGCCGTCGGCCTTGGTCCAGAACTGCAGAGATTTCGATGCAGGCACGACGGCCGTGCCCAGCGGGATCAGGCTGAGCTCCTGTGTTGCGTTGGCCTGTACGACCCAGCCCGGCGCCTTGTCTTGCGGCGCGACCAGCACGATGAGGTATTGCGGCCCGGCTGGCGTGCCGAGCTGGGTGTGCAGGGCGACGGCGAGCGCCAGCGCGGCGGCGAAGCCGGTGAGGGCGAGGCCGCGCCAGAGGTGCAGGTTGTTCCACCAGTTTCCAAGCGAAGAGGTGGACGATGCGGGCCGGCTTGCCTGTGTGAAGCCAAGGCTGCGTTCGATGCGCGGCCACAGTGCGGGCGAGGGGTCGGCAGGTGCGGCCAATGACGTGAGGGGCTGCAGGCGGGTTTCCCATGCATCGACGGCGGCTCGCAATGCCGGTTCTGATGCCATACGGGTTTCGACGTCGCGGCGTGCAGCGGCGGAGAGCGTGCCCAGTACGTATTCGCTGGCGAGCGTGTCGATGTCTTCGTTGCCCGGCTTGTCGGTTGCGTCGCTCATCCCATGCACTCCCGCAAAGCGCGCATGCCGCGCTGTATCCAGGCCTTCACCGTGCCGAGAGGCCTGCCGGTCTGTTCGGCAATCTCTCCGTGCGAGCAGCCGTCGACGTAGGCCATGACGATGCAGGCGCGGCGGCCCGGCTCGAGGCCGCCAAGACAATCGCCGAGGCGCCCCAGCTCCACGCGGCGCTCGAAAGGATCATCGGTCGTTGCGTGATTCGCCATGACTGCCTGGTCGTAAATGGAGAGCGCCGCATCTTCATCCACACTGACCTCGCGCAGATGGTTGCGCACGAGATTCAGGGCGGCATGCCGCACGATGCTGAAGATCCAGCCGCGGCCTTCGCCACGCGCTGGATCGAAGCTCGCCGCGCGTTGCCAGATGCTGATGAAGGCGTCATGCAACACATCTTCCGCCCGCTGGTGCTGGCGTACGATGCGCAGTGCCACACCGAACAGGTAGCGACGCTCGTGTTCGTAGATGCGCTGCAGGGCCTGGCGGTCGCCGCGCGCACAGGCCTGCAGGGCCGCATCATGATCGAAGGAATCTGTGTGCAAGATGCTGGCGGGCCGGGCGCGGAAAGCCGGATCGTAACCCAGCCTTCCGCGCGACGCGATGCTGTCGCTTGCTGGAACGCTCAGGATGCGGTCCAGAAGATGTAGTCAGCCTGGTACTTGACGATCTGCTTCTTGCCCTTCGTTTCTGCCGTGCAGGGGCTGGCGGGAGCGATGCCGCCTTGTAGCGCGACCCGCTGGATGTAGGTCACGCCGCTCATGGCGCCGCTGCCGACAGCCGGGTTGGCCTTCACCAGCTGGTACGGCAGGCTGGTCGGGCTGGCGGGTGCGACGGCGAGTTGGGTGCCGGTGATCTTTGAGCCATCCGCTGCTTCCCAGGTGGCTGGCGGGCCATAGTACTTGCCGACCTGCTTGCCGCTGCGGTCGAGGAGCCTGGCGTCGGGGCCGACGAAAACCCATTCGGTCTGGCCCGGTGCATTGGCCTTGTCGCGACATTCATAGGTGATGTCACCCGTGCCGACTGTTTCCATGGCCACGCGGTTGCCGGCGGGAACCTGGATTGGAGCGGGCAGATCGGTTTGCGAGAACTTTGATGCGGTTGGTGCGGGGCCCGACATGGAGCTGCAGGCTGCCAGCAGCACGACGGCGGGCGAAAGGGTTAGAGCACGTGAAAAACGAGGGGCGCGAATTGACGACATGTGATTCTCCCGGAGTTGTAGAGGGGGCGCAGCAAATGCACTGCTGCAGGCTCTACCCGCGAGAGAGCTGAATGGATGCAGCTGGGGGAAAGTATTTCTTCGTAAGCCGCATCGGCGCGATCTGGCAGGGGCAGGAGTGCGTGAGTGCAAGGCGTTGGTGAGCATGGCGATGCCGGGCTTGCACAGCAAGCCCGGCACGACGCGGCGGAATGAAACATTTTCCGGACAACATGTCCGGGTCCATGCCGGGTAGCGATAGTGCCCGCAGGGCGAGCGATTACACAGGCCCCGGCATCATGCGAGAAGCGAAGTCTGCCCGCATGACTTCCTGCAGCAGGCCGTCAACCGACCAGTTCAAAGTCCGGCAACTTGAAGCTCTTGTTGTTCATGGCTTCCGTCGGGCCGTAGAAGCGCATGGCAGGCATCGGTCGTTTGCCGGATGTCGGTATCCAGTTGTTCTCCAGGCCCGCGGGCGCCTTGGGGCCGACGTAGAGCGTCACGCCGCCGTCCGCGTTCTTCTTCATCTTGTCGACGTCGTAGGACGAGAGCGTGGTGCGGTTGCTCTCGCTGTAGATGAAGCCCATGGTCATGCGGTCATACACCGTAAGTGCCCAGAACTGCTTGACGGGCATGTTCGCCGGTACGTCGAGCTTGTAGGTCTTGCCTGCTTCGAGCAGTTTTCCGTTCTTGTCCGCCAGGGCCATCATGTACTGCGTCGCTGGCGTGTCGCTGAGCATCTTCGGCATGTAGGTGCACCAGAAGTACTCGGCAGCGCGTTCGGTGAGGTCGATGTAGTTGTCGTAGGTGAACGTGAAGGTGCGGTTCGTGTCGGTCTGCAGCAGCGAGACGTAGTGCCGGTCGGGCCAGTAGGTGCGCTTGACCATCTCGGTATCGAACCACCAGTGCATGTAGTACCAGGCGTCGATGACGGCCTGGCGCATGGCGCGCTTGGCGGTGTCGTCCGGCGCAAACGGTTTGCCTTTCTCGATGCCGATGGACTTCAGCATGCCCATCATGACCTTGTCGTGCTCGCGGACAGGCTCCACGCTCATGATGGCGTGCATGTCCTGGAAGTGGCGCTCGTCGTAGAAGGGCAGGGTCGGGTAGCGCTGCTCGGAAGGGTCGACGAATTTCTGCTTCGGAGAGCTCTTCGCGTCGGAGAGGTAATACATGCGCAGCTTCTGCGCATAGTGGAAGGCTTCTTCGATGGACCTTCCGGGGGCGCGCACGGAGCGGAAAGCGAGCGCGATGCGGAAGTTCGGCGAAGCTACGTGGATATATCCGCCCGGCACCTTGCCTTTGAAGCCCGGTGGCGTGAACAGGTACTTGCCGCCCTTGCCCTTGTCGAGGCCGGCCGGCCCGACATCGGCAATCGTGAGCTGCCAGGCATCGACGACCTGGCCATACAGGCTGCCTTCGGCGCTCGACGCAGGCACCTCCAGAACGACCGGTCCCTTGCGCAGGTCGGTGTACGCGCCGATGTAGGGCGTCGAGCTGTTCGCGGTGATGGCCTCGAGCTTTGGCGTGGCGGTGTGCGAGTAGGTGATGATGTCGTTGTCCGTCATCCCCAGATCGTCGAAGGCTGCGCGACGGAACGAGTAGATGGCAATGGCAGGCATGTTCCAGAGCACGGCCTCGAACGCGCGCTGGTACTTGATCTGGTAGTCGAAGTCCTTGATGGACGAATTCGCCCCGGCAGGCGGATGCCCGCCCAGCGGCTCGCCGCCGGCCTGTGCCAGCGCTGGGCTGGAACCGAGTAAACCCAGCAGGGGTGTTCCATAAGCCACTGCACTTGCGGCGGTGATGAATGTTCTGCGTTTCATGAGATTAGTTCTCCATCGAGGCCATGCCGATACCGCCAGCACCCTTCTGGGAAGGCGGGTAGTCCTTCATGCTCTTCTCGAAGGCTTCGATGTACGGCGCGAGGATCGGGATGATCCAGCTGCGCTGCTGTTGCCAGCGGAAGTGGTCGCCCGTTTCGGGAGAGCGCTCGTACGGATCGAGCTTGATGTCGATGACGAGGCCGCCAGGTATCGGCTTGGCGGCCTCCATCCACTTGTCCTTGGTGGCCGTGTGAATCTTCCACTGGTCGACACGAACCGCGTTCATGTTGGTCTCTGCGAAGTAGAAGAACTCATGCCGCTTCGACTTGCCATCGGCCTTTGTCAGCATGTCGAGCTGGTTGTAGCCGTCGAGGTGATTCTTGAAGGTCTTGCCGCCGACATTGAGGCCCGTCAGCAACTGCGATTTCACATCCGGCTTGCCCACCGCGGCCATCAAGGTCGGCACCCAGTCTTCGGAGGCCATGAACTCACCGGTCCAGGTGTCAGCCTTGATGTGGTCCGGCCAGCGAACGAGCATCGGCACACGGAAGCCGCCATCCCAGGTGAGCCCCTTCTCGCCGCGGAAGGACGCGGCGCCGCCGTCAGGCCAGTGCGCCAGGTTAACGCCGTTGTCGGAGGTGAACAGCACGATGGTGTTCTTGCTCAGGCCTTCCTGATCGAGCGTGTTGAGCAGCTTGCCCACCAGCGAGTCCAGCTGAAGCAGGGCATCGGCATATTCGGTGTGGCCGCTCTTGCCCAGCCACTGGTTGCTGACGTGAATCTTCTGGTGCATGCGTGAAGGGTTGAACCACAGGAAGAAGGGTTTGTTGGCGACCTTCTGCTTCTTGACCCAGTCGATCGACATGTCGGTGAAGGTGTCGTCGATGGTCTTCATGCGCTCGATGGTGAGCGGGCCTTCGTCGGTAATCTTCTGTTTACCCACGCGGCCCCAGCGCGGCTCTTCCGTCGTGTCGTTGGTATTGGTAGCCACCGCGTGGATCACGTTGCGGGGAATGCCGGGAAACTTCGGATCCTTGGGGAAGTTGGTCATCTCCGCTATCTCCATGATGTTCAGGTGATAGAGGAAGCCGTAGAACTCGTCGAAGCCGTGCACGGTCGGGAGGTACTCGTTGCGGTCGCCGATGTGCGATTTGCCGAACATGCCCGTCGCGTAGCCCTCGGCCTTCAGTAACTGGGCCAGGGTGACGTCGCTGTCCTGTATGCCGACCTTTGCACCGGGTTGCCCTACGGCTGTCAGCCCGGTACGCACCGGATACTGCCCGGTGATGAAGGCCGCGCGGCCAGCGGTGCAGCTTGGCTCGGCGTAGTAGTCCGAGATCATCAGACCCTCCTTGGCGAGGCGGTCGATGTTCGGTGTAGCGACGGCGCCCACTCCGCGGTGATAGGCCGATATGTCCATCGGCGCCATGTCATCGACCATGATGACCACGATATTGGGTTTGTCCGCCGCCTGGGCCGCGGCCAGGGCGGAGATGCCCAGGCCGAGGCTCAGCAGGATGTTTCTCAAAATGTGCATGATGAAACCTTATATGTTGATGCGATAACTGCCGGATGAGTTTCAATAGCTCACTGCTGCAGGCGGAGCACTTGAGTGAGACGAGTCGTCAAGGCTTCACGACCTCGACAGCGGGGAACTTGTAACCGCCGGCCTGCACCGCCTTGCTGGGCCCGTACATGCGAAGGACGACGTAGGCATCCTTCTCCGGAATCGGCAGGAAGTTCTGATTGGAGGCGTTGCCCTTGGCGCCGAGTTCGATCGTGTAATAACCCTTGGCATCCGGCTTCAGGGTGCGGTCTCCACGGCTGTGGCGATTGATGTCGTTGTGTGCCATGAAGTGGTTGTCCGTACCGTAGACGGTGAAAGACCAGAACTCGCTGACATCCGGCGCCTTGAAGTGCAGGCGGTACTTCTTGCCGTTCGAGCCATTGATGGGCTCGCCATCACTGCCCTTCACGGCTTGAAGGTAGACGCTTTCATCGGGAGGCAGTCCCCACTGGCCAAGATACGTCCCCTCTGCAAACAGCTCACGCGAGCCATCGCCCAACTGCTTGCGCGTTCCCAGCAGCTTGCCTGCATCGGTCAGGGTGGGCGCCAATTCCTTGAGGCGCTTCAGGCCTGACTCCTCGGCTTTCTTGGCTGCCGCCAGTTGTTCGCTGGTGAAGTCAGTCTTGCAGGCGGCCAGACCCATGGACGTGTACTGATCGAGCCATTTCTTGTCGGCCTGGGCCATTGAACCGTCACAGAGCACGAAGTTCACCCGCTGCAGCCAATTGGTTTTTGCGGGATCCGGATAAGTGCGCTGCTTGGGTTTGGGGCCAGGCAGCCCGAGGTAGGCCGAGAGTGTCCTGACATTCCAGTCGTCCATGTAGTTCAGGGCTTTTTTCTCGTCGGCAGGCCCGGTGGCCATGATGCGGCCCATCAGCTTCACGAGATTGGAGTCGACACGAATGACCTGGTCGACGCTGCCCGGTACGTCACCTTTCCATTCCTGGGACGCAAACATGAAGTGACCACCTTTGGTTCCACGGGTGCGCGAGCCGATCATGGTGACGGTGTAGTGCCCCATGTCCATGGTGTGCAGGATCCAGTAACGGCCCTTTTCCATGGTCGGCACACTGACGATAACTGGTTCAGCGGCAACATCGAGCCACCCCATCAAGTGCAGGGTGTCGTTATTGATGGTGGGGTGATCGGTGTAGGTGTCATCTGCCAGATGACGGATGTTCTGGAAGCGATTGAGCGGCGTGTCTGTCTTGACCGCCGTTTCATAGAAGAACTTGTAAGCCTCATCCATCGAGTACCCGTAGATGTACGCGTCTTCGGCCAGCTTGTCCGGTATCTGCGCAAAGGCAGGCAATGCAAGCGCGGACAGGGAGGCAGAGACGAGTAATCGTTTTACGGACATCCGCAGGTGTTGCCGGGAAATCTTCGCCAGGCTTGGTAGTGGCGTGCCACGGACCACTGCACTTGCAAACGTGATGAACTCTTTGCGCTTCATGTCGGATCCTTTGACCGTGTTACTTGTGGAACGAGAGCACGCTCTCGCGGAACGGGTCAAGGGTGCTCGTCACATCGGCTTGCCGCATCGTCCCAAGGTGCAGGCTCGGTTGCACCTTGGGGCAGATTGACGTTCCGGCTGGCTGGCTGGCTGGCGGACAGGTGGAAGCCCCCTGTCTGTCAGAGGCGAGCGAATGAAGGCAAGGAGGCTGTAATCATCGCGATGCCGGACAGGCAAAGCAGCCCCAGCACCACGCGGCGGAAAGCGAGGGGGCTGAGCCCTGTGTAGACCTTTGCGCCCAGGATCGCCGGCAGCAGGAGTGCCGGCGCAACGATGGCGAACTTGGGCAGCATGTCCCGCGTGACGACGCCGGAGACGAGCATGGCGACCATCGTGATGCTCAGCGCGGTCAGGTTGAAGTTTTGCTGTATCGCGCGGTGGGCATCCTTGTCGTAGCCGCGCAGCGTGCACCACAGGGCGGGCGCTACGCCGCTGAAGCCGCCGATGCCGCCCATTGCGCCGCCCACTGCGCCGACGATGCCGTCGCTGAAGCGCCCTGTGCCACGGATGGCGGGCAGGCGCGGGGCGAGCAGCATGGCGGGGCAGAAGACCAGCAGTATCGTGCCCAGCGCCAGCTTGAAGTGCGTGGGGTTCAGATGCGGCAGGATCGTGACGCCGACGGGTATGCCGATGACCCCGCCGATGAGGAAAGGCAGCATCACCGGCAGGTCGAGCGCGCGTTTCTCGCGCGTGACTGCGAGCAACTGGCCGACGAGGCTGCCGAACACGGTCATGACGGCTGCGACGTGCGGTTCGACACCCCAGACCCAGAACGACATGGCAACCATGCCGAAGGCGAAACCGGCGATGCCCTGGACAAAGCCGGCGCACATGGCGCCGACGGCGAGAAGGAGAAATTCGTTTGACGGCAAGTGAGGAGCAAGCAGAGATGAGTGAGGAGGTGCGGCTTACGCGGTTTTGTGTGGCGTGGGGTTGAAACGCTCCATGACGCGCGATGGATCCGGTACTTCCTTGAAGCCGTATTGCGCGTAAAGGCCATGCGCATCCTTGGTGAACAGCAGGAAGCGGCGCAGGCCCTGCAGGTCTTCGTGGGCGAGGATGAATTCCATTAAGCGCTTCGACAGACCATGGCCACGATGTGCTTCGAGCACATACACATCGGCGAGGTAGGCGAAGGTGGCCTTGTCGGTCACCACGCGCGCGAAGCCGACTTGTTCATCACCGTGCAGGATGCCGAAGGAGAGTGAGTTCCGGGTGGCGCGTTCGATGGTCTCGAAAGGAACACCTGGCGCCCAGTAGGTCTGGCTCAGGAAGGCGTGGATGGCCGTGAGGTCGAAACGGCTCTGGTCCGTCGTGAAGATGTATTCGCCGGGCATGGTGTGTGGTCGAAGGCAACAGGCAACCCGCATTGTGCCGTATGCCCCGAGGGTCCAGCAGCTCGCGACGTACAAACAACAAAGGCTCCTTGCGGAGCCTTTGTTTGACGATGTCGCGTGATGAATCTGCGATCAGTAGCCGGTGGTCACGCCGATACCGGAAGGCAGCTTGCCCTTCAGGTCTGCCGGCGTGTATGCGCCCGTCGTGGTCCACAGCAGCCAGTCCGTGTAGCTGCGATAGATGCTGGAGCGTGGATCACCGATACGCAGATAGTTGTCACCTGCCGTGCTCACGAGGAACAGGTTGGACGTCGTGACGTCGATGGCGGGTGTGGTGGCGCCGTCGATGTAGGCCTTGATGTTGCCTGCGTTCTTGGACGTCATGGTGATGGCGATCTGGTAGATGTGCGGCACGCTCAGGTCCAGCGTGGTCATCGAGTCAGTATCGGCAATCGTGTCCGTATTGTTGATACGCAAGCCCACGGTCTTCGTGTCGGCGACGATGGTGGCCTCCATGAGCGAGCCCACGACACCGGTGTCGGACATCGCGACGGCGATATCCAGCAGACGGATGCCCGATGCGGCGTTATACGTCACGCCGGCAACCGGCAACACGCGTGCAAGCACGGTGAAGGTCTTGGGGTAGACGTTGTCGTTGCGAATCACATTGACATACTGCGCGACGCTGCGGTTATCGAGTACGGCAGACGAGTTCAGCTCGACGGTGCCATCGCCCTTGACGGTGAAATAGTCCTGGTAGCTGAAGGTCGTGCTGCTGGAACTCGATGAAGAGCTGGACGAGCTGCTCGAGCTCGACGATGAGCTGCTGGACGAACTGCTGGAGCTCGAGACGGTGAACGTGCCCGTCATCATCGTGAACTTTGCCGATGCGCCGGTAGAGAGCGTGATCGAACCGGCTGTGGATGGATGCAGCGAACCGTCGAAGACATTCCAGCCGACGCTGGAGCTTGAAGAAGAGGAGCTGGAGCTCGATGCGGGTGTGCTGGAGCTGCCACCGCCGCCACCTCCACCGCCGCAAGCGGTGAGGGCGAGGCCTGAAATCAGGACGAAAGCAAGACGACTAGCGCGACGAAGGCTAGCCAGTGCCGAGGCGTAATACATGGAATCCCCTTAAGTGTTATGTCAAACGCACGAGGGCGAGCTCGGCGCGCGCGGATATTAGCGCGCGAAACGGGGTAATTCCTTGTGAATTATCAAATTTGTAACAAATAAAAAAACAAGGCAATGGAGCGTTGCGCACGGCGGTACGCGAGGCTTCGTGTTCAGGCTCTTGTCATTACATGGCTGGATTCCTGCAAGCCCTCTCCTGCGGCCGCTGGAGAGGGGAGGGCGGAGAGCAAGGATGTTCCTTGCTGCCCAGCCTGCAGCCTTACTCGATCCGCGCTACCTCATCGAATCCAAGACGCGGATTGCGTGGGAACAGCTTCTCGTTGGTGCCGTAGCCGAGATTCACGAGGAAGTTTGCTTTCCAGCGGCCATCGGGGAAGAAGGCCTGGTTGAGCAGGTCTGCGTTGAAGCCCGACATGGGGCCAGCATCCAGCCCCAGCGCACGCGCGGCGAGGATCAGGTAGGCGCCTTGCAGCGAGCCGTTACGCTGGATCGTCGGTTCGATGAGTGCCGGCGTGTTCTCGAACAGCGGGCGCGCATCGTAGGACGGGAACTGCGTCGGCAGGTGCTCGTGAAAGTGCGTGTCCACCGCGACGATGACCGTCAGCGGCGCGGCCAGTGTCTTGTCGCGATTGCCTGCGGACAGGGCCGGGCCGAGCTTGGCCTTGGCCTCGGGCGAGCGCACGAACACGTAGCGCGCCGGCTGTGCATTGAAGGCCGTGGGGCCCCACTTGAGCAGCTCGTAGAGTTGATGGATGGTCTCGTCGCTGATGGCGTCGTCACGAAACACGTTGTAGGTGCGCGCCGTACGGAAGAGCTGGTCGAGCGCAGCGTCGTCGAGTGCGGCGCGTGGTGCCAGCGCGGAAAGGTCTGCCTGATTGCCCATGATGTGCCTCAGGCCGCTTCGAAGGCTGCTGCAGCCTTCACCGATTCGCGGGCGTTGTAGCGCTCGAGGTAGGCGGCGAGGCCGGGAAATTCGCTGCCGATCTCGATGCCGGCGCGCGGCAGCCAGCGCAGGAAGACGCCGAGGTAGGCATCGGCCACGGTGAAGCGTTCGCCGACCGCCCAGGTCTTGCCTTCGAGCTTGCGCTGCACGATGCGGATCAGGTCGCGCAGGCGCGCGATGCCGCCTTCGCGAATGCTCTTCTGCACTTCTTCATCGGCATGGAACAGGTTGGGGCGATTGACGGGCTTGTAGGCGCCGTGGATGTCGGAGTTGAGAAAGCCGATCCATTCCTGGATCTGTGCGCGCTCGACGGAGCCGGCAGGTGCCGCGAGGCCGGCTTCGGGCTTGAGGTCGGCGAGGAAGGGCAGGATCGCGCCGTTCTCGGTGATGACTTCGCCGCTGTCGGACACCAGGGTAGGTACGCGACCCAGCGGGTTCACCTTGTGGATGGGCGACTCCGGCGTGCGCAGCGGCACCTTGATGAATTCGATTGGCAAACCCAGTTCGCGGGCGGCAACGTGAGCGCCAAACGAGCATGCACCTTGTGCGACATACAGCTTTGTCATGTTTCTTCCTTGTTGTGTGAAGCGAGGTATGGGGTGTGTGAATCAGATTGATCAGACCGGCTTGTGGCCGACCGCGAAAAGCAGGTGGCGGTAGGCCACGATGCCCTCGGCGGTCTGCAGCGCGGTGAAGCGCTCACGCAGGCTTGCCAGCACCTGTTCGCGCACGTGCGGCGTGTAGTCCGTCAGGTAGTTGCCAAAGGAGCTCGCGGCATTGAAATCGATCACCGCCTCCGGATTGGGGAACACATCGGCAAAGCTGCGCAGGATGATCTGGTCGATGAGGAAACCTGCTCCTTCCAGTTGCGCGCCAAGCTCCGAGAAGCCCACTCGATGCGGTGTGGCACCCGTCGCGTTGCGGTACAGCGCATGCTCGGTGAGCACGTCCTGCAGCACGCGCTGGATGTCATGCGGCCGGTCTTTCGATGCGACGCTGATGCCCAGGCGACCGCCGCGCTTGAGTACGCGGAACGCCTCGGCGAGCACCGGCTTCTTGTCCTGCAGCCAGTGGTAGACGCTGTTGAGATAGACCACGTCGAAGCTCGCATCGGCGAATTGCGACAGGTCTTCCGCACGGCCGACGCTGACCTGGTGGTTGGGCGAGGCGCGGCGCCGCGCGATATCCACGCGCAGTGCGAGCGGCTCGATG
This sequence comes from Uliginosibacterium silvisoli, assembly GCF_036017035.1. Taxonomy (NCBI): domain Bacteria; kingdom Pseudomonadati; phylum Pseudomonadota; class Betaproteobacteria; order Rhodocyclales; family Zoogloeaceae; genus Uliginosibacterium; species Uliginosibacterium silvisoli. The sequence continues at coordinate 561,725 of NZ_JAYXHS010000003.1, read as the reverse complement.
CCGATGACTTCGCCATGCGGGCCCAGCAGTTCGCTGGCGGCGTATTCGCCGAGGCGGCCTGTGCCGCAGCCGACATCGAGAATGCGTTGCCCGGCAGACACATCAAGGTCGGCGAGCAGCAGCTTGCCGTGCTCGAACTGCTTGTCGCTGATGACGTCGTACTGCTCGGCGAGCTCGGGTGTATCGAGATTGAGACTGGGTGGCATGGATGCATCCCTGGAGATTCGTGGCGATTCAATTCGGATCGTCATCCCGGCGAAGGCCGGGATCCAGATCGGACGTTCAATACTGGATCCCGGCCTTCGCCGGGATGACGAAACATCTATGGGCTTTCAACTCACCACGCAAAGATCAAATCCTGCGCGCGATGCGGGATCTCCTCGACCAGTTCGTCAGGCGGCAGCTGGTTGAACTCACGCAGCACATCGACGCGGATACGATTGAGATCGGCATCCGTGCGCTTGCGCGGGTGTGGCACATCTACCGGCACGATGCGCTTGATGCGGCCGGGGCGAGGCTCCATCACGATGACCTTGTCGCCGAGGAAGACTGCTTCTTCGACATCGTGCGTGACGAGGATCATGGTGATGCCCTCTGCCTGCCAGATGCGTTGCAGCTCGTCCTGCAGCTTGGCGCGCGTCAGCGCATCGAGTGCACCGAAAGGCTCGTCGAGCAGCAAGATCTCGGGGCGATTGACGAGACCACGCGCGATGGCGACGCGTTGCGACATGCCACCGGAGAGCTGGTGTGGGTAGGCCGTCTCGAATCCTTGCAGGCCGACCAGTTCCACGTGCTTCTGCACCGCCTTGCGCCGCTCGGGCTCGGACAGCGGCGAGTTCTCGAGCGCGATGCCGATGTTCTGTTCGACCGTGAGCCAGGGTAGCAGGCGATGCTCCTGGAAGACGATGCCGCGTTTCAGGCTGGTGCCGTGAACACGTGTGCCATCCAGCAGGATGTCGCCCTGGTAGTCATCTTCGAGGCCGATGATGAGCCGCAGCAAGGTGGACTTGCCGCAGCCGCTGCTGCCGACGATGCTGACGAACTCACCCGGCTTGATGTCGATATTGATGCCATCGAGCACGGGCAGGACTTCTCCCTTTACCTCGTACTGCTTGCGCACCTGGCGGATGCTCAGCGTGCCTGAGGCGTGTGCAGCGCCGACGCGCGAGGGTTCGAGGGTGTTGGCTATGGCTTGGCTCATGCTGACTCCGGGGCTCTGGTGCGAGTGATGTTGCTGTTACTGGATCGGGTTCGGGTAGCGCGTGTGGATGGCATCGATGGCGGAGATGACGTTCGCATCCAGCTTGATGGAGGCGCTCTCGATGTTGTCGCGCAGTTGCTCGGCCGTGGTGGCGCCGATGATGGCGCTGGTGACGAATGGCCTGCCGACGGAGAAGGCAATCGCCAGCTGTGCTGGTGTCAGGCCATGCTGGCGCGCAAGCGCCGCGTAGTCCGCCGTGGCCAGTTGGGCCAGGGCCCCGGTGTAGCGAACGAAGCGCTCAAACAGCGTGAGGCGTGCGCCCGCCGGGCGTGCGCCGTTCAGGTATTTGCCTGTCAGCACGCCAAAGGCCAGCGGCGAATAGGCGAGCAGGCTCAGTTGCTCGCGGTGGCCGAACTCGGCGAGGCCGGTTTCATAACTGCGGTTGAGCAGGCTGTAGGGGTTCTGGATGCTGGCGATGCGCGGCAGGCCGGAGAACTCGGCGTGCTTGAGGAATTGGGCAACGCCCCAGGGCGTCTCGTTCGATACGCCGATGTGCCGCACCTTGCCGGCCTTCACGAAGCCTGCGAGTACGGACAGGGTTTCCTCGATGGCCACGCTCTCTTCGTCGGCGACATGCTGATAGCTGAGCTGGCCGAAGGTATTGGTCGTGCGGTCCGGCCAGTGCAGCTGGTAGAGGTCGACGTAGTCGCTGCGCAGGCGGCGCAGGCTGTTGTCCAGCGCTTGCGTGAGGTTTTCCTTGTCGTGGCGCGTCTTGCCGCCGCGAATGTGTGTCGGGTTGTGCTTCTGGCGTGCCGGGCCTGCGGCCTTGGTGGCGACCAGGAAGCGGTCGCGCTTGCCCGCGTTGCCGGGTTTCGCCAGCCAGCTGCCGATGAACTCCTCGGTGCGGCCCTGGGTCTCGGGGCGCGGCGGCACAGGGTAGGCCTCGGCCGTATCGATCAGGTTGATGCCGTAGTCGATCGCGATGTCGAGCTGGCGATGAGCGTCCTGCTCGCTGTTTTGCTCCCCCCAGGTCATGGTGCCCAGCGTGAGGGTGCTGATCTTCAGATCGGTCGTGCCGAATGCGCGATATTCCATGTGCAAGTTCCGTGATGTCCGCCGGGGCGAATTGAGGGCACGAGACTAAGACCGGTCGCTGCAAACGCAAACGACGAATTCTTCAACTGCTTATGCGCATTTGCGGAATGCCGCAGGGGCTGGAAAGGACGGGAAGACATCACCATCAAATGAATATCTAACGCAAAACTTGTTATTTCTCGTGTCGCCGGGCTGTGCGTAGAGTGGGTGACGTATTCCTCACGGGTAATCACTGGTGGGGAACCTTGCGAATCGCCAGCCAGTAGCGCTGTTACCCCGGCGCTGCTGGCCGGAAGAAGTCAGAGGAATCTCATGCCAAGCAACTACCGCCCCGGAAAACTTCTGTCGTTCCCCGATCCGTCTCCGCATGCGCTGTCGATTCGCGCCAAGGCGCTGGTGTTCTCCGATCCGCGCTCGATGGAGCTGCTGGAACAGATCGATCTGCTCGGACCCAGCGACGTCAGCGTCCTTATCCAGGGCGAGTCCGGCACGGGCAAGGAACTCGTTGCGCGTCACCTGCATGAGCAGAGTGGTCGCACCGGCCCTTTCGTTGCGGTCAATTGCGGTGCTTTCTCGGAGACCCTGATCGAGGCCGAGCTGTTTGGTCACGAGGCTGGCGCCTTCACTGGCGCGCAAGGTGCGCGTGCAGGCTGGTTTGAAGCCGCCAATGGCGGCACCTTGTTCCTCGACGAAATCGGCGACCTGCCGCTCGCCATGCAGGTGAAGCTGCTGCGCGTGCTGCAGGAGCGCGAGGTGGTGCGGCTGGGCTCGCGCAAGCCTGTCGCCCTCGACGTGCGCCTGGTTGCGGCGACCAATGTGGATCTGGCACGTGCAGTAGCGTCTGGCCACTTCCGCGTCGACCTGTTCTACCGCGTCAACGTTGCCGCGCTGGTACTGCCGCCGCTGCGTGAGCGCCAGGGCGACATCGAGCCGCTCGCCTGCTATTTCGCTGGCTTGTATGCGCAGCGTATCGGTGTGGCGGAACCGAAGCTGGCGCTGGAGACCGTCGACGCGCTGCGTCACTACACCTGGCCTGGCAACATCCGCGAGCTGGAGAATGTCATCCATTTTGCATTGCTGGTCAGCCGGGGCAATGTGGTTCGACCAGATGATCTGCGCTTCGCCGGCGTTGCCGCGCCGGGCGCCAGCGCAGAGAGCAACCTGACGCCGCAGCAGGGTCTTGAGCGTGCGCTGACGCGCTATCTGGCCTCGCAACCCGAGCAGGCATTCGAGCAGATCGAATCCGCGCTCGTGCATCTGGCGTTCCGCCGTAACAACAGCAACCAGGTACGCAGCGCACAGGCGCTGGGTGTCACGCGCAACGTGATGCGCACACTCCTCAAGCGACATGGTCTGCTTGAGGACGGCAATATCGAAGATGAGAGCGGGGCCGACAGGTTGCTCGCGACCACTTCCGGCGCATAAGCGACCCCACGCCTCTCGATGCTACTGCGCTTGCACGTGACATCGAGAGGCGCGTCTTACACGCGGCGGGAACGTCGCACGGTCAAGGCAGAAATTAGAAGGCCCAGACCGACGAGTGCGAGCGAAGAGGGTTCTGGCACTTCGGCGGTGACCGCATTGAAGGCGAAGTCGGCGTAGTAGTACGAGATGCTGGGGCCGAATGCGTAGCCGATGCCGGTGATGTCGTAGACCGGCGCGCTTGGAAAAAAGCGCTTACATACCGGTAAAGGCCGTACAAGCCAACGGCGTCTTTCGCATTGCGCGACGAAGCTGGGAGTCGTCTTCCCGGAGGCTCAGGCCGCCGCAAGCCTTGGCAGGTTGGCTAGTGCCTGGCTCTTCACGTAGAAAGGCAGCCCCTGCACTGATGCAGGAGCTGCCAACGGAAGTGGAAACGACTTATCGGTTAATCGTGCCGGCGGACGTGAGGTCTTTCGTCGCGGAAGAGTTGCCAACCAGCACGGTGTAGCTACCTGCAGGGGTAACCCACGCGTTCGACGCCTTGTCCCACGCGCCAAGCGGATGGTTGCTGGCGGCCGGGTCGATCGTGACGGTTACGACTTGTTGTGCGCCCGGGTCGAGTTCGACTTTCGCAAAGCCGACGAGACGTTTCGGCGGTTGCGCCAAACGACCCGCATTGGCTGAACTGGGCATCTGCACGTAAACCTGGACCACCTCGGCGCCTTTCTTGCCACCCGTATTCGTCACCTTGACCGTGACGTCATACTTGCTGCCGTTTTGCGCGACCGACTGGTTGCTCAGGGCGAACGTCGTATAGGACAGGCCATAGCCGAACGGGAAAGCGACGCAGTCGTTTTGTCCATTCGTCACGGTACATCCGGCAGCAGGGACATAATTGGCGTCATACCAGCGATAGCCGATGTTCAGCCCTTCGCTGTAGCTGACCGTGGGCAGGCCCGCGACCATCGAGCCCGGGAACTGGCTTTCGGTGATGTAGTCCATGAAGCCCTTGCCGGCCCTTGGGAAAGTGACCGGGAGCTTGCCCGAGGGATTGACCTTGCCGAAGAGCAGGTCGGCGATGATGTTGCCGTCCTCCTGGCCCGGGAACCAGACTTCGAGAATCGAAGCCGGTCCATTGGCACCGATCAGGCTGTCGGGCACGGAGAAGCTGGCGTTGTCCTTCAGGACCAGCACCGTCCTGTCCTTGAGACTGGCATTGGCCGCCATGATGTTATCTATCATCGCCTGGGTACCGCTGCTACGAGCATTGACTTTCTTCGTCATGACGCCCGGGCCGCTGGCCGAATACCAGTCGAGTGTCATGCCGTCCTTTGGATGATAGAGCGGGTCGGAATCCCACCCTATGTTGGTCACCGCACAGGTCAGCACGAAGCCGCAAAAGGATTCCTGCGCCGAAGGAAAAGATGTCGTATAGCTGACTGTTCCCCGATCACCACCTTCCTCGGCGATCGTCCCCACCATGAAGATGATGGCCTTGTTGGCAGATTGGTTGATGTGGTTGGCTATCGCGTCGGCATAGGTCATCGGCACGCCATTGACCGAGGCCAGCGTGTTGCTGTCGTCCACCAGAATGAGCCGGACCTTGCTGGAGCCCACGCTGACGCCCAGCGCATTGGCAATGCCCGCAACTGGCGTGACGGTGTAGTTGGGTATGACATCGGAACTGCCGGCGGCAACCACCTTGCCGACGACAGCGCCGCCCATGACTGCTTGTTGGGCATAGGGCTGGGAGGACTTGCCGATGATCGTGACGTAGTCGGAGCTCCCCAGGGTCGAAGCCAGGGGCAGGAGGTTACCGCGGTTCTTCAGCAATACCGACGACTTGTTCCCGATGTCGCGGGCTTTTCCACCGCCTGCGACAAAGTTGATCGGAGTCTGCTTGATCGGGCGGTCCAGAATGCCCAGCTTGAACATCTGCGTGAAGCGGCGTTCAAGAGCCTGATTGATCAGTGCCCAGGTGATGCCACTGTTCGGATCGGCCAATGCGGCTTTCACTTTGTCTGGCGCCCAGAGGGCGGGGGCCGGCATCTCGTGGTCCATCCCCTTCGACAGTGCTTTGAGTGATCGGGTGGCCAGGAAGTCGGACTGGACGTAGCCGGTGAAGCCCCATTCGTCGCGCAGGATCTTGTTCTGCGTCTTGTCGTTTTCGCAGGCCTGCACACCATTCAGATAGTTGTAGGCGCACATGATCGAGCCGACCTTGGCATCCTTCACCGCCATTTCGAATGGCAACAGGTAAATTTCGCGCAGCGTCTGATCGTCGACGGTTGAGTAGGTCTTCTGGCGCATCGTCTCCTGCTCATTGGCGACGAAGTGCTTGGGCATGGCGATCAGGCCAGCCGCCTGGATGGCCTTGGACTCTTCGACGGCCATCGTGCCGGTGAGGAAAGGGTCTTCGCCAAAGTATTCGAAGTTACGGCCAAGGGTCGGAATCCGGGCCATGTTGACCCCCGGCGCCTCGAAGACGTCCAGCCCGAGATTGTTCATTTCGGTGGCGATGACGTCGCCATATTGCTTGGCAGTCGTCCGGTCGAAGGAGGCTGCCATGGCAATAGCGGAGGGAAGCGCCGTAGCCTGGGCAGAAGCCGCCGAGACCAGGGGCTGGGGATCACCGATCGGCGCGCAGTCGTTCTGCCCGACGCCCACTGGGCCGTTGGAGATGCGCAGGGTGCGAATCCCCAGTTCAGGGATGTCCTTCACATGGCGGCCGCCAAAACAGCTTGGCAGCTCGGGAACGACAGCATTGCCTGCTCCGGTGAGTTGATCGAGCTTTTGACTCTCCGTCATCGCCGCAATCAAAAGCTTGGCTCGATTTTTCGCGATCTCTTCTTTAGCCCCGTCGGTCGTTGCCGTGTTTTGCGCAGCAATGAGCTTCGGGTCAAACCAGGCAAGGCCGGTGTAGGGCGGTTCTACGGCGGGGCTCTCTCCGGTGCTACTTCCACCACCTCCGCCACCGCAAGCGACAAGACCAAATGAAAGTGCCACAGTGATCGCGGATGCGAGCGCCGTCCTACGGGAGTCATTTCTTTTTTTCATGTCAAACCATCCTTGGTTGGGCTCCCGGAAAACATCTCCAGGCCGTGCAGGACAGAGCGAGTGACTACAACCAACACTCAGCTTGTGTCCCGGCACGTGAATAGCGTGTGGAAATTGCGTGTAGCGAGTGCAGCGCTTCTGGCAGGGCAAGAAGGCTGTCGGTCCAGGCAATGAGATTTTTGGCTTCACCAATCGGGTGCGTCCAATGCCGTCTTCTGATGAACGCCATGCCGAGCGCTGATGGGGGTAAACACGGACAGATGCGCGTCAGTCAGCCTGAAGAGCATCCCGCCACCGTTGCGGCTAAACTTGTATGGTAGTTTTGCCTGTCATCGGAGGGCCTTGGCTTGGACATTCGCTCGCTCACCTATTTCATCGCCGTTGCAGAGGAGCAGAGCGTCGGGCGTGCGGCGGTGCGACTGCACATCACGCAGCCGGCGTTGACGCGCCAGATCCAGTTGCTGGAGGAAGATATCGGGCAGCAGCTCTTCAGGCGCACCACCTCTGGCGTGGAGATCACTGCGGCGGGCTCGGCCCTGTTGAATCACGCGCGCAATATCAAGATCGAGCTGGCACAAGCCAAGTTGGCGGCACGCCAGGCCGAGACACTCGCGTATCAGGAGTTGAACATCGGCGTTTATGGCTCGGCCATCTTCAGCATCGTGCCGCAGGTGCTCAAACGCTTCGCCGAGATTCATCCGCGGGTGAACTTCGTGTTGCACAACGCCCGCAAGGACCAGCAGGTGGAGTTGCTGCGCGAGGGCAAGATCCTCTTCGCCTTCGATCGCTTCCCACTGCAGGAGGCAGACCTGGCCTACGAGACGGTCTATCGGGAAACTTTGCAGGTGGCGCTACACAAGGACCACCCGCTGGCTGCACGCAGCGTCATCTACAAAGACGACCTCGAAGGCGAACCACAGATTGGCGCCAACTTTGACAGTGCCATGGCGGCTGGCCTGAACCAGGCGTATTGCTCGCAGGCCCACGCACGCCATCGCGCCGATGACATGCTGACCACGTTGGCGCTGGTCAGCAACGGTTTTGGCATTACCTTCGCACCACCCTCGATCAATGCACTGCAGATTCCCAATGTGGTGTTTCGTCCCTATGCGGACGGCCCGATGATCCCCTTCGACGTGCAGTGCATCTATCGGCATAGCGAGAGTTCGCCGCTGCTGCATGCGATGCTCGCCACGGTACGTGCGTTCTGCGCCGAGCAGCTGGCGAGCGCGGCCGCGGTTTCCGTGTGAGCGAATCGGCACAGGCGCGCACGCACCTGCCGTGGCGCGTGGTCCTCGGCTACGGCCTGGGAGACATGGCCAACAATTTCAGCTTCGCGCTGGGCCTGCTGTTCCTGCTGCACTACTACACCGACGTCGCCGGCATTCCTGCGGCTGCCGCGGGAACGCTGCTGGTCGTCGTACGCATCTATGACGCCTTCATGGATATCGCGGCAGGCCGCGTCATCGATCGTCATCGAGGCTTTGGCTACGAACGGCGGTGGGGTCGGCTGCGCCCATGGCTGCTGGTCGGCGCGCTGCCGGTGCTCGTGCTCAACGTGGCCGTGTTTTCGGTGCCTGCTGGCTGGAGCCCGACTGCGAAGCTCGTCTATGCCTACCTCAGCTACGGCCTGCTTGGCACTGCCTATGCATTCGTCAGCATTGCCTATGGCTCGCTGGCTGGTGTCATGACGCAGTCGCCACCAGCACGTGCGCGCCTGGGGGCGGTGCGTACATGGATGTCGAGCGTCACCTTCGCGCTGCTTGGTTTTGCCATAGCGGGCAGTCTGCGTAGTTTGCAAGGCGAGGCGCTGCAATCGCGACTGACGCTGCTGACTGTCGTGCTGGCCGGCGTCGGGCTGCTGCTCTATGCGTTGTGCTTCTTCAACACGAGTGAGGTGGTGCCGCGCAAGGCGGAGGCGCTACGCTGGCGCGACAGCCTGCCCGTGCTGCGCCAGAACCTGCCGCTGCAACGCCTGTGTCTGGTTACGCTGGCGGCTCTGGCGGCCAGTGGCTGTGGCAGCGCCAGCGGCATCTACTTCGCGCGCTACGTGTTGGGCAATGCGGGCCTGTTCTCGCCGATGATCCTGACCACCAGCCTCACTGGCATCGGTCTCGCCGTGCCTCTGGCGCCGCTGCTGGCCGCACGCCTGGGCAAAGTTCGCGCTTTCCAGCTCGGCATGCTGTTGGCGGCGCTAGGCCATGCCGTCCTGTGGTGGCTGCCGGCTGGACACTTCGGCGCCGTGCTGCTGTGCATGGCGATCGGCGCAGCCGGGGCCACGCTGGGCATGGTGCTGCTGTGGGCACTGGAGGCCGACACCGTGGAATACGGCGAATGGCGCAGTGGCCTGCGCCTGGAAGGCACCAACTACGCGCTGTTCCTGCTTACGCGCAAATGCGGGTTGGCACTGGGGGCCGCGTTGCCGGCCTTCATGATCGCCAGTAGCGGCTACGTGCCTAACCTCGCCACGCAGAGCGATATGGCGCGGCAGGCCATCGTGCTGGGCATGGCCCTGCTGCCAGCGCTGGGCTACGCCACAGCGGGCCTGCTGATGCTGCGCTATCCCTTGTCGGAGTCGCGCTACCTGGAAATGCTGGGTGAGCTTCGCCGGAGCCAGACTTGAACCGCCGTGCCCCGGATCGCCGGTACATGGAGGACGCCTCTGTGCCGACAACGGCTCGCTGAACTCCTGACGTCTTTCTTGGCCGCTGCAATCGGGGCACGTGGCCGTTTCTCTTGACGACCCTTTTCGCAAGACTTCAATCGTTGCCGCGTGGTTTCAATGTTCATGGAGACGGACCGTCGACGCATGCGGGTCATCACTGGCTTGACACGCGATAATTCGTACGTATGATTAAAACGATCGTTTGAATAAGGCGGCGGTTTCGCAACCGCGCCAGATTTCATCCTCAAGCCAGCCAGACCTCGTCGGAGACACAGTGTCAGCACCGCAAACTGAGCAGACCAATACGCCGGATACGGCGACGCGCATCCTCGATGCGTCGGAATGGCTGTTTGCCGAGCACGGTTTTGATGGCACTTCCATGCGCATGATCACCACGCGCGCCGCCGTCAATCTGGCTTCCGTGAACTATCACTTCGGCAGCAAGGAGGCACTGTTTCAGGCCGTCTTTCATCGGCGCTTGTCCGAGCTGAATCGTCAGCGGCTGGAGGCGATCAACCGCATGGAGGCTGAGTCCGGTGGGCCGCTCAAGCCCAGCCAGGTGCTCGACGGTTTCTTTGGCCCGGCGCTGGAAATGGCTGCGGATACCGAGCACGGCGGCCGCATCTTCATGCGCCTGCTCGGCCGCACCTACACAGAGCCGGCCGAGTTCATCCGTAATTTCATGGCTGTCGAGTACGCCGAGGTGGTCGGGCGTTACTCGGCGGCGCTCTATGCCGCGCTGCCGGACGTACCGAAGGCAGAAATCGCGTGGCGCCTGCATTTCATGATGGGAGCCGTCTCGTATGCCATTTCCGGCATCGATGCACTGGCGCTCGTCACCGGGCAGTTCGATGACGATCCTGCCCAGCTCAAGCCGCGTCTGACCGCCTTCCTGCTTGGCGGTCTGCGCGCACCCCTGCCGGAGAGCGCAAGCAGCAGCGCGCCGGCAGATGCAACAACAACGAGGAGACAAAAATGATCTGGATCATGATTCTGCTGCTGCCGGTGCTTGCACTGGCGCTGGCAGCCTGGCGGGCGCCACTCGTGGCGTGGATGGTGGCCGGCGTGGCGTGGCTGCTCGGCCTGAATGCATTGGGCGGCGTATCCAATACAGCGACCAGTACCGCGATCGTCGTGTGGCTGGCCGTGACGAGCCTGTTCGTGCTCAAGCCAGTACGTCGCGCCCTGATCAGCAAGCCGCTGTTCGGCGCTTACCGCAAGATCCTGCCGCCGATGTCGGATACCGAGCGCGTGGCGCTCGAAGCTGGCACGGTGTGGTGGGAAGGTCAGCTGTTCGGCGGCAAGCCGGACTGGAAAACCCTTTTGTCATACCCGAAGCCGAAGCTTTCGGCCGAGGAACAGTCCTTCCTCGATAACGAAGTCAATGAGCTGTGCCGTCTCGTCAGCGATTGGGATACGACCCACGTCTACAACGACCTGTCGCCTGAAGCCTGGCAGTACATCAAGGACAAGGGCTTCCTCGGCATGATCATTCCGAAGGAGTTCGGTGGCAAAGGCTTCTCCGCCTACATGCATTCGCAAGTGGTGATGAAGCTCTCGACACGCAGCTCGGCCAGCGCCGTGAGCGTGATGGTGCCGAATTCGCTCGGCCCGGCCGAATTGCTGCTCCACTACGGTACGGACGCACAGAAGGCGCACTACCTGCCGCGCCTTGCCAAGGGTCTTGAAGTGCCGGCCTTCGCGCTGACCAGTCCGCAAGCGGGCTCCGACGCAGCGGCGATCCCGGATTTCGGTGTCGTCTGCAAAGGCATGTACGAGGGTAAGGAAGTGCTCGGCATGCGTGTCACCTGGGACAAGCGCTACATCACGCTCGGCCCGATCTGCACGGTGCTGGGTCTCGCATTCCGCCTCTACGATCCGGACAAGTTGCTTGGTGCGACGGAAGACCTCGGCATCACCTGTGCGCTGGTGCCGAACACGCATCCCGGCGTGAATATCGGTCGCCGTCACTTCCCGCTCAACGCTGTCTTCCAGAACGGTCCGAACTGGGGCAAGGACGTGTTCATGCCGCTGGACTTCATCATCGGCGGCCCGGCGATGGCAGGGCAGGGCTGGCGTATGCTGATGGAATGTCTGGCCGCAGGTCGCTCGATCTCGCTGCCAGCATCCAACACCGGCATGATGAAACTCACCGCGCGTTCGGTCGGTGCCTATGCCCGCGTTCGCGCACAATTCAAGACGGCGATCGGCAAGTTCGAAGGTATCGAAGAGCCGCTGGCGCGCATCGGCGGCAATCTCTACATGGCCGACGCGGCACGCGTCATGACGGCAGGCTCGATCGATCTCGGCGAGAAGCCCTCGGTGGTCTCGGCTATCGTCAAGTTCCACGTCACCGAGCGCGGCCGCCAGGTCGTCAATGACGGCATGGACATCCTCGGCGGCAAGGGCATCTGCATGGGCCCGCAGAACTTCCTCGGCCGCGCCTACCAGCAGATTCCCGTCGGCATCACAGTCGAGGGCGCCAACATCCTGACGCGTTGCCTGATCATCTTCGGCCAAGGCGCCATCCGTTGCCATCCGTATGTGCTGAAGGAAATGCGTGCGGCGATGGACAGCGACACGGCGCGTGGCCTGAACGTTTTCGATGACGCGCTGTTCAGCCACATCGGTTTCTCGGTTTCGAACGCGGCACGCACCTTCCTGATGGGTATCACGGGTTCGCACTGGGTCGGCACGCCGGACGTGGCGTCAGAAACCCGTCGCTACTATCAACAGCTCACGCGCTTCTCCGCTGCGTTTGCCTTCATCGCCGACGTGTCGATGCTGACCATGGGGGGCGACCTCAAGCGCAAGGAGAAACTCTCGGCGCGACTCGGCGACATCCTGTCGTATCTCTATCTCTGCTCCGCCACGCTGAAGCGCTTCGAGGATGAAGGCCGTCAGGCTGCCGACGCGCCGCTGATGCACTGGGCGATGTGGGACGCCATGCACAAGACGCAGACGGCGCTCGAAGGCGTGATCTCCAACTTCCCGAACAAGCTGATTTCCATCTTCTTGCGTCGTCTGATCTTCCCGCTCGGTCGTCCGTATGTGGTGCCATCGGACAGCCTTGGCCACGAAGTCGCCAAGGTGCTCATCGAGCCTTCCGCTGCGCGCGATCGTCTGGTTGCAGGCGGCTATGTGCAGACTGGCGACGAAGAAGATCCGGTCGCCGTGCTGGAGCTGGCGCTCGATGCCACGATGAAGGCCGAGGCCATCGAAGCCAAGGTGCGGGCTGCGCAGAAGGCGAAGACGATCTCCGGTCGCGGCCAGGAAGCCCTGACGGCAGATGCGCTCGCCAAGGGCATCATCACCAGCGACGAGAAAGCCGCGCTGGAGCGTCGTGAGGCGCTGCGCCAGAAGGTCATCCGCGTCGATGATTTCCCGCAGGACTTCGGCATCGGTCAGACCGATGCGCATGTCCGTCCAAGCTCGGTGCTTGCCGCCGAAACGCGTGAGGCTGCCTGATGCTCATCCTGTTCGCTCAGCTACTGCTTGCAATGCTTCTGCTGACGGCGCTCTATCGGCGCGCGCTCGCATCGAGGCCCAAGCCACTGGATTCTCGCGTTCGCGGAGGAGAGTCCGCGTGACATTCAAACCCGTCTATATCGTCGATGGCGCGCGCACGCCTTTTCTCAAGGCGCGAAACGCACCCGGTCCGTTCGCCGCATCCGATCTGGCGACGGTTGCGGGCCGTGCCTTGCTCGCGCGTCAGCCGTTCTCTGCGGAACAGATCGACGAAGTCATTCTCGGCTGTGCATCGCCATCGCCGGACGAAGTGAACATCGGCCGTGTCGCAGCGCTGCGCATGGGTTGCGGCAACACGGTGCCGGGCTGGACGGTGATGCGAAATTGCGCGTCCGGCATGCAGGCGCTGGATTCGGCGATAGCCAATATCCAGTCGGGCCGCTCGAGCCTCGTGCTCGCCGGTGGTGTCGATGCGCTGTCGCGCGCACCGCTCTTGTTCTCCGATGCGATGGTGCGCTGGTTGTCCGGCTGGTATGCGGCGAAGACGTTTGGCCAGAAGCTGGCGGCGATCCGCAAGTTCAAGCTCGGCTACCTCGCGCCGGTCATCGGCATCGTCAAGGGCCTCACCGATCCGGTGGTGGGTTTGATGATGGGTCAGACGGCAGAGAACCTTGCGTGGCGTTTCAATATCAGCCGCGAAGAAATGGATGCCTTCTCGGTGCGCAGTCATCAGCGTGTGGCTGCAGCGCAGGACGCCGGCCACTTCGCGAAGGAGCTCGTGCCGCTGGTGGAAGAGAAAGGCGCCGTGCATGCGGCAGACGATGGTCTGCGGCGCGACTCCAGTCTGCCTAATCTCGCCAAGCTCAAACCTTTCTTCGATCGCAAGTACGGCAAGGTCACGCCAGGTAACAGCTCGCAGGTGACCGATGGTGCGACCTGGCTGGTGCTCGCTTCGGAAGAAGCGGTCAAGCAACATGGCCTGCAACCGATCGGTGTCATCAGCGACAGCCAGTGGGCGGGGCTCGCGCCCGAGCAGATGGGCCTCGGTCCGGTGCACGCGGCAACGCCGATATTGCAGCGTCATGGACTCGCGCTGAACGACCTGGATGCCTGGGAAATCAACGAGGCCTTCGCCGCGCAGGTGATGGGCTGTATCCGCGCCTGGGACGACGAAGCCTACTGCCGCGAACAACTCGGTCTCGAAGGCGTGATGGGCAAGCTCGACGAGAGCAAGCTGAACATCGACGGCGGCGCGATTGCGCAGGGCCACCCGGTCGGCGCAAGCGGCGCACGCATCGTGCTGCATCTTCTACACATCCTGCATCGCACCGGCGGCAAGAAAGGCATTGCCTCGATCTGCATCGGTGGCGGGCAGGGTGGTGCCATGCTGGTGGAGGCGCTATGAGCGCTACGACAATGAGTAACGTGCAACTCAAACACTGGCACATCCGCAGGGATGCCGACGGGATCGCATGGGTCAGCATCGACGTTGCAGACGCATCCACCAACACGCTTGGCAGCGCGGTGCTGATCGAATTCGGTCTGGTGCTTGATTCGCTGGAACGACTCCAGCCGAAGGGCATGGTCCTCATGTCAGGCAAGACGGCGGGCTACATCGCCGGCGCTGACCTCGAAGAGTACGCAAAGGTCGAGAGCGTCGAGGGCATCAAGGCCATCGTCGGCCGCAACTGGTCGCTGTTCAATCGTCTGGAAGCCGTGCCGTGGCCGACGCTGGCATTGATCCGCGGTCACTGCATGGGTGGCGGTCTCGAGATTTCGCTGGCCTGTCGCTACCGTATCGCGGTCGATGAGCCGGGCACGCGCATGGCGCTGCCCGAGGTGATGCTGGGCATCACGCCGGGTTGGGGTGGCATGCTGCGCCTGCCGCGCACGATAGGCCCGACCGCAGCGATGGACATGATGCTGACCGGCAAGCAGATCGACGCCAAGCGCGCGAAGAAGATGGGCCTGGTCGACGAGTGCGTGCCGCCACGCGTGATGGAGAACGCAGCGCGCATGCTGGTGCTGTCCGGTCAGCCACGCCATACGCCGGGCTTCGTGCAGGGTCTGCTCAACGGGCCGCTGAAATTCGTCGTGGCGAGCGGTGCGCGCAAGCAGGTAGCGAAGAAAGCGCGTCGCGACAACTATCCCGCACCGTACGCCATCATCGACACCTGGCAGCACTTCAATGGCAACTCGCTGGATGTGCCGCCAACGCATCCGGCTTCGCTCGAACATATCTTTGCACAGGGCACGGCACGTAACCTGGTGCGTGTGTTCTTCCTGCAGCAGCGCCTCAAGAGCCTTGGTAAAGGCGGCAGCTTTTCAGCGAAGCACGTACATGTCGTTGGCGCCGGTGTGATGGGCGGCGACATCGCTGCGTGGTGCGTCCTGCGCGGCCTCGTCGTGACTTTGCAGGACCAGAGCATCGAGCGCATTGCGCCGGCGATCAAGCGCGCGGCAGAGGGCTTCGGCAAGAAATATCGCGGTGACCGCAAGCAGGTGCGCTTTGCGATGGATCGTCTGATCGCCGACCCGCAAGGCAGTGGCGTAGCGCAGGCTGACGTCATCATCGAAGCCATCTTCGAGAACCTCGATGCCAAGCACGCGCTGTTCCGCGACCTCGAGGCGCGCGCCAAGCCCGGAGCAATTCTTGCGACCAACACGTCCAGCCTGAAACTGGAGGACATTGCGACCGTGCTGGCGAGACCCGAACGACTGGTCGGTATCCACTTCTTCAATCCGGTGGCGCAAATGCCACTCGTCGAGGTGGTGCAGGGCGAGCGCACGGACGCTGAGGTGCTGAGCCGTGCGATGGCTTTCGTGCATGGTCTCGACAAGTTGCCGCTGCCGGTGAAGAGCGCGCCGGGCTTCCTCGTCAACGCCGTGCTGGGCCCTTACCTGCTCGAAGCGATGCGCTGCGTGGATGCCGGCATGTCGCCGGAAACGATCGACGCCGCGATGCTTGCTTTCGGCATGCCGATGGGGCCGATCGAGCTGGCCGACACGGTCGGCCTCGACATTGCCATGGCCACCGGCAAGGCGCTGACGGGCGCCAGCGAGGTACCGCGTGCGCTGCAAGCGCTGGTCGATGCCGGCAAGCTCGGCCGCAAGACCGGCGAGGGTTTCTACGTATGGGCCGATGGTCGTCCGCGCAAGGACGGCGCGTCGGCGCCGGTTGTCGGCCTCGCCGAGCGCCTGCTCGAACCGCTCATCGCGGCAACGCGCCGTTGCGTTGATCTAGGGGTTGTGGCGGATGCGGAGCTTGCGGATGCGGGCGTAATCTTTGGTACCGGTTTCGCTCCCTGGACGGGCGGACCGATGAATCACTTCGCCCGCCGTGAAGGTCAATCATGAGCAAGAGAGGCAGGGCATTGCATGGCAAATAGTGTCAGCGGTCAAGGGCAGGATGTCGACGCAGACGGCGTGTGTCGCTTGCCGAATCACGAGCCAGTGTTGCGCGTGATTCCCATGCCAAAAGATCTGAACGCCTCTGGCGATGTCTTCGGCGGCTGGATCATGGCACATGTCGATCTGGCTGCGTCGATACCCGCCGTGCGCCGCGCCCGTGGTCGCGTCGTGACCGTTGCGGTTAACGCATTCGTTTTCAAGGAACCCGTCTTCAAGAGTGATCTCGTGAGCTTCTATGCGCACATCATTCGCGAAGGCACGACGTCGATGACTGTCGACGTCGAGGTGTATTCGGAGCGCGACCCGGCGGATCCGAAAGTGGTGAAAGTCACGGAGGCAACACTGACCTACGTGGCGATTGATGGACAAGGAAAAAAGCGGCCTCTGCCGCCAGTTTGAGACAGAAGTAACCCACCAAAGGAGAGCCAGAATGGCACAGGAAATGAAACCGAAAATGATTGTCCAGTCAGTGGTTACGGCCATTGCAATACTGGGTACCGGCTCGGTCGCCGCCTCGGGTTTCCAGTTGCTGGAACAAAACGCCAGCGGTCTGGGCAACGCCTACGCCGGCTCGGCGGCGGTCGCCGAGAATGCCAGCACGATCTACTACAACCCCGCTGGCATGACCAAGCTCAAGAAGGGCGGCTTGTCGCTAGGCGCGAACCTGATCCAGCCCAGTTACAAGTTCAAGAACGAAGGCTCGTCCAATGCCCCGGCTGCGACCGGCACTGACGGGGGCGACGCGGGCGGCCCGGCTATCTTGCCGAATACGTATGCCGCTGCAGCGGTGACCCAGGATCTCTATCTGGGGATCGGCATCGGTGCGCCGTTCGGCCTGAAGACAGAGTATTCGCCAGACTTCGCCGGGCGCTTCCAGTCGAGCAGTTTTGATATCGAGACGCTCAACGTCAATCCTTCGCTGGCCTATCGCATCACTGACAAGCTTTCGTTCGGTGTCGGCGCCAACTGGCAGAAGATGACTGCGGAATACAAGCGCAATGCGGCGGTGATCAATTCACTGACGCAGAACACGATGATCACGCTTGCTGCTGACAGCGAGGCATGGGGCTGGAATGCAGGTGCGCTGTTCGATGTCAGCTCGACGATGACGATGGGTCTTTCCTATCGCTCCAAGATCAAGCACAAGCTGACCGGCACGCTGACCTCCACCAGCCAGCTGGTCTCGCCAGACATCTCCGCCGACGCGTCGATCACCCTGCCGGATACCTGGGTCTACAGCATCAAGCAGCAACTCGGCGACAGCTGGGAGGTGCTCGGTGATATCTCGCGCACCGGTTGGTCGTCGATCAATACCGTGCCGATCTTCCGCACCAGCGGTGCAGCGGCGGGCTCGACCGCACAGACGCTGGACGCTCATTTCCGCAACACCTGGCGTGTCGCGCTCGGCGGCACGCAGAAGGTCAGCGATACCTGGAAGATGAAGTACGGCATGGCCTGGGACCAGTCGCCGGTGCGCAGCGCCGAAGAGCGTCTTGTGTCGCTGCCTGACAATGATCGCCTCTGGTTCACCGTGGGCACGCAATTGCAGGTCGACAAGGTTTCGACGGTGGATCTGGGCGCTGCCTACATCTACATCCGCGATGCGAACATCGACAACAACCAGAGCAGCGCCGGCCGTGGCCGCGTGACGGGTTCCTATACTGGAAACGTCTTCATTCTGGGTGCGCAGTACTCGCTGGCGTTTTGATCCTGGCACGGGACGGCGGTGGGCCGTCCCGTGCAGCAAGCTGTAATGCAGCAGGTGCAGCATCGGCGACGGGTGCATCCGTCCAGACTCTTTTCCGGGAATTCACGCAATGAGCTCAAATTTCCTCGTACGCAAAGTCGCTGTGCTCGGCGCCGGCGTCATGGGCGCGCAGATCGCCGCGCACTGCGCCAATGCCGAAGTGTCGGTACTTCTCTTCGATCTCACGGCGAAGGAGGGCGACCCGAATGGCATCGCCCGCAAGGCCATTGACGGTCTGAAGAAGATCGAGCCGTCGCCGTTGGCGACGCAGGACCGCGTGCAGTACATCGAGGCCGCCAACTATGACCAGCACATCGCGCGCCTTGCCGAATGCGACCTGATCATCGAGGCGATTGCCGAGAAGATGGAGTGGAAGCTCGATCTGTACGCGAAAGTCGCGCCCCACATCCGTCCGGATGCGATCTTCGCGACGAATACGTCGGGCCTGTCGATCAACAAGCTCGCCGAGGGCTGTCCGGCAGGCCTGCGGCCGCGTTTCTGTGGCGTGCACTTCTTCAATCCGCCACGCTACATGTCACTGGTGGAGTTGATTCCTTGTCATGGTACCGAGCCGGCCTTGCTCGACGACCTGGAGACATTTCTTACCACCACGCTCGGCAAGAGCGTGGTGCGTGCCCTCGATACCCCGAACTTCGTTGCGAACCGCGTAGGCGTGTTTTCCATTCTCGCCGTCATGCATCACACGCAGCGCTTCGGCCTGGGCTTCGATGAAGTCGACGCACTGACCGGACCCTTGATCGGGCGACCGAAGAGCGCGACCTACCGGACGGCAGACGTGGTCGGGCTGGATACGCTGGCACATGTCGTCAAGACCATGACCGACAACCTGCCGGATGATCCCTGGGCGCAGTACTACGCGACGCCGGACTGGCTGGCCGCGCTGATCGCCAAGGGCGCGTTGGGACAGAAGACCAGGGCCGGCATCTTCCGCAAGGACGGCAAGCAGATCAAGGTCATCGACCTGAAGCTGCAGGACTATCGCGACAGCGCAGGCGTCGTCGCCGATGAAGTCGCTGCGATTCTCAAGAACCGCAATCCTGCCGAACGCTTTGCCCAGTTGCGCGCAAGCGCGCACCCGCAGGCGCAATTCCTGTGGAGCATCTTCCGCGATGTCTTCCACTACGTGGCCGTGCATCTGGCGCACATCGCACACAATGCGCGCGACGTCGACTTCGCCATGCGCTGGGGCTTCGGCTGGTCGCAGGGCCCGTTTGAAACCTGGCAGGCGGCAGGCTGGAAGACGATTGCCGAGGCCGTGCGCGACGACATTCATGCTGGCAAGTCGATGAGCGATGCGCCGCTGCCGGCCTGGGTGTTCAACGTCGATGGCGTGCATGGCCCGCAGGGCTCATATGACGCAGTCAACGGTGCGCTGCGCGGTCGCTCCACGCTGCCGGTGTACGAGCGCCAGCTGTTTCCCGAGCGTGTGTTCGGCGAAATGGGGAGCGAGCTGGATGCGTCGGGCGAGGCGGGACGTACCTTGTGGGAAAACGACGAAGTACGCATGTGGACCCTCTACGACGACGATGGCAAGCATGTGCCGATACTGTCATTCAAGAGCAAGATGTGCGCAGTCGGGCCGGTCGTGCTCGACGGCATCATCGAGGCCGTTGGCCGCGCAGAGAAGGAGTATGCCGGCCTGGTGATCTGGCAACCGACGGCACCGTTCTCGGTTGGCGCGAACCTGAAACAGATCAAGCCGGTGCTTGAAGCCGGTGACTTTGTGGCGCTGGAAGGCATCGTTGCCAAATTCCAGCAGATGTCACAGACCATCAAGTATTCGCAGGTGCCGGTGATCGCCGCCGTGCAGGGCATGGCATTGGGCGGAGGCTGCGAGATCGTCATGCACTCGACGCGCGCCGTGTGCGCGCTGGAGAGCTACATCGGTCTCGTCGAAGTCGGTGTCGGCCTGATTCCGGCCGGTGGAGGCTGCAAGGAATTCGCCATCCGTACGGCCGAAATGGCGGCGCGCACGGCGACCAATGATCCGATGATCTGGCTGCAGAACATCTGGCAGAGCGTCGCCATGGGCAATGTCTCCAAGAGCGCGCGCAACGCCAAGGAGATGGGCTTGCTGCGTGACAGCGACATCGTCATCCAGAACGCGCACGAGTTGCTGCATGTCGCACGCAAGACAGCGCTGGGCATCGCCGAGGCCGGCTATCGCCCGCGCCTGCCACCGGCAGGTGTACCGGTCACCGGCCGCGCCGGTATCGCCACGCTGGAGATGATGCTGGTGAACATGCGCGAGGGCGGCATGATCTCCGCGCACGACTACAAGGTGTCGAAGGCTGTCGCGACCGCCATGTGCGGCGGTGACGTCGAGGCCGGCACGCTGGTGAGCGAGAAATGGTTGCTCGATATCGAGCGCTCGCTGTTCGTAGATCTGTTGCGCACGGAAGAGACGAAAGCGCGGTTGATACACATGCTGGAAACGGGCAAGGCGCTTCGCAACTAGACTCTTCCCACCTCACTGTCACGGAGTGACCAAATGAGCAAACAGATTCAAGACGCCTACATCGTCGCCGCAACCCGTACCCCCGTCGCCAAGCGCAAGGGTGCGTTCAAGAACGTGCGACCCGACGACATGCTGGCCCACGTGTTGCGCGCAGTGACGGCGAAAGTGTCGGGCCTCGATCTGCATGAGATCGGCGACGTGGTCGTCGGCTGTGCGATGCCCGAGGCGGAGCAAGGCATGAACGTGGCGCGCATCGGCCTGCTGCTGGCGGGCTTCCCCGACAGCGTGCCCGGCATCACCATCAATCGCTTCTGTTCGTCCGGCGTGAATGCCGTGGCCGATGCAGCGACGCGTATCCAGTTGGGCGAGGCAGACGTGATGATCGGCGCCGGCACCGAATCCATGACTGTCATGCCGCAGATGATGGGCAACAAGATCGCGATGAACCCGGCCGTGTTCGAGCATGAGGAGAATTTCGCCATCGCCTACGGCATGGGCCTGACCGCCGAGAAGGTGGCGCAGCAGTACAAGGTGTCGCGCGAGGATCAGGATGCCTTTGCGCAGGCTTCGCACCAGAAGGCTGCTGCGGCGATTGCAGGCGGTTTGTTCCGCGACGAGATCACGCCTTACCTGGTGCGTGAGCATCAGCCCGATTTCAAGAGCAGCACCGTGCGCATCGTCGAGAAGCTTGTCGAGAACGACGAGGGCGTACGCGCCGATAGTTCGCTGGAAGGGTTGGCCAAGCTACGGCCGATCTTTGCTGCGAAGGGCAGCGTGACGGCAGGTAACAGCTCGCAGATGTCGGACGGCGCAGCTGCCGTGCTGCTCATGAGCGAAGCGGCCCTGAAGCGTTACAACGTGACGCCCATCGCGAAGTACAGCGGCTTCTCCGTGGCGGGCGTGCCACCGGAGATCATGGGCATCGGCCCGATCGAAGCCATTCCTCGCGTTCTCAAGCGCGCAGGTGTGGCGCAGGCCGATGTGGGCTGGATCGAGCTGAATGAGGCCTTTGCCGCACAAGCGCTGGCGGTGATCCGTACGCTGGGTCTGGATGCGTCGAAGGTGAATCCGCAGGGTGGCGCGATTGCTCTCGGTCATCCGCTCGGTGCAACCGGCGCGATCCGCGTGGCAACGCTGATGGCGGCGATGCAGCGCGACCCCGGCCTGAAACACGGCATGGTAACCATGTGCATCGGTACCGGTATGGGCGCGGCGGGTTTGTTTACCCGCGTTTGAGCATGCCATAAGCCGGGCTGCGCGCACCTTCTGGCATGTTCTGGGAACTCGTAGGTCGGAAAAGCAAAGCGCCTTCCGACATCGGGCCTCTCAACGGGGCCGGCGGTGTGTGCGAGGCAGGCTGTCGGAAGGCGCTTTGCTTTTCCGACCTACGGGACCGCGGACAGCCTCTGGTGCCTCACTTCCGCCAGAAGCGGATTTTCTGCGCGGCGATGCCCAGCCATTCATGCAGGGCATACCAGCCTGTGTAGGCCGAGGAAATGCTTGGCCAGTAATCGAAGAAATCCTCCCCGCGTGTTCCGTCGTTCATGAAGCCCATCGGGGCGGGCGTGACCGTGAGGCCGGCGGCCTCGAACTCGCCCACCGCACGGCGCATGTGTGCCGCATGTGTGACCAGCGCAATGCGTGAGATGCCTGCCTGCTTCAGGATGGCGGCGGTATTGAGTGCATTCTGTTCGGTGTCGAGCGAGCGGGTCTCTGCCCATTTTGCTTCGATGTTGAAATCGACCCTCAAGGTCTCGGCCATCAGCACGCTCTCCGGGTGCAAGCCGGTCGGTGCGCCCCCGGACACCAGAATCGGCAAAGTCGTCTCGCGTGCCAGGCGGGCGCCATAGCGCACGCGCTCCAGCGTCAGTCGGTTGACTGTCGGCCCGCCATCGAACTCCTCGTTGGTGTGACGCTGCCCGCCGGCGAGGATGACAATGGCCTGCACCTCGGTGAGCTGCTTGGCCGAGATGGGCGGATAACTCTCCAAGGGCTCGGTCAGGAGGTTGGTGCCGAACGGACTGCTGAGGAACAGCCAGAGCAGCAGGCCGCTCCAGGCCAGAGTCTTGCCGGTGCGCGGTTTGAAGCGCAACAGAAGCAAACCGCTGGCCGTGATCAGGAACGGCAGGGCGGGCGGCGCCAGCATGAGCGAGATCCATTTTTTGGCAACGAAGGCGAGCGGGTAGGTCATGGGCTCTGCAAATCCTGTGCTTTCCGGGTGTTCGCGGGGCGTATATTGCCCTGCGGGGCCTCGCCTGCCGTCGCTGGGAGCGACTTTGAATCAGCGTCTGGTGCAAGTATTATCCCCGCAACTGCGCGGCAGGGGGCAATGTGAAGTCAGACCCTCGTCCGCAGACGAGGGCCCGCGGCCCGCAGGCATGCCACTCAAGGGCTGCCGACAAGGAGAAAGACATTGGAGTTGCGCACCGTACTGATCGTCCTGCTGGTCGTTCTGTGTATTTATATGGCATGGCTGGCGATTCGTTGGCGGCGTGCCGAGCATCGCGCCAGGTCTGCCGGCGTACGTGACGACAGGCATGCTCACGTTTTCCGTGACATAGATCGCTTTGGCGCTATCCCCGTTGGACAGAGTGCCGCAGAGGTCCATGCCTATCACGCTGATGACGGGCCGAGCGGTCAGACCGTCGATACCGACGAAGACGATTCTGTTGTGTCGCTCTCCACCCAGGCTGCTGAGCATCGCCCCGAGCCTGCCGTGGCAGAGCCCGCGCGCACGCCGCGCCCTGCCGAGCCTGACGCATCAGGTTTCGGTTTCGATGCCTTGCTCGAGGTGCGCCAGATGCGTCATCTCGTCGACGAGACGCGTGCGCAGAATGCACGTCTCAGTGACGACGTGGCGCGCCTGCGCGAAGAGCTGGCGGCCTTGCGTGCAGCCAGTCGCGTGGCGCCTGCTTACGCCGAGGCTGTATCCATGGTGCAGCGTGGCCTCGACGCACAGGCGATTGCCGAGCGTTGCGGCATTTCTGTGGCGGAGGCCGAACTGGTGCGTGCATTGAGCGACCAGCACGGTGCGCCCGCCGATGGGGCTGATGCCGAGGCAGAGGCGGACGAGAATTTCGAAGATGAGGATCAGGACTTGAACCATAACCACGGGAGGCGTCATGACTGAGCAGGTTAAGGCCGACCAGGCTCGCGAAGCGGCAGCCGAGGCGCGCCAGGTGCGGCGTCAGCTCATCGTCAAGGGAGGTATCGCCGCGATTGCCGTGGCCGGCCTCGTCGTCGCACTGGTCTTGCTCGAGGGCAATCACGAAGAAGAGCCCGCCCCGACAGCACGCACGGTGACGCCCACAGGCGTGACGGCGCCCGAAGCGCAGTCACCCAGCCTTGCCGAGGCGACGACGCAAGCCTTGCGCACATCGAAGGAGGCGGCCGAGCTGCAGTCTGTCGTGCTCGCCGAGCAGCAAGCCGTTGCCAGCGCTGTAGCCGCTGTGCCTGCGGTGCCTGAAGAGAGTGCCGAACCGCTTGGCATACCGCCATTGCAAGCGAGCGCCCCGATCTCGGCGGCTGGCACCAGTGCGCGTCGGCGCGAAGGCGGTGGGCGTCTGGTGCTCGAGCAGTCGCCGCCACGTGGCGCTCAAGTCGCTGCTGCCAGCAGCGCTGCGGCAGTCAAAGCCCCCGCACCGGTCGTGACACCCGCACCGGCGAAAGCGCCGACGGCAGCCGCCTCTGCCTCTGCTGCTGGGGATTTCTTCGTGCAGGTCGGCGTGTTCGCCAACCCGGGCAATGCCGAAGAACTGCGCGCCAGGCTCAAGGGCGCGGGCATTCCCACGCAGGTGGAAACCCGCGTGCAGGTCGGCCCGTTCAATACACGGCAAGAGGCTGTTGCCGCGCAGGCCAGGCTCAAGTCGTTGGGGATGGATGGCGGCATGGTCGTACCTGCCCGGCACTGATCGCCGACATCTCGCCGGGCGAGTCATTGATCCGCCCGGCATGCAATTCAAACCGCGTACTTGACGGCTCATCGCATCGCGCGTGATCGGCCACAGGCGCCTGCCTAAAGTTTCTCCTGTCATTTCAGACAAGGAGAAAATCATGAAGGTACAACTCGCAGCACTCTTGTGCGTGGCATCCCTGTCCGCGCACGCAGCCGACCTGTCCGTATCCCTGCAAGGCGTCAGCAGCCAGCAGGGCAAACTGATGGTCGCCCTCTACGCATCCGACGATGCCTACAAGAAGAAGGAGCCCTTGCAGGCGCGTGCCCTGCCTGCCAACGGTGGACGCGAACTGGTCTTCAAGGACCTCGCACCCGGCCGCTATGCCATTGCCGTTTTTCACGACGAGAACGGCAACGGCAAGCTGGATCGCGATGGTACGGGGCTACCGCTTGAGGCGTACGGCTTCTCGCGTAACCCGGGCACGCGTTATGGGCCTCCGGGGTTTGCCGATGCAGCCGTGTCGCTGGACAAGGAGAATCAGGCGCTGTCCATCTCGCTGGAGTAACAGGACGTTCAAGGAAGAAACAGGGAAGAAACAGGGAAGAAACAGCACACCGGTGGGTGTGCTGTTTCTATTTCTTCAAGGCTTGCGCCTTCGGTCCGGCGCAGTTGCCCGACATCGCATCACCATTCAAACGGTGAGCTTGATTCGGGAAAGGTCGGGCGGGCACAACGTCCGCTTTCCCGCGAAAGCGCGTAGAAGTTGTACCGGAAAGCCATTTCCGTGTCGTCGCGACAGGTGATCCCCCCATACAGGCGCGCATAGGTGGCGCGTGAGCCGCTGCCCGACCGGTAGCTGTCTTCCGACTTGAAGACCAGTTTCTCGTCTTGATCCTGAACACGCAGCGTGCCCGAGGAGGCATTCGTCGGAATCTCGTAGTCGATCAGGATATCCGGCCCTTGCGCGCCCACCTGCGTGACGATGATGAACACTGCGCGCTGCTCGGCAACAAGTTGCTCTTGCGTCAAGACGCGCAAGCTCGTCGTGCTCTGCAGCCGGGACCCCAGCGGCAGAGCCTTCCCCTCCAGCAATACCACCGCCGTATCGGGCGCCGGACTGCTGCGTGTCGGGCTTGCCAGTAGCACGCCGGAAAACCGTTGCACCAGCGCTTCGAACAGTTCCTGCGGGCTGCGCTTGCTGGCGTCACGCGCCTGCAGCGGCGCCGCGTGGAAGCCAAACATCGCCAAAGCCAGGAAGGCGGTCAGGATATTGCGGCCGCGCATGGCGAACGTCCTCCTAGTTTCATAGTGGGTGATTGGATTGGAGCCCAGCGTGAGGGCGGGGGAGTGAAGCGCAGGGAACCAAAAGCGCAGCTTGTGACCGTCCCTCTCGACGGAGTGGCTAGATTGCACCGACTATTTCTTCAAGTGACCACAGAATTGGGGTTGCCCTGGATTCTTCCTCTCTAGGCCTGTGGCAAACCATGCACCGGGGCCGCATATATACCAATCCTCCTCCCGCGAAATGGTCTTTGTTGTCACGGCATGACTGCTTTCATACGTTACCTCAGTGCGATATTCGCAAACGGGGAGCATGAGCGGAATTGGAATAACCGCCCAAATAATTGCTCCGCAGAGCACGTTACGCTTTTCGGCGACTATCGTTCCAAACTCCGGGTGGTCGATGCTCTCATATCGCTTCTGCGAGTTGGTGTCGTACGCGAGACTCCTCACGGTTTCTCTGCTTTCGCCGGTGACGGATATGCCAACACACCCACTTAATAGAAATACAACAAGGAATGGGAGGAGGTTTGTAGCCATTGCAATCTAACGTTTGACGTGAGGGGCCGCCGTAGCGGCGAAGCCGCGAAGGGAACCCACAAGCGCAGCTTGTGGGCGGTCTCTCTCGACGGAGTTGTTGGGCGTCATTGGGGCTCCGACCTGGTTCTGTAGTGGGTGCCTTCAGGTGCCCAGAACACCGCGCCAGAAGGAGTGATTTCGAGATGCGGTGTAAGGCCACGCGCTCTAAGCCCGTGCCGTAGCCCCTCTAACCCTTCCTCTGTTTCGATGATGTATCCCTCCGTAAGTACGTCACCGTAGTGCTTCTCCGTATTTGCTTGGGCTAGCGCCACTATGTCCTCAACGCTTTGGCCTAGAGACCAAATGTGTACGTCTTCGTCTTTGGCATGGGTCTTGACGCGCCAGTTCGTGCCGTTTGATGCGTAAAACTGCACGGTGTCGAATGACCTGTCCGAAGCGGCCTCCTCCGAATTTTCGGAATAACTACTTTGGATGGATAAAAAGAAGAGGACGAGAACTGATTTCATGATGCCCAACTTGTAGTAGACGGACCCGCTGGTCCGTCTACGGTTAATAGTGCGGACAGAGACTACCCGACTTGAATATTTGATTGGATTGAATCATATGCCGTAGCCGTCCGTCTACGGATGCCAATAGTGCAGACAGCTCAGCAGGGCTACGGCTTGAATATTCTGTTCGGTAACTTCTGTGGGGCTGCCAGCCGCGCCGGTCGTTCGGCTGAGCGTGATTGCACATACAGGCGTAACGGCTGCTTATGTAGCCAGGAAGTCTTGTAGGGTGCGCACCGCGCACGCGGAAACAGCCCCGGAGAAGGGGACTTTGGGGATTGGTGCGCAATGCGCACCCTACGAACCTGACCCAATAGCGTTCAGATCATCGCGACCCGAGTGGTTTCGGCGGCCGTGCTTTGGAAGCTCGTCGTCTCACCACAGGAACCACGACAAACCCAGCATTGCACTGGAACGCACCCAGCGGCCGTATTCGTCGTTGTTGCCGCCATGTCGTTGCATGACATTTCCCCACACCTGCAGGCGGTCGCCGATGTCGCGTTTGAACATGACGAATGCTTCGCCGCTGCTGTCGTCGAGATTGCGTTTGTAGCGTAGTGTCCAACCGGTCTTGGCATCGCTGCCGTTGACGAGTTGCAGGCCGAGGTAGTGCCTGCGCATCGGATCGCTGACTTGTATCAGGTTGGCGAGTTGTCCTTTGCCGGCGGGGTCGGTGCGTGTGGAGAGCGTTGCGACCGAGGTGGCGAGGGCGTCCGATTCGGTCTCGGTGAGGCCCGCAGCGTTGCGCCAGTATTCGGTGCTGAGTGTCCAGTTGATTTCGAAGGTGTAGGCGGCCCCGAGTACGGCGTTGAGGCCGTAGGGATGGGAGTCGCTGCGCTGCCATGTCTTGCCGTCTGACTGTAGCTGGAGGTAAGCCTGCGGGCGTTGCCAGGCGGCTTCACCGTAGAGGATGAGCGCGTCGCTGGCGGTCCATTGCGCCCAGCCTTGCCAGCCGAGGCTCTTGCCGGGTTCGGCAGAGACCAGTACGGCAGCGCTGGCTTCGCTGCCGATCCAGTCGGCCTTGATGGCGTCGCGACGGCGTGCACTGATGGCGCGTGCGTCGGGCTTGTGGCCAGGGCCGAGCTGGCTGATGAGGGAGAGGGACAGTGCGTCATCGACTTGCCAGCGTCCGCGCAGGAAGTCATGGCCGACGATTTCGCGCTTCGAGTTCTGCTTGTTGTTGTCGCGGAAGAACGGGTTGGAGGGATTCCAGAAAGCGGACGGGCCCCATAGCAGGACTTCGCGCCCGGCCTGCAGGCTGGCGCCTGCGACGGGACGCCAGCGCAGCCAGCCTTCGTTGAGCCAGGCTTCGCTGTGATGTGCGCCCTCCTGTGCGCTGGCGATGAAGCGCGGGCGCAGTGTGGTGGAGAGGGATTCGCCTGCCACATCAAGATCGGGTCGGAATTCCAGATTGGCGCTGTCGTCAGCGACCCTGGCCACGCGATTGAAGACGCTGCGTGACCATGTATCCGTCATGTTGCCGTAGAGCAGGAGTTCCGCGCGGCTTGACACTGACTGGAGGACGGAGGGGGACTCTGTTTGTTCCTGTGCTGACGCCATGGAGGCGGCCAGGATGCAGAGCAGCGCCACGCAGAGCCGCGCCGATTTGTGCGCACCGTTCTGGATCCCGGCCTTTGCCGGGATGACGAGGCATGGAGTAGGCGATGCTCTGCGAAGCAATGTGCGGCTCATGAGTTCAATTCGAACAACGAAGCGTCAGGCTTCTTCACGCGCACGTCGCGATAGTCCAGCGTGGTCACGTTGCTGGCGTCGAGCGCGTCGAGGATGACCATGCGGCTGACAAAGGGGATGCGCTGTCCGTCGTGTTCGATGGTGTTGCCGTAGTCGAAGGTAGCCGTCTTGAAGAGCTTGCCGGAGACCGTGTAGAACTCGGCCTTGACGCCGACTTTGCGCTTTTCCGATACCCAGTAGCGGATGCGGTCGTAGGTCACGTTCTTCTCTTTTGCACTGAGTTCGAACAGCACGCAGTTCTCGTTGCCGATCTGCTCATTGCCGACGGCCTTGGCGTTGTAGTCGGTGGTGTAGTTGGTGGCGGCGATGTCGCCGTTGGCGGCCTGACCGATGAGGCGCTGGCGCGGGCTGATCGGTACGGGCCGTTGCAGGCCGGGGCGCGAGAACCACATATTGCGACCGGCGATGATCACGCGCTGGCCCTTGATCTTCTCGGGTGCGGTGTAGTCGACGCGCGTGTTGCTGGTGGTGCCCGTGGCGGCTATGGCGTTCATGACCTGGCGCGTGTCGCCATCGCGGTCATGCGAATTGATTTCGATGACCCAGGCGATGCCGGGCAGGTCGCCGCCACGTGCGCGGTCTGCTTGCAGCAAGAGCGTTTCCGGCTCGGCGGCGGTGGCTTGCAGGCTGAGCATCGCAAGCAGTGTGAAAAGAAAGGCTTTCATTTTTATCTCCAGTGAATGGTGCGAACTGAGTCAGAACTGCCCGATGCCGCGCGCCATCAAGGCTGCGCACAACAGCAGTGGCACGACGAGGACGAGTTCGAGCGTGATGACGCGGCGTAGACGGCTGAGCGTCCTGTCCGTCACTACAGGTACGCGGTCTGCGCGCAGATCCTTGCGCCAGCCGAGAAAGGTGACTGTCGGGTAGATCGACAGCAGCCCGATGAGCAGGAAGAGCGTGAGCTTCACGAGGAAGGGCAGGCTGTGCAGGTAGTAGCTGCCGCCCTTCTCGAAGTACATGACGCGCAGCACGCCGATGACCAGCACGATTCCAGCGGCGATACCGAAGAGCATGTCGGTTGCATTCAGGCGGCGTGCGCTTTCTACCGTGAGCGGCAGGACGATCAATGCGCGTTCGACGATCAGCGCACCGATCAGCATGAAGGCGGCGAGGTGATGGATGAAGGCGCTGATCGCGGGCAGGTAGCTGGTCATGGCGTTTCTCCTCTGGATGGATGCAAGGGGTCAGACGTGGCCCAGCGCATCGACGATCTCGATGTGCGCGGCGCGGCGTGCGGGCCAGCAGGCAGCGATCATCGACACGAGGCTGAGTAGGGCGAGGGTGGCAGCCAGAGTCACGGGGAGGATGGCTATCGACAGCGGCACCGGGCTGCTCGATGACGGTGGGGTATAGGTAAATTGGCCCGCGGTGATGCCCATGCCGAGCGCGACGCTGATGACGATGCCGATCAGGCAGCCGAGTGCGCCGAGTGTTGCGCCTTCGACGGCGAAGATGCTGACGATGCCGCGCCGGCGCATGCCCAGGGCGCGCAGCGTACCGATCTCGCGCACACGTTCCATGACGCTCATCGACAAGGTATTCACGATACTCATGAGCACCACGATGAAGACGATGGAAAACAGGAACAGGAAGATCAGGTCAAACAGGTTCTTCACCTGACGGTAGAAGTTGGAGAGTTCGACCCAGGTCTTGATGTCCACATCGAAGCCGGCCGCCTTGAGTTGCGGCGCCAGCGTGGCGCGCACTGCATCGGCATCGGTGCCGTCCTTGAACAGCAGCACGATGCGGGTGGCGCCGTCGGTGTCGAGCAGGCGTTGCACATAGCTCAGCGGCAAGCGCAGCGACTTGTCGTTGGTGGCGGCAGTGCCCGTGTCCCATGCCTTGAGCATTTCCAGATCGAGCGCATTGGTCTGGCCTGCGAGCGTGCTGGTGAAGGTGACGAGGTCGCTACCGGGCTCTGCGCCAAGCATGGCCGCCAGCTTCTTGCTGACGAGGCCGGCGTTGGGTTTGGCGGCGTCGAGCTTGGGCAGGCCGATGCCGCGCCGCCACATGCGGTTGGCTGCATCCGGGTCTTCGCCTTCGGCAATGAAGATGGTCGACAGCTTGCCGTTGGAGACGAGGCCCGAGACCGACAGGCGCGGCGAGATCACGGCAATGTCGGTCTGCTGTTGCAGCACGTTGCCGAGCCGGGCAAGTTCGTCGCGGCTGAAGACGAAGCGCTCGGGCTTCAAGCTGCCTTCTTCGAAGAAGCCGCGCTTGGCAATGGTGAGATGGCCGAGCCCTTCGCCGTGCATGGCCGAGACGCGCAGGCCGTTGTAGACGTTGTGGATGTAGCCGGCGAAGAGATTGATCGCAGCAAAGCCGATGGCGATGGCCAATAGGGTCGCGAGGCTGCGGCGGCGGTTCTTCCAGAGATTCCGGAGGGCGAGGGTCAGGGCGATCATGACAGGGCTCCTTCAGCGTGGCGGGAGGCAATGGGGGAAAGCGCCGCAGTGGAATTGGGCGCAGTTTCGATCTGCCCGTCAGCGAGGCGGATCAGCTTGTCGACGGCGTCGATGAGGCGCGGGTCGTGCGTCGAGAACAGGAAGGTCACGCCTTGCTTCTCGTTGAGCTCGCGCATCAGGGCGATGACCTGGTGGCCCGTATTTGCATCGAGATTTGCAGTGGGCTCATCGGCGATCACGATCAGCGGATCAGTGACCAGCGCGCGGGCGATGGCGACGCGCTGGCGTTGACCGCCGGAGAGCTGGTCGGGGCGGTGGTGTGCGAAATCCGCGAGGCCGACTTCAGCCAGCCGTTGCTCGGCCGCCTTGCGCGCTGCGTTGCGTGCCGTGCCGCGAATGGTCAGCGGCAGCATGACGTTCTCAAGTGCTGACAGCACCGGGATCAGGTTGAAGCCCTGGAAGACGAAGCCGATGGTGCGATTGCGTAGCTCGGCGCGAGCGCCATCGCTTAGACCTGCGGTGTCCTGATCGCTGATGCGCACGCTGCCGCGGGTAGGCATGTCGATCAGGCCGATGAGGTTGAGCAGCGAACTCTTGCCGCTGCCCGAGGGGCCCCACAGCGCGATGAAGGCGCCGCGTTCGATGTCCAGGCTGACCCCCCGCAAGGCGGGCACGGCAATCCTGCCTAGCTGGTAGTCCTTGCTGACGGCCGTCAGCGAGATCAGGGGCTTTTGAGTGTTCGGGCTGCTTGCATTGCGCATGTCGCTCTCCAGGTGATGGTGCATGGAGGGCAGTGTCGTGATGGGGCAAGACCTGTCCCAGTGGCTTGCGATGAGCCGACAGGGCTGCGGGCTGAAGTGGATTTCTCCGCGATGAACCGCATGACGGGCGTCTGCGGGCCGCACATGCCATTCAGGCGCCGCCCGTGCGGTTCATCCCGCGGCTGTGTCGTTTCATCGCAGGTTCTTTGCTGCCGATGCGCGAACGGGGTGAAGCTTGCTGCCGTGTGGCCCGGCCTGATTGCTTGTGATGCAGCAAGGCCGGCTTTATCCTGATCTACCCTGACGTCCGCCTGATTGCACGGTGGGCCGTCGGCAACACGCCCTCATGAGCATGCGCATTTCGACGCCTTTCACCGCAGATTCCGAAAAAGCCTTCTGGTGGCCCAGCATGCGGCGCTTGCTGTTCGTGTTCGTCGGCAGCAGCATCATTGCCGCCTTGTTGTGGGCAACGAAGGGGCGCCCCTTTGTCCCGTGCTGGATCTTTTCCCAATGTGTGGGCATGTCGATCTGCTTTGTGTTTACGGCAGTCCATCATTTCTCGCCGCCGCGGTTCGGTCACGTTCCTGCCATCCTGCTGGGGGTGCTCCTTGGCTATCCCGTCGGGATTTTCATTGCCAAGCTGCTCGGGTCTGGTGCTGCTGCCGCCGAGGTAACAGGCGACGGCTATGCCCTGCTGCGCTATGCCGTGGCCGGCCTGATCTTTACCGCGGCTTTCAGCTACTTCTTTCATAGCCGCATGCGCATCGTCGAGCTTGAGCGCGCGCGCCAGGAGGCCGAGCTACGCGAGACCACGGGGCAGAAGACGGCATTGCTGGCGGAGCTTCGTCTTCTGCAGGCGCAGATCGAACCGCACTTCCTGTTCAACACGCTCGCCAACCTGCACAGCCTGATCGGGCGTGACGATGCGCTGGCAAAGCAGCTTCTCGAACAGCTCAATGATTACCTGCGCGCCAGTCTCGTGCACAGCCGTGCGCGGCAGGCGACGCTGGGTGACGAGATGGACATGCTGACGGCGTATTGCGCCATCCAGCGGCTGCGCATGGGCGAGCGCCTGCAGACGCGCATCGAGATTGACCCGGCCCTGCGCAGCGTGGCTTTCCCGCCCATGCTGCTGCAGCCGCTGGTCGAGAACGCCATGATCCACGGCATAGAGCCCAAGCTGGGGGCGGGTGAAGTGCAGATCCGTGTCACGCGCGAGGCGGGCATGCTGCACATCGTCGTGCAGGACGATGGTGTCGGCTTCGCCGCTTCGTCTGCGGGCGGGCAGGGCGTTGGCCTGTCCAATGTGCGCGAGCGACTGGCGGCGCTGTTTGGCGGGCAGGCCCGCATCGAGGTCAGGGAGAACGTGCCTGCGGGCGTCGTGGTGGCGCTATGGATACCGGGGGAGGGCTCGCAATGACTGGTCAGAAACTTCGC
Source organism: Uliginosibacterium silvisoli (assembly GCF_036017035.1). Classification (NCBI taxonomy): domain Bacteria; kingdom Pseudomonadati; phylum Pseudomonadota; class Betaproteobacteria; order Rhodocyclales; family Zoogloeaceae; genus Uliginosibacterium; species Uliginosibacterium silvisoli. The sequence goes on along the minus strand of NZ_JAYXHS010000003.1, from coordinate 528,557 downwards.
GCCCTGATTGCCGATGACGAGCCGCTGCTGGCAGCCGACCTGGCCACGCGTCTGGCCGTGCTGTGGCCGGAGCTCGAGGTGGCAGCCGTGGTGCATAACGGCCCGGCAGCCGTCGAGGCACTGGCGCGCCTCGCGCCCGATATCGCTTTCCTCGATATCCGCATGCCCGGCCTTTCCGGGCTGGAAGTTGCGCAGCAGACGCGCGTGCCGCACCTTGTTTTTGTCACGGCCTACGACCAGTACGCGCTGGCTGCATTCGAGTCGGCAGCGGCGGACTACCTGCTCAAGCCAGTGAGCGACACGCGCCTGGCGCAAACCATCGAGCGCCTGCGCCAGCGTGTCGAGACGACGCAGGCGCCAAGCGATGTCGGCCAGTTGCTGCAACAGCTGCTCGGCAAGCAGGCGGCGCAGATCAAATGGATTCGTGCCAGCGTCGGCAATGACACGCATCTGGTCGATGTGGATGAAGTCATCTACTTTCGCGCCGACGAGAAATACACCGTCGTGCAGACCGCGCAGCGCGACTACCTGATTCGTACGCCGCTGCGCGAGTTGCTGCCGCAGCTCGATGGTGCGCGTTTCTGGCAGGTGCATCGCAATACCATCGTCGCCACCAGCGCCATCTCCAGCGCGCGGCGCGAACTCAATGGCCGCGTCACCCTGAGCCTGCGCGGGCGCAGCGAGACCTTGAGCGTGAGCCGGGCTTTCGCCCATCTCTTCAAGCAGATGTAGTGCTGCCGGGCGCGCCGGGGGCGGATAGACACCCGGATAGACGCCCAAAATCCCCCTTTATTGCGGCTCGTGCGGCAAATCCTGCCTATAAAGTAAGACGCTATCAGGACCCGTCACGCATGGGGTTGCGTGCGGCTGGCCCGCTCGCTCCACGTCGTTGCGGGCTCTTACACGACCATTCGCATGGAGGCGAAGTCATGAAAATAGAAAGCCCGCGTTTTGGCAGTCTCGACGTAGATGCAGACAAGCTCATCGAATTTCCCGGCGGCCTGCCTGGCTTCGAGGATTGCAAGAAATTCACCTTGCTGGAAATGGGCGAGGGTGAATCGTCGGGCGTTGGCATCCTGCAGTCCGTCGATCGTCCTGAGATCGCCTTTTCCGTGGCGGAGCCGGACCAGTTCGGCCTGCATTACGAGTTCTCCCTGACGCAGGACGAGGAAGACCTTCTGCGCGTCTCGCGCATCGAAGACGTCGCCGTGTTCCTGATCTTGCGCCGCAGCGATGCGGGGGCCAGCGAGATTCCGGTGAAGGCCAACCTGATGGCGCCGCTGGTCATCAATGCGGCCCAGCGCATCGGCATACAGAAAGTGATTGCACGGGTCGGTTGCGACGTTACCTTGAAAGCGGCCTGACAGGCCCGCTCGCAACGAAAAGCCGCCCGCATCGAACATCGATGCGGGCGGCTTTTTCCGTTTCAGATGCAGGCAGAAGTCAGTTGGCGCCAAACACCGGTTTGCCGCTGGCAGCATCGACGATGCCACTCCAGTGTGCCTGCACGTCGCTCATTACACGCTCAGGCAGCGGCGCATAGCCTTGGGCCTGGGCCATGGCCGCGCCGTTGCGGTATGACCACAGGAAGAATTTCAGGGCCTCATTTGCGGCCGCGGCTTTCTCCTCTTTGCGGCGCATGACGATGAACGTGGCACCGGCGATGGGCCAGACATCCTGCCCGGCCTGGTCGGTCAGGATCTCGCCGAATGCCGATTGTTGCCAGGGCGCGTTGGCGGCGGCCTTGAGCGACTGCTCATTGGCCGAGACGAAGCTGCCGGCGCGGTTCTGCATCTGCACGGTGTCGAGCTTCTTCTGGCGTGCATAGGCATACTCCACGTAGCCGATTGCGCCCGGCAGGTTGCGCACGAAGGTCGCGACGCCCTCGTCGCCCTTGCCGTGCATGCCGGTCGGCCATTGCACGATGGTGCCGGTGCCGACCTTGTCGCGCCATTGCGGGTGCACTTTCGACAGATAGTTGGTAAACACGAACGAAGTACCGGCGCCGTCGCCACGATGCACGATGGCAATCGACATGTCTGGCAGCTTCACCGAGGGGTTGAGCGCGCGGATGGCCTTGTCATTCCACTGCGTGATCTTGCCCATGTAGATATCGCCCAGTACCACCCCACTGAGGCGCAGCTCGTCGGTCTTGATGCCCGGTAGATTGATGATGGGGACGGCACCGCCAACCATCGTCGGAAACTGCAGCAGACCATTCTTCTCGAGATCTGCCGTGCTGAGCGGAATGTCTGTCGTGCCGAAGTCGATGGACTTGCCGCTGACCTCCTTGATGCCGCCACCCGAACCGATGGATTGGTAATTGATGCGGTTGCCTGTGGCCTTGAGGTAGGCGTCAGACCATCGCTCGTAGACCGGCGCGGGCAAGGAAGCGCCCGCACCGGTCAGCTCGGCCGCTTGGACGATGCCCCCGAACATCATCGTGGCACTCAAGGCCAGCAGGGACCGTATGGAAAGACCGGATATGTTCATGAGTGACTCCGTTACTTGCTGGTGTTAACAGCGACGCCGGGATTACGTGAGGCCATCCGTTCCCAGTCGTGCGCCTGATCGATGAGGCGTGAGAACTCGCCCCCCTTTTCGAGGATGGTTTTCTTCAGCGCTGCGTCGAGAGGTTTCTCGACATCGAACTCGTCACGCGGCATCGCGCCGGTCTCGACGTCGCGCAGGACACGCTTGATCTCGGCTGCGGCGTGCGCCGGTGATTGCAGCAGCACCAGGCGCTTCATGCCATTTGTATTGTCGGGTGAGTGGCAGGACAGGCATTGCCCTTCACGCAGACCGATGGCGAACTCGCGGTAGCTGGCCGACAGCTTCTCCTTGTAAGGATTGTCCTTGCGGAAGACGCCATCAAAGAGCGTAGCCGCAGGTTGCGTACGCCCATTGCTGTCGGTCCACACCCACTTGCCGTCGAACTGTGGCGGGGTCGCCCGATCGGCCAGCGCCAACTCAGGGGTGTCGCCCTGGCGCGAAAACTGGGCGAAGCGGGCTTTCGTCGTCTGTGGATCTATCCAGAGCAGCATGGTGCGGGCGTTTTCATAGGTGCCCCACTTGTCGGCTTCGTGCCAGAAGGGGTAGGGGAATTCGCCGGGTTGCAGGCGGTTGCGGAAGCGCACATTGAGTGTCGCGAGCCACAGCTTCTCCTTTTCGTCGAAGCGCAGCTTGTACTTGCCGTCGAACATGAACAGCGGGACGTACATCCCCGTCAGCACGTCTGGTGCGAACTGCGTCAGCTTGGTGTCTTTCAGGGCCATGGCCGGGTCACGCTGACGACCCCACATGGTGATCGGGTTCAGCAGCTGACGGAATTTCGACTCACCGTAGAGTTTCTCGCGGCAACGATCGAAAGCGGCTTTATCGCCCGCATCCATCATCGGGCAGTCGGCCGCCAGTTGCGCGACTACCTCGCGGACCTGGGCGTCGACAATCGGCGCCATCTGCTGTTGAGCCACGGCGAGAAGGGGCGTGAGAGCCATTGCGGCGGTCATGCCGATCGTGCGGATCATGCGTGCGGGAGATGCCGGCAAGGCCGAGCGAGTGAGCTTGCGAGCGATCATCATGATGCGTTCCTGTATTGGTCATAAACCTGATCGAGAATGCCGCCGTCCTGAAAATGCGCCTTCTGGATGTTCTTCCAGGTACCGAAGAGATCTTCGATCCGGAACAGCTTTACCGGCGCAAACTGCTTGCTGTAGCGCGCGGCGACAGTGGGGTCCGAAGGGCGGTAGAAATTGCGTGCGGCAATGTCCTGCCCTTCCGGTGAATAGAGGTATTGCAGATAGGCCTCTGCTACTTTTCGCGTGCCATGTTTCTCCACCACCTTGTCGACGACTGCGACCGGAGGTTCAGCAAGAATGGAGATGGAGGGCACGATGATTTCGAATTGCCCCGGGTTCTCCGCAATCGCCTGGAAGGCCTCGTTCTCCCACGACACCATTACGTCGCCGAGCTTGTTCTTCACGAAAGTGTTGGTGGCGCCGCGTGCGGTGTATTCGAGAACGCGGTTGTTGGCGTACATGCGTTTCAAGAAGTTGCGTGCAGTGGCCTCGGTGGCACCCGGCTGCTTGAGCGCATAGCCGTATGCCGCCAGATGGCTCCAGCGCGCACCACCCGAACTCTTCGGGTTCGACATCACGATGTTGACTCCCCAGCGCACGAGGTCTGGCCAGTCCTTGATGCCCTTTGGATTGCCCGTGCGGACCAGGAAGACGATTGTTGACGTGTAGGGCGAAGAGTTGCCTTCGAGGCGACGCTGCCAGCCTTCGGGCAGCACGTTGGCATCGGCAATGCCATCGATGTCATGCGCTACCGATGCGCTGATGATGTCTGCCTCTTCGCCGTTCTTGACCTTGCTGGCTTGCGTACTGGAGTTGGCGTGAGTCGTCTTGATCGTCAGGACCTCGCCGGTCTTGCTTTTCCAGTACTTGGCAAAGGCCTGGTCATACTCTCCATACATCTGCTTCGTGGCTGTGTACGAGTAGTTGGTAAGGGTCGTATCGGCGAATGTGGGCGTGCTGCACAAGGCAAGCACGATCGGCAGCATGGCAGGCGATAGCAGAATGCGTGGCATGGCAAAACCTCGGCTGTGTTGCGAGATGCGTGAGCCGGTTGCATCTCTTGTTGATCGGACGTTCATTGCAAGCTCACCACCAGCGCGGCGTCGAGCTTGTGCCAGCGCATCGGGATCACGTAGGCCTTGACGTTCTTCGGCACCTGGATGGCTTGTGCCGTGCCTTGCACGATGATCGGCACGGAGATCATGAAGTCCGGGCCGAAGTAGAGGCGCGCATTGCCGGAGATGGTGTTGGCGACTTCACCGGCCAGGTCACAGATGTTGGCTTCGGACACATCCGTCTCGCCGACCTGCAGCAACAGCGCACGCAACAGCTCGCGCCTGGCCGTGACATACACACAACCCTGGCGCTCGCCGGAGATGCCGATGACGCCGGTATAGTCGTAGATCGGCAATGCCGTCGCGTCACCCAGATGCGGGCTGCCCAGCTCGATGGGACGCCCGGTCTGGCGGTCGAAGTACTGACGCACGATGTCGACGAAGACCCGCAGTTCCTGTTCATCCATTACTCATCTCCTCGCAGCAACTCGTCGATCGCATCGCACAGCTCGTCTTCGGAAAAGGGCTTGCACAGGAAGCCCAGCGCGCCCTCCTTGAGTGCCTGGATGGCCGTGGCCTTGTCGGCCAGTGCGGAGACGACGAGGATGCGTGTGTCGGCCTTGCGCTTCTTCAGTTCGCGGATGCATTCGAGCCCGTCCATGCGCGGCATCGTCAGGTCCATGGTCACGATGTCAGGCTCGTTCTCGCGGAACTGCTTGACGGCTTCCTCACCGTTGCCGGCCGTGGCGACAATGTCGATCTGGTGCTGGGCCAGCGAGCGCGCGATCTTGTTGCGAATGATGTTGGAGTCATCGACGATCATCATCTTGAGACGCATCAAGCGGCCTCCATGCTGGCTGGATCATTGAGGTCGATCCGCGGTGCAGCCAGCTTCGGCAGCTGCACGCGGAAGTGGCAATACTCGCCAGCGGTTGTTCCGATACGCACACGTCCTCCCATCTTCGTCACGAGGTCTTTCACTGCATCGAGGCCGACACCGCGGCCGGCATCTTCATCTGCTGTTTCGCGGGTGGATACGCCGGGCTCGAAGATCAGCGAAACGATCTTGCGATTGTCGGCAGCCTGCGCACTTGCGGCGTCCAGGCGGCCAGCGCGCAATGCTGCCGCGCGGACGTTATCCGGATTGATGCCGGCGCCGTCGTCGCGGAAGCTCAGCTCCACGTTGCCGTCACCCTGGTCGGAGACATACACGGAGATGCGGCCCGCTTCGGGCTTGCCACGCAGCTTGCGTTCGGCCGGTTTCTCGATGCCGTGCGTCACTGCATTGCGCACGAACTGATTGACGATAGTGTTGATCGCGTCGGACAGCTGCGTGCCCAGCGTTGCAATATCGAGGCCCTGGTAGCTCAGCTCGGTGCTCTTGCCATGACGCTCGGCGACCTGCTGCGAAAAACTGCGCCACTGACGCACGAAGGGCAGGGCGGCCAGCGCTGGCTCGTTCGCGGGGTTGGCGGGCTCGACGGAGACCACGCCGCGCACCTGTGCAATACGTGCAAGCGTTTCCTGGATGGCTGCGATCTGCGCGTAGAGCGATTTGACGCGCACGGTGACCGGCAACAGGTCTTCGTTGCTGATCGAACCCCGACTGCGCAGATCGTCGAGCACCGTTTCAAAAGAGTGCAGCGACTGGGCGAGTGCTTCCAGTTGCAGCGCGTTGGCGTCGCCCTTGATGCGGTGGACCACGCGGAAGATGTGTTCGATACGCTTGCTCCACGCTTCCCCGGAACTGGATTTCAACTCGCGATTGATGTCGTCGAGGCCCGTCACTGCGTTGCGCAGGAATTCCTGCAGTAGCGTGGGCTCTGCCTGCAGCAGATGCACCATCATGCCCATCTGGTCCTGCACCTTGCGTTCGCTTTCCTTCAGTTCGCGCTCGAGGCGCACACGGCGCGTGATGTCGTTGGCGGTGACGAGCAAGTGCGTGACCTTGCCCTGATCCGTTACGCGGTTGAAGCTGAACTGCAGGTAGCGCGTTTCGATGGCGCCATTGGGTTTCGGTGCGCTGATTTCCAGGCAATCCAGCGGGTTCAGGCTGGCCACCAGTTTTTCCTTCACATCGTGGCGCATCAGAAGTTCGATATATTCTTTTGTCGTATCGTAGGTCTTGTGCGTGACCATCGGTTCGATCAGTTCGAGGAAGTTCCTGCCACTCAGGTTCTGCGCGCCTAGTACGCGACCCAGCGCCTGCGAGGTCTGCGTGCCGATGACGAAATTCGCATCGAGCAGGAACAGGCCGTCCTGTGTGGTGCGCAGGATGTTCTCCGTTTCCTTCTGCGCCGATTCGACGGCACGGTCAGAGCGGCGCAACTGGCCGAGGAAGGAGTAGAGAATGAACACGAAGTTGATCAAGGCCAGCGAGATGCCCGCGATCTGGATGATCCGCAGATTGGTGGCGCGCGAGGCCGAGATCACTTCCATACGGCCGGTCAGCAGGTTCGAGATCGACAGCAGGTTCAGGTTGTCGGCAACCAGGATCTGCAGCACAGGGCCCAGGTCAGGTTTGCTGGATTTCTGATCGGCCAGGCGCTGCAGCTCGGTGTTGACCGGCGTCCAGAGTGTCTCGAGCTGCTTGAAGAACGCAGCTGCCTGAACGTCGTCTTCCGGACGAAGCTGGATCTTGACGCCGTTCTCCAGCGTCTTGCCATCGGAGTGGAACGCTTCGAGCGTCTCGTTAAAACGCTTCGCCGTGCCCAGCAACTCCTGCAGCTCGGAGAAGCTCGACTTGCCGCGACTGTCGATCGTGCCCTGTGTCGCATCTTCCTGCAGCAGCAATGCAGACTTGGTCATCTGCTGCACCAGCGTGCGCTGCTCGCCGGCGAGGTTCAATGACACAGCATCTGCTGCGATCTGGTTGGAGATCAGGAAGGTCATGCCGAGCACGCCCACGTCGAAGACGAGGAACAGTGCAATCAGCACAAGGATCTTGCGGTACTTGCCTAGCCCTAGTTTCATGTATCGATGCCCTCGTCGCAATTTCAGACTCGCAACGCATCGACTGCCGGACGAACTGCTCCGGGTGTTCTCTCTTACAACTGTTTATTTTTGTGTCTTCAAGATAGTTGAATACGGTGAGTAGCAACATGCCCTGAAGTTCGCAGTTCTTGCAAGCGTGTTGCCTACAATTCGAATGCTTATGGCATTTTGAATAAATTACAGTGAGCGGTTAACCCGCCGTGCCGACACGTGCCTCACGTGCATGCAAGGTTGGATTACTTCCCGTGAAGTGCGTCACGCTATTGCCGAAAACGCAGCAGATTCCGAGCAGGCTGCGAGATGGGCGAGAGATCTGCAGCGACGGACGGCCGTGGTTTTTTGGAACTCAGGGGATATACGATCTGCATGGATGCTGATGTATTTATCGTTTTAAATACATTGTCCGGATTTTCCTGTGTTACCTGCACTCCCGTGTTTGCGCACAATGCATATGGAATTTCTTGATGTGCTGTAGGTGTTGCGCTGTGGGCTGTCAGAGGTTGTCCTACACGGCGTATGCAGGCAGTGTCGATGCAGCCTCGTTCCGGTGGATGTCCTCATGGCCACAAAGCGGTAGACTCGCAGGCGCGGTTCCCGCCGTATTTCCCCTGTTTCAATCGATCCGGAGTCGAGCATGTCCAGACAGATCATCGCGACCGCCAGTGCGCCCGCCGCCATCGGCACCTATTCGCAAGCCGTGCGAGTCGGCGACACCGTGTATATGTCCGGCCAGATCGGGCTTGATCCGATCAGCATGACGCTCGCCGACAGTTTCGAGGCGCAGGCCGTGCAGGTCTTCGAAAACCTCAAGGCCGTCGCAGAGGCCGCTGGGGGCTCGCTTGCCGATGCCGTGAAGATCAATCTGTATCTCACCGATCTGGCCAACTTCGCCAAGCTCAACGAGGTCATGGCACGTTACTGCAGCGAGCCTTTCCCGGCCCGCGCAGCAGTGGGCGTGGCCTCATTGCCGCGCGGCGCGGTGGTCGAGGCCGATGCGGTGCTGGTGTTGGCGGGCAATGCCTAAGGCTCTCAAAGCCGCGCTGCTGTCCGGGCTGGTCTTTCCCGGCCTCGGCTACTTCGTGGTGAAACGCCCGTTGCGCGCGCTTGTGGTCATGGCGATTTCGGCTGTCTGCCTTGCGTACCTGATCGATCTGGCTGTGCAGCAGGCGAGTACCTTGATGGACAAGCTCATGTCCGGCGAGGTGGCGCCCGATGTGGCGTCCGTCCAGCAATTGCTCACGAATTCATCGGCCGCTTCGGATTCGACCTGGTCCACGATTGCCACGTTCGTGCTGCTCGCCTGCTGGCTGTTCAGCATCGTGGATGGATATAGAACGGGCAACAAGGAAGAGCCGGGCGCGCCCAGGGATGCTGCTGAATGAGCGGAGACGCAATGAATGCCGTTGATGTTTCCGTGCGCAAGGTGCGCGCAGATGAACTCCCGCAGCTCTTGCAGCTATATCGATACCTGAATCCGGACGATGTGGCTTTGCCGCCCATGGAGATTGTTGCTGGAACATGGCAGGCGATGCAGGCCCATCCTGGCATGCGTGTGTTGGCAGCATGTGCAGGCGATGAGCTGCTCGCAACGGCGACGCTGGTCATCGTTCCGAATCTCACGCGTGGAGCGCGGCCGTACGCCTTGATCGAGAATGTCGTGACGGCACCTGCGTGGCGCAAGCGCGGTATTGCTTCCCGATTGCTGCACGCGACTTGCGAAATGGCGTGGGCGGAGGATTGCTACAAGGTGATGCTCATGACGGGTCGCAAGGATGAGCCGACTTTGCGTTTTTATCGCAACGCCGGTTTTGTCGATGGAGACAAGACCGGCTTTATCGCGCGGCCGGCATAGCCGCGTGCGCGCCTTGCGGAAATAAGCTTTAATGCGCGGGCATGCCCGCCACCAGACCTTCATCTCCCGCTGTCACTGCAGACACATCTGCAGCCGCCTCGGCGCCGCCGAAACGCAGCGCGCTGGCCGGGCGTCTCGCCAAGCTGGGCATCCATCGCGATGCAGACATGCTCCTGCATCTACCGATGCGCTACGAGGACGAAACTCGCGTCACGCCGATTGCCGAGGCGATGGCCGGTGCACCGCTGCAGGTCCTGGGCGTGGTCGAGCATGCCGAGGTCGTCCTGCGGCCGCGCCGGCAACTCGTCGCACGTCTGCGTGACGATACCGATGTCATTACGCTGCGTTTCCTGAACTTCTATCCGGCCACGCTCAAGCAGCTCGAGGTCGGCGCGCGCGTGCGTGCTTTCGGCGAGTTGCGCAGTGGTTTCTGGGGCGAGGAGATGATTCATCCGCGCATCCAGAGCGTGGTCGAGGGCGAGGTGCTGCCTGCGGCGCTGACGCCGATCTATCCGGCCACCGCAGGTCTCGCGCAGAGTGCCTTGCGCAAGCTGGTGATGCGCGCACTTGATCGCCACAAGTTGAGCGATGCCGTGCCGGAAGCGATACGTCGTGCTGCGAAGATGCCGGGCTGGGAGCGCAGCCTGCGCTTCCTGCATCAGCCGCCGCCCGAGGCACATCTCGACGCGCTCGAAGAGCGCAGTCATCCCGCCTGGCGGCGCATCAAGTTCGACGAGTTGCTGGCGCAACAGATCTCGCTGCGCAAGGCCTATGCGGCGCGGCGCGCACACGCTGCTTATGAGCTGCAGGCGACGGGCGCATTGACGGCGCGCTTCATCGCGGCCCTGCCTTTCGCGCTGACCGGTGCGCAACGCCGTGCCGTCGATGAAGTCTCGCGCGACATCTCATTGGCACATCCGATGCAGCGCTTGTTGCAGGGCGATGTGGGAAGTGGCAAGACCATCGTGGCTGCGCTGGCGATGCTGCAGGCGGCCGAGAATGGCTACCAGTCCGCGCTGATGGCGCCGACTGAAATCCTCGCGGAACAGCACTACCGCAAGCTTGCCGGCTGGCTGGAGCCGTTGGGTGTGCAGGTCGCCTGGCTGTCGGGCTCGCAGAAGAAGAAAGAGCGCGAGGCGATGCGCGCGAAGCTGGAAAGTGGCGAGGCCTTGCTGGCAGTTGGTACGCATGCCTTGATCGAGGACAGCGTGGTCTTGTCGCGTCTTGGCCTCGCGGTAGTTGATGAGCAGCACCGCTTCGGCGTGCGCCAGCGCCTCGCCTTGCGCGAGAAGGTCGTCGGCGCATTGCCGCACATGCTGATGATGAGTGCGACGCCCATCCCGCGCACGCTGGCGATGAGTTACATGGCCGATCTGGATGTGTCCGTGCTCGACGAGTTGCCGCCGGGGCGTACGCCCATCGTTACCAAGCTGGTGTCGGACAAGCGTCGCGATGAGGTCATTGCGCGCGTGCGCGACGCCTGCCACGAAGGACGTCAGGCCTACTGGGTGTGCCCGCTGATCGAGGAGAGCGAAGCACTCCAGCTGCAAACCGCGCAGGACACCTTCGAGACGCTCAGAGCCGAGTTGCCGGAGCTGAAAGTGGGCCTTGTGCATGGCCGCCTCAAGCCCGCCGAGAAGGCCGAGGTGATGGATGCTTTCGTGCGCAATGACATCCAGTTGCTCGTTGCGACGACGGTGATCGAGGTCGGTGTGGATGTGCCGAACTCCAGCCTGATGGTGATCGAGCACGCCGAGCGTTTCGGCTTGGCGCAACTTCACCAGTTGCGTGGCCGGGTAGGGCGCGGCGCGGCGGCATCCAGTTGCGTGCTGATTTACGCGCAACCCTTGTCCGAGAATGGTCGCGAGCGCCTCAAGGCGATTTACGAAACAACCGATGGCTTCGAGATCGCGCGGCGCGACCTGCAATTGCGTGGCCCGGGCGAGTTCATCGGCGCACGCCAGAGTGGCGTGCCCATGCTGCGCTACGCCGACCTCGAGATGGATATCGATCTGGTCGAGCAGGCACGCCAGGCGGCGACGGAGATGCTGGAGAAATTTCCGGCAGAGGCCGAAGTGCTGCTGGAACGCTGGTTCGGTGGCCGCGCCGATCTACTCAAGGCTTGACCATCACTTCAAGGCCTCGTTGATCGCGCGCAGGCTGGCTTCTGGCACGCTCTTGCTGCAATAGAAAAAGCGCTGCTCGCCATGCACCAGATCGTCCAGCTTCTGCGCCCGCAATGCTTGCGCCTTGATCATTTCCTGCGCCTCGTCTTCCTGCACGATGACGAAGTCGATGCGTCGCGCCGCCAGCAGCTTGGCGAAGTGCAGATGGGGGGCGCTGAAACGGGCGATTTCGGCCTGGGCGGAGCCCAGCACGCCCTGCACGTAGTCGCTGTAGTAAAGGCCGCTCTGCACGCCCCAACGCAAGCCGCGATGGCTGGCCCAGTTGCTGAGAGAGGCGGGTTCGGGAAGTTTCTGGTCTTTGCGTTGAACAGCTACGTAGGGTGAGGATTCCGCAAATGGCAAGGAGAAAACCCCGAGGCGCAAGCGCTCGACGTTCTTGAGGCGGGCGACGGCACAAGCGGGCGACAGGTTCTGCTGGACCATCAGGAGCTGGCGCGCGACGGGGACTTCACGCAGCTCGAAAGCGACGCCGGATTTCTCCAGCACGGCTTGTGCGCGGGCCCCGATGCTGCCTTGCAGGGCTTTGCCATCGAAGCTGACGAAGGGCGGGCGTACGTCGAACAACATCAGCAACGCCGCTTGTTCTGCTGCGGCGGGGTGAGCTGTCGTCGTAATCGCCAGCAGGAGGATGCTCAGGCATCGGGTCAGGTGTCGGGACAAGTCGAGGTGCTCGTTCAGTGCAACTGGAATACGGCGAAGGCGCGGCATGCGCGGGTGGGTTCTATTCGAACACGACCTCGCCGTCCAGCATTTCGCGCGCCATCTGCATGACATCCGCCCAGTCGACATCATCCAGCGCCAGCCTGGCAGCCAGCTGCTTGTCCACGGCCGCAATGATGGCGACGTCGGCCTGCTCCATTTCGATGCCCAGGGTGATCTGCGAGGCGAGGTGGACCGTGCCGGCGTAGGGGCAGGCTGCGTCTACGAGCGGCGTGATGTACCAGCGCAGGGCGTTGCGGATCACTGCCGGGAAGTTCCAGCGCAGGGCCAGTTCGGCGCCAGCTTCGGCGTGATCGAGATCGAGCAGCCTGCGCTCGGTATTGGCCAGTTCAGTCACGCTCATGCCGTGATTGTTGTAGGCGATTTCGCGTGCCGCCGAGGGAAATGCCATGTCGATGACGAGTTGGCCAATGCGGTGCATCAGGCCTGCCGTGTAGGCGAACTCGCCATTGAGGCCAGCCATCTTGCCGAGATCGTGTGCCAGTGTTGCGGTGAACATGGAGTGGCGCCAGAAGCACTTGAGATTGATGCCTTCGACCTTGGTGAAGGCGGAGGTGACGCCCGAGGCGATCACCAGTGTGCGCAGGGCGTTGAGGCCGATCAGTGTGACGGCATCATCGATGGCGCCAACCTTGTGGCTGGCGCCGTAATAACTTGAGTTGGCGAGGCGCAGTACGCGCGCCGAGAGGGACTGATCCTGCTTGATGCTGGCTACCATGCCGCCAAGGTTTGCATCCTCGTCGCCAAGCGAGGCGATCAGCGCCTGCACGACGGTGGGAATACTGGGGAGCTGCGGCACGCTGCTGAAGAGTCTTTCCATCGGGGTCATTGCGCCGTTCCTTCACACCGCAGCATATGCGGCATGGGTCATGCAGGCTCGCTGCCATGCCTGCGCCATCTGGTTGATGTGGAGCTTCCTGTTCAGGCATTAACGGATTTGCAGGCACGCAACTTGAGCGACGAGATCTCCGCGGGCGGGCCCGAGTCATTTATGATGCGGCCTCGAATCAGTTGCTGCGATGTCCGAAATTCTCCCTGCCAACACCCTTGTCGAATGCCCGTCGTGGCGTGCTGCGCCGGTGGCGGCCAATCATCCCTTGCATGGCTGGCTTACCGACAGTGCCTCGTTGACGGCGCGCATCGCCGCGCGCTGCGATGCCCTGCGTGTGGTTCTCCTGTCACAAGGTGACGCCCGTCCGCATTGCGACGAGGCTGCCCTGCTGGGACTGCGTTCCGGCGAACAGGCCTGCTTGCGCGAGGTACTGTTGCTGGCTGACGAACGGCCCGTCGTCTATGCGCGTTCGCTGCTGAGGCATGACAGTCTGCGTGGTGCGTGGTTGATGTTCGGTGGCATTGGCTTGCGCCCGCTGGGTACGGCGCTGTTTGCCGATCCGTTGATCCGTCGCGGCCCCTTGTCTGCGCGCCGGCTTGATCGACGTGATACGCGCCATGCGCTGGTGCGGCAGCATGCTGGGCTCGTTTCGGATGAGGCGCTGTGGGCGCGTCGCTCCTGCTTCGTTCGCCATGAACAGCCCCTGGTCGTGTGCGAGGTCTTCCTGCCCGCCATCCTGGCCTTGCGGAAGTGAATGAGAGAGTTCGGTGAAGGAGTCCGCAAGATGACGCTCACGCCAGTACTGACCAGGCTCGATGCTTACGAGAGGCTCATGCGTCTCGACAAGCCCATCGGCATCCTGTTGTTACTGTGGCCGACGCTCTGGGGGTTGTGGGCGGCCAGCGGTGGCGTGCCGACTTTTCTGGTGGTGTGGATCTTCATCGTCGGTACGGTGCTGATGCGTTCGGCCGGTTGCGTCATCAACGACTGGGCCGATCGCGATTTCGATGGCGAGGTGGCGCGCACCAAGGGCCGCCCGCTGGTGACTGGCCTGGTCAAGCCGAAAGAGGCCTTGATCCTCGCTGCCGTGTTGGCCATCAGCGCCTTCCTGCTGATCCTGCCCCTGCACAGGATGGTATGGGCGATGTCGGTACCTGCAGTGCTGCTGGCGGCGAGTTATCCGTTTACCAAGCGCTTCCTGGCGATTCCGCAGGCCTACCTGGGCATCGCTTTCGGCTTCGGCATCCCGATGGCGTTCGCGGCCTTCGATTACAGCGTGCCGCCGATTGCCTGGCTGATGCTGCTTGCCAACGTCTTCTGGGCGGTGGCCTACGACACGGAGTACGCCATGGTCGATCGCGCCGACGACCTGCGCATCGGCATCCGCACCTCGGCCATCACCTTCGGCAAGTACGATGTGTTCGCCGTGATGCTTTGCTACGCGATCACGCTGGCCATCCTCGCCTGGGTCGGCGTGCTGCTCGGTCGCGGCGCGATCTATTACGCGGGGCTCGGCGTGGCAGCGGCGATAGCGGCTTATCACTACACGCTGATCCGCAACCGCGATCCACAGTTGTGCTTCAAGGCTTTCCTGCACAACAACTGGTTGGGCGGGGCGGTGTTCGTGGGCCTCGCGCTGGACTACTACCTGAAGGCGCGCTGAAGACATGGGCTCACATGCAGGCGTTGTTTTCGACCTGGATGAGACGCTGGTCAATCGCCGGGATTCGCTGACGCGGTACGCGATGTCGTTGTGGGCAGCGCAGCGGGGCAGGCAGCCACTCGATCAGCCTGCGTTCGTCACGCGCTTCCATGCGCTCGACAATGGCGGGCGTACGCCGCGCAAGGTCTTCTTCGAACGCTTCACGTCAGAGCTCTTGCCGCATGTCACGGCGGCCGATTTCGAAAATCACTTCTACGATGGCGCATGGGCCGAGCCGATTCTTTTCGATGATGTCGTGAGCGTGCTTGGCGAACTGCGCCTGCGCGACTATCGCATCGGCATCATCAGCAATGGCGGGCAGCGCGCGCAGAGCGCGAAAATCCTCAACTCGCCACTGCGGGATCTGGTCGACGACTTCCTGATTTCGGAAAGCTTCGGCGCGACGAAGCCCGATGCAGCGATTTTCAAGGCGATGGCCGAGCGGCTGGATCTGGATGTCGCGCGCACCTGGTTCGTTGGTGACGATCCCGTGGCTGACATCGTGGGCGGGTTGCGCGCGGGCTTCAAGGCGGTCTGGGTCGAGCGTCACACATCGTGGCCCGAGGCAGAACCGGCGGTCTACACAGCCCGTATCACTGCGCTTGGCGACCTGCGCAGCGTAATGGGGCTGGCCTGAACCTGGCGTGAGGCCGGCTGCCCGGGCAATACCCGGAGATGAGGGCAACACCCATCCTGCCGCGTCCCCGAATCCGCTAAACTGAGCCTCCCGTCTGCAGTACCGAAAGAACCCATGAACGCCATCGCCACGCCTCCCTTCAAAGCCCTCAATACCGCGCGCGAACTGCTACTGCTGCCCGGTGGCCTGAACGAGGCGGTGCTGAGCAAAGTGCTGGGCTCGATCATGAGTCATCAGGTCGACTACGCCGACCTGTACTTCCAGTACCAGCGTTCCGAGGGCTGGAGCCTGGAAGAGGGCATCGTCAAATCAGGCAGCTTCAGCATCGAGCAAGGCGTGGGCGTGCGCGCCATTGCCGGCGAGAAGACGGCGTTTGCCTATTCCGATGACCTGAGCCTCAAGGCCCTTACCGAAACCGCCAACACCACGCGTGCCATCGCTGCGGCTGGCAGCGCGCGCAAGGTGAAGGTGGCCGCTGCGAAGAAGAATCCGCTGGCGTTGTATGCCGACGCCGACCCGATTGCCGCATTGCCGGCGACCGAGAAGGTGCGCATGCTGGAGCGCCTCGAAGCGATGGCACGCGCGGAAGACCCGCGCATCATCCAGGTCATGGCCTATCTCGCAGCCACCTGGGAGGTGGTGCTGGTGGCGCGCTCCGATGGTCATCTCGCCGCTGACGTGCGCCCGCTGGTGCGCGTTTCGCTGTCTGTCGTCATGGAAGAAAACGGCCGCCGCGAGCAAGGCTCCTCTGGCGGCGGTGCGCGCATGGATTTCGCATACTTCACGGACGACGTGCTGCAAGGCTACGCCAAGCAGGCCGCGCATCAGGCACGCGTCAATCTCGGCGCCAAGGCCGCACCTGCCGGCACCATGACCGTCGTGCTTGGCAATGGCTGGCCCGGCATCCTGCTGCACGAAGCCATCGGCCACGGCCTCGAAGGTGACTTCAACCGCAAGGGCAGTTCGGCCTTCGCCGGCCTGATCGGCAAGCAGGTCGCTGCCAAGGGCGTCACCGTCGTCGATGACGGCACCATCAAGGATCGCCGTGGTTCGCTGACCATCGACGACGAAGGCAACCCGACCAATCGCACCACGTTGATCGAAGACGGCATCCTCGTCGGCTACATGCAGGACATGCTCAACGCGCGCCTGATGGGCGTCGCGCCGACGGGCAATGGCCGCCGCGAATCCTTCGCGCACCTGCCCATGCCGCGCATGACGAATACATTGATGCTCGGCGGCGACACACCGCCGGAAGAAATCATCGCCTCGGTGAAGAACGGTCTCTATGCCGTCAACTTCGGTGGTGGCCAGGTCGACATCACCAGCGGCAAGTTCGTCTTCTCCGCTGCCGAGGCCTACATCATCGAAAACGGCAAGATCGGCCAGGCCGTGAAGGGCGCAACGCTCATCGGCAACGGCCCGGATGCACTGACCAAGGTCAGCATGATCGGCAACGACATGAAGATGGATCCCGGCGTGGGCACTTGCGGCAAGGAAGGGCAGAGCGTGCCTGTGGGTGTCGGCCAGCCGACGCTGCGCATGGAAGGGCTCACGGTTGGCGGCACAGCCTAGAACGCGCCGCAAGCGGGCTGCGCGCACGCCTGGCTGCGTTGGCCCGCTCGCCGCGCTTGAGCATTGCTCTGCACGGACCGCCTTGCCGGCCGCGCGCTCGCTCCGCTTGCGCCACGTTCTAAGCGCCTGTTCTCGATCTCCTGATGTTCTCGCCCCAAAAAGCGGGCTCACAACACGCGCCTACAAGAGAGCGTGAACAGGCTTCAAGACGCCAGCGCGCTTGTCGCCCGCAGGTCATTTGGGAGCAGGCCACCAGCGGTGACCTCGTCCTCCGTTCCTCGTTCAATGCAGATGGTCTCGTCGCAAAGCTGGTAGTCTCTGCCAGCCCGAATGTGGCCTGAGTCTGGCCTCACGGTGGCTCGATGAAGATTTCACTTCCTTGAACAGGTGACCCATGAGCTTTGTTGTGCGACCACGTATCGCGGTCTGTTGTGCAGCGCTTGTCTTGGTACTCTCTGCCTGCGTCAGTTCGCCGACGCCCGAGAGTGAGGTCTGGGAGGTGACTCCCGGCGCCAGCTTTGCCAGCGACTACGGGCTCAATGCCAGCAACAGTGGCTACATCCAGATCACGCGTGACAGCGGCAACAGCGGTAGCGCATGCACCACCAGCGTGGTCGTCGGCAATCGTTCCGCAGCCAGATTGCGTCCGGCAGAGCGCGTGACCGTTCGTGTTGCTACGGGCGAATACAAGGTCACTGCGGAAATCGTGGGGATGTGTCCGGGCTTGATGTCCGAGCAGATGGTGCATGTCGCGCCTGGTGTGACCAAGCGTCTGCGGATCCGCTATGGCGAAGTGCCGGGCGCTTTCGGCATCGTGGCCGAGAACTGATCTTCGCCAGCCCGCGCGCATGACGGTCTCCCGTTGTGCGCGGCCCAACTCATGACGCTGGCGTCATGACTGTTTTGCGCCGATCAGCAACACATTTGCAAACGCGGTCCCCTCGCTCATGGGCAAGGGCCTCACCTTGAAACCCTGCGATTCGAGCAAGGCCGTCCACTCCGGTATCGACCGGCACCACAAGCGGCTCCAGCTGCGATAGCGCGCAAATACGACGAGCTTGTCCACCCAGTTGCTCCAGCGGAACCCCCTGCCAGCATTGGCGTCGCCGACCCGCAAGAGCAGGCGGCCGCCGGGGCGTAGCGCGGCGCAGGCGCGACGCAGCACGTCCTCCTGTGCGGCGTAGTCGATGTAGTGCAGCACGTCGAGCAGGACGATCACGTCGGCTTGTCCGAAATCCTCATGGCATATATTGCCCTGGCGGATGTCGGCCTGTCCGCCGAGCGCGTGCTGTGCGAGTTCGACGTCGCGCGGCAGGAGTTCGATGCCGCGCAGCTCGAGTTTGTAGGGCGGCGTGAAGGGCGCACTGCCTCGCGGGTCCTCCCACTTGCCTGCCGCGTATTGCTCGCTGGCATTGAGTAGCCATGCCGCCAGCAGGCCCTGACCGCAGCCGAGGTCGAGCACGCGCTCGCCGTCGCGGATCAGCCGGTTTTGCAGGATGCCCATGAAGACCGGGTCGCCGCGCAATTTGCCCTCGGCCCATTTCCAGGTCATGCGGCCCGCGCTGCGATAGCGCGCGGCGGCCTGTTGCGCGAGGAATGTGGTGAACGCCATCGTCATGAATCCTGCTCACGCCTTCGCGAAGAAAATTTCATGGCGCGATTATCCCGGTTCACGCAGTGGCACTGCTAGGCTGGGCTGCCATTTTTCATAGCTCCTTTGCGACGATGAACATCACCGAGATTCACCGCTTTGTGGCAATCGACGATTGGCTGGCCACCGCAGGGCAACCCAAGGAGCAGGGGCTGGCAGCCATTGCCGCAGCGGGCTTCGAGACGATCATCAACCTCGCGCTGCATGACGACCCGCGCTATTCGCTGGAGGATGAGCCGGGCCTCGTGGTGGCGCTCGGCATGCGCTACATCCACATTCCGGTGCAGTTCAAGGCACCGGGGTTGCCGGAACTGCAGGCTTTCTACGCCGCCATGGCAGCACACGCCGGGCGCAAGCTGTTCGTGCATTGCGCGTCGAACTATCGCGTGCCGGTTTTCCTCGCGCTGTATCGCATCCAGCGTCTCGGCTGGCTGCCGGATGAGGCCTTTGCACAGATGCGCGAGGTATGGGAGCCGGACGAGGTCTGGCTGGCTTTCATCGAGCAGGCGTTGCAGGCGACGCGGCAATAAAAAAGGACGCTGCCCGCGTCCTTTTTCCGGTGCCTGACTTCGCCGTCAGAGAATGTACTTCCCCAGTTCGTAGGCAATGGCCGAGATGGCAGCGCTGGCAGGAATCGTCAGCACCCAGGCCCACACGATACTGCCGGCGAGGCCCCAGCGCACGGCCGACATGCGATGTGCCGAGCCGACGCCGACGATGGCGCCGGTGATGGTGTGCGTCGTGGAGACCGGTACGCCGAGTGCGGAGGCGAAGAACAGAGTCATGGCGCCGCCGGTTTCTGCACAGAAACCGCCGACCGGCTTGAGCTTGGTGATGCCCTGGCCCATGGTCTTGACGATGCGCCAACCTCCAAACAGCGTGCCCAGGCTGATGGCCGCGTAACAGCAGATGACGACCCAGGACGGAACGTCTTCGCCCTGGCCGGTGACGCCAGCGGCAATCAGCAACAGCCAGATGATGCCGATCGTTTTCTGCGCATCATTGCCGCCGTGGCCAAGACTATAGGCGCCGGCGGAGACGAGTTGCAGACGCCGGAACCAGCGGTCGACCTTGCGCGGTGTGGCGCGACGAAAGATCCACGCGACCAGCACCATCATGGTCGAGCCCAGCAGCATGCCGAGTAGCGGAGAGAGCACGATGAACAGCACGGTCTTGCCGATACCCGAGCCGATCAGGGGGCCGACGCCTGCCTTGACGATGGTGGCGCCAACGATGCCGCCGATCAGCGCATGCGAGGAGCTGGAGGGGATACCGTAGAACCAGGTGATGAGGTTCCAGGCGACGGCACCGACCAGCGCACCGAAGATCACGTGCTGATCCACGACGCTGGGGTCGACGATGCCCTTGCCGATGGTGGCAGCCACATGGGTGCCGAAGACCCACAGTGCGATGAAGTTGAAGGTAGCTGCCCAGGCTACCGCGTGTTTCGGCTTGAGCACACCGGTCGACACGACGGTGGCAATCGAGTTGGCCGCGTCATGGAAACCGTTGAGGAAGTCGAAAAAAAGCGCGAGGCCGACGAGGCCAATGATGACCGCGAGGCTGATTTGCAGGTCCATTGCTTAGACGCTTTCCAGCACGATGCTTTCGACGTGCTTGGAAACGTCCTTGCAACAGTCCGTAATCTTTTCGAGAACCTGGTAGACGGAAGACAGGCGCATCACCTTCATGGCGTCAGTCTCCTTGCGGAACAGATTGGAGATGGCGGTGCGCATCACGCGGTCGCAATCGCCTTCGAGCTGTTCGATTTCGCGGCAAGTACGCATCATGTCTGGTGCGGACTTCATGTCGTCGAGCAGGGATACGACGTGCTTGACGCGCTCGCAACAGGACAGCGTCAGGTTGGCCATCTGGCGGGCGTCGGCAGAGTAGGTGTCGACGTTGTACAGGGTGACGGATTCGGCCACGTCCTGGATGGCATCGACGATGTCGTCCATGGCAGAGATCAGCTGATGGATCTCGTCACGGTCGAACGGCGTGATGAAAGTGCGATGCAGCAGCGCGAGGACTTCCTGGTTGATGCCGTCGGCGCGGACTTCGCGGGAGTCGATGGCCTGGATGTGCGCTTGCGGATCGCCTTCGCCTTCCATCAACAGTGCGAGCTCTTTTGCGGCGAACACCATCTGCTCGGCGTGAGCATTGAACAATTCAAAAAAACGGCCCTCGCGGGGCATCAGACGACCAAACATGGGGAAGTGCCAAGGTTACAAAATTGTTGCGATTGTAGTCGTCTACGGTCCTGCCGTGGCTGTCTCATCGCAAAGCCGCGCCAGTATTGCCTGTCAAGGCGTTCCATTTTTGCGTAGATGCCACACAACCGTGAAATCCAGCGGGGTCCAGCGGCTGGCCTTGACGCCGGCGGTCCGTAGCGCTCTGCCAATCCAGGTGTTGCAGGTATTGAACAAACTGTACTTGCCTCGCGCTTCATAGAACGCGTCATCGGTTCCGTAGTGGTAGCCGGCAATGGGCGTGGCGGCTCCATCCGCACCCAGGATCAGGGTCTGTCGAATGTAGAGGATCAGGGCTTGATACTGGCCACGCGTCAGCGGCAATGCGTAACGATTGCTCACAAAGTCGAGGCTCTCCAGTCGGGTGACGTGGATCAGCGACCGATGCCGACCTGACAAGGCAGCCAGTGCGCGGCTGACGGTGATGTCGGCAATCTCCCGTGTGTGGAGGTAGAACTCGCGATCTCCCCAGCCGATTGCGATGTAGCGCGTTGCGGGAAGCGGGGTGGGGATGTCACGCGCGGGAAAAATCTCGGTCCAGTCGAAGACATCCGATCTGATGGGGAGCACGAGATCGGCGTGTACGCCATTGGAGATGACGTAGGCTGCTATGCGCTCTTCCTGCTCCGCGTCAGCTTTCAGGTCGTTCGCCGGAAACATCAGCATGGCGCAGGCTACGCCGAAATACCCGAGCAGCATCAGAAGTGGCGTGAAAAGGACCAAGGCGATGATTCGATAGGCGTTCTTCACGCGGACTCTTCCGTCACTTGAAGGAAAACGATTGAAGATCAGCTCCGCATGCCGACAGAGTCTGCCAAGGAGAGACCGAGGCACATTCCCGGCGCGGATTTGGAGCCTAACGCTGCAAGTCAGCTCGGATGCTGCGTAGCAGCTGCATTACCCTCCTGTCCGCAAGGAATGATGAGACGAACTGCCAGAGCAGACCTAGTCCGAATAGGCCGGCGAAAGCGTCGAATACGTAATGCTTCGAGCTCTCGTCCGGATGTGCGAGATCGAATGCGAGCCAGCCCAGAAACCCCAGAGGCAGGAGAGCATTGCCAAGTGCATAGGAAGTGTTCGGGACCAGCTGGCCGTTGTCCCGGTCAACCCATCCCATCAATGTCTGCCAGTCATCTTCTTTTCTGAGTACCGCAGTGACGTGCATGCCATCTTCGACGCGTGGGTGGTCGAGGATCGTCACGCCGAATTGCCGTCCGCTCAGTGCTTCGAAGCTGAATAGTGTGTGTTTTGGCGTGCCTTCGCTGCCATGACATCGGTGAAGATCGAAAACCCTGTCGAATGCGAGCGTGACAATGTGGAAGCGTGATTGCATGTTGTTGTAAGTCGAAGTGCGCAAACGTTTCGCAAGCCCGGGCCACGTTGACCCGAGCCCGAATATCTTACCTTCGGCTACAGATGCCATGCGCCCGCAATTGCTGGCCCGAAGCAAACACGGCACCATCGCCCATTTGCTGCTTCCATCCCTGCCTGCCATGAACAACTGGACCGACGGCTACGTCACCGAGCTTCCCTATAGCGTCAATCACTTTCCGGAGATGGCGCCGGCGCATCTCAACCTGGCTTTGCTGCAACTAGGCCTTGCGTCGCCGGCCATCACGCAGGAGTTCAACTACCTCGAGCTTGGCTTTGGACAGGGGCTCGGCCTCAACATGCTGGCAGCGACGCATCCGCAAGGGCGCTTCTTCGGCAACGACTTCATGGCGGCGCATGTGCGTGCTGCGCAGAATCTTGCGACGCAGGCGGGGCTGGACAACCTGCAGCTGTTTGAGGACAGCTTCGCGCAGTTGCTGGAGCGCGATCTGCCGCCGATGGACTACATCGTGCTGCACGGTGTCTACACCTGGGTGAATGCGGAGAACCGCGCCATCATCGTTGCGTTGTTGCACAAGCTGCTCAAGCGCGGTGGCGTGGTTTACATCTCCTACAACTGTTTGCCAGGCTGGTCGGTGAAGGCGCCGCTGCAGCGCTTGATGAGCGAGTTTGCCGAGCGCAAAGCGACGGGCAGCGCGCTCGAACGCTTTCATACCGCGCGTGATTTCCTCGGCCTGGTCGATGCGGCCGATGCTGCGTTCTTCACGCGCAATCCGCCAGCACGTGCGATGCTGGCCGAGCTCGAGAAGGCCAGCGACGCGTATCTGTTGCATGAGTTCGCGCCGAAGGGCTGGACGCCGTTCTATCACACTGATGTCGCGCAGGACCTGGCCGCGGCAGACCTGATCTATGCCGGATCGGCCAAACTCTTCAGTAATTTTCCTGCCTACTCCCTGCCGCCAAAGATGCATGCGCTGATGGACGCTACGGCTGATGTCGGCCTGCGTGAAACGCTGCGCGACTTTGCCGTGCAGACGCCATTTCGCCGCGACATTTTCGTGCGCGATGCGCGTCCGCTGTACGACGAGGAAATCGATGCACATATGCGCGGTCTGCGGCTTGCGCTATTGCGTCCGCCGGCCAGCTGCAGCCTGCGTTGCCAGATTCCGGTCGGCGAGTTGCAGCTGGACGAGGAGACCTTCGGGCCCTTGTTGCAGAGCCTGGCTCAAGGACCGCAGGAGATACGTGCACTCATGCAGCTGCCTGTTTTTGCCGCAGCGGGCGAGGAGCGCTGTATCGACGCCCTCAACGTGCTGCTCTGTCTGGATTACGTCGGCATTGCAGCGGCACAGGAGGCGACCAGCATGGCGCGCGTGCATGCACTCAATCGCGCGCTGCTGGAGCGTCTGCGTAGTGGCGAACGCATTTCGGGTCTTGCGTCTGCCGCGCTGAGCACCGGCATCACGATTTCCTATCACGACCTGCTGTTCCTCTGTGCGCAGCAGGCTGGATGCGAGCGCGACGAAGATATCGCTGCATTTGCCCAGGCCATTCTCTCTGATGACGGAACGCAGGATGAGGGCGAGCTGGCTGCGCGACGTCGCGAAGCGAGCGATTTCCTGCGTTATGGCGCCGACTTTTACCGCGCGCTCGATTTGTTCTGATCTTGTGTGACGATTGCCCTGATGGGCCATCGGGTATCGGCACGATTCTGGCTTTGCCATGATGCATGAATGGTGGCCCGCACGATGGCCGCCGCATGACCCCAGGCGTGCAGGGGCCGTCTGGTTTCGGGGGAACGCATTACATGGAAAAGCTGTACCGTCTCGTCTTCAAGGGTGAGTTACTGACTGGCCACGACCCTGCGGAAATCCGTTCGCGTGCCAGCTTGCGTCTTGGCGCAAACACGCAACAGACCGAGCGTTTGTTCAGCGGGCAGAGCGTGATTCTCAAGCGTGGTCTGGCCATGGATGCCGCTGCGCGTTATGCCAAGGAATTGCGCCTGCTGGGCATGCGCATGCACGTCGAGCTGGATGTTACGACGCGGCCGGCAAAGCCCGCCCAGGGGACTGGATATCGCATCGTGTTCCAGGGGGAGCTCGTGCCGGGTTTCGTGGCCGAGGAGGTGGCGATTGCCGCGGCCGAGCGCTTGAATGCCAGCGTGCAGCAGATCGCGACGCTGTTCTCGGGGCGCAAGACGACGCTGAAGAAGGGGCTCGACCCCGAGCAGGCCCGGCGCTATGTGTCACGCCTGCGCAACATCGGCATGGTGGTCCGGGCGGAAGAAGAGTCGGCATCGATGGCGCCTGTCGTGCCACCCGTTGCGCCCGCCGTTCAGGTGCCGCCGCCAGCACCCATCGCGCAGCCGGTCGCGTATCTGGAAGAGCCCGAAGGGGCGGCCAGTCATGCGGTGACGCTGATTCACACCCCCCTGATGCAGGCCAGTGATCTGCTGCACACGGTAGATGTGCCGGTAGACATGGACTTCACGCAGACCATGGTGGATCACGAATTGATCGCCACCAATGCGCAGAACGCTTTGCCCGATCTCGAGAAAACGGAGTTGGCTGGCGAGGCCAGCTTGCAGGCCTACATGCGCGGCGAGCCCCTTCCTGTGGATGCGACGCCTGTGTACGTGCCTCCCCCGAGGATGCCTGTGCCACCCGCCGCCTCGGCGTCGACAGCCGGCGCGATCCCGGGCCAGGAGGATGCGGATGGCATTGTCGCGGCAGGTGCGGCTGCATCGAACCCGGCCCAGCCGCTACGCGTTTGCGCGGGCTGCGGCGCACGTCAGCAGCAGGGGCGCTACTGCATTCATTGCGGTTACGAGTTCGTGCGTGAGGCCAGGGGGGCTGTGACTGCCCCCGATCCGCAGGTCGGGACAGTGCGCGACGAGACGCCGGCGTTGACTGACGACACGCCCCCTCCGCGTCGTAACGGGGTGCTGTACGTCGTGCTCTTGCTGTTGGGCGTGGTCGTGCTTGGCTTCTGGTGGTTGAGGCAGTAAGCCTCCCTGCGCTGGGGTGAGGCCGACACCCGCGCCTCTCCCCGAACGCCCCTCGGCGAAAAATCTTCCTTGAGAGCCTTGACAGGACGCCTGTTGGCAACTAATTTACCAAAAGGTTAAATAAACAGGTTGCCGGATGTCTCCAGATCGCCTCAGTGCCACGTTTGCCGCGCTTGCCGACCCGACGCGTCGGGCGATCCTGGCGCGGCTGGCTTCGGGTGAGACGACGGTGTCGGAACTGGCGAAGCCTTTCGAAATGAGCCTGCCGGCCGTGACCAAGCATCTCAAGGTGCTGCAGCGTGCCGGGCTGATTTCGCAGGGGCGCCAGGCGCAATGGCGCCCGTGCCGGCTGGAGGCCCAGCCTTTGCAGGATGTATCGAACTGGGTCGAGCAGTACCGCCAGTTCTGGGAGCTGCGCCTCGACCGGCTCGAGGAGTACCTGCGTGAATTGCAGGCTACCGAGGCCTTGGCGGCGAAGGAGCAGGCTGCCCCGGTGGCCGAATTGCAGGCCAAACCGCAGGCCGATGTTGCGGCAGCCAGGCCGAAGCCCCGGAGCAGGAAAAAGTGAGCGCAGGAAAAGTCAGTGATCGCCTGCGGCATGAGCTCATGTCTGTCATCGAACACCGGTTTGATGCAGATGAGATGAAACTGCCTGATGAACAGGTGTAAGGCCGGGGTGTTCTGGCCTCGGCCCGGCGTGTGCGTGGCGGCGCAATCCAGACGATCAGCAGCATTGAGGCGGGAATGAATATGGGATCAGCACATATGAATCACGGGCAACTCCTGGGCCGTCACGCAGAGCAGGTCGCTGAGCTGCAAATGGCGCCGGTCGATGGCGAGCTGGTCCTGCGGCGCATCTTCGATGCCCCGCCGGAAATGGTGTTCAAGGCCTGGAGTGAGCCGACGCAGGTGGCGCGCTGGTTCGGCCCTTGCGAGTTGCGCATGACGGTGCGCGAGATGGATGTGCGACCGGGCGGCGCGCTGCGTATGGAAGGGCTGTGCGAAGCCGGTGCCAGTGTGCGTATCCAGGGTGAGTATCGCGAAGTCGAGGAGCCGGACTGGATTGTCTATGCAGATGCCTGTTTCCTCGGCGACACACTGATCTGCGAGACCCTCGCGACGGTGACCTTTCACGAGGTGGCGGGCGAGGAGGGGCGTGATGCCGACTGCCGCACCCGCGTGACGATTCACTGCGAGCCCGTGCTGGGTTTTGACGCCTTCGCGCAACGTCGTTGGGCAGAGGGCTGGCATGCCAGCCTGGAGCGCCTGGCGGCCCATCTGGCGACGCCTTCGTGTGGTGTTGCTGCTGAACTCGATGCAGGCGCTTGCTGCGTTTGAGCACGCGTTCAATCCAACCACAGGAGAGAAGACATGAGTTACGTCGATGGATTCGTATTGCCGCTGCCAAAGAAGAACCTCGCTGCCTATCGCCGCATCGCCAAGAAAGCGGGAGCGATCTGGATGGAGCATGGTGCGCTGTCTTACGTGGAATGCGTGGGCGACGACACGCCGTCCGGAAAGCTCACCTCGTTTCCACAGAGTGTGAAGCTCAAGGAGGACGAGATAGTGGTGTTCTCGTGGATCGTCTACAAATCGCGCAAGCATCGCGACAGCGTGAACAAGAAAGTCATGTCTGATCCGCGACTGGCCGAGATGATGGATCCGAAGAATCACCCCTTCGATGGCAAGCGCATGATCTTCGGTGGTTTCAAGAAATTGCTGGAATTCTGATTTCAAAAAGCACGCTTAGCAGAGAGAGAAAATGACGTCACAAGACAAAAGCACCGTACAGGGCGAAGCACTGGTTATCACACGCGTCTTCGACGCCCCGCGCGAGCGGGTCTTCCAGGCATTCGCCGAGGCCGAACGCCTTGCACAGTGGTGGGGGCCGGTGGGCTGTACGATCGAAGTGAAGAAGCTGGAGTTCCGCCCCGGCGGAACCTTCCACTACTGCATGAAATGGCCGATGGGCGATATGTGGGGGCGCTTCGTCTATCGCGAGATCGTCGCGCCGGAACGCATCGTCTTCATCAATTCCTTTTCCGACCCGCAGGGCGAGATCACACGTGCGCCGTTCCCGGGCCTCGATAACTGGCCGCTGGAAGTGCTCAATACCATCACGCTCGAAGAGAAGGATGGCAAGACCACGCTGACGCTCAGTGGCGGGCCGA
Organism: Uliginosibacterium silvisoli; assembly: GCF_036017035.1. NCBI lineage: Bacteria > Pseudomonadati > Pseudomonadota > Betaproteobacteria > Rhodocyclales > Zoogloeaceae > Uliginosibacterium > Uliginosibacterium silvisoli. The sequence continues at coordinate 501,016 of NZ_JAYXHS010000003.1, read as the reverse complement.
TCAACGCGACGGCAGAAGAGGTGGTGCTGTATCAGGCTGGCTTCGACAGCATGCGTCAGGGCTTTGGTGGCACGTGGGACAAACTCGCTACCTATTTGTCCCAGAGTGCTTAGGAGTGCGTAGAAAGAGGGCTGCGCACACATCTGGCCTCTTGCTACGCACTCCTCACGGCCTGTGGGAAATGCCAAATCGCTTTCAGGAGACGGGTATGAACTACATCGCCGAGTGGCTGGACGGCTATCGCCGCTTCTGGGAGCTGCGCATGGAGCGCATCGAGGAGTATCTGCGCAAGCTGCAGGAGAAGGATCGCGAAGTGCTGGATACGAGATCGAAGAGCGCGGTGAAGAACACAGGCAAGGTTGATCGTGATGACAGCAAGCATTAATCCAGTTCAGGAGTTGCGCATCACGCGCTTTTTCGATGCGCCGCGTGAGTTGGTGTTTGAGGTGTGGTCAAAGGCCGAGCATCAGGTGCACTGGATGGGGCCGACGGATTTCACGGTGCCTTCATGCGAAATAGATTTCCGTGTCGGTGGGCGCTACCGCACCTGCATCGTCGAGCCGACAGGTGTGGAGTACTGGATACGTGGCGAGTATCGCGAGATTGTCGCGCCGGCACGGCTTGTCTTCACCTTCGCATGGGAAGAGGAAGGCGAGCGCGGCATGGAGACGCTCGTCACGCTGCAGTTCTTCGACGAAGGCGACGGGACGCGTAGCAGGACACGCATGGAGTTCCTGCAGACGCCGTTCCAGTCCCTTGCCGAGCGCGATGGCCACGACACCGGCTGGACGCAGTGCTTCGAACGCCTGCGTGCCTACGTGGCAACACAGAGCCTTGGCGAGCGGGCCCGCGAGGGCGTCTGAGCCATTTGCGCGGCCAAGTGGATTTCACGGAGAGAGAAAAATGCAGATCAGATTGGCGAGCATCAGCGTGAGCGATCAGGAGCGGGCGCTGCAGTTCTACACCGACGTGCTGGGCTTTACGAAAAAGCATGACATTCAGATGGGCACATTCCGCTGGCTCACCGTAGAGGCGCCTGAGGGCGCTGCGGGTGTCGAGCTGGTGCTGGAGCCGATGGCTTTCCCGCCCGCACAGGTCTATCAGAGCGCATTGTTTGATGCAGGCATCCCGGCGACGGCCTTCATGACACACGACATCCATGCCGAGTACCGCCGCCTCAAGGAAAGTGGTGTCACCTTTCGCGGCGAACCACAAAGCATGGGCCCCATTACCGCAGTGCTGTTCGAAGATGGCTGCGGCAACCTCATCAACCTTGTTCAGCCCGCGGGCTGAGTGGAGGGCATCATGATCGAAACACCGCACATCACCGACAGTCAGGCGCAGCGTGTTGCCTGTATTCCCTTGACCGTGTCGCGCACGGAAATCCAGCACGTCATGGGGCCGGCCATCAGCGAGGTCTACGGCACGCTCGCTGCACAGGGCATCGCGCCGAGCGGCCCGTGGTTCACTTTCCACAAGCAGCGGCCCACGGACGTGTTCGACTTCGAGGCCTGTGTTCCTGTCGCCGCGCCAGTGGCTGCCAGCGGACGCGTCAAGCCGGGCGAACTCGCCGCGCGCGCAAGAGTTGCACGCACGGTGTACCACGGCGGGTACGAGGGCCTGGGTGGCGCCTGGGGCGAATTCATCCAGTGGGTTGAAGCGAATGGCCACAAGCCCGCGCAGGACCTGTGGGAGTGCTACGTCGTCGGGCCTGAGTCGAGCCAGGATCCCGCCAACTGGCGCACCGAGCTGAACCTGCCCTTGCTGGACGCCTGAGCACCGTCAGGCTCGCACAGGCAAGGAGAGGCCATGAATGCAAGAGTAGAGAGCCAGGTGACGGCGGTCGAGGCCGACGTGGTCATCACGCGTAGCCTGAAGGCGCCGCGCGCGCTGGTGTTCAAGCTGTGGACTGATCCGCAGCACTTGCCCATGTGGTGGGGCCCCCAGGGGTTCAACTGCCAGACATGCCATATGGATGTCCGCGTCGGTGGTGCATTTCACCTCGACATGCTGGGGCCGGACGGCGTGGTCCATCCCTGCGACGGCATCTATCGCGAAATCGTCGAGCCCGAGCGCATCGTCTATGACGGTCTGGCCGAAGAGGGGCATCCCTGTGGGGCTGGCCTGCCGCCTCACGGGCGCGTCACGATCAGCTTCACAGAACTCGATGGCGTCACCACGGTCAGGATCCACGCCAAGCTCAGGTCGGTAGCCGATCGCGAGGCGGCCATGGAGCAGGGCTTTGGTGCTGGTTGGTCGCAAACGCTGGAGCGGCTGGAAGCTTACGTCTCCAGCAAATACTGAAAATAAAGGGAGTTCGCAATGGCATGGTTGAAAGTAGGTGTTTTCGTTCTCATCGCTGCGATGGCGCTCGTCTTCGTGCTGGCGATGACCAAGCCGGACACCTTCCGCGTGCAACGCACGGTGCGTATCCAGGCTGCGCATGACAAGGTTTTCTCGTTCATCAACGACTTTCACAACTGGGGCGCGTGGTCGCCCTACGAGAAGCTCGATCCGGCCATGCAGCGCATCTTCAGCGGAGCACCGAGTGGCGTGGGGGCTGTTTACGAATGGAGTAGCGCGGGCAAGGCAGGTGCCGGCCGCATGGAAATCACCGAGCCTGCCGTTGCCACCCGCATCGGCATCAAGCTGGATTTTTTCAAGCCCTTCGAGGCGCACAACACGGCGGAATTCCTGGTGGTTCCGCAAGGCGACGCGACCGAGGTGACCTGGGCGATGTTTGGTCCGGCGCCATTTCTCTCCAAGGTCATGCAGGTCTTCTTCAACCTCGACAACATGATCGGTCGCGATTTCGAGGTGGGCTTGCAGAACCTCAAGTCTGTCGCCGAGAAATGAAGCGTTCATCACAGGAGCCCATCGTGAAATACAAGGGAAGCTGTCACTGCGGCAAGGTCGCCTTTGAAGTGGAAGGCGAGATCCAGCAAGCCGTGGCTTGCAACTGTTCGATCTGTCAGCGCAAGGGCTCCTTGCTGTGGTTCGTGCCACGCGACAGCTTCAGGCTGCTGACGCCCGAGCAGGACGCAAGTACCTACCTGTTCAACAAGCACGTCATCGCGCATCGTTTCTGTGCGACCTGCGGCATTCATCCCTACGGCGAGGGCACGGACCCGAAGGGCAACAAGATGGCTGCGGTGAATATCCGTTGCCTGGAAGAGATCGATCTGGATGCGGTGCCGGTGCATCAGTTCGATGGAAGGTCCATGTAGCAACGACGCCCTCACTCGTCCCTGGCGGGGCCTCCTCTCCCAGGCGTGGCAGCGGGGATTGCAACGTGTGGCCAGCTTTCCGGGCCGTGCCGGGTGAGGCAGCGTGAATCAAGGCCCGACACCACCCAACAAGATCAGGAAGAACCATGAACACCAGCAATACATCCGACCGCGAAATCAGCATCACCCGGGAGCTGGCTTTTCCACGCGAGTTGGTCTTTCGTGCCTGGACGGAACAGAAGCACATCGATGCGTGGTGGGGCCCGACCGGGTTCCGCAACGAGACGTACGAGATGAGCGTTGCGCCCGGCGGTGTCTGGCGCTTCATGATGCACGGGCCGGACGGCAAGGACTGGCCGAACAAGATCGTCTACATCGAGGTGAAGAAGCCGGAGCGGCTCGTGTACACGCACGGCGGCGATGACGGCACGGAAGACATCAGCTTCCATGTGACGGTCGATTTCGAAGACGTCGGAGGTAAGACGCGCCTCACCATGAAAATGTTGTTCGCATCCGTCGAGGCGTGCGAAAAGGTCAAGACCTACGGGGCCATCGAAGGCAACCGCCAGACGATGGATCGCCTCGAACAGCATCTGGCCGATATGGGCTGATGCGCAAGCCCCTTTGATCAACGTAGTGGAAGGAGAACGTGATGCTGATTCAACCGTATCTGAATTTCGATGGCCGTTGCGAAGAAGCGGTCAATTTCTACGTCAAGGCGATAGGCGCGAAGCAGGAGTTCCTGATGCGCGTCGGCGAGTCACCCGAGCCGTCACCGCCCGGCATGACAGTGCCGCCCGAGAAAATCATGCACGCGTCCTTCCGCATCGGCGACAGCGTGATCATGGCGTCCGACTGTTACTGCGCAGGTCAGCCGAAATTCCAGGGCGTCACCTTGTCGATCAGCGTCAAGGATGAGGCAGAAGCTGACCGCGTGTTCAACGCATTGGCCGAGGGCGGCAAGGTGCAGATGCCACTCTCCAAGACCTTCTTCTCGCCACGCTTCGGCATGGTTGAGGACAAGTTCGGTCTGGGCTGGATGGTGATCATTCCGGTGCCGATGTGATCGTGATGTGACGACACGTATCCATCCACCAACAGGAGAGCGCATCAATGTCGCGAACGATCACCATCAGCCTGCCCGTCGCCGATCTGGAAGCGTCACAGGCTTTCTACAGCGCCCTGGGTTTCGTCAACGATCCACAGTGCTCGGGCGATGGTGGAGCGCTCATGAGATGTAGCGAGACCATCAGCGTCATGCTTCTGTCTCATGAAAAGTGGCGCACGTTTACCACGCGCCCGATTCCGCCGAAGACGTCCAGCGAGGTCGGGCTCAATATCTCGTGCGAGTCGCGCGAGGAGGTCGATGCAATGAACAAGGTGGCGCTGGAAGGCGGAGGCATCGCCGACATCAATCCCGTCCAGGATCTTGGCTTCATGTACGGCCGAGACTTCGCGGATCTCGATGGTCACATCTGGGGCGCTTTCTGGATGGACACGTCGGCAACGCCGCCTGCATAGCAACAAGCCGTTGGTGCCTCACATGCGAAGCGTCGCAGGATTGCCTGCGGCGCTTCGCCAATCAGGAGAGTGGTTTTCATGACAAGCAGACAGCGCTGGTTGGCGCTAATGGTTTTGTGCCTCGGTGAATTGATGATCGTGCTCGACACGACCATCGTGAACGTGGCCCTGCCGTCGATCCGTACGGATCTTGGTTTTACCGAGACGTCGCTGGTGTGGGTGGTGAATGCCTACATGCTGACCTTTGGCGGTTTCCTGCTATTGGGTGGCAGGCTGGGTGATCTTTATGGGCATCGCAAGTTGTTCCTGTCCGGCCTCGTGTTCTTCACAGCAGCTTCGCTGGTGTGCGGACTGGCCAACTCCCAGGTGCTGCTGATCGCAGCGCGTGCGGCGCAGGGCCTGGGCGGTGCGGTGGTGTCGGCAGTGGCCTTGTCGCTGATCATGAATCTGTTTACCGAACCAGCCGAGCGTGCCAAGGCGATGGGTGTCTATGGCTTTGTCTGCGCCGGGGGCGGCAGCGTCGGTGTATTGCTGGGTGGCCTGCTCACGAGCACGCTGAGCTGGCACTGGATCTTTCTCGTCAATCTGCCGATTGGCGCTGCCGTCTATGCGCTGTGTGTGGCGCTGCTACCCAACGCACCGGGTCAGGCGAAAGGCGAACGGCTCGATGTTGGCGGCGCGATCACGGTGACGATTTCGCTGATGCTTGCCGTGTATGGCATCGTCAATGGCAATGAAGCGGGCTGGACTTCGACGCAGACACTCTCTTTGCTGGGCGCAGCGGCAGCCTTGTTTGCCGTGTTCATCGCCATCGAGGCGCGCGTGCAACATCCGCTGATGCCACTCGGCCTGTTCCGTCTGCGCAATGTGTCGGTGGCGAATGTGGTGGGCATCCTGTGGGCGGCGGCGATGTTTGCGTGGTTCTTCATCTCGGCGCTCTACATGCAGCTGGTGCTCGGCTACACACCGATGCAGGTCGGCCTCGGCTTCCTGCCGTCCAACCTCATCATGGCTGGTTGCTCGCTTGGCATATCGGCCTGGCTGGTGATGCGCTTCGGCTTGCGTCTGCCGCTGGCCGTCGGCTTGTTGATGGCAGCTGCAGGCTTGTTCCTGTTTGCGCACGCGCCGGTGGGAGGCAGCTTCATGATTCACGTATTGCCCGGCATGTTGTTGTCCGGATTCGGTGCAGGTATCGCCTTGAACCCGGTCTTGCTGGCGGCGATGAGCGATGTCGAGCCGAGCGAGTCGGGGCTGGCCTCGGGTGTCGTCAACACCGGTTTCATGATGGGCGGCGCGCTCGGTCTGGCCGTGCTGGCCAGTCTCGCCGCTGCACGCACGACTGCCTTGCAAGCAGGCGGTGCCAGCACGCTGGAAGCGCTAAACGGGGGCTACCAGGCAGCCTTCCTCGTTGGCGGTATTTTTGCGGCACTCGCAGCGCTGCTGGGCGGTCTGATGATCCGCACACGCACACCGGCTGCACACGAAATCTCTACAGATCCGATAGGAGAGACACCATGAAGTTCATGATCATCGTAAAGGCCAGCAAGGACTCGGAAGCCGGTGTCATGCCCAGCGAGGCGCTGCTGACTGCCATGGGTCAGTACAACGAAGAGCTGGTGAAAGCCGGCGTGATGGAGGCAGGCGAGGGCCTGCACCCCAGCTCCAGGGGCGCGCGCGTGCGCTTTGCCAATGGCACGCACATCGTGACCGAAGGCCCTTTCGCCGAAACGGAGCAGCTCATCGCCGGCTTCTGGATGTGGAACCTCAAGTCGAAGGAAGAGGCCATCGAGTGGGTCAAGCGCTGTCCCAACCCCATGCCCGGCACGGAAGCTGAAATCGAGATCCGGCAGGTGTTCGAGGCGGATGACTTCGGCGCGGAGTTCACACCTGAATTGCGCGAGCGGGAAGAGCGCTTGCGTGCAGAAATCGAGTCACGCAAGGCATAGTGCTACCGGCGGGGTACGAGCGCAGCGCTGGCCCCGCCCTTTCAATGTCCCTTCGACGTCCTCTCAATGCCCTCCAGGCATGCGCATTGCTGCCGACCATTTGCCCTCCCGCTTGTAGCAGGCAGATTGCGGATGCGTTGGTGGAAGGCATCGGCCAGTGCAAACAGGCGTGGCCGCGGGTCTGGAATCTTGCTGGCGGCGTTTCTCGTCCTGAGCGCCGGTGAGCATCCAGGGGCACCGTCGTCTCGCCTGGCACGCTCTCGTCCGTTGCGACGCGGAGCTCCGAAAGTAGCAGACTGAGCGATCCTTTCGGCGACGCTTACCTTTCTACCATCGCTGTCGGTCACAGCTTCGACTTCTCCTCGTCCATCCCGACTGACTTCGTCAGTTTCTACCGCGTCAGCAATTGCGCTGTACCCACACACCCAGGCATCCGCGGATGTCTTTTCTCTTGCGCCACATACAGGCAATGCCATGGAAATATTCCATCGCCTGCCGCGTCTGCCATTGCTGCATCTTCATTGAATCCGCAAAGAAATATTTCCGCTCGAGCTTCCTTGGTCACGCTGCTTGCTGACATAGGGCATGGGCCGCTTTTTATCGATCCATATGCAAGGGCCAAGCGCATCACAGACATGTAGTCGCCGACTTGAGCCTGGTACACAAAATCTTTGAGGAGCTCGTCATGAAATCCACTAACGCCGTGACCTTGCTGGTTCAGGACCACAAGGAAGTGAAAGCACTGTTTGAAAAATTCGAAGGCCTTTCCGATCGTTCCAAGGCGAGCAAGAAGAAGCTGGCCGATCAGATCTGTGAGGCCCTGACCCTGCACACGCAGATCGAAGAGGAAATCTTCTACCCGGCGGTGCGTGCGGCCATCAAGGACGGCGACATGATGGACGAAGCCATCGTCGAGCACGCCAGTGCCAAGGATCTGATCGCGCAGATCCAGGAGATGGATCCGGGCGAGGACCTCTACGACGCGAAGGTGAAGGTGCTGTCAGAACTGATCGAGCATCACGTCAAGGAAGAGGAAGAAGAGATGTTCCCCAAGGTGAAGAAGACCAGCCTTGATCTGGTCTCACTGGGTGAGCAGATGGAAGCGCGCAAGCATCCCGCCGTCGTTTGATTCCGGTTCTCCGATGCTCGTGGCCCTCGCTTGCACACGCGGTGCAAGGCGAGGGCTTGGCATTGCTGCCGTCTTGCCGTTGGTTCACTTTCCTCTGAGGTCGTCATGCCGAACAAAAAGAAACAGCCTGCGTCGATTGCAGGTGCAGGATCCATACTGAGTACAGTCTCTGGCCCATCGGCTGCGCCGCCGGACACGCTGGGCGGCAAAGACGCAATCCAGGACAGGCTGCTGGAGAAAACGGTGGCGAGCCAGGCGCTTGCCGCCGCCATCCCGAACAACCCGACCAAGGCGGGCGAATACGGCGAGGCCGCGCGCGCACCACAGCCAGGTGCGACCGCCCAGCCCGCGAGTAATGCGGCAGGCGGCAGTACCTCGACCGAGATTCTCGACTCTCCCAAGGTGGGCAACGGTCAGCCCGCGCCAGGCGTCAATGCGACCATCGGTTCGCTCGATCGTGTGCGTGCCGATGCCAGCGGACAGGTGCTGACAACCAATCAGGGCGTGCCGATTGCCGACAATCAGAATTCGCTGAAAGTCGGCTTGCGTGGCCCGACTGCCATGGAGGACTTCATCCTCCGCGAAAAGCTCACGCACTTCGATCACGAGCGCATCCCGGAGCGCGTCGTGCATGCGCGTGGCTCCGCTGCACATGGCTATTTCGAGGCGTACGAAGCCTTGACCGACGTGACACGTGCCGCGCCTTTCGCCGAAGCGGGAAAGCGCACGCCGGTGTTTGTGCGCTTCTCTACGGTCGCCGGGGAGCGCGGCTCATCGGACACGGTGCGCGACGCACGTGGCTTTGCCGTCAAGTTCTACACGGAGGAGGGCAACTGGGATCTGGTCGGCAACAATATCCCGGTGTTCTTCATCCAGGATGCGATGAAATTCCCGGACCTGGTGCACGCGGTCAAGCCCGAGCCACATCACGGCATGCCGCAAGCGGCTAGCGCGCACGACACTTTCTGGGACTTCGTGTCGCTGATGCCGGAGTCCACCCACATGCTGCTGTGGGCCATGTCGGACCGCGGTATTCCACGTAGCTATCGCACCATGCAGGGCTTTGGCGTGCACACCTTCCGCCTCGTCAATGCGGCGGGCGAGTCCGTGTTCTGCAAGTTCCACTGGACACCGCTGGCCGGCACGCACTCACTGGTGTGGGACGAAGCCGCGAAAATATCCGGCGCAGATGCCGATTTCCACAGGCGCGATCTGTGGGAGGCCATCGAAGGCGGCAGCTTTCCGGAATACGAATTGGGCCTGCAGATTTTTACCGAGACGGACGCTGATGCATTCGACTTCGATGTGCTCGATGCCACCAAGTTGGTGCCCGAAGAACTGGTGCCGCTCAGGCCCGTCGGCAAGCTGGTGTTGAATCGCAATCCGGATAACTTTTTCGCCGAAACGGAGCAGGTCGCCTTCTGCACGGCGCACATAGTGCCGGGCATCGACTTCAGCAACGACCCTCTGCTGCAAGGGCGCATCCACTCCTACCTGGATACGCAGATCAGCCGTCTCGGTGGCGCGAATTTCCACGAGATTCCGATCAATTCGTCCATCAGCTCCGTCAGCAATAACCAGCGTGACGGCATGCATCGGCAAACCATCAATCGTGGTCGTGTGAACTACGAGCCCAACTCGCTGGGCGGTGGTTGCCCTTTCCAGGCGGGAGCCAAAGGCTTCACGAGTTTTCCGCAGCCGATTGCGGAAGACAAGGTGCGTGGCAAGCCGGAACTGTTCGCCGATCACTACTCGCAAGCGCGACTGTTCTGGGAGAGCCAGACACCCGCCGAGAAGCAGCACATCGCAGCTGCCTTCCGCTTCGAGCTGACGCGCGTGCAGACCGTGGCGATTCGTCAGCGCGTGGTCTCGATGCTTGCCAACGTGAACCCCGTGCTGGCCGAAGCCGTGGCAGCAGGTCTGGGGATTGAGGTGCCCGAGCCCATGCCTTTGGCATCCTCGCTGCCGATTCCCGAGTACGCCCCTTCACCCGCGCTGTCCTTGCTGCATCGCCCCGGCGAGACCGGCATCAAGACGCGCAAGGTCGCGATATTGGTCGCACCGGGCGTCGATGGCGATGCCGTGCGTGCCATTCATGCCGACCTGCTCGCCGAAGGCGCGGTGCCGCGTCTGGTGGGTAGCATGCTCGGCGGCGTCGCAGCTGCAGACGGCAGTACGCTGGACGTGGAAATCACACTCGAAGCCGGGCCTGCCGTGCTGTATGACGCAATCATCATCCCGAATGGCGAAGCGGCGCTGCCTGCGTGGTTGCGCGACGCCCACGTGCTGGACTTCCTGCGCCAGCAATACCGCCACTGCAAACCGATCCTGCTGCTGGGCGAGGCCGTGTCACTACTTGCCAAAGCAGGGGTGCCGGAGGCTCTGCCAGACGGTTCGCCTGATCCGTCCCTGATCACGGCAGAGGCCGGCGAGTACACCGAGGCGCTGGCGGCATTCAAGACGGCATTGGCGGGTCATCGCTCGTTTGCGCGGGAGTCGGATCCGCCGGTGGTGTAGGGGCAGAAAAGCTGACGTGAGTCTTGATGACGGACACGCGTGCGTGTCCGTCGTTTCCGCGCTGAAGCTACGGGGTTCCCGCTTTGCGAAGATATTGGCGTGCTGCTACCGCGACTGCAGCCGCTTCAACTCCGGCACGCACGAGCCGCAATTGGTGCCGCACTTGAGACGCGCCTGGACTTGCTCCATCGACTCACCGGCCTTGAGCGCGGCGCTGATCTCGTTCTCCGACACGTCGAAACAACTGCAGATGATCTTGCCGCGCGCCGTGACACCCGTGGGGGCTTCGGCCAGCGGTGCCAGCAGCCATTGCCGCGCCTGCGTGGCGGTGCCGCCATTGACCATCATGTCCTGCAGCCAGCCCGCGCCCTTGATCTCTCCTGTCAGGCGCACGGCGGCGAGCTTGTTATTATCGATACGGGCACGCTTGGCAATGTCGCGGCGCTTGTCCTGATAGCTGAGGCATTGGGTATCGTCTGCGAGCGACAGGGCGACATCCAGCGCGTGTTGCTGGTCGGCAGAGAGCGCTTCTGTCTGTGCCTTGAGCACCACGACCGGCGTTTCACGGCCGATCATCGTCAGCGCTGCCTGCGGCATGTCTGCTGTTTGTTTGCGCAGTTCTTCGAGCACTTCCAATGCGTTCGTGCCTGCTTCCACACGGCGCATGGCGACGAGGGGCCTGGAGTCGCCCGGTACGTACTTGGAAATCTGTACGGCGCTGTGCTTGAGCTCGGGCTGCTTCGAATACGGATCAAAACTCTTGAGGGTCAGCGCGTTCGTGCCGAGGCCGCCGAGCGCGTTGCTGCCCCAGTGCATTGGCAGGAAAGCCTGCCCAGGGCGCACGGTTTCGCTGGCGAGCGCCTTCACGACGATCTCGCCGCGACGGCTTTTCACGCGCACCAGCTCTCCGTCCTTGAGGCCACGCCGATCGATGTCGGCCGCGTGCATGTGGATCATCGGCTCGGCTTCGTGCGCGTACAGGCGGGCGACGGTGCCGGTGCGGCTCATGCCGTGCCATTGGTCGCGCAAGCGGCCGGTGGTCATGCGGATCGGGTAACGCGCATCGGCCTTCTCGACCGTGTCCTTGTGCTCGGTGGCGACGAACTTCGCCCGACCAGAGGCTGTCGGGTAGATGCCGTCTTCATAAAGTCGGGCCTTGCCGCCGCTGGCGCCTTGCGGGAAGGGCCATTGCTGCGGCCCCTGCTGTTCGAGGGTGGCGTACGACAAGCCGGTGATGTCCAGATCGCGCCCGCGAGTGCTTTCCCGGTGTTCGTTCCATATATCTTCTTCGTTGGTGTACGGGAAAAGTGCCGATGTGTGGGTGTCGCCCAGCTCATTGCCCAGGCGGCGCGCGAAGTCGACTGCAGTGTCCCAGTCGTGGCGCGCTTCACCCGGCGCGGGAACGGCCTGGATCACGCGGCTGATGCGCCGCTCGGAGTTGGTGACCGTACCGGTCTTCTCGCCCCAGCTGGTCGCAGGTAACAAGAGGTCGGCGTAGCGCGCGGTCTCGGTGTTGCGATAGGCCTCCTGCACGACGACGAACTCGCAGGTTTCCAGCGCCTTGCGCACGAGGTTCTGGTCGGGCATGGACTGCGCAGGATTGGTACAGGAAATCCAGACGGCCTTGACCGTGCCGGCCGCCATTGCATCGAACAGTTCGATGGCGGTGAGGCCCGCTTGTTCGGGCACGCTGGGGATGCCCCAGAGCTTCGCGACTTCGGCACGATGCTCGGCGTTGTCCATGTCGCGGTGTCCGGAGAGCAAGGTGGCCATGCCGCCCACCTCACGACCGCCCATGGCATTTGGCTGACCAGTCAGCGAGAACGGGCCGGCGCCTGGCTTGCCGATCTGTGCGGTGGCGAGGTGCAGGTTGATGAGCGCTGCATTGTTATGCGTGCCATGCGTCGACTGGTTGAGGCCCATGCAGTACATCGACATGGTGGCCTTGCTGGCGTCACCGCCATGTGCGAACCATTCCGCTGCCGTCTCGATTTCCTTCTTCGTCAGCCCGCAGATTTCAGCGGCCATCGCTGGCGTGTACTCGCGCACCGTCCGGCGCAGCACATCGAAGCCCTCTGTGTGTGCGCCGATGTATTCGGGCTTGATCCACTCCTCCCACAGCATCACGTGCAGCATTGCGTTGTAGAGGGCGATGTCCGTGCCCGGCAGCAGGGCCAGGTGCAGGTCGGCCTGTTCGGCCGTGTCGGTACGGCGCGGATCGACGACGATCATCTTCATCGCCGGGTTCAATGCGCGGGCGTCTTCGATGCGACGGAACAGGATGGGATGTGCGAAAGCCGTATTGCTGCCGGCGAGGAACAGGCAGTCCGTATGCTTGAGGTCGTCGTAGCAGCCCGGTGGCGAATCCGCGCCCAGGGTCTGCTTGTAGCCTGTCGCGGCACTGCTCATGCACAGCCGCGAGTTGGTGTCGATGTTGTTGGTGCCGATCAGGCCTTTGGCGAGCTTGTTGAAGACGTAGTAGTCCTCGGTCAGCAATTGTCCGGATACGTAGAACGCAACCGCATTCGGCCCGTGCTCGCGGATTACCGTGGCGAACTTGTCGGCCGCGTGGCGAAGCGCCGTGTCCCAGTCGGTGCGCGCACGTGGCGCCTCGCGTGATGGGCGCAACTCGGGGTAGAGCGCGCGCACGACCTGCGAGTCAGGCGTCGCGGTGAGATGCAGGGTGCTGCCCTTGGTGCACAGGCGGCCGAAGTTGGCCGGGTGGTCTGGATCGCCGCGTACACCAGTGATTTGCTGACCATCGTGCTCGATGATGACGCCGCAACCGACGCCGCAGTAACAGCAGGTGGACTTTGTTTCGAGTGGAGATGCGGGACTTGCTGGCTGATTCATGAACGGTATTCGATGCGTGATGAAGGCGCAGTGCCACAAAGCGTTCACTGCATTGTTGCAGTGTAGCAATTGCGTGGCACATGGCAATTGGCGTGGCCGCTGCGCCGCGCACAAATCATCGATCGCAAGGGTAAAGCGGGGTCCGTCTCAGGCTGCGGCGACGCGCATGCCCAGTTCCAGGGGCAGGGGAGGGTGAGCTTACTGTGGCCCACCGACTTGCGGCGGCGTGGTGTTCGGCACCCAGTCCCACCACTCGTGCTGGCCCTCGGCCGTGTCCTCGCGTGTGCGATAGATGCTCCACGTGACGAGAAAGTCGGGATTCATGATGTCCACGCCGCTGGCTGCGTGCTGGAAGTGCCCGCGCGGGGCCTTGTACCAGGCGTCAAGATTGGGCGGGAGGATGAATTCGGCGGCCTTCGCGTCGGGATCGCTGTGACGCAGGCTGACCGTGATGCCCATTTCCTGGTCGACTTTGGCAACCTGGCCAGCGAACTGCGACTGCTTGAGCAGGTCGCCATTGGCGTCGTAGTAGGACAGGCCGATGAGGCAGGTCTTGCGGAGGAGGTCTTCGAGTTGCATGGGGTGGTTCGTCATTCCCGCCTGAGCGGGAATGACCACAGAGGCATCAGTGAGTCAGGGGCACCACGCCGACTTGCGGCATATGAGCGAGCCCGATGTCGCGGGCGTGTTCTTCGAAGCCTTTGTTCTTCCAGAAGAACGCACCAGGCATGGTGGTTGGAATCACCAGCACGTAGAAAAGTGCGCGGCCGATCACGCTGGTGGCCAGCAGTGTCGCGCCGACCAACACCCAGGCGGCCAGCGTGAGGGCACCGAAGTGTCCGCCACCGATCATGCTGACCAGCAAGGCAATTGCCAGCCCCAGGTTCAGCCCGAGCAAGACATTGCGCAGCATGAAGGTTTTGCCGAAGGTCGTCGTCTGGATGTAGTACGACGCGCCGCCTTCGTGCTCGGCGTTGCTCATCGCACGGGCGTGGAAGAAGTGGCCTGCGCCCTCCAGGGCCATACCCAGGGTCAGCAGTACGGCACTCATCACCAGCACGATTTCGTAGTGCTGGCCGGCGAGGATCAGCGTCGGCACGATGATCGCGGCCGACACCAGCGAGCCCAGCGACAGCGCACTGCCGGCAAAGTTGGTGCCGACCTGCCAGTGATTCCAGAACGGACGCGCCTTGATGCGGTAGCAGCGATTCATGTAGTACAGGCCGACGGCACTGGCGGGAGTCGCGATGTAACCAAAGATCGTCGCCATGCGCGCGGCGAATCCGGCCGGGATGATGCTGGCGATATCCACACCGGTGATGCTGGTGAAGACGCTCTGGAAGACGCTATTGGTCGGCAGGCTGAAGGCGATATGCATGCTCAGGGTCGCCATGAAGATCGCCACGCCCAGACCTTCGCGGCACACAGGCGAATGGCGCAGGTTGTTGAAGCCGCGATAGAAGCGCAGCGGCTTGCCCAGGTGCATTGTCGACATGAACAGACCGAAGGCCACCAGCATGAACGCGAGGATGCCGAGCGGCGCATAGAGCGCCGATGCACGGAAATTCACGAAGCCTTCGATACCCAGCTGTGCGCCGATGAAGGGAATGGCGAAGGCGCCAGCAGCGGCTTGTGCCGAGAGGGTGAACAGCACCAGCGGGTTTTCGCGCGAAGACAGGCGTTTGAGGTTCCAGTGCGCAGCCTTGCCACGCTTCTGGTCGATCATCGGGCGGTAGCGGCCCTTCTCGTCCTTGTGATACTTCAGCGGCATCGAGTCGGTGCGCTTCATCTCGTCCGGCAGCTCGCGGATCTGCTGGAAGCGGATGTTGGGGTGCGTGATTTCCGGCGCCGGGAAGCCGGGGATCTCCACACGCGCCTGTTCGCGGTTGCCCGGGATGTTCTCGATGACACCGAAGTCCAGCGCGTTGCCGACGCAGGCCGATACGCAGGCGGGCTTGAGACCCACTTCGAGACGGTCGACGCACATATTGCACTTCGACACCTGGCCCTTGATCGGGTCGAGTTGCGGTGCGTTGTACGGGCACACCCAGGTGCAGTAGCCGCAGCCGAAGCAGGTTTCGGGGTCTTGCAGCACAGCGCCGTATTCGACGTGCTTGGTGTAAGCGCGCGTCGGGCAGCCTTTCAGACACACAGGGTCATCGCAATGGTTGCAGGCCATCGAGATGTTCATGCGCTTGTAGTCGGGGAAGCTGCCGCCTTCGACGTAGCCGACCGAGCGGAAGGCGAGGTGCGGCGGGTTGTTGTTCTTCTCACTGCAGGCGGCTTCACAGGCGTGACAGCCGATGCAGTTGTCGGCCGTGAAGAAGAAGCCGTGCTGCTTGTTGCGGTTGGGATTGGTGCCGACCGCCGGGTTCTCGTTGATGAACATCGAGCGGCCGACGGGCAGCACGCCTTCGGTGTGCTCGATCAGGTCGATCTTCTGGCCGTAGCGGTTGGCGGGTGCGTGGGTCTTGTCCTGCAGGAAGGCGTAGGGCTGCTCTTCAGTGCGGATCTCCCAGATCTTGCGCTCGGCACTGCTCTTCTTTTTCGAGCCACAACCGCCGCTGCCGCATTCCGGCTTGCCACAGCCGCCGCCGGTGTGCGGGGTGTCCTGAGCCGTCTTTTCCAGTGTCTGAATATTCTGCATTTTCGTGTTCCTCTGGCTCAGAAGGTGCGGCGTTCCAGGTTCAGACGCGCGGCTTCCTTCTGGTCAATCTTCTCGATGCGTGCCGCGTTCTGCTTGAATGCGGGTTGACGTGAGTAGGGGTCGAGCAGACCCAGCGTCAGGCGATTGACGCAGTCGTGGAAGTGGAAGGGAATGAACAGCATGTCGCGGCCCACGCGCTGTGTGAGCTGTACCATGACGACGGCATCTCCGCGACGGCTCACCACACGCACATAGCTCTGGTGCTCGACGCCCAGCGCTTCGGCGGCGTCCGGGTTCATCTCCATGTACGGCGTCGGGCTGAACTTGTTGCAGTTGCCGATCTTGCCGGTACGCGTACGCGTGTGGAAATGCTCGACGACGCGACCGGAATTCAGCCAGAAAGGGTATTCGGCGTCCGGGCATTCGTTGTTGTTCACGAAGCGCACGGGGATCAGCAGTGCGCGGCCATCGGGCCACTGGAACTTGCCGTCGGTGTAGAGACGGCGGTTGCCGATGAAGTCCTGACGTTCCTGCAAATCGAAAGGCCTGGCTTCGCCGACCTTCTCTTCGTCAGCCTTGGCCTGGGCTTCCGAGTAGGGCCACTGGATGCCGCGCGCTGCCTCGATGCGGTCGTAGGTCATGCCGGAAATATCCAGCGTGCGGCCTTCGCCAACGGAGAGCTCGCGCATCTCGTTGAAGGCACCTTCAGGTGTTTCAGGGAAGTGGATCTGGTTGCGATCCTGGAAGCGCTTGGCCATCTCCTTGATGATCCAGAAGTCAGGCTTCGAATCGGCGTAAGGCTTGAGTGCATTGCGCGTGAGGTTCACGCGGCGCTCGGTGTTGGTGTGACAGCCTTCCTTCTCGGCCCACACCGCGGCAGGGAAGTAGACGTGTGAGTACTTGTTGGTCTCGACGTCTTCATACACGTCCTGCACGACGAGGAATTCGAGGTTCTCCATCGCCTTGCGGATGCGCGGTTGATTGGGCATCGAGGTCATCGGGTTCGTCGCGATCAGCCACAGACCCTTGATCTCGCCGGTTTCAATGGCGGGGAAGATGTCTGTTTGCGACAGGCCGCGCTTGGGCGGGAAGAAGCTCTCGTCGATGCCCCAGTAGTCGGCGATCTTCTTGCGATCCTTTTCCTTCTCCAGCAGGCGATAGCCGGGCAGGCCGGAGCACGACGACCACTCGCGCGTGCCCATGGCATTGCACTGGCCCGTGATCGATAGACTGGTGCCACCGGGCTTACCGATGTTGCCGGTGATGAGGTTGAGGTTGTTGATGTTCACCACGCCGTCCGAGCCGTGTGTGCTCTGGTTGATGCCCATGGTCCAGATGCTCATTGCAGCTGGCGCCTTGGCGTAGAGGCGCGCAACGGTGCGGATCAGGTCTTCGCTGATGCCACAGACGTGTTGGGCAGTCTTCGGATCGTAATCGGCGACCAGGGCGCGCAGCTCTTCGATGCCATTGGTATGGGCGGCGATGTAATCCTTGTCCTCGAGGCCTTCCTTGAGGATCACGTGCATCATCGCGTTGATCAGCACGGTGTCGGTGCCCGGCGTCAGCGGCAGGTGGATGTCGGCGAATTGCGCCAGCATGGTCACGCGTGGGTCGACCACGATCAGCGGGAATTTGCGCTTCTCCAGCGCTTCCTTGAGGCGCCAGTAGATGATGGGATGCTGCTCCGGCAGGTTGGAGCCGAAGGCCATCAGGCAATGCGTGTGTTCGAAGTCTTCATAAGCGCCGGGCGGGCCGTCGGAGCCGAACGAACGCTTGTAACCGGACACGGCCGAGGCCATGCACAGCGTCGTATTGCCATCGTAATTGTTGGTGCCGATCTGGCCGCGCACGAGCTTGCCGAGCGAGTAGAACTCTTCGGTCAGCAACTGGCCGGTGGAGACGACGGCGAATGAGTCGCGGCCGTACTTGTCCTGGATTTCCTTGATCTTGGCGGCGGTCTTGTCCATCGCCATGTCCCAACTCGTGGGCGCGAAGGGCATGTGCGCCTTCTCGCGCATCAGCGGCACCTTGCCGCGGCCGGGGGATTCGAACAGCTCGTGTTCCAGCAGGCCCTTGATGCACAGCTTGCCGCGGTTGACGTCGGCACCGGCGTGGCCGCGGCTGGTGATCAGGCGCCCCGTGTCATCCAGGCCGATCTCGATGGCACAGCCCGTCGAGCAGTAGTTGCAGGTGGTGTACTTCCACTCGGCAACGGCCTTGACGGGAATGGAGATGGGTTTGCGATTTTTTCGACCGAATAGCATGGCTTAGCGTCCTGCGTAATTCGACAGATTGAGGGCAGCAACGCCGGGCGGCACGCAAGCAGAAGCTGCGCGGCACACAGGGTGTTGCGGCTCATGATCTCTGGTGGGGGTAAGGCGGGTGGAACAGCGTTCGCGCGTATGCATTCTGAATCGTCCTCAAGTGCCGTTGCGGCAGCCTGGGGAGGGGCGCGAACGGCGTCATGCAGTGATCTGCTTGTTTGAGCGCGTGCTCATCACCATGTCGGACGCCGTTGCCACGACTGGTTTGTTGGGGGCTTTAAAGCAAAATACATGCCTTGCGGATTGATGCGCTCATCTTGTTGATTATTATTGATATTTTATTGAGCGCGCCCCGGATTCGTGTCCCGCTTTGGTGCGGGGGCGGATAGGGGTTGTCCCACATTGATGCATCGCAAGTGGTGGGGCCCTTCAAACTGATAGTTTTGTGCAATGCACGCCATGCGTGCTCTCTGCCGGAATTTGGGACAGAATTGAGCCATCGTTTTCAGACGTCACAGGAGCATGAGATGGACATTGACATTGGCATCAAGAAAGCGGATCGGGCAAAGATTGCGACAGGCCTTTCGCATTTGCTGGCAGATACCTACACGCTTTATCTGAAGACCCACTATTTTCACTGGAACGTGACGGGGCCAATGTTCAACACCCTGCACCTCATGTTCGAGACGCAGTACACCGAACTGGCCCTCGCGGTAGATCTGGTGGCCGAACGCATTCGCGCACTGGGGCATTTCGCGCCCGGCTCGTACTCGGAGTACGCCAAGCTGTCGTCGATCAAGGAGGCCGACGGCGTGCCGAAGGCCGAAGAGATGATCAGGCAGCTTGTCGAAGGCCACGAGGCCGTGGTGCGCACGGCACGTTCGATCTTCCCGGCCACGGAGAAGGCGACTGACGAGGCCAGCGCCGATCTGCTGACACAGCGCATCCAGTTGCACGAGAAGACGGCGTGGATGCTGCGTAGCCTGCTCGAGGCCTGATGCTCAGGCCGCAAAAGAAAAACCCGGCCGTGGCCGGGTTTTTTATTGCTTGTTGCGGGGTGATCAGAAAGAGGTGACGTCGCTCTTGCTGATATCGCAATAGGCGGTGTTCCAGAACTCCCCGTTATTGACTTGGGCTTCGCCTGGCTGGACGCCGATGGCCTGGACGCAGACTTTCGGATTGCCGACCGAGTAACCCTTGATGCGCATATTGCGCACCGTGGCCTTGTCGCCGTAGTTGCTGTTCAGCCGCAGCACATAGCCAGCCGTGCCATCGGGTTTGGTGACGGGGCCGTTCATGGTCACGCCATTGGCCACGAAGTAGCGAGGACCGCCGTTGCTCGAGCAGTTGCCGCAGGATGCCCACAGACGCTGGACGCGCTGATACGTCTGGAAGTTGCTCAGGTTGATCGTGCTGCCCTTGCCGTTGTGCTGGAAGATCTTGTCGTCGGCCAGCGTTGCCGAGCCGCCGATGACCTTCATGACCTTGCCGCTGCCGCCGTGCATGGTGGCGGCATCTTCACAAACACCATCCCAGACCACGTTTTCCAGCGTGCAGTTGCCCTGGCAGTGGATGCCGTCAGCACCGCCGCCAGCCTTGATATGCACGTTCTTCAGCACAGCGCCATCGGCGAGGTTGAAGACGGCTTGCTGGCTTTCCGACTGACCGTCGCAGGAGGTGCCGACCGTGATGCCGCCACAGTCAACCGTGCCCGAGATCGCGCCGGGCTTGCAGGCTGCGTTCGAGGAGCTGGAGCTGCTGGAGCTCTTGGAAGACGATGAGCTCGAAGGTGTCGATGAGGACGACGAGGAGCTCTTTGACGATGATGACGAAGAGGAAGGGGCGGATGAGGATGAGCTGGTCGCGCTTGCAACCGAGCATTCATTCACTCCACCGGCAATCTTGCTGCCGAAGGTCGCTTCGCTGCAGATGAAGCTCCCGGAGAGAACCTTGTAGATGAATTGGTCGGCTCGGCCGAATGCAACGTTGGTGTTGGCTGCAACGGAGCAGCTGGCGCCTTCCTTGCAGATGGTGACCCAGCCCTTGGGCCGGTTGGCCGCTTCCGCGCCCTGGCTCAGGCATACGAGGGCGAGCGCCCCCAGAAGGGAATGCTTGAAATTCATGACTGTCTCCTAATTGGTTTGAAATCGCTTCGGCCGTCTGTGCGGCGCTTGCTGCCCTTCGTGTGAGGGCCTTGCAAGTATGGACGGAGCCTGAACCAAATCAAGCCCATTTGGGGAGTGAATTAAAAACGTGGCGCCAGAAATGAAAAACCCGGCCGGAGCCGGGTTCGTGAGTCGCATCGCGCTGTGATCAGAAAGAGGTCACGTCGGTTTTCGAAATATCGCAGTAGGCCGTGTTCCAGAACTCGCCCTGATTGACCTGTTTGGCGCCGGCGTTTTCTTCTGCCTTGGTAATGCCCGTGGCTTGAACGCAGACCTTCGGATTGCCGAGCGAGTAGCCCTTGATGCGCATGCTGCGCACGGTGGCTTTATCGCCATAGTTGCTGTTCAGGCGCAGCACGTAGCCAGCGGTGGTGCCATCCGATTTGACGACGGGACCGTTGATGGTCACGTTGTTGGCGATCAGATAGCGAGGGCCGGTGTTGCTTTCGCAATTGCCGCAGGAAGCCCACAGGCGCTGGATGCGATCAAACGTCTGGAAGTTGCTGATATTGATCGTGCCACCCTTGCCATTGTGCTGGAACACCTTGTCATCGGCCTTGGTGGCCGAACCGCCGACGATCTTCATGACCTTGCCGGTGCCGCCAGTCATCGTTGCCGCGTCTTCGCAGATGCCATCCCAGACTACGTTTTCCATCGTGCAATTGCCCGCGCAATGGATGCCGTCTGCACCGCCGCCGGCCTTGATATGTACGTTCTTCAGCACAGCGCCTTCGGCCAGGGTGAATACCGGCTGCTGGCTTTCCGACTGGCCGTCGCAGGCTGTGCCGACGGTGATGCCGCCACAATCAACCGTGCCCGTTATGGTGCCTGGCTTGCAGGCTGCGGTCGTCGCGGAGCTGCTGCTCGACGATGACTTGCTGGACGAACTGGAGCTGGCGACGCTGGAAGAGCTGGATGACTTGCTCGAGGAGCTGGACGAGGTCGCGGTGGATGAGCTCGACGAAGTGCTCGTCGTGCCGGCGTACGAGCACCAGGTCGAATTGCTTGGTGCGCTCGGGAAGTTGGAGAGCGTACAGGCGACGCTGCTGGTGAAGGTGCCATAGCCGAATACGCCGGCCTTGCCCATGGCTACCTGGCGCGTACCGCTGAACGTACAGGTGGCACCGGTCTGGACGCACTTGGTGTAGCCAGAAGGCGCATCCGATGCAGCGAAGGACGTGGTGGACAGGCCGACAAGCGCCAGCGCACCGAGCAGGTGGGTGAGTTTCATGTGTTTTGTCTCCGAGTTTTCTTATGAACTGCTGTAGCCGTCAGCGAGGCTGATCGGTGTGCCTGATCTTGCGCAAGCGGGGACTAGTATGAATTGCGAACTAATGGAAAGGAAGAACGTTTTTCACGTTGCCTCCAAATTTCACATTGATGCTGTGCGCAAAAAAACAGGCCGGAGGGCGGATGGCCGCCCTCTCGGCCAGGCGTGCCTAGGCGAGCGTGAGCGTCGCGCCGCCCGGTACTTCGACGATGCGCTGGGGCGTGCTGCTGGCGCGCGAGTCGATGCGGATCCATACCGGAGCAGCGGAAGGGTTGTGTACGCGGTCGCAGGCTGCCGTGTATTGCAGGCGTTCGACGGCAGCAAGGTAGTCGACGATCTCGATGTTGGTGGCGAACCACACGTCCTGGTTGCCGCGCGTCATCGCCGCGAGTTCTTCGATGATGTGCCAGTTGCCTTCGTTGTCGAAGTCGATGCTATGGCCCCAGACGCTGAGCAGGTCGAGGTATTGCGACTTGCTGCGCTCGAGAAAACTGGCGGCGCGACTGATCAGGTCTTCTCTGTGATGGCAGGTCGGGTGCCAGGTCATGAGTTCGTCCGGCAGAAGCAGGCCGCAGGTCGAGATGGTGGTGCGCGCGTAGGCGATGCCCAGCTCCGGCAGCAGGCGGTGGAGCGTCGGTGTGTGCTGGCCGTTGGGATAGGCGAAGCCGCGCACGGCGTAGCCGACGATGTCTTCCAGCCGACGCCTGTCGTCAACAATCTGGCGCACCATCATCTCGCGAGGGCAGCGCGTGAGGGTAGGGTGGGTCAGCGAGTGGGCAGCCACTTCATGACCGGCATACAACGCGGCCACCTCGGATTGCGCGATGCGCTGGTCGCGACCGAACTTGTCGCCATTGAGGTTGAAGGTGCCTTTCAAGCCGGCGCGATTGAGGATGTCGACAAGGCGGCGATCAGGCGTCTTGCCATCGTCATAGCTGAAGGTGAGCGCCTTGTGACGGCCACCGGGAAAGCAGTAGTAGATGTGTTCCATGCCGATGCTTCGAGAGAGGCGGGGAGTGCAGCGCCTGTGCTTGGAATAGCCACGCTGTCAGCGGGGCCTTGTCATTGTGCCATGCGCGCATAATCCGCGATGGAGCCGACGCACAGTGTGCGGCAAGTCGGCGAGCCGGGCTTGATTCTGTTTGCGAATGATGCGCAGCCGTGGCCTTGCAATCGCGTCTGGAGGAAATCCTTGAGTTCTGTCAATTCACAACCCGGCGCTGCCCCCGACGCCTTGCCCGGCGCGCTTTCAAAGCTGCGCTGGAGCGCGCAGCCTGTCCTGCATATTCGCCAGTGGGCACCGACGTTGTGGACCCTGCGTGTGGCCAGGCCCGAGGGCTTCACGTTTACGCCGGGCCACTATGCAAAGCTGGGGCTGCCCGTCGGTGACGAAGCGGCGGTGTGGCGGGCGTACTCCATCGTCTCGGCGCCTGCCGAGAACTTCCTCGAGTTCCTCATTACATGGGTGCCCGACGGCGCCATGTCCATGCAGCTGGAAAAGCTGGAGGTGGGCGACGCCTTGATGGTGCAGAGTGCTGCGATGGGCTTCTTCGTTGCCTCGCAGCTGGGAGGTGGCGTGGCACACGGCGACAGCCTGTGGATGTTGTCGACGGGCTCGGGTCTCGGCCCGTATGTCTCCATGCTGCGTGAAGGCAGTCTGGCGACGCAGTATCGCAAGCTCATCGTGGTGCATTCGGCGCGTACGCAGGCGGAGCTGGCTTATGCCGATGAGTTCCGCGAGCTGGCCGCGCGCCATACCTCGGTCGAGTATGTGCCCATCGTCACGCGCGAGGCGGGTCATAGCGCGTTGTCCGGGCGCATTCCACTCTTGATAGACAGCGGCACGCTGGCTGCGCATGTCGGCGAACAATTCGACGCGAGTACGGCGCGGGTGATGGTGTGCGGCAATCCGGATTTCACCGGCGACATGCGTCGCCTGCTCACGGCGCGCAACTTCCAGCCCTGTCGCCGGGGGCTCGTTGGCAGCATGCTGTTCGAGAATTACTGGTGATGCAGAGCAGGTCGGGCGTGGAAGGTGCAATGAGCGCAACGCATCCGGCGCAAAGCGTTGCGCTTTATATGATGCCCTACGATGCCTGGGTGGCGTCGCAATTGCCCATGCACTTCAAGCCGTCGAGGTAGGCGCGGAAGGTCTGCTCGGCGAGCTGCACGAGGTCGAAGCGCTCCGGCGCCATCAGCCAATGGAAGCAGGTGCCGTCGAAAATTGCGAAAGTGCCGAATGCTGCAGTGTGTGGATCGACCGTTGCGGGCAACTGGCCGGCGTCGATGGCCGCCTGGAAATCCGCGGCTGACTTGCTCAGGCATTGCTCGCGCGCTTCGACCAGATGCAGGCGCACAGCCTCGGTCTCGAGCACGTATTCGCACTTGAGCAGGATGATGCTCATCAAGGCGCGCGCGTCGTCTTCTGTGGCAATGCGCTGGATGATGGTCATCGTGCGGTGAAAGATGCGCGCCAGCGGATCGTTGGCGAACTTCTGGTCGATTTCTTCGAGGGTTGTATCGATGGGGAGCGACGCGCGCTCCCACAGTGCGGCGAGCAAATCGGCCTTGTTCTCGAAATGCCAATACACGGCGCCGCGGGTCAGCCCTGCGGCGGTGGCGACTTCATGTAGCGAAGTGTGGGATACGCCGCGTTCGCAGAACACGCTTTGCGCTGCGTCGAGCAGTTGGCAACGGGTGGCGAGGGCTTCTTCCTTGGTCTTGCGGGCCATGATGCTGGGTTGGTTCTCCATGTCCGGGGGGTGACAACGCGAGTCGGCGCATTGTCACGATCTCCGGAATTTCGTCAATGAGAAAAATTCTAGCGAATTCTTGACATACATACAAGGATGTATGTTTAATGTTGCATAGCACATAGATTCGCGGCGCGACCATTTCAAGCGAGGTGGGCTTGATCCTGGTCAACACACGGCGCCGCATTCTGGGGTTTCAGCCGGATTGAGTCGGGCGCTCCGGAGCCGCAGGGTTCCGGAGCGCCCGGCAAGCATCAGCAGCGCCTGGGTCGACAGGCTTTCAGCAGATTTTTGTGTGGCCGGATTGTTTTTTGGGAGTGATGAATAATGCGTAAGGACTTCAAATCAAGCGCCGCGGCAGCGTTGTCTCTGGCGATAGTGGCAGCAGCCCTGGCGGCATGCTCGAAGGGCGAACAGGCCGGTGGAGGCATGCACAACATGCCGCCACCCCAGGTCAGCGTGGTGGTGGTGAAGCCGCAGAGCGTGCCCGTCACGTTCGAATACACGGGGCAGACGCTTGGCTCCCGCGAAGTTGAGGTGCGCGCCCGCGTAGGCGGCATCATCGAAAAGCGCCTGTACGCCGAGGGCGGACCGGTGGCCGCCGGACAGGTGCTGTTCGAGCTTGATCCCAAGCCTCTCCAGGCGCAGGTAGCTGCGGCGGAAGCCGATGTCGCAACTGCAGAGGCTCGCGCTGCACAGGCAACGCGTGAGTCTGCGCGTCTCAAGCCGCTGTTGGCCGAGAAGGCGGTGAGCCAGCAGGAGTACGACAACGCAGTCTCGAATGCACAGATCGGCGAAGCCGGTCTTCTGTCGTCCAAGGCGCGTCTGCAGGAGCTGCGCCTCAATCTTGGCTACACCAAGGTCGTAGCGCCGGTGTCCGGCATGTCGGGTCGTGCGCTGAAGTCTGAAGGCAGCCTGGTGTCGACCGCCGACAGCCTGCTCACGACGCTGGTGCAACTCGACCCGCTGTATGTGAGCTTCGGCCCGTCCGAAAACGAGCAGAACGCGATCGAGCGTGATGTGGCCAATGGCTCGCTGGTGCTGCCCAAGATCAGCAATATCGATGTCGAGATCCGTGGTGCCGATGGTTCGGTGCTGGCCAAGGGCGGGCGCGTGAACTTTACGGACAGCCACGTCAGCAGCGCTACCGGTACGGTCGAGCGCCGCGCTGAATTGCCCAACCCGGGCAATCGCCTCAAGGCTGGTCAGTTCGTGCGCGTGGCCCTGCATGGCGCGGTGCGTCCGAATGCCATCGTCGTGCCGCAGGGTGCGGTGCTGGAAGGCCCGCAGAGCAAGATCGTGATGACGGTCGCCAAGGACAAGGATGGCAAGGATGTCGTGGCGCCGCGCCCGGTTGAAGTAGGCGAGTGGACCACGCTGGAAGGCGTGGGTGGCAAGCCTGCAACGAAGGTGTGGGTCATCACCAAGGGGCTGGCAGCTGGCGACCAGGTGATCCTGGACAACTTCGTCAAGCTGCGCCCGGGTGCGCCTGTTGTGCCTGTCTCGCCTGAAGCAGCAGCTGCGGCGCAATCCGCACCGGCTGCACCTGCTGAACACAAATAAGAAAGCGCGAGGCTACCCCGAATGTTTTCACGCTTCTTCATAGACCGTCCGATTTTCGCGATGGTCATATCCATCTTCATTGCGCTCGCCGGGCTGGCGGCGATCCGTGTATTGCCGATCGCGCAATACCCGGAAATCGCGCCGCCCACCGTGCAGATCACCGCCATCTACCCGGGTGCTTCCGCGGAAGTGCTGGAGCAGACTGTCGCCGCGCCTATCGAAAGCCAGGTCAACGGCGTCGAGCACATGATGTATCTGAACTCGACCTCGGCGTCGAACGGCATGGTGACCATCACCGTGACCTTCGATATCGGTACCGACATCGATCAGGCTGCGCTCAACGTCAACAACCGCGTCAAGCAGGTCGAAAGCCGCTTGCCGCAGGAAGTACGTCGTCAGGGCGTGACCGTGCAGAAGGGCTCGTCGAGCTTCCTGCAGGTGATCGCGTTCTACTCGCCTGACAGCCGCTTCGACAATCTGTACATCAGTAACTATGTGACGCTGAACGTGCTCGATCGCATCAAGCGCGTGCCGGGCACGACCAATGTGCAGATCTTCGGCGCCAAGGACTATGCAATGCGCATCTGGCTGAAGCCGGATCGCATGGCGCAGCTCGGCGTGACCGTGGGCGAGATTGCCGCAGCCGTCAATGCGCAGAATGCGCAGTTCGCACCGGGCAAGATCGGCCAGATGCCGGCTGCCGAAGGGCAGGAGCTGGTCTATACGGTGACGACGCAAGGGCGCCTGCCGGATGCCAAGGCCTTCGAGGAAATCATCGTTCGGTCGACCGGTGTCGGCAACAAGCTGCGTCTGAAAGACGTGGCACGTGTCGAACTCGGCGCCAAGGACAATGACTTCGTCGGCCGCATCAATGGCAAGCCTGCAACCCTGCTGGGTATCTTCCTGCAGCCGGGCGCGAACGCGCTGGGCGTGGCGGAAGAGGTCAATGCAACGATGGCCGAGCTCGCCGAGAAGTTTCCGGAAGGGCTGACCAACAAGGTTGCATACGACACCACGCGCTTCGTGAAGGTATCGATCCACGAAGTGGTGAAGACCCTGACGGAAGCCATGATCCTGGTGTTCATCGTCGTGTTCCTGTTCCTGCAGAACTGGCGTGCGACCTTGATTCCGGTCATCGCTGTTCCCGTGTCCCTGCTGGGTACCTTCGCCGGCATGGTCATGCTCGGTTACTCGATCAATACGCTGACCCTGTTCGGCATGGTGCTGGCCATCGGTATCGTGGTTGACGATGCAATCGTGGTGCTCGAGAACGTCGAACGTCTGATGCATGAAGAGCACCTCGGTGCGCGGCATGCTGCCATCAAGGCCATGCAGGAAGTGACCGGCCCGGTGATCGCCATCGTGCTGGTGCTGGTGTCGGTGTTCGTGCCGATCGCCTTCCTCGGTGGTCTGACGGGTGAGTTGTTCCGCCAGTTCGCGGTGACGATTGCAATCGCCGTGAGTATCTCGGGTCTGGTGGCGCTGACGCTGACGCCAGCACTGTGCGTGCTCATCCTCAAGAGCGAGCACAAGGCGACGAACTTCTTCTTCCGTGGTTTCAACAGGTTCTTTGATCGCCTGACACATCGCTACACCGGCGTGGTCGGCTGGCTGTCGCGCCGTGCCTTGCTGGGCGTGCTGTTGTTCCTCGGCATGATCGCCATTACCGGTCAGCTGTGGCGCGGTACGCCGGGCGCGCTGGTGCCAGATGAGGATCAGGGCTGGTTCATCTCGGCCGTGTTCTTGCCGGATGGTGCTTCGCTGCAACGCACTGACAAGATCGTGCAGCAGGTCACCGAGATCATCAAATCGAACCCTGCGAATGAAGACGTCATTGCCTTCACCGGTTTCGACTTCCTCGGCGGCAGCTACAAGAACTCGGCGGCAACGCTGTTCGTGACGCAGAAGCCGTGGGACGAGCGCAAGATGGTTTCGCAGGCGCTGGTGGGCGAGGTCTACGGCAAGACGGCAGGCATTCGCGATGCGCTTGTGCTGGCGTTCAATCCGCCGGCGATCTTCGGTCTCGGTCAGGCCGGTGGCTTCGAGTTCTACATCCAGAACCGCGGCGACAGTGGTCCGAAACGTACGGCTGAAGTCGTGCAGGCTTTCATGGCGGCTGCATCGCAAAACAAGGAGCTGGCTTACGTGCAGACCCTGTGGCGTGCGTCCTCACCGCAGCTCTTCGTGGATGTGGATCGCGAACGTGCGGCAGCCCTGGGGGTCTCGCTCGACGAGGCGTTCAACACGCTGTCGGCAACCATGGGTACGTACTACGTGAATGACTTCAACAAGTACGGCCGTACCTGGCAGGTGTTGATGTCGGCGGATACGAAGTACCGCATGAAGCCGGAAGACATTGGCAACATTTACGTCAAGTCGAACTCGGGGAAGATGCTGCCGATGTCGTCCTTCACGACAGTCAAGTACAGCTCCGGCCCGGATACGCTGGATCGCTTCAACAATCTGCCTGCCGTGAAGATGCTGGGCTCC
Organism: Uliginosibacterium silvisoli; assembly: GCF_036017035.1. NCBI lineage: Bacteria > Pseudomonadati > Pseudomonadota > Betaproteobacteria > Rhodocyclales > Zoogloeaceae > Uliginosibacterium > Uliginosibacterium silvisoli. The sequence goes on along the minus strand of NZ_JAYXHS010000003.1, from coordinate 472,671 downwards.
GGCGCGCCGGGCATCAGCTCGGGCCAGGCGATTGCCGCGGTCGAGAAGCTGGCCGCAGAAGTGTTGCCGCCTGACTTCTCGCTCGACTGGAGCGGTGCCTCGTACCAGGAGAAGCGTGCCTCGGGCGCGTCTGGCCTGGCACTGGGCATGGCGGTGGTGATGGTGTTCCTGATCCTCGCTGCACAGTATGAGAAGTGGTCGCTGCCGTTCTCCGTGCTGCTGGCGGTGCCCTTCGGCATCTTCGGTGCTCTGGCGGGCGTGGCGTTGCACAACCTGTTCTTCGGCTGGTTGTCAGGAGGCATGGCGCCGCCGCTGGCCAATGATGTGTACTTCCAGATCGGTCTTGTGACGCTGATCGGTCTGGCGGCGAAGAACGCGATCCTGATCGTGGAGTTCGCGGTGCTGAAGAAGCACGAAGGCATGTCGACGCTGGATGCGGCGATGGAGGCAGCGCGTCTGCGCTTCCGTCCGATTGTCATGACCTCGCTGGCCTTCATTCTGGGGGTTGTGCCACTGGCATTCTCGTCTGGCGCAGGTGCAGGTGCGCGCCAGTCGGTCGGTACGGGTGTGATGTTCGGCATGATGGCGGCGACCTTCCTGGCCATCTTCTTCGTGCCGCTGTTCTTCAGGCTGCTGAATGGCAACAAGCAAGAGAAGCTTGCTGCGCCAGCTGATCTGGATGTGGAGAAACATGATGCGTGATGAATTGAAAATCATCGATTCAAAGACCCTTCGCAGCACGGCCTTGAGCCTGATCGCTGCGGCCGTGCTGACGGCTTGCGTCAGCACGCCGGTGGCCGAAAAGCCGGTGCTCGATCTGCCGCAGGCTACGAGCGGCCCGGTCGCCGAAGATCTCGGCCGCTGGTGGTTGCGTTACAACGATCCGGCGCTGACCGCCTTGATCGAGCGGGCGCTGACCTACAACACCGATCTCAAGGTGACCGAAGCGCGCGTGGCCGAATCGGCGGCGCTGCTGTCGGTAGCGCGCAGTGACCTGTATCCGTCGCTGGACGCAGGGTTCAACGCCAGTCGTAGCAAGGCCACCGAGGCGGGGGTCATTCCACGACCGGCCGGCACCTACACGTCCAACAACTATCAGGCGGGTATCACGATTGCCTATGAGCTGGATCTGTGGGGACGCGTGCGCAATGCCAACAAGGCGGCGATGGCGAACCTGATCGCCAGCCGTGAGGCGATGGCGGGTTTCCGCTCTTCGCTGGCAGCGCAGGTGGCGCGTGGTTACTTCACTCTGCTGGCAACAGACCGCAAGCTGGAGCTGACGCGTCAGACGCTGGCAACGCGTGAAGACGCTTTCCAGCTGGCGCAGAAGCGCCTGGCGGGCGGCACGGCCAATAACCTCGTGGTCCAGCAGGCTCAGAGCGAGCGCGACGCCATCGCGGCGTCACTGCCACGCCTGATCGCCGCGCAGGCGCAGAGCGAACGTGCGCTGGCCCTGCTGGCTGGCGACTCGCCGCGCGCCATCGTCGAGAACCGCATTACACGCAGCAAGGCGGAGGTTCTTCCGCCCGCGCCGAACGTGCCGGAAGGTTTGCCGTCCGACATGCTGGCGCGTCGTCCCGACATCCGTGAAGCAGAAGCCAATCTGGCGGCGACGCAAGCGCGGGTCGGTCAGGCGCGTGCGATGTATTTCCCGCAGATCATCCTGACCGGTAGCGGTGGGCAGGAGAGTGCGTCCTTGTCCGATCTGTTCTCCGGGCCGGCACTCGTCTGGCGCCTTGCCGCATCCATCACCCAGCCGATCTTCGGTCTGGCGCAGATCGACGCGGGTGTGAAGGCCGCCGAGGCGCGTGAGGAAGCTGCCAAGGCGCTCTACGTGAAGTCCGTGCAGACGGCGTTCACAGAGGTCTATGACGCGATCGGCAATATGCGTGCGGCAAGCGACACGCTGGTGGCGCAGGAGCGCCGCAGTGGAGCATTACGTACCTCGCTGCGTGTCGCCCAGCTGCGCTATGACGCTGGCGTTTCCGGCTATCTGGAGCTGCTCGACGCAGAACGCAACCTTTATTCGGTGGACGCTGACCGGATCGATGCGCAGGCCTTCCGGCTGAACGCGAGTGTCGATTTGTTCCGTGCCCTCGGTGGCGGTTGGGAAACGGCTCAGATCACCGAGCAGGCCAGCGCCGGAACGAAGGGTGGCAAGTAAGGGCGGTCGGACTGCCTGACGGAACGACCTGCCTGGCAGTTCAAGTCTTACCGGCCCCTGCCGTAAAGGCTGATGTAGCGCCCGGTTGTGCTATCGCGCAACCGGGCGTTTTGTTTTTTTCCGCCATGTAGCTGGAGCAGGGATGTCGATCAAACAGAAAATCTGGGGCCTCGTAGCAATTGCATTGCTGACCTGCGTGATTCTCGTGGGCTTGGGGGTGACCGGCCTGACGCGCTTGCATACCGGCATGACGGCGATCACCGTCGATGCCTTACCCGATCTGCAACTATCTTCCGAAGTCCGCACGCTCTACCTGAACATGCACGCGATTGCCTACGGCCGCGCGCTCAGCACGGACGAGGCCGAAGGCAAGAAAATCGACGCCGAGCTGCAGCAGTTCAGCGAAAAAATCATCGGCCATATCCAGACCCTGCGTACGCACACGACAGCGCCTGACGAAGTGAAGCTGCTCGACGAGGCCACTGCGGCCATCACGGTCTACCTGAGCGACATGCAGCGCGTCGGCAATCTCGCCAACATGGGCGAGAGCAAGATGGCGCTGGAGATCATGAACGGCAAGCTCAAGACCTCCCACGAGCAGGCTTCAGCCGCGTTCGAGAAGCTTGGTCAGATCAACACGGAGAAGGTGGCGCGCGTCTCCAAGGATGCGGATGGCGTATTCGCAGCCAGCCTGAGCTTTTCCATCGTCGCAGCCGTCATTGCGCTTGGCGTCTTCGCGGTGATCGGTTACTTCCTCGCGCGCTCCATCGTGGCGCCCATGGCGGCCATGCAGAAGGCCATCACGACGACGGCAGAGAGTCTCGATTTCACGCATCCAGTTCCAGTGGGAACGCACGATGAAATCGGCCTCACCGTCCTGGCTTACAACGGACTCATCAAGCGCCTGCGTGACAGCTTTGGTCAGGTGCAGGGCGCGGCGCAACAACTGGCGGGGGCCGTTGGTGCGGTCGATAGCAGCTCGCGCGAGATCGCCGAAAATTCACGCACGCAAAGCGATGCTACGGCCAGCATGGCGGCCGCCATCGAACAGCTGACGGTGAGCATTTCGGTCATCGTCGAGCGTGCGCTCGATGCCAGCACGCATACCCAGAATTCACAGAAGAGCGCGGATCGCGGCACCGAGGTCATCATGAACACGGTGGGTGGCATCCAGAGCATCGCCGAGTCGGTGCAGGTTGCTTCCGAACGCATCGTTGCCTTGCGCAGCGACAGCGAGAGCATCTCTTCGGTCGCCAACATGATCAAGGAGATCGCCGATCAGACCAACTTGCTGGCCCTCAATGCGGCCATCGAAGCGGCGCGTGCAGGTGAGCAGGGGCGTGGTTTTGCCGTGGTGGCCGATGAGGTGCGCAAGCTGGCCGAGCGTACGACCCTGGCCACCAGCGACATTTCAACGCTGATCCTGAAGATCCAGGACGCAGCACGCAATGCGGTCGACAGCATGTCGTCCTCTGTCGACGCCGTTGAGCGTGGTGTCGAGAATGCGCGCGAAGCAGGGTCTGCCATCCGCGAGATCCAGAGTGGCGCAGGCATGCTGGTTGAATTGGTGGATGAGATGACGGATGCCATGCGCGAGCAGTCCTCGGCAAGCACCATCATTGCGCGGCAGATCGAACAGATCGCACAAATGACTGAACGCAATTCCAGCGCCGCACAGGGCGTCGCCAGCTCCGTCGAGAATATTTCCGGTATGGGTCGCGGTATCTCGCAAACGCTGGCAGCGTATCGCGTCTAGACGCGCCGGGCGCTGTCGCCAGTCAGCGCTTGTTGGTCCGCACTGCCTTGGAGGACGTCTTGCGCACGCTTGCTCGCAGGGCCGCGGCAAAAGCACTGCGCGCCCAGGGCAGCATGAGCTGCGCTGAATCCATCGCTTCATCCGGCGCGCGGAAGTAGCTCAGGCTCACGCGCCGGTTTCCCTTTGCGACGTAACTGAATGCTTCGAGCCCCTCGGCTTCGAACAGCGCCCGATTCTGCTCATCCACCTTCAGATAAAGCACATCGTCAGCGAGCAGCGCAAACATGATGTCTTCGGCATAGATGCCCGCGCCACCGAACATGCGCTTGATCTGTATCGCTCCCAGCGGGGCAAACAGCTCGCGCAGATGATCGGCAAACTCGTCGTGCATGTCCGTGGGGCCAGCTACGCGCTCAGGCCCGCCCGCGCCAGAACGGGAATTTCACTTCAGGCGGCCGCCGGTCGATGATGTCGGCCAGTGCTTTGCCCGAGCCGCAGGCCAGTGTCCAGCCCAGCGTGCCATGGCCCGTGTTGTAGTACAGGTTGGGCAAGCGCGCACGGCCGATGATGGGCACATTGCTCGGCGTGGCAGGGCGCAGGCCGGCCCAGTATTCAGGCTTGCCGAGTTCAACCGCGCCGGGGAACAGCTCTTCCACCCAGTCGAGCAGCGCCTGACAGCGCGTGGGATCGAGTTCCAGGTTGAAACCATTGAGATCGGCCATGCCGGCAATGCGCAGCTGGTCGCCCATGCGCGCGCAGACCATGCGGCGCGACTCGTCGGTGATGCTGACGGTTGGCGCACGCGCGGCGTTGCGTATGGCGACAGTCGCGGAATAACCCTTCACCGGGTAGATGGGCAGGCGTTCACCGACTCGCCGTGCCAGTGACTTGCTGAAGCTGCCGGCGCAGATGACATAGGCATCGCCGGATATGGCGCCGCGACGGCCGTGGTCGTCGACGAGGTGCAGTGAGGTGACGCGACCGTCTTCGAACATCAGGCGCTCTATGTCCGCGCCATAGTGGAAGTTGACGCCGGCGCGCTGCGCTGCCTCGGCGAGTTGCAGGGTGAACAGGTGAGCGTCGCCGCTTTCGTCATCGCGCCCGAGCATGGCGCCTGTGAGGCGAGGCAGGGCGTTGCTCAGGGACGGGTCGTAATCCACGCATTGCTCAGGCGTCAGGATGTCGGCATTTACGCCCAGCTCGCGCAGGATGCGCGCCTGGCGTTGCCCTCGCTGCAACTCGTCCTTGCTGAAGTAGAGGTGCAGCACACCGCGCTGCAGTTGCTTGTACTCGACATGCGTTTCGTCGCGCAGCTTGCGTAGCAGTTGCCCGCTATAGGCCGCCAGTCGGCCGATGGCCAGCGTGTTGCGATAAGTGCGACCGGGCACGCATTCGCGCAGGAACTCCATGCCCCAGCGCCAGCGCGCCGGCTCTGCAGGCAGGCGGAACAGCAGGGGCGCGTCGCGTCGCCCGAGCCAGCGCAGGATGTTCATGGGCGTCTGTGGATTGGCCCAAGGCTCGGGATGGCTGATCGAAACCTGGCCGCCATTGGCGAAGCTGGTTTCCATGGCGGCGGCTTCGCGCCGCTCGACGACTGTTACTTGATGGCCGGCCTGTCGCAGGTACCAGGCCGTGCTCACTCCGGTCAGGCCGGCGCCAATGATCACAATATGCATGCTGGGATGGCAGGAAAGCTCGTCGGAATCAAATCGGGAATCGGGAGTCGCGAATCGGGGTACGGCAGACAGGCAAGCGCTGCTGCACGACAGTCATGAAGCGTGCGAGAGAGTGCCGATTGGAATGCATTCGGTGGCGGGAGTTTCCCTGAAACTGTCAAATCTTACAAACAATTGAGAGGCAAACGAGATCTGGGTCACGGATGTGCAAAAAAACCGGGCCCGGGGCTTGCTCCAAGGATTTTCCGAAGCTGTCACGAAAGCGGGCGATAATTCCGCCTATCCATGAAACGAACCAGGCAGGATGAACTCATGAGTCGCGTAACCCTTACCCAGTTCCTCATTGAACAGCAGCGTAATCAGAAGATGATTCCGGCAGACCTGCGTCTGCTTATCGAAGTGGTCGCACGCGCAGTCAAGACCATCAGCGTGCATGTCGGCAAGGGCGCAGTGGCCGGCTTGCTCGGCAATGCAGGCACCGACAATGTGCAAGGCGAGGCGCAGAAGAAGCTCGATGTAGTCGCCAATGAAGTGTTGCTGCACGCCAACGAATGGGGTGGTCACCTCGCAGCGATGGCGTCTGAAGAGCTCGACGATCCTTCCTATATTCCGAAGACTTATCCGAAGGGCGAATACCTGCTGGTGTTCGATCCGCTCGATGGCTCGTCGAACATCGACGTCAACATCTCGGTCGGGACGATCTTCTCCGTGCTGCGTTGTCCGGCGAACATGGAGCCAACCGAGGAGGCTTTCCTGCAGACCGGCCGGCGTCAGGTGGCAGCGGGCTACGCTGTCTATGGACCGTCGACGATGCTGGTCCTGACCGTGGGCACCGGCACGCATGGCTTCACGCTCGACCGCGAATTCGGATCCTGGGTGCTGACGCACGGCGATATCCGTATTCCCGAAGACACCAAGGAGTTTGCGATCAACGCTTCGCGCTCGCGCTTCTGGGAGCCGCCAGTGCAGCGCTATATCGCCGAGCTGCAACAGGGGGCCGATGGCCCGCGTGGCCAGGACTTCAACATGCGTTGGGTTGCGTCCATGGTGGCCGATGTGCATCGCATCCTGGCGCGTGGTGGCATCTTCCTCTACCCGCTCGATGAGAAGAATCGCCCGCGTGGCGGTCATCTGCGTTTGCTGTACGAAGCTAATCCGATGGCAATGGTCGTGGAGCAGGCTGGCGGCGCGGCGTCCACCGGGCGCGAACCGGTCCTCGATCTGGTGCCGCAAGGCTTGCATCAGCGCGTGCCGGTGATTCTGGGTTCGCGCCACGAGGTAGAGCGCGTGGTGGCGTATCACGCGGAGTAAATGTCTCTGCGCACGAAGTACGCACTGAGCATCCTGTCGCTGCTTCTGCTCGGCTATCCGTTGCATGCGGCCGAGCTATGGCGATTCGAGGCTCCGCCCGAAGCTCGCGAACGTCTATTGCCCTGGCTGCCGCCGCTGGCAGGTGAAGCCGCGGCCGATGCGGATGGTGCTGCGCTCGAGAAGCTGGGGCTCGTGCGTCGTTTGCGCGAACGCATCCCCGAACTCCTGGCGACTGAGGGCTACTTCTCGCCGCAGCTTGAAATCGACGCTGCGGCTGACCCTGTGCTGGTGAAACTCCAGCCAGGGCCGCGCGCCAAGGTCGTGTCCGTCGACGTGTCGTTTGCGGGGCAACTGGGCGACGCGCTCGAGGCCAAGCAGGCAGATGCCTTGCGCAAGGCGTGGACTTTGCCGGTCGGCGCCGCCTTCCGGCAGAGCGACTGGGATACCGCCAAGACAGTCCTGCAGCTCGCCGTAGCAAAGCGTGATTTTCCTGGCGCGCGGATCGTCGAAAGCCTCGCGGATGTCGATCCGCAAACCGCCGAGGTACGTCTTTCTGTCGTCGTCGACAGCGGCCCGATTTTCTATTTCGGCCCGCTGGAGATCACGGGGCTGTCGCAATACAAACCGGAACTGCTGGATCGCTATCGGCACTTCAATCCGGGCGACAAGTACAGCCAGGAAACGCTCCTGCAGTTTCAGTCTGCTCTGCAGGGCACGCCGTATTTCTCCGCCGTTGAGGTGAGTATCGACACCGATCCGGCGCGTGCTGCGGCGGCGCCCGTACGCGTCGTAGTGGTGGAGGCCAAGCCGCAGCGCATGGGTGTAGGCGCAGGCTACAGCAGCAATACGGGCTTCCGCGGCGAGTTCAGTTACAGCGAGGCGAACCTGTTCGATCGGGCCTGGCAACTCACCAGCGGCGTGCGGCTCGAAACTTTGAGCCAGGCGGCGTTTGCAGACATCTTCCTGCCACCGACCAAAGAGGATCATCGCTATGGCATAGGCGCGATTGTGGAGCGCAGCGATATCGAGAATCTGGCGATCAACCGGCAGGCTGTCGGGCTGACGAGAATCCATGAACACGGACGTATCGAAACCCGTGTGGGCTTGTCTTTCCAGCACGAAGGGCGGCAGGCTGATGGTTCGACGCGCAACGTCAACCAGGCGCTGGCGCTGACCGGGGGGTGGACCTATCGTCGCGTCGACAATCCGCTTGATCCACGCTCGGGCTACATCCTGAATCTGCAGCTGGGTGGTGCTTCCGAAGCGTTGCTTTCGGACGCCAATTTCCTTCGCAGCTACGAACGCCTGGTGACGTATTTCTCCTTGACGCCGCGCAACGTACTGTCTGCCCGTATCGAGGCTGGCTACACAGCTGCCAAGACCCGCTCAACCGTGCCGGAAGACTTTCTGTTCCGCACCGGTGGCGCGCAGACTGTTCGTGGCTACCGCTATTTGTCGCTGGGTGAGCAGGAGGCCAATGCCATCGTTGGCGGCCGTTACATGCTGGTTGGCTCGGTCGAGCATACCCACTGGCTTGACGACAAATGGGGCGTGGCAACTTTTGTGGATGCCGGTAATGCCAGTGATCGCCTGGACACTCTTCGCCCTGCAGTCGGCCTGGGCCTCGGCGCACGCTGGCGCAGTCCTGCCGGGCCGTTGGCTGCCGACCTGGCATGGGGTGTAGAGCAGCACCGCTTGCGCCTTCACATCTCCATCGCAATCGCCTTCTGAGGCGCTCTGCCAGACGGAGCGTATTTGCTGAAATCGGCGAATTCGTAAGGCGTCGCCGATGTCCCGGACGGAGGCCAGCGCAGCGCGCGCGCCAGAAAAAGAAAAGGGGCCGTCTGTTGAAGGACGGCCCCAAGGAGGACATTGGAGACAGACAATGCTGCTACAACACAATGTTTGCTGACCCAGCCTCATGCTTGAATCCTCAAGCACGCAGCGAACCTGCAAACGCTTTGTCCGTCACGCCTGAGCGACAGGTTGATCACGTCCTGTGTTCTGGCCGACGGCGAAAACCGGACTGCAAAAAACGCAAGGGATGGCACTGATCTGCAACGGCCACCGGGACACTTACAGGCTTTGAGACATTCACTTCTTTGTCATGAATGCAACCATAGTCAACCCTGCCTGACATACGCAAGTAGGAGGTAAGACCAATTGCGCCAGGCTGATATTTATGGTTTCGTGCAAAATTTCACGAATTTTGGTGTTTTTTGCGAACGAAGGGGGCGTCGCAAGAAGCGAAGAGCAGGTCGGAGTTCGTCGAAAACCTGCGCCCATGCTGGGTTTCAGGACCCTGAAGACCGCTCCGCCACCATTGCTCGGAATTCGCAATGCGTCCGACGGGCGCGCTGAAGCTCACTGGAATCAGGCTTGAGGGCATTGCGGACAAAGGTAGAGGTGGCGTCCGTTCGTCTGACATTTGAGTCTGTGCTCACCTCATCCCGGCACTCCCCGGCGCAGCCATGCCGCAGCGCCCGGACGAGATAAATTCCGCAGGACTTGTTCGCGTCTGCGAAAATCGGTGGTTCGGGGCTGATTTACGCGGCTCCCGCGTCACTGCTTCACTGGACGGCGAGCTTTCCCAGGTTTCTTCAATAGTTTCGAGCAGGCATGAATAATCAGGAGCTGGATTTCGGGCGTCGCTTTGGTGGCGTAGCGCGTATGCATGGTGGTGCCGGGCTGTCGGCTTTCACCGCGGCACGCGTTTGTGTGGTGGGTGTGGGTGGTGTTGGCTCATGGGCCGCTGAGGCGCTGGCGCGGAGTGCAATCGGCACGCTCACCTTGATTGACCCTGATTCGATCGCCGAATCCAATACCAACAGGCAATTGCACGCGCTTGGAGATGCCTACGGTCAGGCCAAGGTCGATGCCATGCGTAGCCGGATCCTGGCCATCAATCCCCTGTGCAAGTTAAGTGTGGTTGAAGATCATCTGAGCCCCGAAAACATGGCGACCCTCTTTGCAGGCCATGACATCGTGCTGGATGCTGTCGACGACGTGCCGATGAAGATTGCCATGGCGGTCTATTGCCAGGACAACAAATTGCCGCTCGTGGTGTGCGGAGGGGCGGGCGGCAAGAGCGATCCGGCGAGTATTCGCATCAGCGATCTTTCGCGTACCGAGCAGGATCCCATGCTGGCCAAGGTGCGTTCGCGCCTGCGTAAGGAGTATGGATCGATCCGCGGTTTTCCACGCGATCCGCGGCGCAAGTTCGGCATCGAAGCGGTCTATTCCGTCGAGCCTTTGCAGCAGCCTGTATTGTGCGAAGCCGATGGCACGGCACCACAGCGCTTGTCCTGTGCTGGCTACGGTTCGGACGTTTGCGTGACGGCGAGTTTCGGGTTCTTCGCAGCGTCACGCGTGCTGGCTCAATTGCGCGAGCGGGCAAGTCCGCCGATGACTTCGCAGCCCCTGGTTGCGACTGGAGAGGTCTGACATGGGGCGTCTGACATGAGCCGCGCAATCGTCCTGTTTGCGCATGGGGCGCGTGATCCTGAGTGGGCGAGGCCGATGCAGCGCCTTGCCGAGTCGGTGCGTGCGGCTGAGCCGGGCGTGCCTGTATTTACGGCGTTCCTCGAGTTCATGACGCCCGATCTGCCGGGGGCCGCCGAACAAGCCGTGCAGGCCGGAGCGACCGAACTGATCGTGGTGCCGGTGTTTCTGGCGCAGGGCGGGCATGTACGACGCGATGTGCCCGTCATGCTCGCGCGCATCCGCGAACGGCATGCGGGTGTGCGCATCGAGTTGCGTGATGCGCTGGGCGAGTCTCAGGCGGTAATCGATGCCATGGCGAAGGTGGTTCTGGGCAAGGCCTGATGTGCCGGGTGGTCTATAGTGAATCGAGAGCTGCGGAACGCGTTGCGTGGCGCAGCACCTCGTTCTTCAGGGAGATACTCCATGATCACCACAGATGTATTTACGGATCGCCTCGAACTGCATGCCTATGGCCGCCTGACGCTGGATGAATGTCGCGAGTTCGAGTTGTTATCCGACTACCGTATCCAGTTCAACGGGCCGCTTGATCTGCTGCTGGATCTGCGCGAGCTTGAGTCCTGCTCGCTTGATGCCTTGATCGAGCAGGTCCGTTATGGTCGTCAGCACGCGCATGACTTCAGCCGCATCGCTATCGTCAGTGATAGCTCGATGGTGACCTGGGCTGCCATGTGTTCACAGTTTTTTGTCGATGCCGATGTGCGCGTGTTCGATGACGAAGGCATGGCGCGTGAATGGCTCGGTGTCACGGGAAGTGCGATTGGCGATGCGAGCGTAGATTCGTTCGATCAACAGATCGCGCACTGATCGCGAAGTGTTGCGGGACTGCAGGCTGTAGCGCTTCAGCTCAGGTCGAGCAGCAGGAAAGATACGTCGTCATGTGCGCTCTGGCCTTGCAGGTGTGTGCCGAGCGCCTTGGTCAGGACTTCCAGCGCGGGCGCGGTGCTGGCTTGGCGTATGGCGCCCAGCACGCCGGCATAACCGAATTCCGTGTCATCCGGCGCGGTTGCCTCGAGCACTCCGTCCGAGCACAACAGCAAGCGCCCGGTTTCGTTCCATGACAAGTGTTCTGCAATGCAGTCTTCCTTGCTCAGATCGATAATGCCGAGCGGGAGATGCGAGGAGGTGAAGCGCGCCAGCAATTCGCCGTGTGCGTCCACATGCAGCACATCTGGGACGCCTCCGAGCCAGAGCTCCGCGGAGCGCGAGTCATCGTTGATACACGCCAGCGCAGCAGAGACAAAACGGCCTGCGGGTAGCAGCGCGCGCAGCGACTCATTGATGGCGAATACCATCTCGTCGAGTGGCGTGTCGTCATCGACAGCCTGGTAAAAGTAATTCACGACTGACAGGCCGCTCATTGCGGCGGCAAGCCCGTGACCCGTGGCGTCCGCGAGCAGGGCATAGAGCTTGCCCGAGGGGGAGCGTGCGGCAAGCACGATATCGCCGGAGAAGCGTGCCGTAGGCAACACGAGTAGCTGGGCGCCCCGCGTGTCGACATCGCCACGATTGATATGGCGCTCCATGATCTCCTTGGCAAGTTCCGCTTCGGATTCCGCCTCTTCGTGATACTGCCGCAAGCGATGGGCGTCGTCCGCCAGTTGCTGTTCGAATTGTTTGCGCGAGCTGATATCGCGGACGACGCCAATGAACAGACGTCGCTCCAGGGCGGGTAGTTCGCTGATCGACAATTCCATCGCGAAGCGGCGTCCCGCCGGTGTGCAAGCGATCACTTCCGCAACGCGGCCTATCAGTTTGCCGGCGCCACTCTCGATGCAGCGCGCCAGCTCCAGCGCGAAAGCAGGGCGCTCGTCGTCCGCAACCAGGGAAGCGAAATGGCGACCCTTGAGTTCATTCGCGCCGACGGCAAAGATCTGGTTGGCAGCTCGGTTCAGGTTGACGATGGAGCCGCTAATATCGAAGGTCACGATGCCGTCGATGACTGCGTCGGAAACCGTGACTTCACGCTTGATCGCGTCTTCACGTGCGCGCTGGAAATTGAGGGCGCGCGCCATGTTGCGCATCTTGGCCGCAAACACCTGGTATGACAAAGGCTTGGTCAGGTAGTCGTCGGCGCCGCTTTCGAGCCCGCGCACGACATCCTGTTCGGCATCCATGGCCGAGACGACGAAGATCGGTACCCATTGCTGGGCATGTTGGGTGCGAATGCGCCGGATCGCTTCGAAGCCATCCATGACCGGCATCATCAAATCCATCAACACCATGTCTGGCGCGGCAGATTCGAACAGCTCGACAGCCTCTTGTCCGTTCTCTGCCATGACGATCTCGAACCCGAGGCGTCCCAGGTAAGCGCGCAGCAGTGTGCGGTTCGCCTGCGTATCGTCTGCAACCAGAACTTTGAAGGGTTTGTTGATCACGCTGTTTTTATCCCGAAGTGTGGGTTGTGATTCTGCGCCGAGGTCTCTTGGCTCGCACCAGCCAAAGCGTTAATGATTGTGGCCGTTGAGCGGGAAATAACCTGAAATCCGCAAAATTTGTGAAACCTGTTAGTTTCGTCGAGCGGCTGGCATCAGTACTTCGACATGATTGCCTTTGCCAAGATAAGTGACGCGCGTGAAAGCCAGCTTGCGCGCGAGAACGATGCCACGGCCGTTAGGGGCAAAAGCCCGCTCGGGAGCGACTTCGAGGAAGGACTGCCAGTCGAAACCCTCGCCATCGTCGCTGATGGTGACCTTCCAGCCTTCAACGCAAGCCTGGAGATGCAGCCGCACGCGCTTGTGCTGGTTTTCAGGCAAGGCAAGACGACGCTCGACTTCCTCCGCCCAGGACTCTTCATACTTGAGGCGGGACTTGCCTGCAAAGTCGATTCCCAGATTGCCGTGCTCGACGCCATTCACCAGCAATTCGGCGAGACCTACCACGGCGGTTTCCGGCTCGGCCGCAACCTGGGCCACAAGACCCGCTACCGCTTGAGCTTCCTCGAGTGTCCGCACCATGAACTGCGCTTCGCTGGCCAGGCTCAACGCCAGCACGTTGTGCGACATGCGCTGTGTCAGGTCATCCCATCGCGTCAGGTCTTCCAGCGCTGCATTGATGATGGACAGCAGCGTGGTGCGTTCGTACGGCTTTATGAGGTAGTAGTACGCGCCCGCAGCGAGCCCTTCGGCAACCTGCTCGGACGCTGCGGCAGCCGTCTGCATGATGACAGGCAGATGCTCCATGCGCGGGTCAGCCTTGATCCTGCGCAGCAGATCGATGCCACTCATGCCAGGCATCATGCGATCGAGAATGACGGCGTTATACGCAGATGGGCGCTCGTCGAGCAGCCGCCACGCCGCCTCGCCGCTGTCGGCCAGGGAAAGGGAAAAAGGTTCGTCCTCGAGAAACTCGCTGATGATTTCGAGGTTGATCGGTTCGTCGTCGACGACGAGCAGCGAAGCTGTCATTGTTCGGTCTCTTGGTGATCGCTGCTGTGTGGAGATCCATCGGTATCGGCGGCATGGACAACAGGCTGCTCGCGTCTATCCTCGCTGTCGGTGATTTGCGCGTCACGCGGGGCGCGCCGATCGACGAGCAGGCGCACGATGAACTCGGCACCGTTGCCCTCGCGGTTGCGCGCGAACACCTGCCCGCTGTGCGCGGCAACGATCTCGCGGCAGATCGCCAGTCCGAGGCCGGTGCCGCCAACGACTTGTTGAAGGCTGCTTTGCACGAACTTTTCGAAAATGCTTTCCAGCTCTGCCTCGGGGATGCCCTGGCCTTCGTCAGCCACGCTGATCTCCACGCCCGGCGAGTGACCACCTTTATGTGGCAGATCGCAACTGCGCAGTGTGAGCACGATCCGTCCATGTTCCGGTGAGAACTTGATGGCATTCGATAGCAGATTGCGCAGCACCTGACCGATCTTTGCGGCATCGACCATGATGCGCGGCAGCCCCGGTTCAATGGTGGTCGTGAGTTGCAGATGGCGTGCCGTCACCCATGCTTCGAACTCATGCGTGCTTTCGAGTACCGTGTTCTCGATACGCGTTGGGCGAATGTCCAGCGTGGCGCGGCCAGCCTCGAGTTTGGCGAGGTCGAGCAAGTCGTTGAGCATGCTCAGCAGGCGATCGCCACTGACGCGGATGCGATTGAAATACTCGAGGAGCTTCTCGCGGTCGAGGCGGTCGATACGCGACTCGCCGAGCTGCGCGAAGCTCAGGATGGCATGCAATGGCGTGCGCAACTCATGCGACATATTGGCGAGGAAGGCTGATTTTGTTTCATTGGCGCGCTCGGCTACCTCCTTGGCATGAACCAAGTCGATGGTCTGCGCGCGCACCAGTTCAGTGAGTTGTCCGTGGTGTTCGCGCAGGCCGGCCTCTGCTTCGCGTAGCCGCGTGATATCCGTATTCACGCCTACCAATACAGGGCGCCCGTCTGCATCGGTGCACAGAGCCTTGCGGATCAAGGTGTAGCGCTTTTCGCCATTGCGATGGGTGAGCAGGAACTCGCCTTCGATGGCCTCCGATGAGTCATTCGCGAACAGGTTCTCTTCCGATTCTTCGATAAGGTGCGCCACGTCTTCGCTGACAAAGTCCGCCGAGCGTTTGCCGAGGATGTCTTCCATGCGCGCGCCGACCGATTCGGAGTGCGCGCGATTGGTCATGACATAGCGAAACTGACGGTCCTTGACGAATAGCGGATGCGGTACGGCATCAAATACGTCTTGCAGGAACTTGCGCAGGCGAGATTGCTGTTCGGCCTGGTGGCGCAAATCCTTCTCCGCTTCGCGCAGCACGGTGACATTCGATGAGGTGCCGAGCAGGACCGGATTGCCGGCCGGATCCGTGATGCGCACCTTGCGGATGATGGTGTTGCGCTGCATGTTGCCGGAGTTGAGGAAATACTCCTTTTCGTGGATTTCCTCGCTGCCCGTCGATAGCAGGTAACGCTCGGCGGCTTCGACCTCGTCAGCTTCGTCCGGCGAATAGTCGGCCGAGCGCTTGCCTATCATCTCTTCCTTGGTGGTCTTGTTGACGCGCGCGTGTGCCTGATTGGTCAGGATGTAGCGATGGTTGGCGTCCTTGATGTACGTGGGGCTGGGCAGCCAATCAAAAATTTTCTCGAAGTACTCGCGCAAGGCGGTCTGTTGCTGCGCCTGACGTTGCAGTTCGGTGAGGTCCTCGTAGGTGCCGAGCACGATGGGCTCCCCGTTGAGGCCGTCGCACAGTACGCGGGTGATGCGCAGGTACAGCTCTTCGCCGTCGCTGGTGCGCAGCCATTCATGGGCTACCTGCGCTTCGCCCGTGGCGATCGCCATCTGATCCAGCTCTTCCATGCGCGATGCGAAGTCTTCGCTCTTGTGCCCTGGCGCCCTGTGCTCTACGGCATCGTCAGACGCGGCACTCCGCTTGTAGACGGCTTCCAGTGAGCTCATCAACTGGGTGGCATAACGCTCGTTGAGCATCACGACTTTCTGATCGGCTGTCTTCACCGCAACCGGGATCGGCATTGCATCCAGGATGCGCATCAACAAGGCTCGGTAGCGATCCTGTGCGCTGGCATGGGTGATCTCGTCACTGATGTCGGCCAGGCTGCCCGTGATCAACCAGGACCTGCCCGCCGCGTCGCTGGTGCCACGCACGCGTAGTCGTAGCCAGCGTGCGCTTTGCATGGCGTCACTGACCGGGAACTTCAGTTCGCGCGTCGCCGGCTTGCCCGCAGTCTCGATGGCGACGCGGAGCACTTCACGGCGCCATTGGCGCGGTAGCATGCGCAGCACCGCTGCGGGGGTGCGGGGGGCATTGGTGGCGTTTTTTCCGTCATGCTCCCAGCCGAGCAGTGCCAGGGCCTGACCTGAAAGGTAAAAGGTCCGGCGTCGCAGATCGTATTCCCAGATGCCATCCTCGGTCAGTTGCAAGGCGCGCTGCAAGCGCTCGTCGCTGGCCGTCAATGCTTGCCCGACCAGATTCGCAGCGGCGGTTGCCTCGCTGCTGCGACGACCGAAAAACAGGACCAGCCCCGCCATCAGGATGCCAAACAGGGCAATGCCACTGGCGCCGAGAATGGTTTGTGGCGAGGCGGGTGGCGCAGGCTGCGCGGTCACGACCAGCTGGGCGCGGGGACTGATGTTGTCGAAGTCGAAACGTATGTTGCTCGCATCGTCTGCTGCGAGGTTGGGCTGGCCCTTGCCCAGTGTGGGGCCATTGGGCAGCCGGATGGCAACCTTCACCCATTCGGCATGCATGCCTTGCACAGTCTCGAGCCACTTGTCGAGATCGATGAGCGCTACGTGGGTAGCGCCGGAACGGCTGGCCTGGGCGATGGCCAGCAGGCGGATGTTGTTGCCGGTGAGAGGGCCCGCCAGGGTCAGGCGGCCGCTGCTGTTGGACATGCGGGCGGCACTTTCCGCGAGTTGCTCCAGCGCCGCCGTCATCGCATGGCCCGCTGTCGGGCTCGCATCTACCGCGTCGCCGGTGCGGAACAGTAGTGTTCGCACACGGCCGCCGTCATTGCTTACGCGCGCCAGTGCGAGCGCCTGCAGATCCTGGAAACCCGGGCTGAGACTCTTGGCGAGGCGTCGAAAGGTGGTGTCGTCGACGTCCTGCAAGGACGAGACGACATCCAGTGTGTGCAGCATCCGGTCAGCGAGTTGCAACTGATCCTGCATGTGGTCGAAGAGGGCGCGCGCATGTTCGGCGACGGCAGCTTCGTAGAGACGCTGCGGTACGGACTTCTGGTTCTGCCAGAACGCGACGGCCAGCGACAGGCTGAAGATCAGCATCAGCGCTGCCACGACCTGGATGCCGGTGTCACGCGCAGGTAGTCGGCTGGGGCTTGCCGGGGCTGGCTGCAAAGCGGTCAGGGCAGGCGCAACAGACACAGATTGTTTCCGGAAATGTGGGGCAGGCGCTGGATCGATACCCAATTCAGCATAACGGCGTATGGTCGCGCGTTCTTGAGAAGAGCGGTTACGGCCATGTGGGCACTTGTGGCGGCGCAGCACCAAGAAAAAGCCCCCGTCAGGAGGCCTGACGGGGGCTTGGTGAGGTTTGCAGTGCGCATGCCGGTCAGAGGCGGGCGGAGACCCATGCACCGACGGATGCCAGCGCTGCTGGCAGCGTGGCGGGGTTGGTGCCGCCTGCCTGTGCCATGTCCGGGCGACCACCGCCTTTGCCGCCGACTTGCTGGGCGACCATGTTGACCAGTTCGCCGGCTTTGACCTTGCCCGTCAGGTTGGCTGTGACGCCCGCGATCAAGGACACCTTGCCATCGGCGACAGCGGCCAGTACCACCGCTGCAGTGCCGAGTTTGTCGCGCAATTTGTCGACGGCTTCGCGCAGAGCGGGTACGTCGGCACCATCCAGCGTCGCGGCCAGTACCTTGATGCCATTGACATCGATGGCCTGCTCTGCCAGTGCGTCGCTCTGGCTGCTGGCGAGCTTGCCCTTGAGCGCGGCCAGTTCCTTCTCCAGCGCCTTGACGTGCTCCTGGGTTTGCGCGAGCTTGGCCGGAACGTCGGCCACCGGGGTCTTGAGCTGCGCCGCCACGCTTTCGAGCAGCGCTTCACGTTCGAGAATCAGGTTCATGGCGTTCTCGCCCGTGACGGCTTCGACGCGGCGCACGCCTGCCGCCACGCCGCCTTCCATGACGATCTTGAAGAAGCCGATGTCGCCCGTGCGGGAGACGTGCGTGCCGCCGCACAGTTCGCGCGAGGAGCCGATGTCCAGCACGCGAACGCTATCACCGTACTTTTCGCCGAACAGCATCATGGCGCCGGTCTGTTGTGCATCCTCGATGCCCATCACACGTGCCTGCGTAGCAGCATTCGTGAGGATTTCGCGGTTTACGATCTGTTCGACCTTGAGGATTTCCTCATCCGTCATCGGCGCGTTGTGGGCGAAGTCGAAGCGCGTCTTGTCGACATCGACCAGCGAGCCTTTCTGCTGCACGTGATTGCCCAGCACTTCGCGCAATGCCTTGTGCATCAGGTGGGTCGCCGAGTGATTGCGTGCCGTGGCAGCGCGCTGCACACCGCGCACGCGTGCGTCGATGGTGTCGCCGATGCGGATCTCGCCTTCGAGTACGCGGCCGAGATGGCCGAACACGTCGGCCTGGATCTTGAAGGTGTCATCTACCGTGAAGCCGGCCTTGCCATTGATCAGCACGCCGCAGTCGCCGCTCTGGCCGCCAGACTCGGCATAGAACGGCGTGTTGTCGAGCACGACCACCGCATCTTCACCGGCGCGGATGACTTCGACCGGGCTGCCATCGACGTAGAGGCCGGTGACCTTGGCGTCTTCCACCATGAGCTTCTCGTAGCCCTGGAAGGTGGTCGCCGTGCCCTTGTAGTCGAGGCCTTGTGCCATCTTGAACTTGCCCGCGGCGCGCGCCTGCTCGCGCTGGCGCGTCATCGCGGCATTGAAGCCGGCTTCGTCGACCGACAGGCCGCGCTCGCGCAACACGTCAGCGGTCAAATCCAGTGGGAAGCCGTAGGTGTCGTGCAGCTTGAAGGCCAGCTCGCCGTCGAGCACCTTGTCGGCGCCAAGGTCAACGAGCGCCGCTTCGAGGATTTCCATGCCGTTGGCAATGGTCTGGAAGAAGCGTTCTTCTTCCTGCTTGAGTACCTCGGTGATGCGACGTTGCTTGGCTTCCAGCTCGGGATAGGCCTTGCCCATCTCACGGGTCAGCGCGTCGACCAGCTTGTAGAAGAAGGGGGTGCGCGCACCCAGCTTGTAGCCATGGCGGATGGCGCGACGCGCGATACGGCGCAACACATAGCCGCGACCTTCGTTGGAAGGCACTACGCCATCGGCGACGGTGAAGGAGCAGGCACGGATGTGGTCGGCGATGGCCTTCAACGAAGGCGAATCCTTGTCCACATTGTCGCCACCTGCGGCTTCGACTTCGCGTCTTGCAGCCGCCATCAGGTTTACGAACAGATCGATGTCGTAGTTCGTCGGGACGTTCTGCAGCACGCGCGTCAGACGCTCAAGACCCATGCCGGTATCGACACTGGGCTTGGGCAGCAGGTCCATGACGTAGTTGCCGTTCTCGTCGACGCGACGATTGAACTGCATGAACACGTTGTTCCACACCTCGGTGTAGCGATCGCCATCTTCGTCGGGGCTGCCGGGTGGGCCACCGGCGACGTCCGGGCCGAAGTCGTAGAAGATTTCGGAGCAAGGGCCGCAAGGGCCCGTATCGCCCATCATCCAGAAATTGTCCGAGGCGTAGCGTGAGCCCTTGTTGTCGCCGATGCGGATCACGCGTTCTGCCGGCAGGCCGATCTGGTTCGTCCAGATGTCATAGGCCTCGTCGTCTTCCGCGTAAACGGTGGCCCACAGCTTGTCCTTGGGCAGCTTGAAGACTTCGGTGAGCAGCTCCCAGGCGTACTTGATCGCGTCCTGCTTGAAGTAGTCGCCGAAGCTGAAGTTGCCCAGCATCTCGAAGAAGGTGTGGTGGCGCGCCGTGTAGCCGACGTTTTCCAGATCGTTGTGCTTGCCGCCAGCGCGGATGCACTTCTGCGCCGTCGCAGCGCGCGTGTAGGGGCGCTTGTCGAAGCCGAGGAAGACGTCCTTGAACTGGTTCATCCCCGCGTTGGTAAACAGCAGGGTGGGATCGTCGCCGGGGACTACCGGACTGGATGCAACGATTTGGTGACCCTTGGACTCAAAGAAATTGAGGAAGGTCGAGCGGATTTCTGCGGCTTTCATGGGCAAATGCGGAACTGGCCGGATTTTTGGGAAGCCGCGATTTTAACCTGCCTGCGTCACCGGGCGCACGGTAAAGCGTTGATGGCGCTGTGGGTATGAGCGCCAGAGCGTGAGGAAAAGCAACAGACCGGAAATAAACCGATGCGTAACGCCGGGCGCAGAAATGCAAAAAGCAGAAGCGGGTCTGCTTCTGCTCTTGTCTGTAGCTTGCTCGTGCCGGCGGCGTACCGCGCGCGTTCGCTAAACGCTGCCGAGGATGCGCGAGCCCGGGCGGGTGCGTGATACACCATCCGGTCCATAGGTAGTGGGCTGGTCGGCATGTGCCATCAATACCGCGAGCGCCTGATGATTGTTCTTCAAGCGCTCGGTGATGATGCGGCCATTTTCCAGATTGATGTTGCGGGCCTGTTCGGCCACGGCGAGGTATTCGCCCCATGCGGGCGCGCCGACGTCGCCCAGCAGCTTCTGGATGCCTTCACGGTTGTGCTGCAGGCCGACCTGCGCGAACAGCGCCGTGCGTGCTGCGGACAACTGATCAAGCTGGCGGACGAGCTGGCCCTTGCGTTCGGAAAGTGCGAACAAGGGTTCCATATCGGTTTGTGTCAGTGTTTCGCGCTCCTGACCCAACACGGCGATGAAGTCGCGCATGAGGTCACGCTCAGCACCGAGCAGGGAGATCAGTCGCTGACGCGATGCCCCCTGGTCAATGCCACTCTGGGCACTGTTAACGCTGATTGCCACGCTTGCTTAGGCGGATTGCGGTTGAGCCGACAGCATCTGGCGGACGCTCTCGATCAGGCCGTCAGCGACCTTCTCGGGATTGACCTGGAAGCGGCCGTTGGAAATGGCCTGCTTGATTTCGTCGACCTTGGCGCCGTCCACGACAGGAGCTTGCGCGACCAACTGGTCCAGCTTGCCGGACAGCGCTACTTGCGTGCCGCCACCACTGGTCTGGACCGGGCTGGACGAGGGCTCTCGTGCTGCGCGGGTCTTGTTGTCGCCGGCAACCTGACCGGACGACTTGACTGAATTATCGATTTTCATTGCGTTTCCCTTTTACTCAAGGTGTTTGGCGGATCGGCTTTGTTACTCCGGAAGCCTTTGCCACATCGTAAAACATGGCAAATTTTTCCTGATGGTAAACCCGAGTCCAGCCGTCTCACCGGGTGTAACGGTCGAATTGAAGCAAACTTTAGCCCTTTTTTTAGAGCTTGGGCTGGCTTCCTGAGCGCGGCAGATTCTGTCTGTCGTACTGATCGTTTCTTCCCGGTTTGATTCCTACAACACAATCAGCGGCTATTCCCCTTGTATTCTTTAGGCCAATAGCGCTCTTGCGACCTTTTGCGGTGCCGTGACGCGACAAAGAGCGCTGTGAATACGGCAGGAAGTGCCGGGTTCTGTGGGTGGCGGCAAGGCCTGCCATGCCGGGATTGAACAGGGAAGTCATGAAACGAATTCTGTTGCTCTATACGGGTGGAACCATCGGTTGCGAAGGCCAGCCGCTGGCGCCGATGACGGCCGAGCGTTTTTCCTCGACGCTGGCCGGGCAGGGTCTGTTGCCTGGCGGCTGTGAGCTACGCGCCTTGCCGCAGCCGCTCGACAGCGCCGACATGCAGCCGACGGACTGGCTGGATATTGCGTCTGCCTTGCTTGCCGCCTGGTCGGATTTCGACGGGTTTGTCGTGCTGCACGGTACGGACACGCTGGCTTTCAGCGCCGCAGCCCTTTCATATTTGTTGCCTGGCCTCGACAAGCCGGTGGTGCTTACCGGTTCGCAGCACCCCTTACTTGCTGCGATGTCGGACGCGCCGCGCAACCTGGCCGACGCTATCGCCGTTGCCAGCACGCCGGGGTTGTACGAAGTCTGCGTGTGTTTCGCAGGGCAGATCTTGCGCGGCAATCGTTGTGTCAAACGCAGCGCCGCTGAGCTGGACGCATTTGCGTCGCCGAACTGGCCGTTGCTGGGTGCGGTGTCTGAAGGCGGCGTAGTGTTGAATGCCCAAGCCCTGCTGGCAGCTCATTCAGCGCCTTTCGATGCGGAAGATGCGGGCGCTGGTTTTGTCGCCATGCGAGAGGCCATGGCGCCGGTGTGGGGCGTGCATCTGCACCCGGGCTTTCCGAGCGGCCTGATGAACGCAGCGCTGGCGCTCCCCGACGCTCCGAGCGGCTGGGTGTTGGCCTGCTACGGCAGTGGCAATGCGCCACAACAGCCGGATTTCCTTGCCGCGCTGCAGGCGGCCCACGCACAAGGCGTAGTGCTGGTGGCCGTGACGCAGACCGGGCATGGCAGCGTCAGTCTCTCGTCTTATGTGACTGGCGCCGGGCTGAGCGCAGCAGGAGTGGTCGCCGGCCGGGACATGACCCTGCCGGCCGCGCTGGTGAAATTGCAGCTGTTGCTGGCACGTGGTTTCTCGCCCGCAGAAACTGCGGCGCGCATGCTGGAGCCGGTAGCGGGCGAGCTGAGCCCTGTCTAGCGATTCAAGAGCTTAACCGCGCGTCCTGGCGCGCGAAGCCGGCCGAGGTGTGCAGGAACAGCAGGCTGCCCACGTCGGAGGTCAGCTCGCCTTGTTGCGAACCGCGTGGAGCCATCTGGTATTCGCCGCTTCGCAGCAGGATGTCGCCAAGAAAGGCTTCGCCCTCCAGCGCAAAACACTCTTCATCCTGCACATGGGCCTCACGTGGCAAACGTGCACCCGGCTCGAGTCGCAACAGCAGTGAAGCGCTTTCGCCGTTGATCCAGAGCGGCTTGATGTGTGCGCCGTCGGCGATCGTCCGCCAGTCACCTTCGCTGCTGCGTACCGTGATCGGGCTGGCGCCACGGCCTGGCAGCCAGGCCGATACCAGCTCGCGCAGCATACGTGTGCCGTGGCCGATCGAAGTGCCGCGCAGAAAGATCAACGCGCCTTCTGCCGAACCAATGCTGGGGTGTTTGCTGCCGCTGGGGGCGAGGTGGTAGTCCTGCGGGCCGACTACCAGGTCGCCCGTCGACAGGCTGCCGCGCAGCACCACGCATTCTTCGTCGGCGAAGTGGCGGTGGCTTGGCAGGCTGGTGCCGGGAGCGAACTCGACGAGTGCCGTGCGCAAGAGACCGTCGTCGTGCAGAACACAGGCACGCGCGCCCTTGCCGAGACTTTGCCAGACCTGATCGCCTTGCCGCACCGTGTGACTGCCACGCTGGTTGGCTGCGCTGGCCGCAATGCGGCGTTGCAGGCGTGCGTGCAAATCCTGCTCGCGCCGTGCTGCAGGCAATGCAGGGCGCAGGCCATCGGCCAGCAGGCTTACGGCCAGTGCTGTGTCATCCATGGTGTCGTTATCCGGGCTGAGCGCCGTGTTGTGTGGATTCATGATGCCTCCGCTTCCGCGCCCAGCAGGGTGCGCAAGGTATTCAAGCCGCGCCGGATATGTGATTTCACCGTGCCCAAGGGCACGCCGGTGTGCGTCGCGATTTCGTCGTGCGTCAAGCCGCGGAAAAAGGCCAGTGCAATCAGCTGGCGTGGTTGTACTTCCAGTTGTTGCAAGGCCTGATGCAAGCGGTGGCCGCTTTGCACGGCATCCAGCAGATCTTCCGGGCCGATGGCCTGTTCGCTCCTGGCGTCGAGCAGGGCCGTTACGTCCTCGGTCGCCATCGCCGGGTCGCGTGCGCGCAAGGCATCGAGTGCCCGACTGCGTGCCATGGTGAGGATCCATGCAAGGGCAGTGCCGCGCGCCGGATCGAAGCGTGGCGCCTGCCGCCAGACTTGCCAGAACGTGTCTTCGACGACTTCTTCAGCAAGCTCTGCATTGCGTGTGATGCGTAGAACGAGGCCGTAAACGCGGCTCGTACAGGCTTGGTACAAGGCATTCAAAGCGGCTTGGTCCTGACGCGTGACGCCGGCAATCCATGCTTGTAACTGACTCTCCTGCACGGGCTGAGCCGCCAGCGGGGCGCGTACGAAGCCCGTTTCGGCTGGCGCGTCATGCGTGGTGTCGTGCAATTCATCGGCGGGTGTGTCGCAATAAAAGCCCGGCGACCTGTCTGGCGGCGCCGGGACATCTTCCTGCGAAGTGAAGCTGCGGCTCATGAATGCATCAGGCGGCACGCCTTTGTCTATGAAAGGGTTTGAATGCTCGGAGTATGAATACATTGTGTTTGTGTGCAGCGCCTCACGCAATCGCGGTTTGGCCGAGGCCGGCGTGCAGGCCCTCCCTCTCCAAGGTGCGATACATCTTCCCTACGTGATTTGTGCGCGCCCGGATGCAGCGCAATGCTGGCGTTTCGGCCCACAAGCTGCCGGCTGGCGGATGCGTCGAAAATTTCGGCGGCCAACTGTGTATTTTTTCCACAGCGTGCCGTGAGTTATCTCGTTACATGTAGATACTCGTGCAGTGAAGACTGACGTTGCCCTCTGGTAGTCTTCGCCCCCTCGCGATATTTGTGTGACAAAAAAGTATTGCCGGACCTGAAGGAAAGCTATTGCCGTGCATATTTCAGCTATTGCCATCGAGGCTTTTTCGCGGAATGCTACGCAGCAGCATTTCTACAAAGCAGCATTCAATTCATAAAATCAGATAGCAGGGGACAATTCAATGATGAGTATTCGGAGTGTGGGCCTGAATGTATGTGTCGCGGTCGGCTTGAGCATGTCGCTGGCCGCAACAAACCTGGCGGCAGCCGCCACAGCTGCAACGCCGGCAAAGAAGACAGCGGATAACGCGCTGCAACGCCTGAATGTGGCTGAACAACAGGAAATGCTGGCCGAGCGCCTGTCGCGCACCTGGGCGATGAAAGGCATTGCGTCGCTGCGTTCGCGCAGCAGCAGTCAGTTCGACGAAGATTCACGTCGTTACGTGAAGCAGCTGAAGTCGCTGCAGGCCGACGCCGATACGCCGCAGTTGAAGGAAAACTATGCCCAACTCGAACAGTTGTGGAGCAAGTACCTCGAGGCGGCCGAAGCCAGCGCGGTGCAGTTGCAGGTGCGCAGTGGTGATTCGCGCGGCGAGCTGGGGTCTGAATTGCCGCCGACTGCATTCGTAGGCAGCACTCAGGGTAACGCCCCCCGTCAGCCTGAAAAGCTCAACATGCCCGATACGGTGAAGGCTATCGCCGATCAGAGCGACAAGTTGGTAGCCACTGCAGCCAAGGGCTCGGACCTGTTGCGTCAGCGCATTGGCGCCGAGCCTTCGGAAGGGCTGCGCCTGGCTGGTCAGGCCCGTACGCTGTCGCAGCGCATGGCCAAGCTGTATTTCTTCAAGGCGCTTGGCGTGTCGGCACCTTCGCTGACGGCGGACATGAAGAAGACGCAGGAAGCCTATCTCGCCAGCATCAAGCGCGTACGCGAACTCAGTGAAGATCGGCCGAAGTCGTCCAGCGCGCTGTTCCTCGTCGACCAGCAATGGGTTTTCTTCAACGAAATCCTGCAGCGCAACGTCGAGCGTGAAGAGCGCGATCAGGTCTATCAGACCTTCGCCCGTACCAGCGACAGTCTGCTGAGCGGCCTGGACGATCTGTGCAAGACCTTCGAGCAGCCAGCGCCTGCGCCATAACGAGATCCGTTGTCCTGGCCCGGCTTGCGTGTGTCGCGCAAGACGGGCCGGCGACTGCATGACTTCCTGATCTGTTCTCTTCCCGACTCAGCGTTCCGTGCTGACGTCCACAATATCGCCCGTTCCGGCGATGCCGCTGATGATCTTGCCGTTGTCGAGTTTGACGCGGATCAGCGTTCCGCGCGCAGCACTGTTGAGTGCGCGACCACTATTGACGACCGAAAAGCCGCCTCCGCTGGCGACCACCTTGACGGTCTGCCCGGCCTGGATGCCGGCTTCGCCTTTCAGATAAGCGCCGCGCAACGGCTGCCCGGCTGATAGCGCCTGCTTCGTCATCTGGCCCAGTGCGTCACCAACCGCCACGACAATGTCGTCAGGGTAGGCAGTCAGCTCGCCCTGTTCAATCTGCATATCACTTGCAGACAGCTGCTGGCCGCTGGAGATCGGGCGCGCCATCTTCACGTAACTGCCTTCCACCTTCACGCGCGCGCTGACGTACAGCGAAGCGTTGCTGCCGCTCACGCAGCGCAGCCCCACCGTGACACGCCCCCAGGTTTTCTGCCCCTGCGGCAGGAAGGCTTGTGCCTGTATGCAGGGTTGCAGGATCTGTTGATGCTCGCCCGGAGGGGTAACGCTCAGGCTGACGGTGCCCGGTAGCTCCAGCGTGCGTTCCTGCAAGAACGCCGTGACTGTGTTGACGACGTCCTGCGAACTCATCGCGAGTGTGGGGAGGGGCGCGAACAGCGCACAGGAGAGCAGGGTGGCAAGAGACTTCTGCATGAGGGGTTTCGCAATTCGGCAAGGCGGGCTCCCGCGATTTCATCATGCCTGTCGACGATTCAGCGAAGGGAACAAAGCCATGAATGCGGGTCACTTCGCGGGCCCGCCTGCCCGTGCGCAAAACGCTGCCGGCAAGTGCATTCCGGCGCCGTTTCCGCGCAGCGGCAATGTTTGCCGGTGGGCTTGCGGCGACTGCCGGATAGGTAGCCGTTTTGCCGCTTTTTCGGCGCGACGATCAACAAAACAGGCCGTTACGATGCTGGCACGAAAGCTGCAAAGTGTCCGTCGGATACCAGGCGAGTTGCCGGGGTGAGGGAGGCGGAGATGAGCAAGAAGCAGAAACAGAGTCGGCAGCAACTGTCTTCCTCTGCAGCAGTCGCCAAATCACAAGCCGGCAAGAATGATGGAGAAGAGATCATGAGCAGACTCGATGACCTGATGGGCTTTCACAAGACAGCGATCGACCTGCGTTCGCAACGTCAGTCCGTGCTCGCATCCAATATCGCCAACGCCGATACGCCTAACTACAAGGCACGTGACATGAATTTCGGTGAGGCATTGCGCGGTGCCGTGCAAGGTCGTGCTGGTCAGCCTCTGGCGCTGGCAACGAGCGCCCCGCGTCATATCGCGATGAGCGGCATGGTCACCTCGGCGAATCTGCAATACCGCCCCGAGATGCAATCCAGCGTCGATGGCAATACGGTGGATATGGATACGGAGCGTGCGGCGATGGCCGAGAACTCCTTGCAGTATGAAGCCAGCCTGAGCTTCATCAACGGTCTGCTGAAGAGCATGCAGACCGCCGTCTCCGGTCAGAACGGCTGAGCGTAAGGGCTGGAGAGCGATCATGAGCATGTTTGACGTCTTCGGGATTGCAAGCTCTGCGATGCACGCGCAGTCCAAGCGCCTCAATACGACGGCCAGCAATCTCGCCAATGCCGAGAGCGTTGCCGGGCCGGACGGCAAGCCGTATCACGCCAAACAAGTGGTGTTCCAGGCTCAGCAGGTTGGCAGCAGCCCGTATGCAACCGGCGTACAGGTCACACAAGTAGTCGAGAGCGCTGCGCCGATGCGCATCGTGTATGACCCGAAGAACCCAGCCGCCGATGAAAAGGGCTACGTGACGATGCCCAACGTCGATGTGGTGGAAGAGATGACGAACATGATTTCGGCGTCACGTGCCTACCAGACCAATGTCGAGATGATGAACACCGCCAAAGCGCTTTTGCAGAAAACCCTGACGATAGGTCAGGGCTGATGATCCGCAAGGATCAGGGAAGAGGATGAACTCATGACAGTCAGCTCCACCACAGATACTTCGAAATCCACGTACCAGTCGTTGATCGCCAACACGGATACGTCGAAGACGAGTACGACCACGACCAGCAAGACCGAAGAGGCGCAAACGCGTTTTCTCAAGCTGCTGACGACGCAGTTGAAAAACCAGGATCCGATGAATCCGGTCGACAACGCGCAAACCACGTCGCAGCTTGCACAGATCAGTACGGTCGACGGGATCGAGCGCCTCAACTCCACGCTGCAAGGCCTGGTGGGCAGTCAGCGCAGCAGCGAAACGCTGCAGGCGGCTGCTTTGGTCGGGCGCGGCGTGCTGGTGGATGGCAACCAGCTGCAACTGGCCAGCAATAGCGAAGGTAGCTACGCCATCGGCGGCTTCACCCTCGGGGCTGACGCGGATACGGTGAAAATTTCCATCATGGATGCCAGTGGCGTCGAGGTGGCAAGCGAATCGCTGACCGATCAGGAAGCGGGTTCGCATGAGTTCGTCTGGGACGGCTCCACCACCAACGGCGCAGTTGCTGCGGACGGCAAGTACACGATCAAGATCACCGCAAGCAAGGGCAAGACGGCGGTCGATTCGTCGTCTCTCGAAATGGCCACGGTCGTCAGCGTTTCCAATGGTGACAACGGCGTCTCGCTCAATGCTGGCCGCTTCAGCAAGCTTTCTCTGTCCGATATCCGCCGCATCATCTAAGTCGGGAGCAACAACATGGCATTTCAACAAGGTCTTTCGGGTCTCAATGCTGCCGCCAAGGCGCTGGACGTCATCAGCAACAACGTCGCCAACGGCAGCACGGTGGGTTACAAACTCGCCGGCGCGCAATTCGGCGACGTCTTCGCTGCCGCGCTGAACGGTGCTGCTGCAGGTGTGCAGATCGGTATCGGTACCTCGATGAGCCAGGTCTCGCAGCAATTCACCCAGGGCAATATCACCCCGACCAACAACCCGCTCGACGTGGCAATCAATGGCGATGGTTTCTTCATCGTGCAGTCGCCCGACGCGACGGTGACCAACTACAGCCGCAATGGTCAGTTCGACATCGATGCCAATGGCTTCATCGTCAACGCATCGGGCTACAAGCTGATGGGCTTCCTGCCCGGTGGTGGTTCTACGACGGCCTCTGCGATTCAGCTCTCCGCCAGCAACAGCTCCCTGACCGGCGCGCCGGCGGCAACGACGGCAATGAACATCGGTATCAATCTGGATTCCCGCAATACGACGCCGACCCTCACGCCGTTTGATTACACCAACACCTCGACCTACAACTCCTCGACGGCATCGACTGCCTACGACAGCCTGGGCAATCCGCACGCTGTGACCATGTACTTCGTGCGCAGTGCCTCGGCACCCTCGCTGGCAGGCGCAAGCTCGCGCTGGGATGTGTATACCTCCATCGATAACGGCGCGCCGAGCGCGACTCCGGGCAACATGGAGTTCAGCAGCGCCGGCTCCTTGATCGGTACCTCTGCCGTCGGCACCTACACGTTCAACTCCAGCTTCCCGGTGACGACCGGCGCCACCACGCCCCTGGCCTTCACCTTGAACATGGCGGGCAGCACACAGTACGGCAGCACTTTCAACGTGACCTCGCAGACGCAGGATGGCTATGCACCGGGCACGCTGTCGGGCATCACCATCAGCAAGGACGGCATCGTCCAGGGGCGTTACTCCAACGGCCAGACCACCGACATTGCCACCATCGCATTGGCGACCTTTGCCAGCCCGAACGGCTTGCTGTCGGTGGGTAGCAACTTCTGGGCGGAGTCCGCCGAATCGGGCGCCGCGCAACTGGGCGCACCGGGCATCGGCAAGCGTGGTTTGCTGCAGGCGGGCGCGGTCGAAGAGTCCAATGTGGATCTGACGGCCGAGCTGGTGAACATGATCACCCAGCAGCGTAACTACCAGGCCAATGCGCAGTCCATCAAGACGCAGGATCAGGTCATGCAGACCCTGGTGAACCTGCGTTAATTCCCGCATCTAGATAGATCTCCAGATAACCCCATAGCGCTGATCGGTCACGAGAACCATGGACAAGCTGATCTACACGGCAATGAGCGGGGCAAAGGCGACGATGGCCCAACAGGCCGCCGTGGCGAACAACCTGGCCAACACCTCGACGACGGGCTTCCGCTCCGAGTTGCATCGCTTCCGTGCTGTGGAGGTGCAGTCGCCCGCCGCTCATACGCGGGCGTTCGTGGTGGACGCCAATATGGCAACCGACTATCGCACGGGGCCACTACAGCGCACCGGCGGCGCCTATGACGTCGCGGTGGTTGGTTCTGGCATGTTCGCCGTGCAGGCAGCGAATGGTTCCGAGGCCTATACGCGCAACGGTAATTTCACGGTGGATTCAGAAGGCGTCATGCGTACGCAGAGCGGTCTGACAGTGGTGGGCGATTCCGGTCCGATCGCCATCCCGCCAGACAACGATGTCGAGATCGCGTACGACGGCACCATCACCGCAGTTCCAAGAACGGGGGCGAGAAACGCAGCCACCACGGCGGGCCGCCTCAAACTGGTCAATCCGGCGGAAGCCGACTTGCGCCGGGGCGAGGACGGCCTGTTCCGTACAGCTAACGGCGCACCCGCACAGCAAGACGAGGCCGTGAAGATCGCCAGCGGCTACGTCGAAGGCAGCAACGTGAATATCGTCGAGCAGATGGTCAACATGATCTCGTTGGGGCGCCATTTCGAAATGCAGACAAAGCTGCTGTCGACCGCGCAGGAAGACGACAAGGTCGCGACCCAGATCATCGCGCGTTGATTCGCAGGGTTGAGAGTCGGTCCGCGGCGTAAGCGGATCGAAAGACGCAGAACACACGAGACGTACAGGAAGGACCGAGAACATGATTGGCGCACTTTGGGTTGCCCGTACCGGCCTCGACGCTCAGCAGACTTCGCTGGACGTCATTGCCAATAATCTCGCCAACACGGCGACAAATGGCTACAAGAGCTCGCGTGCCGTATTCGAGGACCTGCTGTACCAGAATATCCGCCAGCCTGGCGCGCAGAGCTCGCAGACCACCACGCTGCCCTCTGGCATGCAGCTCGGTACCGGTGTGCGGCCGGTCGCCACGGTGCGTACGCAAACTCAGGGCAACCTGCAGCAGACCGATGGCGTGTTCGACATGGCCGTGCAGGGGCGAGGTTTCTTCCAGGTCTTGCTGCCAGACGGCACGACGGCCTACACCCGCGACGGCTCTTTCCAGACCGATTCGCAAGGTCAGCTGGTCACCGCCGCAGGCTACCCGGTGCAACCGGCCATTACGATTCCGGCCGATGCCCTGAGCGTCACCATCGCCAAGGACGGCACGGTCAGCGTGACCCAGCCCGGCTCGACGGCGACCACGCAAGTCGGCTCGATCCAGCTGGCGACCTTCATCAATCCAGGTGGCTTGCAGGCAACGGGTGAAAACCTGTTCCTCGAAACGACGGCCAGCGGTACGGCGACGCCCACGACGCCAGGCACCAACGGCGCCGGTACGGTCAACCAGCGCTATGTCGAGGCCTCCAACGTGAATGTCGCCGAAGAGTTGGTGAACATGATCCAGACCCAGCGCGCTTACGAATTCAACTCACGTGTCGTGAGCACGGCCGACCAGATGCTCGCGCGTCTCGGCCAGTTGTAAGCCTCGTCTGAACCGGTGACAAAAGGTAACTGAGCCATGAACGCCCGCATCCAGTCCGCTCTGCGCCCCGTGTCGTACTCCCTTGGTACGGCTTCGCTGGCCATGCTTTCGGCATGCAGCCTGATCACGCCGGCTACCAGCGTGCATCAACCCATGTCGGTTCGGCCGGAGCCCGCGCCCGTCGTGCAGGCCTACAACGGTTCGATCTACGGCGCCGCCACGCGACCCATCTTCGAAGACCGCCGCGCGCGCCTGGTGGGTGACACACTGACGGTGAACATCGTCGAAAAAACCCAAGCCAGCAAGAACGCCAATACCAACACGACGCGCGCCGCGAATTCATCGGTGGGCATTTCCTCGCTGGTCGGTGTGCCCGGCAAGTTCCTCGCGCCGCTATCGGTAGGCGCCAGCGATGACACGACCTTCTCCGGCAAGGGCGCCTCGGCTGCCAACAATGCATTCACCGGCACCATGACCGTGACGGTGATCGAGGTCTATCCCAACGGCAATCTGCTGGTATCTGGTGAAAAGCAGGTAGCGATCAATCAGGGGCAGGAATTCATCCGTTTTTCGGGCGTCGTGAATCCCAACAACGTGACAAGCTCCAATACCGTTCAATCCGTGCAGGTTGCGGATGCACGCGTCGAGTACCGCGGTAGCGGTTACGTCGAAGAGGCGCAGAGAATGGGTTGGTTGCAACGCATATTCATGAACGTCTTGCCATTCTGAACGGCCGTTCGGAGCAAGATCAAACGCAGGCAGGTTGAAACATGAGACAAGCGATCCGGGCATGTGCAGGTCTTCTTACCGCGTTGTCGCTGGCCCTGCTGGCGACACCAGCGGCGCAGGCGGAGCGCATCAAGGATCTGGCTTCCGTTGCCGGTGTGCGCAGCAATCAGCTGGTGGGCTATGGTCTCGTGGTGGGGCTCGATGGCACGGGTGACCAGACGACGCAAGCGCCGTTCACCACGCAGAGCATCGTCAACATGCTGGGCAATATGGGCATCACCGTGCCGCCCGGACAGACCCTGCAGCTCAAGAATGTGGCAGCCGTCATGGTCACCATGCAGTTGCCGCCCTTCGCCCAGCCCGGTCAGCAGTTCGACATCAATGTGTCTTCGCTGGCCAATGCCAAGAGTCTCAAGGGCGGCACCTTGCTGATGACGCCGCTGAAAGGCGCTGACGGCCAGGTCTATGCCGTTGCCCAGGGCAACATGGTGGTGGGCGGTGCAGGCGGGTCGGGTGGAGGCACGTCGGTGACCATCAATCACCTCTCCGCTGGCCGCATACCGGCCGGTGCCATTGTCGAGCGTGCCGTGCCGATGCAGGTCGGGCAGGGCGACACCATTACCTATGAACTTTCCACCGCAGACTTCGGGACGGCGCAACGCGTTGTAGACGCCATCAACCAGAACAATGTGTCGGGTACCGCGTGGGCGCTGGATGGCCGCCGTATCCAGGTGCGCGCCCCTGAGGCCGCTTATGAACGCGTGGCATTTCTGGGGCGTATCGAAAATCTTGAAGTGACCCCGCTTGCTGGCGCTGCGCGCGTCATCATCAATTCACGCACGGGCTCGGTGGTGATGAACCAGACCGTGACCTTGCAGGAGTGCGCAGTTGCACACGGCAATCTTGCCGTGGCGGTGAGCGAGAACACACAAGTCAGTCAGCCCAATGCCCTGGCGGGCGGGCAGACAGCGGTGACGCAGAACGGCACTGTCGATATCAAGCAGGGCGGCAATGGCATGATCCGCGTGCGCCCCGGGGCGAACCTGGCTGACGTGGTGAAGGCGCTCAATGCTGTCGGTGCAAACCCGCTGGATCTGATCAGCATCCTGCAGGCGATGAAGTCCGCCGGTGCCTTGCGCGCCGATCTCGAGGTGATCTGATCATGATGGACCAGATCAATACACTCGACGTCAATGCATTGATCGCGCTCAAGCGCGCGGCGCATGAGAACACGCCCGAGAGCATCAAGGCGACGGCCAAGCAGTTCGAGGCGCTGTTTCTGCAGATGGTGCTCAAGTCGATGCGCGAGACGGTGCCCAAGGACGGCATGCTCGACAGCGAGTCCACCAAGTTTTACGAAGGTCTCGGCGACCAGCAGCTGGCTGCGGTACTGGCACAGCGTGGCGGCGTCGGCCTGGCGGCTTCCATCGAACGTCAGCTCTTGCAACAGGCTGGTCTGCCGCCGGCTGATGCCAAGCCCGTTACCGGTTCGTCCCTGAAGTCCCTGCTGCCGAGCGGTGTCATGCCTGCCGCGCCGGCGACGCCGCAGGTCTCGCCGAAAGTTTCTGCGGCCATCAACGCACCTGCGAGCGATGCGCAACGCTTCGTGGAAAATCTGTGGCCGCAAGCGACGGAAGCTGCGCGCACGCTCAATGTGCCGGCGCATTTCCTGGTCGGACAAGCCGCGCTGGAAACCGGCTGGGGCAAATCGGAATTGCGCACGGCTGATGGTCGACCGACCTACAACCTGTTCAACATCAAGGCGGGCAAGGGCTGGACCGGGGCAACCGTGGATTCGGCGACGACCGAATATGAGAATGGCGTGGCGCAGACCCGCGTTGAACGCTTCCGTGCGTACGGCTCGTATGCAGAAGCTTTTCAGGACTATGCCAGGCTGGTCCAGCAATCACCACGCTACGCCGCAGCGCAAGGGCAGGGCGACGCCGCTGCTTTTGCCAAGGCTCTGCAAGCAGGCGGCTATGCTACCGATCCGGCATATGCCGACAAGCTGACCAAGGTGATCAACGGGAATACTTTGAGGCAAGGGCTCGTCGCCAGCGCACGTTGAAGCTGCGCAGTCGGGCTACCAGCCTTTCCCGTGACAGAAAAATAAAACGGCGCATCGCTTCAAGCGGTGCGCCGTTTTTCTTGTACAGCGGAAGCGCTTACTTTGCAGCAGGTGCAGCGGCTGCAGGAGCGGCCTTGTGCGAGGACTTCTTCGAAGACTTCTTGTGGGCCGAAGTCTTCTTGGCTGTCGGAGCAGGTGCCGAGGTCGCAGCAGCGGCAGGTGCAGCAGCTGGCACGTCGGCAGCAAACGCAGCGGAAGAAATGAAAGCACCAGCGATCAGGGCGGTCAGCAACTTGCTCATGGTTCGTATCCTTTAAGGTGGGTTGTGATGGCCGGGGTTCGATTGAAGCGAATCAAATCGCCCGGACAAGCTCAATAACGCCGTGCCGGATTGCGTGATGACATGTCGGGGCTGCGGAATGACGTGCAAATTGTTGCGAGATATTTTCGCTCTTAACAGAACTTTTCAAGTGCTGTATCCAGCGCGACGAGCGTGTTCGTGCTCAGCAATTGCGTGGTGGCGTGATCGAGGATGTAAGGCGGCATCCAGTAGATCGTCGAGCCGATGGGGCGCAGCAGCAGCCCCTCGTCCAGTGCAGCTTGCGCAAAGCATCGACTGAAGCCGGCAGGGGCGTCGACATCGAAGGCGAGGATCATTCCTGTCTGACGCACATTGCGTACTTTGCGGTGCGTGGTCATGGGCAGCGCAGCTTCGGTCAGCCAACCCGCGCGCTCGCGGTTGCGGGCGAGCACCTGTTCCTGATCGAACAGTTCCAGCGTGGCCAGCGCTGCCGTGCACGCCAGCGGGTTGCCCGTGTAGGAGTGCGAATGCAGGAAGCCGCGACTGACTTCATCGGCGTAGAACGCCTGATAGATCGCATCCCGGCTCAGCACCAGTGACAGCGGCAGATAGCCGCCGGAAATGCCTTTCGACAGGCACAGGAAGTCGGGCCAGATGCCGGCTTGTTCGCAAGCGAAGAAACTGCCCGTGCGACCACAGCCAACTGCGATCTCGTCGGCGATCAGATGTACCTCGTAACGATCGCACAGGGCGCGTGCCAGGCGCAGGTACTCGGCGTCATACATGGCCATGCCGGTCGCGCATTGCACGAGGGGCTCGACGATGAACGCGGCGGTTTGCGTGTGGTTAGCCTGCAGCCAGGCTTCGAGCGCGGCGGCGGCGTTGCGGGCTACATCGGCTGCTGTTTCTCCATCCTGCGCGCGGCGCCAGTCCGGCGACGGTACGGTGTCCGCCGCGCGCACGAGCGGGGCGTAGGCGTCGCGGAAGAGCGCGATGTCAGTGACTGCCAGCGCGCCGACCGTTTCGCCGTGGTAGCTCCCTTCGAGGCAGACGAAGCGGTTCTTCTCGCTGCGCCCCTGGTTGCGCCAATAGTGCAGGCTCATTTTCAAAGCGATTTCGGTGGCAGAGGCACCATCCGATGCGTAGAAGGCATGCCCGAGCGCGCCGCTGGTCAGCGCTGACAGTTTTTCGGACAGGGCAACAACAGGCTCGTGGGTGAAGCCCGCCAGCATCACGTGCTCGAGCTTTTCAAGCTGCTCGCGCAAGCGCAGGTTGATATAGGTATTGCAGTGGCCGAACAGATTGACCCACCATGAGCTGACTGCATCCAGATAGCGCTTGCCGTCAGCGTCGTACAGCCAGGGACCTTCGCCGCGCGCGATGGGAATGAGCGGCGTGGCTTCGTGCTGTTTCATCTGGGTGCACGGATGCCAGACGGCGGCGAGCGAGCGGGAGAGCAGGTCGGTCATGATGGGGGAGGGCGCAAAACAGGTGCGGCATTTTGCTTCGTATCTGCGCTGTCGGGCGAAAAACAGCGAGGAGCGTGTGCGACGTCTCCCGGTTCAGGCGGGGCGAGGGGGGATGCCGGTATACTCTTCGTTCATCAATTGTTGTTGCTTACCTCCCTGCATGCTCCAGATCGTCATTTCCCCTGCCAAGTCGCTCGATTTCGAATCGCCCACGCTTTCCGTTCCACACACCCAGCCCGATTTTCTCGATCAGTCACAGGCACTTATCAAGATCCTGCGCAAACTCGCACCGAAAACGGTTGGAAAACTCATGAGCATTTCCGATCAGCTTGCTGTGCTGAATGTGACGCGCTTTGCTGAATGGGCTCCGCCTTTTACTGAAAGCAATGCCCGCCAGGCCGTTTTCGCTTTCAATGGTGACGTCTATGGAGGGCTCGACGCGTATAGCCTTTCGGCAGATGATCTGGAGTGGGCGCAGCGGCATCTGCGGATCCTGTCGGGTCTTTATGGGCTGTTGAGGCCGCTTGATCTCATGCAGGCCTACCGTCTCGAGATGGGGACGCGCCTGGTCAATCCGGCTGGCCGGGACCTGTACAGCTTCTGGGGCGAGACAATTACGCAGCGACTCAACAAGGACTTCGGTGGGGCGGAGGGGGCCATCCTGGTCAATCTCGCGTCGGAGGAGTATTTCAGGTCTGTGCGCCCGCGCAAATTGAACGCCCGCGTCGTAACGCCCGTCTTCCAGGAGTTGAAGAGCGATGGTTACAAGGTCGTCAGTTTTTACGCCAAGCGCGCGCGTGGCTTGATGAGTCGCTATGCGATAGTGAATCGCATGACTGACGTCGAAGACCTGAAGCGCTTCGATGTCGAGGGCTACGAATTTGCCCCGCAGGTGTCGACTGAAGACACTTGGGTTTTCCGTCGTCAGGCGGCTTGAGGAACGTGATGAGCATCTACATCAACAGCAAGTTCGATAGCGGCAATATTGAAGTCGTCAATGCCGACAAGGCTGACGATATTCGTCTGCGCATTCGCAACGACAGTAACGCCGAGTTTCTGCAGTGGTTCCACTTCCGCCTGACTGCGCCCAAGGGCGAGGCTGTTCGGATCATCATCGAGAACGCCGGCGAATGCAGCTACGCCGAGGGTTGGCATGGCTACCAGTGCGCGGCCAGCCATGACCGGCAGGACTGGTTCCGCATCGCGACGACGTACTACGACGGCAAGCAACTGCGTATCGAGTTCGTGATGCAGCAAGACAGTCTCTGGCTGGCGTACTTTCAGCCCTATTCGCTGGAAAGACATTTCGATTTGCTGAATCGTTGTGCGCAGGATGCTGGCGTGCAATTGTTGCAGCTTGGCAATTCCGTCGAGCAGCGCAGCGTCGATGCGCTGCGCACCGGCCAGCCTGGTAACGCGCGCAAAAACGTCTGGATAATCGCGCGCCAGCATCCTGGTGAGGCCATGGCGGAATGGTGCGCCGAAGGCCTGCTCGAAGCCTTGCTGAACGAGGCCGATCCGGAGTTTGGTGCGGTGGCGCGCGAAATCCGCGAACGTGCGTGTCTGTATATCGTGCCCAACGTCAATCCTGACGGCAGTACGCTGGGCAACCTGCGTAGCAACGCGGCTGGCGCGAACCTGAATCGCGAATGGCGCACGCCGACCCTTGAGCGCAGCCCTGAAATCCTCTGCGTACGCCAAGGCATGCTCGATAGCGGCGTGGACTTCTTCCTTGATCTGCATGGCGATGAAACGCTGCCGTATGTGTTCATCGACGGCAGTCACATGGTGCCTGGCTACGGCGAGCGTAATCTCGCACTGCAGAAGGCATTCCTCGATGATCTGCTCGAGGCAAGTCCGGACTTCCAGACCGCGCAGGGCTACGCCGACAACCGCTTCGACGACGAGCTGCTGACGCTGGCATCCAAGTGGGTCGCCAATCAGTTCAACTGCGTGGCATTGACGCTCGAGATGCCCTTCAAGGACAACGCCAATGCGCCGGACGCGCGCGCCGGCTGGAGCGCCGCCCGCAGCAAGCGTCTCGGCGCTTTACTGCTGCATCCCCTCCTGGCCCATCTGCGTAGACTGGACTCATGAGCACACAAGATTCCAGCATCGGTTCGCCGCTCGGCAAGAAGGTCGTCTACGAAACCGAGTACAACCCCGCGCTGCTCTATCCCATCCCGCGCGCTGAAAAGCGGGCAGAGCTTGGCATTGCAGGGGCGCTGCCGTTCGTGGGCGCCGATATCTGGAATGCGTATGAAATCTCATGGCTCAATCTGCGCGGCAAACCCGTCGTGGCGCTGGGCGTCTTTACGGTGCCGGCCGATTCGCCAAACATTGTCGAATCCAAGTCGCTCAAGCTTTACCTGAACTCCTTCAACCAGTCCCGATTGGCGGATATCGCGGAGGTCGAAGCACGTATCGCCGGAGACCTCGGCCGGGCCGTCGGGGCCGCCGTAGATGTGCGTCTGGAAGACGTGGCAACTGCCACGCGTCTATCCGGCGTACCCGCCGGAGTCTGCATTGATGATCTCGATATCGAGATCGACCAATACGAGCCTGTGCCGGGCTTGCTGAGCACCCGGCCGGATTCAGTGGTCGCCAATGAGACGCTCTATTCCCATTTGCTCAAATCCAACTGCCTCGTCACGGGGCAGCCAGACTGGGGAATGCTCGCCGTCCGCTACAGTGGCCCGGCCATCGATCGCGAAGCCTTGCTGCGCTACATCGTGTCGTTCCGTGAGCACAACGAGTTCCATGAACAGTGCGTCGAACGGATCTTCATGGGCATCCAGGAGCAATGCCGCCCGGAGCAACTTGCAGTCTGGGCGAGATACACGCGGAGGGGCGGGCTGGATATCAATCCGGTGCGAGCAAGCTCACAGGAGTGGGCCGACATCGGCAATCCGTTCGAGGCTCGCCAGTGACGGACGGTCGACCCGCCGTGCGGAAAGGACAAAGGGCCGGCAAATGCCGACCCTTTGATTTTGGTGCTGCTGACCGGAATCGAACTGGTGACCTACTGATTACGAATCAGTTGCTCTACCAACTGAGCTACAGCAGCGAAGAGGCGCGATCATACCTGCAACTGCGGGGCGCATCAATCCCGTTCACGGGTTGATCGGTCAAGAAGTGCTGATAATTTGCCGTAAATGGTATTCCGGTACGCCAAACGGCGATGTCGTGACAGATTTCACGCTTGTTCAAAGTGTCTCCCCGCCTATCAACAAAGCTCTCCCATTGATCGTACCTTTGTTGAAAACGGTGTCTGCGTATTCGACACTCGCAATGTGAGGAAAGTGGCGGTAAGAAGAGTGAGTGCGCTTCAGAGGTGCTGGCGTGCAACGGACAGTCGTTGAACGCAGCCGGCATGCCAGCCGCAGTTGTTGTCAATATATTGATTAACCCGAGCCTTGCGCGTTGGTGTCTCTAACGCGAGTGGTCAAGTCCTAGAGGTCATCATGAACGGATGCTTCAAAATCAAATCGCTTGAGATCGCTATCTTGCTGGCCTTTCCAGCGACGGCGTTTCCGCTATTGGCAACAGCTGCAGAGCCCTACCCATATCTGCCACCGACTGTCACGTCCAGCGTGGCGCCAAACGTCATGCTGCAGTTTGATAACTCCGGCAGCATGAAGGATCTTCCGGTTGGTAAAACCTCGGGCGATTCGAAAATGACGATAGCGAAGAAGGCCGCTGACAAATTGCTGACTTCGTACCCCGGATTTCGATGGGGCTTGTTCTCATTTGATCCCAAAAAGGGTCAGACGCAAAATGCGGGCGTGCTGGTAGTTCCGATGAGTGACAACAATAGTGGCTCGGTTAATACCGCAGTTCAAAACCTGTCTCCAGATACCAATACTCCACTAGGCGAGACCTATTTCGAGGTCACCAATTATTTCGCCGGCGAGGCTTCCTATGCCGGCAAGAGTGCGGGTATTTCCAACGGTGTATATACCAGTCCGATTCAGTATCGTTGCCAGAAGAATTTCGCGATTGTTTTTACTGATGGGTTGTCAAACGGTGACGGGGTCTTGCCGGGCCTGCCAGTAGATGACATCGCATATAACGACAACAAGCCATCTTCCCCCTATCGCTCCGCGAAGAGCTATGTCTCGTACGACGCCTCTGGCACAGCCGTGACAAAGTCGTTCAAGGCATGCGTCGACAAAGATACAAAATCCGACATTACGTGCCCGGTGATTCTGGATGGTCAGACTGCAAGCGTGGCGGATGCTTTCATCGGGACAGATGACAGTGATTCGACGTTTGGCCGCTCCCTGCGTGACGTGGCGATGTACGCCTATGACCGGGATTTCAAGGTCTCAGGGCTTGATAACTCGAACAAGAGCTGGGACGACCCCAAGTTCCAGAAGCAGAATTTGACGACCTATACCGTAGGGTTTCAACTGAAAGACAAGGACGGCAAAGCATTGCCGGGCAACCCCATGTTGAGCGCAGCGGCAAAAGTGGGGGGCGGGAAATTTTTCCTGGCAAACGATCAGGCATCTCTGGACGATGCATTCAGTACCATTGCGAGCGAGATTCAGGCGAACACCTCAAACGCTGGCGGGGTTGCGGTCAAGAGTGAAACGACTCCTGCTGGAGACGTTGTACTGCAGCCGCTGTTCAACCCCAGGGGCTGGTACGGTGATCTGATGTGCTGGGTCCTTGGAGCTGACGGCGTCACGACGACGGCTTGCGCCAATCCCAAGGCGATCATTCCGTCATCCCGGACGATTTTTACAGCCAAAGTTGTGGGTACAACGACTACACCGTTTGATTTCGACAAGAGTACGGTTGATACCAACGCGACTTCTGCGCAAAAGCTGGCTTTGGGAGCAGATTCCGCAGCGCAAGGGAAGGTTGTTGATTTCATCCGCGGTGTTGAAGGGTTATCCGGGTTTCGTACGCGCCCAAATGGATTGCTTGGTGACATCATTGACGGTCAGCCTACCTTTGTAGGCAAACCATCGGGCAAAACAGTAGAAAAAACATACGCTCAATTCCAGGCGGATAACGCCGCCCGCAGTATCGCTTTTATCGGAGCGAATGACGGGATGTTGCACGCCTTTGACGTATCGTCCATGACTGAAATCATGGGCTTTGTTCCCTCCTCGGTTTATCGAAACCTCAAGTATCTAACAGCCTCCGACTACGGAGTGACAGCGGGTACGACGCCGCACCGGTACTTTGTGAATGGCAGCTCGCGCAAAGCCGACGTCAAGTTGGGTGTGAGCACTACTGATACTGATGTTTCGAAAAGTGGCACCTGGAAAACTGTCGTAGTGGGGGCGCTTGGGCAAGGAGGGCGTGGATACCACGCTATTGACGCCACAACCGCCGCTAGCCTTAAAACGGCCAAGACGGCGATCAAATGGGAGTGGACCAGTGTCAGTGATTCCGATTTGGGATACACACTGGGCCAACCTGTCATCTACAACGTCCGTCAGAAGAATTCCACCCTGGTTTTGCCCGCCGTAGTGCTCTCTAACGGCTACGAAAATGATTTCGTCGACGGCACGACTGCAGTGCCGACCACGTTGCGAACGACAACTGCCTCCGCTCTATTCATTTTGAATGTGGATACCGGAGCGCTCATCAAGAAAATTTCGTTGCCCGCAGGCTCATACGGATTGTCGGCTCCTGCTGGTGTGGACACTGACGGAGATGGGAAGCTGGACTATGTGTATGCCGGGGATCTAAGCGGTCGCATGTGGCGTTTCGATTTGACTAGCAATGATCCCGCAAATTGGTCGGTCAATACCAATCCGATATTCAATGCAGGCTCCACGCACCCGATCGTGATGCGGCCCGGAATCAAAGTGACTAAAGTTGGTAACGATCTCGCGAATATGGTTGTTTTCGGGACAGGCAAGCTACTGGTCGATTCCGATCGAAAGGATACGACCACCCAGTCCTTATATGGTGTGGTTGACATTGTTACCACTGCTGCAGTGACTGCATCTACCAGTAGCCTGCAAAAGCAGAGCGTACTCGACACCCAGGAGAAGGATGGCGTCAGCTTTCGCAAGGTTTCAAATATTGGAGTGACCTTGTCTGCTTCGGCACGAGGCTGGTACATGGAATTGCCGGAGAGCTCCGAAAGAATCGTCGCTTCGCCAATGATGTACGCCGACAAGTTCTTGGTAGGGACCGGGATCCCTTTGGCGGAGGCATGTCTCCAGGGGGGGAAGGGCTGGGTCATGGGGCTTAATCCATTGACGGGAGGTATTGCTACGACGCGCTCTGGTGCTACATATAGCATTTATGATCTCGACGGCTCGAACTCCTCGTCAGCGGGTGACAAAGTCGACTTCTCGACGGGCTCTCAGTATGTCAGCGGCGTGGCTCTGGATGCGATTCCAACAGAACTCTCCTTTATCAGCGGGGGCTCTGAAACCGGGGCCGTGGCGGCAATGCCTGTGCTCACTTCCGATGCAAACACAGGCAGTGTCATGGCGCTCACAGGGGCAAACGACATGGCTGTGTATAGCCCCGCTGAGCCAAAAGGCGGCGGGGTGCTCTTGGTACCAGAAATTGGAACAGATCAATTCAAGCGCAAGAAAGTTAACGCCGCACCGTCGGGCGTGAAGGTTGAGACCGGAATCTGGAGAGAGATCAAGTGATGGGGCCCTTTCGGCGCGCAGCGCAGCGCAAGCTGCAGCATGGCGTGACTCTTATAGAGTTGCTTGTAACAGCCGCAATTCTGGCCGTCCTTATCGCTGTTGTTGCGCCGGGTTTGTCTGGACTGATCAAGGATGCCAGGCTTTCATCCCAGACGGATGCACTTGTTGCTGCACTGAATCTGGCGCGACTTGAGGCGATCAGTAGGCGCGCTGATGTGACGTTATGTGCTACCGACAACCCGGACGCTACCTCTCCTGTTTGCTCCTCCGCAACGACTGCTACGGCGGTGGCAGCTGCCTGGGGAAATGGCTGGCTTGTAATGATGGGTACCACCGTGTTGCAGCGCTTCCCTCCCAAGAACGGTGTGACCTATACGCCGGCTAGCACTACGGCAAAGGATGCAACGTTCAGTGGCACCCTTGGCAGTGCTTCGGGTGCAACGCAAGTTACGCTTTGTTTGTCCGGGAGGAAGCAGCAAGCAGTAACGATTGCTGCTTCTGGCCACGTGAGTAAAAGCGTTAGCTCCTCGACGACTTGTGTATGACAAACTCCAGAGAAACTGTCATGCGAAAAACACGCGTTCAGCAGGTAGGCGTCGCTTTGATCGAAGTCATGGTGTCAGTGGCGATCTTGGCTCTCGGGCTTCTAGGCATGGCTGGAATGCAAGCACGCTCACTGATGATGAATCAAAGCTCGCATTACCGCAGCATCGCAGCAGATCTGGCGGGAGATCTGGCTGATCGCATTCATGCAAATCGTTCTCCGTATCTTTCTGGTTCTGGCTCTGCGACAAGCGCTCCATTGCCCCCCGACTTTTCGAAGTGCACCCAAGGAAGTACTGACAAAAGCACTACAAGCTGCTTGGCGCAAGGCTCGGGCGTTCAAAGTTATCGTGCCTCCACCGAGATATCCGAATGGAATACGACCGTTCGTGCTCAATTGCCTAGCGCAACCTGGAGTTTGACGAAGGAGAGTGGGGCAATCTCTGGTTATTATCGTTACACCCTGTCCATTACTTGGCTTGATGACCGCACTACGGCGGGC
Organism: Uliginosibacterium silvisoli; assembly: GCF_036017035.1. Taxonomy (NCBI): domain Bacteria; kingdom Pseudomonadati; phylum Pseudomonadota; class Betaproteobacteria; order Rhodocyclales; family Zoogloeaceae; genus Uliginosibacterium; species Uliginosibacterium silvisoli. Next base: position 429,128 of record NZ_JAYXHS010000003.1, on the reverse strand, counting down.
AACGCTACTTATTCCGTGGTGATTGAATAATGAAAACGCTCGTTCAAGGATTTTCGTTAATTGAATTGATGATTGCTTTGACAATAGGTTCATTCATCACGGTGGGTGCGGTGTCCGTTTATTCGACAACTCGTCAGGCAAACCGGATTCAAGGGATGCAGTCCCGGTTATCGGAGGATGGGCGATTTGCATTGTCGATGCTGCGGCGAGTCGTTTCGCAGGCGGGTTTTCGTCCAACATCTTCAACTGATCTCGATACAACACGTCTTTCATCGTTGTCTGCTACCAGTTTGACGATGAAGTTCATTCCTGACGGCGCGAATATGATCGCCTGTGATGGCTCCGTCGCCACCGGAGTTGTCGCGGTGGTACCGACCATTTCATTCGATACCGGCGCGAAGAAGTTGTCGTGCAGTACAACGGTTGGCACCGTAACAACTACTACTGACTGGATCGCCCCGGTGACCGGTGGAAACGGTACGGAGCTTATTTCCGGCGTATTTGAGTACGGCTCTGACACCAGCTCCGTGACGACCGATAGTGAGTTCCAATGCGGAAGCACAACTCGGGATTGCGTGGCCGATAGTTATTCAACGACGCCGACAACTCCTGAATTGGTCGTTGCTGTGAGAGTGTGTTTCGTATTGCGCTCTGAAGCCGTAGACGCGGGAGTTGTCCAGTCTGCTGCAACGAAGGATTGCGCAGGTAGCAACATTTCCGGCTCGGACACTGACCACAAGCTTTACCGTACTTTCCGCTCAACCATTCTGGTTCGGAATCGCTAGGAGTCCGCCATGAGATACAAAACGGGACAAGCCGGTTTGACCTTGATCGTCTCAATGGTAATGCTGGTCGTGCTGACATTGTTGGTAGTGGCGGGTATGCGCAGCTCAACGATGAGTGAGCGTATGGCAGGCAGTAGCATGGAACGCGCACGCGCCTATCAGGCTGCAGAGCAGGCACTCGCCCAAGCATCGGCGGTCCTTCAGACAAACGGAGAGGATTGTTTGTCAGGCTGTACCAATGTTACGGCCAGTGTGCAGGGCAAGGGCGTGGGTGCGGCGTGGACTGGTACGGCGCTGCCTGGGACTTGGAGCGAGACCAATGCGCTTTCGATTACAACTGCTACGGGCCAAAAAACGACGGCCAAGTACCTCATTCAGCAGCTACCTAGCAGCTTTGTGCCCGCGGCCAAGGCAAGTTTGGGGTGCATGGCGTACAGTGTCATGGGGCTTGGTCAAGGGTTGGTAAGCAATACTCAGGTCGTATTGCAGACCGTGTCTTTTGTCTGCCCCCTTTGAATTTCATCGAGGATCGGGGATATGAACATGGCGATTGAAGGTCGTCGCATAGCGGGCTTTACGCTGATCGAACTGATGATTGTGGTGGCGATTGTGGGGATTCTTGCCGCAGTCGCATTGCCGAGCTACAAGTCATATATAGCGCGTAGCAAACGGACCGATATTCAGCGTGAGCTCATTCAATGGGCCCAAGACCAAGAGCGCTGGTATACGACGAATGGGACATATCTCAATAGCGCAGGCACGGCTTGCGGGACTGGAGCTACGACCCAGAGCTCCGCCTACTCGCTTAGTTCCACTTGCACCGCCTCGACCTTTACGCTTACCGCGACGGCTGCCCAAGGCGGAAACAATCAGACCCTGGATAACACCGGAGACAGGCAACCGACAGGTGAGTGGGCAAAGTAGCTTGATGTAGTTGCTGAGCGTAAGAGGTCTGCATTGCAGGCCTTTTCGCTGATGTAAGCGGCCCCGTTTTACGGCAATGATCAGAAGGCGTAGAGTGCACTGCACCATTTTATGGGGAAGTGCGTCATGACTGTTATTGATTTGCCCGCTGGCGTCACAACGACGATAGAGCCGTATGAAGCCTTCTCGGAGGTGCTGTCTGTGCACGCCTTGGCGCTCGTCGCGAAACTTCATCGTCGCTTCGAGTCCTCCCGCCAGACTTTGCTAGCGGCGCGCATTACACGACAAGCCGAACTGGATGGCAGTGTCGTGCCCGGCTTCTTGAAAGAAACCACGATTGTTCGCGACGGGGAGTGGCGCATCGCACCGCTGCCGCTAGCCCTGCAGCGTCGCCGTGTGGAAATCACAGGCCCGGTCGAGCGCAAGATGATCATCAATGCGCTGAATTCCGGCGCGGATGCCTATATGGCGGACTTTGAGGATTCGAACACGCCGAACTGGGAGAACCAGATTCAAGGGCAGATCAATCTGATGGATGCCGTACGCGGCACGATCGGCCTTGAGCAGAACGGCAAGCAATACAAGCTCAACGACAAGGTTGCGACCCTGCTGGTGCGGCCGCGTGGTTGGCATCTCGATGAGAAGCATGTGCTGGTCGATGGTCAGCGCGTGTCTGGCGGCATCTTCGATTTCGCCTTGTTCTTCTTTCACAACGCCAAGGAATTGATTGCGCGTGGCGTAGGCCCGTACTTCTATTTGCCCAAGATGGAGAGCCATCTTGAGGCGCGTCTGTGGAATGACATCTTCTGCATGGCGCAGGACGAGCTCGGGATTCCGCGCGGGACGATCAAGGCGACGGTGTTGATCGAGACCATCGTGGCGACCTTCGAGATGGAAGAGATCCTGTACGAGCTACGTGAGCACAGTGCGGGTCTGAACGCGGGGCGCTGGGATTACATTTTCTCCTGCATCAAGAAATTCAAAACCAACAAGGACTTCTGCCTGGCCAACCGCAGCAGCATCACGATGACCTCACCGTTCATGCGTGCGTATGCGTTGTCGCTGGTGAAGGTCTGTCACAAGCGCGGCGCGCCGGCGATTGGCGGGATGAGCGCCTTGATTCCGATCAAGAACGACCCGGTGGCCAACGAGAAGGCGCTGGCGGGGATTCGGGCTGACAAGACGCGTGATGCGAATGATGGTTTCGATGGTGGCTGGGTTGCGCATCCTGGTCTCGTGCCGATTGCGATGGAAGAGTTCGTGAAGGTGCTGGGTGACAGGCCGAACCAGCTGGAAAAGCAGCGTGACGACGTGAATTTCACGGCGGCTGATTTCCTGAATTTCCAGCCAGAAACGCCGATCACCGAGGCGGGCCTGCGCAACAACATCAATGTCGGCATTCACTATCTCGGCTCCTGGCTGGCCGGCAATGGTTGCGTGCCGATCCACAACCTCATGGAGGACGCAGCGACTGCGGAAATCAGTCGTTCGCAGGTCTGGCAGTGGGTGCGTTCGCCGAAGGGCGTGCTGGATGATGGCCGCAAGGTGACGGAAGCCTTGGTGCGCAGCCTGATCGGCGAGGAATTGCTGAAGGTGAAAGCGAGCGTTGGGGCTGGTGGCGAGAACACCGAGACCTATGATCGTGCTGCCGAGATCTTCGAAACGATGTCGCTTGCCGAGGATTACCCGGAGTTTCTGACTTTGCCGCTTTATGAGGCGCTCGACTAGCTGTTGGCTTTGCTTTTCAGCCCGTAAACCGCTACATTTGCGGGCTAACCGGCTGGCCGCGCCGCCGGATTCTGGCTTTATCAAAGTAATTTCAGGAGATTTTCATGGCTATTACCCGCAAACGCCGTTCCGGTATCGAGCGTCGCTGCCTGAGCAAGGCTGCCAAGCGCATGTTCATGGGCATGCCACGTTCAGTGCTGCGCGCCGTGTATCAAGCTGAGTGCCACTTCAAGCAAAAGAAGCCACTCTGATCTGATCAGGCAAGTGCAAACAAAAAGCCCCGCAGTTGCGGGGCTTTTTGTTTGGGCTTTCGCCGTCTTTGCTGAGGCGACAAGAAAAAGGCGCGGTCCATGCCGCGCCTTTTTGCTGGCCTGCCTTGCTTACTTGATGCTGGCCAATGCTGCGTTGAGCGTCGCGCTCGGGCGCATCGCGGTCGAGCACTTCTCGGGCGAAGGGTGGTAGTAACCGCCCACATCCACTGGCTTGCCTTGCGCGCCGATCAATTCGCCAGCGATCTTCTCTTCATTGCTGGTGAGCGTTTCGGCGACAGACTTGAACGCGGCTTGCAGGCCAGCATCCTTGCTCTGTGCGGCCAGAGCTTGCGCCCAGTAGAGGCACAGGTAGAAGTGGCTGCCGCGGTTGTCGGTCTGGCCTACCTTGCGTGCAGGCGACTTGTCGTTCTCCAGGAACTTGGCGTTGGCTGCGTCCAGTGTTTCGGCCAGCACGGCAGCTGCCTTGTTGCCGGTCTTGGCGGCGAGTTCTTCGATGGACACTTGCAGGGCGAGGAATTCGCCGAGCGAATCCCAGCGCAGGTAGTTCTCTTCGAGGAACTGCTGCACGTGCTTCGGCGCCGAGCCGCCGGCGCCCGTTTCGTACAGGCCGCCACCTTCCAGCAGCGGGACGATGGACAGCATCTTGGCGCTGGTGCCGAGTTCGAGGATCGGGAACAGGTCGGTGTTGTAGTCGCGCAGCACGTTGCCGGTCACCGAGATGGTGTCCTTGCCGGCGCGGATGCGCGTGATCGACAACTTGCAGGCCTCGACCGGCGACAGGATCGGCAGCTCGAGGCCGCTGGTGTCGTGGTTCTTGAGGTAGGTCTTGACCTTCTCGATCAGGTTGCGATCGTAGGCGCGGGCTTCGTCGAGCCAGAACACAGCGGGCGTGTTCGTCGTACGCGCGCGGCCGACGGCGAGCTTGACCCAGTCCTGCACGGCGATGTCCTTGGTCTGGAACATGCGCCAGATGTCGCCGGTTTCCACTTCATGTTGCGTGAGCACCGAACCGTCAGCGGCGATGACCTTCACCGTGCCATCGGCCGGGATTTCGAAAGTCTTGTCGTGTGAGCCGTATTCTTCGGCGGCTTGCGCCATCAGGCCGACGTTGGGAACGGTGCCCATGGTCGTGACGTTGTAGGCGCCATGGGCCTTGCAGTCGTCGATGACGGCTTGATACACGCCTGCGTAGCAACGGTCCGGAATCGTGAACTTGGTGTCCTGCAGCTTGCCGGCAGCATTCCACATCTGGCCCGAGCTGCGGATGGCGGCGGGCATCGATGCGTCGACGATCACATCGCTTGGCACGTGCAGGTTGGTGATGCCCTTGTCGGAGTCAACCATGGCGACCGGCACGGCGGCTTCGGCAGCGCGCAGGTCGGCTTCGATGGCGGCCTTCTCTGCTTCAGGCAGCGATGCAATCTTGGCGTAGGCGTCGCCGATACCGTTGCGCACGTTGACGCCCAGCTTGGCGAAGGTGTCGGCGTGCTTGGCGAACACGTCCTTGTAGAACGCGCTGACGGCGTAGCCGAACAGGATGGGGTCGGAGACCTTCATCATGGTGGCCTTGAGGTGCAGCGAGAACAGCACGCCTTGCGCCTTCGCGTCGGCGACCTGTGCTTCGTAGAAAGCCTGCAGGCCCTTGCTGCTGATGAAGGTGGTAGCGATCAGCTCGCCATCCTTGACCTTCACTTCCTTCAGCGTCTTGGCGTTGCCTTGCTTGTCGGTGAATTCGATCTTGAGGGTGCTCGCAGCCGCGATGACAGCAGACTTTTCGTTGCCGTAGAAATCGCCCGAGGTCATGTGTGCGACGTGCGACTTTGAGTCCTTGCTCCAGGCGCCCATCGAGTGCGGGTGCTTCTTGGCGTACTGCTTGACGGCATTGGCGACGCGGCGGTCCGAGTTGCCTTCGCGCAGTACAGGGTTCACAGCGCTGCCGGAGACCTTGGCGTAGCGCGCCTTGATGGCCTTTTCTTCGTCGGTCGCCGGGTTCTCAGGGAAGTCCGGCACGGCGAAGCCTTGCGATTGCAGTTCCTTGATGGCCGCCTTGAGCTGGGGTACGGACGCGCTGACGTTAGGCAGCTTGATGATGTTGGCTTCTGGCGTCTTGGCCAGCTCGCCGAGTTCGGACAGCGTGTCCGGCACTTGCTGCTCGGGCTTCAGGAAGTCGCCGAAGTTGGCGAGGATACGTGCTGCAACCGAGATGTCGCGCGTCTCGACGGCGATGCCTGCCGTCTTGGTGAAAGCCTGAACGATGGGCAGGAAGGAGTAGGTGGCCAGTGCCGGGGCTTCGTCGGTGAGGGTGTAGATGATCTTCGCTTCGCTCATGGCTTTCTTTCGGGGGGAGTCGAGGGACGGCACGTTTCGTGCCGCAGCAAAGGCGGAAGTATATCAAGCGGCTAGGGAAACTACCGATGGATGATGCAATCGGCCCCCGTTTGACGGGCCTTTGGCGGCCGATTCACATCGGGAGAGCAGGCGGTGTCGGGTGTCAGAACTCGTTGGGTTTGACGCCGTGCTTCTTGAGCAAGCCGTGGAAGTAAGCCGTGATGGCTTTGAGCCGCTCGTTGCCGGGATCCTGCTTGCGCACGCGCTCGATGTAGGAACGGGCATCTGCCGCGAAGCGCGGATTCCAGCCGAGGTTTTCAATGTGCTTGAGCAACGACAGCGAGGCGTTGAAGAGTACGTTGATATTGCCCGGCATCTTGGCGACGGCTTGCATCATCTGCCGCACGGAACCATCGAAGTCACCGCGCTGAGCGAGTTGCGCGCCTTGCGCCATGAGGTCTTTGACCTCGTCCTTCACGCGATTGGCGAGTTGCTCGCCGAGTTCGGGGCGGCCCAATTCCACCAGCATGTTCTTGATGCGTTCGACAGCCTCATCGTCGGCAGCGTTGCGCATCACGTCCATGATCACTTCGGCGGCCTGGTCGTCGCGTTTGTTCTCGATGCAGATGCGCGCGAGGTCTTTCTTCAGTGCAAGCGTCGCACCGAGGCGTGGATCGTTGTGTTTGATGGCGTCGTCGAGCGCCGCTGCGGCGGTACCAAGATCGCCTTGCTGAGTGGCGACCATGGCGGTCGACAGGGCTTTGCAGAGCGGTGTCTTGGCCAGCCCCTCCATGCTGCGCTCCATGTCGCGCAGCGTGGCGCTGGCCGCGGTGGCATCGCCAGCACCGAGTTGCGCCTTGACGAGGGAGACGTGGTCCTCCGGGTCGCGGAAGTCTGAATACTTGCCCTTGCGCACGACCTCGGACATGGTCTTGATCGCAGTCTCGTGGTCGCCCAGCTCATTTGAAACTTCGCCGAGGCGCCGTAGACGCCGAGTGGTGTGCGGCGATACCTTGATGGCGTCCTGCAGGGTTTGTTGCGCACCTTCGAGTTCGCCCATGGCCTCGCGCGTGCGCGCCAGCCAGTCGTAGGCGTCCATGTAGTTGGCATTTTCCTCTATCAGCGCCGAGAAGCCGGTCTGGGCTTCTTCCAGTCGCTTCTGCAGGAACAGGGTCTTGGCCAGACCGAGTTTTGCCCAGGGCACCGCCTTCGAATCGAGAACCTGTGCATAGATCTGTTGCGCGTCATCCGTCTGGCCCGCACTCAGGTGCAGCTCGGCACGCAGGCGCAGAAAGTCGATGAGGAAGGCTGGGTGTTCTTGCTCCCCCCGTCGGCAGAACTCGATGGCGTCCAGCAGGTTTCCCGCTTCGACCAGCTTGTAGGTCGGCATGAAAGCATCGCGCTTGGTCAGTGCGCGCGACAGGCGATCAAGCAGCTTCTCCGACGAAAACGGCTTGAGCACGTAGTCGTTGGGGGCGAGTTCGACTGCGCTGACGACGCGCTCGTAAGAGCTCTCGCCGGTAATCATGATGAAGATGGTCCACAGCGGGATCAGGTGATGGTGGCGCAGGTCTTCCAGCAGGTGCTGGCCGTCCTGCCCCTCGCCGAGGTGGTACTCGCACAGGATGATGTCGAAGTTGATCTCGCGCAGCTTGCGGATGGCGACGCCGGCAGTGACGGCGAGATTGACCGTCGTGATGCCGCCCAGCGCAAGCATGTTGCGCAACTGGGTGCGCATGGCCGCGTTGGACTCGACAATCATCACCGAGATTTCGCTGAGTTCTTGCGGCATGGCTGGCTGGATGGCTGTCCGGTAAGGTCGGCGAAGTGTGCAAAGTTGGTATGCCGAGCTGAGTTCGGCAAGGACTGGCAACGGCACTGGGGGCCGTTTTCTTTAGGGGCGGCGTGGCTCCGCAGGCCCGCTCTGCGGGCTTTCCCTTACGCGCCAGTTCGATCCTGCAGCACGCTAAGCGCGAAGGCCAGCTGACGCGCCCGCTCGCGCAAACTGTCGTAGCGCCCTGAGGCACCGCCATGGCCCGCCTCCATGCTGGTGACGAGCAGCAAGGGGTTGCTGTCCGTCTTGAGCGTGCGCAGTTTGGCCACGTATTTGGCGGGCTCCCAGATCATGACCTGGCTGTCATGCAGCCCGGCCTCGACGAGGATGGCGGGGTAGGCCGTCGCGCCGAGATTGTCATAAGGGGAGTAGGCGAGCAGTCGATGATATTCCGCGCGGATAGTGGGGTTGCCCCACTCTTCGTACTCGCCGATGGTCAGCGGCAGGCTGTCGTCCTGCATGGTGGTCACGACGTCCAGGAAGGGGACTTCCAGCATGGCTGCCCCGAACAGGTCGGGGCGCAGGTTGAGTGCCGCGCCTACCAGCAGACCGCCCGCGCTGCCGCCCTGAGCGAAGATCCGTCCCTTTGCCGTGAAGCGTTCGGTGATCAGCTTTTCAGCGCAGGCGATGAAGTCTGTGAAGCTATTGTGCTTGTTCTCAAGGCGGCCGGCGTCATGCCAGCGTTGCCCCATCTCTCCACCACCGCGCACATGGGCCAGCGCATAGACCCAACCGCGATCGAGCAGGGATAGGCGTGACACGGAAAACCAGGGGTCGTTGGTGATGCCGTAGGCACCATAGCCATCAAGCCATAGCGGGGCGCTGCCGTCGCGCTTCAAGCCCCTGCGATAGACCAGCGACACGGGAATGGCGGTGCCATCTGCGGCGCGCGCTTCGATCCGCTCCGAGACATAGTTGGCCGGATCGAAATCGCCGAGCACCGGCTGGCGCTTCAGCAGGAGGGCTTGGCGTGCGCCGGGGTTGTAGTCGTAGACCGAGTCAGGCGTGGTCAGCGATTCGTAGGTGTAGCGCAGTGATGGCGAATCCCACTCGGGCAGGTCTTCCAGATCGACTACGTAGCTTGGATCGTTGAAAGCGATGTGATGCGTAACGCCATCGGTGAAATGCGTGATGGCCAGTTGCAGCACGCCCTGCGCGCGTTCCGTGGTGATGCGCCAATTCTGGTACAGGTCGAAACCCTCCAGCACGACGTCGTCACGATGCGGGATGCACTCACGCCAGTTCTCGCGACGCCAGTCGCTCAGCGGCGCTTCAACAAGCCGGAAGTTGGGGCCCGTGTCGTTGATGCGGATAAGCAGCCGGTCCGAATGGTGATCGACCTCGTACTCGATGCTGGCACGGCGTTTCGCCACGATCCGCCAGCGCCCCTGCGGACGATTTGCCGGCAGGATGCGCGACTCACTCGTCGTGTGGCTTGATGAGCTCAGCACCAGATACGCCCGGCTGCGTGTCTTGGCGACCATCAGGTTGAAGCGCTCGTCGCGCTCCTCGAAGAGCGGCGTGTCTTGCGTTTCGAAAAGCTGATGGCGCCACAGCTGGTTGGCGCGCTTGGTCTGTGTGTCTTCGGTGACGTAGAACAGCGTCAGGTCATCTTCTGCCCACGCGAGGCTGACCACGTGGTTGCGTGTGGTACGCAGATTCTTGCCCGTCGTCAGATCCCGCAGCCGCAGGCGATATTCGCGCTGCCCGCGTGTGTCTTCTGCCCAGGCGAGATAGCGTCCCGAAGGGCTGATCTCGTAGTCGCCAACCTCATAAAAGCTCTTGCCCGCGGCTTCCTGGTTTTCATCCAGCAAGACCACTTCGGCAGAGCTTTCCCAGCCGCTCTCCGTAATGCGCTTGCGGCAGTGGATCGGATACTGCGCGCCTTGCACGGTACGGCTGTAGTACATCCATTCGCCATACTTTGTCGGTACCGACAGATCGGCTTCCTGGATGCGGCCAAGCATTTCCGCATACAGGCTCTCCTGCAGCGCGCGCGTTGGCGTCAGCACCTTCTCCGCGTAAGCATTCTCGGCCTTGAGATAGTCGAGCACTTCTTCGCTTTGCACCTTGCGTAGCCAGTAGAAGGGATCGACGCGTGTGTGGCCGTGGGCCACCAGTTGCTTTGGGCGAGGCGGCGCGACGGGGGGCTTGGCGGAGAGGTCAAGCTTCAAGATCGATTCCTGTCAGGTACAAGAAACAAGGGCCGCAAAAGGAAATCCCTTTGCGGCCCCGTTGATTTGCGAGCTACTTGCGGTCAGCCTGCGGCTTCTTCCGTCTTGGCGACGTTGCGCAAGCGGATATGCAGTTCGCGTAGTTGTTTCTCGTCGACCGGGCTCGGTGCAAGCGTCAGCAAATCCTGCGCGCGCTGGGTCTTCGGGAAGGCGATGACGTCGCGAATCGATTCAGCGCCAGTCATCATGGTGACGATGCGGTCCAGACCGAAAGCCAGGCCGCCATGTGGAGGCGCGCCATACTTCAGCGCGTCGAGCAGGAAGCCGAACTTGAGCTGGGCTTCCTCTGCACCAATGCCGAGGGCCTTGAAGACTTTCTCCTGCACGTCTGCGCGGTGGATACGCACCGAACCGCCGCCCAGCTCCCAGCCGTTAAGGGCGAGGTCATAAGCCTTGGCCAGGCACTTGCCCGGATCCGTGTCGAGGTACTCGAGGTGCTCGTCTTTTGGCGACGTGAAGGGGTGATGACAGGCGACCCAGCGCTTGCTCTCCTCGTCGTAATCGAACATCGGGAAGTCGACCACCCAGGCTGGCGCCCACTTGCGGCCATCGACATGCCCCTTTTCGTGACCGATCTTCGAACGCAATGCGCCGAGTGCGTCGGAAACGATCTTGGCCTTGTCTGCGCCGAAGAAAATCAGATCGCCGCTTTGCGCGCCAGTGCGCTCCATCACCGTCTTCAGCGAGGCTTCGGACAGATTCTTGACGATGGGGGATTGCAGGCCGGTTTCGTTGAGCTGGGTAACGTCGTTGACCTTGATGTAGGCCAGACCCTTCGCGCCGTAGATCTTCACGAACTCGGTATAGCCATCGATTTCACCGCGCGACAGCGACGCGCCGCCTGGAATACGCAGGGCCGTGACACGACATGCGGGGTCGTTGGCTGCGCCAGCGAAAACCTTGAAGCTCACATCCTTCATCGCATCAGCGACATCGACCAGCTCCAGCGTGACGCGCAGGTCAGGCTTGTCCGAGCCGTAGCGGGCCATGGCTTCGCCGTAAGTAATGCGCGGGAACGGGTTGGGCAACTCGACATCAAGCGCGTCCTTGAACACGTAACGGATCAGGTCTTCCATGATCGCCGTGATCTCGTTTTCCGTCAGGAATGAGGTCTCCATATCGACTTGGGTGAATTCAGGCTGACGGTCAGCGCGCAAGTCTTCGTCACGGAAGCACTTGGTGATCTGGTAGTAACGGTCGTAGCCGGCCACCATCAGCAGCTGCTTGAACAGTTGTGGTGACTGCGGCAGAGCGAAGAACTGACCGTCATGCACACGGCTCGGTACGAGGTAATCGCGTGCGCCTTCCGGCGTGCTCTTGGTGAGCATCGGCGTTTCGATGTCGACGAAGCCAGCATCGTCCAGATAGCGGCGGAATGCGCGCGCGGTCTTGTAACGCAGCATCATGTTCTTCTGCATCGCGGGGCGGCGCAGATCGATCACGCGATGCGTCAGGCGAACGTTCTCGCTGAGGTTCTCGTCGTCAAGCTGGAAAGGCGGTGTGACGGAGGCATTGAGCACTTCCAGTTCATGCGCAAGTACTTCGATCTCGCCGGAAATCAGGTTGCTGTTGGTCGTGCCCTCCGGGCGGCGACGCACCTTGCCAACGACGCGCAGGCAGAACTCGTTGCGCACGCCTTCAGCCACCTTGAAGGTGCCGGCGCGGTCGGGGTCACAGACGATTTGCACCAGGCCTTCGCGGTCACGCAGGTCGATGAAAATCACGCCGCCATGGTCGCGACGACGATGGGCCCAGCCGAACAAGGTCACGGTCTGGTCGAGATGAGCAGCACTGACGAGGCCGCTATAGGTGGTACGCATGTGAAACTCCGGATGGTCTATTTGTTCTTCTTGGGCAGCGGCGACTTGCCATGCTGCCCCTCGAAAATGCTGCTGGATTGCGTGAGCGGATGCCGGGGTTGAGCGCAGGGGTGTGCGTTCAACCCACGCGATTTCGCACGGTCGAGGGCCGTAGTGGCGAGGCTGTTGCGCTGCGCAGAAGGCAGAGGGGCGAAATTTTCATGGCCGCGTAGTGTGCCGGATTTTCGCGAAAGTTCAATGCCCACTGCTGCCGGGAGGCACAACGCCCATGGAAATGATGTGCTTGAGCGCTTCATCCACGGTCATCTTGAGCTCCACGACTTCCCGCTTCGGCAGCATCAGGAAGAAGCCCGAAGTAGGATTCGGCGTCGTAGGCACATATACATTGATGCATTCTTCTGGCAGGTGTGCAGCCACCTCTACTGCCGGTATGCCGGTCTGGAAGCCAATGACCCACGAGCCCGCGCGCGGGTATTGCACCAGCACTGCATGGCGAAAAGCCTGGCCGCCCGGCCCGAGCAGGGTATCCGAAACCTGTTTGACGCTCGAATAGATGGACTTGACCACCGGGATGCGTGAAAGCAGGCTTTCCGACGCTTTGACGAGGCGCTGACCGAAGAAGTTGGAGGCAATGACACCCGTCAGCAGCACTGCAAGGACCGTCAGCAGTGCGCCCAAGCCCCAGATCTCGAAGCCAAGCCACTCCTGCGGGCGCCAATGTGCTGGCAAAAGCAGCATGCTCCTGTCCAGCGAGTTCACGAGCAGTTGCAATACCCAGACGGTAATTGCCAGCGGTACCCAGACAAGCAGACCGGTAATGAGGTATTTCTTCATCTGGCGGTGTCAGTGGCAGGCGCAGCCGGGATTGCAGGCTGAAGCCGCCGTGCTCGGCGCGGCGTCCGCAGTTGCAGGCGCTTCGGTCTTGGCTGTAGCTTCAGTGCCGGAGTTCGTCGCAGCAGGCGATGCGCTTCCGCCCTTGAAGTCCGTTGCATACCAACCATTGCCCTTCAGTTGAAAGCCGGCGGCGGTCAACGCCTTGCCGAATGCTTTGCTGCCACAAGCAGGGCACGTCTCGATCGGCGAATCGCTGACTTTCTGCAGATAGTCTTTTTTCTGACCGCAGTCGCCACAGCGGTATTCGTAGATCGGCATTTTTGAATCCCCAGTACGTATTTGAGAAGCTATTGCTCAATTTTAACGCAACGCAGCAACATCGAATGTGAAAACGATGTCGCAGGGGGAGATAAGTGAGGACGGATCAGGCGATCTCAAGCGCCAAGCGCCTAGATGCCCATCACAAGCGCGGAAAGTTGCTTCCCGAAGAACAGAGCGATCACCCCTGCCGCGGCGAGATAGGGGCCAAAGGGAATGGGCGTCTCGCGACCGTGTTTCGCGAACACCATGAGACTGATACCGATAATGGCACCAACCAGTGAGGAAAGCAGGATCACGATCGGCAGCACCTGCCAGCCCAACCAGGCACCGATTGCGGCCAGAAGTTTGAAGTCGCCATAACCCATGCCTTCTTTGCCCGTCACCAGCTTGAACAGCCAGTACACCGACCACAACACCAGGTAGCCGGCAGCCGCCCCTGCTACGGCATTGGGCAGGGTGCTGAATACACTCCCCACATTGAGCAACAGGCCTAGCCACAGCAAAGGCAGTGTGATGTCGTCAGGCAGCAGCATCGTATCGAGGTCGATGAAGCACAGTGCGACCATGCTCCAGAGGAAGGCCAGTGCGCCAAGACATGCCCAGCCATAACCAAAATGCCAGGCTGCACCGGCAGACAAGATGCCGGTGAGCAATTCGACCAGAGGATAGCGCGCGCTGATATGTGCCCTGCAACCACGACAGCGGCCACGCAGGGCGATGTAGCTCACTACTGGGATATTTTCGAGCGCTGAAATGAGATGCCCGCAATGCGGGCATTTCGAGCGTGGCGTGGCAAGGTTATAGCGTTCGCTCTTGGGAGGCTCTTCGTCCCTGAGCGAGGCCGCTTCCTCTTGCCATTGCTGCTCGAGCATTTTGGGCAAGCGGTGGATGACAACGTTGAGGAAGCTGCCGACACACAACCCCATCAAGCCGCAGACAAAACTCAATGCGACCGGGTGTTGGAGAATTTCAATCATCAAGGCTCAGATCGTTTTCTGCTGTTCGGGTTAAACGACCTGACCGAGCTTGAAAATTGGCAGGTACATGGCAACCACGAGCCCGCCGATCAGCGTGCCGAGGAAAACGATGATCATCGGTTCGATCAATTGCGAGAGGCCGGCAACCATGTCGTCAACCTCCGCTTCGAAGAAGTCGGCGACCTTGCCACACATGCTATCGAGCTGGCCAGATTCCTCTCCGATAGAAATCATTTGGACGACCATAGCAGGAAACACTTGGGCTCCTTGCATGGCGACAGTAAGACTGGTTCCGGTTGCGACTTCGTTTTGAATGTTCTTTGTGGCGACGAAGTAAACCTTGTTGCCCGAAGCTCCCGCCACTGAGTCTAAAGCTTCAACCAAAGGTACGCCCGCAGAGAACATTATGGAAAGTGTGCGAGTCCAGCGGGCGATTGTTGCTTTGCGAATAATGTCGCCAAAAACCGGAAGCTGCAAAACCAGCCTATCCACGGTAGCTTGCAATTGGGGTGAGCGCTTATGAACGTTTATGAAACCGATGACAGCTGCTGCCATGGCGGCAAAGATGAAAAAAGCATTAGCTACAAAAAAATCGGACAGAGCAATAACAATGAGCGTGGGGCCTGGCAGATCGGCCCCGAAACTCGTAAATACTTTCTTGAACTCTGGGACGACGAATAGCATGATCACCGAAGTCACAACTATGGAGACCAAGACGACTGCTGCCGGATAGAAGAGGGCCGATTTGATCTTGCTCTTGATAGCCAAGATTTTTTCTTGGTAGGTAGCCAAGCGATCCAGCAGATTTTCCAGCGCACCTGATTGCTCCCCTGCTTGTACCAAGTTTGCATAAAGCGCATCAAAGTAGCTTGGACGTTTGCGTACCGCCTGTGACAGGCTTGTCCCGGTCTCAACGTCGTTGCGGATTTCGTTCATCAGACGCGCCATGGCGGGGTTGCCTGACCCCTTGATTGCAATATCGAACGACTGCAATAGCGGCACGCCGGCCCGCATCATCGTGGCCAACTGGCGCGTAAAGATAGCGATGTCTTTCTGCTTGACCTTCGCGCCCCGTCCGAACGAGCGTTTCTTGATCTTGACGACCGAAATGCCTTGGCGGCGAAGTGCCGCTTGCACCACGTTTTCTGTTGCCGCGCGCAATTCTCCGCGCACCATCTTGCCGGTCTTGTCCTTGCCCTCCCAAGTAAAAAGCGTTTCTTTCTGTTCGGTGCCGGGGCGACGTGGGCGGGCTACGGTAGTGGCCATGTTCGGGGTCCTGTGATGCGTACTATTCGTTCGTGGTAGCGAGAACTTCAACCAGTGAAGTCATGCCTTGTTTGACCTTGAGCAGGCCGGACTGACGGAGATCCTTGATGCCTTCGGCCTGCGCTTGCGCGGCGATATCCATGGAGTTGCCGCCAGTCATGATGATGTGCTGGATTTCCTCGGAAATGGGCATGACTTGATAGATGCCTACCCGCCCCTTATAGCCGCTTCCCTTGCAGCGGTCACAGCCATTCGGACCAAAGGCCTGCCAGCTGCCATCGAGGTCTGCTTCCGAGAAGCCAGCCTGCATCAGCACTTCAACGGGAATATCAATTGGTTTCTTGCAGGTGCACAATCTGCGCGCCAGACGCTGCGCGGTAATCATGATGACACTGGATGCGATGTTGAAAGGGGCGATGCCCATGTTCTTCAAGCGATCCAGCGTTGTCGGAGCGTCGTTGGTGTGCAAGGTCGACAGTACCAAGTGCCCCGTCTGCGCGGCCTTGATAGAGATTTCTGCTGTTTCAAGGTCGCGGATTTCGCCGACCATGATGACGTCCGGATCCTGCCGCAGGAAAGACTTCAGCGCGGCCGAGAAATTCAGTCCCGCCTTGTCATTCATCGAGACCTGGTTGATGCCGGGCAGATTGATTTCCGCGGGATCCTCCGCGGTCGAGATATTGACGCCCGGTTTATTGAGAATATTCAGGCAGGTGTAAAGCGAAACTGTCTTGCCACTCCCGGTTGGTCCCGTCACGAGAACCATGCCGTACGGGCGGCTCACGGCGTCGAGCAAAGCTTGTTTCTGCTCGGGCTCGTAGCCCAGCGCATCGACCCCCAGCATCGCTGAGCTGGGGTCAAGAATACGCATGACGATCTTTTCACCGTGCAGGGTGGGCAGCGTTGACACACGGAAGTCGATGGCCTTCGTCTTGGACAGCACCAGCTTCATGCGGCCATCTTGCGGGATGCGCTTTTCAGCAATGTCCAGACGGGAGATGACTTTGATGCGCGCGGAAATCTTCTCGCGTAACGCGAGCGGGGGCTGCACCATTTCACGCAACACGCCGTCGGTTCTGTAGCGGATGCGATAGAACTTTTCGTAAGGCTCGAAGTGGATGTCGGAGGCGCCTTCGTTGATGGCGTCTACGAGCATTTTCTGGATAAAACGCACGACCGGTGCGTCATCGACATCTGCCCCGGCAGTATCTGTGGTGGACGATTCGTCAGAGAACTCGACCCCGTCACCGAGATCTCCCATGTCGAAATCGCCGGCGTCGGTGAGGTTGCTCAATGCCGTGCTGGCAGTTTCTGTCAGGCGGCCGAGTAGGGGCGCAAGCTTGTCTACTTCAACAACGACGGGATCAACAGTCATGCCCGTCTGGAAGCGGATCTCGTCCAGCGCGCGCATGTTCGTGGGGTCGGCGAGGGCGACCGTCACGCGATTGTTGCGTTTGGAGAGAGGAATGACTTGATGCTTGGAGATCAGTTTCTGATCGATTGCGTCTTTTGGAATCTGGGCTTCGTCGACTGCGGCCAGATCGAGCATCGGGAAGCCGAACATCTCCGCGCTGAACAGCGCGAGGTCAGACGCCTTGAGAAACCCCTTCAGCACGACTTCGCCAACAAAGCCGCCCGGATTGCTGTGGCCTGTTGAGCATGCAGCGGCGTCGGCTTCCTTGAGCCGTCCCTGTTGTACCAATGCTCGAGCCAGGCCGCTCAGAGCTGTTTGCGGATTTGCCGCCATCTATGTCCAGACGTCCGTTGTGTAAGGAATCTTGTCAGGTTAGGAAGATCAATGGCTTACACATGATTCTTGATGTTGCACTGTGAGAGCCATGCTTGTAAAGCCTTTACCATTGAGCCAAGACCGGCGGTGACGATAAGGCTTGGGACTTGTTCTGCCGGAATGCGAGCTCTGATATCCACCAAACGTTGGGAAATCATAAGCCCATTCAGTGTTTTCGGCCTTGTGGGCGCAAGGTTTAGGTCCCTAGAAAGAACTGATTGCGTAGCAATTCTGCGATTCCTGGCGCTCTTGCTGCCGATGCCCTGCAGTCTGTCGTGCTCTACCTGGGTTGCCCTCAGGGTTTGTGCAGCAGGACTTCCAGTACGAAGCGGGTGCCTGCATAGGCGAGGAACAGGCAGACGAAGCCTGCCAGCGTCCAGCGTTGGGCGACGCGTCCGCGCCAGCCACGCAGATGGCGTCCTATCAGCAAGATGCCGAACAGCAGCCACGAGATGATCGTGAAGACGGTCTTGTGGTTGATGGTGAGAGGCTTGCCAAAGACTTGTTCCGAAAACAACACGCCGGATCCAACGGTGAGTGTCAGGAAAATGAAGGCCACGCCGATCAAGCGGAACAGCAGATTTTCCAGTGTCAGCAACGGCGGGAGACCGCCTATCGGGCTGGTGAGTCGCGCGTGGTGTAACTGGCGCTCGGCGACGGCCATCATGACCGCATGCAGGGCTGCCAGCGTGAAAAGGCTGTAGGCCAGCATGGCTACGACGAAATGCAGACGGAATGCCCAGCCGTCGGCACTGACATGCATGCTGCCGGGGAGGACTGCGGGCAGGAAGGCACAGAGCGCGGCGGGTAGCATGGCCAGGGTGAGCAAACTGTCTATAGGCGTGACGAAGCTTTCCGCGAAGTACATCACCAGCGCCAGCCACAAGGTCAGGGACAGTGCGATGGCCAGCCCGAAGTGCAGTGTGCTGCCGTCGAACATGTCGAGCCACAGTACATAGCCGTGTGTCAGCAAGGCGGCCCCGAGCAGGATGCTGACCGGGAAGCGGTTTGCGCCCCGGTCTTGAAGATTGCGCAGCAGATGCCACTGTATGAGGCCTACGAGAGCGTAGGTCGAGCTCGGAACGAGATGCAGTAGAATGCCGGACATTCCCCGAGTTTAACGCGGCGCGAGTTTTTCCTGCATTGTTTGCCTGTGATCAGGCGATGCGTTCAGGACAGCGCACGCGACTCATGGTGCCGGTCGAAGCCGAGCTAGCCCTGCGCAGCGCCTTCGCGGCAATTGCATCCGCATTATTTTTTGGCATCCATCCCATGCTCGACAATCTCACCAATCGCCTCGCCAAGGTCGTCAAGACCTTGCGCGGACAGGCTCGACTGACCGAAGACAATATCTCCGAGATGCTGCGCGAAGTGCGCATGGCCCTGCTCGAGGCTGACGTCGCCTTGCCTGTGGTCAAGGATCTGATCAGTCGAGTGAAGGAAAAGGCGGTTGGGCAGGAGGTGATTGGCTCGCTGACGCCAGGTCAAGCGCTGGTGGGGGTCGTCAATGCCGAGCTGACCGAGATCATGGGAGGCTCCCAGGCGACGCTCAGCTTCGCCACCCAGCCGCCGGCCATCATCCTGATGGCGGGCCTGCAGGGGGCTGGCAAGACGACTACGGTTGGCAAGCTTGCCAAGTTCTTGAAGGAAAAACACAAGAAAAAGGTACTGACCGTCTCTTGTGATGTCTATCGCCCCGCGGCCATTACGCAGCTGCAAACGGTGACAGGGCAGGCTGGCGCAGAGTTCTTCCCGTCGACGGTGCAGCAGAAGCCGGTCGACATCGCCTTGGCGGCCATCGACTTCGCCAAGCGTCACTACTTCGACGTGCTGCTGGTTGACACCGCAGGTCGTCTGACCATCGACGAACAGATGATGGATGAGATCAAGCAGCTGCATGCTGCCGTGAATCCCATTGAAACCCTGTTCGTGGTGGATGCCATGCTGGGTCAGGACGCCGTGAATACGGCACGTGCCTTCAACGAAGCGCTTCCGCTCACCGGTGTCGTGCTGACCAAGCTTGACGGCGATTCGCGTGGCGGTGCCGCACTATCTGTTCGTCATGTCACCGGCAAGCCGATCAAGTTCACCGGCGTGGGCGAAAAGCTGACCGGGCTTGATGAGTTTCATCCCGACCGTATGGCCAGCCGCATTCTTGGCATGGGTGACATCCTGTCGCTCGTCGAGGGCGCGCGCAACATGGTCGACGAGGAAAAGGCCAAGGAATTTGCCGACAAGCTCAAGAAAGGCAAGGGCTTCGATCTGAATGACTTCAAGGATCAGATGGTGCAGATGCGGAAGATGG
This sequence comes from Uliginosibacterium silvisoli, assembly GCF_036017035.1. Lineage (NCBI taxonomy): Bacteria > Pseudomonadati > Pseudomonadota > Betaproteobacteria > Rhodocyclales > Zoogloeaceae > Uliginosibacterium > Uliginosibacterium silvisoli. The sequence continues at coordinate 409,711 of NZ_JAYXHS010000003.1, read as the reverse complement.
GCGGTCTGTCGTCGTTGATGGACAAGATGCCTGCCCAGTTTGCACAGGCTGCGTCGCAAATCAAAGGCGATGAAGCCGAGAAGTCCATGCGCCGTGTCGAGGGCATCATCAACTCCATGACGCCGGCAGAACGCAGCAATCCGGAGCTCATCAAGGCAAGCCGCAAGCGTCGCATTGCGACTGGCGCTGGCGTGCAGGTGCAGGAAGTCAATCGTCTGCTCAACCAGTTCGAGCAGATGCAGAAAATGATGAAGCAGTTCTCCCAGGGCGGTCTGGGCAAGCTCATGCGCGGCATGCGTGGCATGAAAGGCATGCTCCCCGGCATGTAACGCAGTGGCGGGCTTGGAAATGAATGTCGAGGCATTGGCGCTTGCCGCCTTGATGTGCCCGACGCCGCAACAGAAATGCGCGCTCACGACAGCTTTGCGGGCTCGTTGGCGAGCCGGTGAATTGTCTCGCTCCGGTCTGCCCGCGACAGGACGCGTTGAGGTGCCTGGCCGGCCGCCACGGCCAGAGCTCGTGTCGCCGGATCAGGTGCCGCGTCGCAGCCCGCATACAGTACCGGGCCGTGCAGCGCTCGTGCACGCCGTGGCGCACATAGAATTCAACGCGATCGATCTGGCGCTTGATTGCGTACTTCGCTTCTCCGCTGAAGGTGATGAATTCGTTACGCAGTGGCTGTCAGTCGCGAGCGAGGAGGCCCACCACTTCAGTTTGCTGTGCGCGCGCCTGCACGCCTTGGGCTACGCCTATGGTGACTTCACTGCCCATAACGGTTTGTGGGACATGGCAGTGAAAACCGACGATGATTTTCTGGCGCGCATGGCCTTGGTGCCGCGATTGCTGGAGGCTCGTGGACTGGATGCAACGCCCCTGATACAGGCCAAGTTACGTCAGGTTGGTGACACCGAGACGCTTGATATTCTCGACATCATTCTGCGCGACGAGATCGGTCATGTCGCGATTGGCGATCGATGGTTCCGCGTCGAGTGCGCGCGACGCGGGCTGGAGCCCGAAATGGAATTCCGGCGCCTGATTGCGCACTTTGGCGCTTTGCCTCCGCGCCCGCCCTTGAATGTCGAGGCACGTCTGGCTGCGGGTTTTTCCCCTGCAGAATTGGAGCGTTTCGAAGATTTCCGCCGCTAAAACAGAACGGGCCGCATGAGCGGCCCGTTTGTTTCGTGCGTTGAACCCGAGACTAGCGCAGACCTGCTGCGTAATCGGCGACTGCCTTGATTTCCGGCTCGGTCATCCGGATCGCGATGGTCCGCATCGCGCCGTTGGCGTCGTTAGTGCGTACGTTGTCACGGAACGAGCGCAGTTGCGCCTCGATGTATTCCGGGTGCTGGCCAGACAGGCGCGGGAACTGCGCCGGGATCCCGGCGCCTGCCGCGCCGTGGCAGCCCGCACAGGCAGGCAGGCCCTTCGAGGCGTCACCGGCACGCCAGATTTTCTGGCCAAGGGCAATGTTTGCCTTGTTCTTCGTCAGGTCCGGCTTGGCTTTTTGCTGCGAGAAATAGACGGCCAAGGCCTTCATGTCCGCGTCCGAAAGTGGTGCAGCCATGCCGGACATGACCGGGTTGTTACGCTCAGCGGGCTTGCCGTTCTGCGACTTGAAATTGGCGAGCTGCTTGGTGAGATATTCGGGGAATTGGCCTGCCAGCGAAGGATTGATGGCAATAATGCTGTTGCCGTCGGCGCCGTGGCAGGCTGCGCACACTTGTTCTGCGGTTTGTTTTGCCTTGGCCAGGTCAAGCGGAGCGGCCTTGGCCGTTTCTGTCGCAGTGACGGTTTGACAGACAAAATGGCTGGCCAAGGCCAGGCTCAGGAACAACTTGCGCTTGATCATCATTACCTCAAAGGCTTTGGGCGATTTAGAATCGCGCAATTCTATAACACTGGCGCAGCATTTGGCGCCACGGCAGCACTGGCTGCGCGCGCCAAGGTCCGCGCAGCGCGCCTCTCCCGTCATCCCGGATTTCTTCAGACACCATGAGCCTGTTTCGCCACGCCAGATTCGAGATTTCGATCGCCCGTCCCCAGGATCTACCGCCCGCCAATGGGCCGGAGATCGCTTTTGCCGGACGCTCGAACGCCGGCAAGTCCAGCGCGCTGAATACTTTGGTTGGGCATACGCGCCTGGCTTTCGTCAGCAAGACTCCTGGCCGGACGCAGCTCATCAATGTTTTCCGCATGCACAACGGCGCAGCGCTGGTCGATCTGCCCGGCTATGGCTATGCCAAGGTGCCTGAGGCTGTCCGCCTGCAGTGGGTGCGCCTGCTCGAGAACTACCTGACGCGTCGTGAGAGCCTGATGGGGCTGATCCTCATCATGGACTCGCGTCATCCTTTGACGCCACTCGATCAGCAGATGCTCAGTTGGTTTGCGCCGAGCGGACGCCCTGTCCATGTGTTGCTCAGCAAGGCCGACAAGTTGACGCGCAGCGCCAGCGCGCAGGTGCTGGCGAAGGTCAGGCGTGAGTTGCCGAAGTGGGGCGATCAGATCACCGTGCAGCTGTTTTCCAGCCTGAAAAAATCCGGCATGGAAGAGGCGGAGTCCATCGTGTCAGGCTGGATGGCGCCTGCGGGCAGCGCGGCAGTCGCTGAGCCTGAAGGTGATGCTGCCGACTGATGCGGCTTATGCAGATGTCGAAATGACAAATGCAAATGCGTGTAAAACTTTCACAAAATGTAGAAAATTTTGCAAGGCAAAGGGTTTGCTTCCCCACAAAAGAAAGACCCCCGAGCGCGAGGGGACGCGTCGGGGGCTAAACAACCCAGAAGGCCCGGGGGAGCGCAACTGGGCAACCCGCTCAGGGAGGTGAAGCGGGAGGCGATGCTGCACGGGGGGTGCAACACCGTCTGCTCTAATAGAAGGACAAATTAGTGAAAAGTTCCGAACTTTTTTCGAAAAATTTTCGGATACATTTTCTGACGCTGTTTCCGGCGGGAATACGTACAAGATATACACACCTCAAGCAATCCGGATTGATACCAAATGAATAATGGTTTTCCCCCAGGTTCGCCTGCCTTTCCTTCGAGCCGCATGCGTCGTATGCGTCGCGATGATTTTTCGCGTCGCCTGATGCGTGAGTCGCAGCTATCTGTAGATGATCTGATCTACCCGGTCTTCGTGCTGGAAGGCGAGGCGCGCGAAGAGGCTGTTGCCTCCATGCCGGGTGTGTCGCGCGTGTCGCTGGATCGTTTGCTGCTGGTGGCCGAAGAGGCCGTCGCGCTGGGCATTCCTGCGTTGGCCCTGTTCCCTGTGGTGGATGCTGCACGCAAGTCGCTTGACGCTGCCGAAGCCTGGAACCCTGACGGCCTCGTGCCGCGCACCGTTCAGGCCCTCAAGGCGCGTTTCCCCACGCTGGGTGTCATCACCGATGTGGCGCTGGATCCTTACACCAGCCACGGGCAGGATGGGCTGATCGACGACAGCGGCTACGTGCTCAATGATGAGACGCTGGCCGCGCTCGAGAAACAGGCGCTGTGCCATGCGCAGGCCGGCGCTGACGTGGTTGCTCCTTCGGACATGATGGACGGGCGCGTCGCGCGCATCCGCGCGAGGCTCGAAGCCGAGGGCTTGATCCACACGCGTATCCTGGCGTACTCGGCGAAATACGCTTCAAGCTTCTACGGCCCGTTCCGCGACGCGGTCGGCTCGGCTGCAAATCTGGGTAAAGGCAACAAGTACACCTACCAGATGGACCCTGGCAATTCGGACGAGGCGATCCGCGAGGTGGCGCTCGACATTGCTGAAGGTGCCGACATGTTCATGGTCAAGCCGGGCATGCCATACCTCGATATCGTGCGTCGCGTGAAGAGCGAGCTGCAGGTGCCGACCTTCGTATATCAGGTCAGCGGCGAGTACGCCATGCTCAAGGCTGCGGCGGCGAATGGCTGGCTCGATGAGCGCGCCTGTGTGCTTGAAGCCTTGCTGGCATTCAAGCGCGCCGGAGCAGACGGCATCCTGACCTACTTTGCGCTGGATGCGGCACGCTGGTTGCGCGAGAAGGGCTGAGCCGGCAGGGCTGCATGAAAAAGGCCGCACGGATGTGCGGCCTTTTTCATGTCTGGATGCGGAGCTGCCCTGCTCAGAAAGATCTGCGCGGAGCGAGGCCTATGCGTCGTAAGTCCAGGATGCTGCGCAATTTGACATCGACATAAGCGGGCCTGCCCTGGGCACGGCTGATCCATACGGTGCGCATGCCCAAGGCCTTGGCGGTGCGCAGGTTTTCCAGCGAGTCTTCGACGAGGACGCATTGCCCGGCGCGCACGCCCAGCTTTCCCAGCAGATGGCGAAAGCCTTGTGGCTCGGGTTTGGGGCGCAGGCGCAAGCCTTCGACGCCATGGATGTCGCTGAACAGGTGATCAATGCGCATGTGCCTGAGCACGGCCTCAACGTAGGCTTGTGGCCCGTTCGATACGACGATCTTGCGTCCCGGCAAGCGGTGCAGCACGGTACGAATCTCGCGCTCGAAGACGATCAGCTCGTGCAGATCCGGGAATTGATGCGTGTGGTACAGGAAATGATGCGGGTCGGTGTCGTGATTGCGCATCAGACCGAGCAGCGTCGCGCCGTAGCGTCGCCAGTAGTGCATGCGCAGCGCGTTGGCTTCTTCGGTGCTGATCTGCAGTTTTTCCGCGATATAGGCTGTCATTGCCGCATTGATGCGCGGGAAGATGTACGCACTCGTGTTGTGCAGCGTGTTATCCAGATCGAATAGCCATGTCGGCGCGCTGACAGGGTTACTGGTCATGTGCGTGGCTTGAAGCTGATGACCGAGCGCCCGTCTTCGAGCTTCTTCGGTGCGGTTTTCCAGGCATGGCCGTAAACGATCTCGAAGGTGGCCGGCAGACGGCCTTCCGTGCGCAGGCGGTCATACGCCTGTCGTGCGCGCTGCCAGTTGCCCTTGCCGGTGAGGCCGCGCGGGCGGGCGCCGGAGGCGTTGCTTGCACCGGCTTGTTGCAGCTCGCCCAGCAGGCCGTCGAGATCGGTATAGGTGAGGGTGATCACTTCCATGTCCATCACCGGCTCGGAAAAGCCGGCGTTGAGCAGGCAGTCGCCGAGGTCGTGCATGTCGATGAAACGATGCACGCGTTCGCCACCTGTCGTCGGCAGTGCGGCGCGTAGCTCGCGCAGCGTGTCGGGGCCCAGTGTCGAGAACATCAGCAAGCCATCGACGGCGAGTACGCGATGCATTTCGCGCAGCGCTGGCATCGGCTCGTGGAACCAGTTGAGCATCAGGTTGGACCATACCATCTGCACGCTGGCGCGTTGCAGGGGCAAGGCTTCCGCATCGGCGCACAGCAGTTGGGGGGCTTTGCTGCGGCTGAAGAGGCGTTGCAGGAATCCGCCGTATTGCTGGCCTGATGCGAGCAAGGAGCGTGCGAAGTCGATGCCGATGCGTTCGGCTTGTGGGTAGCGCTCGGCGAAGCCCGGCAGGTCGCGCCCTGTGCCGCAACCGAGATCGAGGATGCGTGTCGGGCTGACTCGGATGTAGTCGAGGCGCTCGGCCATGCGCCGCGACACTTCACGCGCGAGGAAGTCGGCCTTGTCGGCCGTCGCAGCGCTGTCGTTGAAGTGTTGCCGGACGAGCTGGCGATCGAGCTGGAAGTCTGTCGGGATACTCATTCGTATGCGTGGCGAACAGCAGTGGCGAAGGGCACGCCGGGGCTGCCTGGATCAGAGTAGCTGGAAGGCGCAGACGGCGACGAGTGTTGGCAAGGCCGCCGCAGCAAGCAGCCCGGCCGGGCTGATCGCGCCATCGGCAAAATGCTCGCGCAGAATGGTGTAGCCCGCCGGGTTGGGCGCGTTGGCGATGACGGTCAGCCCACCGCCGGTGACTGCGCCGGCGACGAGGGCGTATTTGAAGCCGTCGTCGATGCCGTCCACGAGTGAGCCCAGGTAGGTCAGGGCGGCATTGTCGGTAATGGCGGTCAGTGCAGTGGCGCCGAAATACAGCGTGAGGTCATTCATGCCGGCGAGGATGTCCTGCAACCACCATTTCTGCTGGCCGCCGAGCACGATGAGGCCGGCGAGGAAGAAGCCCACCATCAGCCCTTCGCGCAAGATCAGCTCGTCCTGATGGCGTTCGTAGGCGTGGGCAAAGCCGATGAAGAACAGCAGCAGGCTGATGAAGGCCGCAGGCGTGTGGGCGAAGACGACGACGCCGCACAGGAACAGGATGGAGATGATGCTGATGGGCAGCGGCACGGGAGCGCGCTCACGCGGCACGTTTTCGCTGCAACCGGCCAGCTCCTTGTGGAAAAGCAGGGTTGCGGCGACTGCATTGACCACGACGGCGCATGCGGCCTTCCAGCCGAAGTGGAAGAACATGAAGTTCAGGTCCCACCCCCATTTGCCCGCAACCATCAGCACCGGTGGCGCAGCGTAGGGGGTCATCACACCGCCGATGGAGATATTCACGAACAACACGCCCAGCGTGGCGTACTTGAGGCGCGCCGAAATGTCGCGCTTGTAGTACTGATCGCGCAGAATGAAGGCCGCGAGTGTCATGGCCGCCGGCTCCGTGATGAAGGAGCCTAGCAGGGGCACGACGATGAGCGTCACGACATAGAAGCTGGCGCCATGCGATATGGGTAACAGGCGGGCCAACCCATTGACCAGCGCCAGCGCGAGTTCGAGGATGGGGCGCGAGCCGGCGACGACCATGATCGCGAACACGAACATGGGCTCGGTGAAGTTCAGTGAGTCGAGATAGCGCGTGGCCTCCGGCTTGCCGTAGAGGACAAGCATGAAGACGATGAGGATCATCGCCCAGAAGCCGAATACGGCTTCGACTTCAGCGAGGATGTGCCAGACGCCGGAGTGGGCGGTCTGGCGGTCCGCCAGGCGTTCGAAGATCTTCGTGGAGAAGGTGTGTATCAGCGCGATGCCGAACAGTACGGCGCCGATGATTTCGATTGTCGAAGGACTCATGGCCTGTATCCGGATTGCCGTCAAACGAGACTGGCGGGCTCGTTGCGAGCCCGCCCGCGGATTACACGGACTTGATGCCCAGTTTCTGCATCAGTGCTGCGTCGCCTTCCACGTCAGGATTGCCGGTGGTGAGCAGCTTGTCACCGTAGAAAATCGAGTTGGCGCCAGCCAGGAAGCACATGGCCTGGGCTTCGTCCGACATTTCGCGACGACCTGCCGACAGGCGCACGTAGCTGGCCGGCATGGTGATGCGCGCAGCGGCAATGGTGCGGATGAATTCGAAGATGTCGATCGGCGGCGTGTCAGCCAGCGGCGTGCCCTCGACGCGCACCAGATTGTTGATCGGCACGGATTCGGGCGGTGGGTCCATGCTGGCCAGTTGCGAGATCAGCGCGGCGCGACCACGGCGTGATTCGCCCATGCCGATGATGCCGCCGGAACACACGTGGATGCCTGCGTCACGCACCTTGTCGATGGTGTCGAAGCGATCGGCCTGCGAGTGCGTCGAGATGATGGAGTCATACATCTCGGCAGCGGTGTCGAGATTGTGGTTGTAGTAGTCGAGGCCTGCGTCGGCAAGCTTCGCTGCCTGGCCTTCGCGCAGCATGCCCAGCGTCACGCAGGTTTCGAGGCCCAGCGCTTTGACTTGCTTGACCATCTCGATGACGGGCTCCAGGTCGCGATCCTTCGGGCCGCGCCAGGCGGCGCCCATACAGAAACGCGAGGCACCGTTCTCCTTGGCGATGCGTGCCTTGTCGACGACCTCGGCAACCGCCATCAATTCTTCCGACTCGAGGCCGGTCTGGTAACGTTTGGCTTGCGAGCAGTAGCCGCAGTCTTCGGAACAACCGCCGGTCTTGATCGACAGCAGGGTCGAGCGTTGCACGGCGTTGGCATCGAAATTCTCGCGGTGTACTTGCTGCGCGCGGAACATCAGGTCATTGAACGGCAGGTCGAACAGGGCCAGAACTGCATCTGTATGCCATTCGCCAGAGGTGGCAGCCTTGCGTGGACGGACCAGACGGATTTCCTTGGCCTGGATGTCGGAAGAACAGGAAGCGCTGTCCAGAGTGGTGCTGACGGTCATTGAGCAATCTCGATTTCTATGGGGAACAGCGGGAGACAAGCGCGGATGATCCGGGAAACATGAAAGGCTTGTCAAACAAGGCCAATGCGAAGCTCCTCGACCCGTGGGGGCGGATGCGCCGCGGTTTGCTGGCCAGGTTATGGCCGCAGCAGTGCTTTGTCTGCGGCGGTCGGGCCGGGCTGACGGTGGTGTGCCAGGCCTGCGAAGACATGCTGCCATGGCATGACAGCCCTTCCTGCCCGGTGTGTGCCTTGCCGGTGCCTGACGGCCAGACCTGTGGCCGTTGCCTCAAGCGCCCGCCGCATTTCGACGCCACGCTGGCGGCGTTCGAATACGAGCATCCGGTGCGCGAAATGATCATGGCGCTGAAATTCGGCGCGGCCTTCACGGTGAGCGACATGCTGATCAGCGCGCTGCTGGCGGTGGCCAGCGAGGCCGACGACCTGTCGGCAGACATCATCGTGCCGATGCCCTTGCATCGTCAGCGGATGGCCGAGCGCGGCTTCAACCAGTCCATGGAGCTGGCGCGTGGCGTTGGCCGGGCGCTGGATCTGCCGGTACGCGCGCAACTGCTCGTGCGCGACGCTGATACCCGCCACCAGGCGGGCATGCCCTTGCGCCAGCGCATCAAGAACGTGCGCGGCGCATTCCGCTGTGTCGAATCGATCGCTGGCAAGCGCGTGCTCGTGATCGACGATGTCATGACCAGTGGCGCAACGCTCAACGAGCTCGCGCGCACCTTGAAGCTTGCGGGTGCCGCGCAGGTGAGCAATCTCGTAGTGGCGAGAACCTTGCGCAGCAAGTAGCATCGCCGCCTTCCCCTGCGCAGTCATTTCACAAGCATTTATTCCCCATGTTCCACGTCGTCCTCTTCGAGCCGGAGATTCCGCCCAATACCGGCAACATCATGCGCCTCTGCGCCAACACCGGCGCGCGCCTGCACCTCGTGCAGCCGCTTGGGTTCGAGCTGAGTGACAAGCAACTGACACGTGCCGGTATGGACTATCGCGACAAGGCCGTCGTCACCGTGCATGGCGACTGGCTGGCGTGTTGTCGTGAACTGGGCGAGCGGCGCATGTTCGCGCTGACCACGCATGGCAGTCGGCGCTTCGACACGCCGCAGTACCAGGATGAGGATGTGTTCGTCTTCGGGCCGGAGTCACGCGGCTTGCCGGTGTGGCTGCGCGAGAGCTTCGCGCCGGATTTCCGCCTTCGCATCCCGATGGTGGCGGACAGCCGCAGCCTGAATCTTTCGAATAGCGCGGCGGTGGTGGTGATGGAGGCTTGGCGACAGCTGGGTTTCCGTGGTGGAGTCTAGCAATACTCAACGCGTGCTCGAGCGTTTTGATTGATAAAGCAATATGTCCTTATCCTTAGGACCACTTCACGTTAGGCACGGCATGAGCTATGACTCCGTAGATTCGGTAATCCAAGCGTGGGTCGCCAAGCATGAGCTCACACTATTTACCGGTGTCGAGGGAGTGAAAGATATCGAGTTCAGGGCCGTCTATGTTTCTAGTAGTGATGAGTGCTGCCAGATATGGGTCGATCCACCCAGAGAACTTGAGATCGAGTTGCATGCCGCTGGAGTTGAAACGCGACTGGATGAGGAATTCCGGCAAGACTGGTGTGTGCCTGTTTCGGCACTAAATGAATCTCTTGAGAGTGCACTTTTTTTTGTTCGGCGCTGGTTGGAGCGATAGCGCTTAAGGTGCGCAACATCTTTTCATTGCGCACGCTGTCCAGCCGAACAGTCGATATCTGTGATTGTTCGGAGCCTGCACGGTGCGCAAATGCCTTGCGGCATTTTCACACCCTGCTCAAGCGCCCGACTTTTCGAGCTTGTCTTTTTCCTGCTGGAAGCGCGTCTTGAGCGCGGCGCGGCGCTCTTCCGTGGCATCGTCGGCGGATTTCTCTTCCGCCTCTTCCTGCTTCGCCATTTCCGGCGCGAAGATCGTGCATTGATTGCGGCCGCTGTTCTTCGATACGTAGAGAGCCTGGTCGGCTTGTTCGATCAGGGCAGCGGCCGATGGCGCGTTGTGGCTGATGCTGGAGACGCCGAAGCTGGCGGTGATGAAGGGGCGGCCTTCCAGTTGCAGCGAGAAACCGACCTCGGTCTCCACCGTCTGGCGCACGCGTTCGGCGAACTGCATGGCCTGGTCTACGTCGGTATTGCCGAGCGCGATGCAGAACTCCTCGCCGCCGTAGCGGCATACCTCGTCGGTGTCACGCACCGAGCGCAATATGATGGATGAGAACTTCTGGATCACCTTGTCGCCGACCGGGTGGCCGAAGACGTCGTTGATGGACTTGAACTTGTCGATGTCGCACATCACGAAGCTCATCGGTGTGTGCGTCGCACGGGCGTTGTTGAACATGCCTTCGAGCAGGGGGAAGAAGGCGCGGCGGTTTAGTGCACCCGTCATCGGGTCGGAGCTGGCGAGTTTCTGCAGGGCGACGTTCTGGTCCTGCAGTTGCTCCTTGGAGTGCGCCAGCTCGGTCATGAGTACGACGAGTTGCTGGTTGGCCTCTTCGATCTCGGTGACGTCGCTGAAGGACACCATGCAGCCGCGCACGGCGTCACGGGCATCCAGCACCGGTGAGCAGTTGACGATCAGGCGGCGCAGGTCTTCGTCGTGCAGCGCTTCGTAGGCATTGCCGTGCACTGCTGACTTGCCATTCATGCACTCCTGCCAGGGGGGAGTGTCATGCTCGTCGCTCTGTGACTGGGTCAGCCAGCGGAAGGAGGACGGGTCTTTGCCGATCAGTACTTCGCGGTGTTCGCGTGACAGCCTGACGAAGGTGTCATTGGCCATCACGATGCGGCTCTGGTTGTCGACGACCAGCACGGCCTCGGAGAGCGCGTCGAAGGCCATCTGCACGCGCTCCGGCACTGCCGAGGAGGGGTCCAGATGCTGGAAGGTGCGGCGCAGGTAGATGTAGTACATGACGCCTGCACTGATACCGAACAAGCCGATGAGCTTGAACGAGGGCGTATTGAATATGCTGCCCAGCGTCGAGTCGTCGAGCGGTTTGAAGGCGAACTCGATCTGCCCCCAGCGGCTGTCCTTCGGTGAGCCAATCCTGGCGGCGGGGGCCATGGGCACGATGAAACGTGAGCGGCCCACTTCCGTGCTGTCGTGGGTGGTCCAGCTGCTCAGGTGATTGGCCGAGCTGGCAATCAACTCACCCGATGACATGCGCACGCCGATCGAGCGCAAGTCCGGGTTGCGTTTGACAAGCTCATTGACGACCGCCGGGATATTGCGCTGATCATCCTGCGACAACATGGTGGCCAGCTGCACGGACATGGATTCGGCAAGGTGTTGGCGGGCCTGTAGTTGCATCTTCTCCTGGCTCGGGAACACGCCGAGCACCAGATCCATGAACAACAGCAAGGTCATGGCCAGTGACATCAGGCCAATCGTGACGCGAACGGAGGGGCTGAAACGAAGGGGCATGGCTATGGTCAGGACTCGACTTCCGTCAACAAGGTGGATTTGCCGAAGTTCGGCCTGGATGGGAGCTCCTTGTTGGCGTCAGGGCTCGCTGCGGGGTCTGATTCATCCGGTATGAGATCGTCGACCCGGCCGCTGCGACGCCGGTCGCGGGCCAGGATCGGCAGGGGGTCCACCGTACGCCAGGCGGGGACGGAGGCCATCAGCGCAGCCAGCAAGCCAACCGAACGGCTTGCCCAGAAGACGATACCGGCGCTGATTGCCGTGGCGGCCAGCTTGCCGGCCTGGCTGGGCGACACGTCGAACAGGCCGTCTTGCTCGGCCTCAGGCGTGGTTGGAATGACTTCGATGCGCATGTCTTCCTGTGCGCTATCTGCCTGCGCGCCACGGCTGTATTGCCAACCGTAACTGTTCATGCCGGTGGCATTGGTGGTGTGCAGTTCGATTCCCTCGGCGTTGAAGTCCAGCAGGTCGGTACGCACGGCCGTGCCTGTGCCGTCGCCGTTCGAATGGCGTTGGGGAGCAGGCGCCGGCGTGGGCGTGACTTCGGTCGGCTCCCAGTCGGGCAATACCGCGTCCGGATCGCGCGGTACGGGGTCCGGCAGCGGCTCTTCCGGATCGATCGGTTTTGGTGGATCGGGCGGCTTGACTGGATCGGGCGGCTTGACTGGATCAATCGGTGGGTCAATCGGATCTGGATCCGGCAGCGGAATGATGATCGGGATGCTGCGGATTGCCAGGGTGGTCGAGCCGGTGACGGTGAAGCTGCCATCTGTCGTGCTGATGGCCAGCGTGTCGTCGCCGATGAAGCTCGCATTGCTCTGGTAACTCAGGCTGCTCACGGTGGCATTGATGTCGGCGACGCTGCCGTGCAGGGTCAGGCTACTTGTGCCGTTGCCGGTGATGCTGACTGCGCCTACACCCGCCACGTTGAGCGTGCCGTTGCTGACGGACAGGCTCAGGGTCTGCGCGTCGTTCTCCGGATCGGACACATGGATGCCCGAGAGGTCCAGCGCGGTGCCCGTCCTGCCGCTCGTATCGCCCGGCGTCGTGAGTGCCGGTGTCTCGTTGACGTTGCTGACGGCGATAGTGAAGTTGGCGCTGCTGGTCGAACCGTCGGCGCTGGTCGCCACGACGGTAATCGTATGGCTCTGCGCGGCTTCATAGTCGAGCAGGGCGCCATTGGCCACGCTCACCACACCTGTGCTGGCGTTGATCGTGAAGCGGCCGCCAGCGTCGTCGCTGAGGGCGTAGCTGACGGTGTTGTTCGTCGCATCGGCGTCCGTGGCGCTGGCCGTGATGCCTGCCAGGCTGCCTGTGGCGGAATTCTCGGCGACGCTGTTGCCGCTGCCATCGTTGTCGCTGACCGGCCCCACGTTCGATTCGTTGGCGTCGGTGATGGTGACGGCCCAGGCCTGTGTGGCCGTCGCACTGCCATCCGACACCTGGACGATGACGTCGTAGATGTTGTTGCCGCCGGCATCGGTGGGCGATTCGTAGTCGCGTGGCGAGATGAAGCTCAAGGCGCCGGTCGCACTGTTGATGGTGAAAAGCGCGGCGTCGGCACCTCCCGCTATCGAATAGGTCAGCGTGTCGCCATCTGCGTCGGTCGCCGTGACGGTCGTTACCGCCGTGGTGTTCTCTGTGACCGAAATGCTGGCATTGGCGGCGCCGCCTGCACTGGTGATGACAGGTGCGTCAGGCTGAGGCGTGACATCGAAGATGATGGTCTTGGGTGAAGGGTCGAAAGCCCCGTTCGAATCGCGCACGCTGAAGGTGAAGCTCGCGTAGCCGGTGCCGTTGGCGTTCGCCGCAGGCGTGAAGACCAGCGAGCCTGCCGTCGTGATGATCTGGCCTGCCGTCACCGGCACGCCGCCCAGTGTCAGGGTGCCGTTCGCAGGCACCGTGTCGATACGCACCGCGCTGAGTGAGTCGCCGGCGTCAACGTCGGTGAAGCCTACGTCGGCGACGGTAAAGGTGTAGGGCGCATCTTCGGCGAGTGAGATGGTCTTGTTCGTGCCGCTCGGGGCGTCGTTCACCGCGGTGACATTGATGGTCAGGGTGTTGGGCGCGGCATCGAAAGCACCTCCCTGATCGCCGACGCTGAAGGTGAAGCTCGCATAGCCGGTGCCATTGGCATTGGCCGCAGGCGTGAAGACCAGGTTGCCGATGTTGGCCGCGGCGATGACGTCGCCGGCCATGACTGCCACGCCCGACAGGGTCAGCGTGCCGGCGCCGGGTGGCGTGTCGATACGCACGGAGCCGAGCGAGTCGCCTGCGTCTATGTCGGAGAATCCGAAATCGGCAATCGAGAACGTGTAGGCCGTGTCTTCGTTGATGGTGACGGTCTTGTCGGTTCCCGTCGGCGCATCGTTGACCGCCGTGACATTGATGCTGAGCGTATTCGGCGAGAGGTCGTAGAGGCCACCGGCATCGCGCACGCTGAAGGTGAAGCTCGCGTAGCCGGTGCCGCTGGCGTTGCTGGCCGGCGTGAAGACGAGGTTGCCGAGATTGCCTGCCGCAATGACGTCGCCCGCGCTGACGGCCACCCCCGACAGTGTCAGGCTGCCGGCGGCGGGCACGCTGTCGATGCGCACGGCGCTGAGGGTGTCGCCCGGGTCGCCATCGGTGAAGCCGAAATCGGCAGCGCCGAAGACGTAGGCCGTATCTTCGTTGGTCGTGACGGTATTGTTCGTACCGTCCGGTGCTTCGTTGACATTGGTGACCGTGACCGAGAGCGCCTGGCTGTCAGTCAGCGATCCATCCGAGACTTGCACCGTCACGTCATAGACGTTGTCGCCGTCAGCGTCGCCAGCAGTTTCATAGTCGGGTGCCGTGATGAAGCTTAGTACGCCCGTGCTGCTGTTGATCACGAACTTGCCGGCATCCGCACCGCCGGTGATGGAGTAGGTGAGCGTCGTGCCGGCGTCGACGTCGCTGGCCACGACCGTAGTGACCGCCGTGGAGTGCTCGGGGATCGACAGCGAGGCGCTGGCACCGCCGCCATTGCTGGTGATGACGGGGGCCTCGTTGAGATTGGTGACCGTCACCGCAATGGCTTGCGAGTCGGTCAACGCGCCATCGGATACGTGCACGATGACGTTGTAGATGTTGTCGCCACCTGCATCCGTCGGCGAGTCGTAGTCAGGCGCCGTGATGAAGCTCAGCACACCGGTGTTGCTGTCTATGGTGAATTTCGACGCGTCAGCGCCGCCGATGATGGAATACGTCAGGGTCGTGCCGGCATCGACATCGCTGGCGACGACGGTGGTGACTGCCGTGGAGTTCTCGGGTACCGACACGCTGGCGAGTATTCCGCCGCCATCGCTGGTGATGACCGGGGCCTCGTTGACGTTGGTCACCGTCACCGAGATGGCCTGGCTGTCGGTCAGTGCGCCATCCGAAACCTGTACGGTCACTTCGTAGACATTGTCGCCGTCCGCATCGGTAGGCGTTTCGCGATCCGGCGCGGTGATGAAGCTCAGTACGCCGGTGCTGCTGTTGATCGTGAACTTCGCTGCGTCCGCGCCGGAGATCGAGTAGGTCAGCGTGCCGGAGTCGACGTCGGTCGCCGTCACGGTGGTTACTGCGGTGGTGTTCTCGGCGACGGAGACGGAGGCAGTCGCACCGCCACCGTTGCTGGTGATGACCGGAGCCTCGGCGGTATTGGTGACGGTGACCGCGATGTTCTGGCTGTCGCTGAGCGCGCCGTCGGAGACGACTACCGTCACGTTGTAGATATTGTCGCTGTTCGCGTCGCCCGGCGATTCGTAGTCGGGCGGTGCGATGAAGGTCAGCACGCCCGTGCTGCTGTCGATGCTGAACAGCGCCGCATCGGCACCACCGGCAATCGAATAGCTCAGCGTGCTGCCGGCGTCGACGTCGCTGGCAACGACCGTGGTGACTGCCGTCGTGTTTTCGGCCACCGAGACGGAGGCGTTGGCGCCGCCACCATTGCTGGTGATGACAGGGGCCTCATTGACGTTGGTGACCGTGACTGCAATGGCCTGGGTGTCCGTCAGCGAACCGTCCGAAACCTGCACGATCACGTCGTAGATATTGTCGCCGCCGACGTCGCCCGGGGCATCGTAGTCGGGCGCTGTGATGAAGCTGAGCGCGCCGGTGCTGCTGTTGATCGTGAACTTCGATGCGTCGGCACCGCCACTGATCGAATAGACCAGCGTCTGGGCCGGCAAGTCGGCATCGCTGGCCGTGACGGTGGTGACGGTCGTTGTGTTCTCGGCCACCGAAACCGATGCGCTGGCACCGCCGCCGTTGCTGGTGATGGTGGGGGCGCTGTCGTTGACTGGCGTGATCGTGACGGCAATGGCCTGTGAATCCGTGAAGCTGCCGTCCGAGACCTGCACGATGACGTGGTAGACGTTGTCGCTGTCGGCGTCGCTTGGCGACTCGTAGTCGCGCCCCGAGACGAAGCTCAGTGCACCAGTGCTGCTATTGATGGTGAATAGCGCCGAGTCGGCCCCGCCGACGATGCTGTAGCTTGCCGTGGCGCCCGCATCAACGTCGCTCGAGGTGACCGTGGTAACGGCCGTGGTGTTCTCGGCAATGGAGAGTGCAGCGCTGGCACCGCCACCGTCACTGGTGATGGCGGGTGCGTTGTCATTCACGTTGCTGATATTGATCGTGAAGTTCTGCGTGCTGGTCGAGCCGTCGGCACTGGTTGCCACCACCGTGATCACATGGCTGGTCGCGCTTTCGTAGTCGAGCAAGCTGCCATCGGCGACGGTGACCACGCCGCTGCCGGCATTGATGGCGAAGCGGCCACCTGCGTCGTTACTGAGCGCATAGGTGACGCTGCTGTTGGTGGCGTCGGCGTCTGTGGCGCTGGCGGTCAGACCGACGACAGTGCCATTGGCGGCATTCTCGGCGACCGTGTTGGCCGCGGCGTTGCTGTCGGTGATCGAGCTGACAGCGAATTCGTTGACGTCGGTCACCGTGATGGCGAGGGTCTGGCTGTCGGTATTGCTGCCGTCGGAGACCTGCACGATCACGCTGTAGATGTTGTTCGCGTCGGCATCCGTCGGGTTCTCGCGATCCGGTGCCGCGAGGAAGCTCAACGCGCCGGTGCTGCTGTCGATGGTGAACAGCGCGGCGTCGGCGCCGCCGATGATGGAGTAAGTGGCGGTTGCGCCGGCATCGGCATCAGTCGATGTGACGGTCGTGACGGCCGTCGTGTTCTCGGCGATGCTCACCAGTGCCGCGCTGCCGCCGCCGTTGCTGGTGATGACAGGTGGATTGTCATTGACGTTGCTGACGCTGATCAGGAAGCTCTGCGAACTGCTGGAGCCATCGGCGCTGGTGGCTACGACGGTGATGAGGTGAGCCGTCGCGCTCTCGTAGTCGAGCAGCGAGCCATCAGCCACGGTGACGACGCCCGCGCTGTCGATGGTGAAGCGGCCGCCGGCATCGTTGGAGAGTGCGTAGCTGATGCTGCTATTGCTGCCGTCTGCATCGGATGCATGGGCTGTAATGCCCACGACAGTGCCGTTGGCCGAGTTCTCGGCAACGGTATTGGCGCTGGCATCGGTGTCGGTGATGGCACTGATGCTGAATTCGTTGGCATCGGTGACTGTCACGGCGATGGCCTGGCTGTCGCTGAGTGCGCCATCGCTGACGCTGACGATCACGTTGTACACATTGTTGCCGCCCGCATCGGTGGGCGACTCGAAGTCCGGTGCGGAGACGAAGCTCAGCACGCCGGTGACGGGGTCGATGGTGAACTTCGCGGCATCTGCTCCACCACTGATCGAGTAGGTCAGGGTGTCGCCTTCGATATCGGAGGCCGTGACCGTGGTGACTGCTGTCGTGTTTTCGGCGACGGAGACGGCGGCGAGCGCGCCACCGCCATTGCTGGTGATGGTCGGCGCGGTATTGACCGAGGTGATGTTGATCGTCACGTTCTTCGAGTCGGTCAGCGAGCCGCCTGTGCCCGTGTTGCCATTGTCATCCACTGAAATGGTCAGCGTGTCGGTGGGCGGTGGTGTATTGCTGTCGATGCGATAGGTGAGCGTGGCGCTGCCCGCGCCGGCGAGCAGGTTGTTGATCTGGCTGAGCGTGCCCGTGAGGGTCACGCTGGTAGTGCCCGAGCCGGCGACGGCGACCCCGGTACTGCCCGCTGCGACATTCAATACACCGCTGGCCACCGATAGTGTCGCGGTGATTGTGCCGGAGGCTGCATCGACATCTGCAATCGACAGGCCCGTGCCTTCCAGCGCCATGTCCACTTTCTCGGTCGCCGCGTACGAAGGCGCCGTGATGGTCACGACCGGCGCGTCATTCACGGCGGTGACGGTGATGGCCACCGTGTTGGTGTCGGTGAGCGTGCCGCCCGACCCGGTATTACCCTGGTCGGAGGTGGTCAGCGTGAGGGTGTCGGCGCCATTGAAATTCAGGTTGCCGGTGTAGCTCATGCCGGCGAGGGCGGCGTTGATGTTGGCAAGAGTGCCGGTAAAGACCAGCGTCGCATCGCTCGTGCCGTCACCGGTGGTAAAGCTCAGGCCCGTGGTGCCGGAGAGGGTCAGCGTGCCGTGCGCAACCGACAAGGTCACCTGCACGCTGCTGCCCGCCGCATCGACGTCAGCGATCGAGATCAGGTTGCCATTGCCGGAGGAGAACACCAGGGTTGCTTCTTCCGCCACGCTTTGCGCAGCGGGCACGGTGTTGACCGGTGCGTCATTGACGGCCGCGATATTGATGGTGACGTTCTTCGAGTCGGTGAGCGAACCACCACTGCCGGTGTTGCCGTTGTCATTGACGGCAAGCGTCAGGGTGTCAGTGGCCGGCGGGGTGTTGCTGTTGATGCGATAGCTCACCGTCGCGCCGCCCGAGCCCGCAAGCAGGTTGTTGATCTGGCTGAGCGTGCCGGTGAGGGTCACGCTGGCCGAGCCGGAACCGCCAACGACCACGCCGGTGCTGCCCGCGGCAATGGTGAGCGTCCCGCTGGCCACCGACAGCGTGGCCGTCATGCTGCCGGAGGCCGCATCAATGTCGGCAATCGACAGGCCTGTGCCTTCGAGGGACAGGTCGGTCTGCTCGCTGGCGGAATAGGAGGGCGCCGTGATGGTCACGACCGGCGCGTCATTCACGGCGGTGACGGTGATGGCCACCGTGTCGGTGTCGGTGAGCGTGCCGCCTGACCCGGTATTGCCCTGGTCGGAGGTGGTCAGTGTGAGGGTGTCGGCGCCATTGAAATTCAGGTTGCCGGTGTAGCTCATACCGGCGAGGGCGGCGTTGATGTTGGCAAGAGTGCCGGTAAAGACCAGCGTCGCATCGCCCGTGCCGTCACCGGTGGTAAAGCTCAGGCCTGTGGTGCCGGAGAGGCTCAGCGTGCCGTGTGCAACCGACAAGGTCACCTGCACGCTGCTGCCCGCCGCATCGACGTCGGCGATCGAGATCAGGTTGCCATTGCCGGAGGAGAACACCAGGGTTGCTTCTTCCGCCACGCTTTGCGCAGCGGGCACGGTGTTGACCGGTGCGTCATTGACGGCCGCGATATTGATGGTGACGTTCTTCGAGTCAGTGAGCGAACCACCACTGCCGGTGTTGCCGTTGTCATTGACGGCAAGCGTCAGGGTGTCGGTGGCCGGCGGGGTGTTGCTGTTGATCGTGTAGCGGATTGCCGCACCGTCCGAACCGGACAGCGTCTGGTTGATCTGGGCCAGCGTGCCGGTCAGTTGCACGGTCGTCGGCGTCAGGTGTGACACGGTCACACCAGAGGTGGCGCCAGACACGTTCAGGGAGCCGCTGACGACGGACAGGGTCACGGTCATGGAGCCCGTGCCTGCATCCACGTCGGAGATCGACAGGCCCGTACCATCGAGGCGCAGCACCACCTGCTCGGTGGCCGAGTAGGACGGCTGGGCAATCGTCGCGACCGGCGCGTCGTTGACGCTGGCGACGCTGATGTCGCGCGTGGCGACATTGCTGTCGAGACTGCCATCACTGACCGTGAAGGACACGGTGCGCGTGGCGGTGGAGGGGTTGTCACTGCTGTTCTGGTAAGTAACCGAGCGCAGGGCGGTCTGGTAATCGGCGACGCTCGCCGAGCCGCTCAGTGTCAGGGTGCCGGTACTCGCGTTCCAGCTGCCCGTGATGCCGTTCTGGTTGCTGAAAGCGAGGACGTCCTGGCCATTCTGGTAGTTGCCGCTGATCTGCACGGTCGCGCCCTCGAGGCTGGCGCTGTCGACGTCGCTCACGCTGAGCCCGTTGTCGATGGCCGCCGCGCCACCGTTTTCGGTGTAGGCCAGCGTGCTGCCGGTGGTGCTCAGCACCGGCGCATCATTGACGGCGTCGACCGTGATCGTGAGGTTGTCGGTATCCGTCTTGGCGCCGCCGGAGCCGGTATTGCCCAGATCGTTGGTGCTCAGTGTCAGCGTGGCCGTGCCATTGAAGTTGGAAGTCGGCGCGAAGATCAGGCCGTCGAGGGCTGCATTGATGGCGGCGAAGGTGCCGGTGAACACCATCGTTGCATCGGCGCTGCCGTCACCCGTCGAGAACGACAGGCCGCTGATGCCGGACAAGGTCAGGGTGCCGTTGGTGACGGAAAGAGTGACCTCCACCGCCGCATTGCCCGCATCGACGTTGGTGATGCTGATGAGATTGCCGTTGCCGGAGGACAGCGTCAGCGAAGTGTCCTCGGTAGTGTTCTGCGCCGAGGGCATATTGTTGATCGGCGCGTCATTGACGGCGTCGACGTTCAGCGTGAAGGTGTTCGGCGTGGCGTCGTACCCGCCAAAGCTGTCCTGCACGCTGAACGTGAAGGAAGCGTATGGCGTGCCGTTGGCATTGGCCACCGGCGTGAATACTAGGTTGGTGATGTCGGCCGTCAGGATGGTCTGCCCGGCAGCGACGGCGATGCCTGAAAGCGTCAGTGAGCCGCTCGCAGGCAGCGTGTCAATGCGCACGCCTGCAAGCGTTTGGCCGCCGTCCGCATCGTTGAAGGCGAAGTCGCTGACCTGGAAGGTGTAGCTGGCATCCTCATTGAACGTTGCTGAAGCGTCGCTGCTGGTCGGCAGATTATTGGCGGCAACATTGATTGTCAGCGTTGCGATATTGCTGGTGAGGCCGTCAGGATCGGTGAGCTGATAGGTGACGGTCTGGCTGCCACTGGTCGCACCCGGATCGAAGTTGATCGAGCCGTCCGGATTGACGGTGGCCGAAGTGCCCGGGCTGTTGCTGATGATGGTGACGGTCAGGTCGCCCGCCACATTGTCCAGATCGCTGTCGTTGGCTTTGACGTTCACGTCGATAGGCGTGCCCGGTGCTGTCGAAGCGCTGTCATTGTTCGCCACCGGTGCGTCATTCACCGGATTGACCGTGATGCTGATGTTGTCCGTATCGCTCTTCGCGCCACCGCTGCCCGTGTTGCCCTGGTCGTTGGTGGTGATGCTCAGGGTGGCCGAGCCGTTGTAGTTGGCGGTCGGATTGTAGGTGAGGGTGGCGAGCGCGGTATTGATGTCGGCGAGGGTGCCGGTGAACACCATGCTGGCGTCCGTCGTGCCGTCACCCGTCGTGAAGCTCAGGCCGCTAGTGCCGCCCAGCGTGAGGGTGCCGTGCGTGACGGACAGCGTGACCTGCATGCTGCCGCTGGCAGCATCGGCGTCGCTGATCTGGATCTGGTTGCCGTTGCCTGCGCTGAACACCAGCGCCGTGTCTTCATCGGTAGCCTGCGCGCCCGGCACGCTGTTGACCGGCGCGTCATTGACGGCCGACAGGCTGATATTGCGCGTGGCGGTATTGCTGTTGAGCGCTCCATCGTTCGCCACGAAGGAAACCGTGCGCGTCGTCGTAACCGGGTTGTCGCTGCTGTTGCGGTACGTCACTGCGCGCAGCGCAGTCTGGTAGTTGGCGACGCTGGAGGAGCCGCTGAGGGTCAGCGTGCCGGTCGCGGCATTCCAGCTGCCGGTGATGCCGAGCTGGTTGGTGAAGGCCAGGATGTCCTGACCATTCTGGTAATTGCCGGTGATCTGCACCGTCGCGCTGGACAGATTGGTGCTGTCGATGTCGCTGACCGTCAGGCCGGTGTCGATTGCCGTGGCAGCCGCATTCTCCGTGTATGACAGCGTCGTTCCCGTGGTTGCCAGCACGGGTGCGTCATTCACCGCGTTGACCGTGATGGTGACCGTGTCCGTATCGGTCTTGGTGCCGCCCGAGCCCGTGTTGCCCTGGTCGCTGGTGACGAGGGTCAGGGTGGCCGAGCCGTTGTAGTTGGCCGTCGGGTTGTAGGTGATGGTGGCCAGCGCCGCATTGATGTTGGCGATGGTGCCGGTGAACACCATGCTGGCATCTGTCGTGCCGTCGCCGGAGCTGAAGGAGAGCCCGCTGACGCCGCCGAGGGTTAGCGTGCCGTTGGTGACGGAGAGCGTGACCTGCATGCTGCCACTGGCGGCATCGACGTCGGCAATCTGTATCTGGTTGCCATTGCCCGAGCTGAAAACGAGCGCTGTGTCCTCGTTGGTGCTCTGCGCGCCCGGCACGCTGTTGACTGGCGCATCGTTCACCGCAGACACCGTGATGCCGATGGTGTCGCTATCGGTGGCACCGTTGCTGTCGGTCGACAGCACGGTCAGCGTATCGCTGCCGTTGTAGTTGAGCAGGCCCTGGTAGACGAGGCTGCTCAGGGTGGCATTGATGTCGGTCTGCGTGCCGGTGATGGTGAAGCTCGCAGTGCCGTTGGCGCCTGCCGAGATACTGGCCGCGCCCGAGAGGCTGACGTTGAGCGTGCCGTGCAGCACGTCGAGCGCGACGCTGACGAGGTTGTTGTCGATGTCGTTGACCGAGATCGTCGAAATCGCCAGCGGCGTGTCTTCATTGACGGACTGCGCACCGGGCACCGAGTTGACGGGCGAGTCGTTCACCGGATTGACGGTGATGGCGACATTGTCAGTATCGGTCTTTGCGCCACCCGAGCCGGTATTGCCCTGGTCGGAGGTGACGATGGATAGCGTGTCGCTGCCGTTGTAGTTGGCGGTAGGCAGGTAGCTCATGCCGGCCAGCGCCGCATTGATGTTGGCGATCGTGCCGGTGAACACCATGGAGGCATCAGACACGCCGTCGCCCGAGGAGAAACTCAGGCCACTGGTGCCGGAAAGTGTCAGCGTGCCGTTGCTGACGGAGAGCGTGACCTGCATGCTGCCGCTGGCGGCATCCACGTCACTGATTGAAATCAGGTTGCCGTTGCCTGACGAGAAGACGAGGGCGGTGTCTTCGTTCGTGCTTTGCGCGCCCGGTACGCCATTGACCGGCGCATCGTTCACCGGCGTGACGTTGAAAGTGATCGTATTGGGCGAGGCGTCATAGACGCTGCTCTGGTCACGCACGCTGAAGGTGAAGCTGGCGTACGAATTTCCGTTGGCGTTGGCCGCAGGTGTGAACACCAGCGTGGAGAGCTGCGCAGTCGTGAGGATCGTGCCCGCCGTGACGGTGCCGCCGGAGTAGGTGAAGGTGCCCACGGCCGGGACCGTATCGAAGCGCACGGCGCTGAGCGAGTCACCGCTATCGACGTCGGAGAAGCCGAAGTCAGAGGCGGAAAAAGTGTAGGCCGTGTCCTCGTTCGTCGTGATCGTCTTGTCAGCGCCGGTCGGTGCGTCGTTCACCGGCGTGACGTTGAAAGTAATCGTGTTCGGCGAAGCGTCATAGACGCTGCTCTGGTCACGCACGCTGAAGGTGAAGCTGGCGTAGCTGTTGCCATTGGCATTCGCTGCAGGCGTGAAGACCAGCGTGGAGAGCTGCGCAGTCGTGAGGATCGTACCTGCCGTGACGGTGCCGCCGGAGTAGGTGAAGGTGCCCACGGCCGGGACCGTATCGAAGCGCACGGCGCTGAGCGAATCACCGCTATCGACGTCGGAGAAACCGAAGTCGGAAGCGGCGAAGGTATAGGCCGTGTCCTCGTTCGTCGTGATCGTCTTGTCGGCGCCGGTCGGTGCATCGTTCACCGCTGTGACATTGACCGTGATCGTGTTCGGCGAAGCATCGAAAGCGCCGCTCTGGTCGCGCACGCTGAACGTGAAGTTTGCGTAGTTGCTGCCATTGGCGTTGGCGGCCGGCGTGAAGGTCAGCGTGGCGATCTGTGCATTGCTGAGAATCATGCCGGCGGTGACGGTCGTACCACCCGAGTGCGTCAGCGTGCCGGCCCCAGGCACGGAGTCGATGCGCACGCCATTGATCGAGTCGCCGCTATCGACATCGGAGAAACCGAAGTCGGAGGTCGTGAACGTGTAGGCCGTATCCTCGTTCGTGGTGATCGTCTTGTTGGTGCCGGTCGGCGCATCGTTCACCGGCGTGACGTTGAAAGTGATGGTGTTGGGCGAGGCGTCATAGACGCTGCTCTGGTCACGTACGCTGAAGGTGAAGCTGGCGTAGCTGTTGCCGTTGGC